>BDTX01000012.1 GCA_002897615.1 bacterium BMS3Bbin14
TTCTTCGATCACCTGGACAGCTTCTTCGATTACCGCCGCACCGTCTACGAGGCCAGCGAACAGACGATCAGAAGCAACCGGATCGACCTCAACCTTTTCAAGGATTTTATCGACCGACGCCGGGATGACGTAATCGATGGCCCGGCAGTCATGGATTTCCAGTATTACCTCAAAAGAGAGCGCAAAAACGCTGGCGGCTCCATCAACCGGAAGATCTTCACGCTCCGCCGCTATGCCCAGCATCTGCGCCTCGTGGATGTCCCGGACGCGGAGGTGCTTCCCTTCCAAAACGTCCTCAAAATCCGGCAGGGATACCGCAAGCGCCCCCTGGCGCTCACCGAAAAACAGATCAAACGCCTCTTTGCCGCTATCGACCGCGCCACTGTGCTCGGCCTCAGGGACTATGCGGTCTATGCCCTGATGTTCCTTACAGGCCTGCGGGTCGGAGAGGTTCACCAACTGGATCTTGAAAGTATCGACTTTGAGCAGAAACTCCTTGTAGTCAATGGCAAGGGCAACAAGCCGCGAACCCTACACCTCCACGAGGAGTTATTCCGCATTCTCACCGAATATCTCGCCGTGCGGCCCGCCTTCTATCAGCACGCAGCCTCTCCGGCCCTGTTCGTCTCCAAAAAGGGCAACCGGCTGGCAATCCGCACCATGGAAGACAACCTCATGAAAATCGTGGCCAAGGCCGATCTGGGTGCGAGCTTCTCTGTCACTTGTCATACTCTGCGGCATACATTTGCCTCGCATCTTAATGACAAGGAGGTGGACATCCTGGTGATCCAGAGCCTTCTGGGGCATGCCACGCCAAGAAGCACGGAAGCCTACATCCATCCTTCCCGGGAAAAAATCCGCCAGGCGCTGGAAAAACTGCCGGCAGTCGCTTTCTTACAAAACCTCATCGAACAAGGAGTATTGAATTTGCGCTTCCAGGGAGCCAGACCTCAAAGGGAATGACAAAAACAGCTCTGGCCATAAAGACCATGGCGGCCTCTTTCCACGGCACGACAGGAAAAATGCGCCCCGAGTATTTCAATTTTCAACACTTTTAAAGAAAATTACTTCAATTTTTAAAAATTTGATTGCAATAAAACAAATGACCTGCTAACAGACAGAAAAACGATTTCCTTATGCCCTACTCACGCCTGTATTCCACCCAAAATCGCGCCTAACTCGGCCTTTCACTGCGGGGTTCGCCGGCTGTTGAGCCGCGAGACTCGCAGGTGGCGGAGCAAGCTTGCTTGCGTAGACACTGAGAATCGCAGTCGGCTCGAACGCCCTTGATAGGTGGAGCGCGCAGCGCGGAACCTTCAATGGCGTTCGAGTTTACTCGACAGCCGGCGATAGGATGGACCGCTGTAAAGCGAGCTTGCGAGCGGAGCGGTCCATCCTATCAGTATTAATAAGTGGAAACTTTCCATCATATTGAGAGTAATAGATACCCTGATTTTCCACTTATTCTCATATTGAGATGCCTAAAATGGAAAATACTTTCCACATATTACTTTCTTGGGTTATTTTTCCACCTATCGTGATATTAAAAGGGGTAAAATGGAAAAAACGCCGCCATCGTGTTCTGAAATCGGGCCGGCAAAAAGCCGTGAAGCTGGCAGCCAAGCGGGCCGGCATTGACAAACTGGTTACCTGCCTACCCTGAGCGCTCCACCGCCGGTCGCCGGCCAGTCATGACCATGACTACTCACGGGGTTCCTGCCGGTTTTTCGCGGCATCACCGGCCCGGAGGTTCATGGCCTGTCTCCGCTTGCGGGCCTGGGGGAAAAGCGACGAATCGGTGTGGGGCAGGAACAGCGCGGCCACGTACTGATCTTTGTAGGATGGCACCTCGCAGAGTTCGAAACCGGTCATCCGCTGGATGGTTTTGATCACGTCTTTGCGGATGTGATTACTGAGTTCGCTCATCCTGCAGCCCATGAGTGAACCGTTGCCCACGTACAGGAACTGTTCCGGGGCGATTTCCGGCAGCAGGCCGACGGCCATGGCGCTGTCCAGGTCGATATAGGAGCCGAAGGCGCCAGCCAGGATAACCTGCTCCAGGTCGGCGATACCAAGCCCCACCTCGCTGAGCAAGGTCATAACCCCGGCATATATGGCGCCCTTGGCCCGGATAAAATTGTCAACGTCCACTTCGGTCAGCACGATGTCGCGGTCAATACCCGCCTCTTCCTCCCAGACCAGGACATATTCGTAACCGCTCCGCCCCTCACGAATCCGGGCCGTATCCAGGTTGCGGGCGAAACGGCCGCGCTGATCAAGGGCGCCGCACTCGAACAGGGCGGCGGTGATCACCAGCAGGCCCGAGCCGCAGATTCCTACCGCCGGTTTTCCCCCGATTGTCAAGTTCATGGGCTCCAGGCTGACCGGATCAAGGCTGAAATCCTCAATAGCCCCGGCCGCCGCCCGCATGCCGTGCAGAATGCCGCCGCCCTCGAAGGCCGGCCCGGCCGAACAAGCGGCGCAGGCCAGCCACTCCCGGTTGCCGATCACGATCTCGGCGTTGGTGCCGATGTCGATATACAGGGAGACCTTGTCGGTCCGGTACATACCGGAACCCATGACCCCGGCGACGATATCGCCGCCCACATAGCTGGAAATGGCCGGGTAGAAAAGGGCCATGCAGTGGTCGCCCACCTTGAGGCCGAGGTCCGTGGCGCGGATGGGCGGGAACAGGGTGGAAACCGGCACATAGGGGGTGCGGCGGATGTTATGGGGCTCCAGCTCAAGGACGAGGTGGGTCATAACCGTATTGCCGGCCAGGGTGATGGAGGTGAGTTCATCCTGATCGATGCGCTTTTTCTTCAGCAGCCGCAGAATGACCCGGTTGATACTTTCCGCGACCAGGTCATGCATCTGCCGCAACCCCTCGGGTCTTTCCGCCACGATCATGCGGGAAATCACGTCCTCGCCATAGCTGAGCTGCCGGTTGTAATCACCGGCCTCGGCCAATATTTCGCCGGTCTGTTTATCAAGGAGCTGGCCGTAGATCGTGGTGGTGCCGATATCCACGGCCAGGCCATAGTTCCGCGTGGTCCAGTTGCCCGGCTGCACGTGAACCAGCTTGGATTTGAATCTGCTGTTCACCGGCCGGGCCAGGGTCGCGGTCACCCGGAAATCATCCTCCCGGAGGACCCGGCGCAACCGGCGCAACATATTGAGCGTGATAAGGATATGCCGTTCGCCATACTGCTCGTTCAGAGAGCGGAGCAGCCGGCCGGCATCGGCCTGGCGGTCGTTATGGTCCGGCCTGGGCAGTTCCAGGAAAAACTTTTCCACCGGCGGGGAGAAGATCCCCTCCTCCCGCAGTTCGGCGAGATCAAAGACATACATTGCGGCCCGGTGACGCTCGGGTACCTCGGTGCCGAGCTGGCCGCTCTTGAGGCCCGCCGTTTCCTGCAGCCGGATGGTCACATCCCCGGTGACGATTGCCGTGCAGGCCTGCCGGATGCCCTTTTTTACCTCGTCCGGGGAAAACTTCTCGCTGATTCCGTCCTTGACGCTTCCCTGCTCCACCAGGACCCGGCACTTGCCGCAGACACCGGTGCCGCCGCAGGAGGCGTTGATATGCAGGCAGGCCTGCCGGGCCGCGCGCAGCAGGTTGGTGCCGGCCGGGACCGTGACCTTCCGGTCGGCGGGTAAAAAGGTAATCCGGTAATTTTCTGCCGGGCCGGTCATAATTTCCGCAAATCCGGGAGTTCCGACCGGGTAAAAACCGGCCCGTCCGTGCAGACCATTTTATTCTCGAAATGACAGTGGCCGCAGATGCCGACCCCGCATTTCATATGCCGTTCCAGGGTCGTAATCATGTTGTCCTCCTGAAAACCCAGGGCGGCCAGGCGTTCCAGGACAAAACGGATCATCACCCCCGGTCCGCAGACCAGGGCCCGGTCGCGGCCGCCGTCCATCTCGACCTCATCAAGCAGGCCGGTAACCAGGCCCACCCGGCCCTGCCAGTCGTCATCCCCCTCGTCCACGGTGAGCAGGCAGGTAAGCCGCTCGTCCTGCCGCCAGGCGGTCAGGTCGGGCATGAAACAGAATTCGCCGGGGGTTTTACTGCCGTATAAAACAGTGATGTGCCCGTACTCGTCACCCTTGTCCAGGCAGTAGAGGATCGCCGAGCGCAGCGGCGCCATGCCGATGCCGCCGGCCACGAACACCAGGTTCCGGCCCCGCAGGTCCGCCATGGGGAACGGCCGGCCATAGGGTCCGCGGACCCCCACCATGTCACCGGGCCGCAGTTCCTGGGCGGCCGTTGTCAGCTTGCCGGCCTTGCGGATGGATAACGAGAAACCGCCGGGCCGGGTGGGTGAAGAAGAAAAGGAGATGGGCGCTTCACCGCAATGGGGCAGGGAAAGCATCATGAACTGACCCGGCAGGTAGGTAAAATCAGAGCTGTGGATCTGGTCCTCGAAAACCAGTTCCAGGGTCCGCACCAGGCTGTTTTCCCGGACAACCTGCCTGACCCGGGCCCGGCGCGGCAGGTAGACATTCCGGTCCGCCACCAGCGGCGGCACATAGCCGTCATCAGCCTGTAAAAACCGGCGTAAATCGTTCTTGTGCATCATTCGCCCGCCTCCGCGCCGTTCTCGCCGGCCTCGCTGATCATACTGATAAAGCGGATCATATCCACGCCGCCGAAACACATACCCACGCAACGACCGCAGCCGACGCAGCTCGGCCGCCCGTGCCGGTCGACATCGTATTGCAGCTTGTGCAGGAAACGGCGGCGGATTCTGCCGGTCTCGACATCCACCGAGTTGTGACCGCCGGCCATGGCGGTAAAACCGCTGAAGGTACAGGCATCCCACGAACGGACCCGCTCGCCGCCGGCCTCGTCCCGGGGCTGGTCCGTAATGTTGAAACAGGTGCAGGTGGGACAGATAAAGGCGCAGCCGCCGCAGTCCTGACAGCGGCTTGAAAGATCGCGGAAGATCGACTCCGGCACCTTGTCCTCGGCCAGGAGTTTGCTGGCCAGATCCACATGCACCAGTTGCTTGAACCGGCCGCGGGCCTCAAGCTCCGCCTGAAACTGGGCCCGTTTGTCCGCTTCGTCAGCCGGGCGGAAAAAGCAGGCCCAGTCTTCCGTCAGCCCGGCCCCCCGGGCCCGGCCGGTTTCGACGAACCAGCGGTCGCCGAGATCGGTCAACTGCAGATCAAAGCCGGACTCCAGAAAAGGGCCGGACCGGGTCGCGTTGCAGAAACAGTTGTCAAAGGGGGTATTGCAGGCGATGGTGATGAAAATCGCGTTGTCGCGGCGCTGCTTGTAATAGACATCGCGTTCATGTTCGTGCAGAAACACCATGTCGGTGTACATAACCGCGAACATATCGCAGGAACGTACGCCGACATACACCGTGGGCCGGTTCTGCGGCAGTTGTACGTGAAAGCTGTAATCCATGGCGCCGGTCGCCGGGTCGCAGTCGATAACGTAACGGCACAGGGTGTCGGTCTGGGGGAAAAAATAGGGCTTGAGAGAGGCCTGAGGCTGATGATCCAGGTCGATCTCCGTCCGGTCCAGATCCGTGATAATGGTAAAGAGAGTGTCGCCGTATTCGTTGCGCACCGGGGCCACCAGGCGATGGGTTTTGGCCAGCTTGCGTAACAGCGGCACGAGATAGTCCTTGTTCATCACCAGGTTTTTGTTCATCATCATGCCGTCTCCCTCTCAACCTGCACGGCGCATATCTTGAACTCCGGAATCCGGGCTATCGGATCACTGGCGTCGCCGATCAGGACATTGACCGGCGACTCGGGAAAATGAAAATTGGCATACAGATAACCGGTCTCCACCCGGGGGGTCAGGTCGGCGTTGAAGCTGCAACTGCCGTGGCGCGACGTCAGCCGGACCGGGTCGCCGGGCCCGATCCCGAGACGCCTGCCGTCGTCCGGATGCATCTCCACCAGCGAGCGCCCGCACTCCCTCATCAGGGAGAGGCTGCGCCTGGTCATGGAGCCGGTGTGATAATGATGATACACCCGGCCGGTCATCAGAACAAAGGGATAGTGTTCATCAGCGGCTTCCGCCGGCGCTACATGCTTTGCCGGTTCAAAACGGCCGCGGCCGCGGGCAAAGGCGTATTTGTGCAGATATTGGGTCGAGCCGTGACTCCGGTCGACGCACGGCCATTGCAGGCCCCAGCCGGGGTCAAGCCGGTCGTGATAGATCCCGCCGTAAATCGGCGTCAGCAGGCAGATCTCCTCCATCACCTCCGCCTCCGAATCATAGCGCATGGGATAACCAAGCCGCTCCGAGAGCGCCATGATGACCTGACCGTCGGGACGGGCCGCGCCCACGGGCTTGATGGCCTGGTGCATCAGCTGGACCCGCCGCTCCGAACTGGTTACGGTCCCGGACTTCTCGGCAAAGGTCGCGACCGGGAAAACCACATCGGCCAGCGCGGCCGTCTCGCTGAGAAAAATATCTGCAACGGCAAGAAAATCCAACCCCTTGAGCGTGGCGATGACATGATCCTGCCGGGGGTCGCTGAGGACGGGATTTTCGCCCATGACCAACATGGCCCTGATCTGCTCCCCATGCGTCATGTCCAGGACCGTCAGGCCCGGCCGGTTCGACAGTTCCACCCCCCAGGCCCTGGCGAATTTCCCCAGGGCCACGGGATCGGTCACCGACTGATAGCCGGTCAGGACCACGGGCAGCGCCCCCATGTCGCAGGCGCCCTGGACATTGTTCTGCCCCCGGAGCGGGTCCACACCGGTGAACTCCTGCTCCACGTGACCGGTCAGCATGGCAAGGTTGGCATACGAGCGAACGTTACCGGTGCCGCAGATATGCTGGGTCACGCCCAGGCAGTAGCAGATGACCGACCTCTGCGCCCGGGCATACATCCGGGCGGCCAGACGAATGTCCGATTCGGCCACCCCGGCGACGGCGGCCGCCTGGCCGGGATCCACCTGCAGGAGCATATCGCGCAGGGCAAAATAATTTTCCGTGCGCATCTCGATAAACAGATCATCGACCAGGTTTTCGTCGAGGATGCAACGCATCATGGCATTCAGCAGCGGGATATCGGTGCCCGGCCGCAGCCGAAGATGAAGATGGGCATGCCGGGCCAGCCTGGTGCGACGCGGATCGATGACGATCAGTTTCGCGCCGCGGTCAACGGCATCGTAAATACGACGGGCGACCTGGGGATGGGCCTCGGTAGTGTTGGAGCCGGAGACGAGAATAACCTGGGCCTGGCCGATCTCGTCGATGGAATTCGTCATGGCGCCGGAGCCGAAAGTCATGGCAAGACCTGCCACGGTGGGAGCGTGTCAGAGCCGGGCGCAGTGGTCGATGTTGTTGGTCCCGAGCACCGCCCTGGTGAACTTCTGCAGCAGGTAGTTCTCCTCGTTGGTACACTTGGCCGAGGCCAGGACCCCGATCGCGTCCGGACCATGCTTTTCCCCGCACCGCCGCAGTCCATCCGCGGTCAGATCCAGGGCCTCGTCCCAGGTGGCCGGGACCAGGCGGCCTTTTTTCCGCACCAGCGGGCTGGTCAACCGGTCGGGATGATGGATGAATTCATGGATATGCCAGCCCTTAACACAGAGATTGTTTCGCGACACCGGATGATGCCGGCTCGGCGCCACGCCGACAACTCGTTCATTTTCCACGTGCAGATAAAGGCCGCAGCCGCAGCCGCAGTAACAACAGATCGTCATCACATCGCGCATAATCGGACCCCAATCTCCCCTGTTTACGAATTCAGGCAACCGCGCCGGCAGACGACCGCGGCAGATAACCCGCCCCCCGATACGATACTCATATTGTATGCGAGGTGCGTCCCGCACACAATAGGCAACTTATTTTTTTGTAACTATTCAGCAGTAAGATATTACAGGTTGGATGTAAGGAATAGCGCAGAGTTTCACACCCTGTGACCAGTTACATTCAGCTGCACTCCATCTTCGAACGATCAGGCCGTGAAGGCCGAGGACACTATTGATCCCCCCCTTCCGCATAGAGCCGGCCCCGCCAGGGAACCCGGCCCCGCGGATAGGAGAACTCCAGGAGTTCTCTCCGGACGCCGACCCGCAGCCCCCGGCTGAGATGCAGCTCGGACCCGGTCCGCCCCTGCCGCGCCGCCTCGACGACCAGCAGGATATGTTCGTAGCGGGCCCGGCTGCCGAGGCGCCAGAGGATTTTTTCCACCAGCCGCCGCTGCAGGGCCGGCGGCTGCCGGCCAAACAGTTTCCGGTCGAGGACGATTCGGCTGGCTGCCGCCTCTTCATTGCCATCGTCAGCGGCAATCACCTCGTCCCAGCAGGCGTCGGTCAACGCTGCCAGCAGGGCCTCATCCTCGGCCAGGCTGGCGGCTGTTTTCCGCAGCGACCGCCTGATGCCCGGATCGAATCGCCGTTCCAGAAACGGCAGCAGTTCATGGCGGACCCGGTTGCGCAGGAAACGGGGATCGAGATTACTGGAATCCTGCAGATAGGATATATTTTTATCTTGCAGATAGGAGAGAATCACCTTCTTTTCCGTCTCCAGGAACGGCCTGATCAGGTCCCGGCTCCGGCGGCGCATGCCGGCAAGTCCTTTACGGCCGCTGCCGCGAATCAGACGCAGGAGGACCTCCTCCGCCTGGTCATCGGCGGTATGGGCCACGGCTATGCAGGCGGCCCCGTACTGCCGGGCCACGGTCCGCAGCGCCTCGTAACGCAGCTCCCGGGCCGCGTGTTCCAGGGAAAGCCCGGCGCGCGCGGCATGCTCCGCCGCCGCCACCCGGACATACTCATAATCAAGGCCGAGGTCCGCGGCCGACTGCTTGACATATGCCCCTTCGTCCGGCGTTTCGGCCGGCCGCAGACCATGATCGACGTAGACCGCCACCAGGCCGAGATCCAGGGGGGCGCGCAGAGCCGCCAGCACATGCAGCAGGGCCACGGAATCAGGACCGCCGGACACGCCGACCACCAGCCGTTCATGGCCCGTGAGCAGCTCGTCCCGGGTCACAATACCCAATATATCACGTTCAAGAGCATGCATTGCCGGTTGCCGAAACAAAAAATTGAAACAGGGTCGAAAAATATAGTATAATTAAAATATGAATAGGATCACGTTAATTTTCAGCCTGAAAAAGGGAGCGCGCAAGACAGATGCGACCGTCGGAATACCGACAAATTATTCGGGATCATCTCAAATCGGCATATCTGCTGTCGGATGAAAAAATCGATGCGCTCCTGCCCGGTTTCCTCGAGACACTCCGGTCTCACCTGGAGGACCTGGAACACGTTCTGAACGGCGGCGACGTGAAGGCCATGAACCGCCGGGCCGGGCATACCATAAAAGGGGCGCTGCTCAACCTCGGACTGAAGGACCTCGCCGCCATCGCCCTGGCCATAGAAAAAAGTTGCCTGGACAGGAAGGGCCGGGTGGAGCACGCAATACTCGTCGGCAAGCTGAAAGCGGAGATCGAGAAAATTATCTGACCGGCTCTCCACACGCCCTTCCCTGCCCCGCCCGGGACAAGAGCAACGGCCCCGGCCGCCGCTTTACCGTTTCCGGTCGTTGGCCGGAGGATCCGGCAGCTTAAAAAACTTGACAGCCATGAATATCGAGACGAGCAGTACACCACCGCCCACGATACCGTCAAGGGCACGTTCAAAAAGGGTGGCCATACCTGCGGCAACGCGGATATTGACGACCAGCCAGGCCAGAAAAACGATAATGATCCATCCCGCCGATATTCGTTTTTTTCTACGTGTTTTCATGGATTCTTCTCCCGATGCAGGATAAGAGGTCAGGGGGGCCCTGACTTCTTACGGCGATTGAGTACGTGGATCGCCTTGAGTTATATAGCCTGTGATGAGTTACGATGCAGAAGGTTCTGGAGACGACGCCTCTGCCGACACGCCGCCGACACACCATTGACATCTCAAGTTAACCTGCGGAGTAACCGTTCATGGATATCATCAAAGCCGCCGTTGGAAAGAACCGCGACCACGTCACCGGTCCGCACGGTATCCCCCAGGAAATCCAGGATAGCGTCGGTATCCCGAAAGGCGTATGCCGCTTGACCCTGTTGCTGCAAGTCATGTACCAGCCTGACCGATGAAAACTGCTGATCGGCCGGGACCGTATCCAGCGGCACCGGCTCCCGGGCCACGACCATGTCGGCCCCGTCGAAGGCCCCGGCGTAGCGCTCCTGGAATACGGCCCGCCGGCTGGAGTTGGTGCGCGGCTCGAAAACGATGATCAGCCGCCGCCCCGGCCAGGCCAGTTTCAGAGCCCTGGTTGTTTCCCGGACGGCAGTGGGATGGTGAGCGAAATCATCAATCACCGTGATCCCGTTCACCTCGCCGCGAACCTGCTGACGCCGCTTGACCCCCTCAAAGCCGGCGAGTCCTTCCCTGATCGCCTGGTGCCCGAAACCGAGGTGGTGCATGAGGCCGATAACGGCCGTGGCATTCAGGGCGTTATGCAGGCCGGGCATGGGCAGGACAAATTCACCAAAAAGGGTATCGTTAAAATCCACGGCAAAGCGGGTGGTCAGGCCCTGGGCCTGCAAATCCCGTACCCGCCAGACGCAGGAGGACCCGGTTCCGTAAGAGATGACCCGGCAGCGGGCCCGGCCCGCGATTGCCGCCACCACGGGATCATCCAGGCAGGCGAGGAGCGCGCCTTTCTCCGGCAGCAGGGCCGTGAAACGGCGGAAGGTCTTTTTAACCGCCTCCAGGTCGGCGAAAATATCCGCATGGTCGAATTCGATGGAGGTGAGAATGGCGCAGTCGGGCCGGTAATGGAGAAACTTCGAGCCTTTGTCAAAGAAGGCGGTATCGTACTCATCCCCCTCCACCACAAAGTAATCGCCGTCGCCGCGCCGGAAGTTGCGGCCGAAGGCCTCGACAATACCGCCGATCATGAACCCCGGCGAACTGCCGGCCACGTGCAAGGCGGTGGCCAGCAGGGAAGAAGTCGTGGTTTTGCCGTGGGTCCCGGCCACGACCAGCGAAGTATGGTCCCGGAGGAAAAAATGTCCCAGGGCCTGGGGCATGGACAGGTAGGGAATGCCGAGTTCCCCCAGGCGGACCGCCTCCGGATTGACGGCCCGGACCACATTGCCGACAACGACCAGGTCCGGCCGGGGCTCCAGGTTGCCGGGCCGGTACCCTTCCTGCACCGTAATCCCGGAATCCGCCAGGAAATCAGACATGGGCGGATAGACGTCCCGGTCCGAGCCGGTCACCAGCAGACCGCGCTCCTTGAACATCCCGGCCATAGCGGCCATGCCCGTGCCGCAGATCCCCATGAGATGAACATGGCGGAGCTCTGCCGGCGCCCGGTTCAGGGCCGGATCAAGGGGCGCGAAAGGACTCACTCGGAATGCACCGACCGCTTGACGGTTGTATAAATCTGCTCATAGGTATCTGCGAAATTGGCAGGCGTCAGGCGGCCGACCTCGATAAATTTGACCACGATCTCCTTGGTTACCTTGAAGATCGCCTCATCCGTTACCGGCCGGTTCTGATTCTGCTGTGGATTCTGTCCTTTTTCACCACTCACGATATCCCTCCATTAAGAAAACAAGAGTTCCCCAAGCTTACAGCTCCCGGGTGAACCCTGACAAAAACAAAAAAACCCCTGCTACAGGAAGAAGGCCAATTCTATACCCGACGTAGCAGGGGTCCCGATTCTCCACGGAAAAAACCTGGAAGCACTCCCCGGGAGAATTCAGTTTTTCACGCGGCCAGGCAGGATCTCACAATTTTTTACTGCCCGGCCAGCGCCTTATAATCGACCGCTCCGGCATAGGCCAGCAGATCACTCTTGTTCACCCGCCGGCCCTTGACCGTTACCATGAACCGCCCCGCCACCACGATATTCACATCACCGGTGCGGCGGGCCTCATCATACTTGAGAATAGCCCGCTGACCTTTTATGGTTACCAGCATTCCCCCGCCGGCGCCGGCGAACATCGGATTATTGAGCATCATCATCAGGGACTGCAGAATCGGCGAATCAGAGACAATCTCGACGGTCACCGATGAATGCTCCTTTTTATAAACGCGACTGACGGTAATGCCGCCGCCAAAAACCGCCGTGCCGACGGCCTGGGCCTTTGCCGGTTCAGCCTGCCAGCCGGCAAGCGGTGCCGGCAGCAGTTCCTTCATCTTTTCGCTCTTTTTCTGCCGGACCAGCTGGGAGGCATAATCAAGGTTGCTCGCCGCCCCCGCGTAATCGCCGCTCTTATACTGCTTGACGGCCTGATTTATAATATTCAACACATCGTCCGCCTTAGCCGGCGGACTGAAGCAAACAATCCCGGCCATGACCAGGACGAAACAGAGTCCGATTTTATACATATTCACACATCTTTATAGTCCAAGGGAAGGTATTCTCCTGAATCCGTGACGGCTTGAGGTGATATTCCAGGCAATCGGTCCGCCCGATAACGGCGCCTCTGCTGCGTTGACAACAAAGTTGATATCACACCAGGATGATCAACATCGTTGCCGCCTTGCATCTGCACCGTTCTCGAACGCTCACGGATTCAGGTATTTACCGAAAATTCACCATTCCCTTGATACCAGGAGCAGGGAGACCTGTCAAGAAGGGAGCGCAGGCGGAGCCTGGTCATCACCCCGCAGCCGCAACGTCTCGACAAGCTGCCCGGCCATCTCATCACCGTCAAGGCCCTCGACATTGATTTCATAATCGGCGACCTCCCGATATAACGGCAGCCGTTCATCATAAAGGGCCCGGGCTTTGTCCGCATCTTGCAGGAGAGGGCGCTTCCGGATTTTCCGGGCCGCTTTCGGGTGGCTGCGCAAGGCTGACAGAATGCCGTCCAGGGAAGAGTGGAGATAAACAATCCGCCCTGCTGCCCCGAGGTTGTTGACCATAAAAAATCCGCCGCCGGTGGAAACAATGGTGTTGCGGACATAATGCCGCAGCCAGTCCGCGGTGCGCTGCTCCAGTCCGCGAAAATAAGGCTCCCCGTCCTCGGCAAAAATTGTGCGGATTTTCTTTTTCACCAGGGCCACGATAAGATTGTCCGTATCAATCGTGTAGAGACCTGTTTTCGCGGCCAGCGCCCTGGCTGCCCGGCCCTTGCCGACCCCCATGAAACCGATTAAAATAATGTTGCTATCCATAAATTATCACTTCACTCGTTTTCCAGTTATTTTTTCTCCATTGCCGCATGTCTCTCCGGGAGAGAGGCAAAGCCGCGTAACCGTTCACCAGAGGCAATAAACTACCCTCAACTCGTAACTGTAACCGTTCAGATGTGCCCCAGATTCGTTCGTTTCGCCCTCCGAGGTGTACTCCCTGTACCTGAGGAGGGCGAAACGGACAAAGATGGGGTGCAGGTGAACGGTTACCAAAGCCGCAACACTATACATCCCGCAGCGATACCGCTATATGATACGCTGCCCATAAACACGCGCCCGGCCGGCCAGCGGTTACCGTTGCCGGGCAAGGGGAAAGGACAGCCAGTCCCGGTAAGCCGGGGCCAGTTGCGGCCACGAATACGGCTCGGTCAGCAGCCGCGACTCGTTGCGGCTCATAGAACGGGGCTGCCTGATCAGCGAACGCAGGGCCGGTTTAAGCCCCCCTGCCGGATACCGGTAGCACTCGGGGTACAGCTCCCGGTAGGCCAGGCCGTCCGGGACCAGGGGCCGGCAGCCGCACCGGACCGCCTCCTGGACCGCCAGGCCGAAAAACTCGTGCCTGGCGGTCGAGACAACGATATCGCCCCGGCGCAACAACCTGAAATAATCCCGTTCGCCATCGACATAACCGAAATGGATGATATGACGGCGCAACTTTTCCTCGGCCCGGGCAAACACCTTGGGGCGGCGCAAAAAACTCTGCCCGAGAACGATCAGGCGAAATCCCAGCCCCTCGGCCGCCAGTTCACCCAGGACCCGGAAAAAGGTGTCCGGGTCCTTATCGTGCTCCCACCGGTGATTCCAGACAATGACCGGCCCCGCCCGCCCCGGCGGCGGGTCGGCGGCATCCATCCGGTCGGCATCCATCCGGCTGAAGTCCAGGCCCGGATAGAGAACCGTCGACTTTTTTGCCAAGGTGTCGAGACAGGGGGAGAGATCCATGTCGGTTGCCTTTTGCAGATATGCCCCTACCCCCTGCATGAACGTTTCTAAATTATAACGGCTGTTGAAGCCGAGCCGGTCGGCGGCCAGCGCGGTTGTGAAATTAAGGGCCGTGAACTGAAACCGGCTTGAGTCCCCGGGCCGGGCCGGATAAACAAACTGATTTTCGTGAAAATAGACGGCCACGGGCAGGTTCAAGCCGGCCGTAAACAGCAGACTGCGCAACAGGGCGACATCCAGAAAGGTTGAGCAGAGAAGGGCGTCAAAGCCGCCGCCGGAGCGAACCTGCTCAACGACCTGGGCCGCCATCCAGGGCGCCGCCAGCTGCATGCGCATCTTCCACTTCCGCGCCGGCAGTGAAATCAGCGTAAAGTCAAAAGGAAGATGGTGCTGCAGACCCTGGAGGAAGGCCTGATGCGACCCGCCGAAGTAGGGTTCCAGCAGCAAAATTCTGGCGGTGCGGGCAGTCATAGCTGAACATAACAGAAAAATAAAACAGGGCAAGCCCTTCCGGAGACAAGAAAGAACGGCATCTGATTTGCCATTGCCGATTGCCCGGGTTATACTCGGAGTCCGTTCAATGTCATGTCAGGTGACAAATAACCCGGGATTGCGAAATAATTTGCTACTCTTTGACCATCATGCCACACATCAGCTTTACCACGAATCTCCTTGATTTTATTGCCCGGGCGCCCACCGCCTTTCACGCGGTCAGCTCCGTAAGCGACATCCTCGCCGACCGGGGTTTTGTTGAAATCCAGGAACCATCTCCCTGGAAACCGTTGCCCCCTGGCGCCTATTTTATCCGGCGCAACGATTCCAGCCTGATTGCCCTGACCCTGACCGACGAGAAACCTGCTCTGACCGGCCTGCGCATGGCCGGAGCCCATACGGACAGCCCCGGACTCAAGCTGAAACCGATCCCCGGCCGCATCAATCACTCGTACCTGCAATTCGGGGTCGAAGTCTATGGCGGCGCCCTGCTGGCGCCGTGGTTTGACCGGGACCTCTCTCTCGCCGGCCGGGTGACGTGGCAGGACCAAGACGGCGCCATCGGCAGCAGCCTGATCGATTTCCGGCGGCCCATCGGTGTCATTCCCAGCCTGGCCATCCACCTGGACCGGGAAGTCAACAAAAACAGGAGCATTAACAAACAGACCGACCTGGTCCCCATTGTCATGCTGATGGAGGAAGACCGGCTGCCCGATTTGAACGTCATCCTGCTGGAGCAGCTGGCCCGGCAATATCCGGCCATCCGCCCCTCGGTCGTTACGGACCACGAGCTTTTCTTTTATGACAGCCAGCCGCCGGCCTTTGTCGGCCTGCAAAACGAATTTATCGCCGGCTCCCGGCTTGACAACCTGCTGTCCTGTTATGCCCTTATCCAGGCAATGCTGGACAGCCGGACCAGGCAAAACTCCCTGGTCGTGCTGAACGACCATGAAGAGACCGGCAGCCTTTCCGGCACCGGCGCCCGGGGTCCTTTTTTACAGTCGGTTCTCGAACGCCTGATGCCGGAGATTAATGACCGGCGCTGCTGCCTCAGCCGTTCGTTGTTCATTTCCGTGGATAACGCCCACGGCGTTCATCCCAATTTTGCCGGCAAACATGACCAGAATCACCGGCCGCTGCTGAACTGCGGACCGGTCATCAAGCATAATGCCAACCAGCATTACGCGACAACCAGCCGGACGGCCTCTTATTTCCGCCGGCTCTGTCAACGGGCGGCGGTCCCGGTCCAGGATTTTGTCATGCGCAACGACCTGGCGTGCGGTTCGACCATCGGCCCGATCACCGCCGGGGAGATCGGTGTCGAGGTTGTTGATGTCGGGGTGCCGAGCCTGGCCATGCATTCGATCCGGGAGATGACCGGCAGCCGTGACGGCTGGTATGTCTACAACGCTCTCAAGGAATTTTTTTCATCCGGAGGCACTGATAACGGCTGGCCGGGGAGCGACCGGCAATGAAGACTCCGTACGCGCACATCACCGATTATTGCTTCATTAACGCCCCGTTCGCCCTCCTGCGGGCCGGCCTGCTTGAGCTTTTTCTCAAGAACCGGCTGCAGCCGGAAATCGGCCTTGAAGGAGAATGCCTCTGGGACACGGAAAAAGACGTCTTCCGGCAAACCGCTGATACTTTGAAGCGGCACAACCTGTCATGCACCCTGCACGCCCCCTTCTCCGACCTGGCGCCGGGCGGCTTTGACTCGAGGATCAGGGCGCTGACCAGGGAAAAACTGCGCCTGGCCTTTGAGCTGATTCCAGTCTTTAACCCCCGGTCCATCGTCTGTCACCTGGGATTCGAAGAGAACAAGCATAGTTATAAACTGGACACCTGGCTGGAGAATGCCCTGGAAACATGGCAGGAACTGCTTGATATCGCGGAACATTACCAGACTCCGGTGATGTTTGAAAACACCTACGAGACCTCGCCGATGATCCACCGCACCCTCTTTGCAGAACTGAATTCCCCGGTTCTCGGTTTCTGCCTGGATGTCGGCCACCTGATGGCCTTTGCCGACACCCCCTGGCAAGTCTGGCTGGATGAAGATGCGGTCGGCTCCCGGCTCGGCCAGCTCCACCTCCATGACAACCTCGGCAACAGTGACGATCATCTCGCCATTGGCAGGGGAAACTTTAACTTCGACGAACTCTTTGATTATCTCCGGGACCACCGCCTCTCTCCTCTTATCACCCTGGAACCTCACAGCGAGGAAGACCTCTGGCGGTCCCTGGCCGCCATCGATGCCGCGGACCTGTTCAGAGGGATCATCCGGCAATAATCAGCCGTTCGCACCAGGACAATCAACATCGTTGCCGCCTTGCATCTGCACCGTTCTCGAACGCTCACGGATCCAGGTAAAAAAATGATGTGCAACCAGGTCAGGTCGTGATAGAATGGAACGAGTCATCCAGCATGACAACTTCTCATCGTAACTCTATTTTTTTATTGAACATTCAAACCAGTCCCCGTGAAATCGAATATGAACAGATCCCTGATCGCCGGCATACTTTTCTGCTTTATACTAACAGGTTGCGGGCCGGTATCGGTCAGGCAGCTCAAAGAACAGGATCACGCCCGCCAGCTGACTCCCGACCAGGTCCTGAAACTCGTTGACGGCAACACCCTGCTGCTCGAATCCTTCAAAGAAGACAGCTATTATTTTTTCGACCACTCGGGCCGGGTCTTCGGGGCCGACAATCAAAACAACAAGGATACCGGCCGCTGGGATGTCAGCGACAAGGCCGAGCTCTGCATGAGGCTCGACAAGTGGTGGTATAGCTACCAGCGCTGTTTCCTGGTCTACGCCGACGGCAGCAGGTACAAGCTGGCCCGGGATGACGGCTTGATCATGTTTACCGCCACCCGCTATGAAGGTGACTACAAAAGTCTCTACCACAAGACCGAAACGGCAAGAAAATTCCGCCGCCGCTCAATCCGGCACCGGGCCGCCATACAGGGGGCCGCGCAGCAGACACCGGCCGCCCGGCGCAGCGCGGCCGCCGCAACTCCCCCGGCCCAGCCGGCTGTTGCCGAGCCTTTATACCCGGCCTCTGCCCGGAAAACCGATATGAAACCAACAGTCAAATGGCTGGCCAAGGACTGCCCGGACTGCAACCTTGCCAACTCGGATCTCCGGAATGCGGACCTGATCACGGCCAATCTCCGCGGTGCCAACCTGCGCGGCGCCGATATGAGCCGGGCCAACCTGCGGCGGGCCGACCTGCAGGGCGCGAACCTGGCAAACGCCAACCTGACCTATGCCAACCTGCCGGGCGCCAACTTGAAAAACTGCAATCTGCAGGGGGCCAACCTCAAGGGGGCCAACCTGATACAGGCGGATCTCACCGGGGCCGATCTGGGGGGCGCGAATCTTGACGGGGCCCTGCTGGAAGGGGTCCGGGGGCTCAATAAACAGTCCAGATAGCCCGGCCCGGCCATCCCGCTTTCCCCCCTGATATTAACGAATTCCCCGCTAACCGGGGGCAAGGCACTCTCCATTGCCCCCATCGACCAAGTGTAACCCCTATGTCCGAAGCCCAGTTCGTCCACCTCCATGTCCATACTCAATATTCCCTGCTGGACGGTGCCATCCGTCTTGACGACCTGATCCGGCGCAGCCAGGAATTCGAGATGGGCGCCGTTGCCGTTACGGACCATGGCGCCATGTTCGGCGCCCTGGAATTTTACGAAAAGGCCAGAAAGGCCGGCATCAAGCCGCTGGTCGGCTGTGAATTTTATATTGCCGAGGGCAGCCGCCTCACCAGGGACCACCGGGCCGGACACAACTTCCACCTGGTCCTGCTGGCCATGAACCGGGCCGGCTACCAGAACCTGATGAAACTCGCCACCAAGGCCCAGCTGGAAGGCTTTTACTACAAACCCCGCATCGATAACGAACTCCTGTGCCTGCACAATGAAGGACTCATTGCCCTGACCGCCTGTCTCCATGGCGAAATCCCCTGGCGCATAACCAACAACGACCTGGACGGGGCGCAGAGGCGGGCCCGCGAACTGCAGGAT
The DNA here is from genome assembly GCA_002897615.1 of bacterium BMS3Bbin14. Lineage (GTDB taxonomy): Bacteria > Desulfobacterota > Desulfobulbia > Desulfobulbales > Desulfobulbaceae > BMS3Abin13. The sequence continues at coordinate 18,610 of BDTX01000012.1, forward strand.
ATTTTCGGCGACCGCCTTTATTTCGAACTCCAGGAAAACGGCATGGAGATCCAGGAAACGGCCAATGCCGGGCTGATCAAGATGGCCGGCGAACTGGGAGTGAAACTGGTGGCCACCAATGACTGCCACTATCTCAACCAGGACGAATCCTATGCCCACGAGGTCCTGCTCTGCATCCAGACCGGCAAGACCATCAATGATGCCAAGCGGTTTCGCTTTTCAACCGATGAACTCTATTTCAAGTCGCCCCAGGAGATGGCCCGGCAGTTCAGCTTCTGTCCCGAGGCCGTGACCAATACCCTGGAGGTTGCCGAACGCTGCAACCTTGAACTCGAATTCGGGAAGCACTATTTCCCCATCTTTCCGGTACCCGAGGAGGAAAGCCTGGAGTCCCTCTTCGCCAAGGCCTGCGAGGACGGCCTTGAACTACGTCTAGCTCATCTGCGCGAAACCGACTCACTGACCCCGGAGCAGGAAAAACTGTACCGGGACCGGCTGGCCATGGAAATCGACATCATCTCGCAGATGGGTTTTGCCGGCTACTTCCTGATTGTCGCCGATTTCATCAACTGGGCCAAGAGCCGGGACATTCCCGTGGGCCCCGGCCGGGGTTCGGGCGCGGGCAGCCTGGCATCCTACTGCATGCAGATCACCGATATCGATCCGCTCCCCTACGGCCTCATCTTCGAGCGCTTTCTCAATGTCGAGCGGATGTCCATGCCCGACTTTGACGTGGACTTCTGCAAGGACCGGCGGGACGAAGTCATCGATTATGTCCGGGGAAAATACGGCGGCGACCGCCACGTGGCCCAGATCGTGACCTATGGGTCGATGAAGGCCAGGGCCGTAATCCGGGACGTGGGGCGGGTCCTGGAGATCCCCCTGCCCCAGGTCGACCGCATCGCCAAGCTTATCCCCGATGAGCTGAAGATCACCCTGGCCAAGGCTATCGACAAGGAACCCCGCCTGCGCGAGGCCATGAAAGATGATGCTATCCGGAAACTGCTCACCATTGCCCAGACCCTGGAGGGCCTGGCCCGTCACAAGTCTATTCACGCCGCCGGCGTGGTCATCTCGCCCGAGCCGATGGTTGAATACCTGCCGCTCTGCGTGGGTCCGAACAAAGAGGTGATCACCCAGTACGACAAGGAATACACGGAAAAAACCGGGCTCATCAAGTTCGACTTTCTCGGACTCAAGACCCTGACCGTCATTGACCGGGCCCTGAAGCTGATCAAACAGGATATCGGCACCGAGGTGAAGCTGAACCGGATCCCCCTGGACGATCCCGGGACCTATGACCTGCTCTGCCGGGCCGACAGCCTCGGGGTCTTTCAACTGGAAGGCGACGGCATGCGCGACCTGCTCAAAAAGATGGAACCCGAGCAGTTCTCGGACCTTATCGCCCTGGTCGCCCTCTACCGCCCCGGCCCCCTGGAAAGCGGCATGGTTGACGCCTTTGTCGAGACCAAGCACGGCCGGCGGCTGCCCGAGTATCCCCTGCCGCAGTTGAAAAGCCTCCTGGAAGAGACCTACGGCGTCATCGTCTACCAGGAACAGGTCATGAAAATCGCCAACATTATGGCCGGTTACACCCTGGGCGATGCCGATCAGCTCCGCCGGGCCATGGGCAAGAAGAAACCCAAGGTCATGGAGGAGGAGCGGGGGAAATTCCTGCGCGGCGCGCTCAAGAAAGGTATTCCCGAAGCCAAGGCGACTTATGTCTTCGACCTGATGGCCAAGTTTGCCGGCTACGGCTTCAACAAGTCCCACAGCGCGGCCTATGCCCTGATCGCCTACCAGACGGCGTACCTGAAGGCCCACTACCCGTCGCAATACATGGCCGCCCTGCTCTCCTGCGACATGGACAACACCGACAAGGTCGTCATGTACATCAACGAATGCAAGCAGCATGACATCGAGGTCCTGCCGCCCGACCTCAACGAATCGTTCCAGGACTTCACGGTCATCAACGACCGGATCCGCTTCGGCCTGGCAGCGGTGAAAAACGTCGGCGTCGCCGCCCTGCTCTCCATTATTGACGAGAGGGAAAAAAACGGCCCCTACCTGTCCCTGAGTGATTTCTGCGGCCGCATCGACCCCAGCCGCGTGAATCGCAAGGTTATCGAAAGTCTCATCAAGGCCGGGGCCTTTGACTCCATGCATAACCGGCGCGCCCGGCTGATGGCCGCGCTCGACCAGGCCCTGGACATGGCCAAGGCCGTGCAGCGCGACCGGCTGAGCGGCCAGATGAACCTGTTCTCGCTGGCCGGCAACGACAAGCAGAACAAAACAATGGAAGTGGAGCTGCCGGAGGTCGAGGAATGGCCGGAGCTGAAAAAACTCGCCTTTGAGAAAGAGACCATCGGTTTTTTCCTCACCGGCCACCCCCTGGAAGGGGTTATCAACGACCTGCAGGCCGTAACGGACACGGATATCCAGGGACTGGCCAAGTGGCGCGACGGCCGGCCGGCCCGGGTCGGCGGCCTGATCCAGAACTACCGGGAGCATAAATCGAGAAAGGGCGACCGCATGGCGTTTGCCGTGCTTGAGGACATGAGCGCCAGTGTCGAGGTGGTCATCTTCCCCTCCACCTTTGCCGTCTGTTCGCACCTGCTGGGCAGCGACCGGCCCCTCGTCGTCCTGGGCACGATTCAACAGGGGGAACGGGGGGCCAAGATCATTGCCGAGGCCGTCGAGCCGCTGGCCGAGGCCATGGAGAAATACACCGACGGGGTCGTTATCAAGATACAGGCCCGGTACACCGTCCGCCAACACCTGGAACAGCTCAAGGACCTCTTCTATCACTATCACGGGACCTGCCCGGTCCAGTTGACCCTGCACTTTGACGGCCGGGGCGAGGTTGACATCAACATCCTCAAGGACCTGAAGATCAGGCCCTGTCCTGAATTTTTCCGCAAGGTCGACACGACCCTCGGCTACCCGGCCCTGACCCTGCGCATGAAAGCGCCGGAGATCAAAACCCGGAAAAAGAACGGCTACGGGAACTACAACAAGAATACGTCCCACTGACCCGTCCGCCGGCGGCCCGGGTAAGATGTTACCGGTTTTGCAGCCGGAAAAAGACCAAGGTCCTTGTTGTTTTCAGGAGCGATGATTATGAAAGTAGATAAGATCGAAGGCGATCCGAAATAACAGCAAACTCGCCGGGCGGGTTATAAATACCGGCAGGAAGACAAATCGTTGCCGCCTCACGGAAGAGGCCGGGGACAGAGCAGGAGGAGAGAATCATGAAAGTGGCAGTCGTCTCAACAAACGGCGTGGACGTCAATGAACATTTCGGCAAGGCAACCAGGTTTTTAATCTACGAGATCGGGTCAGCGGGCGCAAAGTTGCTCTCAGAAGAAAAGACGGAATCCCTGTCCGTCGGTGACCCCGACCACCCCTTTGACCAGGATCGGCTTAGCGGGGTGATCAAGAAAATCGAGGGCTGCGAACGGGTCTACTGCACCAAGATCGGGGACCGCCCGGCGGCGGAACTTAAAAAACTCGGCATCGAACCGGTCATCTATGAAGGCCCTATCTCGGAGATCAAGCTCTAACCTGAATCCGTGAGCGTTCGAGAATGGGGCAGATGCAAGGCGGCAACGATGTAAAGGACTCGAAAAATAGCAATGTACCTGGATTACGCCCGGAGCAGGGCGTAATTTCAGCCGATTTATTTTTACGTACCTCCTCAGTTTAACCCCTGCCGGAGAAGAACAGCGCGGCAGGATTGTCCTGCCGTAACTGCATAGAGTTGTTCAAACTGTTCACCCGGAAACTATATTTTTTTACAACTGAACAGCTACCGCCTGGTCGGCAACCAAAGCCGTTGGCCTGCAAAATCTTGTAGGACCATCTCCTTTGTGATAGAGTGATAGTTGAATATTTTCTTGTTATGTCAACAAGATGTTATTGGCGCAACAGATCGGACCGATAAGGAGGTCTAGCATGAGATCAAAATCAACAATTGTCACAATTTCCTTGTCGGTCATAGCCTTCCTGGCGCTGTGCTCCCTTTTAGTGGGATATTACGGCGACTGGCTGTGGTTTCAAAACATGGGTTTCGGCGCGGTATTTACCACGATCCTGTGGACCAAGATCCTGGCTTTTGTTGTTTTTTCCATCATATCCGGTCTTTTTGCCTGGGGGAATATTGCCATTGCCAGGAAATGGGGAACCCATACCCGGACGTTGACAGTGTTTGCGCCTGAACAACAGATGACGCTTGCCAAAATCGCTTTCGGTGATAGATACGCCAAATATTCATGGGCGGGAATCATTCTGTTTTTTTCATTCATCATGGGTTCACGGGCCGCCGCCGCCTGGGAAATATTTTTGCAGTTTCTGCATGCCTCCAAATTCGGGATTACCGACCCGATTTTCTCAAAGGATGTGGGATTCTATATTTTCCATCTGCCGCTCTATGATTTTATCCTGGGATGGTATTTATTTTGTGTGGTCGTTGTTCTCCTCGCGGTTGCGGCCTCCTATTTTATGGACCGGTCCATTGCTGTCCAGGAAAACCACTTCAGTATCAATAAAAGGGCACAATCCCACCTGACGATTCTGGGCGGTTTATTGTTTCTGGGGATCGCGCTGTCTTTCAGACTGAAACTTTACGCCTTGATGTATTCGAATTCAGGGGTGGCATTCGGCGCCTCCTATGCCGATGTTTATGCGCAGATTCCCGCCTACTGGACGGTATTGATCATATCCTTGATCGTGGCGCTTATTTCTTTCCTGACGCCTCTCCTCAACAGGTGGAAATTCCTGCTCTATTCCATCGGGATTTATTTTGTGGTTCTCCTGGGTTTTTCCTGGGTTTATCCCGCCCTGATTGAACAATACGTGGTTAAACCCACCGAGCTGACCAAGGAAACACCTTATATTCGCCATAGCATAAAATTTACCCGGCAGGCGTTCGGGCTGAACAAAATCAAAGAAAAACCTTTCCCGGTGGGGGAACCCATAACCTACAAGGATATAAAGGATAACCAGGCCACGATCCATAACATCAGGCTCTGGGACACCCGGCCGTTGATTGAGACATACAGGCAGCTGCAGGAAATGCGGCTTTATTATAATTTCAAAAATGTGGACATTGACCGCTATCATTTCAAGAAGAAATATACGGAAGTAGCCCTGGCGGCCAGGGAACTGGCTCCCTCGAAGCTGCCGGCCCGCGCCCGTACCTGGCTCAACATACATCTGAAATACACGCACGGTTACGGCCTGGTCATGAGCCCGGTAAACGAGATCACCAAAGACGGCCTGCCTGATCTTATTGTAAAAAACATCCCGCCCAGCTCAAACGTCCTATCGATTTCCCGGCCGGAAATCTACTATGGCGAGCAGACGAGCCAGTATGTCCTGGTCAACACCAAAACCAAAGAGTTCGATTACCCGAAAGGCAATCATAATCTGTACACTTCCTATCAGGGCAAGGGCGGCGTCCAGCTTTCCAACCTTTTTCGCAGGCTGGTTTACACCTGGAACTTTTCGGACATAAAAATCTTGCTGACTAACTACGTAACAGACCAGAGCCGGATCATGTTCCATCGGGACATCTCCGACCGAGACCATACAATTGCCCCTTTTCTGTCGTATGATTCCGATCCCTACCTGGTCGTGGGCAAGGATGGCAGTCTGTACTGGATTCATGACGCCTATACCACGTCGACCATGTTTCCTTATTCGCAGCCTCTTTCCCGGTCACAAAACAACAGGGGAATCAATTACATCCGCAATTCCGTAAAGGTCGTCATCAATGCCTATAATGGAGACGTTTCCTATTATGTAATTGATCCTGCAGATCCGCTGATCCAAACCTATGAGAAAATGTTTCCGACCCTGTTTAAACCCATCAGCCGGATGCCGGCATTCTTAAGGAGCCATATACGTTACCCCAAGGATCTGTTCCTGATCCAGGCGGAAATGTACAAGACCTTCCACATGACCAACCCCCAGGTTTTCTATAACCAGGAAGATTTGTGGAGTTTACCAACGGAGATTTACAACAATAGTGAGCAGTCAATGCTGCCTTATTATATCATCATGAAGTTACCGGACACCAAGTCCGAAGAGTTCATGTTGATGCTCCCCTTTACACCATCCAAGAAAAACAACATGGTGGCCTGGCTCTCTGCCCGCTGTGACGGCAGCAATTACGGTCAGTTGCTGGAATACCGCCTCTCCAAGGAAAAACTGATCTATGGGCCGTTGCAGATTGACGCCCGGATTAATCAGAAACCCGATATCTCTTCCAAGTTGACCCTCTGGGGACAAATGGGGTCCAGCGTCATTCGCGGAAACTTGCTGGTTATCCCGATTGATCATTCTTTCCTGTATGTGGAACCTGTCTACCTCCAGTCGGAGCAAAGCAAGATGCCGGAATTAAAGCGTGTCATCGTTGCGCTTGGCGATCAATTGCAGATGCGCGACAACCTGGATGATGCCCTGCGCGCCGTCTTTTCGGTAGAGGCCGTGCCGGCCGCGCAAATAAAAAAAGCCCTAACCGGCTTGCCTACCGGCCCCCTGTCTGGCATGGCGCAGAAGGCCCTGGACCATTACAACAAGGCCCAGGACTATCTGAAAAAGGCGGACTGGACAAAATATGGCCAGGAACTAGATAAAATCAAAGATATCCTGCAACGTATGACCCAAAAGAAACAATCCGCGGCCGGTGAAAGCTGAATAGCCGAGAGGGGCAAGGGGCAATGATTAATTGCCCCTTGCCGTTGATCTTGAACCTCAAGCCGTCACGGTGGAATTAGATGGAAGGAGCCGGTCTTCACCGCGCCGCCCTGCGGGGCGCCCGAGAACGGATTCAGGTTCTTTTCACATTCCGCTCAGAAAGCCATAACCGGCATAGATTTTCCGGCCACTCTCACTGGTCATGAAATCAATAAATTTCCTGGCTGCGTCTGGATGGCGGCTGGTTTTGTCCACGTGGGCTATGAAATACCGGCCAATGACATCGTGTTCCGCCGGAATGGTGACATAATCGAATGTTTTTCCATGCTTCTGCTGATAGAGGGCCTCGCTTAACCAGACCGGCCCGGCATCGACAAGACCATCACGCAGTAAATTAATAGTTTCACGATGGTGAATGCTGGTCAGGTAGGTTTCTCCGCTTGCCACTTTCTCTTCCATTACCTGCTTAACCAGTTCCGGGCCGCCGGCCTTTTCCAGGGCTCTGACAATCAATCGACCTACACCTTCACGAGACGGATTAGGCATAGATACGCGCACACCTGGACGCCCCAGGTCTTTCAGCCCCCTGACATCCGCAGGATCAGCCGCCGGCACCAGGATAGCCAGGCCGTTTCGGGCGTAAGGTTTGTAGCTCTGTATGAACCCTTCCCGCAGCATAGCCTCCATTTCCTCCCGGCCTGCTGTATAGACATCAGGTGGAGTATCGATCATTAACTCCTCCATCCGCAAAGCTCCCTGTTTGATTTGCTCTGCCAGGAGGCCGGGAGGCAGGGTTTCATAAAATATATGCTGTATCTCCGGATAAAGTCGTCGAAAGGCAGTCAAGAGCTCCTCGACAACCATCCACTGGTTACCGTTGAAGAATAGGGTCAAGTCAGGATTACATGGATTGCCATGCAGATCACACACAACGTCAACCGATGCTACGGAAAATTCAACGGCCTTTCTGTTCCGGGTAGAAATCATGACGGATCTCCTTTAATATTTTTTTATCGATGCATCGTTATCCTTCATGGTTTTACATAGGCGCATCCTTCAGCCTGCAGACGGATAATCTCAAGAATACCGGCCGGTACAACCTGACAGGATTCAAGCAGATCCTCAGATTTAATACCCAGCCTGTTGAGTGAGTTGTTGCAGACTGAAAAATGCACACCTTCACGGGAGAGGTCTTCAATACGAGAGGCATACTGCGCAGCTCGTCCACGCCGGAACAACCAAACCGCGACTCCGTTGGCCACCAGATTAACGGCGGCTTCATCGGCTGCAACATCTTTAAGCAGATTTTCCATATTGTTCAGTGCTATAAGCAGTGCCTCTTCATCTTCCCGGTTAACATGAAAAACAACCTTAATCTTCATTGTCTATTTCTCCGTTTCTATTTCTTTAACCTGGATCCGTGAGCGTTCGAGAACGGCGCAGATGCAAGGCCTGGCAACGAAATGTTTATTTCGTGCCGATGGCCTTTTATTGCCGGCAGCACTCCACAAAATTCGCGGCCGCGGCCGGGTTGGAACCCCAGTGAAGGTGGATATAGGAGCCGAGAACATGGCCGCTGACAAAGCCTTCCCTGATGCGGATTGTCCCCTTGCGGTCCGTAACCCTGTAAATTGGGCTCAGCCCCTTATCTTCCAGGTCCGCATTCGAGTAATGGAATTCATGTCCCCGGACCGTGGTCCCTGCCGGCCCCAGGATACCGGGCTCGCCGGTCGTGATCTCCCGGTATCCAAGGGCCTGTAACCGGGGTTTCATTTGACACGCCAGGGGAAAGATACCGGCCATTTGATGCTGCCTCCCGGCAAGGTCCCGGATTGTGTGCATCAGGAACATGAATCCGCCGCACTCCGCATAGATGGGGCGGCCGGCCCCGGAGAACCTCCTGATCTCTTCCAGGAGGCCCCTGTTTCGGGCCAGCCTCTCGCCATACAGCTCGGGATAACCGCCCCCCAGGATCATCCCGTGCAGACCTTCAGGGAGATGAGAGTCGCGCAGCGGTGAAAAAGGGACCAGCGTGGCCCCGGCCTCGGCCAGGAGCCGTAAATTTTCCCCGTAGTAGAAACAGAAGGCCTCATCCCGGGCGATACCGATCCTGACCCTTTTTCCCGTTGCCCCTTTGGGCCGGGACACCAAATGAACGGGACGGCCCGGTGCGGCGGCTATGTCTTCATGCAATTCATAGCCGCCGGTCTGCCGCAGGAGAGAATCGAGGTCAAGTCCGTCTTCAATCCAGTCGGCCAGTTTGTCTCGATGGGGTGCATCCGGGCCCAGATCCCCGGCCGTCACCAGGCCCAGGTGGCGCGAAGGGATCTCGAGGTCCTCTTGACGCGGCAGGTATCCCAGGATAGGCAGGTCCGGGCAGGTCGACTCGATTGCCTCCCTTATCATCTCCCCGTGGGTGGCGCTGCCGACCCGGTTCAGGATGATCCCGCTGATATGCAGTTCCCGGTCAAAGACCCGGAACCCCAAGGCAATGGCGGCGGCAGACCTGGCCATGGAACGAGCGTCGATAACAAGCAGGACCGGCAGGCCGAGCCACTTGGCCATCTGGGCGGAAGAACCTGACTCGTCCCGGCCGGAAAACCCGTCATACAGGCCCATTACACCTTCCACGACAGCCGTATCCGCATTGCGGGCATAACGGCGGAAGATCTGCCGGTTACGGTCGCGGTCCATCATCCAGCCGTCCAGGTTGTGGGAGTCCCTGCCCGTAACCAGCCGATGGTGGCCGGGATCAATAAAATCAGGCCCGGCCTTAAATGGCGCCACCCTGAGCCCCCTCCTCGCGAGGGCCGCCATGATCCCCAAGGATACCGTGGTCTTACCGCAGCCGCTGTGGGTTCCGGCCACCATAAAAGCGGCAATCTTCATCTCTGACTCATAATCCTTCTCCATATCATCACAATCGGGGCCAGATCATGATTTCCTTAGTTATCTGGTTGTTTCACCGATAGCCTTTATTTAACCTTCCCTTGGCATTCTCTGCAGTATGCCCTACCGTTAAACCTTCGTTTGTTCCTCTCGCTCCAACAGAACTTAGCTTCAGCAGATGAGATTGTTTTCCGGCATGATGCGCAAAAGTAACCGTTTTCATTCGTCTTGCTTTTCGTTCTTAATTTATCTACATCATTATAATAATTCCTATTTTTAACGGTATGACCAGAAATTAATTTCCGACATAATTCATGGAGTTTATCTTCTGATATTATTTTTAGCACCTTCCATGCATCATAAATTTGAACACTTTCAACAAATTTATCAAACTCACTGGCAAGCCTATCAACTCTTATTACATTGGTTGTATCGAATCTGCTGTTTAACGGTCTTTTTATCCTTG
>BDTX01000013.1 GCA_002897615.1 bacterium BMS3Bbin14
TGCCATTCTTGTGAAACATTAGCACAATCGATAGCCTTGCTAATATCTATTAGAGTTGTCCTGATTTTCTTGGCAAGTATTGAGCCCTTTGCATAACTTTTTAAATCAGTCAATAAATATTGTCTCTGGTTACTAAAAGGATCATCATATTCAAAAACAACGTCCACTGGATGGGAAGGATGATTCTTTTTTTTGTGCTTTTCAGCCTGGACGCACTCGAAATTTTCGTTTTTCGGACCGGTTATTCCCCATCCAAAACGAGAAAAAATACTTCGAGATACTTCCTCTGCCATTTCCATAATGTTAGAAGTTTCACCGCCCATGTTATTATTCCTTTGTATTGGTAAATATAGTTAGAGCCGAACGACCTGCATCACCAGCGGCCCATCCAAACTTGCCGCGTCAGCGCCGCCGCGCTTCTCGCCGTCTGGTGAATGCTTTTGTTATAACAATACTCACATTGGTAATTTCCAATCCGACGCATATTTTCTGTATTTCGGCTCTTCGGTTTTTGGAGGTATGTGATAATGCTTATCGTCAAAAATGAATGCTGAAGCCATAAGATCTCGCATGCCTCCCAGTCTTTCTATAGACGTTAATTCACTGGCTACATCTTTATAAAGATTTGAAAAATTATTCGCAGTGTTGTTTTGGATAAATTCCGGCAAAGGGATTTTAAAATTAAATTCAGGAAATTGCGGTAACCCTTTAAAGGCAGCTAAAGAATTGTAAACTTTTATTAAGAAACTGCCCTGCACACCTTGCCCTGTATCTAATCCATAATCATGTTTTAAGTTAGCTGACGCTTTAACAAGTTGTTCTTGCCAATTTTTCACCAACTTATTTGCCTCGACAAGGCCATTTTCATCGTAAGCGATGCGTATTTCTCTTAACAGGCCTCTAATATCCGTAAACGTCTGGGTTCCTTTCAGCTCAAGTGCTGCCTTTATAACTGCTTTAACGTCACCCGCTTCTGCTGTAAGCCAAGCAGAAAATAGTGGTAACTCGACAGAAATAGCCGCGCTCCTACCGACATCTAGTATTTCAGTAACTGAGGTAGATATATTACCGGCAAGAGATTGTACAAGCTTGGCAGTAAAATCATGCCCATATGCCCCTGTTTTTCTCATCCAGTGAATTTGATAAGCATGCCGAATAGGGTGGAGAAATGTATCTGCTTTAAAGTATTTAGCTGCCAAGCTGTAATAAATTGCTTTGTATGCGAGCCAATTTAATGAAGCAATAAACATATCAAGTGAGCGTGTTGTTCCTCCAAGGCCCCGTTTTTTCGCCTCAGCTGCTTTCTGCATTTCTTCTTGAGTGTGTACTGTACCGTCTGAACTAATAAGACGGACATCTTGTGACCAACGACCAAAAGTTTCCCCCGCATCAGATAACTCATTAAATATTGCCGAACTAATTTCACTGTATTTATGAAATTCTGGCGTGTTCGGTTGTCCAAGCATTTTCATTGTCAGGTAATAAACACTAGTACGAAGATCCCAGGTGCAGACCATATTCATTTTCAACATATCAAGAAGCACTCGGAAATCTTGATCAACAAATTCCCCGCCTCGAATTTCTGGCCGTATGGTATTAGCTTCAGATTGTGCTTTGGTATCTATGGGATCAAGCTGGAAATCTTTTGGGGAAAGAAACCTGATAAAATCAAAATATTCTTTTCTGTCTTTTTGATGTTCTTCTTTATAATTATCAATACAAATGAGGTCATCGTAAAATAAAATTGCCTGCAAAAAATTTTCTAACGCCATTAAGTCGCCATTAACAGTATCAGGATTTTTTACGACAACTTTTCCCATTACTCTCTGTATGGAAGTTAGTGATGCATTGTCAATTAACGCGTACGACATATTTATCCTTTTCAGTTATAACGCCCAGGATGAGGAGCGCGCGTAGCGTGTCTGGCTCGATCCGTTTGATGCCCCGGCGGTTAAGACCAGCAATCGATTTGGGAAACACCATGCTCCTCATCCTGGGCGATGCCCCCGAGGTACGAGGGGGCATCGCCAAAGTTAACCCGCCAGCCGACCAGTTTTGCAACCAACTTTGAGCGTTGTAATTTGTTTGGCTTAACTCAAGAAAACGCGCGTGCTCGCTAGTCGGCGTTGAACGCATTGTTATGCCATTTTTCCTCATAATTCTAGTTAGTTAGGTGAGTTTACAATTCTTTTTTTATGTGTGAATTCCATTAAGTTAAAATAGCTTCCACTTCTAACCTCACCATTTTTACACTGGTTTTTCCTTTTGAGTCAACAGGATGAAATTTTGAATATTGCTCAATGATGTGGGTTAGAAAACTTTCTCTTTCATTTTCAGGGAGTTGGTCTGTATATGGAAACCATGTAGTTCTTAACCAACCTTTAAGTTTATCAGTACTCTCATGCACCATGTCTTTTGGTATGAGTTCTATGCGTTTTGCTTTATAGCCTGCTTGTGGTAGCCATTTTTCATAGTCTTCTATTTTGCAAAAGTTATACGGGAATACAAATGAGGTGAAATATTTTGCCCATTTACCGTCCTCCGTTGCTATGGTAACTATTTTCAAAATATCTTCTGCATTTCCATAGCCTCCCATTTGAAATAATATTTTTGATTTGCTATGCAGATTATTTTTTAATTGTATGAGGACAGCTTTATGATCTTTTACCCAATGAAGAACAGCATTAGAGAAAACAACATCAAATTTTTCTTCAAACGATAATTTAGTTGCATCCATTATATGAAATGATAAATTTTCTCGGCCAAATTGGCTCCTTGCAAGCTCAATCATATCTTTTGACCTATCAATACCAACAACATGGCCATTACTCAGCTTATTGGCGATTGAATTTGTTATTTTACCATCGCCACAACCAATATCAAGTAAATGCTCATTTCCTGCTAAGGACAATTTTTCTAGTAATTCGTTAGCCCATGATTCTTGAGCTGATGAATTGTTTGCGTAATCTTTAGCATTCCATTTGTTGTTTTTCATACTCATATTTTCATGACTTCTATGTTGATTTTTTTTAGGCATCGTTGCAAATCACCGGCAGCAGAAAGCAGAGCGACGAGGAACGAGGAGCGGCGCTTTTTGCTGTCCGAGTGCATTTGCCTTGTTAGCCTCTCAAAATTGTCATGCGTAATCTTGAAAAATTGAAATAATATCTCCATCTTCAGTGTATTGTTCATTTCGTGAAAAAAAGTGAACAAATAATGGGTCGGTAATATAATTATCTGCCTTAACGCCCTCAAGTATACGATCATGCAAGTCATAAATCTCAGAAAGCTCCTTTTTGTTGGTATCCGCTATGCCCCCTAAGAGAAAATTAGTTATAATCAGTACTTTGTTAGTATACTCTTGAAAAAATTTATGAACTACTATCGTTTCGTTTTTGCTGCTAAGAGTTTCTAAATGTTCTTTCTCGATGTTGTTCCATCCGTTCCATTTCAATAATTTTTCAGGAGGTAAGGACAGATATGAAGAACTGCCAGTAAGGATGTTTATCTGGCTAGAAATACTTGGCATATCAACATGTAACATGAAATTTCTAAGCTTGTGAACAATTTTGGAGCAGGGATCTTTTGCAAATGTGTCAGATACTTTTTTATCATATTTGGCTTTAAGGTCTGGATTTAGATATTTTCTGCTATAGCGTCTTGAAACATCGACCAGTGTTTTTGCAGATGCGACATAGTTGTGGATTAGCCTTGCCACCTCACAGTCTAAAGCATTCTTTTGAATTCTTGTTTTAATATCCGGTAGTAAATTGTAATGCATATTCGGAGGGTTTAGTGAATACTGTATGAGTTTTGCAGAATTGCCTAAGAATATTTTATAGCATTGCATAAACCGAACACATGCCCAATGAACATTCCAGCCTGGCATACGCTTAATTTTTTCTCTTTTTCGACTTCGCTCACTTCCATTCATGCGATTCTCGTTTATTCAATAGGCTAATCGCGGTGCTGACCCGCGCCGGGGGCAGTGCAAACAAGCGCAGCTTGGTTGTGCTGTTCACGGTGTCGGGTCGAGCATCTTGTTCCGGCGCGGAGCGACGGCACAAGGTGCTCGACGCAGTCAGCACCGCGATTCCTGGCGGCGCAGCCGCCAGGAATCGCGGGCATAAGGCGCGGCGGCTTTTTGCCGTCGCTCTTAATGCCCTTGTTCGCAAAAACTGTCAACAGAAGTTACTTGTTTAGTGGCGTTGGAATCAGGTCCAAAAGTGGGATCACCGAGCAGAATATTGCCATTGCCAGCCACCACACTAACATTAGCCTTTTTGTTAGACCTGATCCAAAGAATATCTGCCCCAAGTGCGTGATGAAACACGCGGTTACGAGTATCGTTCCAAAGGTGCGGATCCATATACAGAGAACGGCGGAAGAAACTGGAAGAAAGAATGCGAATGGTGCCGTAATGAGCATTGTCAGAAACGACAACCAAGACACCAGCTTTGCCCTTGTTGTCCACCATGCACTGAAAGCCACTATCCTTGCCTCGAACGCTTCGACCGCGAGAAATGCAAGGACGCTCAAAAACACAATGACGCAGGCGATAAGATTTCCGCCTTCAGAAGACAGATTGGCATTCTGAAGGCGTGCGATGATGTACGCTGCCTCGAATGCGAAGACGGCCCCGAAGCCTCCCATGAGCAGTGATGAACCCAACGGATCGATCGCGTGAGTTTTTAGGTTTTCGGCAATGCTCTTCAATACAGAGGCAGTGTCATCTTGGGGACATGAGATACGGGAGCCAACGATGCGGATCCTGTTTAGCAGATTGGCAGCGTTGCCTAAGATGAGAATTCTGTCAGTTTGGATGTCGACTATTGTCTTGCCTATTATACCGGACTTGCCCGTTTCCGCTTCTGTGCGCAGATCGAATGGATGCTGCATCTTTAATCTGGCAATCTGACGGATGAGAGTGGGCGGTAGATTGGGGACCAAGAAGGCGCGGACACCTTCGCAATGTGGGTTGGCATCGTGAAGGCAGAAGACCGGAGCAATAAAACCGGAAGATGTCTTTGCACTAAGCCGTTGCCATTTGCGTTCAAGAAGTCGAAGAGCGGCGTCTACGGATAGAAAACCACGAGATTCCGATTCCGCAACAGTGAATAGAGCGATATGCCCGTTCTCGTCCCTGAATAGTCCTGTAATCCAGAATTTGTGAACACGGAGGAATCGTGGTTCCCAAGTGTGTTCGAAAGTAAACCGAGCAATTCGCGATATCCTCCCTGATAGCCTGAGCCACAGTTGGAAGAGATCGTAGGCAATTCTCTCTTTCGTACCCTTGAGTTTCAATTTCACTAATTGCCAATGGTGCATCCATGACTTTTTCAGAAAACGCAATCCCGACATGCAGGAAGTGACGCAGATACAGCCGACACGCCTGAATATCTGGGAAATATACTCCCTCGTTGCTCTTTTTTTGACTGCGACTCTTTTCATTTTTGTTTGCGAACAAGTTGTTCTCTGTTTTCCTGATATCACCTCAACCTCATGGTGAGTTGAGAACGATTGCCCACCTGTGTTAGCTGTTTTTAACCGGATATCATTCATCCGCGGGTGATATCTAAAAACAGGATATTATTACATGATGCAATTTCCGGCGAGACCTATCAATCAATATACATCCTTTATCCGGCAAAGAGGTGTGCGGAAAGGGCGTCACCGCCATTATGTTAAATGGCTGCGTTATTATCTTGATTTTTATCATAAATATGACCCCAACTGGGATGAAAGGTGTTCGTTCCCTGCCTTTATGGCGGAACTGCAGACAAAAAAAACAGGCCGAAAACATGAGACATGAGGAAACAGGCGCATTATGCGCTCACCCCGTTCCAGGCAATGGAGCTTGATTCAGGCAGGGATTTTTTCGGGGAAAATTCCCCGGTCAAGGACACCGCAAATGCTCATTTTTTGCCTGTGTCTCTTATTTTCCATAACAATAAAAGTTCTTTAAATCAAGGAGATTCGCCTGGTGCAAAACCAAACTCGGTTTGACGCACTGGATCACTGCGCGGGGATGACGGATTGTTTGCTTTTATTGTCGGTCATTCCCGAGTCGGCGGGAATCCGGAGTATTTATAAAACGCATTATGTTAGATGAGTTTTGTCGGGAGCCACTATACAAAAAAACTCCATGTTGCCTCAGTTGGCCGCCGGAGAGCATGATGCCGGCAGCACGATGCGTATCCTGGTCCAGGCGCCGGCCTTGCTCTCCATGGTCACCGTGCCGCCGTGTAACTGGATGATCCGCTTGACAATGGCCAGGCCGAGGCCGGAACCGCCGTGGGCGATGGAACGCGATTTCTCCACCCTGTAGAATTGCTCGAACACCCTTTCCAGGTCGCGGGCCGGGACTCCCGGCCCGGTATTGAAGAGCTCAATCCGGACCCGGCCCCGGTCGGTATCGGCCCGGAACTGTATCTCCCCGCCTTCGTGGTTGTATTTGATGGCGTTGTCAATGAGGTTGATCAGAACCCGCCTGATTTTTTCCCGGTCCGCGTGGATGGGAAAGGGCTCCGGTATTACGACTGTAAGGCGGATGTTTGCCGCCTTGATGATTTCGGCAAATTCTTCGAACACTGAATGGGTGAGCCGGGCCAGGTCCAATTCTCCGGGTTCATAGGTTTCCTTGAGCTCCAGGGCGGAAAGGTCGAGCAGGTTTTTCACCAGGCGATCCATGCGAAAAAGGGCGGCGCTCTGGGTGATGAGCTGTTCCCGGAAAGAAGAGGGCAGGTCCCGGCGGTGGACCGCTTCTTCCAGGAAGAGCCGTTGCAGGGTGATGGGTGTCTTCAGTTCGTGGGAGGCGCTGGCAACGAATTCCTTCTGCCGGGTGAAGGAGAGCTGCAGGCGGTCAAACATGTGATTGAGGGTCGAAGACAACTCGTTGATTTCGTCGCGGTTGCCGCCGACCGGTATCCTTTTGTCAAGGGTCCGGTCGGTAATCTCCAGGGCCAGGTTGTTGATGGTGCTGATGGGGCGGAGAATGCGGCCGGCGACATAATAGCCGACCAGGACGAGGACCAGGCCCGAGCCGATCAGGCCGAGGAGAAGAGAAATAAGCAGGCCGGATATCTCTTCCGCGAGTTTTTCCATCGGTTTCGCTATCTGGACGAGATAGGTCCGGCCGCCCGCCCGCAGGGTAAAGGACCGGACCCGGAATGCCACCTCGTTGCCGTCACCCTGGCCCAGGTTTATGACGTGCCGGGGGATGGCGATGGTGACGGTATACCCATGTCTTTTGTGATACAGGGGCAGGTCGGCGTAGCGCGCCATGCTTGATGAGAAGACAAGAGCATGCTTCTCATCGAAAACCTTGATCCAGTATGGTCTGTCCAGTGACTTCATCACGGTCGGCGGCCGGCGGGGCGCAGCCGGTGTCTCTGTTATCGGCGCGAAACAGGCCACTACTGCATGGGCCTGGCTGTCCAGTTCGGCATCAAGCAAGCGGTAGGGCTGTTCGATCATTTCATAGAAGACCACCAGGGAAAAGAAAAAACCGGCCAGAAGTCCGACGCCCGTGATCCACAGGGTTATCCGGTTGCGTATTTTCATTACGTTCCATCCCTGATCATGTAGCCGATTCCCCGTACGGTACCGACCAGCTTGCCGTCAACGTCATTAATCTTCCGGCGGATATTTTTTATGTGTACGTCAATATTGTTGGACATGGTAAAGGGATCGAAATCATCGCCCCAGACATGTTCGGCCATGCTGAAGCGGGACACGGCACGATTTTTATTGTAAAGAAGAAATTCCAGGATGGAAAATTCCCTGGGGGTCAGGCTGACGGCCTGGTCACCGCGGGACACTTCACGGGTCGCGGTGTCCAGGCGCAGATCCAGGAGCTGCAGAATCGAGGAGCCGTGAGCCCCGCCACGGCGCAGCAGCGCCCGGATGCGGGCCAGCAGCTCGGCCATGGAAAACGGTTTGGCCAGGTAATCGTCGGCGCCCAGGTCCAACCCCTTGACCCGGTCGTCGACTGCTCCCCTGGCGGTTAACATCAGCACCGGCGTGGAGATTTTCTCCGCCCGGAGTTCCTGCAGGACGGCAAAGCCATCCTTTTCGGGCAGCATGATATCGAGGATAACCAGGTCGTACGGCTCGGCGAAGAGCTGTTCCAGGGCCGTGTCGCCATCCAGGGCCGTGTCGACGGTATAGTTTTGCTTTCTCAGCATCCGGCCGACCTGCTCCAGCAATTCCGGTTCATCGTCAACGAGCAGAATTCTCATGGCGCCCCCTGCCTGCCATCGCCGGTGCAGCCTAAGCCGGCCTGGTGATCAACCAGACCCCGAAACAGATGACGATAATCCCGGACCAGCGCATAACCCCCATGGCCTCGTTAAAGAGAAGCTTCCCCGCCAGGGCGGTCACGATATAACCGACGGACAGCAGGGGATAGGCATAGCTGACCTCAACCCGGGACAGGACCAGTAACCAGATGACCACACTTATCACGTAACAGCCGAGACCTGCCAGTATAAAGGGGTTCAGCGCAGCCGCCGGTGCCGTATTGATCAGGCTGTCCAGCTTGAAGCTGAAATGGCCTATGGTGCGCATGCCCTGCTTGAGCGCAAGCTGGGCCATGGCATTGAGCAGCACGCCGGAGAGGATCAGCGGCAGGTATCGATTCATAGTTTATTTCTCCTTTGGGGTGATGGTTGATTTCGTTTTGGCAAGCACTTCGTCCCCGTCCATTCCGGGGGGGGGCGAACCGCAGGGATAAACATGGATCTCCGGATTTTTGCCGCAGTATACCCGGTCGTTCATGAAGAAATGGTGAAAACGGGTCTTGCAATGAGCGAAAAACTTCATCGTTTCTTCATTTTCAGATGGTAAGTAATCATTATATGATAATTAAACAATATATGCTATGGTGTCCCCGATATCGTTAATCTTGGTGGCTCTTGACCAAACTCGGCTAATATAAATATCCTGGATTCCCGCTGCCGCGGGAATGACAATAAAAGCCAACAATCCGTCATCCCCGAGCAGGCTGGGCGCAGGTTCGTCAAGCTGAGTTTGGTATGAGTTTTTAAGGATTTTTAAGGTGGTTCTCGGTGCGAAAAGATTTTTTGCCATTTTCCCGGCCCTCTATCAGTGAAGAGGAGATTGCGGCGGTTGACGAGGTCTTGCGCAGCGGCTGGATCACTACCGGGCCGAAAACGGCCGGCTTTGAGGAGATGTTCCACCGTTATTGCGGGGCCGGCGGCGCGGTTGCGCTTTCTTCGGCCACCGGCGGCATGGATCTTCTGCTGGCCGCCCTTGACATCGGTCCGGGCGATGAGGTGGTGACCCCGTCCATGACCTGGGTCTCCACTGTGAACCTGATTGTGCGCCACGGCGCCACGCCGGTCTTTGCCGATGTTGACCGCGATACGCTGATGGTCAACGCGGAACTGCTCAAACCCTGCCTCAGTGAATTCACCAGGCTCATCGTGCCGGTGCACTTTGCCGGGGCGGCCGTGGATATGGGGCCGATCCGCCGACTTGCCGCCGACAATCGGATTCATCTCGCGGAAGACGCGGCCCACGCCGCCGGCACCGAATACCGGGGGGAGAAAATCGGTCGCCGGGGAACCGCCATTTTTTCATTTCATCCCATAAAAAACATGACTACCGGCGAGGGCGGGATGTTCTGTAGCGATGCCCCGGCCCTGCTGGACCGGGTCCGGCGGCTGAAATTTCACGGCCTGGGCGTTGATGCCTATGATCGCCGGCAACAGGGCCGTTCGCCCCAGGCCGAGGTCCTCGAGCCGGGCTACAAGTACAATATGACCGATATCGCGGCCGCCCTGGGGACCGGGCAGCTTGGCCGTCTGGATTCCTTTATCGCCCGCCGGACGGAACTGGCTCAATATTACCTGGAACGGTTGGCCACGGTTGATGAACTCCTGCCCCTGGCCATGCCGGCCTGGGAGCAGCGCCATGCCTGGCATCTGTTTATCGTCCGGCTTGATATTGACCGGGCCGGTATCAGCCGCAATTCCTTTATGGCTGAACTGCAGAAAAAAAATATCGGCACCGGAATTCATTTCCGGGCCGTGCATGAGCAGAAGTACTACCGGGAGACGCTGAAGCTGCCTCCCGGCATCCTGCCGGCCACGGAATGGAACTCGGAACGAATCTGTTCCCTGCCTCTTTTCCCGGCCATGACCATGGATGACGTCGACGATGTGGTCGCCGCGATCAAAGAGGTGTTGGTGCGATGAAAAAACTTGATCTGTCTGTTGTTATTCCCGTTCTGAACGAGAGTGATAATCTGTCGGAATTGCTGCGCCGCTGTCTTGCCGCCTGCCGTGAAACCGGCGGGTCGTTTGAAATTATTCTGGTCGATGACGGCAGCACGGACGGCTCGACCGCCATGATCGCCGACGCCGCCGTCCAGCACGGGCCGGAGGTGGTCGCGGTGCTGCTGAACCGGAATTACGGTCAGCATGCGGCGGTCTGTGCCGGGCTCTCCCAGAGTTGCGGCGAGATTGTCGTGACCCTGGACGCCGACCTGCAGAATCCGCCCGAGGAGATCCCGAACCTGGTGCGGGAAATGAAGAAGGGCTACGATGTTGTCGGCACGGTGCGCGAAAATCGGCGGGACAGTCTGTTCCGGCGCCTGGCCTCCTCGCTGGTCAACTACATGGTTCGCCGCGCCACCGGTGTGATGATGCACGATTACGGCTGCATGCTGCGGGCCTATAGCCGGCCCATTGTCGAGGCCATCCTCCAGTGCCGGGAACACTCCACTTTTATTCCGATTCTGGCCAACAGCTTTGCCCGCACCACCTCGGAGATCCAGGTCCGGCATGAGTCGCGCCGCCGGGGGGACTCGAAATATTCCTTTTTCAAGCTGATCTCCCTCCAGTTTGACCTTCTGACCTCCATGTCGACCTTCCCCCTGCGCCTGCTCTCCATCATCGGGACCATCATTGCCGCCGGCGGCATGACCTTCGGCACTTTTCTCCTGATCATGCGTTTTGTCCGGGGCTCGGTCTGGGCGGCCAACGGAGTTTTTACGCTTTT
Source organism: bacterium BMS3Bbin14 (assembly GCA_002897615.1). Taxonomy (GTDB): domain Bacteria; phylum Desulfobacterota; class Desulfobulbia; order Desulfobulbales; family Desulfobulbaceae; genus BMS3Abin13. The sequence continues at coordinate 11,026 of BDTX01000013.1, forward strand.
CGCCGTTCTTTTTATTTTTATCGGCGCCCAGTTTATCGGCCTGGGTCTGCTGGGTGAATATATCGGCCGTATTTACTGGGATGTCCGGGGGCGGCCCCGTTACTTTGTTCAACAAATAATAAATGGTAAGTGATCAGGGGCACCACATCTTTGCACGATCGCGATCGCCCGCATAGAGGAACTATAGCGAACGATCGCGCTTGCACAAATATGCGGCACCCCTGACCACTTATAGCGATTGAGTACGTGAAACCGCCTAGTTATATGTCCTGTGATGAGTTGCAATAAATGGTGCCCAGGGGGCGGAACAGCCGGAAGCAAGTCCGGACGCCCCGACTGAATAGTCAGTGTCAGGCCCGTTTTTGCAACAAGCATTAAAATTTGGCAACCGGGAAAAAATATATGAAAACTGTTGTTCTTGCCTATCATAATATCGGCTGCGCAGGCATAGCCGCGCTGCTTGATCACGGTTATGATGTCCAGGCCGTGTTTACTCATAAAGACGATCCGAGCGAAAACCTGTGGTTTGATTCGGTGGCCGAGATGGCGGCTCAAAACGGCCTGCCGGTCTATGCGCCCGATAACATCAACCATCCGCTCTGGGTCGAGCGGATCCGGGAACTGGCTCCGGATATCATCTTTTCCTTTTATTACCGGGCCATGGTCGGCCGGGAAGTCCTGGCTATTCCGCCGCAGGGCGCCCTCAACCTGCACGGCTCACTCCTGCCCGCCTATCGCGGCCGTTGCCCGGTCAACTGGGTGCTGGTCAACGGTGAGCCGGAAACCGGCGTGACCCTGCATTATATGACGCCCCGGCCCGACGACGGCGACATTGTCGATCAGCGGCGGGTTGCTGTTTCGGAGAACGACACGGCCCTTACCCTGCATCATAAAATGACCGCCGCGGCCAAGCAGTTGCTGGATACCGCCCTGCCCATGCTGCAGAGCGGCACCGCCTCCCGGATCCCTCAACAACCGGGCCTGGCCTCGTATTTCGGCGGCCGGCAGCCGGCGGACGGCGAGATCGACTGGCAGCAGGACGCGGTGCGGGTGCATAACCTGGTTCGCGCGGTCACCCGCCCTTATCCCGGGGCCTTCAGTTATCACGGCAACCAGAAATGTCTGTTCTGGTCGGTGGGGGTCACGGCAGGAGAAAAGGACAGCCGGCCCGGCACGGTCCTCTCCGTTGATCCTCTTGTCATCAGCTGCGGCCGGGATGCCGTCCGGGTAGACACCGGCCAGCCGGAAGACGGCCTGTTCATGAACGGCAGTCAACTGGGCGCCGAATTGAACCTGGCCGCCGGTATGCGGTTCGGGCGGAAGAAAGACCTGCTCGCCGGCGGGCGGCGGAAAAAACATGTCCTTATTCTCGGGGTCAACGGCTTTATCGGCAATCACCTGAGTGAACGTCTGCTGGAGAGCGGTCGTTACAAGGTGCACGGCATGGATCTCGGTTCCGATGCCATTGGCCGGCTGCTCGGCCGGCCCGATTTTTACTTCAGCGAGGGTGATATCTCCATTCACCGGGAATGGATCGAATACCATGTTCGCAAGTGCGACATCGTCCTGCCGCTGGTCGCCATTGCCACGCCGGCTGAATATGTCCGCAATCCCCTGAAGGTCTTTGAGCTCGACTTTGAGGAGAATCTGCGGGTTGTCCGCTATTGCGCCAAGTATGGAAAACGGATTATTTTTCCGTCAACCTCCGAGGTCTACGGCATGTGCGACGACCCGGAGTTCGACGAGGACAACTCCCGCCTGGTGCTCGGCCCGATCCACAAGCAGCGTTGGATCTATTCCTGCTGCAAGCAGCTTCTGGACCGGGTCATCTGGGCCTACGGCGCCACCCGGGGCCTGCAGTTTACCTTGATCCGTCCCTTTAACTGGATCGGCCCGCGCCTGGACAAACTGGAATCGGCCCGGATCGGCAGTTCGCGGGTCATCACCCAGCTTATTCTCAACCTGGTGGAGGGGACGCCCATCAACCTGGTGGATGGCGGCGCTCAGAAACGGTGCTTCACGGACGTGAAAGACGGGGTCGAGTGTTTGTTCCGCATCATTGAAAACAAGGACAACTGCTGCGACGGCAAGATCATCAATATCGGCAATCCGGACAACCAGGCCAGTATCAGCGAACTGGCCGCCGGTCTGACCGAAAAATTCCAGCAGCATCCCCTGCGGGATCAATTCCCGCCCCTGGCCGGCATCCGCGCCGTGGAGAGCCGGGCCTTTTACGGCTCCGGCTATCAGGATGTTCAGCATCGGCTGCCGTCCATCCGCCAGGCCCGGCGCCTGCTCGGCTGGCAGCCTGTCGTTCCCCTTGAGCAGTCTGTTGCCGAGACCCTTGATTTCTTTCTCCGCCAGGCCCTGGAAACAACCGATCAATGTGTCCCGGAGAAATAAAAGCCGGTCTGCGCATCGATGTCGATACTCTGCGGGGAACGCGGCTCGGCGTCCCCGGCCTGCTGCATGTCCTGGCGCGCCATCAGCTGCAGGCCACCTTTTTCTTTTCCGTGGGGCCGGACAACATGGGCCGACATCTCTGGCGTCTGCTGCGGCCCACGTTTCTGGCCAAGATGGTCCGTAACCGGGCCGTCAATCTTTACGGCTGGGACATCCTCCTGCGGGGAACACTGTGGCCGGGGGCGATGATCGGCAGGCAATGCGCCGCCGAAATCCGGCAGGCCGCCGAGGCCGGCCACGAGATCGGCCTGCATGCCTGGGACCACCATCGCTGGCAATCCCGGGTAACAAAAATGAATGGCGGGGAGGTGTGGCAGGAGATGGACCGGGGCCGGGAAGTGCTGGAGAATATTATCGGCAGGCCGGTTCGCTGCGCGGCTGCCCCGGCCTGGCGCATCACCGACACCGCGCTCAAACAGAGGGAGAAATTCGCTTTTCATTACAACTCGGACTGTCGCGGCCAATCCGTCTTTTATCCCCTGGTTGAAGGGCGGACGCTCTCCCGGCCCCAGGTCCCGACAACCCTGCCGACCTACGACGAACTGATCGGCAGAAACGGCATTACTTCGCGCAATTACAATGAACACCTTATCAAACTCTTCAGGCCCGGCCGGCTCAATGTCCTGACCATTCATGCCGAGGCGGAAGGCATAAGTTGCCTGGGCCTGTTTCAGGATTTTTTAAAAAAGGCCCGGCAGCGGGGGATCACCTTGGCGCCGCTCATGGATATGCTGAACAGCAGTGAAGCCATCGGCACCTCGGCAATCGTGCCGGCGAGGGTAGGGGGCCGTGACGGCTGGATATCCTCGCAGGAGACCGGGCCGCGGCCATGACGAAAATGACGAAAACACAGTTCTCCTTTCTGCTGCTGACCCTCTTTGTCGTGCTGTACCTCCTGCCCCTGGGAGCGCGGCCGCTTTTTGTTCAGGATGAAACCCGCTATGCGGAGGTGCCCCGGGAGATCATTGCCACCGGCGACTGGGTGGTGCCGCACGGCGACGGCCTGCGTTACTTTGAGAAACCGGTCATGGGCTACTGGCTCAGCGCTGCGGCGATAATGGCGTTGGGCGAAAACAATTTCGCCGTGCGGCTGCCCTCGGCTCTTTCCTCCGGCCTCATGGCGCTCATGATCCTGCTGCTGTGCGGCAGCGTAACAAAATGGCGCAACACTATGCCCTGGCTGGCCGCCCTGGTCTTTTTGACCTCCTTTGCCGTGGCGTCCATCGGCACCTTTGCCGTGCTTGACAATGCGCTCAATCTGTTTTTGACCGGCACCTTGATCTGTTTTTTCCTGGCCACCGAACAGGAACCCGGCTCCCGCCGTGAACGATTCCTGCTCCTGGCCTCGGGCCTGCTGGTCGGCTGCGCCTTCCTGATCAAAGGCTTTCTGGCCTTTGCGCTGCCGGTCCTCACCGTGACCCCGTACCTGCTCAGCCAAGGGCGCTGGCGCGACCTGTTCCGCATGGTCTGGCTGCCGGTGGCGGGGGCCGCCCTGGTCTCTCTGCCCTGGTCTTTCATGATCCAGGTCCGGGAACCGGACTTCTGGCATTATTTTTTCTGGAACGAGAATGTCCGCCGTTTTCTCTCCGATTCCGCCCAGCACAAGCAGCCTTTCTGGTATTTCCTGGCCGTGCTGCCGGCCATGTTCCTGCCGTGGATCTTTGTGGCCCCGGCCGCCATCCAGGGGCTCAGGGCCGCAGACCGGGACCATGAGGACGAACGGCGTCTGTTTCGTTTCTGTCTCTGTTGGTTCCTTTTTCCTTTCCTGTTCTTTTCCGCCTCCAGCGGCAAACTGATCACCTATATCCTGCCCTGTTTCCCGCCGTTGGCTATCCTGACTGCAATGGGGCTGATCCGGGTATTTGACCGGCCGTCGATCCGGGGGCTGCAACGGGGGATGCTGGTGACGGTACTGGCGGCCGGACTTGGCGCCCTCGGCCTGGCCGCGGTCCAGCTTCTCGGCCCGGTCCATCTCCGGGCGTTCAGCCGGTCATGGAAATGGCTGCTGCTGGTCAGCGGCCTGGTTACCATGGCCCTGGTCACCCTGGCCGCCCTCCGCTGCCGGGAGAAGACCCGGAAGCTCTTTCTTTTCGGCCTGGCGCCGGCCGCCCTGCTGCTGATCGCCCATTTCGCCATCCCTGCTCCGGCCCTGGAGATGAAGGCCCCGGCAGCGCTGCTCGAACGGCACGTCACGGATATCCGTCCCGACACCCTTATCCTTTCCGGCAATGAAGTGGCGCTGGCGGTATGCTGGTATTTTAAGCGGGATGACGTTTTTCTGGTGGAAAGGGCCGGAGAGCTGCAATACGGACTAAGTTATACCGAGGCCCGGCCCCGGCTGCTCAGTCCGCTCGAGGCCGGAGAGTTCATCCGCAAACATCCCGGCCGGGTCGTCCTGGTTGCCGGGCACAAGGAGTATGCCCGCTGGCGGCCGTTCCTGCCGCAACCCGTGTCGGTCGACAGCAGCGGCGCCAGGGGATATCTTTTCGTCCGCTATTGAGGAAAGTTCGGGGAAAGAGGCGCCGTTCCCGGGCGCCCGGCAGGGCGGCGCGGTGAAGATCAGGAAATGTATTTATTTGACATATGATACAACAAATTCTACATGTTGCATGGAGTGTAATCTCAAGGCGTCATGGATTCAGGAGGTATATATGAAAGCTGTGACCTATAGTCTGCATCGCCGTTTTGTTGGCTTGGTGGATTTTATCTCATTTTGTTATCGTCTGCTTTGCTCTGTCCGCACTGGCTGTGCTAACTCCAGGGTTGGGCTGCACTTTATCGGCAAGGCGCGTCGTTTATTGCTCGTACATTACCGCAAGGATTATGTCAGGCGCCAGCTTTCCGAGCGCCAGGGGGCCTGTCGGCAATGCGGTATCTGTTGCAATCTCCTCTTTACCTGCCCCATGTTGACCAATGAAGGACGCTGCCTGGCTTATGGCACCTGCCGGCCGCAGGCCTGCAAGGTTTTTCCCGTTGATCAACGGGATGTAGAAGAGGTCCGCCTGGCCGGAGGTCAATGCGGTTATTGCTTTAAGGAGCAGGAGCAGGAGCAGGAGCAGAGGCAGGAGCTTGGCGGCGGCTGATCACTCTTTTGGGCCTTGACCGCCCGGCGGTTCAGCGGTTTTTTCGCCAATTCGGATGGGTGATGCCTAGTTTCTTGATTTTGTAGTTCAGTGACCGTGGGCTGATGCCCAGGCGTTTGGCCGCCCTTTTCTGGACCCAGAGGCTGTCGTTCAGGGCCTTAAGGATCAAATCTTTTTCATGCGCCTTCAGGGGCTCGCAGGCGGCGGCGGATATGGCCGGGGTATGAAATCTGGGGATGGCGATGCTTTCCGGCTGGATATGATCGCTTTCTTCAAGGATAACCGCCCGTTCAATGGTGTTAGTTAGCTGGCGGATATTCCCGGGCCAGTTGTAAGCCTTGATGATCTCCATGGCCGTTGGCGAAAACTCGTTGATTTTCTTTTTCAGCGAGGTACAGGCCTTCTGCAGCATAACCTTCGCCAGGGGCTCGATGCACTCGGGTCTTTCCCTGAGAGGGGGAAGATGGATCGGCAGCACATTGATCCGGTAGAAAAGATCTTCGCGAAATTTTCCCCGGGCAATCTGTTTATCAAGGTCCTTGTTAGTGGCGACAATAACCCGGATATCCACCTGGATAGTCTTGTTGCCGCCAACCCGTTCAAACGATTTCTCCTCCAGGACCCGGAGCAGCTTGGTCTGTATTTCCAGGCTGATCTCGCCGATTTCGTCGAGAAAGATAGTGCCGCCGTTGGCCTGCTCAAAGCGACCGATACGTTGCTTTACCGCCCCGGTAAACGAGCCTTTTTCATGGCCGAACAACTCGCTTTCAAGTAAGGTCTCCGGGATATTGGCACAGTTGATTTTGATAAAAGGCTTGTCGCGGCGATGGCTGTTATAGTGAATTGAGCCGGAGAGAAAACTCTTGCCGGTGCCGGTGTCACCGGTCATGAGAATGGTGGAGTCGGTTTCGGCAAATTTTTTCAAACTGTTGATTATTGTTTTAAATGCCGGGGTTTCGGCAACGACCATGCTGAAATCATAGACGATATCCTGTCTGCCGCGCAGGTAGTCGATCTCGTTTCGCAGCCCTCGATGATTAATGGCTTTCTGGACGGCAAGCTGGATTCTGGCCGGAGAAAAGGGCTTGACGATAAAGTCGTGAGCCCCCCGCCTGATAGCCTGGACAATGAAATCGGCCTTTTCCGTTTCACTGGTGATGATGATCGGGGTATACGGATTCTGCTGGTGGGTCTGTTCCAGCAGGTCAAAGGCATCGTTTTTGTCCGCCGTGACGCTTATAACAATGACGTCATAGTGATTTTTGTTGAGTTCCCGCTGAAACGATCTGGGGTCGCCGACAATGATGACTTTTGTGTTATCCGCCAGGGCAGCGCCAAAGTCTTCGCGATGTTCATAAGAGCAGTCGTAGGCCAATAGCGAATAGGTGGACGAAGTCATGGATGGCTTATTTGTTCCCATTGAATGCCAGCTTTGTCATCTGTAATATCTATACTATAATAATTATAGGGGATTTTCCCTGGAAAGTAAATACGGAAAAAACGGTGAAGGCGATTTTGTGCGGAACCGGTTGCACCGGCTGGAACTGATGTCTACGAAAACAGATGATCTCCGGATGATGGAGCTGGCATTGGGCCAGGCCAGTGATGCCGCCGTCCGGGGTGAGGTGCCGGTGGGGGCCGTGCTGGTCGACGGCGACGGCCGGCTCCTGGCGACGGCCGGCAATAACTGTATTGGCGCCAGTGACCCGGCCGGACATGCCGAGATGCTGGTGCTGCGCCAGGCCGCCGGGATACTGGGTAATTACCGTTTGGTCGGCACCACCCTTTATGTCACCCTCGAGCCCTGTGCCATGTGTGCCGCGGCCATGGTCCATGCGCGCATAGAGCGGCTGGTCTTCGGGGCGGCCGACCCCAAGGCCGGGGCAATAATTTCCCGCTATCGGATCGGCACGGATGGTGTCCTCAATCATCGTTTTGTCGTCAGCGGCGGTATTCTTGAGGTCGAGTGCGGCCGGCTGCTCAAAGATTTTTTCCGAAACCGCCGCCGATAGCCATTTTTCTGTTGTCAAAAGAAGCCGTACCGGATAGAAAGTGTTTTCGATGTAGAGGAAAAAGGCAGTCGCGTCAGGCTCCGGCTCTCTGTCTTCGAGCCTTTTTATTTCCAAGGAGAGGTGACCGAGTGGCTTAAGGTGCACGCCTGGAACGCGTGTGTACGCAAGTACCGTGAGTTCGAATCTCACCCTCTCCGCCAGCCATTGACTTCGCTTTGATAGCCAGGTCCTGCGCAACAAAGAATCACGAACTCCGTCAGGTCCGGGAGGAAGCAGCGGTAGTGAACCTCTTTGTGTGCCGCAGGGGTGCCTGGCTATCTTTTTTTGTGGTAACTGTCCAGCTGCACTCCATCTTCGGGCGATCAGGCCGCCTCACATAGCCATACTATGGATTCGTTGGCCTGCTTACCCGAATATGGAGCACATCTGAACAGTTACCCCGGCCGAGATTATTGAAGTTTCCCGTTTATCCCTGAATAGTTCTTTTTGCGATTGCCGGGGACCACGTTTTGGACTAACTTGATTGCAGTTGTTCTCCTGAATCCCTGATATCTGAAACCCTATGACCATTGATTCCTGATTGTGTCCTATCTCGTTCTTGCCAGAAAATCACGACCCCGGACTTTTGATGAGGTCATCGGCCAGCAGGCCGTTGTGCGGACGCTGCAAAATGCACTGTCGCAGAACCGGGTCCCCCATGCCCTGATTTTCAGCGGTGTACGCGGTGTCGGTAAGACCACGCTGGCCCGGATCATGGCCAAGGCGCTCAACTGCGAGCAGGGGCCCACTGCCACGCCCTGCAACCAGTGCCGTTCCTGCCGGGAGATCATGTCCGGTGTCAGTGTCGACCTGCACGAGGTGGACGGGGCTTCCAACCGGGGTATCCAGGAGATCCGCGAGATGAAGGAACAGATACGCTTCATGCCGACCGGGTCCCGTTTTAAAATCATCATTATCGATGAAGTACACATGCTCACCTCCGAGGCCTTCAATGCCCTGCTCAAGACCATCGAGGAGCCGCCGGAGCATGTCTATTTTATGTTTGCCACCACCGAGATGCACCGGGTGCCGGTGACCATTCTCTCCCGCTGCCAGCGCTACGAGCTTAAACGGGTCGGCAGCCGGGACCTGACCGCCCATTTCAGCGCGATCGCCGCCAGTGAAAAGGTTGAGATTGAGCCGGCGGCGCTGAACCTGATCGTCAGGGAAGCCCGGGGCAGCGTCAGGGACGGTCTCAGCCTGCTGGATCAGATTTTTTCCTACTGCGGTGACGCGGTGAGCGCGGACGAGGTGGTGGACGTACTCGGTCTGGTCAGCCACCGGATCATTGCCGGTCTGGCCTCGTCTCTTCTTGCCGGTGACCTGGCGGCAGCCCTGGGGCAGCTTGACCAGGTCTATACTTACGGTATGGACCTGAAACGTTTTATCAACGACCTGCTGGCCTGGTTCCGGGACCTGGTCGTCTGCCGGGTCAGCAGCAAACCGGAGCAGCTGCTGGACCTGGCCGAAGAGGAAATGGCGGCGCTGCGGGAAACCGCGGCGGCCCATTCGGTCGAGACCCTGTCGTTCATGTTCAATGTATTGATGGAGAGCCTGGAAAAGGCGAGTTTCTCGTCGCGGCCCCGTTTTGCCCTGGAGTTGGCGTTTATCCGGGCGGTACAGGTCCGGGAGGTCGTTCCGGTTACCGATATCCTGGCCCGGCTTGATGCGGTTGCGGCCGGTGTTCCTCCTGAGCCGGAAGGTGCAGGCCCGGGAGGCGGGCAGGCCGGCGGCGGCATGGATCGTCCGGCCGCCGCGCCGGTGCGGTCACAAACGGCCTCTCCGGCCCCGGTGGAATACGGCGGCCAAGCCGGGCGGCCCGCCCCGGTCCGGGCGGCGGTGGCTGCTGTGAAAAAAACAGCACCCTCCGCACCCGTGCCGGCAGGAGAGGGTCCGGAGAAGCGGCAGGAGGCCAAGGCGGTGGACGGCGGGAAGCGCCGGGATGATGCCGGCGGGACCGGGTCTCTGCAGGTTCACGAATCGGCCCCCAAGGATGTGCGCCGGCACTGGACCGAATTCGTCAGTTATGTGAAAGACCAAAAAATCTGGATGGCGGCGGCCCTGCAGCGGGCGACAGGTGTCAGGCGTCAGGATGATGAACTGCTTATCGAGTACAATGATCCGGCCGACTGCAGCCTCTTCAAAAACAGGGAATATATTACGCTGCTGACCGAATTCGCCCTGGATTTTTTCCAGGAGAATTTCAAGATAAGGTTTCATGTGCCTGATTCCAATGCCTGCGATGTCGACCCTGAAACCGGTGTCAACCCGCAGAAGGAGCGGCAGGCCCTGGCCAATGATTCCCTGGTGTTGGCCGCGGTGGACATTTTTGCCGGCGAGGTGGGGCATGTCAGGGTCGGGCCGCGTTTTCGCCGGGCCACGCCGCCGGCAAAAACGGGCGAAGGACCCGGGCCGGCAGCCGGTGCTTAAGACGCATTTTTTAGTGAGGTGAAACCGTTATGGATATGGAAGACTTGATGAAACACGCCCGGCAGTTCCAGGACAAACTGGCCCAGGTCCAGGAGGAACTGGCGGCAAGAATGGTCACCGGTACGGCCGGTGGCGGCATGGTCACGGTCACGGTCAATGGCCGCGGTGAACTGGTCGGTCTTGCTATTGAGCCCGAAGTGATCAATCCCGATGACCGGCAGATGCTGCAGGATCTGGTGATCGCGGCAGTGAATGACGGCCTGCGCAAGGCCAAGGACCTGGGCCGGAACGAGATGAGCAAGCTGACCGGCGGCATGACCATTCCCGGCCTGTTCTGATCGCTTGTCATGCAGATCGTTCCCCCGGCGCTTGAGCGGCTTATTGCCGATTTGACCAGGCTTCCCGGTATCGGCCGGAAAACGGCCACCCGGCTGGCCCTGTATATTTTACGGCGGCCGGCGGCCGAGGCGCTGAGCCTGGCCGAGGATCTCGCCTCCCTGCACGCTTCCATTCGCATGTGCGGCCGGTGTTTTGCCTTTTCGGAAACCGATCCCTGTTCTATCTGCAGCGATGCGCGGCGGGACGATCGGCTGGTCTGCGTGGTTGAGGAGCCCGGCGACCTGATGGCCATAGAGAAAACCGCGGCTTTCCGGGGGGTCTATCATATCCTGCACGGCGTGCTGTCCCCCATGGACGGCATCGGGCCGGAAGAATTGAAAATTAAAGAACTCTTGGACCGGATAAAGGAGCAGGATACCGCCGAGATCCTGATTGCCACCAGTTCAACCGTGCCGGGCGAGGCGACGGCATCGTTTCTCATGGATCAGCTCCGCCGGTTTCCCGTCAGGGTCAGCCGCCTGGCCTGCGGTATCCCCATGGGCATGGATATAAAGTATGCCGATGAGCACACCCTTGCCCGGGCTATTGAAAGCAGGCAGAATATAGATCACATCTGAACGGTTATCCGCGGTTATGGTAATTTTTCGTTTGTGCTTGAATCGTTATGAGAGATGAATGGCTGCGGCCGGGGCCGCCGTAAAAAGGCGTTGGTGCGGCCGGCAATTCCCTTATTTTTCTTGACAGTGAGCCTGTTTGCTGGTATTTGACTTGAGTTTTTCCGGAATTCGATTTACTTTATTTTCTTGTAACTTTTACGGCAGGAGTTGACAACATTGATTCTATACCGAACCGTTGCAGTTTTTTGCATGCTTGAGTGAAGATAATATCCGAAGAAGGCGCGTAGCTCAGTGGGAGAGCGCTACCCTGACGCGGTAGAAGTCGGCGGTTCGAAACCGCCCGCGCCTACCAAGAACCCAAAGGCTAAAAGACAGGCGGCAGAATAATTCGGCCGGTTGCTCGTTAGCCTTTACTTTTTTTTTACCATCGGTCATGACTGAAATTTCAGTAAGCATACAAGACGGGGAGCGCGGCACGTTCCCCCGGGGCCTTACAGCCGCCGAGGCCCTGAAGGAACTGGTGTCCAACAAGCTCCGAAAACAGACCGTCGCCGTCCTGCGTGACGGCGTCCCGGTTGATTTGTCCGTAAGCCTGACCGGGGATTGTGTTCTTGAGCCGGTGGTCATGAATTCTCCGGCCGGGCTTGAGATTCTCCGGCACAGCGCCGCCCATATCATGGCCCAGGCGGTCAAAAGGCTGTTCGGCCCCGAGGTGAAGGTGGCGATCGGTCCGGCTATTGACGATGGTTTTTATTATGATTTCGACCGGGAAGAGCCGTTTACCCCGGACGATTTCGAGCGGATTGAAAAGCAAATGGCGGAAATCGCCGCTACCCGGCGCCCCTTTGTGCGCACGGAAATGCCGGTCGAAGAAGCGATCAAGTTTTTCAGTGAACGGGGCGAAACCTATAAGGTGGAACTGCTCCAGGGCATGGAGACGGAGACGGTCAGTTTCTATCAGCAGGGCGATTTTATCGACCTGTGCCGGGGGCCGCATATCCCCGATACTTCCTGGCTCAAGGTGTTCAAACTGCTGCGGGTTGCCGGTTCTTACTGGCGCGGTGACGAAAAAAATCCCATGCTTCAGCGCCTCTACGGTACCGCCTTTTTTGATAAAAAAGATCTGAAAAAATATCTGTATCGGCAGGAAGAGGCCAGGAAGCGCGATCATCGCAAGCTGGGTAAGGAGTTGCGGCTTTTTACCATCCAGGATCAGATCGGTCCGGGCCTGATTCTCTGGCAGCCCCGGGGCGCCATGCTGCGGCGGCTGATTGAAGATTACTGGAAGGACGAACATTACCGCAACGGCTACGAACTGCTGTATACGCCGCATATTGCGCGGCAGGACCTGTGGCGGACCAGCGGGCATCTCGATTTCTATGGCGAGAATATGTACGCGCCCATGGAGATCGACGAGGTCAAGTATCAGTTGAAGCCCATGAACTGTCCGTTCCATATTGCAATTTACAAGAGCAATAAGCACAGTTACCGGGAATTGCCGATTCGCTGGTGCGAGCTTGGCACGGTCTACCGTTACGAACGGACAGGGGCGCTCCACGGTCTGTTGCGGGTTCGCGGTTTTACCCAGGATGACGCCCATATTTTCTGCCGGCCGGATCAGCTTGAAGACGAAATTTTTAATATTCTGGCCCTGAACCTGCACATCCTGAAGACCTTCGGTTTTGATCAGTATGATGTTTATCTTTCCACCCGGCCGGAGAAATATGTAGGCAGTGACGAGCACTGGCAGTTGTCCACCGATGCCCTGAAGCGGGCCCTGGAGAAGAAGGGGCTCGGTTACGAGATTGACCCCGGCGAAGGCGTGTTTTACGGCCCCAAGATCGATATCAAGATCAAGGACCAGTTGGGCCGGTCCTGGCAGTGTTCAACTATTCAGGTGGACTTCAATCTGCCGGAGCGCTTTGATATGAAGTTTACCGGCGAGGACGGGGCCGGACATCAGCCCATTATGATCCATCGTGCCCTGATGGGTTCGCTGGAGCGTTTTATCGGGGTGTTGATCGAGCAATATGCCGGGGCTTTTCCCCTGTGGATGGCACCAGAGCAGGCCCGGATTCTGAATATCACCGATGATCAGTCCCAGTATTGCGAAGCCGTCTACTCACGCCTGCGTAAGGCCGGGGTCCGGGTTGAAAAAGATTTGCGCAACGAGCAACTGAACTATAAAATTCGCGAAGCGCAACTTATTAAAGTGCCGTATATGCTCATTGTCGGTGAGCGGGAAAAGGAAAATGGCACGGTAACAGTGCGCAAGAGAAGTGGAGAGAACCTGCCGCCGATGACTCCCATGGAGTTCGTTGAAATGGTGCGCAGCGAGTGTGAAGAAGGGACCAGCCGGAGGATGACCTGAACCCGGTCGTTCAGAAAACAGGAAAAGGGAGGAACGGAAATTAAAAGACGAGGCAGAAAGGCACCGACCAAGCAGGAGATTAAGACCAAGATTAACGAACAGATTACTTTCCCGGAGGTTCGGCTGATTGACGCCGACGGCGAGCAGCTGGGTGTTGTTCCGCGGGACGAGGCATTGAGCAAGGCCTATGACCAGGATCTTGATCTGGTTGAGGTGTCCGGCAAAGCCGATCCTCCGGTTTGTCGGATCATGGATTTCGACAAGTACCGGTATGAGTTAAGTAAAAAGCAGAAGGATGCCAAGAAGAAGCAAACGGTTATCGAGACCAAGGAGATCAAGTTCCGGCCCAAAACCGAAGAGCACGATCTCAATTTTAAAATAAAGATGATAAAAAAATTTCTCGGTCAGAAGAACAAGGTCAAGGTCACCATGCGTTTTCGCGGCCGCGAGATTGTTTATGCCCAGTCCATCGGACTCAATGCCCTGAATAAAATAGCCGACGCCCTGAGTGAAGATTGCGTGATCATCAATGCCCCGCAAATGGAAGGTCGTCAGCTGGTCATGCTGGTCGGGCCGAAGGCGTAACGACCAACCATAAGCATAAGCGTTGAGCTATAATAATAAACCGGTAATAATACTATTCCAGGCGGTTGTGCTGCCTGCAGGTACGAGGAGAACTCATCATGCCGAAGATGAAAACAAACAGGGGAGCGGCAAAACGGTTCAAGGCAACCGGCTCCGGAAAAATAAAACGTAACAAGGCTTATAGCAGCCACATCCTGACCAAGAAATCAACCAAGCGTAAACGTAACCTGCGCAAATCCGGACTCATTGCCGCGTCCGACCGCCGGGCTGTCAAACGGATGCTGCCGTATCTGTAAATACGGGAGCTGCAAGACAGGTGCCTCGCCCGGCAATGAGCCGGGTGACAGGGACGTCAAGAATTTTTTAATATGGAGCAAAGCAGATGCCACGAGTAACACGCGGATTTAAGGCCCGCCGCAGAAGAAATAAAGTTTTGAGTATGGCCAAGGGGTTCCGGGGCGGTAAGCACCGGTTGTACAGGACCGCCACCGAGGCCGTGGACCGGGCCCTCTGTTACGCCTATCGTGATCGCCGGACGAAAAAGCGCAACATGCGCGGCCTGTGGATTACCCGTATCGGCGCGGCTGCCAAGTTGAACGGCACCAGCTACAGCCGTTTGATCGGCGGCCTGAGCAAGGCCGATATCGAACTGGATCGGAAGGTATTGTCTCACCTGGCTATTGTTGATCCGAACGCCTTCAGTGAAGTGGTCAAGGCCGCCGGTATTCCCTCGGCCTGAGAAGGTCGATGGAAGATGAACTTAAGCGGCTGAGAGCCGCTGCGCTTGAAGCGCTCGCGGCCGTGAACGAGGCGGAGCAGCTGGAATCGTTCAGGGTCGGGTACCTGGGCCGCAAGGGTTTGCTGTCCACGGTCATGCGCCGGCTGGGCCAGGTGGCCAAAGAGGATCGGCCGCGACTCGGCCAGCTCGCCAATGCCATTAAAAGAGAGGTGGAAGAGCTTTTTCAGCAGAAGAAAAAGGAACTCTCGGCAACAGGCGCCACTGAAGCCGTTCCGGAAGATTTAAGCCTTCCCGGTCGCAGCCTGCCCTTTGGCAAACTGCATCCAGTCACCCAGGTAATGGAAGAGATCCGCGGCATCTTTGAAGGCATGGGGTTTGCCGTCGCCGAAGGCCCGGATGTTGAGCTCGAACACTACAACTTCGAAGCACTTAATATTCCGAAACATCATCCGGCCCGTGACATGCACGATACCTTCTATGTCACGGATTCAATCCTGCTGCGTACGCACACCTCTCCCATGCAGGCCAGGATCATGGAAAAACTGGAGCCGCCGCTTCGCTATATCGCGCCGGGCAAGGTTTATCGCTGTGATTCCGACATCACCCACACCCCCATGTTCCACCAGGTGGAAGGCTTCATGGTTGACTACAAGGTGTCCTTTGCCGACCTGAAAGGGGTGTTGACGAGTTTTACCCGGCGGATGTTCAAGGATGACCTGGCGCTCAGGTTCCGGCCCAGCTTTTTTCCCTTTACCGAGCCCAGCGCGGAAGTCGATATCGCCTGTGTTATCTGTGGCGGTTCCGGTTGCCGGGTGTGCAAGCATACCGGCTGGCTCGAGATCCTCGGCGCCGGCCTGATCGACCCGGAAGTCCTGAAAAAGGTCGGCTATGACCCGGAAGTATACAGCGGCTTTGCCTTCGGCCTCGGCGTTGAACGGATTGCCATGCTCAAGTACGGGATCGACGATATCCGGCTTTTTTATGAAAATGATCTTCGTTTTCTAGCTCAATTCTAGTGGGCCTCAAGGTTTCGGTCTGGATATTCACGGGATAAGACTGCATGAAATTTACTCTCAAATGGCTCAGTGAATACGTCTCCATCGGTGATCTGAGTCCAGAACAGCTCGCCGACCGGCTGACGATGCTCGGGCTTGAGGTCGAGGCGGTTCAGGATCTGTCGCAGGGGCTGGAGGGAATCCTGACGGCAAAGATTGTCGAGGTGCGGCCCCATCCCGATGCCGATCGCCTGACCCTGTGTACGGTGGAGGTCGGTGACGACGTGGTGCCGGTGGTCTGCGGTGCTCCCAATGTCAGGGCCGGGCTGGTGACGGCTATTGCCCTGCCCGGGGTCACCATGCCCGGCGGTTTGCGGATCAAAAAGGCCAGGCTCCGCGGCCAGGAGTCGCGGGGAATGCTCTGCTCGGGCAAGGAACTGGGGATCAGCAGCGATGACAGCGGGATCCTTGAGCTCGACGAACACGTCGCCTCCGGGGTTGCCCTGGTCAAGGAACTCGGTCTTGACGATATCATGGTGGAGATCGACCTGACCCCGAATCGTCCCGACTGTGCCAGCGTCATCGGCATTGCCAGGGAAGTGGCCGCCCTGACCGGTTCGCCTTTGCAGCGGCCGGTCGACCGGAACGACCTGCCGGTTCTCGATGGCCGGAATATCGATTTCAGTGCCGAGATCAGGGAGCCGGAGCTGTGTCCCCGCTACGCCGCCCGTAAATTGACCGGCGTGACCATCGGTCCGTCTCCCGGGTGGCTGCAGCAAAGGCTTTTGGCGGTAGGCATGCGGCCGATCAACAACCTGGTCGATATCACCAACTTTGTCATGCTCGAGTACGGCCAGCCGCTGCATGCCTTTGATTTTAAAAAACTCGCCGGCGGCCGGATTGTCGTTCGTCGTCCGGCTGAAGATGAAAAGACGTTTACCACCCTCGATGGCAGTGAACGAACCCTGGAGCCGGAGATGCTGCTGATCTGTGATCAGGAGCGTCCGGTTGCCGTGGCCGGGATCATGGGCGGGCTTGATTCCGAAGTCACCGGGGAAACGACCGAGGTGTTGCTGGAGTCAGCCTGTTTTGATCCGGTCGCTATCCGTAAGGCGGCCCGCCGCCTTAATCTGTCCTCCGAGTCATCGTACCGCTTTGAACGGGGCGTTGACCCTGACGGCGTTGACTGTGCCCTGCAGCGCGCTGTCAACCTGATAGAGGAACTGGCAGGCGGCAAAGCAGTACCGGGCGGAGTGGACGAGTATCCCGGCCGCCGGGATCTGTTGACGCTGCCGCTCCGGACATCAAGGGTCTGCGACCTGCTCGGTATGGAACTCGACAGCCGCAGGATGGCGGCGTATCTGCAGAGCATTGAATTCGGGATTGCCTCGGAAGAGGATGAAGCCCTGCAGGTCGTTGTTCCGTCCTTCCGCGTGGATATTGAACGCGAGATCGACCTGGTGGAAGAAATTGCCCGCCTTGCCGGTTACAACGATATCCCCACCACGCTGCCGCTGATCAGGATGGATTATCCGCAGCGCGACCCATTACGGGCTTTGCGCCAGGATGTCTCGGCCATCTTGCTGGCCCAGGGATTCTCCGAGGCCATCAACTATAGTTTTGTTTCGGAGAAACAGCTGGATGTCCTCGGAATTTCCGGGGATGATGAGCGGCTTCGATGCACGAGGCTTTTAAATCCTCTGACCGAGGACCAGGCTGTCATGCGGACCATGCTGCTGCCGGGGCTGCTGGAAAACATCAAACGCAATATCAATTTTCAGCAGACCGATATCCGGCTTTTCGAGATCGGCAAAATATTTTTACAGCACGGCAGTGATACGCAGCCGGAAGAAAAGTTGCAGCTCTGTGCGGTTATGAGCGGTCAGCGTTATCCCGGCGCCGTGCCGCTCTATTTCTCCGGCCGGCAGGCGGACATCTTTGATATCAAGGGTGTCGCCCAGTCTCTTTTAACAACATTGCGCATAACCGGAGGTTCCGGAGAGATCAGCTTTGTCGCGGCCGCTGAAGAGGCTCAGCCATACAGTCAGGAGGGGATGTCCCTGCTGATCATGGACGGTGAACGGGTAATCGGCGGGCTGGGACGTCTGGACCGGGGAAAAGGCCGGGATTTCGGGATCAAACAGGATGTCTTTTTCCTGGAACTGGACCTGGAGACGCTCTGTCATCTGCCGCGGGCGGTAAAGGCGTTTAAGTCGCTGCCACGTTATCCCTCCGTTAAGCGGGACATCGCCCTGCTGGTTCCCGAGCAGGTTGCCGCCGGTGATTTGCTGCAGGCAATCCTTGAGCAGAATGTCGAACATGTGGAGCGGGCGGAACTTTTTGATGTGTATCGCGGCAAGCCCATCGAAAAGGGGATGAAAAGTGTGGCGCTTTCTGTTACTTATCGTTCATTAGAACAAACTTTGGCTGATGAAACGGTTGACAGATTTCATAAAGAAATTGTACATTCACTTATGTCCCGTTTCGGGGGACGTTATCGCGGGGGTCAGGAAATAAATGAAGAAGAAAAACGTAACGCGTAAGGAACTGGCCATTGCCGTTAATAATCGGCTGGGAGTCTCTCAGCGTAATGGCGCTGAGATTGTTGACAAGGTCTTTGCCGCGCTTAAAGAGACTCTGGTCAATGGTGAGACCGCCAAACTGGTCCAGTTCGGGACCTTGACCGTGAGGGACAAGGCCCCGCGCCGGGGACGTAATCCCCGTACCGGTGATGCCATGATCATCACGAAACGAAAAATGGTCTCATTCCGGCCCAGCAAACAGTTGCGTGAGCGTTTGAACAAGTAAATGTGAAACAGCCGCGAGCACGGGAACAACAGATACCGGATAAGACCTACTTCCGGATTGGCGAGGTCAGTGGTCTCGTCGGTGTTGATCGCCATGTGCTTCGTTACTGGGAATCGGAATTCAAGGTTATCAGGCCTCGCCGGGCAAAGTCAAACCAGCGGCTGTACCGCCGGCAGGACGTTGAGAATTTGTTGCTCATCAAGTCGTTGCTGTACGGTAACGGCTACACCATATCCGGGGCCAGGCGGCTGCTGAAGAGCAGCAGTGACGCGGATTTGACCAAAGAGGAAAAGAAAGACGATAGCAGGTTACATGATCCATGCCTGGCAACGATCAAAAAGGAGTTAAGAAGAATTCAACAACTGCTTGCCACAAAATCACTTCGACTCTAAGTGGTTGACAGTGCCATCTCCAAGGTAATACAGGCAACAGGCACATCTTTAAACGGGACGTAGCGCAGTCTGGTAGCGCACCTGAATGGGGTTCAGGGGGTCGGAGGTTCAAATCCTCTCGTCCCGACCAAAAAAAATAAGGACTTAGGGCATCAGCTCTAAGTCCTTTTTTCGTTCTGAATCCGTGACGGCCTGAGGTGATGCCCAGCTCACCTGTTGCCGGCGCCGTGCTGCACGATCAGTATCGCCGGGAGAATCAGGGCAACGCCGATTATGGTGCGCAGGGGGGGCAGGCTGTGCCCCAGCAGCCGGTTAATGATAAGGACCAGCGGCGGGTAGAGGTAACTGTAGGCCATGACCCTGGTCGGCCCGAGGGACAGGGTGGCGAGCTGGGTGATAAAGAAGGTGATAATGGTGCAGAACACGGCCAGGTAGAGGATGCCCGCCCAGACCAGGGGGGCGACAGCTCCCCAGTTGATCGACAGGAGACGGTTGCCGCTGAGAAGCACCAGCCAGACGCTGCCGGTCACCAGGATCCAGAAGGTCATGACCGCCATGGATTCACCGCGATGAAGCAGTTTTACCAGCGGCGTGTATGCGGCCATGAACAGGCAGCCGTAAAAGAAAATCAGGTCGCCCCGGCCCAGTTGCAGGGAGAACATCAGCCTGATATCGCCGTGGAAAATAACCAGGATCGCGCCGACCATGGCCAGCAGCAGGGCGGCCAGGCGGTATTTCCCCAGGCGTTCCCGCAGGAGCACGGCACTGTAAATTCCGGAAATGCCCGGAACCAGGGTGAAGATAACGCTGGTATTAAGGGCGGATGTGAAGCGCAGGGCCAGGAACATGAGCCAGAAAAAGGCCACCAGGGCGCCGCTGATAAAACTGTATCTGCAGAGCGCGCCGAGGGAGGGGAGGCGGAGGCCATGGCGCCGGCGGATATAGGGAAGGAAGAGCAGGGCGGCCAGGACAAACCGGACCAGGGTCAGGGCGGCCGGATCAAGCCCCGGCGCAATAGCCTTGCCCACGGTGAATGAGGTGGCGACCAGGACGGACGCCAGCAGCATCAGAAGGTGGAGTATCCAGAGGGGCAGGGCCTTGGTCTTGCCGGTGTGTTTTCTCACGAAAGCAGTTCGAGCAGGTTGCTGTGCAGGACGCCGTTGCTGGCCAGGATTTTCCGGGCAAATGACGAGTAGGGCCGGCCGTCGAAGCCGGTCACCTTGCCGCCGGCCTCTTCTACCAGCAGCCAGCCGGCTGCCGTGTCCCAGGGTTTGAGATCCATCTCCCAGAAACCGTCCAGCCGGCCGCAGGCCACATAGGCAAGGTCGACGGCTGCCGCGCCGCAACGGCGAATATCGCGAACCTTGGGCAAAACCGCTTTCAGCTGCCGCAGGATGGTATCGAGGTAGGTATATATGTCATAGGGAAAGCCGGTGGCAACCAGGGATTCGAGCAGAAACCGGGTTTCGGTCACCCGGATCTCCCGGCCGTCCAGCCAGGAGCCGCCACCGCGGCAGCAGGTAAACAGCTCGTCCTGCATGGGGCAGTAGATCACCCCGACCTGGGGCACGCCGTCATCCAGCAGGGCGATGGAAACCGCGAACAGGGGCAGACCATGGGCGAAATTGGTGGTGCCGTCCAGGGGGTCGACGACCCAGACCCGGCCCTCCGGCTCCTTGAGATTATCATCCGCCGATTCTTCGGCCAGGACCGCAATGCCCGGGGCATCTTCGTTCAGTGAGGCTATAATGGCGGTTTCCGCTGCCAGGTCGCTTTCGGTAACCAGGTTGATCGGGCCCTTCATTTGAATGGTATGGGGTTTGCCGTACAGTTCCCTGACGATGGAACCCGCAGTCAGGGCCGCTCTGGCCGCGGCCTGCATGAACAGCGCCATTTCTTTGTTTTGACAGTGCGCGGTGGCGGAAGATACTCGGTTCATATTTGTCCTTCTTTAATGTTGCTGGTTAAAACCTGAATCCGTGACGGCTTGAGGTAATATCCCAGGCAATATGTGGAGTTTATTGCATTTTTGACGAATAAATGCATTTTATACTCTTCACCGCGCCGGACTGCGGCCCGCCCGATAACGGCGCAGCTGCTGCGTTGGCAACAAAGTTGATATCACAGCAGGATAATCAGCATCGTTGCCGCCTTGCATCTGCATCGTTCTCGAACGTTCACGGATCCAGGTACAAG
This sequence comes from bacterium BMS3Bbin14, assembly GCA_002897615.1. Classification (GTDB taxonomy): domain Bacteria; phylum Desulfobacterota; class Desulfobulbia; order Desulfobulbales; family Desulfobulbaceae; genus BMS3Abin13. Next base: position 32,095 of record BDTX01000013.1, read on the forward strand.
ATAAGCTCAGGGGGGTGATACGGTCAAGGGGAAAACAGCCGGACTGTTCACGATGATTCGTCGTCGCCGGCCTCTTGATCGTCACGGTGCCAGGTCTCGAGTGCGGCCCGATAAACCTGGGTGCGGGGAAGGTCAAGATCGGCGGCAATCAGCTGCACGGCTTTTTTGAGCTTCATTCCGGGTTGCTGTCTGTACCAGGCGAGCAGGTGGTCAAGGTTGTCGGGCTTGTCCGCGGGGATGCTGCTGTCGGCCTGAATGACCAGGACCAGTTCGCCGCGGACGCCGTTTTTGACCTGCTCAAGGAGCTGTGAGAGCGGACCGTCCAGGCATTGTTCATGGATTTTGGTCAATTCCCGAAAGAGCAGGGCCTGTCGCTCGCCAAAGGTCGAGAGGCAATCCTGGAGGCAGCTCTTGATGCGATGCGGTGATTCATAGAAGACAAGCGGAAAGGGCAGGGCGGCAAGGCCCTGGAAGAATTTACAGCGCAAGCCCTTTTTGGCCGGGGGAAAACCGCCGAAGAAAAAACCGTTTTCTTCGAGACCGGCGGCGGAAAGCGCCGTTGCAAGGGCAGAGGGCCCGGGGATGGGAACCACCGCAATGGCGGCCGCCCTGGCCCGCCTGATCAGGACCGCACCCGGGTCGGAAATCCCGGGAGTACCGGCATCGGAAATCAGGGCAATATCCTGCCCTTCCTGCAATTTGTTGATCAGAATCCCGGCCTTATACTGTTCTTTCTCGCGGTAGTAACTGGTCAGGGGAGTGCTGATCTGAAAACGGCTGAGCAGTTTCCGGCTGTGGCGGGTATCCTCGCAGGCGATCAGGGAAACGGTCTCAAGAGTATGGAGGGCCCGCGTGCTGATATCCTCAAGGTTGCCGATGGGGGTGGCAACAACATACAAGGTGCCGGGCCGGCGGGCGTTTTTCATAGTGTTGTCTGCCTGGTTATACGGGAAGTGTTAATAATCATCTGAATCCAATAAATTCCATACACCTTGCCTGGAATATCACCGCAAGCCGTCACGGATTCATCTTCCGTCCGCAGGGACGGGGTGAAGCCGGTGCGATTCCGGTCGCCTTCTTTTATTTACCGTACATCGGCAGATTGACAAAATCTTTTTCGGCCATGGACGGTATTGCCTGTTGCTCCTCGCGGTAATCGAGGGAAGACTTACCGGGCCGGGGACAGGGGGTGGGGGACAGGGCAATAAACAAACAAAAAAACCCGGATACGATTAAGTATCCGGGTTTTCCGTTATATAAAAAGATCGGCAACGACCTACTCTCCCACACAGTCGCCCGTGCAGTACCATCGGCGCTGGAGAGCTTAACTTCCGTGT
>BDTX01000014.1 GCA_002897615.1 bacterium BMS3Bbin14
CAGACACCGAGAATCGCAGTCGGCTCCAACGCCATGGATAGGTGGAGCGCGAAGCGCGGAATCTATCCATGGCGTTGCTTGAACAGCCCGGCCCGATAGGATGGAGCGCGAAGCGGTCCATCCTATCGGCTGGGCTAACCTGCTGCGCCACCTGAACTTGCCGCGCCAGCGCCGCCGACGTTCTCGCAGTCAGGTTAAACCCATTGTTAACCATTTAATATTATTTGCCTTTTTCGATTATCTTTATTATCTGATCCAACAAATCTTTTAAAACGTTGGAGTCAGGTGCACCTTTTTGGGGTGATTCTACTCGCGAAGGAAGCGGATTCTCAAAGATTTGTTTAATCGTATCAATAACAAACTGGCGATGCTCACCGTTTGAGTCGTCAGATTCTTCTTTCAATTTCCGTACAAGGTCAAGATAGGGGGAAAGGGAAAACGAAAGAGATGATTTGAAACCATAAAGTTCTTCATACTCTCGTTCTCTCGCATATTGATGGATAGAGTAACCGATAAAGAAAATGATAGGGATACTAACTGTGACACGAAGTAAAAAGCCTGGGGTTTTATAAAACGGGATATCGGTGGCAAGAAATTGAACGTGATTTGCAATCCAGATGATAACAAATATTTGAGCCACAATTGCCGCTGTTGTAAAACCTGCCCACACCCATTTTGATATTTCAATTTTCTTTTTACGTTTTTCAAAAGCACTAAACAAAGAAGCGCCAACAGCTTTCAGCAGGTGATCCTTGGTTTCAGCCTGTAATTCTTTGTTTCTCTCTATTATTTTATTCGTTTCATCTGTATTTATTTTTACTGTTGTTTCTGCGAGTTTTTTAGACTCAGTAATTGCATTTTTGGTTGATTCAACTTCAGCAAAAAATTCTCTTATTTTTGCCTCAATGGCGCCAATGTCGTCACGGAATTTTTGGGATGCGTCCCTATCAGCTTGTGACTGATTTCTGAAGTTAGTTATTTCTGTAGACTTCTGAGATCCTTCCTCTGATAATACTTTCAATTCATTTAATATTTTTTTAGATTCAGTTTTTGCCGTTTGTATAGAATTTAGAAAATTATTTGCATTTTTTTCATGCTGCTCTGCCAATTGACTACTTTTCTGTGCTTCTTCACTTGCATGTACTGCTTTTTCTGCTTCTTTAATCAGAGCTGAAAGCCGAAGGGACTGTTGCTCTATTTCTTGGTCAGATAGGCCTGTAGTCCGTGGAAATGTTTCAGAAATTAATAAAAAAAGTTTTTCAACTGCTTCATCTGTGCCATTTTGAACAGTAACATTTACATGGCCTAGTGAAAGATTCGCACCGACTGTGACTGATAAATTATTGGTATTTGGAAAGACAGCTTTAAAGTTTGCCGATGTGAATCGCTTGTCCGTGAGCTGTTCAAATTCACTACGAACTTGGCTCAAGTCACCTGTCAACTGTATTGGAAGTGCCCCTCCAGAAAATGTAATTGACGGATTTTGGATCGGGCCAAAGTCTGAGACTGCTTGCATTTGATCTGCAAATTCCAAAAACCTTTCAGCGGTGAGTATAGTTTCGGATGATAACCATGAAAGCTGACGTTGGTTTACTGGTTTTTGCATTTCATGTGACTCCTAATTTTATTTCGGTGGTTCGTTTCGCATAACCAGCGGGCCACCGAACTTGTCCCGCCAGGCCGCAAACGTTCTTCCCGTCTGAGTTAATGCGCTGGTTGGGCTTTTTTATTTTTCAAATCCGTCCTCGCTCAATAAGTCTTCTATAATGTTCACCAAGAACGGTCAACTTACACGCCTTGCTTTCCATAGCAGCATGCCACATATGAGGGGCATCAACTGGCACTACAAGGTTTACACGATTTAACTTCTGTAAGATCGCAAATTTTCTAGTGTTCTCGGGATCTGGATCGGGCATTCCATCGCTTCGACCTTTCATTTCAGGCTCAAAGGTAGGATCAAGAGGAACTTCATAACCAGCCGAAGGGAAGAACTCGGCAATTCTTCGCAAGTCATCCAATTGAACACTCGGTTGAACTTCGCGCAGCGAAACAAAACTTTTGACATTTGTCTTAAATACAGGTCTTTGCTCCCAAGCACCGAGTGATTGATCAATATACGCATAGATGCTACCAGGAGTAATATCACCTAATAAGTTTGCCGAAACACCGTTTAGAGCATCAACAAGCAACGTAGTAAACACACCTCGCCCATTCTCTTCCGTAGCATATTGATCTTTTGTTGAAGCGGTTAAAATAGTAAGTCCTTCTGAAAGAATAGCATTATCAGTAGAATCAGGAGGCGTACCAGCGATACCAGAATGGCAGCTATCTAAAATAATAATCTTATTTTTAGCCTTTGATTTATTAGCCAATGCCAGTATTTCAGTAAGAGAAACGCCTTCATCGCCTCTACTAGAATCACTTGCCAACAGATAACCGCCTGATGACTCAATGTGCCCGTGACCTGCGAAATATAAAAGGGCTATCTCACTATCATCTGAAAACAATTTTTCTGTATAGTCCTTTACTTGAGCCCTTGTGACAGTATCAGAAGGTCCTGTCCCAGTGAAAAGCTGAACGTCAAAATTTATAGAACCATCTCCATGGCGCTCAAGTACAGCTTTTACTGCATGAGCATCGTCAACACACCCAAACAAAGGATTTCCGTGTTCGTAGTAGTTGATGCCAACTATCAGTGCTTTTCTCATTCTTGTATTCTCCCATCACCACTAGCAAACGGCTCTTATTGCCTTTATTATTGAATCCGTATTCCATTTGGCAATCTCGTCTGCGGCATCTTGCACAACGCTCGAAATTTGCTTTGCCCCCCAAGGGCATACAGCAACAATTGGTTTGTCAAAATCTTCTTTGGCAATCTTAATTTCTTTATTAATCCACTTGCTATATGTAGCATACTTACCCGCCATTATGACTACTACATGTGTGAGAGCAACTTTGTTCTTAATTGCTTCATAAAGTTGAGTTGCATTATCGGCATCATGGATAGGATCATTCTTGGGAACAGAGTAATTCTTATACGTAAAGTTAGGAGTCTCATCCATCATTTCAACTAATTTTTCATAAGCATCACCATAAGCCCATGAGTGACTGATAAAGATGTTTCTGGTTTTAAGTAATGGCATGTTTATCTCCTTTGTTTTTTTGAGCCCAACAAGTTATTATATAGTTTCCTGATATCTACTTAAAATCAAAAAAAATTGACTGCGTATTTTTTTGCCAGGCTATGTTATTTCTAACCGGATATTATTCCAACAGGGTTGATAACAAAAAAACAGGATAACACCGCAATGATCCAAGTCCCTGCCAATCTTATCAACCGGCACCCTGCCTTTATTGAACAAAGAGGTGTGGAGGCGGGGCAGCATTGATATCATGTTAAGCGGCTGCGTTATTATCTTGGCTTTTGCAATAAATACAAGTCGATACAGACGGAAAAAGAGAGACTTTCCGCCTTTGCGGGAAAACTTAAAGAAAAAAAACAGGCTGAAAACTTTAGAAAGCAGGCATATCATTTCATCTCTCTTTTTTATGAACTGGAAAATTGTTCCGGTAAAAAAACCCGCACAGCACATCCCGTGGCAGTACCACTGCATTGGGACGCGCTCCATTAGAGACTTCTTATCTTTGTACTCCGCAAGGGACGACTAATCAAGCAAATCGTGCCGGCAGAACTACAATTGCACATATCGTTGAGCTGCTTCCCCGAACACTTATGGAAAAATTAAAGGCCCAGCCGGAACGAGTTATAGAGCTGCACGAGCAGGACTGCCAGGCGAGGGGCCGGAGCCGTGAATCAGCCGGCGGCGCGGCGCGGCAGGGCCTTGGGAATCAGGTCATCCGGAGTTATGACTTGATGAGAATTGCTTGCATAAATGTATATATATAGTGTATCACAGGGGGCACACCGGCGGAGCGCAGGGCTTAGTTTCCCGGCCCTGTTTCCGGATCGGGGCCGGTGAAAAACGGACCTGGTCCCGCCACTTGACCAAACTTGAGAATCACTGAGACTATGAGGATCCCATGGGATTTCGTTGTGGAATCGTCGGGCTGCCCAATGTGGGCAAATCCACTATATTTAATGCCTTGACCGCTGCGGCCATTGCCGCGGAAAATTATCCCTTCTGCACCATTGAACCCAACGTGGGGGTAGTTCCTGTTCCCGATGAACGGCTTGATAAACTTGCCGATCTCGTCAAGACCAGGAACAAGGTGGCCACCCAGATGGAGTTTGTGGACATTGCCGGGCTGGTCAAGGGCGCCAGCCAGGGAGAGGGACTAGGCAACCAGTTCCTCGGCCATATCCGCCAGGTCGATGCCCTCGTCCACGTGGTGCGCTGCTTTGAGGATGACAATATCATCCATGTGGACGGCTCCATTGATCCCCTGCGCGACCGCGAGATCATCTCCATGGAGTTGGGCCTGGCTGACCTGGAGACGGTGGAAAGATGGCTGCGGAAAACACGCAGCCAAGCCAAATCAGGGGACCGGCAACTAATTGCCCAGGCCGCCTTTCTGGAGCAGCTCCGGGACATTCTGGACCAGGGCCGGCCGGCCCGCCTGGCGGAACCGGCTGATGATACGCAGAAAAGCCTGCTGCGCGACCTCTGCCTGCTGACCGACAAGCCGGTGCTCTATGTCGCCAATGTAAGCGAAGACGACCTGGCAAGCGGCAACCCCTTTGTCGAGCGGCTCCGGGAGGCGGCGGCCGGCGAAGGCTCTTCGGTGGTGGTCATCGGCGGCAGTATCGAGCAGGAACTCAGCCTGCTGGAGACCGATGAGCAGGCCGAGTTCCTGGCCGATATGGGCATGGCCGAACCGGGCCTGCACCGGCTGATCCGGGCCGGCTACGACCTGCTGGACCTGATCACCTTTTTCACGGTTGGCGAGAAGGAGACCAAGGCCTGGACCATCAAGCGCGGCACCACGGCTCCCGGCGCGGCCGGCAAGATCCATTCCGACTTTGAACGCGGTTTTATCCGGGCCGAAGTCATTGCCTACGACGATTACATCCGCTGCGGCAGCGAACCAGCGGCCCGCGACCGCGGGCTGATGCGCTCCGAGGGGAAGGAATACGTGGTCCGGGACGGGGACTGCATTTTGTTTCGTTTCAATGTCTGAACCAGAGGACCAATGCCTGAATCCAACACCCGGAAAACTGTTTTTGTTGCCGACCTGAGCGAGGGGCGGCAGGTCAACGACCTGTTTCTCGTCAGCAGAAAAACCCTGGCCGAGACCAAGGCGGGCAAGCCCTACCTGGCGCTCACCCTCATGGACAGGAGCGGCGAGATCGAGGCCCGGCTGTGGGACAATGCCGAGCGCTTTGACGACCAGGCCGCGGTCGGCAATATTATCTCCGTCCAGGGGACCGCCAAGTCGTTTCGGGATCAACTGCAACTGACCATTAACTCCCTGCACCGCGTCGACGCAGGTTCGGTGCCGCCGACCGACTTCATGCCGGCCAGCAAATATGACGTCTCTGAAATGCGGGCCGAACTGCTGCAGCTGATCGACGGGATCACCGATGCCGAGTTGCAGGCGCTGTTACAGGCCGTTTTTCAGGGGCCGCTGCTGGAACAGTTTGTCACGGCGCCGGCCGCCAAAAGGATGCATCACGCCTACCTGGGCGGCCTCATCGAGCACACCCTGAGCGTCACCGGCCTGGCCGCCAAAATCGCGGATCATTACCCGGAACTGGACCGGGACCTGCTGCTGACCGGGGCGCTGCTGCACGATATCGGCAAAATCCGCGAGTTCAGCTACAAGACCGTGCCCTTCGAATACACCAGTCCGGGCCGGCTCATCGGCCACCTGGTGATCGGCAGCGAAATGGTCCGGCAGGAGGCGGCGGCAGTCCCGAACCTGGCACCGGAACGCCTGGACCAGCTTACCCACCTGATCCTCAGCCATCACGGCCGGCACGAATTCGGTTCGCCCTGCCTGCCCATGACCATGGAGGCCATCCTGCTCCATCACCTGGACAACATGGACGCCAAGATGAACTACATCGGCAGGCTCAGCGAACAGGTCGAAGAAGACGAATACCAGTGGAGCGACTATCAGCCGCTCATGGAGCGGTTTCTGCTGTTAAGAGGGCAGGACGAAAAAAAAACCGGGACGACGGCCGCGAAATATGCCGCACCTCCGCCGCAACAGGCCCGGGGAAACACGCATAAACAGGGCAGGCCCGCCGAGCCGTCACCTCAACGTACCTTGTTCTGATGTCGGCCTTTTCCGGGATCCAGGGCCAGCCCAAGGCCGTCAAACTTCTGAGCCGGGCGCTTTCGACCGGCCGCCTGGCCCATGCCTACCTGTTTACCGGACCGGAGGGCGTGGGCAAGGCCACGACCGCCCGGGCCGTGGCCGCCTTTCTCTTCTGCGAGGCGGAACGAAAAACGGCGCCCTGCGGACACTGCGCGGGCTGCCTCCAGTTTGCCTCGGACAATCATCCGGACTTCCTGCTCATCCGGCCCCAGGGAGCCACGATCAAAATCGACCAGATCAGGGCGCTGAAAAAAGCCCTGGCCTTCCCGCCCCTGGAGGCTGAACGGCGGGTGATCCTGGTGGAAGACGTGCATACCATGCGCCGGGAGACCGGCAACAGCCTGCTCAAGATGCTGGAGGAACCGCCGCCGGACAACCTGCTCATTCTCATTGCCTCGGCGTCCGAACCGATGCTGCCGACCATTCTTTCCCGCTGCCAGGTTATTCCCTTCTTCCCCCTGCCGGTCGGCCTGGCCGCGGACATCCTGCTGCGGCTCGACCCGCACCTGCAACGCGACGAGGCCCTGGACCTGGCCGGCCTGACCGATGGCTGTCCCGGCCGCGCCCGGTCTCTTGACACGGATGGCGTGCCGGCGATGCGAAACGAAATCCTTGAGGCGCTGCTGGCCCCGGCCGCCGGTGAAGCCGAAGCAATGGAAAACGCCCTTGCCCTTGCCGCCAGGGCGGCTGAACTTAAAGACGGTCTTCCCTCCCTGCTCGACCTGCTGCGCATTTTCTTCCAGGAGGTCATGGTCGCCTCTCTTACCGGTTCCCGGCCGAAGGGAGAAGCCTGTACGGCGGCCGGGCACATTGACCGGGCAAGAGAACGCTGGAATTTAACACAACTTTCTGATAGTATAAAAAGTATTGATTACGCAGAAAAGGCGCTTGGCAGAAACTGCAACCGTGCTCTGGTCTGCGAAGTCCTTTTTCTAAACCTGTTCGCTGCGGATGCCGGCTGATGGCTACTACCCGGCCGCACTCTCAAATCATTATGTAAGCGGTCAGGGGCACCGCATCTTTGCACGATCGCGATCGCCCGCATAGAGGGACTATAGCGAACGATCACGCTGGCACAAATATGCGGCACCCCTGACCACTTACAGCGATTGAGTACATATCCTGTGATGAGTTATACATTATTATGACAGAAACTATCCTGCAAAATCCCGGCCAGGAGCCGCCGAACGGTGCAGCCCCGGTCGAGGAGCAACAGTTCTATTATTACCATATCCGTTTTCGCGACAAGGACCAGGAACATACCGTGCAATCGCATATCCCGGACCTGTCCCCGGGGGCAACGGTCATGGCCACCACCGACCATGGCCCCGAACCGGCCCGCATCGTCGGCCGGGCGCCGGGGGGGGCCGGGCCCGGCATGCAGCGGCCCGCGGCGTATGTGGCAACCCGCCGCGCCAACCGCGAGGAAGAGGAAAAGTACGCGCGGCTGCCGAACCTCGAGCAAGAGGCCTTCGCGATCTGCCTCCGGCAGATCAAAAAACTCGATCTGCCCATGCAACTGGTGCGGGTTGAGCGATTTTTCAACGGCTCGAAAATCATCTTTTTCTTCACCGCCGACAACCGGGTGGATTTCCGGGAACTGGTCAAAAGCCTGGTGCAGGAATTCCGGACCCGGGTGGAGATGCGGCAGATCGGCGTGCGGCACGAGACCAAGATGCTTGGCGGCATAGGCGCCTGCGGCCGGGAACTCTGTTGCTGTTCCTTTCTGAAAAAATTCGAGTCCATTTCCATCAAGATGGCCAAGACCCAGGACCTGCCGCTCAATCCGGCCAAGATATCCGGCCTCTGCAACCGGCTGCTCTGCTGCCTGACCTATGAGTACGATTCCTACCGGACCATGAAAAAAGGGATGCCCCGCCTCGGCAGGTGTATCAGTCATGAGGGCCAGGTGTACCGGATTGTCCGGCTCATGCCCCTGCAGGGCAGCGTACTGGGCGTCTCCAGGGATGGCGAGGAGATCGTCCTGACCGAGGAACAATGGCAGGCCGCCAAACCGGTGCCCAAACCGGGGCTCAAGGGACCACACAAAGGGCCGACCAGGCCGACAACGAAAAAATGACTACCTATATTACCACTCCCATATACTACGTGAATGCCATGCCCCACCTCGGGCATGCCTATACCTCGATCGTGACCGACGCCTACAGCCGTTACCGGCGATTATGCGGCGACGAGGTCCGCTTCCAGACCGGCACCGACGAACACGGCGAGAAAATCTTCCAGGCGGCGGAGCAGGAAGGGGTCTCGCCCAAAGAGTATGCCGACCGGATCAGCGCCGCCTTTCGACAGACCTGGCCTCTTCTCGGGGTGCGGCCGGACCACTTTATCCGCACCACCGATCCCGAACACATCAAGACCGTACAGGATATCCTGCAACAGGTCCATGACCGGGGCGACATCTACTTCAGCGAATATTCCGGCCTCTACTGCCGGGGCTGCGAGCGGTTTCTCACCGCCAAGGAACTGGTGGACGGCAACTGCCCCGATCACCAGCAGCCGCCCACCGCGATCGCCGAACAGAATTACTTCTTCCGGATGAGCAAGTACCAGGACTGGCTCATCGACCATATCAGGAACAACCCGGAATTCATCACGCCGGAGCGTTACCGCAACGAGGTGCTCGCCTTTCTCAAGGCCCCCCTGGAAGACCTCTGCATCTCCCGGCCCACATCGCGCCTGACCTGGGGCATCCCCCTGCCCTTTGACGACAAGTTCGTCACCTATGTCTGGTTTGACGCCCTGATCAACTATCTCACCGGGATCGGCTACCCGGACGGCCCTGACTTCGACCGCTACTGGGCTGCGGCCGAACACGTCATCGCCAAGGACATTCTCAAGCCCCATGCCATTTACTGGCCCACCATGCTCCGGGCCATGGGACTGCCCCCCTATCGCCGCCTGCATGTCCACGGCTACTGGAACGTGGACGAGACCAAGATGTCCAAATCCATCGGCAACGTGGTCCGTCCCGGGGAGCTGGTTGAGCAGTACGGGGTGGACACCGTGCGCTACTTTGTGCTGCGGGAGATGTCCTTCGGCCTTGACGCCTCTTTTTCCGGCCGGGCCCTGGTCGCCCGCCGCAATTCGGACCTGGCCAATGACCTGGGCAACCTCTTTTCCCGGTCCCTGACCATGATCGACAAGTACGCGGACGGGATCGTCCCGGAACCCGATGCCGGGACCATGACCGACGCCGACCGCGAACTGATTGCCAATGTAGAGCGGATGGTCGGCGAGTACCGACAAGCCATGGACGGTTTCGGCTTCAACCGGGCCCTGCAGGAAATATGGCAGGTGATCGGCCGGCTGAACCGTTTTATCGTCACCAACGCCCCCTGGGAGCTGGCCAGGGACCCGGCCCAAAAAGGCCGGCTGATGACCATGCTCTTTCTGCTGGCCGAGGGGTTGCGCCTGATCACCCTGGTGCTGCAACCCTTTATGCCGGAAACGGCCGCCAAGATGGCGGCCGCCCTGGGTCTTGAGACCGAGCTGGAAACAGCCTCCCTGGAAAAGGCGGGACGCTGGGGGCAGATGGTCCCGGGCCACCGGATTTCCCCGGGGGCGCAACTCTTTCCGCGCCTGGACAAGAAGAACAACCAGCCGCCGCAGCCACAGCAAAAACAGAAGAAAAAAGAAAAAGAGGCCGCCGCCGAAGAGGGGCTGGTCGACTTTGACCAGTTCGGCAAGCTGGACCTGCGGGTGGCCGAGGTCGTGGCCGCCGAAAAGATCAAAAAATCGGCAAAGCTCTTGAAGCTGACCCTGAAGGCACCTGAAGAACGAACCGTAGTGGCCGGTATCGGCAAACATTACCAGCCCGAAGAGTTAATCGGCAGACAGGTGCTCATCGTGGCCAACCTGAAACCGGTCAAACTCATGGGCGTCACCTCGCATGGCATGGTGCTGGCAGCCAAGGAGATCGATGCCGACGGCAACGAACAGCTTGTCCTGTCCACCGTTGCCGGGGCCATCGCCCCGGGCAGCAAAGTGGCGTGACCAAAACCGGAAACCTTAACCCAATACCTTAATCATGTTTATGCTCAGTAATTTTATCCTGGCCGTGGCCAAGCTCCTCAATTTTGTTCTCAGCGCCTATATCTGGATCGTCATCGCCCGGGCCGTCATTTCCTGGGTCAGTGCCGACCCCTACAACCCCATTGTCCGGTTCCTGATCAAGGCCACGGACCCGCTTCTCGAAAGGCTCCGACGGCTGCTGCCGCTCTCCATAGGCGGCATTGACCTGAGCCCCATGATCCTGATCCTGATCATCATTTTCCTGCAAAGCTTTCTGGTCCCGACCCTGGGACAGCTCGCCATGAATCTCCGCTAAGCCGCTGAGATGCCCTGGCTGCACACCCTGCCTGACGGTCGGCTCCTGCTCACCCTGCACGTCCAGCCCCGGGCCGGTAAAGAACAACTGGCCGGCCTCCATGGCGAGGCCCTTAAAATCCGTCTGACCAGTCCGCCGATAGAGGGCCGGGCCAACAAGGCCGTCATTGCCCTGCTCGCCAGGCTCCTCCATCTGCCGAAATCGGCGGTGGTCATCAAAAGCGGCCTGCAAAGCCGCAGTAAACAGGTCCTTATTGCCGGCTGTGACGAAACCACGGCCCGGCAAACCCTTCTCGGAGAAGAAGGACCAACCCGCAAAATAAAAACCTGAATCCGTGACGGCTTGAGGTAACACTTTATGCAATATGTGGAATTTATTGCATTGTTTAAAAATAAACGTATTTTCTGGTCTGCACCGCGCCGCCCTACGGGGCGCCCGATAACGGCGCAGCTGCTGCGTTGGCAACTAGTTGATATCACACCAGGATAATCAACATCGTTGCCGCCTTGCATCTGCACCGTTCTCGAACGCTCACGGATCCAGAAAAAAGGAATCGTAAAATATGAGTACCGAGATCGCCACAACAGGGGAACTTTTTTCGCAGGCCTGGGAGCAATACAAAGTACGGGCGCTGCCCATTCTTGCGGTTATGTTGATCAGCACGGTGCTGGTCGGCGGCTCGACGCTGGTGCTGATCTTTGGCGGCCTCATCGGCGGCGGCGTGATCAACCATGTAACCAGCAGTCCGGCCGGGGCCATTATTCTTTTCGGCGTCGTGCCGGTCCTGTTCCTCTTGGTCACCGCCCTTGTTTTCTGGTCGCAGACGGCCCTGCTGGCCCTGATCGTCAACGAGGAAATGGGGCTTATGGACGCCCTGCATGCCGGCTGGCAATACTTCTGGCCCATGAGCAAAACGATATCCATCCTGTTGGGCATCGTCCTGATCGGCCTGGCGCTCGGAATTGTCCCCGGTCTCATTTTTATAGTCTGGTTTTCCTTCGGCCTTTTTATCCTGATCGATGAGGACCGCCCCGGTCTTGACGGACTGCTGGCCAGCAGGGAGTATGTGCGGGGTCACGGCTGGGACACATTTTTCAAATTTGTCCTGATCTGGGCCATCTCCTTAGTGGCCGGCATCATTCCCTTTGCCGGCCAGATTTTTTCCTTCCTGTTCACGCCTTTTCTCATGCTGTACCTGCTGGCCATTTACCGCAACCTGAAGGCAGTCAAAGGAGAAAAGGCCGTGGTGACGACCGGCCGGGCCGGCAGACTGCTCTGGTCATGCCTGGCCGGCCTGGGCCTGATGCTCCCCGTAGTCGGATTGCTGGCGCTCATGGCCGCGGTCGTCCTGCACGGCCAGGAATGGCTGCTGGAACTGCGGCAGCTCATGCCCCCCGGTTATTAGGCCGGCGCCGGTATAACCCGGCACCGGGCATACGCTTCGCTGTTGGGTTTCGCCTGAGATTTACGAACATGCGGCAACCATGCAATCGTCGTAGGTTGGGTTGAGGAACGAAACCCAACGATCAGAAGGCGCGGCTCAACCGCAACCTACACTTATTGGAAAGTCACTACATGTAGGGCCTGACTGACTACTTAGGCCGGCGCCGGTATAACCCGGCACCGGGCATACGCTTCGCTGTTGGGTTTCGCCTGAGATTTACGAACATGCGGCAACCATGCAATCGTCGTAGGTTGGGTTGAGGAACGAAACCCAACGATCAGAAGGCGCGGCTCAACCGCAACCTACACTTATTGGAAAGTCACTACATGTAGGGCCTGACTGACTACTTAGGCCGAAGCGGATGCCCTTGTATAACCGGGAATTCTCCCCATGATCAGCAACCGCAGCCGCTGCTGGAACAGGAGCCGCCGCAGCCGCTGTTCCCGGACAGCGGCATGGTGGAGGTTATGGAGAAACCGCTGCTGCAACCGCACCCCCCGGGCTCGACAAAATCCACCTTGACGGCGCCGCAGCGGCCCATCAGTTCCTGGTCAATGACGACCGACAGCCCTTCCAGCTCAACCGCCGTATCCGTCTCCTTCCGCTCGTCCAGGGCCAGAGACAGGGATGAGCCGGAGCAGCTGTTCAAGATGATCACCCGCACCGGCGAATCGATCTTATTCTGTGCCAGGTGTTCCTTTATCTTCCGGACTGCCAGGTCAGTTACTTCAAGCATAATGCTACCTCTCGTGTTGAGTGTTAATAAAATAATGGATTCCCGCCGCCGGGTCGGCGCCGGGTTGGTCTGTATTCCGTGGTCCATGGTCAGGGAGAGATGATCCGAGCAGCCGGCTGCTGATATTGCCTGGTCCACTTACAGCCCCCCTGCCGTCAGGCCGGTCAGGGCCTTGTCGCACTTGGCCCGCACCAGGGCGGCGATGCCCTCCCTGGAGAAATCACCGCTTTTCATCATCTCCCGGGAAGCGTTGATCAGGCCGATGCGAATCTTGCGGCCCCCGGCGGCCTCGGCGGCATGGGCCAAGGCCTGCCGCGGATCGGCGGCCCCGGTCCCCTCTGCCGGACCGAGTGGTCCCAGCTCCGCCACCTGCCGGGTAAAGGCGGTGATGATCCTGACGAAATTGGGCCCCTCGGCAGCCGAGGCCCAGTCGATAAGAAATCGCTGCCGGTCAATCCCGAGACGTTGCAGGGTTTCATGCACCAGGGCGGCGGAAACCAGGGCGTGGTAATTGCCGGTCTGGTAATGGCATTCGCCGGGATGGCAGCCGCCGACAAAGATACCGTCCGCGCCGTCGGCCAGGCCTTCCAAGGGAAAAGACGGGTCAAGGCGGCCGGTGCACATGAGGCGGATAACCCGCAGGTTGGGCGGATACTGGTAGCGTCCGACCCCGGCCGAGTCAGCGGCGGTATAGCAGCACCAGTTACATAAAAAACCGAGAATCCTGGGTTCATACGTTGCAGAGGACATTTTCTTCTCCTTGGGGTTCAGTACTGTGATCCATGGGGCTGCCAAAGGCCCGGATCTGGGCCTGGATGGAATGCAGGGAAAACCTGCCCATGTCAACGGCCATGCTCGGGCAGCGGGCCGCACAGATGCCGCAGCCCTTGCAGGAGGCGGTGATGGTGCGGGCCTTGCGCATCTTGCCCTCCTTGTACATTTCAATGGCCTTGTACGGGCAGAACATTTCACAGGCCCCGCAGCCGATACATGCTGCCGCATCGATCTGCGACACCACGGGTTCGGGCGTAATCGAGCCGCGGGCCAGGGGCTGGCAGGCGCGGCCGGCCGCGGCCTGGGCCTGGGCGATGGATTCGTCCATGGTCTTGGGTCCGTGGGCCAGGCCGCAGACATAGACCCCGTCCACTGCCAGGTCCACCGGCCGCAGCTTGACATGGGCCTCCAGGAAGAATTTTTCCGCCGTCAACGGCACTTTCAGCATCCGGGCCAGACGGCCGGTCTCTTCCGGTTCAATCCCCACCGACAACACGAGCATGTCGGCATCCAGCTCGATATCCTCACCCAGCAGTTCATCAAAGGCCTTGACCTTGAGCGGGCTCGATCTGGCGCGGCCGGGGGACACTAGCGGCGGCCGGTCCGGCTGGTAACGGCTGAAGATGACACCGAGTTGCCGCGCTTCCCGGTAATCGTCCTCCATAAAGCCGTAGGCCCGCATATCCCGGTAATAGACGGTAACGGCCAGGTCCGGGCGCAACTTTTTGAGACGCAGCGCGTTCTTCAGGGCCTGGCCGCAGCAGACCCGGCTGCAGTAGGAAAGATCTTCGCCCCGGGAACCGACGCACTGGATCATCACCACCTGTCTGATTTTGGCGGCCAGGGGCCGCTTGGCGGCGAGACGCTTTTCCAGGTCCATCTGGGTCAGGACCCGGCCGGATTCGCCGTACAGGTATTTTTTGGGGGTATAGGGCCGGCCGCCGGTGGCGATGACCACTACCCCGTGATTCACGACCACGCTCTGTCCGGACCGGGCCAGGGTGGTGGTAAAGCTGCCCACATAGCCGGAAATGGCGGCTACCGAAGTACCAGTATGCACGGTGATCAGCTGATTTTTCCTGACTTTGTTGACGAGGGCCTCTATTTTCCGCCTGGGGTCGGCGCCGTGCCGGTCCGCACTGAGCAGCAATCCCCGGCCGCCCAGTTCCCGGCCCTGCTCCACCAGGGTGCATTCATAGCCCTGCCCGGCAATGGCCAGGGCGGCTGTCAGGCCGGCCAGACCGCCGCCCACCACCAGGGCCGCGGGGATGACCGGCAGTTGCTGTTCCGCCAGCGGGACCAGGCAGGCGGCCTTGGCCACGGCCATGCGCACCAGGTCCCTGGCCTTCAGCGTGGCCTTTTCCGGTTCCTGCATGTGGACCCAGGAACACTGGTCACGGATATTGGCCATCTCGAACAGGGAGCGGTTGAGTCCCGCATCACGCAGGGTGGCCTGGAACAGGGGCTCATGGGTGCGCGGCGTGCAGGCCGCGACCACGATGCGGTTCAGACGCTGTTCCCGGATGATGTCAACCAGCAGTTTCTGGGTATCCTGGGAACAGGAATAGAGATTGTCCGTGGCATAGGTCACGCCGGGCAGGGTCCCGGCATAGGCCGTCACCGCCGGCACGTCCACCACCCCGCCGATATTGATGCCGCAGTGGCAGACAAAGACCCCGATGCGCACCTCTTCTTCGCTGATGTCCCGTTCCGCCGGATATTCGGCCTGCACGGTTTCGGTATTGCGGGCCGCGGCCTGCAGGGCGGAGCAGAGCCCGGCCGCGCCGCCGGCCTGGGTCACTGAATCGGGAATATCCTTGGGACCCTGAAAGGCGCCGATCACATAGACGCCGGGCCGGGAGGTCTGCAGGGGAGTATATGTTCCGGTGGCGGCGAAATCGTAGCGGTTCAGCTCAATGCCGCAGGCCTGCCGCAGGGCTTTCGCGTCGTCCGGCGCTTCCAGCCCCTGGGAGAGGACGACCAGGTCGAATTTCTCAAACTGATGACGGCCGGTCTCATCCACCCAGGTAAGCAGCAGACGGCCGTCGAAGACGTCTTCCACCCTGGGCGGACGGGCGTAGATAATCCGGAAGTTGTTGGCCCTGGTTGCCCGTTCACGCGCGGCGTCAAAGCCCTTGCCGTGGGTGCGGATGTCCAGGAAAAAGAGGGTGATTTCCGCCTCCGGATCATGCTCCCGGGCCAGGGTGGCCTGCTTGATGGCATACATGCAGCACACCGAGGAGCAGTAGTTGTTGCCGCATCTCTCGTCGCGGGAACCGATGCACTGCAGGAAGGCGATTTTTTTGGGATGTCTGCCGTCCGAGGGCCGGAGGATCTCACCGCCGGTCGGACCGGAGGCGCACATGAGCCGTTCGTGCTCAAAGGCGGAGATGACATCCCGGAAGCGGCCCCAGCCGTATTGGCGCAGGACCTCCGAATCCACCCGGCCGAAACCGGGGGCCAGCACCACCGAACCCACCCGGATATCGATGATCTCTTCCTGACCGCCGAAGCGGATGGCCCCGGCCCGGCAGACCACGGCGCAGAGGCCGCAGGTGTCATGGTTGAGCTGCAGGCAGGCCTGGGGGTCGATATGGTAGCTGGCCGGCACGGCCTGGGCATAGTCGATATGAATGGCATGGACCAGGGACAGGTTTTCGTTGAAATCGTCGCCGATCTGTTTGAGGCAGTAGATGGTGCACAGGCCGCAGCCGGTGCAGGTTTCCTCGTCGACGAAGCGGCTTTTTCTGCGGAGCCGGGCGGTAAAGTTGCCCGCTTCACCCTTGAGTTCCAGCAGTTCGGACTTGGTCAGGATCTCGATATTGGGATCACGGCCCGCCTCCACCAGTTTGGGAGCCAGGATGCAGAGGGAGCAGTCGTTGGTCGGAAAGGTCTTGTCCAGCCGGGCCATGACCCCGCCGATGGCGGCCGTCTTTTCCAGCAGGTAGACCTTGAACCCCAGTGCGGTCAGGTCCAGGGCGGCCTGGACGCCGGCCACGCCGCCGCCCACCACCAGCACCGAGCCCTGCCGATCGGCAGGTCCGGAAGGATGAACTTCATTCATTCTTGTCTTCTCCTTTGACGTTGAAAAGGCGGAATACGCCCTTTACGATCATCCGGCTTCTGACCGGTTGACCGCCGCCAACGCTTTATGGGAGAGAGACTCTACAGGGAAAAGCGGGGAATCAGGAGATCAGACAGGGGTGAGACCAGCCGGATAGTATTACAGCCCGTACCGGGCTGGCCGACAAAGCGGCAACTGTTTCAGTTGTATTGAGACAACACGGCGGCTAGCTCCTTGAAAAAATTGGTAAGAGTGCAGCAGCACCCCATCCGTGCACCGAAAACGGCGGCGGCAAACTTTCTAATTATCCAACCCGGCTGAACATGTCAATATTTTTCTTTAGCCGGGCCGGCAGACGGTCCCGGCAACTTTCACCGTGAACACCCCGGCCGGGGTGCGACAATTTACCACAGTTACAAAGCCCCTGCCTCGTGGTAACCAGTCCATAAGTAAAACCTATAGGGCCATAGGCTTTTCCTTTCGATGCCAACCGCTATCGGAGCGGGGACAATACAACCTGAAAAAAGAAGGAGGAATAAAATGAACGACAAGATTGTTGCAGAGAACGGCTACTCAAGAAGATCTTTCCTGGCGAATTCCGGCAAGGTGATAGCAGGGGCCGCGGTCGCCTCATCATTGCTGACCGGGCAGGCAAAAGAGGCCCGTGCTTATCCCTATTCGACCGGCTACAAATACACCAGGCTTGATCCCAAGGAAGTAGGACGCATCACCTATGAGAACTATTTTAAACGCTGGTGCGCGTCTTCCATTGTTGCCGGCTTTGTGGAGCCGTTGCGGAAAAAGGTCGGCGGCCTGTGGAAGAGTTACCCCATTGACGCCATGCGTTGGGCCCATGGCGGGCTTGCCGGCTGGGGCGCCACCTGCGGCACGCTGAACGGGGCCGGGGCGGTCATCGGCCTGGTGACCAATAACACCGACACTGCCGAGGAGATGGTCAATGACCTGGCCTTCTATTACTCTTATACGGAACTGCCGTCCTATGCGCCCGCCAAAATCATCAAGGCGAAAATTCACAATATGACCTTGGCCGGGACCATCATCTGTCACATTTCAGTCGGCCGCTGGATGCGTTCGGAAGGCGTCAGTTTTTTTTCCGATCAACGGGCGGAACGGTGTGCCCGGATGGCGGCCAATATCGCGATGGAAACAGCGGGCATGCTCAACGACTGGGCCGACGGCAAGTACAAACCCAGGCATAAACTCCTGTTTAACCTGGCCGCCAACGGCATTACCTCCCAGAACAACTGCATGGACTGCCACGGCCAGAATGTGCCGTCCGTAGAGACATACAGCACCCTTAAAAAATAAATCCGCAACAGCGGGGATTGAGGGATGAGGAAGCAACACCGGGCCGGGCTGAAAAATGCCCGGCTCAGTGTATTCGGGATGATCGACGCCTGCCAGCCTAAGTCATATCAAGTGACACCAGACATTAATGTCTATGCGGGTGCCGGTGTTCAAGGTCGGCGTGGAAATGACGATGACGGTGCAGAAGGTTGGCCCGCAGCAGGAGTTCCTCGTCCCGCAATATTTCTTTTGGCCGGCCCTGAGCGGCCAGGCGATGGTCTTCACCCAGGATATAGGCCTGGCCGGCGATGACCTCGGCAACCTCCAGTTCATGGATGGCCACGATCAGTGTTTTACCCTTATCCGTCAGTGAAAGAAGGAACTCGATCACCCAGTCCTGAGTGCGGGGATCCAGGTTGGCGGTAGGCTCATCAAGCAGCCATACCTCCGGGTCCAGGGCCAGGAGGGAGGCCAGCGCTACTTTCTTTTTCTCGCCTTCGCTGAGCTGATAAGGGATCCGGTCTCGCAACTTCTCTATCGCCAGGGCGCTGAGGGCTTCATTGGCTCTCTCCGCCACCTCTTTCTTCGGCAGTCCCATCTGCAGGGGGGAAAAGGCCACCTCCTGCCAGACCGTGGGCGAGAAGAGCTGGACATCGGGGTCCTGAAAAAGAAAACCCACCCGGCGGCGGAAGGCAAAGGCATATTCATCGTCCTGCAGCCGCCGCTCCGTTAAAGGCTCGCCAAAGGCATTGATTTTCCCCGCCGAAGGGAAGTAGAGACCGTCCATAATCTTGAGCAGGGTGGATTTGCCGGAGCCGTTTACTCCGAGGATAACGACGTTCTCGCCCGGCATAACGGTGAAATTGATCTCCTGCAGGCCGGTGAGGCCGTCCGGGTAAGTATAACTCATATCGCTTACTGTAAAAACCGGGGTATTCATTTTAAACCCATGTACCTGAATTCGTGACGGCTTGACAATATTCCATACAACATGTGGAATTTATTGCATTGTTGCCAAATAAAAGTATTTCCTGGCCTTCACCGCGCCGGACTGCGGGGCGCCCGATAACGGATTCAGGATGCAAAAAAAACAATGAGGAAGATAAAGGCAAAGGTGAACGCGACCCATGCCGCATCCTTCCATTGAAAGTGAAAATCGTCAAGAAAACGGGCCTGACCGTTCCAGCCCCTGGAAAGCATGGCCAGATAGACTTCATTGCTCAGGTTATAGGACTTGTTCAGCATAAAACCCAGCCGGGCCGATACCCAGCGTTGCTGCTCCCTGGTACTTGTCCGTCCGACGATACGGCTCCGGCGGGCCAGAAACATCTCCTCCGCCACCTTTATAAACAGAAAAATATAGCGGTAGGTCATCCCCAGGATGAGGATACCCACCCGGGGGAAATGAAGTGCCGACAGCGCCCTGAGCAGCCGTGCCCACTCGGTGGTCAAGATCAGGAGTACGGACAGGGAGACCGAGGTGGCCACCCTGAGGATAAAGATTACCGCGCCCCGCAGACCCTGTTCCGTAATGGTTATTTCACCGGGAAAATGAAACGGCCCCCAGTTTATGGGAGCCGCCAGGGTAACCAGGGTGAATACCGGCCGGCCGGGTGTGATAAAGTTAAAAATTGCCGGCAGGGCGATGGCGCCGGTGAAAAGTGGAATAAAGAGCCAGACCCGCTTGGTAAAAAAAACCAGGGGAATGCGGGATGCCAGGGCCAGGACGACCGTCAGCAGGTAAATCCCCAGCAGGACCTCCGGGCGGTGCGTTACCGCGGTGGCGATGAGCAGGGCAAGAAACGTGAGAATCTTGCCCCGGGGATCAAGCCCCTGCAACAGGCCGGGAAGACGGGCGTAGTGCTCGGCGAATACCGCCCTCTTGACAGCCTCTGTCAATCCGGTCAGCGTCTTGGCTACAAAATTTTTTCTATGCATTGTTGGTTTTTAGAGTCGCCTTCCGGCTCGACCGCATCCCGTCTATTTCCTTTTGCCGACAAAAAAACGTCCGAGAGCCCAAGTGAGGAGAACAATCAGGGTCATACCGATGACCGCTGACAGGATGTAACCCGACACCTCTCCGATTTGGGGAACGCTGTAATCCGGCAGCGGCGCATTCCATATCCCGCTGAACCTGACCAGCCCCTTGGGGACATAGCCCAGCAGCCGGGAGAGTTCCTCGGTCCCCCATTCTCCCCAGGCCGTATTGGAGGCCAGGAGGCCGAGGGGGGACAGAAGCGCCAGCAGGCCCAGGCCGATCCACAATTTCTTAATGCCGTTCATAACCGTACCTCCTCTCCTTTATTTAACCCTGGTTGCGGCCACAAGGGGATTGACCGCCGCGCAAAGGCCAAAACTCCCTCTGTCGCCACCACTTCGGCAATGCCGGCGATGGTCAGGTGGGCGAGCATCATGGCCGGAATTGTCTGTGACAGGCTGTATGGACAATAGAGGGGCGTGCCGGCGGCGGTATGAAAGAGCAGGGGCTGAATACCCAGCTCAATCGCCGCACACAGGGCGGCGGCATTGATACCGGCGTAACTGCCCAGGGCGATCGCCAGCCAGTGGCGGGTGGAACCGGCAACAGCGTTCCTGCCTACCGCCCGGTAAATAAAATAGCCGACAAATGGCAGGACAATGGCCATATTGAAACAGTTGGCGCCCAGGGCCAGGATACCGCCGTCACCGAAAAAAATGGCCTGGACCAGCAGGGCGATGGAGACACCGATCGTGGCGGCCCAGGGCCCCAGGACGATGGCCATCAAGGTCCCGCCCACGGCGTGGGCCGTGGTTCCGCCCGGCACCGGGACATTAAACATCATGATGACGAAAGAAAAGGCGGAAAAAATGGAAAGAAGCGGCACCATCTTGCCGGTGAGATTCTTCTTGACCTTCTTTGCCGACCAGTACCAGAAAGGCGCGCTGGCGGTATACATGACCGCACAGGTCGACGGGCTCAGATATCCATCCGGGATATGCATCCTATACCTCCTTGATTAATTTGTGCCTGTCCGGAAACGGTCTCGAGCAAAAGTCCTCGTTTCCGGACAGACATCGACTTTGATAATCAACGGCCTGACAACAACCTCGTCGGCGCTCCCTAAAAGTTCACCTGTGACCTCAGGCCGAAGATGTAGATATCGCTTGCCAGCGAGTTGCCGCCGGCATTCTGTATCCACTGCAAATCAGCGGACAGGGCAAAGTGCTCGTTCAACGTCAGCTTGTAGTAGCTCTCCAGGTATTTCTCGTCGGCGGTATCCCGGTTGGCGTTTTTATAATCATCGGTAAGCAGGGTCTGGCCAACGGCGAGGCCGAAGACATCGTCGGCCCGCTGCCAGAAATGTCCGGGCACTTCAAGGCCCATGCTCCATAATTTGTCAAACGGGATCATCTCCCAGGCCTGGTCGTCGCCGTTCCACCTGGCCAGGTCGTCATCGGTCTGGCTGTAGCGGGCAAAGCCCTTGACGCCGTCCCAGATTTCCTGATCGAAACTGAGCCCCCAGCCTTCCTGGGCCTGATCGGCCAGAGAGGATGAATACAGGGGAGCGGCATTGGCCGCGGCAAGATTGCTGTTTTCGAGATGATTTCTCGCATCCCGCCAGGCGTAGATACGGTAGTTCCCCGGCCGGTCATTAAAGCGGGGTTTGAAGTTGACCTGGCCCGCCACGAACCCGTGGTCAAACAACCGGTCCCAGTTGTCATTTTCCACAGAGGCACCGACCAGCCTGAACTCCAGGAGGCCCCAGGGTTCCGCCTTCACCATAAAACCGGGACAATAGAAATTGTCCGGCTCCGGAATGGTCAAGCCCATGCTCTTGACAAAAATGTTGGACATAAACTGGCTGGTCTCGTCCCCGGCCACCTCATTTTCGTCAAAAAGGACGCTGACATCCATCTTACCGGCATCAAGAGTCAGCTTTTTATCCAGGAAGGAAAATTCGTAAAAGGCCTCGGAAATCGTGACATCGGCCTGGTCCCTGTTGTTCTTCGTGACCCAGGAGTCATAATTGGGGACACTGAAACTCGCAACCCGGTTGTTGATGCCTTCTCCGTCCCCGCCCTCAAGATGGATGTAAAAACTCCCATATTGCGCAAATGAAGTACTGAGATTGACATCCATGGTATAGGACCCTTCCGTGGAGTTGCCGCCGCCGGGGTTGTTCCGGTCACGGTCATTGCCGGCCGTGCCCTGGACGATACCGGTGACGTCCACATCAAGGCCTATGCGCTTGAACCAGGCCGGCCCGCTGTCTTGTGCGACCTGAGCCGTCGTTGCCGCTGCCGCTCCGCTCACCGTGGACAGGGCCTTTGCCGCCGGCTGACTTTGCCGCCTTGTTTTCATGGCCCGCAGCTCCCCTTCCACCTTCTGCAGCCTTTCCATTAGCATGCGGTTTTGCCCGGCGAGTACCTTGATCTGCCGTTCAAGGTCAGCAGGACTTCCTGCCAGGGCGGTCTGCACCGCAAATGGCACCATAAAAACGGATATCCCCAATGTCGTTTTTCCCAAAAAACGCTTCATCTCCTCCTCCATCTCCTTTTTTTGTTCTTCATGTGCAAAGCCAAAAACCGACGGGGACCGGCAAATTGGCCCGCCGGGTAGTACGTTTCTCAGAAAAATGTTACCGATATTTACTATCTGCCAATGGCAAAGTCAACTGAAAATACATTGTCCGAGTTAACAAATGCCTTAAATCCGTTCGCTTGGGACTCAGAACCTATCCTTGGCAAATAAAAAAAGGCCAGAACGGGAAAGATGAGGGAGGGGTACTCCGGCCGGACGAAGACTAACCCGCGTCCAGCCGGTTGCCGATCAGGCCGTAAAACGAAAAATCGGCGGCGCTGAAAAACCAGCCCAGGTGGGTCAGACAGGTCGAACAGAGGCAGAACTGCCAGGAATAACCGCTAAACCAGGTGAATTCAGTGGTTGGCCGGCCGTGGATAAAACAGCCGGGTGCCTGGCGAAAACAACGGATTTCGTAGACAACACCGGCAGGGTTGAAAAAGGCGTGGAGGTGGGCGTCGTTGACCAAGATGGCCTGGTCACGGCCGGTGATGACAGTGCGGCAACGACGGCAGACAAGGGGCGCTGCATCCTTGACGCCGGTCTCGTCACCGGGGGCAGTGTCCGGCCGACCGGCACCGCCGGATGATCGTGGTTCTCGGAGCAGCAGGGCCGTTAGGTCAACCCGCGCTGTCCTGGTGGTTGTTATAGTACTCGACAATGGCATCCACCATATCGGCTATGGTATAGCGCTCGGGCTGGATATCGACTTTGAGCCCGCTTTGCGCAACGGTCTTGGCCGTAATCGGACCGATGGCGGCAATGGTCACCTTGTCCAGCAAGCGGTGCAGTTCTTCCGGTGAAGCGGCGTCAACCATGGTGAGAAAATTGGTCACGGTGGACGAGCTGGTAAAGGTCAGCAGATCAATCTCGGCCGCGGCCAGCTGCTCCCGCAACTGCTCTTTCCGCCCCTGGGGCGGCACATTCTGATACACCGGGGCCACGGTGACCTGGGCTCCGGCCCCCGCCAGCATCTCCGGCAGGATCTCCCGGGCCTTCAGGGCGCGCGGGATCAGCACCCGGCTCCCCCCGGCACCGGCGGCGATCAGCGACTCGGCCAGCCCCTCGCCGGTAAACTTCTCCGGGATCAAATCCACCCGGATTCCGTATTTGAGCAGTTCGTCCCCGGTGGTTTTCCCCACGGCGGCGATACGGGGACCGCCCAGGCTGCGGGCATCCAGCCCCAGGTCGTAGAGGCGCTTGAAAAAATATGTGACCGCATTCAGGCTGGTAAAGAGCAGCCATTGGTACGAATCGATGCGCGCCAGTTCCCGGTCAAAGACCTGGTAATCGTCAACCGGTTCGATGTGGATCGTGGAATATTCGAGACAGTCCGCCCCATGCTCCTCAAGAAGCGCCACCAGTTCGCTGGCCTGCTCCCTGGTCCGGGTCACGACGATGTGCCTGCCGAAAAGAGGCCGCTTCTCGTACCAGTCAATGGTTTCGCGGAGCCGGACCACTTCACCGACAATAATGAGGGCGGGCGGCTTGATATCCGCCTGGTGCACCACCTCGGCAATGGTTTCAAGGGTGCCGACCACCGAGTGCTGCTGCGGCGTCGAGGCCCAGCGGACGACGGCCACCGGGGTCTGCGGATCACGGCCGTTGTCGATGAGCTTCTTGGTGATAATGGGCAGGTTCTTTATCCCCATGTAGATGACAATGGTCCCGGCGCCCGTGGCCAATTTGTCCCACCGGATATTGGACTTTTTCTTGGCCGGGTCCTCGTGCCCCGTGACAAAGGCCACCGAGGCGGTATAGCCGCGATGAGTAATAGGAATACCGGCATAGGTCGCGGCAGCCGTGGCCGAAGTCACACCGGGCACGACCTCGAAGGGAATCCCTTCCGCCACCAGCGCTTCAATTTCTTCGGCACCGCGGCCGAAGATGAAGGGGTCGCCGCCCTTCAGCCGGACCACCATCCTGCCGGCCTTGCCGTGGCCGATGAGCATCTGGTTGATGCCCTCCTGGGTGAAGGCGTGCAGGCCGCCGCCTTTTTTGCCGACATAAATCAGCGTGGCCGTGAGCGGTGCGTGGCGCAGCAGTTTTTTATTGGCCAGGTAGTCGTAGACCACGACCTCGGCCCGCTCCAGCAGGTATTTGCCGCGCAGGGTGATCAGGCCCGGATCACCGGGACCGGCACCGACGAGGTAGACCTTGCCCGAAGCCCGCTTTATTTTTTTATCTGTATTATCTGTATTATCTGAAGTCATTTTCGCTAAATTCAAGGTTGAATGTCAAAATTCGCTCGCAGCCGTTGACCTGATCCCCGGAAATTCCGTCTAGCTCCCCTCGGAGCCGTAGACCTCTTCCAGGATGGCCCTGGCCCCCTGATCAAGCAATTTTTCAGCCAGCCGGCGACCAAGCGCCGCCGCCTCGGCCGCCGGTGCGGTCGCCTGCTCTTTGAGGACCCGCTTGCCGTCCACGCTGGCGATCAGGCCGGTCAGGGTAACCTGGCCGGCCGCCAGGGTGGCATGGCCGCCGATGGGCACCTGGCAGCCGCCTTCAAGGCGCAGCAAAAAAGCTCGCTCCGCGGCTACCGTCACCGCAGTTTCAGGATGATGCAGAAACATGAGCCCGTCCAGGAGTTCGCCGTCCGCCTCGCGCAACTCTATGCCCAGGGCGCCCTGGCCGATGGCCGGCAGCATCTGCTCCGGCTGAAAAAACGAGGTGATGCGCTCCTGCAGGCCCAGGCGGTTCAGCCCGGCGCCGGCCAGGATAATGGCATCGTACAACCCCTCGTCCAGCTTCCGGAGCCGGGTATCCAGGTTGCCGCGCAGGTCTTCAATCGCCAGGTCGGGACGCAGGCCGGCCAGCTGGGACTTGCGGCGCAGGCTGGAGGTGCCGACCCTGGCGCCTGCCGGCAGTTCCTCAAAGGCCGCGAAGCGCACCGAAACAAAGGCGTCCAGCGGCACTTCACGGGCCGGCACAATAGCGATCCGCAGGCCGTCCGGCAATTCCGCGGGCACGTCCTTCATGGAATGGACGGCCAGATCGGCCCGGCCGTCCAACAGGGCGTCTTCGATCTCTTTGACAAAAAGCCCCTTGCCGCCGACCTTGGCCAGCGGCACATCGAGGATCTTATCCCCCTTGGTGGTGATCTTGACCAGTTTAACCGAGACGCCGGGATGCTGCTGCTCTATCCGGTTCTTGACCCAGGTTGACTGGGTGACCGCCAGCAGGCTGGCCCGGGTGCCGATTTTTATCTCTTTTTTCATATCTCTTTTTTCATAGTTAAGCAGTTAACTCTGCTTTGTTTCTTCTGCCAGTCCGTCAAGAATCGCGGCGGCCAGGAGGGGGATCATCAACTCGTGATGGCCGGTAAAGTTAAATCCGTGTCCGCCTTCCATGGTGGGACGATGGACAACGTTGGTGAGCGGCCGGTACTGCCGGATAAAATCAAAATTGGCCGTGGTCAGATGCCTGACTTCGTAGCCCAGGTTGCGGGCCACGGTCAGGGCCTTGAGAAAAACCTCGGGCAGCAGGACCGCCGAGCCGACGTTCAGGTAGACTCCTCCCTCAAGGCCGGCGACCAGGGCGCAGAAAACCCGGAAGTCATAGTGGCTGGTCTGGCCGATGGCCGCGCCGTCAGCGCCGGGATGGATATGAATGATGTCCGTGCCGATGGCCACGTGCACGGTGACCGGGATGTCCATCCCGGCCGCCTGGGCCAGGAGGCTCTGGTCGTTATGCGGGAAATCCTGTTCCAGCAGGGCCTCGCCCACGGCCCGGCCGAGGCCGATATTCTTTTCGGCCCCGCGCTTGATGGCCGTGTTGAGCACTTCCCCGGTCTCCCGGGCAGCGCCGAAGGCCCCTGATCCCAGGACATCGGCGACCTCCTCCGAAGTGCGGCCGACCATGGCGATTTCCGTATCATGAATGATCCCGGCGCCGTTCAGGGCAATGGCGGTAATAACACCCCTCTTCATGAGCTCAATCAGGACCGGGTTCAAACCCACCTTGATCACATGCGCGCCCATTCCGAGCAATACCGGCCTGCCGGCCCGGCAGGACCCGACGATGCGGTGCACCAGTTCGGGCAGGTCCCGGCCGGCCAGCTGTCCGGGCAGACCGGCCAGCAGATCACGCACGCTCATGCCGGGCCGCGGGGGCCGGGCAAAATCGTCAATGGTGACCTTGGAATGCCGGCCGTGCAGGGAATAGGTATGCAGACCGCTGAAATCCAGGGGCTTCATCCGCACCCCGCCATCAGCCCGTAACCGGGGCCGGGTCCTGTTCGCGCGGGCCGGGCCGCCACGAGGTTAATGTCCGGCCGCTTTTCAGGAATCACCAAACATCTCCTCTTCCACTATCCGGCAGAGCAGGTGCTCAACCCAGAGATGTGTTTCCTGGATATAAGGGGTAAAATCGGACGGCACGTTGAGAAGCAGATCGGCCACCGCCCCGAGATCACCGCCGGGACGGACGGTACCGCCGGTCAAGGCGGCCGTTTTCAGCCCCATGTCCCGGGCCGTCTCCAACGCCTTGACTACATTGGCCGAGGTGCCGCTGGTGGAGATACCCAGGGCCAGGTCTTCCGGTTTGCCCAGGGCCTGGATCTGTTTGACAAAAATCAAGTCAAAGCTGAAATCGTTGCCGATACTCGTCAACACCGAACTGTCGGTGGTCAGGGCGAGGGCCGGCAACGGTTGCCGGTCGACGAGGAAGCGGTTGACGAACTCGGCCGCCAGATGCTGGGCATCGGCCGCGCTGCCGCCGTTACCGAAAATGAGCAGTTTACCGCCCGAGTTGAATGTTTCGACAATCCATCGGGCCAACTGGATAATCCGGTCGGCCGAGGCCTCGGCAAAGTCCTGGTGGACGGCAATCGACTGGGCAAGATTAGTGGAGATAAGTGTTTTCATGGCCGCAACAATGAAAAAAAAACCGGGTACTGTCAAATAAAAAAACGTTTCCGTGCCGCAGGAGGCATGGAAACGTTTTTTACCTGGATCCGTGAGCGTTTGAGAACGGTGCAGATGCAAGGCGGCAACGATGTTGATTATCCTGGTGTGATATCAACGAGTTGCCAACGCAGCAGATGCGCCGTTACCGGGCGCCCCGCAGGGCGGCGCGGTGAAGACCAGTGAATGAGTTTATTTAACAATGATGCAATCAATTCAATATATTGCATAAATAATCATCTCAAGCCGTCACGGATTCAGGTTTTATTTTCCGGCCGAGGGAAAGAACTCAGGCAAGCTCTTTCATAATGGCGGCGGAAACCTCCTGGATGCTGGCGGCGCCGTCTATGGAGATCACCTTGGGTCCGCTGATATTCTTGAAGTAGTTCACAGCGGCCATGGTGCCGGTTTTGTCATCATAATAAATATTGTGCCGTTTATTGATGGCCTCTTCGTCCTGATCGTCGGCCCGGGTGGTCAGGTCGCCACCGCAAACCCGGCAGACCAGCTTGCCGTCTTTCTCCACGGGTTTGATGGCGTCAAAGGCGATATGATTGGGATGGTTGTTGTCGTTGACGCAGAGACGGCGGCCCATGATCCGTTCCTTGGCAACATCCCGGTCAAGCATGATCTCAATAACATAGTCCAGCTTCATCCCGGCATCGTTGAGGGCCTTGTCCAGGGCCTCGGCCTGGGCCAGGGAACGCGGGAAACCGTCCAGCAGCCAGCCCTTGTCCTTTGATTTATCCAGGGTCTCGAGAACCATGGGGATGGTGATCTCGTCGGGGACCAGGTCGCCGCGGTCAATATATTCCTTGGCCTTTTTGCCAAGCTCGGTGCCGCCCTTGATGTGCTCCCGGAAAATCGCCCCGGATTCGATATGGTCAATGCCATACTTTTCTTTTATGATAGCCCCTTGGGTACCCTTACCGCTGCCGTTTGGACCGAAAATCAAAATATTCATATCCGTCTCCTTGTATTGAGATTGAAAAAACGATAGAGATTCAGGGTTCGCGCAAAAATAACATCACATTTTCGCATCCCGGCCGCAGGAGCTGTCTTTCGTCGATTCTCAACCACGAAATCCAACCCTGCCCCCGGCACCGATTCTGCGAATTTGTTTTTGAGCGGACCCTTAAACAACTCCCTGATATATAGTCAAAAACCGGAAATAATAAATGAATGACCTCTCATTTAGCAGCAAACTATAACGTAACTTCATTATTTAAGCTATGAAAATATGAATGTATCCCGGATCAGTGAGCGTTCGGGAACGGTGCCGATGCAGGGCGGCGACGAGGTTGATTATCATGCTGTGATATCAAGTAGTTGTCAACGCAGCAGCTGCGCCGTTACCGGGCGGACCGCAGTCCGGCGCGGTGCAGACCGGGAAATGCATTTATTTGACATATAATACAATAAATTCCACGTATTGCATGGGGTATAATCTCAAGCCCTCACGGATTAAGGCGCATACTTTTTGACAAGAAGGTCCAAAAAGGTTAAGTGTTGCCGGATATTGTAAAATCGTCAATTATTCATCGCAGTCACGGAAAATTATGAGAGAAATTCAGGTAGGACTTATCGGGTTCGGTACGGTAGGCAGCGGTCTGGCAGAGGTCCTTCTGGCCCAGCAGGAACGGTTGAAAAAACGGGTCGGCCTGGCCATCAGGCTGGCCAAGGTCGCGGATATCGCAATAGACAAACTGCCGGCCCACTTTGCCGGGGTGGAATTGACCCGCGATGCCGACGAACTCTTCCAGGACCCGAAGATAGATATTGTTGTTGAACTGATCGGCGGCATCGAGCCGGCCAAAACCTTCATTCTCAAGGCCATCGAGGCCGGCAAGCATGTGGTGACGGCCAACAAGGCCCTGATCTCCCAGGAAGGCTGGGATATTTTTAACGCTGCGGCGAAAAAAGGCACCGAGGTCGGTTTCGAGGCCTGTGTCGGCGGCGGTATCCCGGTCATCAAGTCACTCAAGGAAGGGCTGGTCGCCAATAAGATTCTCTCCATCATGGGCATCATGAACGGCACGGCCAACTACATCCTGACCCGGATGACCGAAGAGGGAGCACCCTTTGACGAGGTCCTGAAAGACGCCCAGGCGCAGGGTTTTGCCGAGGCCGACCCGACTTACGATATCGAAGGTATTGACACGGCCCACAAACTGGCCATCCTGATCACCATGGCCTATGGCATGAAGATCAGCCTTGATGATATTGCCATCGAGGGCATTTCCCGGATAAAACTAGTGGACATTGACTTTGCCAGGGAATTCGGCTACCGGATCAAGCTCCTGGCCATCAGCCGCAACCACGGCGACCACGTGGAGGCCCGGGTCCATCCGACCATGGTCCCGGAGAATCACCTGTTAGCCAGCATCAGCGGCGCCTACAATGCCATTCATTTTACCGGCGACATGGTCGGCAATGTCCTGCTCTACGGACTGGGTGCGGGCAAAATGCCGACCGGCAGCGCCGTGGCCGCCGACGTGGTTGACATCGCCAGGAATATCGCCGCCAACTCCGTGGGCCGGGTGCCGGCGCTTTCCTACCTGCCCGAGCAGATTACCGCCCGGCGCATCACGCCCATTGAAGAGCTGTCCTGCCCCTATTATTTCCGGATTTCGGCCAAGGATGAACCGGGAGTACTCTCCACCGTTTCCGGCATCCTGAGCCAATACGGCATCAGCATCGAATCGGTTATCCAGAAAGGGCGCAAGCAGAGAGGCCCGGTCTCCATCGTCATGCGTACCCATGCAGCCCCCGAGGCCGCGGTCCAAAAGGCCCTGACCGAGATCGACGCGCTGGACGCCGTTGCGGAAGAGACCGTGAAGATACGCATCCTCGAGGATGAAGCGGCCGGATAAGCATGAAATACATTCTGCTCATCGGTGACGGGATGGGAGACCTGCCCGTTCCGTCCCTTGGGGACAAAACACCTCTGGAGGCCGCGGTAAAACCGGCCATTGACCGATTGGCCCGGGCGGGCGAACAGCTTCTGGTCCGCACGGTACCCGAGGGCTTCCCGCCGGGCAGCGATGTGGCCAACCTCTCCCTGCTGGGCTACGAACCGGATAAATACTACACCGGCCGGGCTCCCCTTGAGGCGGCCAGCATGGGCGTGAAGATCGCCCCGGACGAGGTCGCCTTCCGCTGCAACCTCGTGACGATCGACCGGCCAGGCCAGGGCCGGGTCATCATGCGTGATTACAGTGCCGGCCATATTTCCAGCGAGGAGGGGGCGGAACTGATCCGGGCCGTCCAGGAACAATGCGGGACCGAACAACTGCACCTCTATCCAGGGGTCGGCTATCGACACCTCATGGTCCACCGGGGGGCGATCCCCTCCCTGACGACCGTCCCGCCGCACGATTACCTGGATCAGGATGTGACCGGATTTTACAACGGCTACCTGGCAACCGCCGAACTGAAAGCACTGATGGAAGAGAGCGCTCAACTCCTCGCGGCCCACCCGGTCAATGCCAGACGGGTACGGCAGGGCCAGAGCCCGGCCAACAGCCTCTGGCTCTGGGGCGAGGGCCGGCCGCTGCAAATGAGGTCGCTCGAAGATCGCTACCAGGTGACCGGCGGTCTCATCTCGGCCGTCGACCTGATCAAGGGGCTTGGCGTGTGCAGCGGCCTTGAGGTTATCAATGTCCCCGGGGCCACAGGCTACCTGGACAGCAACCTTGAAGGAAAGGCCCGGGCCGCTCTCAAGGTCCTGCAAAACCGGGACTTTGTGCTGGTTCATGTCGAGGCCCCGGACGAGGCGGGCCACCAGGGGCTGGCGGCGGAAAAGGTTCAGGCCATCGAGGATTTTGACAGCCGGATCGTCGGCCCCATTGTTGAAGAAATGCAGCGCCGCGGCGAACCCTTCCGCCTGGTTGTGACCATGGATCATTTCACGCCGCTTGCCCGCCGGACCCATGCCGCCTGGCCGGTGCCCATGGTCCTGTATGATTCACGCGGCGTCGGCCAACCGTCCGGTTCGGCCTATAGCGAAGCCAATGCCAAGGCCGCCGTTGCCGCAAACGGCCTGAACCTGAAAAACGGAACCGAGTTTTTTTCCCGCTTTATCGGTGTTGACGAAAACAAGGAATGAGCAGCCCGCAGATCCCCATGACCGGGGCGGTATTCCGCCTGCAATGCCGGGTCATTTATGCCGATACCGATGCCGCCGGCGTGGTCTACAATGCCACCTATCTTCGCTACCTCGAGATGGGCCGCACCGAAATGATGCGGGCCCGGGGCCTGCCCTACAGCACGATAGAAAAACGCGGCCTCATCCTGCCGGTGACCGAGAGTTATCTCCGTTATAAAGCCCCGGCCCGTTATGACGACCTGATCACCATCGACACCTCCCTGGCTGAAATGAAAAAGGTATCATGCCGATTCAACTACCGGATCGTCCTTGCCCGGGAAAACAATACCGAGCAACTGCTGGCCAAGGGGTTTACCGTGCATGCCTGCGTCGACCGGCAGGGGAAATTGACGCCGTTTCCGGCAGATATCCGGCAAACGATGAACAATCTTGTGCAAAAAGGTTAAGGGTCCGCGCAAAAACAACTTCGCATTTTCGCCTCCTAGTGCCGATTCCGCAAACCCTGATCCGTCCGGCGGTCGAAAACGAGATTTTCTCGTTCGAGACGGAAGCAAGCTCGCGAGACTCCCGGCAAGCCTAAACTACGGAATATCGGGCAAGAAGACCGTTCCAGGATGCACATAAACTTATTGCAAACGAACCACGCAGAAGAAACATACCTTGACAATTCTGCGGCATTGATCTATAATCTAAAAATTGCGTCGCGGGGTGGAGCAGTCTGGTAGCTCGTCGGGCTCATAACCCGAAGGTCAGAGGTTCAAATCCTCTCCCCGCTACCACGGAAATTCAAAGGACTTATGGCTTCCGGCCGTAAGTCCTTTTTTTATGCTTAGCGTAAATTTGGTGTGAGTTTTTTCCTTTACCACCCAATGTCTATTTCTCAACCGAATGCCGGCAAAGCCGGGCCAGAAAAAAAGAGGCAAAGAATGCCGCGTCACTGCAGCTTTTTGGTCTCCTGTTCGTCAACCCGGTGCCGGATTCCGTGCTTCTGCTCCTTTTCCGCAAGTATCTCCACCGCCTCTTCTTCCGAAATACCAAGCGCTTGGGCAATATCGGCAATATCGTAGCACGGTTCACCGTCCCCGGTAAAGGCCTTGGCATGCAGGTCCGGGAACTCTTCACTGGTGGCAATTCCGGCCGCCTGTTGCAGCAAACTCTTGATTTCAGGCGGTCCGTATAAGAGCAGCCATTCTACGGCCTCTGTCCATATTTTGCTGTCCACGGTTTGGTGGCGCAGGATTTCCATGGCGCTCTGCACCGTCCAGTCTTTCTTGAATTCTGTCATGATGTCATTCCGGAAACAATTTTATGTTTGGTGATTTTACTTTTTCTATACTATAATTTATGTAACTATTCAGCCGTAGACCGAGGTTATGGCGGTTTTTCGCTTGTCCCTGACAAGTTACTTGTTTTATATACTTTGGGACGGCGCAAAAATGTGCGGTTATTTTTTTTGCGCCGTCCCTTTGCCCGACAACCGTTTCCTGCTGCCGAGGAGAAATCATGGGTGTTGATAATGTTATTTTTCTTGAAGTTATTGAATGGTTTGACGAAACCGGGCAGGAAATGCTCCACCGCATTCCCGGACACGGTTCCGGTGAAATCAAGTTCGGCGCCCAGCTTACGGTACGTGAAAGTCAGGCCGCAATCCTGTTTTACCAAGGCCGGGCCGGTGACCCCTTCGGCCCGGGCCGTCACACCCTGAAAACAGGTAATATCCCGCTTCTGACTAAAATCCT
Organism: bacterium BMS3Bbin14; assembly: GCA_002897615.1. Lineage (GTDB taxonomy): Bacteria > Desulfobacterota > Desulfobulbia > Desulfobulbales > Desulfobulbaceae > BMS3Abin13. The sequence goes on from BDTX01000014.1 coordinate 33,269, forward strand.
GGCTACGCCCTGGGGCCTGACCAGCCCCCTGCGGGCCGAGGTGTACTTTGTCAATCTCAAGGTTTTTACCAACCTGAAATGGGGCACCCGCGACCCGGTGGCCTTCCGGGACGAAGAACTCGGACTTATTCGTCTCCGGGCCCACGGCGTCTTTAACGCCCGCATTGTGCAGCCGGTACTTTTTATCAACACCATGGCCGGCACCATGGGCAAGTATACCACCGACCAGGTTGATGAATATCTCAGACGGGTCATTGTCTCCCGGCTCAACGATTACCTGGGAGAGAAGCTGGATACCATTTTCAACCTGCCGGGCCGGTTTGATGAACTGGCGGCCGGATTGAAGGAACGCCTGAGCAATGATTTTACCCGCTTCGGCCTGGCCCTTGACGAACTCTACATCACCTCCATTACCCCGCCACCCGAGGTGCAGGGCGCCATTGATGACCGCAGCCGCCTGAGCGTGATCAAGGACATGGATAACTTTGTCCGCATGAAGGCGGCCATGGCCATGGAAAAGGCCTCCGGATCAAGCGGTGAGGCCGGGGCCGGGCTCGGACTCGGCATGGGGATGATGATGCCGGCCATGTTCGGCAACCTGCAGCCGGCCCGCCCCGAATCGGCCGCCGGCGCGGCCGCCCCCGATGTGCACTGTCCGGACTGCGGCAAGCCGATTCCACCTGATGCACGCTTCTGCCCCTTTTGCGGGCACCAACAGGTCATCATCCGGCAATGCGCCAACTGCGGCAAAAACCTGACACCGGGCGCCAAATTCTGTCCCCGCTGCGGCCATCCGGCCAATGAAAGACCGGCAACCCTCGTCTGTCCTCACTGTCATGAAGAGAATCTGCCTGGTGCGACGTTTTGCAACCAGTGCGGCGGCAAACTTGGATAAATGGACATTCGGGTCGAGCAAAGCTGCCCCCAATGTGGCGCGCCAGTCACCCTGTCCGAAACAAGCCGGCTGCTGACCTGCCCCTATTGTGGAACAAAAAACTTCCTGCAGACGAGCAGCGTATTCCGTTACGTGCTGCCGGACAAAGTCGAACCGCCAGAACGCGGCCGACTCCTTTACGCGCCTTACATTCGCTTCAGGGGTAATATCTTCCTGGTTTCCGAGGCCGGAATGACATGCCGGGTTGTCGATACCACCCAGCAGGGCACCATCCTGCCGGCCCTGCCGCCTTCCCTTGGCGTTCGGGCCCAGGCCATGAAACTGGCCCGTCTTACGGCAGAGACGGGCGGCCGCTTCCTGCGTCTATCCATCAAAACCAAGGTCATTCTCGAAAAAGCCGCACAAATCAGTGAACGGTCCGGCCGCAGCGGGCAGGTTATGTTTCACCGGGCCTATATCGGCGATACCGTGAGTTTGATCTACCTGCCTCTCCTGCGTGACAACAACTGCCTGTTTGATGCGGTCACCGACACAATGCTCATCGACCTGGACCGGGAGACCTCCCTGCCGCTGCAGGGAAAACCGTTTAACCCTCGCTGGCAGGTCAACTTTCTGCCCACCCTCTGTCCCCGTTGCGGTGGAGATCTGGACGGCGAGGGAGATTGCCTGGTTCTGACCTGCGGCAACTGCGACACGGCCTGGGAAATCGGCAACGATGGGCTGCGGCGGCTACAGTGGCAAATTCTGCCCGGTGATGGAGATCACCCCCTCTACCTCGCTTTCTGGAAAATATCGACCCGGATTCCGGCCATGGAGATCGAGAGCTTTGCCGATTTTATCAACAAGACCAATCAACCCGTGGTTCCCAGGCCGCAGTGGCACGAACGGCCCATGAGTTTCTGGATCCCGGCCTTTAAACTGCGACCAAAAATATTCCTCCGGGTCGCCCGGCAGGTCACCATCGGCCAGTGGCGGCTCGACCCGGAAAAGGGCCATGTTGCGCCGAACCTGTACCCGGTCACCCTGCCGGCCTCTGAGGCCAGACAGGCCGTCAAGGTAACACTGGCCGCCTCGGCAACAAGCCCGGGCAACATCTTTCCGTTTCTGCCCCAGGCCCGCCTCAGGGATGTAAAAATGTCTCTTGTTTACCTGCCGTTCGCAGATAAACAACATGACTGGATGCAGCCGGAGACCGGGGCAGTGATTGATAAGAATGTACTGCGCTTCGGCAGGACCCTGTAAAACAGGTACGCCGCAGGTCTCTTGAATAATGCGACAAATTCTACCTATTGAGCAAAATGTCACCTCAAGCCGTCACGAATTCAGAACAACGCCAGCCTGACCCTGACCTTACGGGTCATCAACAATTTATGCGCATCGCTCTTGCCGAGGGCCGGGCGGCCCTGGATGCCGGAGAATTCCCGGTCGGCTGTGTCCTGGTCGGGGATGACCGCGTGCTTGTCCGGGGGCGGAGGATCAACAGCAGCGGTGCCGACTGCAACGAGCTGGACCATGCCGAGGTCACGGCCCTGCGGCGCCTGCTGACCATGAATCCGCAGACCGATTGCAGCCGGGTTACGGCCTACTCGACCATGGAACCCTGTCTCATGTGCTATGCCACCATGCTGCTGTCCGGAATCAGGCGTTTTGTCTGGGCCTTTGAGGACATTATGGGAGGCGGCACCAATGTACCGCTTGAGCAACTCCATGATCTCTATGCCGGCATGCAGGTTGAACTCGTTCCCAACGTCCTGCGCGCGGAAGGCCTGGCCCTCTTTCAAAACTTCTTCCGTCGGCACGAGTATTGGCGGGACAGCCCGCTGGCCAGGTACACGCTGGCCCAGCCTACCGGAGAATAAAAAATGATTGAACGGAACCTGACGGCGCGGACGGTCGGCTTTCAGGCCGGGGAACGAAATGTTTTCCTGCATCTGCTCACGGCCTGCAACCTTTCATGCCGTCACTGCTACATCAACCCGCCACAGCATGGGACGACGACCCTGCCGACCGGCACCGTCCTCAAATGGCTGAAACTATTTGCCCGGCCCGAGCGGCCATCCAACCTCATCCTGCTGGGCGGCGAGCCGACCATGCATCCCGACCTGGCCGTAATCATCCGGGCGGCCAAATCCCTGCGCTATGCGGTCACCGTGGATTCCAACGGTTTTCTCTTTCATGACCTGCTGGACCGGGTCAGCCCCGCAGAACTTGATTTCCTGAGTTTCAGCCTCGATGGCCCGGAGCCGGCAATCAATGATCCCATCCGGGGGGAAAACGTCTTTATCACCTGCACCACGAACCTGAAAAAGGCCGTGCGCAAGGGATTTCACACCAGTGTTATCTACACCGTCTCCAGTCTCAACATCGATCACCTGCACCGGATGCCGGCCCTGCTGGCCGAACTCGGCGTCAAGCGTTTCTTTATCCAGGTCATCGGCCTGCGCGGCAAATCCGCCACCGGCAAAAGCGGGATAGCGACCAACTGGCAGGTCGACCCAGATCACTGGCTGGAAGTCGTTCCGGCGGTGGCGCGGGAGGCAGCCGGACTCGGCCTGTACGTCACCTTTCCCAAGGTTTTCCTTGAGCCCGACGAACAGTTCGAATGCGCGGGCAATGTTGCGGAAAATTATTTTATCTTTCCCAACGGCCGGGTATATCAATGTCCGCTCTGCGAAGATTACCCTATCCACAGCTTCAGTATCAAAGATGATCAACTTGTAAAAAATGACGGACTCACTGAAGCGCGTTTTTTTTCACTCTCCATCCCGGAAGGCTGCGTGATGAACAAACTGCTCCAACCAGACAATATCGACTATGGCGACGACGGAACGCCCGGCCATCGTATCTCCTGCTGCCTGCTCAAACAGGAAATCGTACCGCTTACGGATTAACAAACATGGACACCGAACAGAAACATATTGACGTGCAGGCCCTGTACGCAAAGGCCCTGGCCTGTCACCAGGCCGGGAAAACGGCCGAGGCCATTGAACTCTATGCCCGGGTCGCGGCCCTGTTCCCGGATGTGGCCGGCATTCATTATAACCTGGGACTGGCCTGCTTTGAAGCCGGCCGCCTGGCCGCGGCGGTCGACGCCTACCGCCGAGCCGCCGAACTCTGCCCGGAAGACGCGGACATCCTCTACAACCTGGGGCTGGCCTATAAAAAAAGCGGCCGCTTTAACGAGGCCCTGGACACCTATCAGCAGGGCCTGGCCCTGGTCCCCGACGATGAGGAGATGCGCTATAACCTGGGCTGCTGCTACAAGGATGCCGGGGAAATCGCCAAGGCCATCTCCGTATACGAGGAACTGCTGACCCTGGCGCCCGGCCATGCTTCCACGTTGAATAACCTGGCCTATCTCCGCCACCGGCAGGGGCGCTACCGGCAGGCCGAAGGCCTGTATCAACGGCTGCTGGAACTGCGCCCCGACCATGCGGCGGCCCGCTATATGCTCGATGCCCTGACGGGGTCGGCGGCGGTCAAGCCGCCGCCGGAGTACGTTCGGGAACTGTTTGACCAATACAGCGAGACCTTTGAACATCATCTGGTGCAGGAACTCAACTATACGACCCACCTGAAATTGAGGCAGGCTTTCGATGGACTGCCCGATAGAAAACCCAGGTATGAGCATGCCCTGGACCTCGGCTGCGGCACCGGCCTGGCCGGCACCACTTTCCGACCCGTCTGCAAAAAACTTTCAGGCGTCGACCTCTCCAGGAACATGATCGACCGGGCCCGGAGAAAAAAAATCTACGACCGGCTCCATGTCGGTGATATAAATAAATACCTGCTCTCCTCAAAGCAGCGATACGACCTGTTCGTCGCCGCCGATGTCCTCACCTATCTCGGCGACCTGCAACCGCTCTTCGCAGCCGCCTGGGACCGGGGCAGCAATGAGGCCCTTTTTTGTTGTTCCACGGAGACAACCGCGACGCAGGACTGGACTCTGCGGCCGACCGGCCGCTATGCCCATCACCCCCGCTATATAGCAAAAACCGCCGGCCGGAGAGGTTGGCAGCTCCTCCACTGCTCGACGGCCGATATCCGCAAAGAACGCGATAACTGGATCAAGGGGAATGTTTTCCTGCTGAAGAAAACAGGCTCAACCTGACGGCATGACGATCCCGAACAACTCCGGTCCGTCCTGCATATCACCTGGATCCGTGAGCGTTCGAGAACGGTGCAGATGCAAGGCGGCAACGATGTTGATTATCCTGGTGTGATATCAACGCGTTGTCAACGCAGTAGCTGCGCCGTTATCGGGCGCCCCGCAGGGCGGCGCGGTGAAGAGTATACAATGCATTTATTCATTAATAATGCAATAAATTCCACATATTGCCTGGAATATTACCTCAAGCCGTCACGGATTCAGGTATCAGTTCACCAAGGACGACAACCGCAGGGCGTACTCAACCCGACGAGGTAGCCGGTGCCTTACGCCTGCTCCTCCTCGTCCGATTCTTCCGTCCGCCCGGATGCCTTGCCGGGAAAGACCCGGCCCGCCACGATTCCGGACTCGTACAAACCGATCAGCGGGAAGGACAGCAGCACAGTGGCCGTCACATCACCGGCGGCCAGGAGAAAGGACAGGACGACAATGGCGATGTAAAAATACTTGCGTTTCCTACGGAAATGGCCCGGGGCGACCAGGCCTGCACGGCCGGCCATGAGCATGAGGAAGGGGATCTCAAAGGCAACGCCGAGGGCGAAGACCAAGCGGGCCACGAAGGTCAGGTATTGGCCGATTTTAGGCAGAGGTTGCAGGTTAGGGCCGGCGTAGCTCATGAAAAAGGCGAGGGTCTTCGGTAAAACGATGAAAAAGGAAAATACGGCACCGGCCACAAAAAGCAGGGTCGCCCAGAGAACAATCCGCACGGCAGTGCGTTTTTCCCGCTCCAACAGGCCAGGGGAGACAAACATCCAGACCTGATACAGAATAACCGGAAAACTCAACAGAATCCCTGTCAGAACCGAGAGCTTAAGATAAGAAATAAAGGCCTCGGTCAGCTTGGTATAAACCATATGCTGCAGGGCCGGGTAGGCGACAAAGAGCGGCTGCAGGCAGAAGGCGACGATCCGGTCGATGAACAGGTAGGCAACTGCCGTTGTCAGGATGACGGCCAGAAGACAGCGAACAAGGCGTTTACGCAACTCCTTATGGTGAGGCGCAAAACTCTCAAATGCCGCGATCATGCCGGAGAGGGTGGTGAATCATCGGGCGCGACTTTGTTTTTGTCCGAACCGTTAGGGATTGGCGAGGTTGTAGAATCAGAAACCGCGGCGGCCGGAGGGTTGGTGTCCGGCGTTGCAGAAGCGGAAACCGCGGCGGCCGGAGGGTTGGAGTCCGGCGTTGCAGAAGCGGAAACCGCTGCATCCCGGGAGATGGCGTTCGACAACTCTTCAGAACTCGGAGGTTGAAAATCCTCCATCTCAAGAATTTCATCGTCTTGCTCACCGCCTTCCTTCCCATCTGTATCCGCCGCCTGCCAGGTCCGGGACTCGGCATCAGTCAGGCTCTCATTCAAGTCAGAGTGGGCCGGGCCGCCGATCGCGTTTTCCTCTTCGGTCAGGCTGTCCTTGAGCTCATTCACGGTCTTTTTCATCTCCACCGTCCACTTGGCCATAGAACGGGCCAGACCCGGAAGTTTGTCCGGACCAACCACCAGGAGAGCCACCACCAGGATGACGACCATTTCGGGAAAACCTATACCAAACATAATTCAGGCCCAAAAATCAAAAGTCAGGAATCAGATCCAACGAATACATACCAGGACCACAATGTACGGGATTTACCGCAGGGTGTCAAGCCACGGACTGCCGCCCACAGAGGCGCCCGATAACACCACACATGCTGCTTGATAGTACACCATGATAATCAACATCGTTGCCGCCTCAAAGGTCTCGCAGGCTCGCTATCTGCATCTGCACCGCTCTCGAATGCTCACGGGTTCAGGTTCTTGACTGCCCTGCCCTGCCAAGCGGTTTTTTCCGCCGGCCGTCAAGGAAATGCCGGACCGAGATGATCGGATTGGTCAACAGCATCCTCGGCCCCGCATAACGCATGACCTCCCGGATTCTCCGCCGCATTCCCGGCTTGTAGCAATGGACAGGGCATTGACCGCAAGCGGTCTTGTTTTCCTGCCACGGGCACCTGGCCAGACGTTTTTTCGCATAAACAAGGAGTTCTTCGCACTCCGGGCAAAGTTTGTCTTCAGGATGATGCAGCGCCCGGCAGTACTTGCCGATCATCATTGCCACGACCTCCGCTTCCCGCTGCATGCGTTTTCCTGTCAACATCGGCGTTTCCCGTCAACAAAATAATGATTCTTACTGCTCAAAATCAAACTCGTACGACAGTCCGGAACGGTCCAGATGCTTAAAAATCTTTCTCAAGGCAAACAGGTTCGTTACCGTAAAGGTGATCTCCCAGGCCGGACCGGTGGCCGGTCTGTCGGTCAAGGCAACAATATCGCTGATCTTCATCTCCTCCGGGGCCACGGACAGCAACAAAAAAAGACGCTGCCGGCTGGCGGCAAAAATAATAACCTTCTGTGGTTTTACCACCCGGGTTTCCCTGAGTTTCCAGCGGACATCCACTGCGTCCTCGCGCTGAAACTTGATTTTCTGCAGGCGGAAACAATCTCTTCGATGCAGAGAGAGACCTCGATTACTGAGCAGGCCGAAAATCCCCTTATCCAGTGGGGTCGGCTTACAGCAGGCCGACGACTTGACAACGGCGGGATCAACCGTTGCCAACTCGATCCGGTTAAAGATACCGGTAGGCAGCTGCAGCGTATCATGATCCGCATACAGGCCGTTGCGGATTTCATAAATGAGTTCACGCAACCGCACCCGGCCCTCGCCGACCTGGAGATACAGGTCTTCCAGGGATTCGATGTCGAAATAGACCAGGATATCGTTCATCCCCTCTTGCAAAATCACGTCAAACGGCAGACCGTAACGCCGCATTTCCTGCTGCAGGACGGAACGGCCTATCTCCCTGGACACCGCCTGCCGCCTGACCCTGAAGGCCTTGGCAAGTTCGGCCCGGGCCCGGGCCGTCTGGCAGAGTTTCTGAATATCGGGATCGAACCGGACCGGTTTGTCCTGCCGGATAATCTTCACCACGTCTCCATCGCTGAGCACCTGGTCCGGTGCGGCCCTGCGCCTGCCGATCATGGCGGCCACACAGCTATGACCGATAGCGGTATGGACACTGAAGGCAAAGTCCAGGACAATGGAGTTGACGGGCAGGCAGATCAGGTCACCATGCGGGGTATATGTATAAATTTCCTTGCGGCCGCTGGCGGCAATCATGTCCCGGTAGGACACGGATTCATCGCTGCCGAGGATATCGAAGATCTCCTGGACCCCCCGGACAAAAGCACCGCGTTTTTTGCTGTCGACGTTCCAGTTGCGAACCAGTCCACGCTGGGCGCGGCGGGCCATTTCCTCGGTCCGGATCTTGAACAGATATTTCTGGCCTTCAATATTGGCCCGGGCATGCAGCCCCTGGTAACCGGAAGGTTTGGGATTGGCGATAAAATCGCGAATCGTCCTGGGCAGGGGCGGGAAAATACGGTTCAAGGTGCCGAGGGCCTGGTAGCATGAATTCCGGTCACCGGCCACAATCAGTATCTCCTGCGGACATTCTATCTCTTTGATCAAAATACGGTTTTTGACATCATAATAGCCCCAGAGTCCTTTGGTCCGCAGGGCCACCTTGCCCTTGATCCGGTCTTCATCAAGGGCAGCCTGGACCCGGTCGACGATTTCCAGCACGCCGCGATCCTGGCGCAAGGCATTGATATGGAGTTGCAGCTTCGTGCCTTGGCGGGGAAATTTATACGCCAGGGCCAGGCTGTACATCTCCCGTTTCAGGCCGAAAAGACCAAGCATGGTCGCCAGCGGCGCATAGATATCCAGGGTTTCATCCGCGACCCGCTGCCGTTTGTCGCGCGGCATTGAAGACAGGGTGCGCAGGTTATGCAGCCGGTCGGCAAGCTTGACGATCATGACCTCGGGCTTTGACGCCGCGCCGGTGAAAATCTTCCGGTGAACAAGTTTTTTAAAATTCTGCTTGTCCCCGGAGTAGTGGGTGATTTTGGTGCAGCCCTCGACAATAGCTTCGACGTTGCTGCCGAATTTGTGCCGTATCAGGTCCACGGTCACGTCTTCCACATCCTCGACCGTATCGTGCAACAGGGCTGCCGCGAGAATCTCGGGGTTAAGGACATCAAGCTCTTCGGCAAGAATCCTGGCGACATTGCAGGGATGGATGATATAGGGGTCCCCGGAGCGGCGCCACTGGCTGCCGTGCGCCTCACAGGAAAAATCGAGGGCCTCCCAGAAAACCCTGGTTTCCGGCCCCGAACCAATGAGGTTCTCCATCACCTGGCGATATTCGTCGAGATCAAATTTTCTGGACTGCATGCGCTTTAATTCAACAGACAAAACCGTTTTCCTTTCCTTACCCTGTAAATAGTGTAAAATACAGCGAACCTGATTTAAGACAATCGATATTCCTTTGCATAACTGTAGCAGATGTAATCCGGCGAACAAAGCAAAATCCGTTCCGGACAAAACGTCCTTCCGGTGGCAGGCGCCGGTGAAATAAATTCTATCGCCCAAGACAATCATTACGAGCTTTTCATGACAAAAAAACGCACTCCCCGCCGTCATTCCGGACAGTCCCGGACTAGACGGCACCGAAAATCAACGTCGGAATATGGCCAAACGCAAAACCTCCTCGTTGACAGGATTCTCGGATTCCTGGCCGGCAGGCCGGAACCGGCGTCCCCGGCCATGATCCTGGCCGGGCTTGATCTGTCCGACCAGGATAAAAAAAGGGTCACGGAAATCCTGGCAGACCTGGAAAGGACCGGCAAGGTAACCAGGCAGCATAAAAAATACCTGCTTGCCGACGGCGGGGGGCTGATTCAGGCCACCCTTGACCTGACCGGCAAGGGGTTCGGTTTCGCCCTTGTTGAAGGGGCGGACAAAAAGGACAAGGACCCCTTTATCGCCCCGTCTCATTTAAACGGGGCCAGCCACGGCGACCGGATACTGATCCGCCTGATCGGCACCGGCAGAGGGCGGCCCGAAGCCCGGGTCGTCAAGATCATCAAACGGGGCATCTCCAGGTTGTGCGGCATCTACACGGCCGGCGGCAAAACCGGCTACGTAACGCCGGACAATGAGCGGCTGCCGTATACCGTCCACGTTCGCAGGGACAACAGCCTGGGTGCCCGCGACAACACGGCGGTCCTGCTGGAGATCATTGATTATGGCAGCGCCAACCGGCCCCCGGAAGGCAAAATCATCGAGATCCTGGGCGACCCGTTCTCCGTGGCGGTCCAGCTCCGGATGACCCTCGAACAGTTTGAGCTGCCCCGGAGCTTTCCGGAGGATGTCGAGCAGGAAGTCCGCCGACTTCGTCCCCTGGTTAAGTGCGATCCGGAGCGGACCGACCTGCGCCACATCCCGCATGTCACCATTGACGGAGAAACGGCCAAGGATTTTGACGATGCCATTGCCGTCGAGCAGACCAAAACGGGATTCCGTCTCCATGTCTCCATCGCCGATGTCAGCCACTATGTCAGGACAGGCTCAGCCATCGATATCGAGGCCTACCGGCGCGGCACCAGCACCTATCTGCCCGACCTGGTCATCCCCATGCTGCCGGAGCGTCTATCAAATGATCTCTGCAGCCTGGTGCCGGACCAGGATCGGCCCGCCTTTACCGCGATCCTGGAATTCGACAAGAAGGGACACCGCACCGGCCAGCGGTACTGCAAAAGCATGATCAGGAGCCACCGGCGCTTTACCTATACCGCCGTGCGGCAAATCCTCTATGACCGTGATCCGGACATGCAGGAGAGCCACCGTGACCTGCTGCCCATGCTGGAGGCCGCGGGAAAACTGGCGCAGCAGTTGCAGCAGCGCCGCCGGCAACGCGGTTCCATCGGTTTCAACATTCCGGAAGCGGAAATACGACTGCAAGGCGACAAAATCGATACCATTGCCCGGGCGGAACGAAACCAGGCCCATCAACTCATTGAGGAGTGCATGCTCGCTGCCAATGAGGCCGTGGCGGAGACGCTGGCCAACGCGAATCAAGACGTACTCTATCGCATCCATGAACGGCCCGACCCGGCCAAGGTCGACCTCTTTACCGAGGCGGCAGCCGTCATGGGCCTGCAACTGCCGAAGACTGAAATCTCCCCGGCCTGGTTTGCCCGGGTGATTGAAGAGGCCGACGGATCACCGGTCCAATACGTGGTCAACAACCTCATGCTGCGCACCATGCAACAGGCCCGCTACTCACCGGAAAACCTGGGGCATTTCGGTCTGGCCGCGGAATACTACCTCCACTTCACCTCGCCGATCCGCCGTTATCCTGACCTGGTGGCACACCGGGTCTTGCTGAATTTCCTGGCCAAGGCCGACAAAAATACCAAAAAGACGCCGGTTCTGCCCGGCAAGACCGTCCTGCCGGATGCGGCCCTGCATCTGTCAACGCGCGAACGGCTGGCGATCGGCGTTGAAAGAAACGCCCGAGCCCGGCTCGGCGCTCTCTTCCTCAAGGACCGGATCGGCGAAGAATTCGAGGCCATTATTTCCGGAGTCACCTCTTTCGGGCTGTTTGTCGAACTCCTTGAGACCTTTATCAGCGGTGCCGTGCCGGTCCAGGAGATGCGCGATGACTACTATGTCCACGACGCCCGGGGCCATGGGCTCGTCGGCGAGCACACCGGCAAAACCCACCGGATGGGCGACCTGGTGCAGGTCCGGCTGGATCGGGTTGACATGCTTGCCAAGCGGCTTACTTTCTCCCTGGTTGAGAATCAAAATCATTAAGTGTATACCAAACTCAGCTTGACGAGCCGGCTCGGCAGCCAATTCCGGCCGCACACGCAATAACTGCTTGATTCCGAACGAAATCCTCGTTTCCGAACAAATATAATTTAACCATGAACAACGCCTCATGACTCTTGCTGCAACCGAGTCCCCCGTCATCAGCCTGGAACATGTGGATTTTTCTTACAATTCCGAGCCGGTCCTGGAAGACGTGAACCTGACCATTCACAACCGGGAGATGATTGGCATTATCGGCCCCAACGGCGGCGGCAAAACCACCCTGTTACGTCTCATCCTCGGGCTTCTGGAACCTGACCGGGGCCGGGTCCGCGTTTTCGGCAAACCGCCCCGCCAGGTATCGAACCGGCTCGGCTATGTCCCCCAGCACATGCAGTTTGATCCCCAGTTTCCCATCTCGGTCCTTGATGTCGTGCTCATGGGGCTGGCAGGACGGGCGGGCTTCGGACCCTTTCCCAGGAAACTGCTTCGGGCGGCGGAAAACGCCCTGGCCGGGGTTGACCTGGCTGACTTCAGAAACAAGAGTTTTGCGGAATTATCCGGGGGCCAACGCCAGAGGGTGCTCATCGCCCGCGCCCTGGCCACCTCTCCGGACATGCTTCTCTTTGATGAACCGACTGCCAATGTCGACAGCTCGGCCGGTGAAAAGCTTTACAAAATCCTCGACCAGCTCAACAAAAAAATGACCATTCTCGTTGCCTCCCACGATATCGGCTTTGTCAATCGCCACATCACCAGCGTGGTCTGCGTCAACCACCAGGTCAACGTTCACCCGACAAGCGCCCTTGACGGACGGAATATTACAGACTTATACGGCAACGACATGGCGCTCATCCGTCACGATCACCGCTGCTCCCAAGAGGGTCATTCGGAGGGTCATTCGTGTTCGAATTCCTGACCGATCTCCAGCAGTTCAGTTTTCTGCAATATGCCTTGCTGGCCGGCATCATGGCCTCCATTGCCTGCGGTATCATCGGCAGCTATGTCACGGTCCGGAGGACCACCTATATTGCCGGGGCCATCGCCCATTGCACCCTGGGCGGCATGGGCCTGGCCGATTACCTGAACAAGGAACAGGGGCTGACCTTCCTGACGCCGCTCATGGGGGCGGTCGTCGCCGCCCTCCTGGCCGCCCTTTTCATCGCCTATATGCAGCACCGCTCCACCATGCGCCAGGATACCGTCTTAAGCGCGGTCTGGGCGACCGGCATGGCGATCGGCATCATCTTCATCAGTAAAACGCCCGGTTACAGCGAAGACCTGATGAGTTATCTCTTTGGCGACATTCTGATGGTTTCACCGGTGGACATCCTGCTGATGGGCCTGCTTGACCTGGTACTGCTCGTGTCATTATTTCTCTTTTATCATCGACTGGTCGCCATCAGTTTCGACGAAGAATTCGCCCGGATTTCAGGCATTCATGTCGGACTTTTCAACACCCTGTTTCTGTGTCTGGTCGCCCTGACCGTCGTTTTGCTGGTCCAGGTTGTCGGTATTATCCTGGTTGTCGCCCTGCTGGCCCTGCCCGCTGCCGCCGCCGGACGGCTGACCACCCGGCTGCCGGCCATGATGCTGGTGGCCACCCTGCTCTGCATGGCCAGTACCGCCGGCGGCCTGGCCCTCAGCTACAAGCCTGATCTGCCGACCGGCGCCACGATCATTCTCGTTGCCGGCGCCATCTATCTCGCCAGCGGTTTATTCGCAAAAGTTATTCATAAACTATCGACTTCGTAGTATCCGGCGGCACCATCTTCCTGAATCCGTGATGACTTGAGATGACATTCCATGCAATACTGAGAATTTATTGAGTTATTTTCAAATAAACGCATTTCCCGCTCTCTACCGCGCCGTTCTCGAACGCTCACGGATTCAGGTTCTTTCCCTTGACGAACCAGGCTATTTTAAATAATGTGCCTTAGGGTCTGCGCAAAAAAAATACCGGGGCTCCGCCTGCGCCGAGAGCGCGGTGGCCAAAACGGCTCACTGCGAGAAAACGATCTCACTTTTTTCAGCCCTATCCGGATTCTTTGTTGAGAGAGGTATATTATGGAAAACACAAGCTGGTACATGAATATTCTGTCAAGCCCCTTTATCCGGGGGCTGGTGGTCGGATTGGCGATCTGTCTCTTTTTCTGGATTCGTTCGCTGTTCAGAATCCGGGAGCTGTCGAACAATGTCAAAAAGCTGCGTGAACATCTGCACACCAAGCTTGAAATCGACTCGGCGGAAAACGAGCGGCGCAAGCAGGAACTGGAAAAAATCAAACAGGAGCGTGACAACCTGCGCAACATGGTGCAGGTCCTCAACCAGAAACCGGGACGGCAGGAAATCCGGCAGTCGAATGTTTACCAGGCCGCCCTCGACATTATGTTTGAAAAAGTGCCCGGTTTCGCCCCGGCCTGGCAGATAACGTTAAAGGAAGCGGAAGAAGAGATGAAAAACGCCGAGCGGGGAATTATCCCGTTTTTCAAACGCCTGAAGACCTCCCCTGGCACGAGCAGCGGAGAATTCGAAAAGGGCCGGCAAAAAGCGCTTGAAATGCAGGAATCGGCCGCCAACTGACCGATCCTTTTATCCTTTCATAGATTAAAATCATGGTTGCTGAAAGCGGGCGACCCGGGCTGCTGGACCTCTCGGCAATCATCCTGGTCGGCCCCCGCTACCCGGAGAATATCGGCGCCGCGGCCCGGATCGCCCTCAACTTCGGGATCGCCAGGCTCATCGTTGTTGCGGAACAAAAGCCGGACCAGGAACGGATGCTGAAGATGGCGACCCACCAGGCGGCCCGTCTCATTCACGAAATGGAACTGCACCGGCACACGGGTGACGCCGTCGCGCCCTTTCATTTCGTGGTGGGCACGACCGCCCGCCGGGGGCGGCGCCGTACTCTCGAACAGACCCCCAGGGAGGTCATGGGCAAAGTGGCCGCCCTGCCCGCCGGCCAGCGCATCGCCCTCATGTTCGGCCCGGAGAACACCGGACTGACCAACCAGGATCTGGATTATTGCCAGCTCTCATCCACCATTCCAACCGCTGACTTCTCATCACTCAACCTGGCCCAGGCCGTGGCCATCCACTGTTACGAGCTGGCCATGGCGGTCAACTCCACCCCGACCGCCCCCCTGCCGCAGTCCGACTATGCCAACTCCTATGAACTCGAAGGCATGTACGCCCATATCGAGCAAATTCTGACTACGACTACTTATCTCGGCGATTATAATCGGACACTCTGGATGCGTAATATCCGGCAGTTTCTAAGCCGGGTGAGAATCAAGAAAAAAGAGGCCTGCATGATCCGCGGCATCTGCCGGAAACTACTCTGGCATGGCCAGGAGTCTGAAAAACGGGGGGCGGGACCGGAGGGCTGAAGAACGCTCACGGATCCAGGTAACGGACAACGATCAGATCAAAGCCCTTCGAGCGGACACTGCCCGCAGCGGGGTTTTGATTTTTTACAGTATTCCTTGCCGGCCCGCACCAGCAGGGCGTGATATTCGTTAAACAGGGCTGCGTCTTCCGCGAGATTGTCAATGAAGAGTTCCTGGATCTCATAATAGCCGTACTCTTCATCAATGATATTATGCCGGCCGAGGATGCGGTGAGTGTAGGCGTCTACCACAAACACCGGCTGACCGGCGGCATAAAGAACGATGGAGTCGGCCGTTTCCGGACCGATGCCTTTCACCGACAGCAGCTCTTGCCGCAGGGTCGGCGGGGATTGAGCAAAAAAATAATCCAGGTCGCCGTCATAGTTATGATTGATAAACTGTAACAGGTTGCGCAAGCGGCCGGCCTTGATATTATAATAACCGGCCGGCCGGATGTATTCGGCCAATAAATCGGCAGGCAGAGCGGACATTGCCTCCAGGGACAACACCCCGGCGCCTTTAAGGTTATCGATGGCCTTTTCGACATTCTGCCAGCTGGTATTCTGGGTCAGCACCGCCCCGACCATCACCTCGAAAGGCGTGTCCCCGGGCCACCAGTGCTGCGGCCCGAAATGGTCATGGAGACGCTGATAAACTTCAAGTAACTGTTCGGTAATCACATAACACCTGTCTGTATCGTTTCGCCGGTCATGGCATGGCTATCCCGGCCCGTGGCGGGATAGAGGTTCCTCTTGTTTTCAGCCTGAATCCGTGACGGCTCGAGGTAACATTCCAGGCAACATGTGGAATTTATTGCATTATCTACGAATAAATGCATTTTATACTTTTCACCGCGCCGCCCTCCGGGACGCCCGATAACGGCGCAGCTGCTGTGTTGGCAACTCGTTGATATCACACCAGGATAATCAACATCGTTGCCGCCTTGCATCTGCACCGTTCTCGAACGTTCACGGATTCAGGTTCAGACGAACATAAGATAGAGAGCTTACTGGTCCTGAGCAACATTTTTTTAACCTGAAACCGTGACGGCTTGAGGTAACATTTCAGACAAACTATGGAATTTGTTGCATTATTTAACAAATAAATGTATTTTATACTCTGCACTGCGCCGCCCTCCGGTCCGCCCGAGAACAGCGCCTCTGCTGCGTTGACAACCAGTTGATATCACACCAGGATAATCAACATCGTTGCCGCTTTGCATCTGCACCGTTCTCGAACGCTCACAGATTCAGGTTTAAATAAAATCGGCTAATTTTTCCATAACAATGCCGGTGAAACACCGTTACCACGGTAAAAAAACCCTTTACGGATACCCAGGAACGACAGAATTTCATTTCCGGCATTGACTTCTTGGCCAAACTACCTTAATTTTACGCTATTAGGATTGAATATCATTCCATTGAACTTATGAATTTAACACATTCACTTTTTTTTATTTTTTTTCGGAGGAGGTTCCATGTTTGAAGTAACTGATTCGGCAATAACTAATCTGAAGACATACCTGTCGCAGAATAATATTAATTCTGCGGTGCGTATTGCCCTGATGCAGGGCGGATGATCAGGCCCCTCTCTGGGTCTGGCTCTGGATGAGTCAAAGGAAAACGACAAGGTATTTGAAGAAAACGACTTGACCTTTCTGATCGAGCAAGGACTGCTTTCTACCTGCGGCAGCATCAAGCTCGACTTTATCGAATCCGGATATCGTTCCGGTTTCTCAATCACCGCCGCCAATCCGGTCAGCAGCAGCGGCGGCGGGTGCAGTTCAGGGTCCTGCAGCACAGGTTCCTGCGGCGGCTGAGTATTTCTCAAAAATCCATGAATAACGTTAAAAGCCCCTGTCTCACGACAGGGGCTTTTTTGTTGCCGTCAGCCCCCCATGGCGGGCGCGACAATTTCCAAATCGTTATCTTGACACCTCTCCGAAACATCCTTACTTTCTCTCGTGAACAAACGCACTTAACACTATAGATTCGGTTCCAGCCAAACCTTTTAAACAGGAAGGGAGGAAATAAAACATGCAACTTGATAAATTCACCTTGAAATCCCAGGAGGCAATCCAGGCGGCCCATACCCTTGCCCAGGAAAAAGGCAACCAGGAATTGCAGCCCGAGCACCTGCTCAAGGCCATCCTTGAACAACCGGAAGGCGTTGTCGTCCCGGTTCTGCAAAAAATGGGCATTGAGCCGAGTGTGGTCCTCAGCGCCACCAACCAGCTCGTCGACAAACTGCCCAAGGTGTCCGGGGGGGGAGCGGGACAGATATACTCTTCGCAACAGTTTAACAAGCTGCTGGACCGGTCGTTTAAAACGGCATCGTCAATGCAGGACGAATATGTGAGCCAGGAACATCTGTTTATGGCCATGCTTGCCGACTCGAGCCTGGCCGTCAGCGCGATGCTCAAACAGCTTGGCGTGAGCAGTGACGGCTTCCTCCAGGCCCTGGCCACGGTACGCGGTAACCAGCGGGTCACGGACCCCTACCCGGAAGACAAATACCAGGCCCTGGAAAAGTATGCCCTCAACCTGACCGATGCAGCAAGGAACGGCAAACTTGACCCGGTTATCGGCCGGGACGAAGAGATTCGCCGGATCATCCAGGTGCTCTCCCGGCGGACCAAGAACAACCCCGTTCTGATCGGCGAACCCGGGGTCGGCAAAACAGCCATTGTCGAAGGCCTGGCCCAGCGCATTGTCAATGGCGATATCCCGGCCACCCTGGAAAACAAGCAGGTTATCGCCCTCGACCTGGGCTCGCTCATTGCCGGGGCCAAATACCGCGGCGAGTTTGAAGACCGGCTCAAGGCCGTACTCAAGGAAGTGGAAAAAAAGGCCGGCGAAATTATCCTGTTCATCGACGAAATCCATACCCTGGTGGGGGCCGGAGCCGCCGAGGGTTCCATGGATGCCTCCAACATGCTCAAGCCCGCCCTGGCCAGGGGCGAACTGCACTGCGTCGGCGCCACGACCCTTGACGAATACCGCAAGTATATTGAAAAAGATGCGGCCCTTGAACGGCGATTTCAACCGGTCCTGGTCCA
Source organism: bacterium BMS3Bbin14 (assembly GCA_002897615.1). Classification (GTDB taxonomy): domain Bacteria; phylum Desulfobacterota; class Desulfobulbia; order Desulfobulbales; family Desulfobulbaceae; genus BMS3Abin13. The sequence continues at coordinate 51,468 of BDTX01000014.1, forward strand.
GGAACCCAGCGAAGAGGACACCATCGCCATCCTTCGCGGTATCAAGGAAAAATATGAGGTCCATCATGGCGTGCGCATCCAGGACTCGGCCACCGTGGCTGCGGTTGTGCTCTCCAGCCGCTATATCACCGACCGTTTCCTGCCGGACAAGGCCATCGACCTGATCGACGAAGCCGCGTCAAAACTGCGGATTGAAATCGACTCCATGCCGACCGAGATTGATACGCTTGAACGAAAGAAGATCAAAATGGAGATCGAGCAGGAAGCCCTGAAAAAAGAAAAGGACAAGGTGTCGAAGGAGCGGCTTGACAAGCTGAAAAAAGAGCTGGCCGACCTAAACGACGAACTCAACGCCATGAAAGGCCAGTGGCAGCTCGAACGTGATGTCATCCAGCGTATCCGCAAGATCAAAAGCGATATTGACGAGGCGCACATGGAAGAACAACGCGCCGAGCGGGCCGGAGACCTGAGCCGGGTGGCGGAAATCCGCTACTCCAAGATCATCAACCTGGAAAAAGAACTGGCGGAACAGAACCGGCAACTGGAAAAAATCCAGGAAAAACACAAGATGCTCAAAGAAGAGGTCGCGGCGGAAGATATTGCCGCCGTGGTGGCCAAGTGGACAGGTATCCCGGTGGACAGGCTGCTTGAGGGGGAAAAGGACAAACTGATCCACGCCGAAGAGCAGCTCTCGAAACGGGTCATCGGCCAGAAGGAGGCCATCCTGGCGGTGGCCAATGCCGTACGTCGGGCTCGGGCAGGGTTACAGGACCCCGACCGGCCCCTCGGCTCCTTTATCTTCCTGGGACCAACCGGTGTGGGCAAGACCGAACTGGCCCGCAGCCTGGCCGTTTTCCTCTTTGACTCCGAGCATGCCATGATCCGTATTGACATGTCCGAGTACATGGAAAAACATTCGGTGGCCCGGCTGATCGGCGCGCCTCCCGGCTACGTGGGCTACGAGGAGGGCGGCATGCTGACCGAGGCCGTGCGCCGGCGGCCCTACTCCGTCATCCTCCTTGACGAGATCGAAAAGGCGCATCCTGATGTTTTTAACGTCCTCTTGCAGGTCCTTGACGATGGCCGGATGACGGATGGCAAGGGCCGGACCGTGGATTTCAAAAACACGATCCTGATCATGACCTCCAATCTCGGCAGCCAGCTCATCATGGAAATGGGCCAGACCAATCCCGAAGAACTGCAGCGGCGCATCGACGAGCTGCTCTACCGGCAATTCAAACCGGAGTTCCTCAACCGGGTGGACGAAATCATTACCTTCCATAGCCTGTCCCGGGAAGACCTGCTGCAAATCGTGGATATCCAGATCAAGCGCATGGCCAAACGGCTCGAAGAACGAAAATATACGGTCGAACTCACCGACAGTGCCAAGCAGTTCCTGGTCACCACCGGCTACGACCCGTCCTTTGGCGCCCGACCGCTCAAGCGGGCCATACAGCACTATATCGAAGATCCGCTGGCCATGGAAATCCTGGAAGGCAACTTCGAGGAGGGCGATCATATCCTGATCGACAGGAAGAATGACGACCGCAGGTTAACCTTTACCAGGAAATAACTCCGCATCCCGAACAACTTCCTCCCGGCCTCCCTCAGGCGGGAGGAAGTTTTCTTCCTTGGATCCGTGAGCGTCATCGCTTACCCGGTCTCAAACAAACAAGTCCTCGTCGCCGGCCGTCCCCGAAGTCAACCTTGCCAAATGATTCCCCGTTGCAGGTTGTCTTTTTTATGATCTGTGATATAAGCAAGAAACTTGGCCTTATTTTTTCAGTATTCCGACGGAGATAAGCATGACCACCAGCGCCACCGTACCGAACGACCTGACCATTAACTATGAAGAAGACGGCACCCCGATTGTCAAAGAACTGGACAAGGAAATCCTGTCCAAGGGGGCATGGACGACCATTCTCTATCGATACCAGGACTTCGACCGGTCAAAGGGCGAATACAGTGCGGACAAATACACCATCCGCCGCTATCAGAAACGGAACGGCCAATATATCCCCAAGTCAAAATTCAATATCTCCAGCGCGGCCCAGGCCCGGAAGATCATCGACACCCTGAGCAGCTGGATGACCGAAGAATGAACCTGGATCCGTGAGCGTTCGAGAACGGTGCAGATGCAAGACGGCAACGATGTTGATTATCCTGGTGTGATATCAACTTTGTTGCCAACGCAGCAGCTGCGCCGTTATCGGGCGGACCGGAGGGCGGCGCGGTAAAAACCAGGAAATGCATTTATTTGACATAAATACAATAAATTCCAGATATTGCATGAAGTATAATCTCAAGCCGTCACGGATTCAGGATGAAATGATCGGATGTATTTCCCCGTCGCCGGCATAGAAGTCTCCCCCTGGCTGCCGCCGCTTGTCGCCTTTGGCATTTCCCTGTTCACCTCCATGGGCGGCATCTCCGGAGGCTTTCTGCTCCTGCCCTTCCAGGTCAGCTGTCTCGGCTTTGATTCACCATCGGTCAGCGCGACCAACCACATCTTCAACATTGTTGCCATTCCCAGCGGTGTGTATCGTTACATCCGGGAAGGACGAATGGTATGGCCTTTAACCTGGGCCGTCATTATCGGTACCGTACCCGGCGTCCTGGCCGGCGCGGTTATCCGGATAAAATACCTGCCTGACCCCACTACATTTAAGCGGTTCGCCGCCTTGGTCCTTCTCTATATCGGGATCCGCCTGGTTACGGATATCTACCGGCAAAAATCATCATCCGGGGGGAAACCGGGCGCCGGGTCGGCCATGCGAAGCGACCGGGTAACAGAACAGCGATTCACCCTGAAGACAATAAGCTACAGCTATCATGAAACAAACTACCAGGTATGCACTGCCGGTATCGTGGCCATCAGCCTGGTAGTCGGCATTATCGGCGGAGTTTACGGCATTGGCGGCGGAGCCATCATCGCGCCGCTCTTTGTCTCTTATTTCGGTCTGCCGGTCTACACTATTGCCGGGGCCACCCTGATGGGTACCATGATCACTTCGCTGGCCGGCGTCGCTTTTTTTCAGGCCCTGGCCCCTCTCTATCCCTCCATGGCCATTGCCCCGGACTGGCGCCTCGGGATACTTTTCGGGTTCGGCGGCTTTGCCGGCATGTACTGCGGAGCAAGGCTGCAACGGTTCGTCCCGGCCAGACTCATCAAGGCCATACTTGCCTTTGCCATTCTCTTTACGGTCGCCCGTTACCTTGGCCTGCTGTAGAACATTCCTGCGAACTCCCTATGACTTCATGATTTTCAGATAATTTTCCGCGCTGTCGTTTACCGTTGCGGCAGAACCATTTACGCCGGGCATCCGGAAAAGTGAATCGAGGGCGAGATTTCGGTTGACAGTG
>BDTX01000015.1 GCA_002897615.1 bacterium BMS3Bbin14
ATGAAATATGCAGTAGATTTATTTAAAAAAGCCGCTATAACGATAAGAATAATTACCAGGGAGGATGCAGATGTATACACTGGATATACCGGGATTCAGTACTCTTAACATCGACTATCTTGTAATGGATTACAACGGGACCCTCGCCGAGGATGGCATTTTGTTTAAAGGAGTGGCTGAGATATTAACCGAACTGTCAAAACAGGTGGCCATGCATATTATCACCGCAGACACTTTCGGCCTGGCGGCTTCCCAGTTAAAAGGTGTCCCCTGTAAACTTGAAATTATGCAACAGGCAGACCAGATATCAGGGAAAAAGAAATACATAGAAGAACTCGGCAGTTCGCGGGTTGCCAGTATCGGCAACGGCAGAAACGACAGCCTGATGCTGAAACACTCCGCCCTCGGGATTGCCGTTGTCCAGCGGGAAGGGGCCTCGGCGCAAACCATCATGAATGCGGATGTCATCTGCCGGGATATTTACGACGCCCTCGACCTCTTTACAAACCCCGGACGGCTGAAGGCGACTCTTCGCTCTTAATCCAACTTTTTGCGAATCAGTACTAAGTCGGTGTGTAAAAATGACTCGTAAAAAGTCCTCAGCTCCATCATTCCCGCGAAAGTGGCGGCCATAAACATATCGAAATCATTAAATTTCTTCCTTCGCGGGAATGACGAAGAATTAGCAGAATCCTGAATCCGTGAGCGTTCGAGAACGGTACAGATGCAAGGCGGCAACGATGTTGATTATCCTGGTGTGATATCAACGAGTTGTCAACGCAGCAGATGTGCCGTTATCGGGCGCCCCGCAGGGCGGCGCGGTGAAGAGTATAAAATGCATTTATTCGTCATATACTGCAATAAATTCCATATATTGCATGAAGTGTCATCTCAAGCCGTCACGAATTCAGGAGAATGTAATTTTTACTAGTCCATCAAAAATAAATCGGCTGTCTTGCATCTCATCTTCAGGCGATCCTGGGCCGACCATCAACTGCCACAGCTAAGCCTGGCCCAAATCTAAGCGCAAGCTCGGCCAAATTATTTCCATCTCAATTACTGCCTCAAAATGAGGCACATTCCAGTAATTTTCCGTCGCTCTCCTGCCTGACTTCTGGACACCTCCTATAGCGACCGCTTGAAACATTACCCTGTCGGGAAAAAAATATTCCAAATAATCCCAGCTAGATATTGCTTTCGCGGTTCGGAGCTTCCGGAGTGGCACGGCCTGTGCAATTCGAGAGAACAAAGGAACGGCTCAATACAGCACAGTTAATCGGCGACAACGGGCGGCGTCGACCGCCCGCTAATTTTTTTCAACTCCCCTGCATCCGAATCCGGACGGTGGAGGTCAAGGAACAGCAAATATGATGTCCTTTAGTTTTCCATATAATCATTGGTGGTGTGGGCCAGGTATGTTTTTCCCCGGGCCTTTCGGGTGGATAGTCACCTTTATTTTCTGGGGCCTGGTTCTTTTTCTGGCCGTGAAGTTATTTCAGGCGGTTTTCCAGACCCGGTCCGGCGGCAGTGATTCCCCTGCTCTGAATATTCTCAAAAGCAGGTATGCCAGGGGCGAGATAAACGAGGAAGAATATAAACAGATGCGCAAGGAAATCCAATGATAGTTTAACCTGCACGTGAGGGTAACTGAGAAGAAAGGAGCTTCTCGTTTGAGCAAAAAAAGGTTGCCGGCATCTGACGACAGTTTCAAAAAACAGGAAAATCAAAAAAATTGGGAGCCGCCGGATGAAGACAAACCGTATGCGAATTTTCTTGATCAGTTTGCTGGTCGTCTGCATCAGTTTGCTGCATTACTCCACCGGCGAAAATCTGCCCCATCTGCATATCCTGTATCGGGAACTGTATTTTCTGCCGCTGATTCTAGGCGGTCTCTGGTATGGGTTGCGGGGAGGTCTGTTCACCTCGCTCGGTGTTACGGCCTGCTATCTGCCCTTTGTCCTGTGGCGGTGGAACGATTTTGCCACAGCGGATCTCAATGCCGCTCTCGAAATAATTCTGTTCAACGCAACCGCGGCCTTGATCGGTGGTCTGCGGGACCGGGAACTGCGGCGCCACCAGGAGAAACTGGAGGCCGTGGCCGCCATGGCGGGGACGGTGGCCCATGAACTGAACACGCCTTTACAGATAGTACTTGGCAACGCCCAGCTGCTTCAAGATGATTTTGAGCCCGGCAGCACGGCGTATGGGAAGCTTGAGGAAATAATAAGCGATATTCATCGGCTGGCCCGGCTGGTCAGGAAGATGTCCAACCTGGAGCGAGTTGAATTGCGCCCCTATGCCGGGGATACCAAAATCCTGTCCCTTGACGGAAACAAGGACGGCCCTGCTGTTACTGACGGGTTCCTTTATTGAACCGCACCCGCCTTTGCGGGGCGGCTCGGCGGGGGTTGGCAACAAAGTTGATATCACACTAGGATAATCAACTTAGTTGCCGCCTTGCATCTGCGCCGTTCTCGAACGCTCACAGATTCAGGTTTAGACCAAATATCCAGGTCCGCGGCGGCGCCAGCCAGCCGTCGCCGTAACGATATGTCCGGTCGCCGATATTTTTTATTTCTCCAAAGAACTCCGGGCGGCCGAACCTGCCGGCCGGCCAGACCGGATTATACTCAACCCGGAGATTACCGATGATTCGCCCCGGTATCGATGCCGTGTTGTCGGAGCGGGTATATTGCCCGGATTCATACTTCAGGTTAAAGATGAAGGAAAGGTTTTCCACCGGTTTGTAGGCAAGATCAGCATATACCCGGTGCCGGGGCTTGGCCACCATCCAGAGCCCGGTATCCTCGTCTATGGACTTAATGTACATATAGGTCGCTTTCAGGGACAGGTTGTCCCGCAGCTTCCAGTTGAGCAGGAGATCCCCTCCCCGGTTGGTCACCTCGCCGAAGTTTTCATACCTGCCGATGCCGTTGTCTCCCAGGACATAAGTGATCCGGTCGGCAATCCGGTTGTAAAACAGAGAAACGCCGCCGGAGAGACGCGGGGAGATTTCGGTAAAAAAAGAAATGCTGAAGTTATCCGCCCTCTCCATGCCCAGGCCGGGGTTCGGCTCCTTGGTGCCGGTTTCATCGTAGCGCTGGTAAAAAGAGGGGATGTTATTGGTCCGGCTGCCGCTCACCGAAAGTGACCAGCGATCTTTTTTGTACGAGATTTTCGCCTCCGGATTGACGGTATGAGCAAATTCCGAATACAGGGTCGCCCGCAGGCCGAAAGAAAGGGTCACCGGCAGCGTCGCCAGCATCCTGATCGAAACAGCATCGGTGGCAAACAGGGAGAGCGAAGACTCGTTTCTGGCGGCGAACCGGCTGCTTTTTGCGCCGCTCCAGCGTAAGGCGGTACCATAGTGTACGGTGCCGTACCTGGCCGGGGCAAGAGAGGCGGAGAGATCCTCACCGAATTTCCTGACGGTGATAAAATTATCAATGTTCCTGTCCGGGTCCCGGTTCCTGGTTTTCGCATCATTGAAAAAGGTCTCGCTGGCCACCTCTCCTGCCCTGGCGGTCAAGGCGCAGGAAAACATTTCACTTTCTTTCCGGGAACGGGGGGTGGGGAACTCCGGCCGGCCGCTCAGGCCCCGTTTATCTTTGAGGTAATCGGCCGAAAAGGCCAGGCGCCGCCCGTTACCGGGGACATATTCAAACCGGCCGCCGATCTGCCGCTTTTGCCGGTCGCCGTTGACCTGGTATCCGCCGGTATAATCATATCCGGCGGTGGCGCCAAGCCCGAAGGCCCCCTTCCTGACGCTGCAGTTGGCATTGTAATGAGAGGTGTCATAATTACCCCAATACGCCTTGACATTGCCACTCAGGGCCTTGATTTTCCTGGTGGTGATCAGAATGACGCCGCCGCCGGCATCATCGCCGTATTGTAAAGCGCCTTTGCCCTTGTAGATTTGGATTTCCGCCACGTTTTCCACGTCCACCAGGTCGAATTTTACCGAGCCGTGGCTGGACGAGGGGTCATTGATGGGCCGGCCGTCCAGCAGGACCTTCACTTTATAGGAACCCCGAATCGAGACGGATGACTCGCCGGCCTTGATCCCCGGCACCTGGTTGAGCACATCGGCAATCTTGTGCACGTTCATCTCTTTGATCTCATCCCCGGTAATCACGACGGCCCCGGTCCCCCCCGCGGCCCCGACCGAAGCGGCGGAGACAAGCATCCCCAGGAAAGCAACCGCAAACATACATGACACCCTGGGCCAGACCATAAAGAAGTCCTTCCTTATACCTTGAATCCGTGACGGCTTAACATTCCAGGCAATACGTGGAATTTATTGCATTATTTACAAATAAATGCATTTTATACTCTTCACCGCGCCGCCCTGCGGTCCGCCCGATAACGGCACAGCTGCTGCGTTGACAACAAAGTTGATATCACATCAGGATAATCAACATCGTTGCCGCCTCGAAGGTCTCGCAGGCTCGCTATCTGCAGCTGCACCATTCTCGAACGCTCTCAGATCCAGGTTATAGAGATAAAGGCCGCCGGTCAGGCGGCCAAGCCAAGGGGGAAAATGCAAGGGAAGAGACGGATACTTAACAGGTGCGGGATAGAGGTGATGAGAATTTGCCTGGCAAGCAGTCGCCAGCCAAGGCGGCCGGCCAACAGCTATGCCGCCGTAAGCGGCCGGCCCGACAGAATCACCCCCTTGGTTGGCCAAGGGCACTACATGCCATTCATGACCCGGATCAAGAGCCGGTCATCTTCCATTTTAAGCGGGTAGGTACGAATCGATTGCGGCGACTTGATCATTCTGCCGATGGTTGCCAGCAGCCCTGTTCCCTTTAACCAGCGGACTACGGTGCCGTCGGCAACATCAAACCGGGAGCCGTGCAGGGGACAGGTGACCACCGTACCGTCAAGGTCACCCTCGGAGAGCTTCCCGCCCAGGTGGGAGCAGCGGTTGTCTGCGGCATAGTAGGTTTCACCGGACCTTACCAGGAGAATTTCCCGCCCGCCGACCGAGACTTCCTTCATAGATCCTCTGGCAAGATTGCCGGCCTCAGGCACTTCGAGCCAATCGTCCATCAGATTCACCTCCATCCTGCATGTTTAGGGGCGGTCACGCTATCTGATCACAACGCGTCCAGCCCCATCGCAATCTCCTCCTGGATAGTCCTGACCGTATAGAGCGGATCGGCGGACGTGCTGATAGGACGGCCGATCACAACATGATCGGCGCCGCTGATTATGGCATCACGCGCCGTGGCGACCCGCTTCTGATCATCCTTTTCAACGTCCCGATTCAGCCCCGGCCGGATACCCGGAGTCACAATCAGGAAATTCGGCCCCAGTTCATCACGCAGCGGCCCGGCTTCCAGGGCCGAGGAAACAACGCCGTCACAGCCAAGTTTCAAGGCCTTGCGGGAACGGATCAGGACCAGGTCCCGTACCGAGCCGGTAAACCCCATTTCCACCATGTCCGATTCATCAAAGCTGGTCAGAACGGTGACCGCCAGCACCTTCATCTCATTTTTCTCCGCCACCGCCGCCCTGATAATCGGCTCATTGCCGTGGATGGTCATAAAGGTAACGCCCCGGTCTTTCAACTGTTGAACCGCCAGATGAACGGTTTCCGGGATATCAAAAAACTTCAGATCCAGCATTACCTTGTTGCCGCGGTCAACGATGTCGTCGACAACCGGCCAGCCGCCGGCCAGAAAAAGCTGCAGACCAACCTTGAAAAACTTAACCTGGCTGTCCAGTTTCCTGACCCATTGTGCCGCTTCACGGGGATCGGCAAAATCCAGGGCAAAGATAATTCGTTCATCTAATGGAATGTTCTTCACTATATAATGACCCAGCGTTAAATCGTTAAATAATAACTGTCCGGGGACAGGCGAACAACGGCCGTAATCACTCAGCCTGGCGGCCGGGACGTTTTTTCAAATGCTTTTTGTATTGTATCCCGTAACGGCTCCAGGGTGTAGGGCTTCTGGATAAAACCGGCCAGACCTTTACCGGCGAAACGTTGGGTCACATCCTGTTCATTGTAGCCGCTTGACAGAATGACCCGCACCTCGGCGGAGATGCGCCGCATCTCTCTGAAGGTCTCTTCGCCATCCATGTGCGGCATGGTGAGATCGAGGAGAACGAGGTCGATTTCAGCGGTATGTTCACGGTAGGCCGCCACCCCCTGACTGCCGTCGTTGGCCGTGAGGACATTAAACCCCAGCCTTTCCAGCATCTGCCTGCCGACGGCCCGGACCGTTTCATCGTCATCCACCAGCAAGACGGTGCCCTTGCCCTGCCACTTGCCATCGCCTGCCGGCCCTTCATGCATGTCTCCCGGCAAGGCGTCCGGTACGGCCGGAAACAATAATTTGATGGCGGTCCCCCGGCCCGGTTCACTGTATACCTTGATGCCGCCTTTATGGCCCCGCACAATCCCCAGGACCGCGGACATCCCCAGCCCCCGGCCGGTAAACTTGGTGGTAAAAAAGGGATCAAAGAGCTTGGCTTTCGTTTCCCTGTCCATGCCGTGACCGGTGTCCGCTACTTCCAGATAAGTATAAAGGCCCTCTGCCAGGTTTTCATCAAGGAACGTTGCCGCCAGGTAGGCCCGATCGCATTCCACCGCGCCGGTGGAGACGGTAATAACGCCGCTCCTGTTGCCAATGGCTTCAGAGGCATTAATGACCAGGTTCATGATAATCTGGCGGAGTTGAGAGGGATCGGAGTCAATTGGCGGCAGATTTTCCGGGCAGTTGAATTTCAGCACCGCCTTTTTTGAAACAGAAATTTCCAGCATGCCGGCCATATCCAGGAGCAGGTCGGACAGGTTGACGGTCTTGACCACAAATTTCCCCCGGCCCGAGTATGCAAGCATTTGCCGGCAAAGATCAGCGGCGCGGCGGGAAACTTTTTCTATTTCCTCGATAAAAGGCCTGACCGGAGACCAAGGCTCCAGGTCGGCAAGCGCCAGGTCGGCATTGCCCAGGACAGCCATCAGCATGTTGTTGAAATCATGGGCAATACCTCCGGCCATAATGCCCAGGCTTTCCAGCTTCTGCACATGGTGCATCTGTTTTTCCAGGGCGCGCTGTTCCTCTTCAACCTGCATGCGCCTGGCGATCTCGCTTTTCAAGACCTCGGCGTGGGATGCAAGTTTGTGATAGGCGGCCTCAAGTTCTTCCATCTTACGGTTGAGGGCGATGAATTTATTGCCGGCAACATCTTTTGTTTCACAATGGATAATGACAAGGGCCGTCGAATCGGACGAGTGCGGTTCGATGACAAAGCCCTGGCAGCGATATTCATGGGGGCCATTGCCGGTTTGCCGCCAGGAGATGGCGCCGGGCATCGGCCGTCTGTTGCGCGCGCAGACATGCAGGTATTGCAATAGATCGTCAGGTCGGTCGCTGACAAAATCCGAGAGTTTTTTTCCGTTGCAGGTGTCCCGCTCCAGCCCCGATAATTTTTGGGCCGCTATATTAACCGCAACGATCTCCCCCTCCTCGGTGACCAGTATATGGGCGGCGGGGCAGGGGTCGGTAAAGGTATGAAAATGTTCAATGAGAGCCGCGTGCCGTACCAAAATACTCCCTCCCTTCATCTGTGTCCGCTTCCGGTGAAGGTTTCAGATATACCTTCACCCGGCAGCACTTGTGTCCCTGAGCAATGGTCTCCTGTAAAACAACCTTGGCATACCCGAGATTTTCAGCGATGATCACGCCAAAAACATTGGAGGTCACCATGCATATGGAAGGTCGGCCTACGACTTTGTCGGTAAACGGACAGGTGGTGTTGCCCAGGACAACTTTGTTCTCATCCTGTTCGATAACAAAAAAATCACCCTGAATGCGGGACTTCAGGTCGAGCAGCACATTGATCACCTGGGTTGCCGACAGGGCGTCTACCGCCAGTTCCCTGATATAGAGATTATTGATCCATTCCCCGATATTCTGCCCCACCAGGCTGATATAGCCGGCCGCCTCGTCAAAGCCGACTACATCTTCCAGGGTCCCGGCCAGCTCGCGGATGAGGGTCCGCAGAAAAAGGTCGCGCTCAAGGGGAATTTGCAACTCTGACAAGACGTTTTTTGTACTCATATCGGCCCTACCTCCTTTCTTTTCGATTCGCGGCGATGGCGGCTACATAATTCGGGGCGTAACCAGGGGGACACAATACTCCTAATTGCCGGCAGGACGTTTTTCTGCCGTGGCTATACAAATTTATCCCCTTTTCGGTCACGCATAGTTTTCAGTTAACACACAACGGCTAAAGAGCCAAGACAAGACTTATCCCTCTTTTGGCTCGTATCCGTCCGGAAACGAGGATTTTGTTCGAGATCGGGCAAAATAAAGTAAGGAAAGGTAATGCGGTCTGCCGAGGCAGGCGAAAAAAATAACAGCAGGCAGATAAGTGTAATATTGGAGTCTCCTCTTCGTTCTGTTTATCTCTGAGAATTATTTTTTTGCGCATAACGAGGCAAGGGCAACCAACAAGGCCGGACAACAGGAACGTGCCGTCACCCCAGTCGCATTTTTTTCCACGTGAATGACGAACTGCGCCAGTACAGCCAGCCCAGGACCATAGCCACTGCGCCCACCGTGTCGGCCAGGAGATCCCAGCCACTGACACAGCGGCCGGGGATGAAGGATTGGTGAAACTCATCCGTTATGCCATACAGGACGCACAACAGGATGACAAGCACGCCGACGAAGTGTGATCTCCGCTGCCGGACAGGCTCGGGGAAGGCATACAGTGCGGCAGCGGCAAGGAGGGCGTAGATCAGGAAGTGGGCCAACTTATCGATGTTCGGAATATCCGGCAGCGGCAGACTTGCACCACTTTGATTGGACAGAAAAAAAATAAGCCCCATAACCAGCGTTACGGGGACAAAACGGCCCCAGGTGGAACGAAAAATCATAACGGCTCAGGCTGCGGCAGCCGGGCTGTCGAGATGAACCCGGTTTAACTGGTCCGGTGAATATTTCCCGCGAATCCGTCGGATCGCGGCGTTAATCCGCCGGGCAGGCGCCTGCTCAAGACAGGTTTCCCGGCCGTCCGCGTATGAGTTCACCAAGAGGTCCCGGTCGCCAAGGGCAAAGGTATGACTCCAGTTGATCTCGATAGTGTCGGGATTTTCATTTACCGGGACTTCAAGCGGCTGACCGGCGCGGGCAAGCTGGACGGCATCACTTTCGGTGATTTCCAGGAGCCAGGCATTACCCTCTTTGTCGGCAAAGAGGATAAAGACACCAAGCTCCCGCACCGTTTCCACCTGGTGCCGTGCCGCATCCTGGATCTTCCCGATTTCCGAGAGCAGGGAAATTTTCAGCCGCCGCATGGGAGAAGCAGCCGGGGTCTCCCGGTGCCGCGGCAGACAACACTTTTTATATTTTCTGCCGCTGCCGCAGGGGCATGGCTCATTGCGGCCTATTCGGGTCATCTTTTCTCTCTCTTCCGTCCATTATAATCCACAGGCCCAACCATTACAGGACCTCAAGGCAGCAAAAATTACGAGCACTTACTGTAGCCGCAATCATGGCAGGTTTCGCATCCCTCTTCGAAAACAAGCTTGCCCGGACATTCCGGACAGCTGGAGAAAAACCCCTGCTGGGTACCGGCCATAAACGACTTCAGCAACTTGCCGAGCTGGGCGGGCAAATCAAGCATGTGACCACTTGAGCGATCCAGCTGCTTGATGACCTCATCCATGGGGATCTGGTAACGAAGCGCCAGGGAGACCAGCCGGCAGGTAGTGGTCCACATGGTGGACTTATCCTTCAGATCGACCCGGTTGTCAAAGGGAAACTTGGCAAAGACCTCCATGGGACACTCGTCGTCGTCGAAGCAGACAATAAGATAAATGGTGTTCTGGTGAGCATCCTTGAGCCGGTATCGCTTGGCGCTGAGCACGTCGGGCAATTTTTTCTTGCGGATAAGCCCCTGGCTGCCCACCATGGCCGTCTTGGTATCATCCGTCGCCCGGCCGGCATTGAGGACCTGGGAATCACGGGAACCGTCCCGGTATACGGTCAGGCCCTTGCAGCCCAGTTCAAAACCGAGATTATAGACCAGCCGGACATCATCCCGGGTCGCGGTGGACGGCAGGTTGATGGTTTTGCTGATCGAGCTGTCGACACCGCTTCTCTGCAGGGCTCCCTGCATCCTGATGTGATTTTCCGGTGAAATGTCCTGGGCCGTACGGAAAATTTCCTGCCACTCTACCGGGATTTCATCATGGCCGATGACCGTCCCGCTTGCCGCCACCTTCTCCAGCAGTTCTTCGGAATAAAATCCCTCGCGGCGGGCCACCTCCTCAAAATGCTTATTGACCATCAAGAGCTTGTCGCCATCCATGACGTGTTTCATCATGACAATGGAGAAATAAGGCTCGCAGCCGGAGGCGCAGTCGGCAATCATCGACACCGTACCCGTGGGCTGGATGGAGGTCAGCGCGGCATTACGCCGGGGAGGATAATGATTATAGACCGGATCATAAGCGGGAAACGGCTCCTTCAGCTCCGCCAGCTCGATGGACGCCTTCTCCGCCTCGTCATGAATAAACTGCATGACCCCGGCCGCACATTTCCTCCCCTCGCTGCTGCCGTAGGGCAGTTCGAGCTGGATCAGCATATCATGCAGACCCATAATGCCGAGGCCCACTTTACGCGTTTTCTGGGTCATCTCGGCAATTTCGGGAATGGGAAAACGATTGCAGTCTATCACATTATCAAGAAAACGAACGGCAAGATGCACGGTCCGGGCAAGGCGGGGCCGGTCAACCTCCCCGTCGACCACATAGCGGCCCAGGTTGATCGAGCCCAGGTTGCAGCTCTCGTAGGGGAGCAGCCACTGCTCCCCGCAGGGATTGGTGGCCTCAAACTCGCCAAGCTGCGGCGTACTGTTGGCCCGGTTCGCGGCATCTATGAAGAGAACCCCTGGTTCGCCGTTATGCCAGGCGGAGTCAATAATCTTGTCAAAAACCATGCGGGCGCTGAGCGTGTCCACGACATTACCATTCGAGGGATCAATCAATTCATAATCCTGACCGGTTTTAACCGCCTCCATGAACCGGTCCGTGATGGCCACGCTGAAATTGAAGTTGGTAAACCGGGTCTGATCTTCCTTGGCCGCGATAAACTCCAGAATATCAGGATGATTGACTCGAAGAACACCCATATTGGCGCCCCGGCGTTTCCCCCCCTGCTTGATGGTCTCGGTGGCGGCATCAAAGACAACGGCAAAACTGAGGGGGCCAGAGGCCACGCCTTGGGTGGATTGCACGGCCGAGTTCTTGGGCCGCAGCCGGGAAAAGGAATAACCGGTACCGCCGCCGGTCTTGTGCACCAGGGCGCCATGACGAATGGAGGAAAAAATGCCGTCCATGGAATCTTCTACCGGCAGCACAAAACAGGCGGAAAGCTGGCCCAGATCCGTACCCGCATTCATCAGACAGGGTGAGTTGGGCAGGAAATCGAGCTGATAAATCATGTTGAAAAAGCTCTCCCTCTGAACCTCGTAGATCTCACTTTCGCGGTCTACGTCAGCTACGGCGTCCGCCACCCGGCGGCAGAGAGTCTCCCAATTCTCCAGGGGCCGCCCCTTTTCATCTTTCAAATAATAACGGCGCTGCAGAACGGTTTCAGCGGCCTTGGTCAATTTCGGCCTGAGCATATCCACGGTCATCTTTTCTCTCCTTGGGGTCTGTAAACAAACTCTTTAAAGCCCTGGCGCGGCCGAATCGAACCCGCTCACTACAGCGAATTATCCCAACTGACCATGCAAATTTGAGTACCTATGTCACTTTTCGGGGGACAAACAAAAAAACTGGCCGTAACTTGTTCAGATGTTCTCCATATTTGTTTGGGTAAGCAGGCCAACGAATCTATAGGATGGCCACGAGAGGCGGCCTGATCGCCCGAAGATGGAGTACAACTGAACAATTATAAATTGTTATATCACAACATATGGTATACATCAAGAACAAAAAGACAACATATGGTGGCTTTTCAAAATTGACAGAATTTCAGCCAGTTCAGTATCGGCCTTGAATCTAACTTCTTTTCGGGGAAAAAATGTGCCCCCGGCCAGCTTCCGGGGTATGATAAAACGAAAATGAAAAGTGATAACTGTATATTTTCAAGAGGTGAAGACCATGAAATCAAACTGCATAAACTGTAAATTTTACAAGGTGAAAGATGCCCTCACCGGATATTGCCGGGTCCTGATCAAGGAAACCGGCGACAAAAAGGCCGAGCAACCGATGGTCCGCGACCATGGCTCCTGCCCGAAATGGATTGACTGCGGACAACAGTACCATATCCGTCTCGGCTGGATCAAAGCCTTTAACAGAAAACAATTATAACCAGTGTCATATCAAGTGACAAATAACACAAGATTGCGAAATAATTTGGCGTTCATGTGGAATTTATTGAATTATTACCAAACAAACGCAATTCTTGGTCTTCACCGCACCGCCCTTCGGGGCGTCCGGATCAAATACTTGTCCAGTAATCCTCGGGCATGTCCAGGGCCAGGGCCAAGGCTCCGTCCGCCCCACTGAACAATGCATCCTCCACAGTCCTGACACTGGCCGGACCGTATTCGCCGAGTACCTGTTCGATGTGCTCGGCAAGCCCCATGATTCCGCTGCCACCGCCTGACAGGATAATATTTTCCCGGATCGTGCCCTGATACTCGGGATCGAACTTGGCGATGAGCTCCATGGCAGACTCGACAATCCCCGGCAGGATACTCTCACAGGCCCGCTTCATCTCATCCGTAATGTCATGGATGGTCGGCTTGCCGGCCACCGGAATTTTCACCTTGACCGCCTTCCCGGGCTCCCCGACAAAGCTGTGCTCTTCCTTGAAACGACGGACCATGTTCAGATTAAAGTCCGAATGAGGGTAACGCTCCTTAAGAAAGTTAAAAAGCTGCTGATCAATATAGTCACCGGCGGTAAGAATTGTTCGCTGGTCCTCCTCGGCGGGAACGGTTCCATGCATGATGCAAAAGTCGACGGTTCCGGCCCCGACGTCGATCACCATGGCATTGTCGAGGGCGTTTACACCATAGGCCACGGCAAAGGGCTCGGAGACCACGAGCAGAGACTCGGCGAACTCGGCAACCGCCTTCTTGATCGCCACTTTGTTTACCTTGAACGACTCCGCCGGCACCCCCACTACGGCCCTGATTTTCGCGTCGTCCTTCTTGGTCCGCACCAGGTTGATAAGATGGTGGATCAATTCCTTGACCGCCTCCTCATCGCGTGCGGTACCCTCCTTGATCACACCATTCTCCAACGGACGATACAGGTCAAGAGACAATCGATGCGCAATGGCCTTTTCGCCAAAGAGAATCGACTCTCCCACCACCTTCCTGGCAATGAAGTCCCGGGGCCAGCCGACATAACTTTCCGTCCATTTCCTCTTGCCGTTGCTGGCGGAGATAGCACTTCTCGATGTCCCGAGGTCGATGCCGACAATCATTTTTTCTTCAACTGCTGCCGTTGTGGACTTTGTCGTCATTATTGTCTCCTTTGACTACCTGTATATGTCTTTGCGTGAGATAGGTGGTAATGCCCTCTTCAAGGTAAGAGGTTATTTTTTTCCGGTAGGACGGCAGATCAAGCTTGACCTCTTCCGCCTTGTTGGTGATACATGAGATTTCCACCAATACACTCGGGGCATTGACCCCGAGAAGAACCACAAACGGTGCTATTTTTATACCGGCATCGGCAATACTCTTATCATATCTTTTGACGTTGGTGAAGAGGCTATGCTGAATAGATACGGCCAGGGTCGCCGACTCCTGCTCCTTCATAGTGTCACCGATTTTTTTGATCATATTCCTGAAGTCCCCGGCATGAATCTTGGAATCCCGGTTCTCCTGCCGCGCAAGACGGAGGGTATACGAATTAGATGGCGGGCCGTAATAATAAGTCTCAATGACATCAAACTGTTTCTGCGGCAAGGCGTTGACATGCAGAGAGATGAAAAGGTCGGCCCGGGCGGCGTTGGCAAACTTCACCCGGGCCGCCAGAGACATGGTCCTGTCGGTATCCCGGGTCAGGATGACGTTGTATTTGCCGCTCTGTTTGAGCTGGTCACGGAGTCGCTTGGCGATATCGAGAACAATGTCTTTTTCCTGCGTCCCCATGGCTCCGATGGCACCGGGGTCCCTCCCGCCATGGCCCGGGTCGATAACAATGGTTTGGACATCCAGACCGAAAACCGAGCTGAGTCGTACCTGCTTGTCATTGAAAAACAGGCTGTAGTCAAGGAGGCGGGCGGCATTGAGCCTGGGCGCCGATGCCCGGCGCATCATGTCATTGGTCCGCAAAGGGGCAAAAGCGAGAAGCGGCGAGGGCCCCATTCCGCCTGCCGGGGCAACGATGCCTGGCGCAGGAGATTTTTCCGCCGGGGACGATATCGCCGCTTTCGTCGGCGAGGAAACGGATACCGCTTGTCCGCGTGGAACCGTCATTGTTCCCGATCTGCCCAGGACGAGCAAACCAACAAGCAGAAACAGCGACAGCGCCACCAAAACCGGCTGGCGATTAAAATGCCGTCCGGCGGCATCAGGTACTTCGGGGCTGCTCCCAGATATCCTCAGGTTGTCATCGTAAACGCCCCGCAGAATATCTCTCTTGAACTTTGCTCTGTCGTGGTTGCGCTTGGACATAGTACAGGGATCTCAGTCAAAACCACCAGGCATGCGGCAGACAACCGTTGTCGACTCCGGGCCAAGGGTTTTGCCACCGCCTGGAATGTCGCCGGCCACTGTCCCATCTTCCATGGTAAAGGGCAAAGTCAAACGGGTAAATTGTTGAATTATTATATAATCTGCATCAAGGGCTGTCAACCGCATCTTCGGCCCGGGGCCAGTAGTTATCCCTGATTCCGAACTGACCACGGAATTGTTCCCGCAGTTCCTGATTCGTAAGCCTGAATCCGTGAGCGTTCGAGAACGGTGCAGATGCAAGCCGTCACGGATACAGGGAAACGTACAAGGACATGAGGCTAGCCGGGAATCACCTGGAATCAGGCAACAATATAAAAAAAAGCGAATTACAAAACGACAGAAAACGAAAGACAAAAATGAAAGAGCATCGGCGTTTGTGGAAAATCAGGCTTCGCCAATGGTATTCCGGGCGATAAAATAATCAAGGCGGCTTTTTTGCTGTTCGGTCAGTTCGCCGAACTGAAAACCGAAACATCTGACCTGGACCACGCTGAAAGGTACAGTCGACTGACGCTGTGAGCGGCTGATGAGGCGGACGGGGACATCCTGCAGATAGAAGTTATCACTGCCCACGAAAATATCGAGCTTCAGGTTATCAGCCGGTTCGTCTTCCAGAACAACCGACTGGAGCATCATCCCGCCCTCGCTGATATCTTGAATCATACACGGTGCATTGTTGATAAATGCCAATGCATTGTCACTGACATTGAAGCGTTTATGTCGACGTCGTTCCATAACTCAGGGTCCAACCTCCTATCCAGGCAATCGGTTTGCACAGAGATCCCTTATCTCTTCAGCGACCGCTTGTCTCGGGATTACAGGGCTCGCTGTTGCTGATCAACCGGCAATATTCTCTAACCAGTTTCCAACGCTGAGCCGGACTCAATCGAAAATAAATAGGGCTCAACATCAGTATACGAATTGCTTTACGCGGGGTCATCTTTTATTTCTCCGGCTGTTTTTGTTTTTCCTCCATCACACAAGTTATTGCAAAATTAATGCCGGAATTCCAACTTCTCACAACAACCTGCAGATAATCCGGAGAGCAGGCCGCCGGCAACCTTTCGAGATAATTACGAATAAGCCAACAAAAGAAAAAACCTCAAATTGAGGAGATAGCACCCATATTCCCGTGCATGAAAAACACATTTTCATATTACAAGAATGTTATTAAAGTAATTTTTTTTTCTTTGCAAGGAAAAAAACAACCCGCCGTCCCGAAATCGACCAGGCGTTGCCGCTCTATATCTTGGCCAGGTTCCGGCTGACGGCCAGGTTCACCTCCAGGGGGAGATCGATGATAAGTAATCGCTTTTCAAGCGGTGGGCCGGGAGACTGACCGCTGAAAAAGGCACCGTTACAACGGGTCTGGAGGTCGACGCACCGCTACCGGGCGAAGGGTTATTCAACGCATTGGCCGGTGATTTTTTTCTGCCAGATGATGGCCGGGACGATGCACCGCGCCCTGATGG
>BDTX01000016.1 GCA_002897615.1 bacterium BMS3Bbin14
CGGCCATTATCGTCTCCGGCTTGGGAGTTTCCTCCTCGTCGTCGAAGAAGAAGTTGATGTTCTCTTCAAGTTTTTCCTGAATTTCGGCCTCCCCGGCCATTATCGTCTCCGGCTTGGGAGTTTCCTCCTCATCGCCCATGGAGAAGTCGATTTTTTCCTCTTCAAGTTTTTCCTGAATTTCGGCCTCCCCGGCCATTATCGTCTCCGGCTTGGGAGTTTCCTCCTCATCGCCCATGGAGAAGTCGATTTTTTCCTCTTCAAGTTTTTCCTGAACTTCGGCCTCCTCGGCCATTATCGTCTCCGGCTTGGGAGTTTCCTCCTCGTCGCCCATGGAGAAGTCGATTTTTTCCTCTTCAAGTTTTTCCTGAACTTCGGCCTCCTCGGCCATTATCGTCTCCGGCTTGGGAGTTTCCTCCTCGTCGTCGAAGAAGAAGTTGATGTTCTCTTCAAGTTTTTCCTGAATTTCGGCCTCCCCGGCCATTATCGTCTCCGGCTTGGGAGTTTCCTCTTCATCGCCCATGGAGAAGTTGATTTTTTCCTCTTCAAGTTTTTCCTGAACTTCGGCTTCCCCGGCCATTATCGTCTCCGGCTTGGGGGGTTCCTCCTCCTCGCCCATGGAGAAGTTGATTTTTTCCTCTTCAAGTTTTTCCTGAACTTCGGCCTCCTCGGCCATTATCGTCTCCGGCTTGGGAGTTTCCTCCTCCTCCTCCTCGTCGAAGAAGAAGTCGATTTTCTCCGCAAGCTCTTCCTGGATGTCTACTTCCCTCGCCTCCATCTCCTCTGCCGCGTTGAAAGTTCCCTCTTCCATGGCATCGGCCAAGGCGGGGATAACTTCTCCCTTTGGTTCCTTTCCTTCAGCGGGGAAGGCTGTCGCTTCTTCGGGTTCTTCATCGAGAACGTTGTCGGCAACAGTCTCAACCGTCGGGGGCATGGTCTCTGCCGCCAATCCTTTCTCAGAGGGGAGATCAAATTCTTCTTGTGAAGACTTCACGGCTTCTGCACGACTGACGACCAGCAGTTTCAGGTTATTCAAGCTGTTGACTTTTTCAGTAAGGATCGCCCGGCGTTTCTCGGTATCAAGGTCTTCGGCTTCGGCCAGGAGCCTTATGCCTTCATAAAAGAAGTGGACCAGGGAAAAGGCCTCAGGGTGTGCGTCGGCCCTTTCTTCGGCGATATATAAACGAAGAGTATTTAATCCCTGGATCAGGACGAGCATATAGCGGTCTTCTGTAAAGCGCTCTCGCAGGATGTCAAGTTGCTCTGACAGATCCTGCAGCCCTTGGTCGGTCACCTCCCAGTCCAGTCCGAGGACGATCGCATAAAGTTTCTGGAGAGGCTCCTGTTGGTCGGCAGTGGCTTCCGACGTTCCGGGTGCCGAAATGACAGGTGATCCGGGAGCTGTCCTTTTACTGGTTTGAGCTATCTGGTATTGGAGAATTTTGAATTTTCTGACATCAGCTTTAAGTAGGCCCGTTATCTCCGGTCCCGTAATGTCTGCCGAAGATATTATTTTTTCAAAATCGTAATACATGGTCAGAAGCAGTTTCATGGCATTCGGATGGGCATATACATGCTCGGCGCGAATGTAGCTGCCGACCTTGTCAATTCCCTGCAGGTATATCTGAGAGACTTGGTCGTTGTGAAATATCTCCAATTCCTGCAGATTTCTGATTTCTTGCGAGAGTTCCTCGAGGGTGGCATCGGTAATTTCCCAGTCAAGAGACAGGATAATGGCCTTGAGCTGACGTAACGGGGAATCGACCGTATCCGTGAATTCGAAGAGGTCAACCTCATTCGTGTCAAAGTCTTCATCAAGAAAGAGAGTGAGGTCCTCAACCTCGTTCAGGGGGGGGACGACCTTGTTCTCGTAAGTCTTCATGGATTTTTTTTTGCCTCGCTCCACCATACCCGTCCTCTATGAAAGTTTCCTTTGGATGGACATAACTGTTGAAGATATTATTTTCTTTAATGTCTCCGGTACATTGTAGCCAGTCAAGGCGCTGGCCTCAAACGACGGCACCTTGAGTTTACTGTTCAGGTCCTGTTCCAGTAGATTGGTAGGAAGAACAGGTATTCCCTGCTTGCGAAGGTCGATCTTGTTGTATTGCATAACCAGAGGAATACGAAATATGGATTCCTTGAGAGCGGCGAGGTTTTCGTGCAGCTGATTTAGCGAGCCTATGTTTTTTCCCCGCATTTGTTGCTGGGTATCTGCAACGAAAACGACACCGTCCACCCCTCTGAGGACAAGTTTCCTGGTCGCATTATATTTTATCTGGCCGGGAACCGTATAGAGCTGGATCTTTAAATCGAAGCCCTTGATCTGTCCCATGTCAAAGGGGAGAAAATCGAAAAACAGGGTCCGGTCGCCATGGGTTTTCAGGCTGACCATTTCCGACTGGATCTGTTTTCTGAACCTGCGGTTGATATATTCAAGATTTGTCGTTTTGCCGCCGCGACCCGGGCCGTAATAGACAATTTTTACCTGGATGACTTTGTCTTTTAAATTTATGAAGCTCAAGATTCTCTCCTGGTCACGGTGTTGCGCAAGCTATCAGATATCTGTTCGCCTGGCGAAGATACGCTGAGTTACGCCCAGAGTTTCCTGATCGCTTCAATCGTTTCGGCAACATTGAGTCGCAGGTATCCCAGTGAGATTTCTTTGCCAAACATACTGATCAGCAGGAGTTCATCGTCAACTTTGCTGAAATGGATGTTGCAGTCAGTACCCTTGTGAAACAGCAGGGAGAACTCCTGCTCGCCAACGAGTTTGGCCATGGCATCAACTGTTGCAAAGTTGCCGGCGGCGAGCGCGGCAAAGGAATAAATATCATATTTGTTTTTGTCGTTGTCCTTTGCAGTAATAATGTTTCCAGCCATATCAATGATAACGACGCAGTCAACCCCGATTTTTATGAGCTTCTCAGTCAGAATCTCATCCATTTTTTCAAGTTGTTCCTGACTGACAACACCGTAATTCATAGCTTCACCTCGCTAGCGTGCTTGTCTGCGCACTTATTTTATTTATAGAAAAACTTCATCTTGAATGATATTTCCGATTAAGTGTAAGTATACGCGAGAAAAAAGATTATATGAAGCTGTTTTTTGCTGCTTTTACTATTTTTTAGTCTGAAATCAGCCATGTCAATAATTTTTATTAAACCGGTTGCGGTTATATTACACCATGAACTTGAATCGAAGATCCGTTCGGGATAGAATTTTGCAAGCTTTGATCTCGAAAAAATTCTTGTTTCTGGACGGATATGTCAATCTGAAGGAGCCAGCTGGCTGTGCAGGAAGGGGAATCCCCTCTTGACATCCAGGGAGCACTTCTTATATTTAAAAATAGAAATCATTATCAAGTCGTGGTTTCCTGGACAGAAGGAAGGGGCACAGGTTCGGTCTGGTTGCAAAAGACGAACGTGCGAGTAGTCGGGCGGTCAACCGCTTGATTGCTACATGGAAAAAATGCCGCCCCTCCTCTTGCCGGCTGGCGCCTGCTGAATCGTTCCCCCTCCTTATCGGTTCAACGTAGGCGCCATTTTTTTTGCGGTACTATTGTTGTTACATAACGATGCAGCAATTTTTGCAGGTACTCTCTTGATATTTCCCGCGCCCCGAATCCGAGCAGATGTTCTGTCGTCATCTGGCAGTCAATCAATTTTATGCCCGTTTTCAGGGCATGTGAGACCAGGGCGCTCAAGGCCACTTTGGATGAATCGCTTTTCCGGCTGAACATGGATTCACCGAAAAAAACCTGGCCCAGGGCAACCCCGTACAGTCCGCCGACAATTTTGCCGTCGTACCGGCATTCAATGCTGTGGGCAAAGCCAAGTTCATGTAGATGAGAGTAGGCCTGCTGCATTTCCATGGTGACCCAGGTCTCTTCTCCTTTTTGCTTGCGAGTCTGGGCACAACTCTTGATTATCTCGGCGAATGATGTGTCTGCGGTGATGGTGAAAATCTGTTGGCGGATCGTCCGGGCAAGGCGTTTCGGCAGGTGGAATTCATCGGGGAAGAGGACAAGCCTGGGGGCCGGCGACCACCAGAGCAGAGGTTCTCCTTCCCCGTACCAGGGGAAAATCCCCCGGCGGTAGGCTTCAAGGAGCCGCGGTGCCGACAGGTCTCCGCCGATGGCGAGCAGGCCGTTTGGTTCAGCCAGATCGGGCGCCGGAAACGTAATGTCGGTGTTGAGCTGGAAAACAGTCATTGGTCAGGGCCTGGCGGCCGGGTGGAAGATATACCTGCCGGCAAGGGAGAGATTTTCGGTCGGTATTGCAACGGCCGGCCCGGCCTGAAAAGTTTTTTGACACACCGGGTTGTATCGGTTAATCGTCCAGCAGCATGCCTACTGTTTTTCGAGCCGGTTCCGGTCCCCAGGTCCCGGCCGGGTAGAAGTGGAGATGTTGATCGTGGGAACGGCATTCCTCGCATTCGCGGAGGACCGGGTCCAGAAAAGCCCAGGAAAGCTCAATGCCGTCCTCGCGCCAGAAGAGCATGTGATCGCCCTCCATACAGTCGAGCAGGACCCGGGCATAGGCGTCCAGCGTCGCTCCCTTGTAATGCTCGCGGTAAGTAAAATCCATGGTCATGGGGTGCAGACAGATGCTGGTCCCCGGAGTTTTGGTCAGGAACGTCAGCCGAATGGCTTCGTCCGGGTAGGTCTCGATGACTAAACGGTTGGCATGGATGGTTTCGCCCAAGACCTCCCGGAACAGCCGGGTCGGCACCTCCTTGAACTGGATGACGATTTTTGTTTCCTTGCGGGGCAGTCGTTTGCCGGAGATAAGGTAAAATGGAACATTGTGCCAGCGCCAGTTGTCGATGTAGACCTCCATCAGGGCAAAGGTCGGGGTCAGGGAATCGGGTTTCACCCCCTGTTCCGACCGGTATCCGATCAGGGGTTCGCCATGATTGCTGCCGGCGCTGTACTGTCCCAGGCAGATTCGGCTGCCCTGTTCGGAGCTGAATTGCCGGAGCGACCTGATGACCTTGGCCTTCTCGTCCTGGACCGCATCGGCCGTAAAATTCCAGGGAGGTTCCATGGCGGTCAGGACCAGCAGCTGCATCAGGTGGTTCTGGAACATGTCGCGCAACACCCCGGAGGTCTCGTAATAGCCGGCACGACTGCCGACCCCAAGCTCTTCGGCGGCAACAATACCGACAAAGTCGATATGATTTCTGTTCCAGAGAGGCTCGAAGATGCTGTTGGCAAACCGGAAAATGAGCGTATTCTGTACGGTTTCCTTGGCAAGATAGTGATCAATTCTGAAGATTTGTTCTTCTCGAAAATACTGATG
Source organism: bacterium BMS3Bbin14 (assembly GCA_002897615.1). Lineage (GTDB taxonomy): Bacteria > Desulfobacterota > Desulfobulbia > Desulfobulbales > Desulfobulbaceae > BMS3Abin13. The sequence goes on from BDTX01000016.1 coordinate 5,301, forward strand.
CAGAGTGGCGTTCAATTCAATGGCTGACTGAAGGTCGCGGCCAAAGGGCTTTTCAACAATGATCCGGGCCCAGCCGTTGGCGTGGCTCTGCTCTTCGGCAAGCCCCGCTTCCCCGAGAAGCGTGGCAATAATGGAATATAGTCGTGGGGGGACCGACAAGTCAAAGATGCGGTTGCCTTTCGTTTGGGTTTCCTGGTCGAGTTGCCGCAGATAGCGGGCAAGCTGTTGAAAGCTTGCCGTGTCATAGGTGATGGGCCGGTAGTGGAGGTCAGCGGCAAACTCGTGCCACCGCGTTAAATCCATCTCCGTTTTTTGATAACCGGCCAGTAATTTTTCTCTGAATACCTCGTCGTTCATGTCGGTGCGGCTGCAGCCGACAATGGTAAAAGGCGTGGGCATTCGGCCCTGGATAAACATGGAATATAGCGCAGGAATGAGTTTGCGGCGGGTCAGGTCTCCTGACGCCCCGAAGATGACAATGGTGCATGGTTCCAGCACGTCGGCGGTCCGGAGATCACAGATTTGGTGAGATGGCATGGCAGACTCCCGGATGAGGATGATATGAGCACGACGGATCAAAATATGACCCGGGCCTGATGAAATTTCCGTATAGTGATGTGAATCATAACGCAGGATGATTGTTCTGTACAAGGGAATTTCAGGGGCTGGTTATGTTTGCCCTGGACCCGTGAGCGCTCGAGAACGGTGCAGATGCAGGGCGGCAACGATGTTGATTTATCCTGTGCTTGTGATATCAACGAGTTGTCAACGCAGCAGATGCGCCGTTCTTGAGCGCCCCGGAGGGCGGCGCGGTGAAGGCCAGGAGATGCATTTATTTGACAATAATACAGTAAATTCCATATATTGCATGGCACTTTACCTCAAGCCGTCACGGATTCAGGTTTGCTCTTTTGGAGTTTTTGTTGGGCCTACCTATAAAAAAAATCGTATTGTCTTCAATATGCACACGAGAAACGCACATGGCAAAGTTTAGAAAGAATCGATATCCGGAAAAATGTAACTGGTCACAGGGTGTGAAACTCTGCGCTATTCCTTACATCCAACCTGTAAACCGTCACAGGTGCCACAGATTTACGTAGTCGCTTCCGTTCGCTATAGTCCCTCTGTGCGGGCGGGAGTGACCGCGTGAAGATGGGGTGCCGGTGACGGTTTACGGAAAAATATGTTTACAGGACTTGTCAATTATCCGATAATTGCCTGACTTCCACCGCATGCAACCCGGCTGATCGTCGTAAACCACAGGACGCGAATCGAGCGGCAATGTACCTTGACCATTTTCATCTGAATAAATCTCCGTTCCGGGGGGAACCTGATCCGGTGTTTTTTTTCTCGGAGGCCGGCCGGATTGATATCCTGCTGGCACTTCTACAGGATGTTGAAGGGGGAAAACCGCTCATCAAGCTCGTTGGTCGTCAAGGGACCGGGAAAACACTTTTCGCCCTGCTGCTTACCCGTAAACTGCCGGCCGATTACGATATCGTCCGCTTTGGTAATCCAGTCGGCTCCTTTGAAGAGCTGCTGCATGCCGCTTGTCTGAAGCTCGGCATGAGTCCAGCTACCGATGTTACAGCGCCGACTCTTGCGGATGAGTTCCGCAGGCAGCTCGCCCGCCGCGAGGAACAGAAGCGTAAGGTTCTGCTGATTATTGACGAGGCGGAGAAACTTTTTCTGGCCACCCTGGAACGACTGGTCCGCATGGCCTGCGATGCGGGCGCGGCCGGTGTTCTGCGGCTTCTTTTTCTCGGCCGTTCCGATTTTGATGCCAATTTTAAGCGACTGGCGGCTTACTGCCCCGGTGTCGATGTCAATGCCGGCTATTCGCTTGAGCCGTTGTCTCTGGAAGAGACGGGCAGGTATTTGTCTTTCCGGCTTGTGACCGCCGGCCTTTCAGAGACAAAGCATGGCGGGATCTTTGCCGAAGAGGCGGTTATGAGGATTTATCTGGCCGCTATGGGGAACATGCGTCTGACGAATATACTGGCCGAAGATGCCCTGCGGAAAGCCTATGCGGAAGATAAGCTTTTGGTTTTACCCGAGCATGTCAACTCCCGGTTCCCTGCTGAAAAGAGGGTGTCGCGCCAGCTTTTTCCCTGGTCCGGGGTTGCGCTGCGGAACAAAATGGGTCTGGCCGGAGGGGCGGCGGTTCTGGCCCTCTTGTTGCTGGTCGCCGTCTGGCCCGGAGGGAAAAAGGAGAAAGTCCCTGCCGTTATTCACCGGCAGTCATTGGAGCAGGTAAAACCTCTGAAACCGGTAAAGAGTGCTGAGAAGGTGGCAAAAAAAATCGCTAGTGAGCGTGACCGGAAAACCACGCCGGTTATTGGAAAAAGAGAAAAAACAGCAAACAGGCAGCCAGCGGCGAAGAAAAAGAAGCCCGGAGTCGTACCTGCGGAGGTGGCCCGGCTGCCTGGGGCAAAGAAGAGGAACGGCCCCGGCAAAAATGTGCATAAAGAAAAAACGGCAGCCGTCGTGGCCGGCAGGAACGGCGGCAAGTTATACGAGGCGCGCATGCGGGCCAGTTCAAGGTGGCTGGCTTGGGCCTATCGGGGTGGATTCACGATTCAGCTGATGATGCTCTCCTCAAAACAGGCCAGATCGAATCTCGAGAATATTCTTGTACGGGATGATTATTACACAATTAAGGATAATCTTTATATCCTGAGCAGAACCTCGCCCCCGATGCTGTTTGTTTTTTATGGACTCTATGACACAATAGAAGATGCGCGCAAGGCGCGCAGCAATTTGCCGGATTTTTTAAAAAAGCATCACCCCTACGCCCTGGCGATACGCAGTGCCTTGAAGAAAACAGAAGATTAAAAAGGAGGGTGACCTTGATTGCCCGGACCGTGCTGTATCTTCCGGGGGCGGCAGATACAAACCGGCAGGTTGGGCGGGTTGGTGGTTGGTGGAGCTAAGCGGGATCGAACCGCTGACCTCTTGAATGCCATTCAAGCGCTCTCCCAGCTGAGCTATAGCCCCATCCGTGAAATGACTCGACTCAGATACCATTCTTTCTGTCCGCCTGTCAAGTATATTCATTGATTTTTCATTTTTGATCAGGGTATGCGTTGCCAATTTAACTGGTTGTTGGTAGAATATAATATTTTTCTATATCCAAGATGATTTAGTGTCTTGTGAGCACTATTTTCCTGTTTTTGAATTTTTTCCAGGGGTGACGTCGGATGTTTTCTCCGTTTAATTTTTTGTTTGGCTGGATGTCCAATGATCTGGCAATTGATCTGGGGACCGCAAATACGGTTCTGTATGTTAAAGGGAAGGGAATTGTGCTCAGGGAGCCGTCAGTGGTCGCCGTTCGGCGGGATCGACGGGGCAGCAGGGTCCTGGCTGTCGGCAAGGAAGCCAAGGAGATGCTCGGCAAGACTCCTGGTAATATTGAGGCCATCCGGCCCATGAAGGACGGTGTCATTGCCGATTTCGAGGTCACCGAGGCCATGCTCCGTTATTTTATCAACAAGGTGCACAATCGGCGCACCCTGGTTCACCCCCGGATCATTATTTCCGTGCCGTCCGGCATCACCCAGGTGGAAAAAAGGGCGGTGCGCGAATCGGCGGAATCGGCAGGCGCCAGGGAAGTCTATCTTATCGAAGAACCGATGGCGGCGGCTATTGGCGCCGGTTTGCCGATTACCGAGCCAACCGCCAATATGATTATCGATATCGGCGGCGGGACCACGGAAGTGGCTGTCATTTCCCTGGCCGGTATCGTTTATGCCAGGTCGGTGCGGGTGGCCGGAGACAAGATGGATGCGGCCATTCTGCAGTACATTAAACGCAAACATAATCTCGCCATCGGTGAACGGACGGCGGAACTGATCAAGACCACGATCGGCAACGTGAAACCCGAAGAGCCGTACGAGACCATGGAGATCAAGGGCAGGGATCTTGTCTCCGGTGTCCCGAAAACCCTGGCCATCTCGTCCAAGGAAATTCAGGCGGCCATTGCCGAGCAGGTCGATGTTATTGTTGAGGCCGTTCGAGTCGCCCTGGAGGTGACTCCGCCTGAACTGTCCGCCGATATAGTGGACCAGGGGATTATTTTGACCGGTGGCGGCGCACTTTTGAAAAACCTGGACAAATTGCTTGGCGATGAAACCGGCCTGCCGATTATCGTTGCTGATGATCCGCTTTCGTCGGTGGTGCTTGGCTCGGGACAGGCCCTTGATAATATCGAAATTCTCAAAGAGATTGCCATTGACTGAGCCGGATGACTGCTTTGACGGGGTTTGTGCAATTCGTCTGTTTTGCGGCACTAATTTTTTCCTGACTGGGTTATAATCCTATTACCTGAATCCGTGAGCGCCCGAGAACGGTGCAGATGAAAGGCGGCAACGAAGTTGATTATCCTGGTGTGATATCAAGGAGTTGCCAACGCAGCAGCTGCGCCGTTATCGGGCGCCCCGCAGGGCGGCACGGTGAAGACCGGAAAATGCGTTTATTCGGCAATAGTTCAACAGATTCCACATATTGCATGGGGTATTGCCTCAAGCCGTCACGGATTCAGGTATGAGAAAAAGGGGCACTAGAAAGAGCAGCCGCCGTTTCAGAACATTCCGGCTGGTTTTACTTTCAGGGTTACTTTTGACCCTGGTCCTGATCGTTCTCGTTTCTACGCTGGGCAGTCAGAAGTTCGGGACCTTTCACAAACTGGCCTTTGAAACAACCGGACCGTTCCTGAAAGTATTTTCCGGGACAACACGCTATTTCTCCAAAATTACAGATCAGTATATCGCGCTTGTTCATGTCCGTGCGGAGAATAAACGCCTCTGGGATGAATTGCAGGTGTGTCGTGCCTCCGCCTACCGGAACCGGGAGGCCGTGGCGACCAATGTCCGATTGCGTAAGCTTCTTGATTTTAAAAAGAAATTAAACCTGCCTATGGTCTCGGCTCAGGTTATCGGCAAGGATCCTTCTCTCTGGTTTCGGACCGTGGTGATTGATCGTGGCACCAGTGACGGGGTCATGAAAGGTATGCCGGTGGTCACCGACTCAGGGATCGTCGGGCAGATTTTCTCCGTGTCCCCCAATTATGCCAAGGTGTTGCTGGCGATCGCGCCCAGCAGCGCCCTCGATGTCCTGCTCCAGAAATCCCGGGTTCGTGGTATTCTCAAGGGCACCGGGTCCCTTACCTGCAAATTGGACTATGTCCTGAAAACAGTTGATGTTGAGAAGGGGGATTATATTGTTACCGCGGGGTATGGCGGTATTTTTCCGACCGGTCTGCCGGTGGGTGTTGTTACCAAAGTTGTCAAAAAACCGCGTGGCATGTTCCAGGAGATAGAGGTCTCTCCGGCTGTGGATTTCCTGACCCTGGAAAATGTACAGATTCTTGAGCTGGAAAGGTCTTTTGCCGAGTAAGTATGACCGTTATTGTATTTATTATTTTGGGCCTGATTCTGATTATTCTGCAGGCCACGGTTTTGATGTTGAATCCTCTGTGGGTGGCGGCACCGGATCTGTATTATATCCTGGTCGCTTACCTGGCATACCGGTTTGACCTGGTGCGTGCTCTGTTTATTATTCTCCCGCTCGGCTGGATGTTGGATACAGTTTCAGGCGTCATACTCGGTACCTATCCGTTTATCTGCTTCGGGGCCTTTTTTCTGCTCAGGTTCATGTCGATCAAGATGCCGGTCCGTGAATCCCTGTATCAGATTCCCCTGGTCGGTGTCAGCTACCTGGTTGTGTGCCGGATTGTTTTTGTGATCCTGGATTTCCTGAATCCCGGGACCCTCGTTCCCTGGTCATGGCCGGAAATGTTTGTCAGAGCTCTGCTCATTATTTTGCTCGCCGTCCCCATGTTTCGTTTCTTTGAGTTCGTGAATCAGCGTCTTTTGCGCAGTTTTTCCTCATTCAGGATAATGCGGGTCCGGTCCGGTAATCGCTACAGGTAGGAAGGACTCGGCATGAAAAATATACGGAAGCGCCGGAAAAAAAGAGAAGATCAGGCCCGCCGGCCGGTTCTGAACCGAGACGCCGAGATGACCCTGATCAGCCCGCATGATGATGCCGAGCTTGATTTTTTCAAAAAGAGGGCGCTTTCATCCGCAGTTGTTCTTATTTTCTTTTTCGCGGTTCTCGTGTCCCGGCTCTGGTACCTGCAGATTCAGCAGGGTGACAAGTATCGGCAACTGGCCGACAGCAACCGGGTGCGTTATGTTGAGGTCGTCCCGCCGCGGGGTAATATTTTTGACCGCAATGGTCGGGCGATCGTCACCAACCGGCCATCCTTCAATGTCGTCATGAGCCGCGAGAATAGCGGGCTTAACGATGAACTGCTCAAGAAAATGGCTTCGATCCTGGGCGAGGATGTTTCGGTTCTGCTGGCGCGGATTCGTAAAATGGCGGGTACTCCCGGACATATTCCCATCAGGCTGGCGGAGGATATCGACTGGGATAAAGTGGCCTTTATCGAGAATAACCGTCTGGAACTTCCCGGAATCAGGATCGAGGTCGTGCCGCGGCGGATCTATCATTACGGGAATCTCGCTTCTCATGTCATCGGCTATCTTGGCGAGATCAATGAGCGGGAATTGAAGGCCTCTGCCGCGGGGGTATACCGGGGCGGGGATCTCGTCGGCAAGATGGGCCTGGAGCGGTTGCTGGAAAAGGATCTGCGGGGAGAAAAGGGCCGTGAGTACATGGAGGTCAACTCCCTTGGTTTTGAGCAGAAATATCTCAAGGGCATTGAGCCTTTGCCCGGTGATGACCTGAAGCTGACCATCAATATGGATTTGCAGCGGGTGGCCGAAGATATCATGGCGGCGCAGGACAAGGCCGGAGCCGTGGTGGCGGTCGAGGTCAACAGCGGTCGTTTACTGGTGGCCGCCAGCGCCCCCGCCTTGAAGCTGGATGAATTTGTCGGCGGCATATCGTACAAGGCCTGGCAGGCCTTGCTTGACAATCCCCGGCATCCCCTGATTAACAAGGTTGTCCAGGGCCAGTATCCGCCGGGTTCGACCTATAAGCTGGTTACCGCCTTGGCGGGACTTGCCGCAGGGGTAATTACCCCGGATACCGTTTTTTATTGTCCCGGTTACTACCGCCTGGGCAACAGGACCTTTCACTGCTGGAAACATGCCGGCCATGGTGCGGTTAACCTGATCCAGGCGCTGGCCCAATCCTGTGACGTCTATTTCTACCACGTGGGGCAGCTGCTCGGGGTTGACCGGCTGGCCCTTTATGCCGAAAAATTAGGATTCGGGCGAAAAACCGGGGTGGAAATGCAGGGCGAGAAGTCCGGCCTGGTGCCGACGGCGGCCTGGAAAATGCGCCGCTACAACAGGCCCTGGCAGGAGGGGGAAACCCTGACCGTTGCCATCGGCCAAGGCTTCGACCTGGTTACGCCGCTGCAGCTCTGTATGATGACGGCGACCATCGCCAACGGCGGTACTCTGTATAAACCGGGCCTGGTCGAGAGTATTCGCGATCCGTCCGGCCGCCTGGTGGCACAGTTTGAGCCGCATATTTCCGGCCGGCTCACCGGACAGTCCGCCAATCTGAAACTTATCCGGGAAGGAATGATCGAGGCGGTCAACAGTCGTCACGGCACAGGCCGGGCCGCACGGCTCAAGGGGATAACCGTTGCCGGTAAAACAGGCACGGCCCAGGTCGTGCGGCTCAGGCAGTTCAGACATATGAGGGAAGTGGATGTTCCTTATAAATATCGCGACCACGCCTGGTTTACCTGTTTCGCCCCGGCGGAAAATCCCGAAATAGCGGTCACCGTTCTGGTTGAACATGGTATGCATGGCGGTTCGGCCGCAGCGCCGGTGGCCCGGGCCGTTTTGCAGGCGTATTTTAAGGACCGCCTTAAAAAAACCGGGAACCCGGCCCTGGTTATGTCGTCGGGGCGGGGCGGTCGGAGCCGGGCGGATTGAGCTGTTGTCTCGTTACGGTTGTTCAACTCTTAAATCTTAACTTTTAGTCATCTCATGCTTAGATTCGACCGCCGCCTTATTTATGATTTCGACTGGGTGATGGTGCTGTTTCTCCTGCTGGTTTCGGGGATGGCCCTTGTCAACCTGTTCAGCTCAACCTGGAGCGGCGGCCCCGATCCTTCGCCGATTTTTTTTAAACAGCTCTATATTTTCCTTTTCGGTTACGTCCTGATTCTCGTCCTGGTCACCTTTGACTATAAAGAGTTAGCCCCCCTGGGCTATATCCTGTATGGCATTGTCATCCTGTTGCTGATTTATACCGGTCTTTTTGTCCACACCATTGCCGGGACCCAGCGCTGGATCAATCTCGGTTTTTTTCATCTGCAGCCCTCTGAGCCGGCCAAGCTGGCGGTGGTGATCGTTCTTGCCAGTTATTATTCGAACCACGACACGGAAGACGGCTATCGTCTCCGCGACATCATCCGGCCGGCAATCCTGACCGCCGTTCCCTTTGTCCTTATCATGATGCAGCCGGACCTCGGTACGGCCCTGATGCTTGGCATCCTGTTTGTTTCCATGACCCTGTTCGTCAAGCTGCGCTGGTCCACAATCTCTATTTTGGGAACAGTCGCCATGGGGGGCGCCTTTATCGGCTGGAAGTTTTTGCTCAAGGACTACCAGCGCCGACGGATCGAAACGTTCCTGAATCCCGAGGGCGACCCCATGAACCACGGCTACCAGATCATGCAGTCCAAGATCGCCGTCGGCAGCGGTCAGGTCTTCGGCAAGGGTTTTCTGGAAGGGACCCAGGGACATCTGCACTTTCTGCCGGAGCGGCATACTGATTTCGCCTTTTCGGTATGGGCCGAGGAGTGGGGCTTTGTCGGCAGTGTGTTTTTTCTGGGATGCTATTTTTTCCTGCTGCTCTGGGGAATCAATATCGCCATGACGGCCCGTGACAAGTTCGGGGTGCTGCTGGCCTTTGGCCTGGTCATGCTCATTTTCTGGCAGGCGGTCATTAACCTGTTCATGATCATGGGGTTTCTGCCCGTGGTGGGTATCCCTCTTCCCCTGTTCAGCTATGGCGGTTCATCTCTGTTGACCACGCTGATCAGCATCGGCATCCTGATGAACATCAGGATGCGGCGTTATCAGATCAAGACTTAGCCCCTGTATTCGTGACGGCTTGAGGTAGCATTCCAGGCAATATGTGAAATTTATTGCATTATTGCCGAATAAATTCATTCTCTACTCTTGCAGCTGCGCCGTTCTCGGGCGCAACCTGGATCCAGGTTGGCGTCCATCCTGCCTGCCGTAGGCGGCTCAGTTGCAGAACGGCGGCTGTACGCCCGTCGTCGTGCCTTGCCGCAACCTCCGGATTATTTCGTAATTTCAATTTTGTTGTTTGGCGGGACGCTACCGGTCGACGGCGGACTGGCGGCGTTGAGAACCAGGTCGTGCAGGGCGGCGATAAACTCCGGATCGTCATTGAGCGCCCTGGTGGACTCCAGGCGCATCCCCATTTCATGCGCCATGTCTCGGTAGAGCATGTCGATTTCGTACAGGGTCTCGACATGGTCCGACACAAAACTGATAGGGACCATCAGGATGTTTTCACACCCCTGGTCAGCCAGCCGGTGCAGCATGTCCGGGGTGGATGGTTCAAGCCACTCTACCGGACCGCTGCGGCTCTGATAGCAGAGTCGTCCCGGTTGGCCGGTTTTTTCTTCCAGGGCCTGAATCGTCGTTTCAAGCTCCCGGACATAGGGGTCGCCCTCGGCGATAAATTTTTTCGGCAGACTGTGGGCGCTGTAGACAACCTGTACCGGGCCGCTGAAGCGGGCAAGTCCTTCCCGGACCCGCCGGGCCAGGCAGTTGATATACAACGGTTCCCGGGGCCAGGAACGAATTTCCACGATAGCCGGCGCCGGCTCAATGACCCCGGCTGCCCGGTGCAGGTCGGAAAATGATGAGCCGGTGGTGGCAATGGAGTAGTGCGGATAGAGCGGCAGGCCAATGATCCGGCGGACGCCGGCGGCCGTCATCTGTCGGAGCACCTGCCGAGCCAGGGGGGGGTGGTAGCGCATGCAGGCCCTGACCATGAATCGGCCGTCAGGCCGGAGTCTCTGCTCCAGGGACTTGGCCTGATCGGCCGTGATCCGGTTGATGGGTGAGCCGCCGCCGATTTTGCGATAGTTTTCTCTGGACTTCGGCGCCCGGCGCCGGGCAATCAGCCGGGCAATGGTTTTTTGCAGAAAAGCCGGGCCCAGGCGAATGATCCGTCGGTCGGAAAAAAGGTTGTAGAGAAAGGGCTCCACCTCGTCCAGGCTTTCAGGGCCGCCCAAGTTCAGGAGGATAACTCCTGTCGTTTCTGTTGCTTCTAGCTGTTGCATGGATCGACTGTAGCCGTTTTTTCCCGTCATCGTCAAGAAATTGTGTGCTTGCCCTTGATTTGCCGGGTCTGCCATGCCTATAGTTAAACAAAAGGGTTAGCAACGATTCAGCAATTCAGGAGATAGTCCGGCAGGTGCGAAGTCCGTAGGGACTTGGGGGTTCGGTCTGTTTCGTGATCATTTATTGTTGCTGCTCAAAGCACGGAGTTTCGTACCTGAATTCGTGACGGCTTGAGGTGATATTTCATGCAATATATGGAATTTGTTGCATTATTGCTGAATAAAATCATTTTATGGTCTTCACCGCGCCGTCCTGCGGGGCGCCCGATAACGGCGCAGCTGCTGCGTTGGCAACAAAGTTGATATCACACCAGGATAATCAACCTCGTTGCCGCCTTGCATCTGCACCGTTCTCGAACGCTCACGGATTCAGGTCGTAGTTCCGGGCTTGCTTAGTCAATGTTCGGATATGATAGCGACATGGGGCCGCTATCGTTGGATAACAGTGGAGGAACTGTATGGAACTGAAGATTGAGGCGAGAAATCTTGACATGCGTAAGGGCTGGCAGGAAAAAATCGAAGCTGAAAAGGCAAAGCTGGTTCGTCATTATGCCAACTTTGTTCTTTATCTGCGCGTGACCATCGAAAGCACCTCTCACTATAAAGAGGGCGGGTATGAAGTCCGGGTGGTCGCCTCGGTGCCCAATGATACGGTAGTGGTGAAAAGGCGGGGCGATAAGGTGCATCCGCTGCTGGTGGAAGCCTTTGACGTCCTGGGGTTGCAGCTCAAGGAGATTGTCAGGAAAAAACAAGCTCATAAAAGCGTTAAGGCCCAGGGAGCCGTCCTTGACGGGAACGGCACCGGCATTATCAAGCGGCTTTTTCCCTATGAATCGTATGGTTTTATCGTCACCTCGGATGAGCAGGAGATTTTTTTTCATGAAAATGCCCTGAAGGATATCTCCATGGGTGATCTGAACGAGGGCGATGTGGTTATGTTCAGCGTCGCGGAAGGAGACAAGGGGCCTCAGGCCACCTTGGTTCGTGCCGAGAGAGGCTGATTTTCGTTTGTTATAAGGATATAGATTATTTGCGCCCCTGCCGGCAGAGCCGGCAGGGGCTTTTTTTCCCGCTGGAGCCGGGGGTGTGAATAGAAGTGCCCTTTATTTTATTTTATGATCTCCTCTGATTGCATCGATGTCAAGTCCCCACGGTTTTGCAAAGTTACTTCTGACATTATGCCTTTCATGCAATACTTTTGAGTTATAGTAACCCATCTCAGACCTCGGCAAAAGGTGTTCAGTCAGTTCAAAATCAGAATGTGGCTGAGCATCAACATAGATAGAAACATCAACAGCATCTTTTTCACTTAAGTTGGTGTTGCCAAGAGGCATATTGTAAAGCACCCAGGTTGCCATCTTGCCTATCTTGCTCATTCCGGCACCGCTATTATATGAATTTTTGCCCCACAAAGGAGGAAAACTGCCTACCCCCTGTCCATCTGCACCATGGCATGACGAACATCTGCTTTCGTAAATTCCTTTACCCCTTACATAGTTTTTATGAGTCGCGGATTTTATAACAGGATTAAGCTTTTTATTAGGCCATAAGTTCGTATAATAGGGATTGACAGGCTTTTTAGGATTCATTTTTATCGGCAATCCCTCTGAAAGCCATGTTACATAAGCAGCCATTGCAATGGACGCCTTGGTATCGATGATGGGCCGTTTCCCGTCCATGCTTCTCATAAAACAGTTGTTTATACGATCCTGAAGCGTTTGAACGGTCTTTTCCCGTTTTGAATATGCCGGGAAAGATAATGCGGTTCCGATAAATGTTCCCAGCGCCTTGGTTTTCCCGCCATTTAGATGGCAGTTCGTGCAGGTTAGTTTGTTGCCAACCAGATCTTTTGTCAGCGGGTTTGTGTTGGTGTGCATTATAATATCTTCACCAAGTTTTACCATCTTTCCAAGTTCGCCGGATGGATATTTCGCAGACGGATTTGGAACCTTTGGATAGGTTGCAGCCAATGAACCCACGGCAAATGAACAACTTAATATTGCTCCGGCTATCCCCATCAAATTCAATCTCATTGTTCCCATAAGATACCTCCCGATATTGTTCGTCTCAAGTTTCTGGTGTGCCAGGCGACGCCCGGCCGATCTTGTAAGTTGTAAGCTGGCAGGAACTTACTATATAAATTATTGGTTGTATATACAGCAGTCGGATATACAGGAAGTCGGGCGGCGGTGTCGGGTGACGGCGCAGTTGAAGTCCCCGCAGTCAGAGCCGACGTAATGTAAATGAACCTGATTCGGCCTCGTAAATTCTATGGGGGTGTCCTTTTTCGAGGGATAGATGTCCGTGCCGTCCAGTCAGGGGCACCGGGCCGCGCTTGCCGTCGAGCCTGTAATAAGTTATTGACTTCCAGCTTCCTGTTTTGTAAGAGTAATTACGTTATTGCCGAGCTTGAGGTCATGCGAAGGGCCGGGGGTGGATCAATAACAGGGAGACTAAAGCAACAATTTTTGGTGGACAGGATAGTCGCCGAAGGAGACAGCAGCGCAAAATTGGGTGCAAACCATACTATTCTTTCTTCGCCATGCCTCTCGGTCCCTTGGTCTGGGAAGCGATTACTTATCACCTGAAAGAGGTCTATTCTCAAGCTCTAATTCAGCAATCAGGTTTAATCAAAAAAATTTTCCTGCCATTTTATTGTCAACATACTATAAATTAATACCGAAAATATTTTTTTCTGATTTGGGGACCTTAAGAAATCCTTAGTTCTATTGAGGATTAAGATAAACCGATAAAATCGAACAGGGGATTTCCTTTTTACCGGTAACCATGTATAGAATGAAAAAGTAAAGTATATGAAGTTTGGTAAAACGATAGAGGAAGCGTTACAAAAGGAAATTCAGGGAGGCTGTTTTATGGTTAAAGAGAAAAAGAGGCTTGGTCTATTGTTTTTAGCAGGATTTTTCTTTGCTATTCTCTCCCTTAATTTTATGAGTAGCCCTACCGCCGTTAATGCCGCTACCAGAAAAATAGTAGTAGGTAACAAAAAATGCATTGATTGCCATAGCAAAATGAGAAAGGATAAGTACGTTCATGGAGTTGTTGCCGTGGCCCAATGTACAATATGCCATGTTAAGACGGGGGAACACAAATTTAAACCGCTGCCAAGACAGATCTCAAGCCTTTGTTTCAGGTGTCACGACAAAAATAATTTCATAAGCAAGAAGCATGTCCATCTTGTCGTCAAGATAGGATTATGTACCCAGTGTCATAACCCGCACCATTCTAAATACAAATTTTTGTTGCGGAAAAAGCAGCCGAATCTCTGTTTTAAATGCCACGACAAAAAGATGATAGACAAGAAGTTTATCCATGGACCGGTTGCGTTTGGCCAATGTACAATATGTCACAATCCTCATCAGAGCAACTTCCCAAGAATGTTGATGGCCAAAGGCAACAATGTATGTTTTACCTGCCACACGGACAAGGCAAGAGGCATCAAGACGGCAAAATTTGTTCATAAGCCGGTAAAAGAAAGCTGTGTTTACTGTCACAGCCCTCATGCAACCAACTATAAGTACCAGCTCAAAGCAGATGGCAGCAAGGCCCTGTGTTTGAAGTGCCACACAAAGAAGAAAAAGTGGATAGCTGAGGTAAAAACAAAACATGGTGCCCTGGCAACTAAAAAGGGATGCCTTGCCTGCCATGATCCGCATTTCTCTAACTATCCATATCAACTTAGAAAACAACCAATGACGCTCTGCCTCGGCTGTCATAACAAACGTATTAAGGCTACAGACGGGACGATGCTTCCTAATATGAAAGCATACTTGGCCAATCATAAAGACTGGCATGGCCCTATCAAGCAGAAAGATTGCACGGCCTGTCATAACCCGCACGGCTCGAATAATTTCAGGATACTCAGAAGATACTTCCCTCCTACATTTTACGCACCTTTTGCCATCAAAAACTATGCACTCTGTTTTATGTGTCATGAAAAAACACTTGTTCTTACCCCTAAGACTACGACGCTGACCGGTTTCAGAAATGGCAGCCAGAACCTTCATTATGTCCATGTTAACAGATCTAAAGGACGCACATGTATAGCATGTCATGAGCCGCATGCAACCAACAATCCATTCCATATAAGGAATTCGGTGCCGTTTGGGGCATGGGCATTGCCCATAGGATTTAAAGAGACTAAAAATGGAGGTTCCTGCTCGCCGGGGTGTCACGTGACCCGTTACTTCAACAGGATAAAGGCTGTCAAGAACAGGTAACCCTTCGGCATGATAAGACAGGCAGAGATGAAAAAAAAGGTAACGATGGCAGGGAAGCAAGTAAGGCATAAAAATGGAGGTTTCTCTTTTGTCTTTCTTCATCTCTTCCTTTACCTTTATATCTTCTCTCTGCCTGTCATTTTTCTGCCTGTCCCCAATGTTTATGCCCGGCAGGAAAACAGAGTAAAGGCTGAGGTTCTCCTCTACAATGAGTCTATTACTCTTTTTGAGGATGGAAAAGTAGATAAGGCGATAGAGCTTGCCCAAGAGGCCATAAAGGCAAATCCAAAATATTCGGATGCATACAACCGATTAGGATATATGCTGTTAAAAAAGGGGCGGATAAATGATGCCCTTGATGCCTTCAAGTCGGCCATGAAAATAAATCCGGGACTACATTCCTCTCAGACAGGAACAGGGCTTGCGCTTTTAAAAAAAGGTGACGCAAAGGGAGCAGGGGCCATTGTCAAAAAAGCATTAATCTTGAACCCCCATCCCTCAAAGGCCCACTACGTACTTGGTCTTGTTTACGAAAAACTTAAAGATTACAAGAATGCCATAAAGCAGTTTAAGAAAGGAATAAAAACATATAGAAGCGGTGACAATGGGACACATTAACAAAAGGGGGAAATTGGATTTTAAGATAACGTTTTCAATTATTGTCTTTTTTGTCTTTTTTGCCTCTTTCACTTGTATTACCAATGCTCAGGCATTGCTTCAGACAGGAATGGCGGCGCCGCAATTTTCTCTCAAGAATATAGAAAATGAAAAAATAAGCCTGTCGCAGTATTCCCGGAAAAAGGCGGTCATAATCCTTTTCTGGGCAACATGGAGTGCCAACTCTCCCCGGGCACTGAAACGATTTGAAAGATTCTATAAAAAATATAAAGATAAGGGAATACAGGTTATCGGCATAAATGTAGAAAATCAGACGATTTCCGATAAAGATGTAGGAAACATAAAAGAGGTTGTCAAAAAACTGCAAATCACCTTCCCTGTCCTTCTTGACAGGGGATTGAAGACATTTCATAGTTATCATGTTATGGCCCTGCCATCCACTATTGTTGTCTCGGGAGGCAAAATATCCTATGAACTCCCAGCACTGCCGATCATTGGCACGGAGAATATGTTTAACTATCTCCTTGCGTTGATAGGGGAGTCTCCCCGTGGAAAGGTGATGCCTATGCATATGCCGCGCTATGATGTCATTGCAGATACAAATCTTGGCAGGCGATTTGCCAAGAGAAAGATCTATGTAATGGCCTCTTTGTTGTTCGAAAAGGCAATAAAGAAAGACCCTGAATACATTGTTCCATATATAGCGCTGGCTGAACTTTACGGTTCGGAAGGTAAAAATACAGAGGCGGAAAAAACTTTAAGAAAGGCGCTTTCCGTAGAGCCCGATAATGTGGTTACAATGAGCGAGCTTGGTTATCTCCTTTCAAAAACCGGGAAGATAAAAGAGGCGATAAAGATTCTCGGCAGGGCCGTCAAAAAGAATTCGTATACGCCGGCATATTATTACCTTGCCTATGCCCTATCAAAGGATGGAAAATTAAAAGAGGCACTTAAACTTTTTAAGAAGGCGATTTCATTGAATCCGTATGAGCCCGCGATATACCTGCTCAGAGCCGAGGTCTACGAGAACAGTAAGATGTTAAAAGAAGCGGCATCTGATTACAGAAAGGCCCTTGAATTGTTTTTAGGGGATCCCCTGTTAATTCAGTAATAGTAGTTGCCGCAGAGTATGCAGAGAAAAATAAAAATTGTAACTGCCGCCACTGACTGACACAGACTTTAAAATAAAAAAGGAAAGAATGAAGGCCAGTTGTTGGTTATCCCGCCGCCAAGCAGCGGGCCGGTAACCGGGCCAGACATGATGCCCATGCCAAAGATCGCCATTGCCATGCTACTGTCCGGGGGGACGATTCAATGAGTATTGATTGACAGAGTGGCTGAAGCGCACCTCCGTCGATCCCCTGTATAATCCTGAACAATACAAGCTCAAGTTTCTGGTGCGCCAGGCTAAGTCTGGCTGATCTTGTAAGCTGAAAGGAGCTTGCCATATAAAAATCGCATATCAAATGAATGTCGGCGACGGGAAAACCGGGTAGCCAAATGTTATGTGAAAATCGGCAAAATAAGGGGGTGAGCGATGGAGAAGTTAAGCGTGAAAGGATTGGCAGTTGGTTTGGGCAGCTCATGGGCGATTTGTATGTTGTTTGCCGGCTGGGCCGCCATGTTCGGCTGGTCTACAAAATTCGTTGAGGTAATGGCCTCGGTTTATATCGGGTTCGCGCCAAGTTTTTTAGGCGGTATCATCGGAGCTGCATGGGGATTTGTCGACGGCGCAATAGGTGGGGTGATAATCGCCATAGTTTATAATATGGTCACGAAAAAGAAATAATCCCTTCAAAACGGATTCCTGGGGGACCCCTGTGTCAGGGGAGATGTCGCTTCTCTCCGGTTTTTTTGTTTGCATGCGGGGCATCGGCCATAAAGAGCCGAGGGTGATTTTTCTGGCGGAAGGACGGAACAACGACCTGCTACGGTTCATGTCTTTTTTCAGGCGGGATCAAGGTTGCCGGAGAGGAACTGGACAATGGCGACCGCGGCAAGCGCGGCAGTTTCAGCCCGCAGGGTGCGCCGGCCCAGGGAGACGGTTTGAAAACCGAGGGCGCGGGCGTACTCTATCTCTTCCTGGTGGAAACCACCCTCCGGCCCCAGAAGCAGGCAGATGGAATCGCTGTCTGCTGAGGGCAGGGCGCCGGGCAGAGGAACACTCTTTTCATCTTCCCAGAGCATGATTTTGCGCGAAAACTGAGAGGTGTCGAGGTGGTTCAGGCCGACGGTCGGATTGATCTCCATCGGAAGAAGCCGTTTGCACTGCTTGCAGGCCTCAAGCATTATGCGCCGCCAGCGGTCCTGTCTGCTTTGGCGCTCACCCTTGTTCTCGCAATATCTGGTCTGCAGAGGCTGGAAGGTCCGGACTCCCAGTTCGGTGGCCTTCTGCACCAGAAAATCCATTTTCTTGCCCTTGAGCAGGCCCTGGGCCAGGATCAGGGGGACACCCTCCTCGGCAGGTTGCTGCCGGGAGAGGATGTCAACCGTTACCGCCTGTCTGGTCACCGAGTGCAGACATCCCTGGTACACGGTGCCGGTCCCGTCAAAGAGCTCAATGCAGACGCCCGGCTGCAGACGAAGAACCGTGGCGATGTGCCGTGATTCCGCGGCGGAGATGACGGCCCGGCGGGCTGAAATCGAGCCGGGATCGATAAAAAATCGGCGCACGAAGAAATGTTGTGTAACCGGGGCGGGACTACACCTCGGTTACGCTACAGGCCCCGTTGGGGCAGACTTCTACGCAGGTCTCGCAGCCGATGCACTCGTCCATGTTGACCGGATCGGCCTTGCCATCCACCAGTTCATACACCCCTGATGGACAGGCGTTGATACACTCCTCGCTACCTTTGCACTTGTCCTTGTCGACTTCAACTTGCCACATGGTCTTTTCCTCCGGAATAAAGGTTCATAAAAAACAAGTTCGCTTGATTCAAAAAGTTACGTAACTATTCAGGGACAAGCGAATAACTGCCATAATCTCGGTCTGTAAAACAAATTTCTGAATCCGTGACGGCTTGAGGTAATGCTCCATGCAATATGTGGAATTTATTGCATTATTGCTGAATAAACGTATTCCCTGGTCTTCATCGCGCCGCCCTGCGGGGCGCTCGATAACGGATCCAGGAAATTTACTTGTCGCTTCTGGTCTCCACCACCGCCGGTTTTTTTGCCGCCGCGACAGTTTCCGCCGCGACCGGCAGGCCATAGCCAAGCCGCACCTTACGTTCAATTTCAGCACTCATCTCCGGGTGTTCCTTGAGAAAGGCCTTGGCATTCTCCCGGCCCTGGCCGATACGTTCATCTTCGTAGGAATACCAGGCGCCGCTCTTGTCGATGATCTGGAGTTCCGCGCCAAGATCCAGCAGGTCGCCGGTCTTGGAGATGCCTTCGCCGTAGATGATATCGAATTCAGCGGTCTTGAAGGGTGGGGCAACCTTGTTTTTCACCACCTTGACCTTGGTGCGGTTGCCGATAACATCCTGGCCTTCCTTGATCTGGGTCATTCTGCGGATATCGAGCCGCATGGAGCTGTAAAACTTGAGGGCATTGCCGCCGGTCGTGGTTTCCGGGTTGCCGAACATGACCCCGATCTTGATCCGGATCTGGTTGATAAAGACCAGGACCGTGTTGGTCCGCTGGATCACGCCGGTAAACTTACGCATGACATGGGACATGAGCCGGGCCTGCAGGCCGACGTGCTGATCGCCCACATTGCCGTCGATCTCGGCCCGCGGCACAAGGGCCGCCACCGAATCGATTACAATGACTGCGATCCCGCCGCTGCGCATGAGAATTTCCGTGATTTCCAGGGCCTGCTCGCCGAAGTCCGGCTGGGAGATGAGCAGGTTGTTCGTATCCACGCCCAGCCTTTTGGCATAGCTGATGTCCAGGGCATGTTCCGCATCGATAAAGGCGGCGGTGCCGCCCCGCCGCTGGGCCTCGGCAATCACATGCAGGGCAAGGGTCGTTTTGCCCGAGGATTCGGGGCCATAAATTTCAGTGACCCGCCCGCATGGAAGTCCCCCTACGCCCAAGGCGATATCGATGCTGAGGGAGCCGGTAGAAATGACTGGAATGTCTTCATGCTGATGCTCGCCCAACCGCATGATCGAACCCTTGCCGAACTGCCGCTGGATCTGGGTTATGGCATTGTCAACGCTCTTGAGCTTGCCGGCCTCGTTTTTATTCATCGCTTCAGCCATTGTTTTCTCCTTTTGCCTTTAATAATAACGAGCGGCGCACCAGATCGAGAGCGGTCTGGGCGGTTGTTTCCTGTATCTGTTTCCGGTTGCCGGAAAAATGAAAGAGAGAGTCTGTCACCTTGCCATCCACGGATAATCCTATATAGACGGTGCCGACCGGTTTTTCGGCGCTGCCGCCGGTTGGTCCGGCAATGCCGGTGATTGAGACGCTGATGCCGGTGGCGCTGCGGCCGGCAATACCTGCGGCCATGGCCCGGGCGACCGGGGCGCTGACCGCCCCGTGCTCTGCCAGCAGCCTGTTGTCCACGCCGAGCAGATCTTCCTTGAGATCGTTGCTGTAGGCCACCACCCCGCCCGCAAACCACTCTGAACTGCCGGCAACCCCGGTTATTTTGCTGGACAGCAGGCCGCCGGTACATGACTCGGCCACGCTGATTTTTCTGCCGCCTGCGCGCAGGAGACCGCCTACCACCGAGGCCATTGAATTATGGTCAAGGCCGTAGATAAAGTCACCTAGTGCCGTGGTAATCTGCCGGTCCAGCGATGCAAACAGGGTGTCGGCCTCTTCCTCGCTCCGGCCGAGCACGGTCAGGCTGACATGCACTTCGCTGTTCACGGGATAATAGCCGATTTTGCTGCGCGGCGTCTCCTCGAGCCGGCGCAGCTTTTGATTGATCTCGTTTTCATGGAGACCGAAAATTCGGTAGACCCGCTGCCGAACGTGATGACGATCATCGTTGCCGGTCCAGTCGGCAAGACATGGCAGCACATGCTCGACAAGGAGTTCTTTCATCTGGTCCGGGACGCCGGGCAGAAAGAAAATCGGCGTATCCTCGTAGACCAGCAGGTAACCGGCCATCCTGGCTCGGGCATTGAGAACCTCGGCACCCTTGGGCAGCCAGGCGAGTTTTTCCAGGAAGCTTGCTGAACCGTCGGTGTCCCCCATGTGATGCCGGATGATGTCCAGGATTTCAGGATACAGTGTGGACGGCCGGTTCAAGGCATCGGCCACGGCCTTATTGGTCAGGTCATCGCTCGTGGCGCCGAGGCCGCCGGTTACAATGACGAAATCCACCCGGCCGACGGCCAGTTTGATTGCCTCGCCGATCAGCTCCGGTGTGTCGCCGATGGTCTGCATGGCCAAGATCTCATAGCCCGCGACAAAGAGCTGCCGGGCGGCAAAACTGCTGGTGGTGTTGGCGATACGGCCCGATGTTAGTTCGTCGCCGATGGCGATTATCTCTCCGATCATCTATTAAGCCCGTTGGCACTGAAAACGCATTGATCCGACATGACGCAAGGAGATTTTACCTGGTTCCGCTTTTTATCTCAAGCTACTCGTTCTGCAGCGTGCCGTAAGGCTCGTCTATTTCGAGACGGTCGATTCGTATGGCAACGACTTGCCCGGCAAGGCGGGCCGGGCCCTGGAACTGCACCGGAATATAATTTTCCGAGAATCCCTTGAGCCGGCCTGTTTCTTTATTGTGCCGTTCAGCGAGTACCTGTCTGGTCGTGCCGACATGGCGCCGGTAAAATTCCAGCTTTTTTTCGTGGCCGAGATCACGCAACTGGCGAACTCGTTCTGCCTTGATATGTTTCGGCACCTGGTCCTGCATGGATGCGGCCGGGGTGCCCGGCCGCCGCGAAAAGGGAAAAACGTGGAGATAGGTAACCGGGAGATCGGCCAGCAGTTGCAGGGTATTTTCGTGGGCCGTGTTGTCCTCGCCGGGAAAACCGCTCAGGATATCACAGCCAATGGCAACATGAGGGAGGGCGGCGTGGCTCTGCCGTACGGCCCGGGCAAAAGTGGCAACAGGATAATGGCGGTTCATGCGCCGCAGGATGGTATCGTCCCCGCTTTGCAGGGGGATGTGCAGGTGCGGCATAAAATTTGGCGCTCCAATCATCAGTTCAAGCAGCGAGTCATTCACCTCGGTGGGTTCGATGGAACTGAGCCGGAAGCGCATGACCGGGAATTCGCGGCAAAGCCGGGCGAGGAGGGTATAGATGGTTTCGTCCTCGTCCAGGTCCTGGCCGTACTTGCCCACGTTGATCCCGGTGATGACCAGCTCCCGGTATCCTTCTTCGCTGAAGATTGCGGCCTGCTCGAGAACATCCGGCAGCGCAAGGCTGCGGCTGCGCCCCCTGGTATGCGGGACGATGCAGTAGGAGCAGAAGTTGTTACAGCCATCTTGAATTCGTAAAAAGGCGCGGGTGCGGCCGTTGAAGCGGCGAACCGGCAGGCGGCAGATTTCCCGCTTCACCCCGATATCGCTCAGGGGCAGGTCGTATTCGTTCTCGGCCAGGGCGGCGTCAAGCACCTGGTCCTTATTGCCGTTGCCGACAATGCAGACAGACCGGCTATCGGTTATCTCCATGATGTCCCGGGATGCCGTTTGTGCATAGCAACCGGTGATGATCAGGCGGGCTGCGGGATTCGTTTTCATGGCCCGGCGGATCAGCTGCCGGGACTGCTGGCCGGCCCGACCGGTAACCGCACAGGTATTGATCACATAAATGTCGGCCCGGCCGGCAAAGGGGACGACTTCGCAGCCGGCCCTGGTCAGGGACGAACTGAACGAGGCGGATTCGAACTGGTTGACCTTGCAGCCGAGAGTGGCAATGGCGATTTTTCTCACTGACAATGGTCTCCGTCCGCAGCAGGGAGCCGACCGTCGATGACGCCGCTGCCCACTACCGTTTCCGCCATATAAAAAACCGCAAACTGCCCCGGTGTCACCGCTCTCTGCCGTTCGGTAAAAGAAACAATCCAGCGGCCCCGGCTGTCCTGGTCAACCGTCGCCGGCGAGGCCCGATGGCGGGAACGGAGCTGGACAAGTCCGTCCCAAGGCAGCGCCGGGGGCTTGCCGGTCCAGCACACCTCCCGCAGCATGAGGGAGTGGGTGAACAGTTCTTCATTCTTGCAGACGATGACCCGGTTGTCTATCGCGTCAAGCTCCATGACATACCAGGGCGTTGTATCGGGCAGGCCAAGACCGTGCCGCTGGCCGATGGTGTAATGCCAGATGCCCCGGTGGTGTCCGAGTACCCGGCCCTTGCGGGTTACGATATCTCCGGGGACGTCGTCTATACCCTGCTCTTGCAGAAAGGCGGCAACACTGTCGCCGCCCAGAAAACAGACATCCTGACTTTCCGGCCCATGGACTCCGGCGAGCCCCATGTCCGCGGCCATTCGGTATACCTTTTTTTTGGTGAATTCGCCGAGCGGCAGAATCATCTGGTTGAGTTGCGCCGCTGATAAGCGGCAGAGGAAGTATGACTGATCTTTTTTATCGTCAAGGCCGCGCATGATGAAGGATTCGGTGTCGTTTTCCCTGCGGATGCGGGCGTAATGGCCGGTAGCCATCCTGTCCATGCCTTTGGCCTTCATGGACTCCATCAGGGCTCCAAATTTGATGCGTCGGTTACAGATAACACAGGGGTTGGGGGTCCGCCCATGTTGATACAGGTCAATAAAATAATTGATTACGGTATCGGGAAAAAGCGACCGCATATCAATGATAGACAGGGGAATGTCCAGGCGCTTGGCCACTGCACGCACTCGAAGGATATGCTCCTCGACCCCTTTCAGGGGCAGATGCATGAAAAATCCGTGCACGGCAAACCCCTGCCGATGCAGGATGGCGGCGGAAACCGTGCTGTCCACGCCCCCGCTCATGGCAATGCCGATTTTGAGTTGTGTCATGAAAAAAGAGGTTTATTTAAACGGTTCATATTCGGATTGTTGACGCATAAATCCCTGGTACTGTACCATGTCGGGAAACGGGGGTAAACAGTAAGAAGTGGAACTTGGGGTTAATTTTTACAGCCGGGGAGAAGGAATAAATCGGCGGGAGCAGGTAAGGTCCGGCAAAAAAACGTCCTTCGCCGAAAAGAATTCGGCGGCACCGGACGCTTCGCTTGTCGTCAAAGCAGAGAAGCGAGGACCTCGCATTCGCGGCAGATTTCCATTTTACTTTTCCATTCCTTTCCTGCCGCGCATTCGCATTGAGTGCCGTTTATAAACCAGCAGAGATGTCCGGCTTGAAACTCCCAGGCCGGACAAACTTTTTTGTACTCGCATTTTTTTCGTACCCAGCAGTCCTTGCGGCGCTGGGGGGCCTCCTGGCGCTGGTTAATGAGCAGGAAATAAGCCTGTCTTTCAACATGAAGCGGCACCGGCCGCCACCCCTGTTCGTAGCTCTGGACGGCCTTTAGAGAAACGCCGAGGAGTCTCGCGAATTCTTTCTGCGTTTTACCAAGCTTGGCCCTGGCTTTTGTAAAACCATTTTTGTCCATCTCTACCCTAAAAAAAGAAACTATCTGTCTAAATCTCCATCACTACCACGTTGTGTCCTTCGTCGCAAGATTTTTTTTCAAGTACGGAACGCTGTCACCGGCCGAAGCATTTCGGTTTCACCTCGAAGCTGGAGCTGGAGGCAGAGGATGATATCGGGCAAAAAAGACCGTTTCCGGATGGACACTCGCTAGATATCCACCACGGAGTTTTCTTCACCGAACTCATTAGGTTCATACCGGTCGGCCGCCGGATCGTTGACCCAGATATTACCGTCCAGCACATAACGGAAGCGGTAAGACCGGCCGGTTTCCAGGGAGATGGTTTTGGAGAAACTGCCGTCTTTGAGCCGCTTCATGGGCCGGTCCTCCAGCGACCAGTCATTAAACTCACCGGCAAGTACTGCCGACTCGGCGTTTTCGGTATTGGGGTATTTAAAGGTGACGCGACAGGATTTTCCGGTTTTTGACAGTTTTTTTAGCAGCATGGGATACACCTTTCGGAATTTGAGCTGTATGTTGATTGCACTGCTGAGTTTGCGAACTATCCAGGTACGATTTCACTCCTACCTGAATCCGTGACGGCTTGAGGTAATGCTCTGTGCAATATATGGAAATTATTGTGTTATATGCGGAATAAGCGCATTGCCCGGTCTTCACCGCGCCGCCCTTCGGGCGCCCGGTAACGGATTCGGATCCTATAAAAGTCTAGAACATGATCTTGCCGGAGTCAACAAATAAGTCATCGTTTCTGCATCCCAGCTTCAGGCCATCTTGAACCGCTCCCCAATCACAAAATGTTTGTTTTTAACAGTTTCTCCGACGGCCGTGGGGAATTAATATGGCAACTGTTCAGATATGCTTCATCATATTAGGGCAAGCAGGCCAACGAATCTATATTTGTGACTATGCGAGATGGCCTGATCGCTAGAAGATGGAGTGCGGCCGGGCAGTTACATCTCTTTGAGGAGCCGGATGTCCCTGGCCTCGGAGCGGTTGTCGTTGGCAGGATTCTCCACGATACGAAACTCGAAAATCCTGGAGGTATCCTGGAAATAGTGGTCCGTATCCGGGGCGGAGTTGGAGCGGTGGAAAAAAACGGTATTGCCATGCAGCCGGCCTTTTTCCATCCGGTAGTAGCGGAAAAAGCCAAAACCGCGGCCCTGGTTATAGTTGGCCACACTGCCGCGATGCCAGCCCTCGTCGTCGCTGAGGCCGTTGCTGTGAATGGGCAGCAGGCCGGGAATGAGGAAGCCGGACAGGTAGGAGTCCGCGACCTCCTTGAGTTCAAGGCTGACGTTGTGAAAACCGATTATTTCCACCCGGCAGCCCATGTTCTGCAGGGCGGTGACCAGGCGGATGAAGTCGCCGTCACCGGAGAGCAGAATGATACGGTCCAGGTTGCGGGACTGGAGCAGGGCATCGATGGCCAGGTCCATGTCGGCATTGGCCTTGGTGGTGATGTTGCCGTCTTCGTCCTGATAGCGGTGGACATATTTTTTGATGATTTTAAAGCCGCACTGCCTGAGGATATTGTGGTAGGAGTAAACTTTCTGCCGATATTCCGGGTCCTTGGCCGTGCGCTCCCGGTCTTCAGCCAGGTAGCAGTTGGCCCGCAGCAGCACCGAGTCGTCAGCATTGGCCAGGTCCACCAGCACGTCGTAACGCATGCCGTAGCCGCCGCTCCTTTTTATGTTTTCGGCGTCAACGTAAATGGCTGTTTTGAGCATGAATCCGTTATCCGTTCGTAATGATCAACTGGTCGGCGGTCTCTTTAACCGGGGTCAGTGACGGCTTGAGGTTTATTCCCACTCAATCGTACTCGGCGGCTTGGAGGAGATATCGAACACGACCCTGTTGACGCCGCGAACCTCGTTGATGATCCGGTTGGAGATCTGGCCCAGCAGGTCATACGGCAGCCGGGACCAGTCGGCGGTCATGGCATCACGGCTGTCCACGGAGCGGATCGCGATCACATGTTCGTAGGTGCGGCTGTCCCCCATGACCCCGACGGTCTGGATGGGGAGCAGGACGGCAAATGACTGCCACACTTTATGATACCAGCCGGATTTTTTCATCTCTTCCAGCACGATTACGTCGGCCTGGCGGATGATATGGAGCCGTTCGCCGGTAACTTCGCCCATGATCCTGATACCCAGTCCCGGACCGGGGAAGGGCTGGCGCATGACAGCCTCTTCGGGCAGCCCCAGCTCCTGCCCCAGTTCACGAACCTCGTCCTTGAACAGTTCGCGCAGCGGTTCGATGAGATCAAGGCGCATTCGTTCAGGCAGGCCGCCGACATTATGATGCGATTTGATGGGGGCCTTGCCGCGAAAGACGACGGATTCGATAACATCCGGGTAGAGCGTGCCCTGGGCCAGGTATTTCACGTCGCCCAGCTTACGGGCCTCCTCTTCGAAAATTTTGATAAAACCCAGGCCGATGCGCTTGCGTTTTTCCTCCGGGTCGACAACCCCCTTCAGTTCGTCAAGAAAGAAGGCTACGGCATCCACATCAATGACGTGGAGGTCGGATTTCTGCCGGAAAAAACGGAGCACGCTTTCCGTTTCGCCGGTCCGCATGAGGCCGTTATTGACATAAATGCAGGTCAATTGATCGCCGACCGCCCGGTGAACCAGGGCGGCGGTCACCGAGGAGTCAACCCCGCCGGACAGGGCGCAGATCACCTTGCCGCCGTTCACCTTGTTTCGTACCTGTTCCACCGTCGACTCGATAAAGGAGCGCATGGTCCAGGTGGGATGGCAGCCGCAGAGATCGAAGATGAAGTTCCTAAGTATATCGGCGCCGATCGGGGTGTGGACCACTTCGGGATGGAACTGGACGGCGACAAAGGGTTTATCCTGGTGGCGCAGGGCGGCCATGGGTGAATGAGCGCTGCTGGCCGTGATCACAAAACCGGGGGCGGCCTCTTTAACGCGGTCGCCGTGACTCATCCATACCTGGTGCCGGGCAGGGGCGGCTTCCAGGCCGGCAAAGATGCCGGCGGTATGTTCGATAAGGAGTTCCGCCTTGCCGAATTCCCGTTTTTCCGCCTTTTCCACCAGCCCGCCCAATTGCTGCATCATGAGCTGGGCCCCGTAACAGATACCGAGAACCGGAATGCCCAGGTCGAAGATACCGGCATCGCTGATGGGGGCGTCCTCGTCATAGACACTGGCCGGGCCGCCGGAGAGGATGATGCCGGACGGCTTCATCTCCCGGATCCGGTCAAGTTCGAGGGTATAGGGATGGATCTCGCTGTATACCTTCTGTTCCCGGATACGGCGGGCAATGAGCTGGGTGGTCTGGGAGCCGAAGTCAAGGATAATGATTTTTTCGTTGTGCGTAGCCATGATCAATATTTTGAATGTTTGATTTTATGTGCCTGTTCAGGCAGAAGTTGATAATTTCGATTTTTTACCGAATCCGGGCCGGTCAGCAGGGCGCCGGCTGTTCGTCAACCGGCCGGCTTGGTCGCGGAAGGTAAGCGGGTTGGCGCGACTCCGGGACATGGAGCGCCCAGGTACGATTTTTTATAGACCTTCAGTGCGGTAATTCGGTGCCTCACGGGTAATGATGACATCATGGACGTGTGATTCGCGCAGACCGGCCGGCGAGATGCGGACAAAGCGGGCCCGCTTGTGCAGCTCCGGGATGGTTGCCGCTCCGACATAGCCCATGCCGGAACGCAGGCCGCCCAGGAGCTGATAGATCATTTCGGCCAGGGTTCCCCGGTAGGGCACCTTGCCTTCGATGCCTTCCGGAACCAGTTTCGACGATCCCGAGTTTTCCTGGAAATAGCGGTCCCGGCTGCCCTTTTTCATGGCCCCGAGCGAGCCCATTCCCCGGTAGCCTTTGTATTTGCGGCCCTGGAACAGAAACGTTTCTCCCGGTGCCTCGTCGGTGCCGGCAAAGAGAGAGCCGACCATGACCGTGTGGGCGCCGATACCGATGGCTTTACAGATATCGCCGGAAAACTTGATCCCGCCGTCGGCAATTACGGGGATTCCTTTTTTCCCGGCCTCTGCCGCACAGTCGTTCAAGGCGGTGAGCTGCGGTACCCCGACGCCGGCGACAATGCGGGTCGTACAGATGGAGCCGGGCCCGACCCCGACCTTGACCGCGTTGGCGCCGGCCTTGATCAGGTCCCTGGTCCCCTCGGCCGTGGCCACATTGCCGGCAATCACCGGCAGATCGGGCCAGGCACCCTTCACCTCGCTCACCGCCCGCACGACCCCGACGGAATGGCCGTGGGCCGAGTCCAGGACCACGACGTCGACTCCGGCCTTGACCAGGGTCTCGGCCCGTTCGAGCATGTCAGTGCTGACGCCGATCGCCGCGCCGGCCAGCAGCCGCCCCATGCTATCCTTGGCTGCATGGGGATATTTTTTGATCTTTTCAATATCCTTGATGGTGATCAACCCCTTGAGTTTGCCTTCATCGTCCACCACCAGCAGTTTCTCGATCCGGTGTTCGTGCAGGAGGGCCTTGGAGTGCTCCAGGTCAATTCCCACCGGGGCGGTGACCAGGTTTTTGCTGGTCATGACATCGGCTACTCTCAGGCTGTCGTCGGAGACAAAACGCAGGTCGCGGTTGGTGACGATGCCGACCAGTTTTTCACCCTCCAGGACCGGCAGACCGGAAATCTGGTAGCTGGCCATGATCGACTGC
Source organism: bacterium BMS3Bbin14 (assembly GCA_002897615.1). Classification (GTDB taxonomy): domain Bacteria; phylum Desulfobacterota; class Desulfobulbia; order Desulfobulbales; family Desulfobulbaceae; genus BMS3Abin13. The sequence continues at coordinate 33,701 of BDTX01000016.1, forward strand.
ACCTCGGCGACGCTCTGGTGAGCGGTAACGGTTATCGGATCAATGATCATGCCTGATTCCGATTTTTTGACCCGCTCGACCTCCCTGGCCTGGCTCTTGGTGCTCATGTTTTTGTGGATTATGCCGATCCCGCCTTCCCGGGCCATGGCGATGGCCGTCCGGTGTTCCGTGACCGTGTCCATGGCCGCACTGATCAGGGGGGCATTCAAGAGTATTGTATCCGTCAGCCTGGTTGCCAGGGAGACCTCGGAAGGTAATGCTTCCGAGGCAGCAGGAATCAGAAGGACGTCGTCAAAAGTATATGCCGCGGGTATGTCGTCCTGAGAGAACATGCATCCCTCCTTGCTTGATATGAAAATCGTCTCGGACGAAGCTCTGTGTCCGTGGCGATTTTCATTGTTAGTTGGTTCGTTCAAAAATATTTTGCAGAATTGGCGCCGGGAGGCGAAAATGTGAAGTATTTTTTGAGCGGCCCCTTACCATATTTTATTAGTAATTATTTTTTGGGGAGGTGGAAATAAATACGTCATCGTTTTCAATTCCAATGAGTTATTTGCCCGCCTCTCCTTACGGTGCAATGTAGCACGTTAGGGCATAAAAGAAAATGGTAAATGAGAACTCCAACCCTTGGGCATCCGGTGCCGGTTGGTGCCGCGCCTAAAAAAAAAAATATGGATTTTTCGTAACTATTCAGGTACAAGCGAAAACCGGCATAACCTCCGGCAAAAAAATGGTGATACTATGGCACTTCTGTTGGAAATTCATCCGCATACCCCCCAGCCGCGTCTGATCAGTCAGGTGGTTGACGTCCTGCATAGGGGAGGTGTGATCTGCTATCCCACTGATACTATGTATGGTCTCGGCTGTGATATTTTTAGTCAAAAGGCGGTTAAGCGGGTCTACCAGATAAAGAAAAGACCGAAGCACAAGCCGTTTACCTTTATGTGCTCCAGTCTGAAAAATATCAGTCAGTATGGTCATGTCGGCAATACGGCCTACCGTCTGATGCATAAAAACCTGCCCGGTCCGTACACCTTTGTTTTGCCAGGCACCAAGCTGGTCCCCAGGATCATGCTCACCCGGCAGAAAACGGTTGGTATCCGGGTGCCGGACCACCCAATCTGCCTGGCCCTGATCGAGAGCCTCGGCAATCCCATCCTTACCACCAGCGCCATGTCGGAGGACGAATCCGAGCCGCCCCGGGACGCCTTTGACGTTAATGAACTTTTCGGTAACCAGGTCGACTTGATTATCGACGGCGGCCCGATCTATCCGGACCCCTCAACCGTGGTTTCTCTGGTCGGCGATCGGCCTGAAATTCTGCGTCAGGGCAAGGGAGACAGCAGCATTTTCCTATGAAAATAAAAAAGCCGGTGGTCGCATGATGCGGCTCACCGGCTTTTTTTTTATTCCAGGAACTTATTCTTTTTCGATCAGGACTTCCTTGAGAGATTTGCTCATGGTAAAGTGCAGGGTCTTGCGGGCCGGGATGTTCATCATCTTGCCGGTTTTCGGGTTTTTGGTGCTGCGCGGTTTCCGTGTTCGGACTGAAAAACTGCCGAAACCTCGTATTTCCACACGCCGGCCGTCGATCAGGGCCTGGGCGATTTCTCCAAGAATAATATCAACGGCAACCGCGATGTCCTGCTTATAATATCCGCCAAGTTGTCCGGCAACTTCGTTAATCAGTTCACGCTTCAGCATTGTTGTGTTACCTCTGGCTGTTGGCTATTTTCAATAATCTGTATCCCGCTAAAAACAGCACGGCAAAAAAATAAAAATAGGAAAAAGGGTATCCTGCTTCCGGGCGGGGCAATCAATGCCCCGCTGCCATATTTTTTTCAGCTTGCCGCAAAACAAACTTTTCAGTTGTCTGTCTCCTGGTCCTGGTCCTGACCCTGGTCCTGACCCTGGTCCTGACCCTGATCCTGATCCTGACCCTGGTCCTCGGACGCGGCAGCTTTAAGGAGATCGCCAAATGTTGATGGCGCTGAAGCCTGTTGTTTCCGCTCATGCTTTTCGGCAGAGGGACTGTCGGTATCTCTGCCTTCCAGGGCCTTGGTGGACATGGCGATCTTGTGATCATCGGGGGAGACGCTGATAATCATCGCCTTCATCGGATCGCCCACGGTGAACATGCCGATCGGAGTATCGATCTTCTCTCTACTGATTTCCGACACATGCACCAGGCCTTCGATGCCCTCTTCGAGCTGGACAAAGATACCGAAGTCGGTGACATTGGTGATAATGCCGTCGATCGTGGTGCCGGTGGGATATTTGTTGGCCGCAGCCTGCCACGGATCGGGCTCAAGCTGCTTGACGCCCAGGGAGAACCGCTCGTTTTCCTTGTCGATTTTCAGGACAACCGCCTGGATGGTTTCACCCTTGGCATATTTCTCTGACGGATGTTTGATCCGCTCGGTCCAGGAAAGATCGGAGACATGAATGAGGCCGTCGATCCCTTCCTCGATACCGATAAAGATGCCGAAATCGGTGATGTTCTTGATCTTGCCCTCGATGATTGAGCCGACCGGATAATTCTCTTCAACCACCTCCCATGGATTGGGCAGCATCTGTTTCATGCCGAGCGAAATGCGCTTGGTATCCGCCTCGACCTTGAGGACCTTGATCTGGATTTCGTCGCTGACACTGACCATCTTTGAGGGATGGCGCGGTTTTTTAGACCAGCTCATTTCAGAGATATGAACCAGTCCCTCGACTCCCTCTTCCAGCTCGACAAAGACACCGTAATCGGTGATGGAGACAACCTTGCCGGTGACAGTGGAGCCGACCGGATACCGTTCCGGCACCCGGGCCCACGGATCTTCCTTGAGCTGCTTGACGCCCAGGGAAACCCGGTCCGTGTCCCTATCATATTTGAGGACCTTGACCTCGATTTCCTCGCCGACGCTGTACAGCTTGGAGGGATGGGAAACCCGGCCCCAGGAGAGGTCGGTGATATGGCAGAGTCCGTCCATGCCGCCAAGGTCGATGAACAGGCCGTAATCGGTGATATTGGTGATAGCGCCGCGGATGGTCTGTCCCTCTTCCAGGGAAGAACACATCTGTTCGCGCAGCTTGGCCCGCTTTTCTTCGAGAATGGCCCGGCGGGAAATGACCACGTTGTTGCGTTTGCGGTTGAATTTGAGCACCTTGAACTCAAAGATCTGGCCGATAAGGCTGTCCAGGTCCTTGACCGGTCGCAGGTCAATCTGTGAATAGGGCAGGAAGGCCGGTACGCCGACATCGACAGACATGCCGCCCTTGACCCGGCTTTCGATCCGGCCCTCGATCGTCCCGTCTTCTTCTTGAATTTCGGCTATTTTCTCCCAGACTTTAATGGCAATGGCCTTTTCACGCGAGAGCTGCAGTCCGCCCTCGTCCTTACGGCGTTCTATGAAGACTTCGAATTTATCGCCGATCTTGATTTCACGATCAGGATCTTCGTGGCGAAATTCGGCAAGGGATATATAACTTTCAGCCTTGTCGCCGACATCGAGCAGTACCATGTCGTTATTGAGGCCGACGACGGTGCCGGTGGCCACCGCCCCTACCTCGATTACCGTGTTGTTGTCTTCCTGCTCAAAGAGTTCGGCAAAGCTCATCTCCTCGCTGTCGTTGATTTCCGCCATTTCCGCCGCGTGAACGGGCTGAGTTGCATTTGTAGCCATGGGTTACTGTTCCTCTGTTGACCGGGATCGTCCGGCCGTTTTCAATTAAAGGGTTAAAAGGTTTAGGTTGGCATTGCCCCGGTTGAGACCATGCCCCAAAGTGATCTTATTACCAGAGTCATTAGGGAAAAACAACTGTTTCATCCTGAAAAACTGTCTTTTTCCGCAGGGGAAGGACTGCCGGTTTGAGCGGGCGGAATACGGGGTATTAACCTTTTCCGAAAAGGCCCATTTTCTCAAGGAGCGGGCTAAACAGCTCTTCGAAGCTCGGGATGGCTTTACGGAGTACCACGTCGAGGTGCTTGATGTCTCTTTCGTTGACAACCAGGTTGGCGCTCGATGTCAGGGCCTGAAGGTCATAGAGGGTGTGGAATTCCGGACCGATGAGGATATAAAAGATGTAACGGCGTCTCTGCATGGCCATTTCCCGCATATAGGCATGAAAAGAGGAGTCCTCCAGGCTCTCGCCTTCAAAACGGCTGTGCAGGGTGACGCAGGCAAAGTTGACAAACCGCATCCGGTCCCTGGCCTCCTGGACCGTCTCGGCGATGAAGACCTGGTAGCCGACCTGCTCCACGGCTTCACGAACAGCGGCTCTCTCGCTGTTTTCAGGATAGAGGAGAAGCGCCATCGGCACATCTTCTATCTTTTCTTCATCCTGAAAGCGCTCTTTTCTGAGCCATTCAATATCGGGCGGCGCCGGAGGCAGGACGGCCGTGGAGCCGTTTATCTCCGAGGTGCCGTTGGCAGCAATCCTGATGGGCCGCTTGCAGCTCGGGCATTTGATGGTTAGTCGTTTGCCCGGCGCAAGCTCGTCCAGGGTCTGTTGCAGTCTGGCCTGCTGTGCCTTATTGAGCTTCAGTTTTTTTTGGCAATGGGGACAGGTGGTAATCATGTTCAATCTCCGAAAGATAAACGGCCTGCCGTGAAGGTTTTCCCGGCTCATGCCGGCCGGACCGGTTACGGCCGTTACGGCTACCTGCCGTACGGGTTCTTCTCGTCTTCCTGCATGCTCAGCTCGCGGATATCCGTGGTGCTTTCGCCGCGGGCCGATTTAATGGTATCCAGGCCGCGTTTGATCTCGCTGCGGTGCGAGCTGTATATGAGCGCCGATTCTTCGGTAATCAGTCCCTGCTCAAAAAGCTCTACCAGGTGCTGGTCAAAGGTGCGCATACTATGGGTCGAGCCCGCCTTGATAATATCGTAAAAGGTCTTTTCTTCACTTTCGCCGTTAAGAATCAGGTCCGTGACCCGGAGGCTGGTGCAGAGGATTTCCATGGCGGCTATCCGGCCGCCGCCGACCTTGGGCACGAGTCGCTGGCTGACTATCCAGCGGATGGTATCGGCCAGCCGGTTGCGGATCTGCGGCTGCTCGTCGTGCTCAAACATGCCGAGAATCCGGTTGATGGTCTGGCCGGCATCGATGGTATGCAGGGAGGAAAAGACCGCATGGCCGGTTTCCGCCGCGGTGAGGGCGATTTCCAGGGTCTCCCGGTCGCGGATCTCTCCGACCAGGATGACCTTGGGCGCCTGGCGGAGCGAGGCCCGCAGGCCGTTGGCAAAGGTGTCGAAGTCGTCCCCCATCTCCCGCTGGTTAAAGGTGGCCTTTTTGTGCGAATGGACGTACTCGATCGGATCTTCCAGGGTGACGATATGGACGGCCCGTTCCTTGTTGATCTGGTTGAGAATCGCCGCCATGCTGGTCGTCTTGCCGGTTCCCGTGGCCCCGGTGAAGAGGATCAGCCCGTTCCGTTCGCCGGCGATCTTGCTAAAGGCCGCCGGCAGGTTGAAATCCGTGATGGACGGGATTTTCGTTTCGAGTTTTCGCAGAACCGTGGTAAAATGGCCCTTCTGGGAAAAGACGTTCACCCGGAAGCGGACCGTGTCGTTCGGAGAATAGGAGAGGTCGCAGGAGCCCTTGTGCAACAGGTCGTCGAGCAGCCTCCGGTTGGCGCCGATCAGGTTAAGGGCGAACACCTCGGTTTGAAAGGGGGTCAGCTCCCGGATCGGCGGTTGTACCGCCACCGGCACCAGCACCCCGTCGCTTTCCACCTGCAGGGGCTTGCCGACGGTGATGTTCAGGTCCGACACCCGCTCGTGTTTCTCCAGCATGGCCGAGATCCAGTAATTGATTTCCAGTTGTTTCATAATGGATACCGTATTGCAATTGACAGGGACAACTCATATTGTACTATCGCTGACTGGTCGTGAAAGACAAGAAAAAAATGATTTTACACTCCCTTGCAGCGAAGCTGCTCATGGAGCGGGGCGGCAAACAATCCCGCAGCACCGCCCGATCCGGACCGTTCTCGAACGCTCACGGATTCAGACATAAATATTAACAAGTTAGTAAAAATTGTAAAGTTAAACCGGAGCGTCGAAGGCGGCGGACGAACGTTTTCTTGCTTACGGAAGAAGATTTTTCAGGTTCTTGAGGAGGACGAGATGACAGTGACCTTGCGGAGCAGCATAACGACCCAGGGAAGAAGAATGGCCGGCGCCCGAGCCCTGTGGCGGGCCAACGGCATGAAAGAGGAGCAGATCGGCCGGCCGATCATTGCCGTGGTCAACTCGTTTTCCCAGATGGTGCCCGGTCACGTGCACCTGCACGAAATCGGCCAGCAGGTGAAAAAGCTCATTGACGAGCAGGGCTGTTTTGCCGCCGAGTTCAATACCATCGCCATTGACGACGGCATTGCCATGGGCCATGACGGCATGCTCTATGCGCTGCCCTCGCGGGAGCTGATTGCCGACTCCGTGGAGTATATGTGCAACGCCCACAAGGTGGATGCCATGGTCTGTATCTCCAACTGCGACAAGATTACGCCCGGCATGCTGATGGCGGCCATGCGTCTCAACATCCCGGCCGTCTTTGTCTCCGGCGGCCCCATGGAGGCGGGGGTGATCGGCGACAAACGCTACGACCTGGTGGATGCCATGGTGCTGGCCGGTGACGCCTCGGTCAGCGATGCGGAAATCGCCGAAATCGAGCGGGCCGCCTGCCCCACCTGCGGCTCGTGTTCCGGCATGTTTACGGCCAACTCCATGAACTGCCTCAACGAGGCCCTGGGCATGGCCCTGCCCGGCAACGGCACCGTGGTCGCCACCCATGTCGCCCGCAAGGCCCTCTTCGAGACCGCGGCCCGCCGCATTGTCGAGATGTGCGAGGCTTGGTACGGTCATGGGGACGATACCGTCCTGCCCCGTTCCATTGCTACCAAGGCCGCATTTGACAATGCCATGTCCCTGGATATTGCCATGGGCGGTTCCACCAATACGGTGCTCCATCTGCTGGCCATCGCCAACGAGGCCGGGGTCGACTTTACCATGGCGGATATCGACCGTTTGTCCCGCGAAACCCCCAACCTCTGCAAGGTAGCTCCCAGTTCGCACTACCATGTGGAAGATGTGAACCGGGCCGGCGGTATTATCGGTATTCTCGGCGAACTGGACCGGGCCGGGTTGATCGACACCGGGGTCCGGCGGGTGGACGGCCTGAGTCTCGGCCAGGCCCTGGACCGTTACGACATCAAACGGAGCGGGGTGAGCCAAGAAGCTCTCGCGCTGTACAGGAGCGCGCCGGCCGGCACGGGCCGCCGCAACCTGATCATGGGCTCCCAGGACACCATGTACGACGAGCTGGACCTGGACCGGGAATCCGGCTGTATCCGGGACCTGGAACACTGTTACAGCAAAGACGGCGGCCTGGCGATTCTGTACGGCAATATTGCCGCCAACGGCTCCATCGTCAAGACCGCCGGTGTCGATCCTGCCCTCTTCAGCTTCACCGGCCGGGCCAGGGTTTATCATTCCCAGGAGGCGTCCTGCGAGGGTATCCTCAACGGCGAGATCAAGGCCGGCGACGTGGTCTTCATTCTCTACGAAGGTCCCCGGGGCGGGCCGGGCATGCAGGAGATGCTCTATCCCACCTCCTACCTGAAGTCGATCCATCTCGGCAAGGACTGCGCCCTGGTCACGGACGGCCGTTTTTCCGGCGGCACCTCGGGCCTGTCCATCGGCCATGTTTCCCCGGAGGCGGCCGGCGGCGGCGCCATCGCCCTGGTGCGAAACGGCGACCTCGTTGATATCGATATCCCGGCCCGGTCCATCAACCTGCGGGTCAGCGACCAGGAGCTGGCAAGCCGCCGGCAGGCGGAAGAGGCGAAAGGGGCGGCCGGCTTTACGCCGGACCGCGAACGCGCCATTTCTCCCGCCCTCAGGGCTTACGCCTACTTTGCCGCGTCGGCGGACAAGGGCGCGGTCCGGGTGGTGCCGGAGTAAGGGGGAGCGGAGCCGGCCATGCCTGATTTCTCCCTGCTGGAGACGATTCAGCGCAATTGCGCTATCTCGGATGCCCGGGACAGCGGTGTCTTTTCTCTATGCTCCCTGATTCTCAAGCTCCGTAATCTCTATAAATGGGAAGAGCATGTCGAGCCTTGGGAAGAGCCGGAGCCGGCCGTGGTCCTGGACTGGATCTCCGAGCGGGAGGAATTCTGGGAATCCATCAAGGACGAGCAGTATCACCCCCTGCCCATCGACGGCCGCCTCGTTGACCCCTTTGACGTGGAGACGGTGAACGCCCACCTGGCGGACCGTAATTTTATGTACGGCGCCGGCTACGGCCGGTCCCTGAAGTCGGTTTTTTTCCTGGCCGAGGTCCTGGTGCGAAAGTCTGTGGATCAAAAACCGGTGGTTGTCCTGGGCCGGGAAAAAGCCCGGGAACTCTCCGGCCTCCCCGCCATGGTGCAGGATGGGACCATTATAATCCGCCGGGAGCAGGTTCGTTTTTTTCTCTGCGACCAGATCAACGAACTCCTGCCCGCCGCTAAAAAATCGTTGCAGCATGCCCTCGGCCTCTACGGCCTTCTCGGCAACGACGGCCTCCTGGACCGGCAGTCGCTCATAGAGAAGCTGGATCATATGGTCGACGAGGAGATACCCACCTTTATTTATCATGAGTTGGGCGAGCTGCAGGAGCAGCCGCTCGCCAGCGCCACCCTGAAACAGATCATCGCCACTTTTCCCGGCTCGCTAATAGAGTTCCTGACCAGGGCCATCAAGGATGTGCTGGCCGATACCCATGCCCGGGGCCTGCTCGGCCATATTGTCGCCGAAAAGAATGAGGCGTCCCTGGCCCTGTATATTTCGTTTCTCGGCGGTTTGCGAAAACTCCTTTGCCCGGAGATCGGCGAGGCCTTTTTCAGTTTTCTGGAGACGGGCGACTGGATGCTTATTGAACAGGCCCGAACAACCTGCCGCCGGGTGACCGGGAGGCGGGCGGAAACCCTGACCGCCCTCTGTGCAGAGCTTGCGAGCGAGTCGCCCCAAAAGGTGCGAAAAAACGTGGAGCGGGAACTCCTTGCACCCCTGGGTCTTGGCCCGCCGTGAGCTGACGAGTTTCAGGAGGACCGCCGCCGGCGACAATCCCTGGGCAGCCGAAGTTACTCACCAACCTCTTTTCGCACCTGAAGAACTACACTCTCCGCCAGAGAGAGACATTGCCGGCAAAGAGAGGCATCCGGCTCAAAGTCAGGCAGTACTCCGCCAAGGGGATATTTTGAAGGCAGATAAATTGAGTCAAGAAGGTCGCAATCCTCTTCAGTCAACCTGATAGAAATCTGATGTCTGGCCAGGAGACGGACCAGTTCGGCAATGGAATGCGTTTTTCGTTGAGAGTGGGCCTTTTCAAGTAAGAGAGCTTTCAGTGATTTCTCAACACTCTGTTGTATATTCTGCAGGCAGGGGTTATGTGCAGCCCCTGGTCCTGTAGAATCGCAGCAGCCGCCAGATTCTCTCTGGCATAGGCAAGCCAGGATCTGGTGTCATCTTTCATAGATGACCTCTCCCCGTGCAATGGCATCCATCATAATGCTGTCTCGTGCACCAGGCTTAAGCGGCAGGATATCAAGGGCTATTTTGTTGGCTATTGCCCGTGTTATTTTTCGGTACTTCATCGCCAGGGGCAAATAGGGTTGATCACTGTTCTGAAATACGGCCACATCAATATCGTTCGGATCTTCCGCCGAGACAAAAGAGCCGAATACAACGACTTTGACCACCTCGGGAGCATCAGACAGGCTTTCGGCTAATTCCTTTTTTATAGTTTCTTTTTCCGCATGACTTAATTGCATAGTCTTGCCTCCTCTGGATGCTCTTGACAACAAACAACCATCACCTGACCTGGACCAACCGGAACCAAAAAGGTGTCAAAACATTTAGGCATAATTACATTTCATCCAAGAGCAACAGCTACTGAATCCGTGAGCGTTCGAGAACGGTGCCGGTGCAAGGCGGCAACGATGTTGATTATCCTGGCGTGATATCAACTTTGTTGCCAACGCAGAAGATGCGCCGTTATCGGGCGGACCACGGTCCGGCGCGGTGAAGACCTGGCAATGGCTTCCACCATGATGCTGTCTCTTTTAAATACACTATACAGGATCAATCCTCATTATGATAGACGATCCTGTATGGAACCTGCCGTCAATCATCGAATTATCTCGTATTAGCATCGCAGATGCTCTCCATATCTGATGCTGCTTTCGCAGCATAATTATTCTTCATGTAGCCAATGGCAAGGTATCCCTTATAACAACATATCTGTAAATTATTGTTATTAAGAGTGCTTGATCTTAGCCTTGGTGCATGGACAAGAATATTGGCAAGGAAAAAGACAAAGAATTGGCCCTGTTTTTAAAAAGCCGGCATAGGTTCAGTTGCAAACTTAATATGGGGCGTCCCCAGCCGGATTTGAACCGGTGTTGTCGGCGTGAAAGGCCGATTTGATGCGTATTTCACCTGATTTTATTGACTTCTTTGCACGTAAAAAATCGTTTGTGACTATCAAAAGCCGTCTAAAAAGCCGTCTGACACATGCTCATTTTATGGGGATTGACAACTTATCGGCCATGGCATATGTTTATATATATGCCGGATGATTTTTTTAAGGAGACAATTATGGAAAGAGAACGACATGTCCGCTTGTTTCGTAACGGACGTAATCAGGCGCTACGAATTCCAAGAGAGTTTGAACTGGAAGCTGATGAAGCCATTATTCACAAGGACGGCAGTAAGTTGATTATTGAACCGGTGCCTAAAAAAAGTCTGCTTGAACTGTTGGCCACCTGGAAACCATTGGCTGAAGATTTTCCTGCAATAGAAGATGCTCCTGTTGTACCGGAGGAAATCTTCTGATATGGGATTACGATATCTGCTGGATACTAATATATTATCTGACCTTGTAAAACAGCCGGCAGGAGCTGCTGCCAGGAAAATTGCGTCTCTTGACGATGAAAAAACATGCTGCACAAGTCTGGTTGTTGCGTGTGAGCTGCGATACGGAGCCCATAAAAAAGGTTCTGCCACACTCTCCCAAAAAGTGAATCAACTTCTTGCAACCATCGCAGTCCTCCCCCTGAATGATGACATGGCTGTGCATTACGCAGAAATTCGGGTCGAACTGGAAAGGATGGGCCAACCAATCGGAAGTAATGATCTTCTTATTGCCGCTCATGCCCGGTCACAGGGATTAACGGTTGTCACCGCAAACGTTAAAGAATTTTTGCGAGTACCGGAATTAACAGTGGAAAATTGGCTTGAGTAATTTTTCAGACGTGTTCGGTTTCGTCCTCCTTCAGTGAATAACCGATAGCCAAATATCCCTTGCGGCGTTTTTCCCACATTCTCATCAGCAGTGGAACCAGGCTGTCTACATAATCATACACCCTCACTTCTTTTTTGGTAACCGTTCACCAGAGGCAATAAACTACCCTCAACTCGTAACTGTAACCGTTCAGATGTGCCCCAGATTTGTTCGTTTCGCCCTCCGAGGTGTACTCCCTGTACCTGAGGAGGGCGAAACGGACAAAGATGGGGTGCAGGTGAACGGTTACCAAACTTAATATGGGGCGGCACCAGCGAGGAACAGCAAATAAAAAAAGCCGTTATAAGACGATTTTTTTATTCGTCTCATAACGGCTTGATAATAACAGTAACGCTTTTCGGCAGATAACCTGACGAAATCATTACTTATAAAAATGGCGTCCCCAACCGGATTTGAACCGGTGTTGTCGGCGTGAAAGGCCGGTGTCCTGGACCTGACTAGACGATGGGGACAAGAAGCGTTATTCGCTCTGGTGGGTCGTGCGCGACTCGAACGCGCGACTCTCTGCTTAAAAGGCAGATACTCTACCAACTGAGTTAACGACCCTTCTTTAAAAAGAAGTTTTACTACACTTTTCTCTTCATTGTGTCAATGAAAAATATGCAAAACTCTTTCCGTTCCCCCCCATCCCTCCCCCGGGGAAGAGTCGACATCGTTGATTCTCGACCGAACTGTAACCGTTCAGAGCTCTGGCGGCCACCTGTTCTGTCGAGCCTGTACCCCGTGGTTGAGCGGCGCAGATTCTAATTTCCTTGTTGCCGACGGCCATGTTTGCTATATGAAGAGAGTTGGCAAAAAAGTCGGCCGGGTCCGGCCGGCGTCATGCCGTATCATTGTTTCGGGTAAGAGGGTGGTTATGGGATTTTTATCAGGTTCCGCATCGTTTATGCGTTTTTCCGTTGAGGGCAAACTGCCCGAATCGTTCTGGGATTTTGTGGCAGAGCGGGTGGCGGCCCACAGTTTTCAGGATATTGATGACACTCTGGACGAATATTCCATCGGCTGGGTGTCGGTGGCCAGCATGTTTGATGCCGATTTTGCCTATGGCTCCTATGCAGCGGGTGATTATGTGGTATTGTCCATGCGGGTTGATGAGCGTAAGGTCGCCCCGGCCGTGTTGAAAAAATGTGTCCTCAAGGAAGAAGAACGGCTCAAGCGGGAGCGGCAGATCCCCCGGCTCGGCCGCAGTGCCCGTCTGGAAATAAAAGAGAGAGTTCGTACCCAGCTGGCCCGCAAATCGGTGCCGGTGCCGGCGGTTTATGATGTCTGCTGGAACCTGGCGGACGGGTCCCTGTTTTTTTTCTCGACCAGCAAGAAGGCCATGTCCCTGTTGGAAGAGCTGTTCCGGGAGACCTTTGATCTGTCCGTGGTCCTCCAGGTCCCCTGGCTTGCCGCCGGACACCTGATCGACGACGAAGGGGCGCCGCGCCTTGATGCCTTGCAGCCCGCCGTCCTTGCCTGACGGGGCATAAGCGGGGCCGGGGATTTGTTGTTTAAAATTTTATGGCGATATGGTGATGTATAAATGGATCTGGTTGACCTGATACAGGAAAAGCGTTTTTTCGGCCAGGAGTTCCTGGCCTGGCTCTGGTATAAAAGTGAGCAGCGCGGCGGCAGCGTTGAGGTACCCGGCGTCGGCGATGTCCTCGTGGTTTTTGAAAAGCACATGCTTCTCGAGTTCGGCGAGGGCGAGGCCAACGAAAAGGTGATCTGCCGCGGCCTGCAGACCGAGTTGCGGGAGGCGCGGCTTGGTCTGCGCATGGGCAAGAAACCGGAACAGGCCCGTATTCGTCTGGCCCGGGGGGATTACGAATTTAGTGTGACCCTGACCGCGGCAACCATGGAATTTCGTAATGTCCGTCTGCCGAAAACGGTTGCCGGCAGTGACGAGGGTGATGATCCGGAGGCCGTGGAAGGGCGGATCCTGGAGCGGATTTCCCTGTTCGAGGAGTTGAGCGGGCTGGTGAATGAATTGTTCAGGATGTTTGTCGTGGTGAGAGTGTCGGAGCAGTGGCCTGATGAGCTGCTTCGGCTTCGTGAGTGGGTCAACCAGGATATCAGTTGATTTTTTTGAGCATAACGCCGAGATCGGGCAGGTAGGCGAGCCTGCGAGACTCCGAAAAGACCGTTTCAGGATGGGCACCAACTGAGGTTTATCAGGTACAGTGACGATGGAATTTGAAACCGTTATCGGGCTGGAAATCCATGCCCAGATGAAGACCAGAAGCAAAATTTTCTGCGGCTGCTCCACCGAGTTCGGCGCGCCGCCCAATACCCACGTCTGCCCGGTCTGCCTGGGGATGCCCGGCGTGCTGCCGGTCTTGAACCGGCAGGTAGTGGAAAACGCGATCAAGCTGGCCCTGGCCACGGAATTGACGATCAACCGGGAGAACCGCTTTGCCCGGAAAAATTATTTCTATCCGGACCTGCCCAAGGGCTACCAGATTTCCCAGTTCGAGCTGCCCATTGCCGAGCACGGCCGGGTGGAGATCGAGGTGGACGGCGCCAGGCGGTGGATCGGTATTACCCGGGCCCACATGGAAGAGGATGCCGGCAAGCTGATCCATGCCGAGCATGAGCCGGAAAGTTACGTCGACCTGAACCGGGCCGGCACGCCATTGCTGGAGATCGTCAGCGAGCCGGACCTCCGTTCGCCGGATGAGGCCGTGGCCTACCTGAAAAAGATCCATGCCATTGTCCGCTACCTTGATATCTCGGACGGCAACATGCAGGAGGGCAGTTTCCGCTGCGATGCCAATATATCGCTCCGGCCGATGGGCCGGCAGGAGTTCGGCATTCGCACCGAGCTGAAGAATATGAATTCTTTCAAAAACGTGCAGCTGGCCCTGGAGTACGAGGTCCGGCGGCAGCGCGATGTCCTCCTGGACGGCGGCGAGGTGGTCCAGGAGACCCTGCTGTGGAATCCGGACAAAAACCGTACCGAGCCCATGCGCGGCAAGGAGGAGGCCCATGATTACCGCTATTTCCCTGATCCCGACCTGCCGCCGGTGTTTATAGACGAGGAGTGGATCGAACGGATGCGGGCATCGCTGCCCGAACTGCCCGATCCGCGGCGGCAGCGCTTTATGACGGCCTTTGACCTGCCCGCTTATGATGCCGGGATCCTTACCGCATCCAGGGAGTTGGCCGACTATTTCGAGACGGCCTGTGCAACATACGACCAGCCGAAAAAACTGAGCAACTGGATCGGCACCGAATTGCTGCGGGAGTATGGTCCCGAGCGGATCGGCGAGTGTCCCGTCAGGCCGGAATCCCTGGCCCGGCTGCTGATTATGATCGAAGAGGGGGCCATTTCCGGCAAGATCGCCAAGACCGTTTTCGCCGCCATGCTGGAATCCGGCACGGAGCCGGATGTAATTGTCAAGGAAAAGGGTCTGGTGCAGATGAGCGATGAGGGGGCGCTGCAGGCCCTGGTGCAGGAGATTGTTGCGGTCAACCCGGCACAGGCGCAGCAGTTTCGTGACGGCAAGACCAAGGTACTCGGTTTTTTTGTCGGTCAGCTCATGCAGAAGACCAAGGGCCAGGCCAACCCGCAGATAGCGAACAAGCTGTTCCGGCAGGCACTGGCGGCAGGGCCGGAGTAGTTTGTGGGCACCCCGGCCGGCAGGAGGATTATTGACTGATGGACCGGCAGGGATGGCAGGAAAAAGGGGCCGGGCATCGGCAGCGCCTGCGCGACAAGTTCCTGGAACGCGGGATCGAGGCGTTCAGCGATGACGAGATCATCGAATTGTTGTTGTCATTCGGCACGCCGCGCAGTGACTGCAAGGAGGCGGCCCGCGCCGCCCGGCAAGAGCTTGGTTCTCTGCCCGCCGTCCTGGACGCCTCCGGGGCGCGGCTGCGCCTGATCAAGGGCATCGGCCCGAAAAATGTCTTCGCCCTCCACTTTATCCAGGGCGTGGCCCGCCGCTATCTCCAGCAGCGCCTGGAGGGCAAGACCTACATCGCCTCCTCGCGCGAGGTATCCGATTACCTGGTTCACTCTATGCGCGGTCTGCAGCGCGAGGTGTTCACCGTCCTCTATCTTGACGCCGCGCATGCCATTATTGATTCCGAGGTGCTGGCCGAGGGCACGGTGACGGTCAATACCATTTATCCGCGCGAGGTTGTCAAGGCCGCCCTACAGCGCAATGCCAGCGCCCTGGTTATCGCCCACAATCATCCTTCGGGCAGCCTGCAGCCGTCCCTGCCGGATGAAGAACTCACTCGCACCCTGTACCTGGTCTGCTCCTTCATGCAGATCAACCTGCTCGACCATCTCATTATCGGGGACGGGGAGACGGCGTACAGCTTTGCCGATCACGGGATCATGGCCCGGATTCGAGACGAGTGCCGGGCAATCCTGGAGCGACACTGATCCGCCGGCATTGCGGGAGAAGGGCGGGGCAGCATCCGTCGCCGGTTCAGCGCTGGTAATAGACCGTTATCCCGGCCTTGCCCAGTTCATGCCGGCGAATATAAAAGCCCACCATTGCCGGCGAGGTGTCGGGAGCAAGAGGCAGCCGGGCCGTGTCCAGCGCATAGACGGTAAACTGGTAGCGGTGCGCCCCGGCTCCGGCCGGGGGACAGGCGCCGCCATATCCCGGCTTGCCGTAATCGGTCCGGCTCTGTATGGCTCCGGCCGGGGCGGTCGCTGTTTCGATATCCCCCGCATCCTTGGCCAGCCGGTGCACGGTGGCCGGGATATTGAAGATCAGCCAGTGCCACCAGCCGCTGCCCGTGGGCGCATCGGGATCATACACGGTTACGGCAAAGCTTTTGGTGCCGGCCGGTTCGCCCTTCCAGGCCAGCTCCGGCGATACGTTTGCTCCCGTGCAGCCAAAGCCGTTAAAGACCTGCTCATCGCTCATCCGGCCGCCGGGAACCAGTTGCGGACTGCTCAGGGTGAACCCCGCCGCCCGCGCCGGGGTCCGGCCGAGAAAGAAAATGAACATGGCCAGCGTTACCGTCACGATCGTTCGTTTCATTTTTTCCCCTCCTCCTGGATTCGTGAGTGTTCAAGAGCGGTGCCGATGCAGGGCAGCGCGGTGCAGACCCGGGGCTGCGTTTGTTTAACAATAATGCAATAAATTCCACGTATTGCCTGGAGCATAATCTCAAGCCGTCACGGATTCCGGAGGTAGGTTGGCGTAGAGCGATCAGCCGTGGCCGGGTTTGTTGGGTTTCGCTGTGTTTTGCGGTATTCCTGAGTTGCCGGTAAGGGCAGGGCATAAGCGAAACCCAACGTTTTGGCAGCGACCCGCTCTACGCCAACCTACTGGGGCAGCTCCGGCTCGCGGGGCTGCGTTTATTTAACAATAATGCAATAAATTCCACGTATTGCCTGGAGCATAATCTCAAGCCGTCACGGATTCCGGAGGTAGGTTGGCGTAGAGCGCGATCGGCCGTGGCCGGGTTTGTTGGGTTTCGCTGTGTTTTGCGGTATTCCTGAGTTGCCGGTAAGGGCAGGGCATAAGCGAAACCCAACGTTTTGGCAGCGACCCGCTCTACGCCAACCTACTGGGGCAGCT
>BDTX01000017.1 GCA_002897615.1 bacterium BMS3Bbin14
TCATCGCCGGTAATTATTATATTTATGTGACCAACTATGACTCCAGTTCCATCTCGGTTTTAAGACCCGGTCAACTCGGTCCTTCCTGGACTATTCCCCTGTCCGGCCGGCCGCTGGAAATAGCCGAGGCGCCGAACAATAAATGGATCTACGTGGGCAACGAACAGGGGGACTGCATTTCCGTCGTCGACCCCGGCAACAGCAAGGTGGTGGGCAAGATAGAGCTTGGCGCCAGGCCCATGGGGATCGTGGTCCTGAGATAGGACGCAGGGTGCGTTTTCCGCCCCATGAATTGGTGCATAGAATGCACCAATTCATGGATTGCTTTTTATACAATAGCCAGATAGACCCCGTAGGTTGGGTAGAGGAACGAAACCCAACAAATCTTAGCGTCATTCTCTGCCGTTTGGTGGTTCCCAGGACGTAGGGTGCGTTTTACGCACCATGTGTTTTACGTACCATGAATTGGTGCATGGAATGCACCCTACCAGCCCTGGTCGTTGATGATGTCGCCCCTGGTCGAGACGACCACCTGCCTGACAGGCACGGATGATCCCGCATTGTCATGGGCTTTTTTGATAATCTGCAGCATGGCCGCGCAGCAGGGTACTTCCATAATCAGGATGGTCAGGGATTTGAGTTTCCTGGTCCGGAAGATTTCCGTGAACCGATCCACATACATCCCGGCGTCATCAAACTTGGGGCAGCCCATCATCACCACCCGGCCGGTGATGAAATCGCGCTGTATCCCGGCATAGGCCACCGCCGTACAGTCTGCGGCAACCAGCAGGTCGCAATTCTCCAGGAACGGCGCCGCCGGGGGGATGAGCCTGATCTGTACCGGCCAATGCGACAGGGCCGAGCCGGTTTGCGGGCCGGCAACGTTGGCTGCCTCGCATGGTGAAACCGGGGACAGTGTCGTGAGCCGGGCGGAAGGACAGCCGCCGGCCGCCGGCCGGTCCTGTTTTTTCTTTTTTTCATCAAGAAAGGTCTGAACTGCGTCTTCATCGAATTCATCCGCCGCCCGTTCAACGATTTTCAGGGCTCCGGTCGGGCAGGCGCCCAGACAGGCGCCAAGACCGTCGCAAAGTTTATCCGCAGCCAGGCGGGCCTTGCCGTCAATGATCTCCAGGGAGCCTTCGGCACAGTCAGGCACGCATTCGCCGCAGCCGGTACATAGTTCTTCATCGATCTCGATGATTTTTCGGACTGTTTTCATTATGTGTTTCCGCCTTATTTTTTGGACGTCTGGTATTTTGTAATTGAGGACCGATTTATATTTATTGTCGATCCGTTTCGTCACGAACATATTGCCGCAGGGCTTTTTCCGCCGCCCTGCGGCCTGATCGGGTGAGGAACGAGGCCTGCAGTATTTTTTCGAGCCGTTCGGCGGTTGGTGCCTTTGCCCGGTACTTCTCGTCCAGGTTGACAATCAGATCGGCATCGTAGAGCACTTTGAAGTTCACGGTTTCCTGGTCCCGCGGCGTATGATGATGCCCGATAATGTCACAGACCTCATCGATCAGTTCGGCCTGGGCCTTCAGACCGGCCAGCAGCTCCCGGGCCACCGGCGGCCCTTCCGAGTGCTGGTATTTTGCCGCGGATGAGTTGAATTTACGTTCGGCTTCCCGGATGCCGATATCATGGAGATAGGCGGCAGCCATGATGACCGCCATGTTGCCCTGCTCCTCCTTGCCGATTTCATCGGCATGGGCGGCAACGTCTTGGGCATGTTTGATTCGTTTTCGATCCTGACCGAAATATTTGCGCATGGCCAGGGCGATCCTGTCCTTGAACAGGTCATCTCGTTTTGCCAGCATTTCAGGCGGCATGGAGCCGAGACACTGCTCGGCATAGGGGCAGTAGGAGGCGCAGCCGAAATCCATCGACGGATTAAGCAGCCGGTGCCCGCAGTGACTGCATTTGCGCTGGCTGTCATCCTTAAAGAATTCAACGCTGTGCCCGCAATGGGGGCACGTGGTTTCAAAAACGGCATCACCGCTCCAGTAGCGGCTGTCTTGTCCTGGACATTGCATAGTTGATCCTCTGTGATTATTCGAGTATGCCCTCCTTGAGGGCCTCAATGCCGAATCGTTCCATGAAACGGGCACTGCGGGTTTTGTATGATGCCTGCTCGGTATAGAAATTAAGACATTTTTCAATCAGCGACACCGCCTCGTCATCATTTAAATTCTCGGCAACCACGTCGCCGATTCTCGGCCGGCCGCCGGCATTGCCGCCGAAGATGAACCGCCAGCCTTTTTTTTCGGCCACCAGGCCGACATCGCGCACCCAGGATTCGCAACAGCACATGCGGCAGCCGGAAATTCCGACTTTGACCTTGTAGGGCAGCGGTCGGTCCAGCACCAGTTTGTCAAGGGCTTCGCCCATGGCCAACGAATCGCCGCTGCCGTATTTGCACCATTGGCTGCCCGGGCAGGCCTGGACATTGTGGAGTCGATTACGGCTGTGCCGGGGCTTGTCATGGATATTCAACTCTTTTTTCAGGGCCTCGAGTTTTTCCGGTGACAGGCCCAGAAAGGAGAGGCGCTGGCCCCCGGTAATCTTGATCATGGGCGGGGCATACCGACCGGCGATTTTCGCCAGCCGCTCCAGGTCTTCCGTCGTCAACCAGCCAAGTTTTATTCCGGGCATGGTGGTATATGTTTTGTGGTTTTGCGAATCGGTCATGATTACTCCTCGATTTTCCTTTTGTTCATCCTGTTTGAGTTGTTGCCCTTGCCCGCCGGATGGATGCACGGGCAAGGGCAGGATGATCCTGAATCCGTGAGCGTTCGAGAACGGTACAGATCAAGCCGTCACGGATCCAGGATGATGGTTATCCGAGGATGGTCTTCAGGTCCTCCTCCGGGGTTGCCGCCAGGGGCTTGATGTCAAAGTTGTCCACCAGGACCTGCAGCACGGCCGGGCTTATAAACGTCGGCAGGGAGGGTCCCAGGCGGATGTCCTTTATCCCTAAATACAACAGGGTCAGCAGAATGGCCACGGCTTTCTGTTCGTACCAGGAAAGAATTATGGACAGGGGCAGGTCGTTGACCCCGCAGTCAAAGGCATCGGCCAGGGCCACGGCGATCTGGATGGCCGAGTAGGTATCATTGCACTGCCCCACATCGAGCAGCCGCGGAATCCCGCCGATATCACCGAGATTTTTATCAAAGAAGCGGAACTTGCCGCAGGCCAGGGTCAGGACCAGGCAGTCTGTGGGGACCTGCTCGACGAACTTGGTGTAATAGTCCCGGCCCGGTTTGGCGCCGTCGCAGCCGCCGACCAGAAAAAAGTGGCGGATAGCCTTGGTCTTGACGCCTTCGATGATCTTGTCGGCCACGCCGAGAACCGTGTTGCGGGCAAAACCGACCATGACGGTACCTTTGTCCGTGTCCTCGGTAAAGCCTGCCATCGACAGCGCCTTGTCAATGAGCGGGGTGTAATCCTTGTCCGTGATATTGTTGACGCCGGGCCAGCCCACCAGGCCGGTGGTGAAGACGCGGTCCCGGTAGGAGTCCAGCGGTTTCTGGATGCAGTTGGTGGTAAACAGCACCGGTCCCGGGAAGTCGGGGAGCTCCTTGTGCTGGTTCTGCCAGGCGGTGCCGAAATGACCATGGAAATGGTCGTACTTCTTGAGCTCGGGATAGCCGTGGGCCGGGAGCATCTCACCGTGGGTATAGATGTTGATCCCCTTGCCCTCGGTCTGCTCCAGCAGCAGGGCCAGGTCTTTCAGATCATGGCCGCTGATCAGGATGCACTTGCCTTTCTTGGCGCCCAGGGGCACGGTGGTCGGCACGGGGTGGCCGTAAGTGCCGGTGTTGCCGGCATCCAGGATCTTCATGGCGAGCAGGTTGATTTCTCCGGCCTTGAGAGCGACGGCAACGCAGGCATCAACGCTCAGGCCCGTGGTCATCAGGGCAACCAGGGCCTCATAGAGGAATCCGGCAATCGCATCGTCTTTCTGTCCGAGGATCCAGGCGTGGTCCGCATAGGCGGCAATGCCTTTTAAACCGTACAACAGGGTCTGTTTGAGGGAGCGGATATTCTCGTCTTCATCAAGAGTCCGGATATAGTCAAGAGCGGCACCCTGAGCGGCCAGGCCGTCGATACTGTCGGCCGGGGTAAAGGTAGCGGCCGCCTGGTCGAAATCAGTCCGACCGCCGGCGGCGGCGACTTTCGCTTTCACGGACTCGCGCAGTTCCACGGCCCGCTTGATCAGTTCCTGGAAGCGGGCCGGATCAAAATCCACGTTGGTCAGGGTGGAAAAGATGGCCTGCATGGTGAAGAGATCGGCCTCTTCGTCCACGATGCCTCTCCTGCGTCCCTCGGCGGCATACAGGGCCAGGCCCTGGACTCCATGCATCAGCAGGTCCTGGAGGTCCGAGACTTCCGGTTTTTTCCCGCACGCCCCGATCTTGCTGCATCCGGTCCCTTGAGCTGTCTGTTCACATTGATTGCAAAACATTGTTGTTCTCCTCTGTCTGGTTAGTGCCCATCCAGAAATGGTCTTTTTGCCCGATCTCGGCGTTATACTCAAAAAATAATCCTCGGAATATTACTTATATGCCTGCGGTTATTTTTTTTCGCATGCCTTGATCTCGAACAAAAATCCTCGTTTCTGGACGGACACGAGTTGTTAATAGTGTTTATTTTTCGTTTCGGATTATGATTTAATCATACGCCATTTGTGATCCTTTCCATTGACCTAGGTCAAAAATAATTTTTTTTAGAGCAGCACATGGACAAAAAAAAGAAAATTATGGCCGGCAGCCTCTTGTTTTCAGGTATTCCCGACGCGCAGCTCGACGAAGTCGCCGCCATTGCGGTGGATAAAACCTGTCGCCGGGGCGAATCGATTTTTTTCGAAGGCGACGAAGGCACCGGCTTTTACATGGTTGTCGAGGGGCAGGTTAAAATCTACAAGATGTCCTTTGACGGCAAGGAGCAGATTCTGCATATTTTTGGTCCGGGTGAGCCCTTTGGCGAGGTGCCGGTTTTTCACGGCCAGCCTTTTCCCGCCAACGCGATGGCCCTGGTCAATTCGAGCCTGCTCTTTTTCCCGCGCCGTCAATTTGTGGACCTGGTGACGGCCAACCCTTCACTGGCCCTTAACATGCTGGCCATGCTCTCTTTTCGGCTGCGGCGTTTCGCGGCCCAGATCGAGAGTCTTTCCCTGAAAGAAGTCCCCGGCCGCCTGGCCGCCTATATCGTGTACCTGGCGGAAGAACAGGGGGCAACAGAACGGGTTACCCTGGATATTCCCAAGGGTCAGCTGGCCAGCCTGCTGGGGACCATCCCGGAGACCCTGTCACGGATTTTTGCCAGGATGACGGAGGAGGGCCTGATCCGGGTCGACGGCCGGACGATCCTGATTGATGATTTCGAGAGGCTAAGGGAGTGGTAACGGTTTACCGGCCCCAACGGGCCGTGGCGCCTTGGCCTGTTTTATATTTTCCGTCACGACATACCTGCCGTTACTGCACGTGATGAGCGGGACCCGGTGCGTCTGTGCAAAGGCGTTATAGCCTTCCCTGAGGTTGTTCCAGAAACCAAGCCACGGCGAGTCGCGGAACTTATGCATGTTGGCGGCCGTGAGCGGAAACGGAAAGATGTGAACGTCGAATTCGTTCTGGCCGTGAGACAGGGCGGCATAAGCAAGGGTATAGATTTCTTCTATCCGGTAGTTGTTCATGGCGAAACATCCCCGGGATGAACAGTCGCCATGCACCATGATGTCACTGCCGGTCCGGCCCAGCGAGGTGTCGTATTCGTTGGGGTAGCCGATATTGAAGGCAAGGTGGTAGTTGCTCAGCGGATTCATCTGCCGGGCCGTGACGGTATAAAACCCTTCCGGACTCTGCCAGTCCCCCTCCTGGAGTTTCGGGCCGGGATAGCCGGAGTAACTGCAGATCGGGTATGATTTGAACAATCGATACCGGTCGTCCTTTTTCAGCCAGACTTCGAGCTCGCCGGGGAGCTTGAAGATCCGGATAAAGATGGGGCTGCCCAGGCTTAATCCCTTCTTTGCCAGCTCTTTTTTTAACCTGGGAGACACCCTGGAGATGATGGCCGCTACTTTATCCGTGACCGGCTGGTCTTCCCTGGCCATGACAACTGTTGCCGAATTCTGCCAGGCGATAATGAAAAGAAGAACCGGAACAAGGTTCAGAAATCGGCGATAATGCTGCATGCGATGTTCCGCCTCCTGTGCGGGCCGGTTATACCGGCCGGATGGATAAACATTATCATTAATTATATTGAGAGCAAATGGGAATGTCCATAAAAAAGCAGTGAATGGTACCGCGGCTTATTGTTTCGCTGCGGTTAGCCGGTTGTGGACGTCCTGCCTGGTCTCGACGCCGATCCCCTTTCCCAGGCAGGGACGGATTATTTCAGCACCGGATGCGGGGTGCTGTCTGTTGGTGCTGGCAGGATAGGGTACTCCACCTGCGGCTGCTTGCCGGTGGTAGCCTGCAAAAAGTCCACGATCAGGTCGACCTCGTTGTTCGTTAAGGTGGCGCCGAGTTGCGCTGAACCCATGATCGCTACCGCTTCCCGGAGGCTCCATACCCTGCCGGAATGGAAATATGGCGCGGTCAGGGCAATATTGCGCAGGGAAGGGGCCTTGAAAACATATTTGTCCCCCTTGTTTTTGGTGACTTTATAGCGACCTTGGTCCCCGGCCATGATTGTCTTGGCCGGCGCCTTCACCACGCCAAAGGGATAATAGCCTTCACCCCCCATATTTACGCCGCTATGGCAGTATTGGCAGCCTTTTTTCATGAAGATCTGCAGCCCCTTCTTCGCCGCAGTGCTCATCGCTCCCTGCTCACCGCGCAAAAAGCGGTCAAACGGGGAGTCCGGGGTGAGCAGGGTTGCTTCAAAGGCCTCGATCGCCCTGGCCATGTTATCAAAGGTGACCGGGGCCTTGGCCGCCGGAAAAGCCTTGCGGAAGAGTTTCTGGTACCCGGGCATGCTGTTTAGGGTTTTTAACACGTTTTTCGGGGTGTTATTCATTTCAACACTGGCCTGTACCGGTCCCTTGGCCTGTTCGGCAAGGTCTGGTGCCCGGCCGTCCCAGAACTGCGCTACATTGAATACCGAGTTGAAGACGGTCGGCGCGTTCCGCGGTCCCCTGCGCCAGCCATGACCGGTTGAGGTCTCCTGGAAATCAGCGCCGCCCATACCCAGGTTATGGCAGGTATTGCAGCTGATCAAGGCACTTTTGGAAAGCCTCGGGTCGAAATATAACATTTTCCCAAGTTCAATCTTGGCCGGAGTGACGGGATTGCCTTTCAGCTCCGGCGTGACCGTGGGAATAGGTTTAAAGACCTGCAAGGCTTCGTTTCTGAGAGAGTTGCCGGCCATGACCGGCTGAAAGGAAAAACACAGTATGGCAGTCAATGTCGCTCCTGTTCTCCATTTCATAATCAATCCTCCTCGCTTGGGTAATGATCCAGGTTATCACCAGTTTTCGCCGAGAAGTTCAAAGTGGTCCCGCTTGTGGGCGCAGGCCGGACAAACGTCGGGGGCCTCGGTCCCCTCGTGGAGATAGCCGCAGTTGCGGCAGCGCCATGTCTTGGTCGTCTCTCTTTTAAAGACCCGGTCGCCGGTTATATTCGCGGCCAGGGCCAGGTAGCGCTTCTCATGCTGTTTCTCCGCCACCGCAATCGCCATGAATATATCGGCAATGTCTGCGAAACCTTCTTGGCGCGCCACCTCGGCAAAAGAGGGATACATAGTGGAGTGTTCGTAATTTTCGCCGGCCGCCGATGCCTTGAGGTTGTCCAGGGTGGTGCCGATGACGCCGGCCGGAAAAGAGCCGGCAATCTCAACCTCGCCGCCCTTGAGCAATTTGAACAGCCTCTTGGCGTGTTCTTTCTCCTGGTCGGCCGTCTCTGCGAAAATGGCCGACATCTGTACATATCCCTCCTTCTTGGCCTGCGAGGCGAAGTAGGTGTAGCGGTTCCTGGCCTGGGATTCGCCAGCGAAAGCGGTGAGGATGTTTTTTTCGGTTTGGGTGCCTTTGAGATTTGCCATTTTTTCTACCTCATTTCGTTTGTTTTTCCGGGTTTGTTTTTTTTGGGCTTAGGGGCCGTTGACAAAATAACGTCATGTTTTCGCATTTCGCTTTCGGGCTTCCGTTTCCCTTGTGAACTGAGATTCTATGCAAAGAAATCACTCTGTTCAAGGAAGTCGCCGTCGTTATATGACCACATCGGAAGGATTATTCTTATTATCTAAGAACAATTATTATAAAATGCAACAAAAAAAAATTGTTCCATTTTATTTATGTTGGCCCTGGTTTCCCGGTCCGGTCTTGAACAATCTCCCTGATCCATTGCTCAAGCCGGGTCCGGGTGGGCAGGAGTCCCGCGCTTTTGACCTTACCGTTGATCATCAGGGCCGGGGTCAGCAGGATGCCGTGGCGGCCGATTTCATCGGGATCGTGGATCTGTTCAATATCGGCGGCAAGGTTCATGCCGTTCATGACCTCGATGACAAGGTTTTGCAGGCCGTTGCAGCTGATACAGCCGGTTCCGAAAATGCGGATGACCAGGCCTGCCTCCTGTTGATCGTCAGCCCGCAGGTGCCGGCGATACCCGGCCAGGAGCGCTTGGCGGTATTGGTCTTCCGCCCCGGCCGGAATGTAATTTTTTTCACTGACCGCCCTGAAGATCAGGTCCACGGCTTCTTCTTCGGTCATATTTCGTGCGGCCGCCTTGTTGATGGCCACGTCAAGGCCGATCAGGCCGATATTTGCCGCGCCGATGCGGATTGTTCGTGTTGTTGCTGCGTCCATTCGTTTGTATTATCTCCGGGAGGGAAGGAAGGTTTTTCTGAATGAGCTATCTTTATGGTAGAGGATTTTGTGGCAAAAGAGAAGGCCCTGCTGCTATAGTGTATCGTTATGCAGAAGATGACAAGAGGCGGGCAGGGCCTGAGCTGCGCGCAGTTGGCTGATTTTATCGGCGTTGACCTTCTCGGAAAACTGGCCGCCACCCACGGCCGGTTCCACGGGGAGGTCTATCTGACCGGCGGGACCATTCGTGATTTGCTCCTGGGCCGGGAACCTGCCGATATCGACCTGACCGTGCGGGAGGATGCCAGGGGCTGGGCCGCGGACCTGGCCCGGACCACCGGCGGGGC
Organism: bacterium BMS3Bbin14; assembly: GCA_002897615.1. Lineage (GTDB taxonomy): Bacteria > Desulfobacterota > Desulfobulbia > Desulfobulbales > Desulfobulbaceae > BMS3Abin13. Next base: position 9,157 of record BDTX01000017.1, read on the forward strand.
CTATGTGCCGCTGGGCCGCGATGAAGATGCGGCCCGGGTGGTATGGCGGGGCCGGAGTATTGATTTTTCTTCGTTTCGTGAGGGCGCCGTTCTTATCGAAGAGGATCTGCGGAAGCGTGATATTACGGTCAACAGCCTGGCCGTACCCGTACAGGGACTGTGGAGCGGAGATGAGATTCTTCGGTCGGCGGCGGTCCGGGTAATCGATCCGACCGGCGGCCTGCACGATCTTGCCGGGCAATGCGTCAGGGTGACCTCGGCCCGGTCTTTTCTCAGTGATCCCCTGAGGCTGCTCCGGGTTTTCAGATTTGCGGCAACGCATGGCTTTGCCGTGCAGCAGCAGACCTTTGACCTGGTTGGCCGGCAGCGGCAGTTAATCTCCCGGGTGGCCCCGGAGCGGGTGGCTCACGAACTCGACCTGATCATGGAGTCGCCCCGGGCCCATGCTACCTTTGCCGATATGGCGGCCGCGGGGCTGCTTTTTGCAGTTTTGCCTGAACTCAAGGCCGGGGTCGGTATCAAACAGCCGGCAAGTCATCATCTTGATGTTTTTGACCATTGCCTGGCAACCCTGCAGGCCATGGAGAAACTGCAGGCTGATCCGGCCCGTTTTTTTGCCGGGTTTTCAGGGGTGCTGCGGCATTACCTGGAAAACGGCCGCCGCCGGAAACAGTTGAAATGGGCGGCCCTTTTTCATGACCTGGGCAAACCGGCGACCGTTGCAATCAGGGAGGACCGGGGAGGGCGGATCACCTTTTATAATCACGACCGGGCCGGGGCGGACCTGTTCACGGCGATTGCCCGGCGGCTCAGATGGAGTAACGCCGATACGACGGCAGTGGCCGATTTGATCGCTTTCCACATGCGGCCGTTTCATTTGTGCAACGTCAGGCGCCGGGGGCAGCTCAGTCTCAAGGCCTGTCTGCGTCTGATCCGTCTGGCCGGGCCGTCTCTGCCCGGGCTCTTCCTGCTCGGCATGGCCGATACCCTGGCCGGGCAGGGGCCCGGCCGGCCCGAGCAGATTGAACGGGAAGTGGCGGACCTCTTTGCCCACCTGGAAGAGGTGCGCGGAGAATATGTGGAGCCGGTCCGCAGCCTGCCGCCGCTGCTCACCGGCCGGGACCTGATTGACGAATTGCACCTGGTCCCGGGGCCGGTGTTCAGGGAGATTCTCGATACCGTGGCAGAGGCCCACATGGAAAAGAAGATCTCCAGCCGCCGGGAAGCGCTGGCCCTGGCCGTGGATTTACTGGGCAGCGGTGGACGATGAGGCCTCCTCAAAAGGGGCGTGCTCAACGCCATAGCGTTCTTTCCCCCATTGGCACTTGCCGAGCACCGGAGAAGTTGTCGATAAAGGATTTTGCACTGTTTGAGCGTAGCGAGTTTGCAAAATCACGACAGCTTCGAGGAGCACAGGGCAGTCCGCAGGACCAAGTGACACGGGTGCCTTTTCTTTTGGTTCGTTTTCTTTGGGCAAGCAAAGAAAATGAACAAGATCCTGAATCCGTGACGGCTTGAGATAATATTCCAGGCAATATGTGGAATTTATTGCATTATTGACAAATAAATGCATTTTATATTCTTCACCGCGCCGGACTGCGGGGCGCCCGATAACGGCGCAGCTGCTGCGTTGGCAACTCGTTGATATCACACCAGGATAATCAACATCGTTGCCGCCTTGCATCTGCACCATTCTCGAACGCTCACGAATTCAGGTACATTTCAGCTGGATCGGGAGAATCTCTCCGGGGCCTCCTCTGGCAGTGGTGGGTTCAATAAAAATTAGGTTTTTTGGATAACTAACTCAGAGAAGATAGAATAACCCATGCGTAAAGTTCAGGATTATTATTTTGCCAGGGCCAAAAAGGAAAACTACCCGGCCCGGTCAGTGTTCAAGCTGGAAGAGGCGTGGCAGAAGTACGGCTTTTTGAAATCCGGGCAGCGCGTTCTTGACCTGGGCTGTCATCCCGGCAGCTGGAGTCTTTATGCGGCCGGGATTGTCGGCAGCCGGGGAGTCGTGGTCGGTGTTGATCGGCAGGAGACGAACCTGCCCGGGCAAAAAGGCCATGCCGAAATTTATTGGCTCTGTTATGATGTGTATGATGACGAGCTGGTCGGGCGGCTGAAAAAACAGTGGCCCGGTTTCCAGGTGGTGCTGAGCGACATGGCGCCGCGCACGACCGGCAGCCGGTATGCCGATCATCAGCAATCGATGCGGCTGGTACGCCGGGCCCTGGAAATTGCCGCTCTGCTGCTGCATGAAAACGGGACTTTTTACTGTAAGGCCTTCCAGGGCGGGGACTTCCCGGCAGTGGTTCGGGAGTGCAAGTCCATGTTCAGGAAGGTCAAGGTTGTCAAGCCAGACAGTTCCCGCCGGGAAAGCCGCGAAGTATTTATTCTGGGGCAGGGCTTTCAACCACGGCGACACGGCAGAAAGCAGGAAAATCCGTAAATCCTGCGGTGAGAAAAAATTGAAAAACTGAAGGAGCTGTAACGTGTCCGGACATTCGAAATGGAGCACGATCAAACGGAAGAAAGGTGCCATTGATGCCAAGCGGGGCAAGATTTTCACCAAGTTGATCAAGGAGATCACCGTGGCGGCGCGAATGGGCGGCGGTGATGTGGATGCCAACCCGCGTCTGCGCAGTGCCGTGAACACGGCCAAAGCGGAAAATATGCCCAAGGACAATATCGAGCGGGCCATCAAGAAGGGAACCGGCAATCTCGACGGGGCCAACTATGAAGAGATTCTCTATGAAGGGTATGGCCCCGGCGGGGTGGCGATTCTCGTTGAGACCATGACCGATAACAAGAATCGGACCGTGGCCGATATCCGTCATTTTTTTGCCAAGGCCGGTGGAAATCTCGGCGAGTCTGGTTGCGTGGCCTGGATGTTTGCCAAGAAGGGGCTGATTCTTCTCGACAAGGAGGGCATATCCGAGGAAGAGTTGATGGACATCGCGATTGAAGCGGGGGCCGATGATGTCCTGGAAGATGATGAAGTCTTCCAGATTCTCACGGCGCCGGAAGATTTCAACCAGGTGGTCGAAATCCTGGAGCAGAAGGGGTTGCAGCCGCAGGAGGCTACCCTGTCCATGGAGCCGAAGAATACCGTGGCCGTAACCGAGGAACGGCCGGCGCGCTCTCTTTTGAAACTGCTCGGCAACCTTGAGGATCATGAAGACGTGCAGAAGGTGCACGCGAACTTTGATATTCCCGACGAGCTGATGGAAACCCTTTCCTAGTGTCCCGTCAAGCGCCAACGGATACATCCTGTCCGTCCGGAGCAATGTCGGCGTGACCGGCGGCGACAGGATACTGGGCATTGACCCCGGTTCGCGTATCACCGGCTACGGGGTCGTTGACCGGAGGGGGTCGGATCTCGGTTTTGTTGCCTGCGGGACGATTCAGACCGTCAGCGGCCGGCCGCTGGCCGAGCGTCTTGTTGACATCTACGAGGGGCTGGTCAAGGTTATTGACCAGTATGCGCCTGATGTTGCGGCCGTGGAAGAGGTGTTTGTCGCCCGTAATCCCCGTTCGGCCCTGTTGCTTGGCCAGGCACGGGGAGTTGCCGTGCTGGCCGCGATGAAGAGCGGCATCAGGGTCTATGATTATTCTACGCGGGTGGTGAAGCAGGCGGTGGCGGGCTACGGTCAGGCCGACAAGGTCCAGGTGCAGCGCATGGTCCGCGCCCTGCTGGGGCTTTCGGCAATGCCCGGCAATGACGCCGCCGATGCCCTGGCTGTTGCCATCTGCCACGCCAACCATTCTCCGTCCGTAACCGGACCAGGCGCCGGCTGATTTTTTTGCCGGAAATGAGTAAACTATCCAGGGACAAGCGAACAGCTGCCAGAACCTCGGTCTATAATTATTCAGATGTGCTCCATATTTGGGTAAGCAGGCCAACGAATCTATAGTATCCTGAATCCGTGAGCGTTCGAGAACGGTGCAGATGCAAGGCGGCAACGATGTTGATTATCCTGGTGTGATATCAACGAGTTGCCAACGCAGCAGATGCGCCGTTATCGGGCGCCCCGCAGGGCGGCGTGGTGAAGACCAAAAAAGGCGTTTATTTGGCAATAATGCAATAAATTCCATATATTGCATGGAACATCACCGCAAGCCGTCACGGATTCAGGTAGTATGACTATGTGAGGCGGCTTGATCGCCCGAAGATGGAGTGCATCTGCTATGATTGCCACCCTTGCCGGAATTCTTTTTTTTAAACAGCCCAACCAGCTTATTGTTGATGTGGGCGGTGTCGGCTACGAGGTCCTGGTATCGGCGCGGACCTATGGCCGCCTGCCCGCTCCGGGTGACGAGGTGTTCGTGCATGTTTACACCAGTGTCCGTGAAGACGCCATCACCCTGTACGGCTTCGGCGAGATGGACGAAAAAAAGCTGTTCCTGCTCCTGAACACGGTTTCCGGCGTGGGACCGAAACTGGCCCTTGGCATCCTTTCCGGCATTTCGGTGCCGGAGTTGTGCGAGGCCCTCGCCTTGAAAGATATGGAGCGGCTGGTCGCCCTGTCCGGGGTCGGCCGGAAAACGGCCCAGCGTCTCTGCGTGGAGTTGCAGGATAAGGTGGGCGGTTTCGCCAGGCCCGGAGCAGAGACGGACCGGGGGCAGCCGGACAACCGGATGGTTGAGGACGAAAGTTTTCATAATGCCGCCTCGGCGCTGGTCAATCTGGGGTATCCCCAGGCCCAGGCCTGGAAGGCCTTGCGGACCGTCCGGCAGCAACACCCTGACGAGGCCGGCACAATGAAGATCGAAGCGCTGATCAGAGAGGCCTTGCGGTCCCTGGCCTGAGATTTTTTTGGGTATCACCGGTCATATTCGGCGTTTGTTACCTGAATCTGTGAGCGTTCGAGAATGGTGCAGATGCAGATAGCGAGCCTGCGAGACCTTCGAGGCGGCAGCGATGTTGATTATCCTGGTGTGATATCAATGAGTTGCCAATGCAGAAGATGCGCCGTTATCGGGCGGACCGCAGTCCGGCGCGGTGAAGAGTATAAAATGCATTTATTTGTTAATAATGCAATAGATTCCACATATTGCCTGGAATATTACCTCAAGCCGTCACGGATTCAGGTGTTAGGCAATTGAAGCAGCGGCATGAGTAAAAACATGAGGTTGGCACGGACCCGGTTATGAATTTTGAAGAAGATGTGACGGGAAAACGGCTGGTGGCCGGCCGGGAAAGCCCGGAAGAGGCCGGAATTGACGTTAACCTGCGCCCGCAGCGGCTGGATCAGTACATCGGCCAGGAGCAGCTGAAGAAGAATTTGCGTATCTTTATCCAGGCGGCCCGCCAGCGGGGCGAGGCCCTTGATCATACGCTGTTCCACGGTTTTCCCGGTCTGGGTAAAACCACCCTGGCCTATATAATTGCCAACGAGATGGAGGCCGGCATCAAGGTGACCTCCGGCCCGGTCATTGAGCGGCCTGGTGACCTGGCGGCTATCCTGACCAGCCTGCAGCCCGGAGATGTCCTTTTTATTGACGAGATTCACCGGCTGAACCATGTCGTGGAAGAGATCCTCTATCCAGCCATGGAGGATTTTCAACTGGACCTGGTGATCGGCCAGGGGCCGGGAGCCAGAAGCGTCAAAATGGACTTGCCCCGCTTTACCCTGGTGGGCGCCACGACGAGGACCGGCCTGCTGACGCCGCCCCTGCGGGATCGATTCGGAGTGGTTTTGCGTCTCGATTTTTACAGTGCCGAAGAGTTGGTAGCCATTATAAAACGTTCGGCCCGGTTGTTTGCCATCGACATTGACGAGGAGGGCGCTCTGGAGCTCGGCTGCCGTTCCCGGGGCACTCCCAGGATCGCCAACCGTCTGCTCCGGCGGGTCCGCGACTTTTCGGAGGTTGGCGGGCACCTGAAGATCAACCGCGAGGTGGCGGATGATGCCCTGACCATGCTGTCCGTGGACCGCTTCGGTCTTGACGAGATGGACCGGCGTATCCTGCTGACATTGATCGACAAGTTCCAGGGTGGTCCCATTGGCCTGGATACCCTGTCCACCGTGGTCTGCGAAGAGAAAAATACGCTGGAAGACGTGTATGAACCCTTTCTTATCCAGTCAGGCTTCCTCATTCGCACGCCGCGCGGCCGCATGGCCACGGTTGCGGCCTACGAACATTTCGAACGGCCGCTTCATCAGGCCCTGAAGAATCGGCCCGGACTCTTCGACTGACCGGCATGCTGGGCCAGGACGTAGGGTGCGTTTTACGCACCATGAATTGGTGCATAGAATGCACCAATTGTGCATAGAATGCACCCTACGTGAATATGATCCATAACGTTGGTTGCGGTCATTATGTCCGCCTGGATTTCCGCCTTACGCGGTGGATGCCGGGATTTAATAAAGGACGTAGGGTGCGTTTTACGCACCATGTGTTTTATACGCACCATGAATTGGTGCATAGAATGCACCATACGTGAATATGATCCAATAACGTTGGTAGCGCGGTCATTATGTCCGCCTGGATTTCCGCCTTACGCGGTGGATGCCGGGATTTAATAAAGCCGCATCATGTGCGAGGATTCCGGGTTACATTCCCAGTGCCATTTCCCGTCTGGCTTTTTTCACCATTCCTTTGGCTCCATAAGCAATGCCCAGGTTGTAATGGCTTTCCTTATGTTCCGGGTCCAGTTTAAGTCCCTTTTTAAAAAGCATAATGGCCTCATCAACTCGGCCGAGCTGATAGGCGGCACATCCCCAGTTATTATACAGATCGACATCTTTTACCCCCTCTTTTTCAAGGGTTGAAAAAATTTTGATCGCGGCGGCCGCCTGACCTAAGTGAGCAAGTGCAATGCCTTTTGACATCCGGGCCGCGCTGAAATAAGGATTTATGTGTAATACGAAATCAGCTTCCGATAACGCCTGGTTATATCGTCCCATGTGCCAGAAAACCTTGCTCATGGCTGCATGAATCTTGACGAAATCCGGCCGTTTTTCAACCAGGGCCTTGTTGAGAAAGTGCAGTGATTTCTTATAGTCGCCCCGGTCTCCATAAATATTGCCTAGGTTTAAATAAACATTACTGTCATGGGAATCAAGCGCCAGGCTTTTGAATAAAACCCTTTCAGCTTCCTTAGGCTTGCCCGCCAGCGTAAGGGCCAGTCCCAGGTTCTCATAGCCGCGTGCCAGGTTGGGGGATTTGGAGACGACATCACTCCATAAATTTACTTTGGACGACCATACTTCATTACGCTGCCAGCTGAAAACAGCTGACACAATGATCAGGGTGCTGAAAAGCATATACAATACTTTTCGATGTTCAAGAAATCGGTCATGTAGAAACTCCACTATCGGTAAAAAAAGGAAGACCGACGGCAGGTAAACCCTGTGCTCATAAACAAGCTCAAGAGGGATTATCGAAGACTCAAGAACGAGGTTGCCAAAAAACCACAGGATAACAAAGCTATATAGTGGTTTTTTCTTTCGCAGGGTAAAGGCGGCCACTCCTGCCAGAATGATGCCGGACACGGCAAACAGGGTTTGCACAGGGTCAAGAAGGCCGTTTGAAAGCATAAAATCATGGTTAAGATTAAGCCTGCCTGGTAAAGGAAGAAAATATAAACTTAAATAGAAAAATATGACCCTGCTTTCGGTCCATAGCCTTTGGGTCATGGTAAAATTACGATCTTGGTAACCTGCCATAATCGTCGCCAGCGGGTTGGTGCCTGTGTACCAGAACACCGCGCCGATCACGATGACCATACCGATGAGAGAACAAATCATGAGCTGGGTATTATTTTTCCTGGCCGAGCGATATGACAATAACCATTCAAAAACAATGATCATAATCGGCAGCATCACCGCATTTTGCTTGCAGCCAAAGGCCGCAAGCCCCGAGCATATCGTCAATAGATAAAATAAACGTCGTTTGGCGACTTGAGCAATCGAGAACCGGGCGATCATGTATAAATCAAAACTCAGTAAAAAAAACAGCGTCATCATGCTGGTCATCCGCTGGACCACATAGGTCACGGCATTGGTCTGCATGGGATTAACGGCCCAGATCAAAGCGGTGAATAAAGCAATGTACTGAATAGTTGAAGATGAATGGCGGTCGGAAAAGATGACGAGCAACCGTTTTGCGAGGTCAAAAACCAGCAGGGCATTCAAAAAATGAATGATGATGTTTAATAAATGATAACCGGCGGGATTATAAGCATCGAGATAATAATTAAGGCCGAAAGATAGATAGGCAAGAAATCTCCCGGCGTCAGTGCCGCCGGTTGCGGCCGCAACAATCGAATGTATTGACAGCTCATTTATCCTGAGATAGTGATTCTCGACAATATTTGGTAAGTCATCAAAAACAAAAGGATAATTAAGAATTTTACCATAAATTGCCCAGGTCAGTACTGCCAGGGATAGAATAAAAAAGATGATGATTTTATTTTTTTGCAGGTCGTCCCGTATCATTTTAAAAATATTTCAGTTAATGATGGACTGGCAAAAAATAGCCCTGAATCCGTGACGGCTTGAGGTAATATTCCAGGCAATATGTGGAATTTATTGCATTGTTGGCGAATAAATGCATTTTATACTTTTCACCGCGCCGTCCTGCGGTCCGCCCGATAACGGCGCAGCTGCTGTATTGACAACTAATTGATATCACACAGGATAATCAACATCGTTGCCGCCTTGCATCTGCACCGTTCTCGCACGCTCACGGATTCAGGTTAGCAAAACATAGTAGCATCATGCGGGCGGAAACTCTCCCCAACTTTACTACGCCTCCTCCTCACACACAACTTTTCTTCCAGGATCCATTCCCGAACGCCCCTGAGGGCGGCGCGGGAATGACGACAAGCCCGGCAACAGCAACGTAGGTTGGGTAGAGGAACGAAACCCAACAAATCGACTCTGGCGCGTTAGCCCAACCATACCTTGACCAGACCTGAAAACCTGTCTATAAATGCTTTCATGAGCCGCTACCTTTTGTGTTGTTTGCCGGGTCGTTCGTCTCTTCTTCCTGTATCCATTTCCGAACGCCCCGGAGGTCGGCGCGGGAATGACGACCAGCCTGGCAACAGCAACGTAGGTTGGGTAGAGGGACGAAACCCAACAAAACGACTGCAGGAGTGCATATAAATTCGGGAGGCGGATATGGTACGGAAACGCACGGTCAAAGATATCCGGGCAATGAAGCACAGTGACGCCGGGATTTCCATGCTTACGGCCTATGATGCGTCCATGGCCCGGCTTCTCGACGAGAGCGGGGTTGATATTCTGCTGGTCGGAGATTCGCTGGGCATGGTGGTTCTCGGCTATGACTCAACGGTGCCGGTCACCATGGACGAGATGCTGCATCATTCCCGGGCCGTCAGCCGGGGGACGAAACAGGCCCTGGTGGTGGGCGATATGCCTTTTGGTTCGTACCAGGTCGGTGTGCGGGAGGCCGTGGTCAACGGCGTGCGTTTTCTCAAAGAGGCCGGCTGCGACGCGGTAAAGCTTGAGGGCGGGAAGGAGATGGGCGAAGTGGTGCGGGCCTTGACCCGTGCCGGTGTTCCCGTTATGGGTCATCTCGGCCTGACCCCGCAGACCGCCGGGCAGCTTGGCGGCTTCAAGGTTCAGGGTCGCGACCTTGCTTCGGCCCGGCAGTTGGTTGCCGATGCCGGAGCCCTTGAAGAGGCCGGGGTGTTTGCCCTCGTCCTGGAGTGTGTGCCGGGGGAGCTGGCCCGGCTCGTTACCGGCTCGGTTGCCGTGCCTACCATCGGTATCGGTGCCGGCGCGGCTTGCGACGGTCAGGTCCTGGTGACCAATGACCTGCTGGGTCTGTTTGATAAGTTTACCCCGGCATTTGTGAAACAATATCTGAACCTGGCCCCGCAGATCAGGGAGGCGGTTGCCGCTTTCCGGAACGAGGTGGCCGCCGGTGTCTTCCCGGCGGCCGAGCATACCTTCGGCTCCAAGGTGGATTTCGGTTCGATTCTGCAGAACGATGAGGATGAAGGAAGCAACGGATGAAAACAGTTACGGCAGCACGCATAACCGAGGCGGTCAGGGGCCTGGCCATCGCGGCGGCCCATGATCTGGAGCCTGATATCCTGGACGCCCTGGTTGCGGCCCGGGATCGCGAGACCTCGCCGCTTGCCAGAAATGTGCTGGAACTCCTGATGCGCAATGCCGACATCGCCAGTCGCGATGAGATCCCGCTCTGCCAGGATACCGGTATCTGTACGGTTTTCGTCACCCTGGGCCAGGAGGTGCACATTGCCGGCGACCTGGGAGCCGCGATCCAGGAAGGTGTGCGACAGGGCTACGAGGAAGGTTTTCTGCGTAAATCCGTCTGTGATGTGATGACCCGGAACAATACCGGGACCAACCTGCCGGCCGTGATACACGTGGAACTGGAGCCAGGCGAGCGCTGCCGGCTTCGTTTTCTGCCCAAGGGCTGCGGCAGTGAAAACATGAGCGGACTGAAAATGTTGCCGCCGGCCGCCGGTATTCCCGGCGCTGTTGACTATATCGTGGAGACGGTGGTGAATGCCGGTCCCAATCCCTGCCCGCCGCTCGTGGTCGGGGTCGGGATCGGCGGCAACTTCGAGAAGGCCGCGTTGATGGCGAAGAAAGTCCTGCTGCGGCCGCTGGGCAGACCCAGTGAGCGCGAGGATGTCGCCCGGCTCGAAGAGCAGCTCCTGACGCGGATGAACAGGGAGGGCCGAGGGGTGCTCGGCCTGGGCGGCTGCAACACCGTTCTGGCCGTCCATGTGGACACCTTCCCGACCCACATCGCCAGCCTGCCGGTGGCGGTCAATATCCAGTGTCACTCGCACCGGCACAAGGAAGTTGACCTGTAAGTAACTGGTCGAGGTTGTAGCACCCCGTGGGTCAGGCAGCGACGTAGGTTGGGTAGAGGAACGAAACCCAACAAATCGAGTGGCCGAAGTTGCGGCAATTTTTCGCTTGTCCCTGGATAGTGAGCAAATGTAGTATGTCCGGTCGTCCGGCGTAATAACCCGGCGCCCTGGTTCAAACATCAGATGAGGAACAACATGTCACTGCTGAGAGCCCCGTCCGCCTTTGCCGCCGACTTTAAAGAGCTCGCCCTCCCTTTTGCGGACGGCGTGGTTGCATCTCTGCGGGCCGGCGACCTGGTGTATCTTTCCGGAACCCTCTATACGGGGCGGGACCAGACCCATCGCCGTCTCTGCGCCCTGCTTGATCAGGGGAAAGATCTGCCCGTCGATCTTGCGGGCCAGCTGCTCTATTATGTCGGCCCGAGTCCCGCCCGGCCCGGCAGGGTTATCGGGGCCGTCGGGCCGACCACCAGTTACCGGATGGACTCTTATACGCCCCGGTTGCTTGACCTGGGGCTGCTGGCCACCATGGGCAAGGGGGCCCGCTCTCTGCCGGTGCGCGAGGCCATGCAGCGGCACGGCGCGATTTATCTCGCTGCCTTTGGCGGGGCCGGGGCCTTTCTGTCCCGCTGTGTCCTGTCCGTTGAACTGGTTGCCTTTGCGGACGCCGGTCCCGAGGCCATGTTTCGTTTTGAGGTCCTGAATTTCCCCGCCGTGGTGATTAATGACGTTGCCGGCCGCGATTTTTACGAACAGATTGGAACCGGCGACACTCCTTCCTGATTTTTACCCCACTTTGTGCCCCTTTTGTCTTGCTCCCGCCCGGCAGCAAGAGGCTTTTTCTTGTCTCTGCAGTTTTTCTTTTTTGTTTTGTCCTGATAAAACAAAAAGTTCCCTGCGTCTATCCCTGTAAAGTCCGGTAAGCTTTATCCCGGCTCCTCTTTTTTTCTTATCCGTCCCTCACCGCTTTAGTGCGTTAGCATGACCGTGGTACACTATATGTTGTAGGGACGGTTATTTCCTGATATTTTTCAACCCGTTGATTTTCTGTGTTATTTTTCCTTGACTCTGCAATGCGCTTCGTATATTAATTATATTAGGTGGTGTAAAGTGGTGAAAAGGGGTATTGCGGGGAGGCCAGCGGTTTCAAACGGTGAATAATGTGAAGGAAAAAGTTTCCGAATTTCGGTTCCGCAGCAGGTCGGAACATACGCTTGACGCCAAGGGTCGGCTCAACATTCCGAGCCGGTTCCGGGAGGTTCTGCGCGAAGTCTATTCCGAAACCCTGGTTGTCACCAACTGGCAGAAGAGTTTGAAGGCCTACCCCGCGGCCGAGTGGGAGCGGGTGGAAAAAAAGTTGCTCACCGAGGCGCCTGGTCTGTCCGGCTTCAGTGATTTTGTTCGTTATGTCATCTCGGGCGTCACCGAATGTCACCTGGATAAACAGGGGCGGATCCTGCTGCCGGGGTCCCTGCGCTCCGAGTTCGGTTTCGGCAACGAGGTGGTTTTGAACGGGATGCTCAATCATTTCGAGATCTGGGACAAGGGCGCCTGGCAGGACGAGACCAGGCGGACCCGCGACAAGTTCGAGGATTTCGCCCCGGGTCTTTCGTCGCTGGGCATCCTCTAGTTGTGCGGCCATGGGCTGATCTCCATATCCCGGTCCTGGCGGACGAGGTCATCAGTTACCTGCAACCTGTAACCGGCGGCCTCTACATGGACGGGACCCTGGGCCTGGGGGGGCATGCCGCGGGGATTCTCAAGGCGGCCGCCCCGGATGGCCGGGTTATCGGTTTTGAATGGGATGAGCAGGCGGCCGGGCTGGCGGCGGAGCGCCTGGCCGCATTCGGCCGGCGCCTGACGATTATCCGCACCAGTTATGCCGATCTGACGGCGGCATTGCAGCAGGCGGGGATTGAAACCGTCGATGGTCTGCTGCTGGATCTCGGGGTTTCGTCACTCCAGCTTGACCGGGGGGAACGGGGGTTCAGCTTCCAGGCCGATGCGCCCCTTGACATGCGCATGGATGTCCGCCAATCGATAACGGCGGCGCAGCTCATCCGGCGCTTGTCCAAGGAACAGCTGGCGGATATTTTTTACAACTACGGCGAAGAGCGGCAGGCCCGGCGCATAGCCGCCCACATTGTTCAGGCCCGGGAAGAACGGGCGGTGGAGACAACGAGGCAGCTTGCCGAAATAGTGGCCGCCGCCGTACCGAGAAAATTCCACCCGCGGAAGAGGCATATGGCAACCAGGGTTTTCCAGGCCCTGCGCATAGCCGTCAACCGGGAACTCGATAACCTGGTCCGGGTACTCGCCGATGCGCCATCGGTCCTGCGGCCCGGGGCCAGGATGTGCGTGATCACCTTTCATTCGCTGGAGGACCGGATTGTCAAGCAGGCCTTTGCCGCCAATCCGGCTTACGCGGTTGTCACCAGGCACCCGGTTGAACCATCGCCTGATGAAGTAAAGGCTAATCCCCGCTCCCGAAGTGCCAAGCTCCGGGTCGCCGTCCGGACGGAGCGGCGTGGGAATGAAGGGCTTGCTCCCGTCGGGGCCGGATGAGCCGACGGGGCCGGGGACAAAATTCAACAACTTCGTAACTGTTCAGGTACAAGCGGAAAATCGCCATAACCCCTGGAGGACCCCGCCATGATAGCAGGTTTCAACTCAAAGCTTTTTCGTCCGCAGACCGTAACCGGCATGCGTCAGCATGTAGCGGTCCGTGCTGTCCCCGAAGTATCACCACGGTTGCTCAGGCTGGTGACGGTCATTCTTTTCACGGGGATTGTTGTTGTTTTCTCGGTGGGCCAGTTCATGCACGGACGCATTGAGAGCGCCGCCGGCCGGATTGATCAGTTGCAGACCGTCCGTTTCCAGGCCGGCAATGAGAATATCAGTCTGCTGGCCGCCAGGGCGCAGCTGGCATCAAGGAAAAATGTCGTAAAACAGGCGGCACAACGGTTCCAGCTCATGGTCCCGGGAAAAGGCCAGGTTCGTTATCTCTAGATTGGAAAATGCGTTTATTCGGAAATAATGCAACAGATTCCACATATTGTATCCTGAATCCGTGAGCGTTCGAGAACGGTACAGATGCAAGGCGGCAACGATGTTGATTATCCTGGTGTGATATCAACGAGTTGTCAACGCAGCAGATGTGCCGTTATCGGGCGCCCCGCAGGGCGGTGCGGTGAAGGCAATAAAATGAGTTTATTGGAAAATAATACAATAAATTCCATCTATTGCATGGAGTGTCATCTCAAGCCGTCACGGATTCAGGTGTATGAAATGTCACCTCGGGCCATCACTAATTCAGGTCTAAGTTCATGATAATAGGGGCGGCCCGGAAAAAGAAACGCAAGAGGCAGCGTTTATATGGCATCATATTTTCGGTTTTTTTGCTGGCAGCGGTTGGGGTAGCTCTGTGTTGGTTCCCTTTTTCCCTCCAGGATATCGGCAAGATAACCCGGCTCGCTGCCGGCAGAATTACTGAAAAGTCAGCGGACATTATGTCCGCTGACTCTATTTTGAGGGGTTCGATTTTTGACCGGAACTTCCATGAACTGGCCGTGAGTTACCGGGTCTATTCACTCTATGCCCGGCCGCTTGAACTGGGAAACCGGAGCGAGGCCGCCCGGTTGCTGGCCGGAGTCATCGGTGAAAACCAGGACGTGATCGAGGCCCGGTTGAAAAAGCCGCAGGGCGTCATCGAGGTTGCGGATGACCTTGACAGAAAGCAGGCCGCCGCCATCAGGCGTCTGAAGATTGCCGGGGTGTTCTGTAACCCGAAGGAAGAGCGTTTTTACCCGGAGCATGAGACCGCGGCGCAGGTCATCGGCTTTTCTGGCGACGGCGTGGGCCTGGCCGGGGTCGAGGGCCGGTATGATACGATTCTGAGGCATGGTGAGTTTAAGGGTGACACGATTCCGGAAATTGATTTTGCCGGGCAGAATATTCTTGGCCATTCAAGAATGGACCTGGTGTTGACCATTGACCTGGGATTGCAGAAAGAGATTGAACAGCGGCTCCGGCGGTACATGGAGCGGCAGCAGGCAAGTGAAGGGCTGGCCGTCTTGTTGCAGCCGGAGACCGGCGCCGTTCTAGCCGCCGTTGTCCTGCCGTCCTTTAATCCGAACTATTTCTGGCAGTCGACCGATGCCAGCCATAGAAGTCTTTTTTGTAATTTTCTTGACCCCCGGTTGCTTCGTCCCCTCCTGGTTCGGGCGGCGGCCGTGCGCAGAAACGGTGCCCTGGGGCGGGCCCTGTTGCCTGAAACCGTTGCCGCCCCGGATTTCGGCTTGCCGGAAAAGGATATTGAACGGTATGAGACGGCGATCGGCCTGTATGAGACGATTCAATGCCTCTCCCCGGCCGGCGACGGGAAAGAGGGGAGGCAGGGAAGGACAGGACAGGATCAGTCCATTGCCGGCGGGGTGAACATCATGCAACTGGCAACAACGGTCGCCGGGCTGGTGAACGGCGGTTGGAAGATAAGGCCGCATGTGCTGGATTCGGTCCTGGATCGTTCTGCCGGCCGGCGTTTTCACCGTTCGCGGGAGTTTGACGGCGGGGCGGGGCGCCATCGTATTATGTCGCCGACCATGGGGGTCAGGATGCGCAGAGAACTTTTTGCGGCGAACAAGCGGGTTACAGACGGTTTCCTGCTGTATACGGATTCGGCAGTGGGAGTTGCCGACAGGGGCGGGGACTGCAAATATGTCATGCAGGATCTCCTGATCGGCATGATGCCCAGGGCCTTCCCGACAATGCTGCTGGCCATGGCCACCAGGCGTGATTATCTCTATCCCCTGGCCAAGCCTGCGGAAAAAGGCACCAGGAGGCTCGCCGCGCTTGGCCGGGAGCTGCTCCCGTCTCTGTATCGACAGGCGGCGGCCTGGAAAATGGCCGCCCATGTTCCGGTTGGAGCGAACAAGGCGAACTACGAGCAGTTCCTGGTCAGCCGCAGCATTGATTTCCAGCCGCGGAAGGTGGGCGCTGCCGACACTGATTCGTTGATGCCCCGGGTCACCGGCCTCAGCCTGCGCAAGGGATTGCGGCGTCTGAGCCGCCATAATCTCCGGATACGGATCGAGGGCAGCGGCCGAATCGTGGCCCAGAATCCGCAGCCCGGCAAACCCCTGAACAACGCCGGCGAGTGTGTCTTGACCCTGGCGCCGGAAATTTGAGGGGGCCGGCACCATGGTGTTGCTTGGAGAGCTTCTCGACCCGGTAAGCTGCACGGTCAACCCGTTCGGCCGAACCTTGCTGGAACGGCCGGTTACCGGCCTGACCTGCGATTCCCGGGCGGTCATCCCCGGTTCTGTTTTTGTCGCTGTCAAGGGGCAGGAGGCTGACGGGCATCGTTACGTGTCCCAGGCCGTCGCCAGGGGCTGCCTGGCCGTTGTTGTCGACCGGGAAGTGGAAACCGCAAAGGATGTGGCTGTGGTCATGGTGGCGGACAGCCGCCGGGCGTTTGGTCACCTGGCGGCCGCTTTTTACGGTTATCCGGCCCGGGAAATGACCATGATCGGCCTGACCGGCACCAACGGCAAGACGACGACCTCATGGCTGGTCGAGGGGATGCTGCTGGCGGCCGGCCGGAGGCCGGGCGTGATCGGCACGGTCAACTACCGCTACCTGGACCGCCGGGGCGACATGGTGGTTCGGGACGCCCCTTTGACTACACCCGAACCGGTGCGGTTACAGGGATTGCTGCGGGAGATGGCTGACAGCGGCGTCACCCATGTCGTGATGGAGGTTTCATCCCATGCCCTGGTACTGGAACGGCTGGCCGGTCTCTATTTTGACGTGGGGGTTTTTACCAATCTGAGTCGTGATCACCTTGATTTTCATGGGAGTATGGAAGCGTATTTTCAGGCCAAGCGGAAGCTTTTTCATGATTTTCTGGCCCCGGCCGGGGTCGCGGTGGTGACCTTTGTCCCCGGCAGGCAAGACCGGGAGACTGCCGGTGACGGTTGGGGCCGGCGACTGGCCCGGGAACTGCGGGAGAAGGGAATGGCGCCGTTTTCCGGGACCGGTGGCCGGCAGTCTCTTATCACCTGCGGCTTTGCCCCCGGCTGCGAGGTCAGGGCCGAAGAGCCGGTCCAGGACCTGGACGGTCTGCGCTGCACCATCCATCTCGGCGGCCGGGCAGTGCCCCTGGAATCAGGGCTTATCGGCCGCTATAACGTGCTCAACCTGCTGACGGCAGCCGGGGTCGGGCTGGCCCTGGAGCTGGAACCGGAACAAATATGCGGCGGGCTGGCCGCGGTGCGGGGGGTTGCCGGCCGGCTCGAACGGGTCCGGCTTGCCGGCCAGGGACAATGGCCGCCCGGTCCGGCCGTGTTTGTCGATTACGCCCATACCCCCGATGCCCTGGAGAATGTTCTCCGGACCCTGCGCCGGCTGGTAAGCGGCCGCCTGGTTTGTGTTTTCGGCTGCGGTGGGGATCGGGACCGGGGGAAACGGGCGATGATGGGAGAGGTGGTCGGCCGCCTTGCCGATGTGGCCCTGCTGAGCTCGGATAATCCCCGGCGCGAGAATGCGGCCGCTATTGCCGCCGATATTGAACCGGGGCTGCGGCAAGGCAGGATGGAAAAGACCGACCTTGAGCACCTGTTGAGCGGTAAGACCCGGGCAAGGGGCTATGTCCTCGTGGCTGACCGGCGGCAGGCCATCCAGGCGGCCTGCGCCCTGGCAACCGGAGAGGACCTGGTCCTGGTTGCCGGCAAGGGCCATGAAACCTACCAGATTATCGGCGATGAAAAACGATTCTTCGACGACCGGCTGGAGGCAAAAAACGCCCTGTTGCGCTGGAACACCGACCATCTCCTCCGGGCGACCGGCGGCACCCTGAGCAGCGGCGGCCGCCGGGTCCTGCTTGGGGCGATCTCTACCGACAGCAGGACCATCGAGCCGGGTGATGTATTCCTCGCCCTGACCGGCGAACATTTCGACGGCCATGATTATGTGGATATTGCCGTGCGTAAAGGGGCCGCGGCCGTGATTGTCGAGCGTCCTTTACCGCCGGACCGGCGGCAGGAAACAGCGGTAATCCTGGTGGCCGATACCCTGCGGGCCCTCGGCGACCTGGCCCGTTACCGGCGCCGCCTGCTGGCCCCGGCAGTGCGGGTGGTGGGGATCACGGGCAGTTCGGGAAAAACAACGGTCAAGGAAATGACGGCGGCCATTTTCGCGGCCGAGTACGAAGCTGTTGGTTGTGACTCCGTCCTCAAGACGCGGGGCAACCTGAACAACCTCATCGGCCTGCCTCTGTCCCTGTTGCGGCTCAAGGCCGAACACCGGGTCGCGGTGCTGGAGATGGGCATGAACCGGCCGGGCGAGATCAAGCGGCTGGCCGGGATCGCCGATCCTGATATCGGCTGCATTACCAATGTTCAGGCCGCCCACCTTGAGGGACTGGGGACGATCGACGGAGTGGCCGCGGCCAAGGGTGAACTCTTTGCCGCCATGCGCGATGACGCCGTGCGGGTCATCAACTATGACGATCCGCTGGTCCGGCGCCTGGCCCGGCAGGGCAGGGGCGGCCGGATCGGTTTTGCCGTCAGCCGGTCGGGAAGACGTTATCACCCCGAGGTGCGGGTCACCCGGGTCAGGAGCCTCGGCGTTGCCGGAATGCGCTTCACCCTGCAGATCAATGACCGGCAACAGCGGCTCACCGTTCCGGCCGTGGGACAGCATAATGTCGGCAACTGCGCGGCGGCGGCGGCCATCGCCCTGGCCGCCGGGGTCGGGCCGGACGCCATTGTCCGGGGCCTCGGGCGCTACCGGTCGGGAGACAAGCGGCTGCGGTTGCGCCGGCTGCCCCGCGGCCTTCGGGTGGTCGATGATTCGTACAACGCCAATCCCGCTTCCATGGCGGCGGCGCTCAATACGGTCAGGACCTTCGGTGACCGGTGCCGGCGGGCGGCGGCCCTGGGTGATATGCTGGAACTGGGCGCGGGCGCGGCGGCCGCGCATCGGCAGATCGGCCGGCTGGTTGCCGAACTGGGCTATGACTTTCTGGCGGTTACCGGGCAGTATGCCGAAGAGACAGCCCGGGCGGCCGAAAAATCGGGCCTGGCCCCCTCCGGCGTCATGGTCTGCGCCGATACCGACGCCATGGCCGCCTGGTTTGCCGGTCTCATGGCTGAAGAACGAATGCGGAGCGGCGACTGGCTGCTCGTCAAGGGATCACGCTCCATGCGCATGGAGCTGATGTTGCAGTCACTGGAACTATTGCTGGGGGGAGCCCCCGGGTCCCTCACCGAAAAATCGAACGGTTAGGCGGTTATGCTCTATCACCTGCTTTATGCGCTTCATACTGAATTCAGCGGCTTCAATGTTTTCCGCTATATCACCTTCCGGACCATTGGCGGGGCCGTGACGGCCTTCCTGATCATGGTCATGTTCGGGCCGGCTTTTATCCGCCTGCTGCAACGTCTGCAGATAGGGCAGGTGATCAGGAATGACGGGCCGCAGTCTCACCTGAGCAAACAAGGGGTCCCGACCATGGGCGGGGTGTTGATCCTGGCCGCGATGATGATCTCCACCCTGCTGTGGGCGGATTTGCGGAACGGCCTGGTCTGGCTGGTTATGGGGATCACCCTGTTTTTCGGCCTGATCGGTTTCATCGACGATTTGCAGAAGGTCCGGAAAAAGAACAGCAAGGGTCTTTCGGCCCGGGTCAAGCTCGTTCTCCAGGTACTCGGCGCCGCCTCGGTCGGCATGTATCTCCTGGTTCATCCCGAGTACAACGGCCGCCTCAGTCTGCCCTTTTTCAAGTCCTTCCACCCGGATCTCGGCTGGTGGTATATCCCCTTTGCCGTCGTGGTTATCGTCGGGGCGTCCAACGCGGTCAACCTGACCGACGGCCTGGATGGCCTGGCGGCCGGGCCGCTGGTCATCAGCGGCTCCGTCTATGTCCTTTTTTCTTACGTGGCCGGGCATGCCATTGTCGCCAGGTACCTGGAGATCCCCTTTGTGCCGGGGGCCGGCGAGGTCGCCGTCCTCTGCGGCGCCATGGTCGGGGCCTGCCTCGGCTTCCTCTGGTTCAACACCTATCCGGCGCAGATTTTCATGGGTGATGTCGGGTCGCTGGCACTGGGCGGAACCCTGGGAGCGGTCTCGATTATTATCAAACAGGAGGTCCTCCTGGCCATTGTCGGCGGAATCTTTGTCATGGAGGCCCTGTCCGTGATTCTGCAGGTCGGCTATTTCAAGATTTCAGGCGGGAAACGGATTTTTCTCATGGCCCCCTTTCATCATCATTTTGAGGAAAAGGGCTGGCAGGAACCCAAGGTGGTGGTCCGTTTCTGGATCGTCTCCGTGGTTCTCGGCCTCGTGGCCCTGGCAACCCTGAAACTGCGATAGATTTATGCAACCGGCAAAAGATATACGGGCCGTCGTTGTCGGCCTCGGCGCCTCGGGCCTGGCGGCAGTCCGTTTTCTGCACGGCCTGGGGGCCAGGGTCTCGGTCTCTGAATCGCGGCCCGAAACCCGGATTGCCGGGGATAACCTGGCCTTGTTGCGGCGCCTCGGCGTGGCCCTGGAGACCGGCGGCCACACCACCGGGTTTTTCGCCGGTGCCGAGCTGGTGGTCCCGAGCCCCGGCGTGCCCCTGGATCTTCCGGTTCTCAAGTATGCTGCGGCACAGGGGGCCGCCATTGCCGGCGAACTGGCCCTGGCCGCCGGCAGGATCCGGGTCCCGGTCGTCGGGGTGACCGGCAGCAACGGCAAGACCACGGTGACTTCGCTGCTTGGTGATCTTTTGCGGGCCGGCGGCCGCCGGGTTTTCGTGGGGGGGAATATCGGCACCCCGCTGTTGAATTATCTGCAGGACCCCGGGGGCATCGAGGTGGTGGTTCTCGAACTCAGCAGCTTTCAGCTTGAGTTGTCCGGGACATTCCGGCCCGACGTGGCCCTGTTTTTGAACCTGTCGCCGGATCATCTTGACCGGCATGGCTCCATGGAGCGCTACGGGGCGGCCAAGCGCCGGATTTTTGCCAACCAGGGGCCGGGGGACATCGCCATTGTCGGCGCCGACGATCCCCTGGTCATGGCGGCGGCCGTGACCACCGCGGGGACGGTGCTTCGTTTTGGCCGGTCGCCCCGGGTCGAGGCCCGGGTCACGGAGAGCGGGGTGTCTCTGACCGGTTCTTTTGCCGGTGAAAAGGTGAACGAGACCTATGATTTGCGGAAAACCCGGCTGGCCTCGGCCGTAAACCGGTTGAATGCCGCCGCCGCCATCCTGGCCGCCCGGTCGCTGGGCTGCCGTCCCGGGAGCTGTCGGACCGGGCTGGCCGGCTACACGCCTCCCGGGCACCGCATGGCCGTGGTCGCCGAGATTGACGGGGTCCTCTTTGTGGATGATTCCAAGGGGACGAATACCGGCGCCGTGGCTGCGGCGCTCGCCAGTTGCCGGGGGCCGGTGGTCCTGATCGGCGGCGGCCGGGACAAGGGCAGTGATTTTACCCTCCTGCGGCCGGCGGTCGAGCGGCATGTCCGGCGGCTCGTCCTGATCGGAGAAGCCGCCGATGCCATGGCCGCAGCGCTTGGTTCGCTGGTCCCGGTGAGCCGGGCCGACAGTATGGAGGATGCCGTCAGCCGGGCGGCGGCGGCGGCCCGGCCGGGAGATACCGTACTGCTGTCGCCGGGCTGCGCCAGCTTTGATATGTTCACCGGTTACGCCGAGCGGGGCCGGATTTTTCAACAGGCCGTGGCCGACCTGCGCCGGACACTCAGGGTTGCTTCAGGAGAGAGATTATGATCAGCGTTTGTTGCGAGTGCAAAAGAACCAGGCTGGACGGTAGATGGTTCGGGGGTCGTCTGCCCCTGAATGATGAACCGGTTACGCACGTCTACTGTCCGGAGTGCTTTCAGAAAATGATGTTGAGGATTGACCGGTTCGGCCGCCGGCGGGCGGCCGGGAAACGGTTTGCCCTGGAAGCGCCGCCGGTACCAGCCAAAGCATGCGCATTATTGTAACCGGCGGCGGTACCGGCGGCCATCTTTTCCCGGGCATCGCCCTGGCTACGGCCATGCAGGAGCATTTAGCGGACTGCCGGGTTCTCTTTATCGGCACCCGGCGACAGCTCGATCAACAGGCGCTGGCCGGCTACGATTTTGAGCTTGATTCCATCCGCTGCCTGGGGCTCAAGGGCATGGGGACGCTGCACCGGCTGCAAAGCGTCATGCAGCTGCCCCGGGCGGTTCTCGAGGCCCGGAAGATCCTGCGGCGGTTTAAACCGGACCTGGTTTTCGGCGTCGGCGGCTATGTCACCGGCCCGGTCCTGGCGGCGGCCAGGCTGCAGGGGGTCCCGGTCTGTATCCATGAGCAGAATTCGGTCCCCGGGCTTGCCAACAGGATGCTGGCCAGGATCGCCCGGAGGATTTTTCTCTCGATCCCATGCGGTTACCCGTTTCCGGCGGGAAAAACAGTGCTTGCCGGCAATCCGGTGCGCCGGGAAATTATTAAGGCCGCGGCCGCGGCCAGGCCGGCCGGAGAGCCGCAACAAACGACTCTGCTGGTCCTGGGCGGCAGCCAGGGGGCGCACCGGGTCAATACGCTGGTTATGGAGGCGATGCAACAGCTTGGCAGCCAGGGCGGGAAGGTGTACTGCATCCACCAGACGGGCAAAGCGGACCTGGACGAGGTGAAGTCGCACTATGCGCAACTGGGAATCAGGGCGGAGGTCGATGCTTTTTTCCAGGACATGGCCGGACTCTACCGCCGGGCCGACCTGGTTATTTCCCGGGCCGGGGCGACGACCCTGGCGGAACTCGCGGTCATGGGACTGCCGGCCCTGCTGATACCCTATCCCTATGCGGCGGATGACCATCAGAAAACCAATGCGCTCTATTACCAGGCCGGCGGCGGCGCCCGCATGCTCCTTGAGCATGAACTCAGCGGCGAAAAACTTGCCCGGGAAATCACGTCCGTGTTGCATGATCCGGAGGAGTTCCATACAATGGGGGAGAAAATGAAGAACATGGGCAGGCCCGGGGCGACCGGGATCATCCTCGCCGAATGTTTGCGCCTGATTGAAGAGACGCGGCACCATGCCGTTTAATAATTATTGGTATGTATAAGAAAACCAAGAAAATACATTTTGTCGGCATCGGCGGCATCGGCATGAGCGGGATTGCCGAACTGCTGCTGAACCTGGGGTACCAGGTCAGTGGTTCGGACCTGCGGAGTTCCGGTATTACCCGTCGGCTCGAGAAGCTGGGGGCGACGATTCATTTCGGTCACCAGGCGCGTTGGGTCGATGGGGCGGATGTGGTCGTGACCTCTTCCGCCATTGATGCCGCGAATCCCGAGGTGGCAAATGCCATGGAACAGCGGATTCCGGTGATCCAGCGGGCCGAAATGCTGGCCGAACTCATGCGGCTCAAAAAGTTCGGCATTGCCGTGGCCGGCAGCCACGGGAAGACCACGACCACCTCGCTGATTTCCTGGCTGCTCCAGCAGGCCGGCCTGGACCCGACCATCGTGGTCGGCGGCAAGGTCGACAGCCTCGGCGGCAATGCCAAGCTGGGCGAGGGCGAGTTCCTCGTGGCCGAGGCCGATGAGAGCGACGGTTCATTTTTAAAGCTGTCACCGGTGATCGAGGTGGTGACCAATATTGATATGGAACACCTTGATTTCTACCGGGACCTGGATCATATAAAAGAGTTTTTTCTCCGGTTTATTGACCGGCTGCCGTTTTACGGCGCCATTATCCTCTGCCTTGACGATCCCAATATCGCCGAGTTGCTGCCCCTTATCCACCGGCGTAAAATAACCTACGGCCTGACCGAACAGGCCGATCTCCACGCCGCGGATATCAGGCCGGCGGGGTGCCGGACCGAGTTCATGGTTTACCGGGGCCAGGAGGAACTGGGGCGGATACGGTTGCCCATGCCCGGCCGCCACTCCGTTTATAACAGTCTTGCTACCGTGGCCCTGGGGCTGGAGCTCGATATTGATTTCGTAACCATTGCCGCCGCCCTTGAGAGTTTCGGCGGTGTGCAGCGGCGCCTGGATGTCAAGGGCGAGGCCGCCGGGGTCCTGGTGGTCGATGATTACGGCCATCATCCCACCGAGATCCGGGTTACCCTGGACGCGGTGCGGGACGGCTGGCCCGGCAAGCGGTTGCTCGTCGTTTTTCAGCCGCATCGTTACTCCCGGACCCTGGCCCTGTTTGACGAGTTCAAGATTGCCTTTCACCGGGCCGACGTCCTGGTCATGAGCGATATTTACGCTGCCAGTGAAACGCCCATCGAAGGGGTGAACAGCGAAACTCTCGTCCGGGCCGTGAAACGGCATGGCCAGCGCGAAGTCTATTACCTGCCCGACCTGGAAAGCCTGCCCGCCGAGCTGGTGAAGATGGTCCGGCCCGGCGACCTGGTCCTGACCCTCGGGGCCGGTAATATTGTGCGGACCGGGGAGGCCCTGCTGAAATTGTTGCAGGAGCAGACCCCGGAGGATGCCGGGGAACGATAAGTTTTTACGATATGAGCCCTGTTGCCCATACAGATTTGCCGCCGCCCATAACCACGGCCCGGCGCCGGGCCCTGGCGGCGTTTTGGAACGGCGCGATCGACTGGGACGCGGACATGGCCGGCTATTGTACTCTCCGGGCCGGGGGGCGGGCCGAGGCCTTGATCAAGGCCGGGTCCCGGGCGGAACTTTGCCGGCTGATTCGCTGGCTCGAAGACCATGCTGTCCGCTGGCGAGTGATTGGCCGGGGCAGTAATATCCTGGTTTCCGGCCAGGGGTTCAGGGGGGTGCTGATTGTGCTGCAGGGTGACTTTCGCGCCATTTCCCGGAACGGCGGCGGTTCGGCACCGGCGGCGGCCGGGGTGGTGGTCGAGGCCGGTGCGGGTTGCCCCCTGCCGAAGCTCGTTGCCTGGTGCGGCCGCCAGGGCCTGGCCGGCCTGGAGTTCATGACCGGTATTCCCGGGAGCGTCGGCGGGGCCGTGTGCATGAATGCCGGCGCCTGGGGCAGGGCCGTCGGCGACTGTTTGGATTTTGTCGGGTTTGTCGACCGGGAGGGACGGAGCCGCCGGGTACCGAGGTCGGGTCTCGTCTTTTCCTATCGGCGGCTGCAGCCCCGGGAGGCGGTCCTGAACGATGCGGTAATTACCGGCGCCGGTTTTGTCCTGCAGCCGGGTGAGCCCGGGGAAATTCAGGAGAGGTGCCGGGAATACCTGGCCCGGCGCCGGGAAAAGCAGCCGGGCGGTGTGGCCTCGGCCGGTTCTTTTTTCAAGAATCCCGCAGGCGATTCGGCCGGCCGGTTGATCGAGGCCGCCGGGCTCAAGGGCTTCAGGTCGGGACGGGCCATGGTGTCATTTGAACATGCGAATTTTATTGTCAATACCGGCCAGGCATCGGCAGACGAGATCATCGAGCTGATGAACGAGATCCAGAAAAGGGTGTTTCGTGCTTCCGGCATTATGCTGGAGCCGGAAGTGCATCTTTTGTAGTTGCCGGTTGTCCGGCAGCAAGGAGTGAGGGAACCAGGGAATGTACAGGCCGCGGGTACCGGAGAAAGTGGGAGGGTTCAGGCGATTGGCAGATTGGCTCGCCACCGCGGCCAGGGGCCTGCCGGCAAGGCTGCGCCGGCGTCATCCGGGGCTGCCCCACGCTGTTGCCGCCCGTCAGCGCTCATGGCAGTTGAAAAAGCTGTCGCGCCGGGCAACGTTCGGCCTTATCCTGGTACTTCTGGTCGTTGCCGGCGGCTGGCTGAGCTATAGGATGGTGTCTGCCTCCGATATTTTCTGCCTGACAACGGTGACGATCAAGGGCAATAAAATGACGAGAGATCAGCAGATTATTGATGCGGCCCGGCTCGAACCGGGCGGCAACCTGCTGGCCCTGGATACCGTCCGGGCCGCCAAGATGGTTGAAAAGCTGCCCTGGATTGCCCAGGCCCGGATCAAGCGATATTGGCCGTCAACGGTAGAGGTCATTGTTCAGGAACACCGGCCTCTGGCCCTGGTCAATCTCGGGCCGGCAGGGCGGCAGCGCCTTTTTTACGTGGATGAGCAGGGCCGGGTCTTTGCCCCCCTTGCCGTGTCAGGGGATTGCGATTTTCCGGTCCTGACCGGGACTGCCGTTACCGGGAGCCTGAAGGACGGGCAGGTCATGGCGGACTCCCAGGCGGGCCAGGCCCTGGCTCTTTTGCAGCTGGCCGCCCGGGGGAACCAGATTCTGCCGGTTCAGTCCATCTCGGAGGTCCATGTCAGCGACAAAGAAGGTTTGATCGTCTACCTGGTCGATTATCCCTTCCCTATCTATATGGGCAATGAGCACATTCGGACCCGGTACTACCAGCTGGTCAAGATTCTCGGCCGGCTCTACCGCCGGCACCGGGTCAAGAACATTATTGAAATTCGCATGAATTATGCAAAAAACAGGATTCTGGTGGCCAGCTCGGGGCCTTTGAAAGGGAAATGAGTATGGAAGAAAACGACGAAATTCGAGAACAGGGTATGCTGGTTGCGGGGCTCGATATCGGGACGACCAAGATATGCGCCGTGATCGGCGAGGTCTTTGCAGATCGCGTCGATGTCATCGGCGTCGGGATTGCCGCCTCTTCCGGGATGCGGAAGGGCGTTGTCGTCAACATCGAGTCGACGGTCAAGTCCATCCGCGAGGCGGTGACCAAGGCCGAGGACTCGGCCGGCTGTGTTATCGAAACGGTGTTTGTCGGGATTGCCGGTAATCATATCAAGGGGTTCAACAGTCCCGGGATTATTGCCATCAATAACCAGGAAATCAAGCAGAAGGACATTGACGCGGTCATCCAGGCCGCCCAGACGGTCAAGATTTCAGCCAACCAGCAGATCATCCATGTGCTGCCGCAGGAGTACATGGTCGATGACAACACCGGAATCCAGAATCCCCTGGGCATGACCGGGGTGCGCCTGGTGACCAATGTGCATATCGTCACCGCGGATGTCACCGCTCTGCACAACCTGGTTACCAGCTGCAACCGGGCCGGTTTGCAGGTGTCCGAGATTGTCCTTGAATCTGTGGCCTCTTCGCATACCGTGCTGAACCGGGACGAAATGGAACTCGGCGTCTCCCTGGTGGATATCGGCGGCGGCACCACGGACCTGGCCATTTTCTGCAACGGCACCATCAAGCATACCTGGGAGCTGGCCCTGGGCGGCAACAGTCTGACCAGTGATCTGTCGGTCGGCCTGCGGACACCGCTGCAGAATGCGGAAGAACTCAAATATATGTATGGCGCCGCGCTCTCTTCGATGATCAAGGAAAACCTGGTGGTCGAGGTGCCGACCGTCGGCGACCGCAAACCGCGCAAGGTTTCGCAGCGGGTCATGGTGGAAATCCTGGAGGCGCGGATGGAGGAAATCCTGCAGCTGGTGAATAAGAATATCAGCACCTCCGGTTACCGCAGCCATCTGAATGCCGGGGTCGTGATCACCGGCGGCACGGCCCTGCTGGCCCACATGGTGGAGATGGCCGAGCAGGTTTTTGATATGCCTGTCCGCATCGGTTATCCGCACGGGGTCGGCGGCCTGGTCGAGGAAGTGGATTCACCGCGCTGTACCACCGGGGTCGGCCTGCTTCTTTACGGCGGTCAGGCCATACGTTCCAGGGCCAGGGGGCCGAAAGGCGTTATGGGGAAATTGACAAAATGGGTGAAAAATATAGTCTGATCGCCAAGGAATCTTCTTTGGTCTCAGTGTCGTTAATGGTATATTATTGAGTAACTGTTCAATTGCACTCCATCTTCGGGCGATCAGGCCGCCTCACATAGCTATACTATAGATTCGTTGGCCTGCTTACCCAAATATGGAGCACATCTGAACAGTTACAGACCGAGGTTATGGCAATTTTTTGCTTGTACCTGGATAGTTAATTATTGAGTAAACAGGGAATACCGAAATTCGAGGGGGAAACCATGGCGTTCAGAATGGTTGAGGAAGAATCTGTGGCGATCATCAAGGTGATCGGCGTCGGCGGCAGCGGCGGTAATGCAATTAACACCATGGTGGAGAACCGCCTGGGCGGGGTCGAGTTTATCGCCGCCAATACCGATATGCAGGCGCTGGAGCGTTCCCGCGCCGATATCCGCTTGCAGCTCGGTCCCGGGATCACCAAGGGGATGGGGGCCGGCGCCGACCCGGAAAAGGGCAAGGACGCCGCCCAGGAAAGTTACGAGGATATCCAGGGGGTGCTCCAGGGGGCGGACATGGTTTTCGTTACCGCCGGACTCGGCGGCGGCACCGGCACCGGCGCCGCCCCGGTTATCGCCAAAATGAGCAAGGAGTCCGGGGCGTTGACCGTGGCCGTCGTCACCAAGCCTTTCTATTTTGAAGCCAGGACCAGGATGCGCAATGCCGAGAAAGGCTGGGAGGAATTAAAAAAATATGCCGACACCATCATCACGGTACCCAACGACCGGCTCCTCGGCCTGATGCAGAAGAACTCCACCCTGGTCAGCATGATGCAGATGGTTGACAATGTTCTGCTGCAGGCCGTCAAGGGGATAACCGACCTGATCAATCTGCCCGGCCATATTAATGTTGATTTCGCCGATCTGAAAACGGTGATGAAAGAAGTGGGACCGGCCATTATGGGCTCCGGGGCCGCAGCCGGGGAAAACCGGGCCACCGAGGCGGCCAAGAGGGCCATCGATAACCAGTTGCTGGAAGACGTGGGTATTGACGGCGCCAAGGGTATTCTTATTAATATCTCCGCGACCCAGGACAGCCTGACCATGGTTGAATTCATGGATGCCTCGGCCCTGATCCAGGAAAAGGCGCACGAGGATGCCAATATTATCATCGGCGCCCTCTTTGACGAGTCCCTGGGCGAAGAGTTGCGGGTCACCGTCATCGCCACCGGCATTGCCGGCATGGAGGAAACCGAGACCATCCCGCACATCGAGGTGACGCGGAACAGAAGGCAGGAAGAAGAGTTAGCGCGTCATCAGGAGCCGAAAGTGCCGAGGGAGTCCGGGGAAAATCGGACGGAGAGAAATGCCTCGCCAAACCCGGTGCCGCGTTCACGCATCATGCCGCCACCGATTTTTGACGATCATGAAAGCGATGACTGGGAAGAGCCGGCCTATATTCGCAAGAAAGCAAATTAGTCTCTTGGTTCCTCGATTGTTGTTCACTCCTGCTCGCACCGGCACGCCTTTTGCCGGCGCCATCTGAATCCCTTGTCGTCATTTCTTGCCACGGAACACGGCACGGTCCGAAAAAAATGGACGGGCCGGCTCGCGGCGGCCCTGATCTATCCCAACACCTATCCGGTCGCCGTTTCCAATCTCGGCTTCCAGCTGGTGTATAGCCTGCTCAACGAACATGACGGTCTGGTCTGCGAGCGCTTTGTCTATCCCCTGGCCAACGAACCGCTACGTTCCCTGGAATCAAACCGGCCCCTGGCTGATTTTCCCCTGGTCCTGACTTCCGTCAGTTTTGAGCATGACTATCCCCGCCTGATCGCGATGCTGGCCGCCGGCGGGATAGAACCACTGGCCGAGGGCCGGCCAGCCGACATCAAGGCTGGTTCGCCGCTGGTCATCATGGGCGGCGTGGCCGTGTTCATGAATCCCGAGCCGCTGGCCCCCTTTGCCGATCTCATGGTGATCGGTGAGGCCGAGCCCGTATTGCCGGGCCTGCTTGAGCTGGTCCGCAAAGCCCTGGCCGCCGGCGCCGGCCGCCTTGACTTGCTGCATGAAGCCGGGGCGAGCCTGGCCGGTTGTTACGCCCCGGCCCTCTATTCCTTCCGCTACAAAGACCAGGGCATTGTGGAGTCAATCAACCCGGCCCCCGGTCTGCCCTCCAGGGTCCGCAAGGTCGTGCAGGAGAACATGGATGTCGCCGCGCATTCCCGGCAGCTGTCGCCGGCCGCCGAGCTCGGCATGTTTATGACGGAACTGGGCCGCGGCTGCAGCCGTGGCTGCCGTTTCTGTGCCGCGGGTTTCATTTACCGGCCGCCGCGTCTCTGGAGTGCCGATGCCGTTCTTGCCGGCCTGCGGCAGCGCCCGGAGGGCTTTGACCGGGTTGGTCTGCTGGGCATGGAGATGGCGGACCACGAGGTCCTGGATCGTATTGCCGGCTATCTTGCGGACCAGTCCTGTTCGCTCTCCTTTTCCTCCCTGCGGGCAGACCGTATTTCCGGCCGGCTGCTCTCACTCCTGGCCGGGTCGAACCTGAAAAGTGCCGCCATTGCCCCGGACGGCTGCTCGGAGAGATTGCGGCGGGTCATCAACAAGGGGCTGACCGAGAAAGACCTGCTGGCTGCGGCGCAGTCCCTGGCAGAGGCCGGGATTGTCCATTTGAAGCTCTACGTGATGATCGGTCTGCCCACTGAAACAGAGGCCGACCTTGACGAGTTAATAACGCTTATCCATCGTTTGCGGGAACGGATTCTGCCGATCGGCCGCCAACGGGGCCGGGTGACCGGGATGACCCTGTCGGTGAACAGTTTTGTGCCGAAACCCTGGACGCCGTTTCAGTATCTTCCCTTTGGCGGACTGTCGGCGACCAGGGCCGCCGCCTGCCCGGACGAAGTTGCAGCGGTTATGGCGCTCAAGGGGAAAATCAGGTATCTTCGTAAGAAACTGGCAGGTGTCGCCAACCTGAGGATGAAGGTGGACCGGCCGGAAGTGGTCCTGCAGCAGGCGGTTTTCTCCCGGGGTGACCGGCGGCTGGCGCCGGTGTTGCTGGATATGGCTATCCGGGGCCTTTCCTTTAAACGATCCATGCGGGCGCACGGTTTGACCGCATGGGAATACGCGGTCCGGCCCCGCCAGGAAGATGAGCTGTTCTGTTGGGATGTCATTGACCACGGTCTGCACAAAGAGTACCTGTGGCGCGAATACCTCAAGAGCGCGCGCGAGCAGTTGACCACGGCCTGCGACCCAGGCAGATGCCGCCGTTGCGGGGTGTGCAATGAAGATACGATTGCCTGATTTTTTCGGCAAGAGAAAAAAAATCAAGTCCCGGGACAGGGGCGCCGCTCTGCAGCCCTTCAAGCTGGTCAAGTATTTTTCCTTTACCAGCCTGGGGGTTATTCTCCTGGCCTCCTTTGTCCTGTCCTGGGTCATTTCCAACAATGCCAAGCATGTCCTTCTCGCTCGCAGCGAGGCCTATTCCGAGCTTTTCGCCGAGAACCTGAACCGGCAGGTATTCCTGCGTTTTGTCCTGCCGACCGTAATCAGTTACGGTCGTATCGCCCTGAGTAACCACGCCCAGTTCGAGCGGCTTGATGCCATTGTCCACAATGTCACCCGGGGCATGGGGATTGATTCGGTGACCATTTACGACTCTGAGGAAAATATCATCTCCTATTCCACCAAGCCGGAACTGGTGGGTAAGACCGGCATGGGGGGGATTGAGTATTTCAAGGCGCTGCGGGGAGAAAACAATTCCGTTCTCGAGTCCAGCGGCTCGCTCTTTAACCTGCTGCCCGGCACCCCGCCGGTGTACTGTAAACTCAAGACCTATATTCCGTTTCGCCAGGAGCGAAAACTTGGTGAGCGGAGCGGCAGCATCATGGGGGTTATCGAGATCGTGAATGATCTTTCCGGGGACATGGAAGCGATTGCCGACCTGCAGGGCCGGATTATCCTCTTGTCCCTGACGATCATGGGCATCCTGTTCGGTGTCCTTTCGCTTATCGTGGTCCGGGCCAACCGGATTATGGAGGCCCGGGCCCGGGAGCGGCAGATGCTCGAAGAAAAGCTGTATGAGGCCGAGCGCCTGGCCAACCTGGGCAAAATGGTGGCCGCGGTTTCCCACGAGATCAAGAATCCGCTGGGTATTGTCCGCTCAACCGCTGAAATCCTGGGCAACCGGATCAGCCGGGTGGCGCCGGGTAACGAGCATCTTGCCGCCATCATAGTGGAAGAGACCGTCCGCCTCGATAATATCGTCCGCGAGTTTCTTGATTTTGCCAGGCCGCAGGACCCGAGAATGGAACCGGCCCAGCTCAACAGCCTGGTGGAACGGCTGAGTCGCTTCATGCAGCCGGAGCTGGTTAAAAAATCAGTTGTCATGGAGCTGGATCTTGATCCTGACCTGCCTGAAATCATCATGGATTCAGAGCAGATATATCAGGTGTTGCTGAACATGGTTATTAATTCAATCCAGGCCATGCCTGATGGTGGCACGATCACGGTGAGGACGGGACCGGCCCCGGCCGGCGACGGTGTTGTGCTGGAGATCCGGGATACCGGCACCGGCATGCCGGCGGACAAGATGGAGCAGATTTTTACGCCGTTTTTCACGGATAAGAGCCGCGGTACCGGCCTGGGCCTGGCCATTGCCAAAAATATCATTGAGCAACATAACGGCAGTATCGAAGTGGCCAGCATTGAAGGAGAGGGCAGCACCTTCACCATCGTCTTCAAGCCGGCCGGAGAGTAAAAAATAATGGTCGGCGGTCGGAATATGACTGAATCCTGCAAAAAAATGTTGCTGGCCTCTATCTATGAAACGTATGAAACGTTTTGGGCCGACACCTTTTTCGCCTGCCGGAAGGGCTGCGCTTCATGCTGCACGCAAAGCGTCACCATAACCACCATTGAAGGGAATAACATCCTGGAATATCTAGAAGAATATGACGTGATCAGGGAGGACGACCTGGCCGGCCGCCTGGCGGCCGCCACCCCCTCGTTGCCGGCGTGCACGACCAACCAGTTTGCCGGGTCGTTTCTTGACGGCAAGGTGCCGGAGGCCGGGGCGGAAGAATGGAGCCTGGCCCCCTGCATTTTTCTGGCCGGGAATTGCTGCACAATCTATCCCGCCCGTCCCTTTGCCTGCCGCTGTTTCGCCTCGACCGCACCCTGCGGGCCTGAAGGTGCGGCACTGTTGCCGACCGCCGTAATATCCCTGAACACCGCCGTAATGCAGATCATAGAGCATCTTGACCAGGGCGGTTGCTGGGGAAATATGATCGAGGTGCTCAAGTCACTGGCGGGCCTGAAACCGACAGGAGGAGGGGCCGGGCCCGGGCATAAAAAGTCAAAACTTTATATTTCTCAGGAAAATCCGGGCTTTCTTATCCCGCCCGAAGATGAGGCGGTGGTTGTGAAGTATCTCAACACGCTGTATATGAAAGAGACAGCAGGGAGGACTTTTGCCGAGTGGCTGCATTGAAAAATCCTGGATCCGTGAGCGTTCGAGAACGGTGTAGATGCAAGGTGGCAACGATACAGGGAAAATATAATGGCCGGGGACCGGCGGATCGTGCCGGGATGGATGGATGATGAGCAAAAAAACAGCAGTTTCCCGTTCTGAGCGTTATTCGCATGTCATGCCGTTCGGGACCGAGGTCCTGCCCCATGGCGGGGTCCTGTTTCGTCTTTGGGCGCCCCGGGCCCAAACCGTCGAGTTATGCCTTGAAGAAGAAAGCGGACCACAGGAATTTTTTCCCATGGACTCTCCGGCGGCCGGCTGGTTTCAGCTTGAAGTCTCCTCGGCCGCCCCCGGTTCCCTTTACCGGTTCCGCATTGATTCGGATCTCCTGGTCCCTGATCCTGCTTCACGCCGTCAGTTCGGCGATGTTCACGGCCCGAGCGTGGTGGTTGATCCGGAAGATTTCCCCTGGCCGGAGAACTCCTGGCCGGGCAGGCCATGGGAAGAAGCGATTATTTACGAAATACATGTCGGCGCCTTTTCGCCGGCCGGGACCTTTGCCGGGGTTGTCGATCGTCTGGATTACCTGGTTGAACTGGGCGTGACCGCCATAGAACTGATGCCGGTCGCCGACTTTCCCGGCCGCCGGAACTGGGGATATGACGGCGTCCTGTTATTTGCCCCGGCTGCCGCGTACGGCGGCCCGGCAGACCTTAAACGGTTGGTCCGGGCGGCGCATGCCAGGGGCCTGATGGTGTTCCTGGATGTGGTTTACAATCATCTGGGGCCGGAGGGGAATTACCTCCATGTCTATGGCGGCGACGTTTTTTTTACCGACCGCTATCAGACGCCCTGGGGTTCGGCGGTCAACTTTGCCGGTCAGGGCAGCCGGCCGGTTCGGGATTTTTTCATTCATAATGCCCTGTACTGGCTCGAAGAGTATCGTTTCGACGGACTTCGTTTTGATGCCGTGCACGCGATTTTCGACGATTCCAGCCCCGACATTCTGACGGAACTGGCGGCAACGGTGCGGCAACGCCTCGGCTGCCGCCGGCATATTCACCTGGTGCTGGAAAACGACAACAACGAGGCGCATTACCTGGCCCGGACCGGAAACGGCACTCCCGCCCACTTTACCGCGCAGTGGAATGATGATCTCCACCATGCCTGTCATGTCCTCCTGACCGGGGAGCGAACCGGCTATTACCTCGATTATGCGGATGCGCCGCTTCGGCACCTGGGTCGCTGCCTGGCCGAAGGCTTTGCCTACCAGGGGGAGGCCTCCGCCTACCGTCGCGGCACCTGCCGCGGCGAGCAAAGCGCTCATCTGCCGCCGCAGGCCTTTGTCTCTTTTTTGCAGAATCACGACCAGATCGGCAACCGGGCTCTCGGGGAGCGGCTGACCACCCTGGCCCCGGAACCGCTGCTCCGCATCACGGCGGCCCTCGTTCTCCTGGCCCCGTCACCGCCGCTGCTTTTTATGGGCGAAGAATTCGGCGCCCGTACGCCTTTTCTTTTTTTCTGTGATTTCGGAGCCGACCTGGCCCGAAGCGTGACCGAAGGCCGCCGCCGGGAATTCGCCGGTTTCCCGGAGTTTTCAGAGCCGGAGTTGCAGGCCCGTATCCCGGACCCCAATGCAATTGCCACCTTCAAGGCTTCATGCCTCTGTTGGCCGGAGCAAAAAGGCGAAACCGGCCGCCGGTTTCAGCAACTCTATACAACCCTGCTCCGGCTGCGCCGGCAGGAGATCATCCCCCGCCTGGCCGGGATGCAGGGGGGCAGGGCGGAGTACCGGGTCATCGGCTCCAAGGCGCTGCAGGTCGCCTGGGTCCTGGGCGACGGCTCCCGGCTGCGGGTGATCGTCAATTTTGCCGCGGAACCGGCAGAGTATATGCCGCCGCCCGCTGCCGCTTCGATCTACGCCGCCCCCGATTATCGGCAGGATATGTGGAGGAATAACCGGCTACCCCCGCAATCCGTTGCGTGGTTTCTGGAAACCTGATGTCCTGTCAAGCAAGGCGGCAACGATGTTGATTATCCTGGTGTGATATCAAGGAGTTGTCAACGCAGCAGATGCGCCGTTATCGGGCGGACCGGAGGGCGGCGCGGTGAAGATCGAAAAATGCATGTATTTAGCAATAATACAATAAATCCCACATATTACATGAAGGACGATCTCAAGCCGTCACGGATTCAGGATATTGTTCATTTTCTTTGCTTGCCCAAAGAAAACGAACCAAAAGAAAAGGCACCCGTGTCACTTGGTCCTTCGGACAGCCCTGTGCTCCTCGAAGCTGTCGGGGTTTTGAAAACTCGCTGCGCTCAAACAGTTCAAAATCCTTTATCGACAACTTCTCCGGTGCTCGGCAAGTGCCAATGGGGGAAAAGCAACGCTATGGTGTTGAGCGCGTTCCCCTTGAGGGGGCTTCATGAGGACTCCCGCTCCTGCGGGAGGAGTATTACCTGACACTGAACTGCAGGTAACTCATCACAGGATATATAATAACTAGGCGGTTTCACGTGCTCAATCGCTGTAAGTGATCAGGCATTGTGTGGAGAGCAGGACCGAATGGACGAGGAAATATTTCAAAAATTTTGTGCTTTTTTCGGCCTGGCGACTTGTTCGCCTGACCTGGAGGGGCCGGGGCTGTCGCCGGCGGCCCGACAGGATATCCTGGCTGCTTTCGGCATTGACGGCTCTGACGAGGAGGCGCTCGCCCGGTCCCTTGTCGATCTGCAATGGCAGGCCTGGCGGCAGGTCGTGGAGCCGGTCCTGGTCGTAACGGAAAAGACGGAGCCGCTCTCTTTTACAATCCGGCTGCCAGAAGAGAGCTCCGGCCAGCCGCTCCAATGGACCCTGACGGAAGAGAACGGCGAAACCCATGCCGGCGATGTCACGCCGGCCAAGATGCCGGTGACGGGCAGGGCCGAATTCAACGGCACCGGATATGTCGCCGTACAACTGTCGCTCTCCGTGGCCTTGCCATGCGGCTACCACCGGCTGGCCCTTGCCGCCGGGCAGAGCGACCTTGCCGGGCCGGCGGCGGGCTGTCTCGTTATCGTCACTCCCGGGACCTGCTCTGTTCCTCCGGGTTTGCAGGGGCAGACCCGGATCTGGGGGATTTCCTGCCGGGTGGATACCCTCAGCTCCGGCAGGAACTGGGGCGCCGGCGATTTCTCCGACCTTAAAGAGCTGCTGTTCCGGTCGGCCGAAGAGGGGGCCGGCGCCCTGGCGATCAGTCCGCTGCAAGCCCGGATTCCGGGGCAGAGCGGGCGGCCTTTTTCAGCTCAGGTTTCCAGCCTTTGTTTTCCCGATTTTGTTTCTCTCGATCCGGAAGTTATCGCCGACTTCAGTGAAAGCAAGGCGGCCCGGGATTTTTTTCAGGACTTGGATTTTCAGCTGCGGCTGGCCTCTCTCCGCAATCAGCAACTTGTTCCTCTTGAAGAAGTGAGGGCGGCTAAAATAGCATTGTGCGAGTTGCTCTGGCATCATTTTCAACAGCATCACCTGGAGCCGGAACTCGAAAGAGGCAGGGAATTCCGTGATTTTCAACAGGCCGGCGGCGAGGAACTGCGGGCATACTCACTCTTTGAAGCCTTGCGGGAGCATTTAAGGACCCAGGGTGAAGGATGGAGCGACTGGCACGGCTGGCCGCAAGATTTCCGGGACCAGCACTCTGCCGCGGTTGCCGATTTTGCGCTGGCAAACCGGGACCGCATTGAATTTTATCAATATCTCCTGTGGCAGACGGAGCTCCAGCTGACGGCGGTAGGCCGGCGGTCGATGGAACTCGGCCTCAAGGTCGGTCTCATCGGGACGCTTGCCGCCAGTCTCCATCCGGGTGGTTTCGAAACATGGTACCGGCCGCAGCTTTTTGCCCTGAATCCGGCCGGGGCAATCTCGTTCCCCGGGGGGCGGGGCATGGGCCGGGACGGCTGCCCGCCCCTGCTGCCCGCCGGGTTGAAGGGTGCGGCATATGCGCCGTTCATCGCCGCCCTCCAGGCCAATATGCGCCATGCCGGTGCACTGTGCATCAACCATGCGACTATCGCCGGACCACGATGCCGGCTGCCGGCCGCGGCCGCGTTTTCCGGCTCGGTTTTCCTCCAGTACCCCGTTGCCGAACTCCTGGGAATCATTGCCCTGGAAAGCCGGCGCAACCACTGCCTGGTGATCTGTGAACATGACGAAGAGCTGCCGGCAGATTTTCGCCGGCAGCTTGAGCGGATGGCCATTCTCTCTTACCGGCCCGGACATTTTGCCACAACTTCCAGCGGAGACTGGCTCGCTCCCGAACACTACCCGTCTCTCTCGATGGTGGCGGCGAGCAGCAATGAGCTGACGACCCTGAATGGTTACTGGCTGGGCAAGGATATCGACCTGTTGTCGGCAACCGGGGCCGCGGCGGCTCCGGCGTGGCGGGAAAAGAGCATCATTGCCCGGGCGGCGGACCGGGCCCGGCTGCTGGTCGCCCTGCACCGACAGGGGTTGCTGCCGGACGGGTATGATGTGGATCCCGCGACCGTGCCCTGGCTGTCGCCGGCCCTGGTCCGGTCGGTTCATCTTTTTCTGGCCGGCTCGGCGGCGAAAATATGTCTGCTGCCGCTCCAGGATAATCCTTCTTTCCAGGAAAGACACGGGGTTGACGAGCAATCCCTTGATCTGCCGGGTTGGGAACGCAAACTGCCGCTGGATATCGAAAACATCCGGGAGGATGAGCAGCTTGTCAGTCTCATGCGGAGTTTTTGTGCCGAGCGGGGGGAGGGCATTGTCCGGCCGTCGGCCCTGCCGGTCGACCGGACCGCCGTCATCCCCGGGGCCTTTTACCGCCTGCAGCTCAACCACGATTTTACCTTCCGCCAGGCCGCGGAGGTGGTGCCGTACCTGGATTCCCTGGGGATCAGTCATTGTTACACGTCGCCGTATCTTAAGGCGCGGCCGGGCAGTTCGCACGGCTACGATATCATTGATCATGCAAACCTGAACCCGGAGATCGGCAGCCGGGAAGAATATGAAGAGTTGGTCGCCGCCCTTGACCGTCACGGTATGGCCCAGATCCTGGACATGGTGCCCAACCACATGGGAGTCGGCTCGGACAATAAATGGTGGCTTGATGTCCTGGAAAACGGCCGGGCCTCACAGTATGCCGATTTTTTTGATATCAACTGGGATCCGCAGCAGCGGGGACTCAAGGGCCGGGTGTTGCTGCCGGTGCTGGGCGATTATTACGGGTCGGTCCTTGAGGGGAGTGAGTTGCACCTTGAGTTCAGCCTCGAAAAGGGCACCTTCCGCATCACCTATTACGGGCATTCTTTCCCGCTTGATCCCTGTTCGTATCCCTTTATCCTCGGGCATGATCTCGGCCGGCTGGAGGCCCTGCTCGGCTCCCGGCACCAGGGGGTGCACGAACTGCAAAACCTGATCTCCTCCTTTGCCAATCTGCCGGGCCGGGAGGAAACCGACCCTGAACAGGTCCGGACGCGCTACCGCAACAAGGAGGTTTTGAAAAAATTACTGGCCCGTCTGTGCCGGGAAATTCCTGAAATCGCGACCTTCATAGAGGGAAATGTTGTCTTGCTCAACGGGGAAAAAGGCTGTTCGGAAAGTTACAACCTGCTCCATAAGCTCCTGAACATGCAGGCCTACCGGCTTGCCTTCTGGCGCGTGGCTTCCGACGAGATAAACTATCGCCGCTTTTTCGATATCAACGACCTGGCCGGCGTCCGCGCGGAAAACCAAAGGGTCTTCGAAGAAACGCACCGGTTTGTCTTTGACCTGATCGCAACCGGCAAAGTGGACGGTCTGCGTATCGACCATCCGGACGGACTCTATGATCCCCGCCAGTATTGCTCCCGCTTGCAGGCGGCCGCCAGCGGTGAAATCGCTGCCAGCGAAAAAGTCCTGCCGGCGGAACTCCTCCTTAAGGAGAGGCCCTTGCCTCTCTACGTGGTGGTCGAGAAAATTCTGGCCGATTTTGAACACCTGCCGGCAGACTGGCTGGTCCACGGGACAACCGGTTACGATTTCAGCGTCGTCCTCAACGGCCTTTTCGTGGATGCAACCGCGGAAAAGACGTTCACCCGCATCTATCACCGCTTTATCGGCCACAGCATGGACTTCGAGTTGCTGCTCTATAACTGCAAGAAACTGATCATCAAGACCGCCATGGCCGGGGAGCTGAATGTCCTGGCCGACGAACTGCACCGGCTCGGCCAGATGAACCGTTTCACCCGGGATTACACCTTGAACCATCTCCGTGAAACCCTTATCGAAATTATTTCCTGCTTCCCGGTGTACCGGACATACATAACCGGCGACCGGATCTCCCAGGATGACCGGAATTATGTGGAGTGGGCCGTCTCCAAGGCAAAAAGCCGGCAACAGGCGGAAGATCCCGCTATTTACGACTTTATGCAGGCGACCCTGCTGCTGGAAATTGAAGCCGGCAAGGGCAATGTCCTGCAGAACACGGCAAAAAAATTCGTGATGAAGCTGCAGCAATACACCGGGCCGGTCATGGCCAAGGGGCTGGAGGATACCTGTTTTTATATTTACAACCGTCTGCTGTCGCTGAACGAGGTTGGCGGCGACCCCCGCCGCTTCGGGGTCTCGGTGGCGGCGTTTCATCATGCCAACCGGGAAAGAAACAGCTACTGGCCCCATGCGATGCTCAACACCTCGACCCACGACAGTAAACGGAGTGAGGATCTCCGGGCCAGGATAAATGTATTGTCTGAAATGCCCGGGGAGTGGCAAAAGGCCCTGGCGCGCTGGAGCCATTGTAATCGCGGCTTCCGGACCAAAGTCGGTCACGGCCCGGCGCCCTCGAAAAATGATGAATACGCCCTGTACCAGAACCTGGTGGGGGTGTGGCCTTTCGAGCGGATGGACCGGGAGAACCGGGTATCCCTGGCCGGCCGAATCGAGCAATACATGTTGAAGGTGATCAGGGAGGCGAAGGTTCATACCAGCTGGATCAATCAGAACCGGGCCTACGAGGAGGCGATGTCACAATTTGTCCGGCGGATTCTCGATGAAAAAAATGCTTTTTTAGAGGATTTTGTGCCTTTTCAGAAGAAAATCGCCTGGTTCGGCATGCTCAACAGTCTGGCCCAACTCCTGCTTAAACTGACGTCACCCGGGATTCCCGATACCTACCAGGGAACGGAGACCTGGCATTTCCGCCTGGTCGACCCGGACAACCGGCGGCCGGTTGATTTTCAC
This sequence comes from bacterium BMS3Bbin14, assembly GCA_002897615.1. GTDB lineage: Bacteria > Desulfobacterota > Desulfobulbia > Desulfobulbales > Desulfobulbaceae > BMS3Abin13. Next base: position 49,317 of record BDTX01000017.1, read on the forward strand.
CAACGAAAAGAAATGCTGGCCGAACTGCAGAGGTTCATGTCGGTTGCCCCGGCGGCCCTTGCCGAAAGGGCCGGGCAACTGCTGCAGACCATGACCGATGGCCGGGTCAAGATGTATGTTCTTTGGAAAACGCTGGCCTTCCGGCGCCTGCACAGCGAACTCTTCGAGCGGGGTTCGTATCTGCCCCTGACCGTGAAAGGGAGGAAAAAGGATCACCTCTGCGCCTTTATGAGAATTCTGGCTGAACACCCGGTCATTGTCGTCGTGCCGCGCCTGTCCGCCCGTCTCCTCGGCAACGACGAGAGCCGCCTGCCCCTGGGGCCGGAGGCGTGGTCGAACACCGCAATCGTGCTGCCCGGCAACCTGCCGCCGCAGTCATATACCAACGTATTGACCGGGGAAGAGATTCTGCCCAGTGGACCTGATAATAACAGGCTGGCCGCCGCCGAACTCCTGCGGAGTTTCCCGGTATGCCTGTTGGATAAAACCTCTGAATTTGAAACAGGAGTGTGCCATGACTGATACCAGCATCCCCCAGTCCGCCCCGGAAGCTACCCAGGATTTCAGTATCAAGGACTGTGCCCTGATCGCCATTGCCACGGGCCACAGTGCCCTGACCGTAAAGGAACTGCGCAACAGCCTGCTGACCATCAGCGCCGACAGCATCTATTACCATTTCTGGGGCGGCCTGCTGCATCCCCGTTTTGAAGAGCGTGAATATAATAATGATTTTGCTGCCTGGGCCTGGTATGGCCTGCATGACGGGGCGCTGGCCGAACGGCTGGCGGTCGTCGACCCCACGGAATTCGACAGCCTTGAGGCTATTCGCCATGAACTCGTTGAAATCGTGGAGGAACGGCTGGACGAAAAGGAGTGCCTGGCCTGGATGGGCGCCACCTCTCCCTTCGAATTCATCCGTTCCCAGATTGTGGTCTTCGATACCCGGAAAAAGACGACCGCTCCCGCAGAGCTGGCGGCTCTCCTGCCGACCATTTCCGCCAGCAGCATTTTTTATCATTTTATCGATGCCCGCAGAAGGCTGGCCCACCACGGTGACGATTTCAGTTTCTGGCTCTCCAGTTTCAACGGCCGTTACCAGGGGCTCTGCGACAAGCTTGATGCCATTGATCCTTACTTCGGCTCCCTGACCCAGCTCAAAAAACAACTGGTCGGGCTGTTTCAGGAGCAATTTGCCAAGGAGGCGGTATGACTAATCTTCTTGAATCTTATGCCGACATTGCCGGTCAGGATGTAATCAACCATCTTCGCCAGTTGTCCGAGCCTCTCCGCGGCATGAAGGTCGTGCATGTCAATTCGACCAGGATCGGCGGCGGCGTTGCGGAAATCCTGGGGAAGCTGGTGCCTCTCATGCAGGATCTGTCCATTGATACGTCATGGGAGGTCCTGGAAGGAAATGAAGAGTTTTACCAGTGTACAAAAGGGATGCACAATGCCCTGCAGGGGAATCATACACAAATCGCCGATCATCTCCTGGGCACCTATGAACAGGTCAACCGGGACAATGCCGAAAGGCTGCGCGACAAACTGGAAGACGCCGATTTTGTCTTCATCCATGATCCCCAGCCGGCCCCGTTCCTGCTGAACTGTCCCAATCGCCGGGGGAAATGGATATGGCGCTGCCACATTGACGTCAGCCGTCCCTTCCGGCCGGTCTGGAAATATCTGCGCCGGTTTGTCCGGGAGTATGACGCCAGCATTTTCTCCCTTGCCGGTTTCGCCCAGACCCTGCCGCACCCGCAGTACATCATTCCGCCGAGCATTGATCCGCTCAGTGAAAAAAACATGGAATTGCCGGAAGACGATGTCCGGGCCGTGTTCACCGACTTTAACCTGGATCCGGGCAGACCCCTCCTGGTCCAGGTTTCACGTTTTGACCGCTTCAAAGATCCGCTCGGCGTCATCCGTGCCTATCGGCTGGTCAAGAAGTTTGTGCCCGGCCAGCAGCTTGTGCTCGCCGGCGGCGGGGCGACCGATGATCCCGAGGGAAAGATTGTCCTGCACGAGGTGCGGGAGGCCGCAGCCGGCGATCCCGATATTCATGTGCAGTCATTGCCGCCGGATTCCAACCGGACCATCAACGCCCTGCAACGGGCCGCTGATATTGTTCTCCAGAAATCAGTCAGGGAGGGGTTTGGTCTCACGGTTACCGAGGCCATGTGGAAGGGGAAACCGGTTATCGGCGGCAATACCGGCGGCATCCGGCTGCAGGTTATCAACTTTAACACCGGCTTCCTGGTCAACACTCCGGAAGGCGCCGCGCTCCGCATCCGTTACCTGCTTCATCAGCCGGAAAAGATGCACGAGATGGGCAACAAGGCAAAGGAGTTTGTCCGGGAAAATTTTCTGCTTACCCGCCACCTGCGTGAATACCTTACACTGATACTCAGTCTCCATTACGGCAGCACGGATAGAATAGAACTGGGGTGAAGGAGCGCGGTTTTTTAGGTCATCCTTGATAATTTTTTCCGGTAATCCGGGATGATGCGCTTGGGGCAGCAGGCGTCTCTGGGCGGCAGGCAGAATGTCCATGGCCGGTTCGAAGATGCGACTCATTGCCGGCTCCTCTTGGGCATGTCGGGGACCCTGCCGGGAGCGGCCAGGCCGAGACGATAGTGCCAGTAATGCCAGGAACGTTCGGAGAACTGCCCGGCTTCCGCGTTGATAATGACCCGGCGCAGACTCTTCTCTCCCACCATGGCAACAAGGCGTTGCACGTCATCATAGTTGCCGATATCCATGACCTGGGCGATAATACGTTCAGGCTGCCGTGTTGCCTCCTGCGGCGTTTTCCACCAAATGTGCTTGTGGGCCAGTGCTGCCAGCAACTGGATATCATAGTTTTCTGTACCGGTTGCTCTGTTCATATTGTCATTATCGCGCCGACGGCATGGTTTAATTCCTGTCCGCCAACCTGTCCCGGACGCTGGGAAAAAGACTCATGTCAGTGTGCGGCAGAAAAAGGGCGGCCATGTAGTGGCTCATGAACTCGGGATTTTCGGAAAGCTCCATGTTGGTAATGAGCTGCCGCACCTGGACCCGTTCACGAAAGCGCCTGACATCGGAGAGGCTGATCTGGCAGCCGAGCAAAGAGCCATTGCCGAGGTAATAGAACTGTTCCCGGTCCATATCGGGGAGCAGGCCGATGCGAATGGCCTGCTCCAGGTCGATGAAAGCGCCGAAATTTCCGGCCAGAATCACCCGCTCCAGGTCGGCGAAGGTGAGACCTACCGATTCCAGCAGGGTCTGGTAGCCGGCATACATCGCCCCCTTGGCCCGCATCATGTTGTCGATGTCCACCTCGGTGATCACAATGTCCTCCCCGATCAGGGAGTCCTGGCTCCAGGCCAGGACATACTCCCAGCCGTCGCGGCCATCGCGGATCCGGGGCTGATCAAGGTTGCGGTTGAACTTGCCCTGCTGATCGATGACTCCGGAGTCCAGCAGTTCGGCGACAACCGAAATCAGGCCCGACCCGCAGATGCCGCTGGGCTTGATCCGGCCGATGGTGATCAGCATGGGGTCGTAGGTTACCGGGTGAATGTAAAAGTTCTCGATCGCCCCGTTGGCGGCCCGCATGCCGTACTTGATGCCGCCCCCCTCAAAGGCCGGCCCGGCGGAACAGGCCGCCGACACCATCCAGTCCTTGTTGCCCACGACAATCTCGCCGTTGGTGCCGATGTCAATAAACAGGGTCACCAGCTCGGACTTGGCTATCTGGGCAGCATGAACACCGGCAACAATATCGCCGCCCACATAGGAAGAAATACAGGGATAGAGGAAGAGACGGACGCTGGGGTGGGCCTGGATGCCGAGGCCGGCCGCCTTGGTCAGCGGGAACTGGCTGACACTGGGCACGTAAGGCGATTCGCGGATATATTTCGGATCCAGACCGAGCAACAGGTGTGACATGACCGTGTTGCCGGAGGCCATGATATAGCTGATATCGGCCGGGCTGATAATCATGGTCCGGCAGATGTCCTCTATAATGGCGTTAATCGTGGCAACCACCTTGTTCTGCAGCGTTCTGAGGCCGCCGGGCCTGCCGGCGTAAATGATCCGGGAAATAACGTCTTCGCCATACCGGATCTGGGCGTTATAGGCCGAGGCTTCGGCGATAACCTTGCCGCTGTTCAAGTCAATGAGTACGCCGCTGCAGGTGGTGGTGCCGATGTCCACGGCCAGCCCGTAAAGACGGGCCGTGGTGTCCCCGGCCTCCACGTCGATGATCCGGTCCGGCTCTTCCTGTCTCCGTCCGTGCAGGAGCAGCAAGGTGATTTTCCAATCCGATTCGCGCAGAACCGCGGGCAGGACCTTGATCAGTTCCGGGTGATCGTAAGAGGGTTCCAGGCTGTCCGGCATGACCGCCCTCAGACCGCGCATGACCCGCTGCATGTCGGAAATATTATCCTCCAGCGTCGGTGGATCAAGTTCCAGGTAGAGTTTGGTCACCGGCGGATCCACGTTCCACCGGCCGGTCAACGTCTCCAGGGAACGGGCGGAAATGGTGCGGGTGGTCTTGGGTTTGCGCTTCAGCGCCTTGCCGCCCGCCGTGGTTTTATCCGGCACGGTCACCACCAGGTCGGATGATACGGTGGTCTGGCAGGCCAGCCTCAGGCCCTGGTTCCAGTCTTCCTGCCGCAGGTTGGCCTTGCCCGAGCTGACCTCGCCCTTGTCGATGCGGACCTTGCATTTGCCGCACACGCCGTCACCACCGCAAAAAGCATGAATATAAACGCCGGCCGCGGCGGCAGCGCTCAGTAAATTCTCGCCCTTGTCTACGGTAACGGTTATATTATCCGGTTGAAACCGGACCGTATGTTTCATATCAAACTCCGGAAGATGGATTGGACCTGCATAGGTTTTTATATTCAACAACCACTGTCTGTCCGGGAGATCGGGCAAAAAGACCATTTCCGGATGGACACTGACAATTGTTAGCATATAACCGTTGTAAATTCAACGAGGTGGTGATTATGAAGGAGATAAAACCAGGGCGGCAATGGCTTAAAGTAACGATTGCCTGCCCGGAAAAAATTGTCGAGCCGGTCTCGGACCTGATCTGGGTCTTGACCGGAGTCGGCGTGGAGATCAAACCTGTCTCGGCGACAAAGACCAAAGAAATCAGCGGTTTTTTCGCCATTGAAGCCGACGGACCGAGCGGATCGGCTGCGGCCGTGCCGGATCATCTCGCGGACGAACTGGAAAAATTGTTCACCCTCTACACCCTCACCCCGCCCCGGCCGACAACGGAAATCATTAATGACCAGGACTGGTCGACAAGCTGGAAGCAGTTTTTTACCCCTTTCGAGATTGTGCCGGGCCTGGTGATCAAGCCGTCCTGGGAAAATTATATCCCCGACCGGGGGCAGCGGGTCCTGGAGATGGATCCGGGCCGGGCGTTCGGCACGGGGCAGCACGCGTCAACAAAACTGGCCCTGTCGTTTGTTGCCTCCTGTTTTCAGAGTAACGAGGGCCGGCCCGAAACCGTGCTCGACGTGGGGACCGGAACCGCTATCCTTGCCATGTCGGCGGCGGTTTTCGGGGCGGACCGGATTATGGCCATTGACAATGATCCGGATGCGGTGACTGCCGCCAAGCACAACGTGATGGCCAACTGTCTTGACTGGAACGTGGGCGTCACCGCTACCCCTCTTGCCGATATTCCGGGAACATACGACCTGATCTGTGCCAATATTGTCCATGATGTTCTGGTCGGCATGGCGCCGGAATTGAAGCGTCTGTTGGCGCCGGCCGGCCGAATTGTCCTGGCCGGTATCCTGCGCGGCCCCCAGGAAAAAAACATCGGCCGGGTTTATGGGGAACATGGCCTGCGCCTGGTTCGCAGCGAACACGAGGATGAGTGGGCGGCCCTGTTGTTTGAGGGTGAAAATTGATCCGTATCGGCCGGTTTGTAACCTGAAACCGTGACCAAACAAGGAGCGCACCATGGATAAGCAGAGCCCGAAAATTTTGTTTCTCGGCTCCAACGTGACCATTTACAATATGCCCGTCAAGGCGGTCAGCCTCCTTGACGAGGGGAGCCTGCCCGCTTACGGCTACAATCCCGGTGACGATATCGACCTGCTGGCCGGACGGATATCCATTGAAAATGGACGGTTGGAACAGTGCCTGACCTGGCTGGCCTCCTATCTTGCCGATTCCGAACTCACCCCCAGGCTGCACACCCTGACCTATGGTCCGGAGAAGCAGGTCTATCAAATTTTTCGCAAGCGCAAAGGTTTGGCAAGGCAAAACACAGAGCACGGCTGGTTCATGGTCAAACAGATCCTGCCGGCCGAGGGACGGGGCAGCACCGCGGCGCCCTTTGTCATTTCCGACAACGATCCCCGGACTATCAGTAATAACAACGGCATGCTGTTGATCGACGACTCCGGGGTGCCGCCGCAGGTCTGTGATGATGTTGTCAAACTGAACCCGGGCCTCTGGTGTATTGCCATGGGCATTTCCGTGGCGCACTGGCAGCAATGGGCCGACAAGCTGGGTGAAAACTTCACCCTGTTCTGCCGCCTCGCCGACCTGGAAACCACCCGCATGGAGATGGATGCATCGGTCAGCTGGGAAACCATCGTGGCCATGTGCCTCCGGGCTCTGCGCACCGAGGAGGTAGGGCTCTGGGACGAACACGGTGGCCGCTTCCGCTGCCATATCATCGTCGAGATGTTTCCCCACGGTCTGCTCTATGTTGGACCGGACAGCACTTTCTTCCGCTACCGCAAGGGCTGTCTCCCGGAAAAAAGTTCAGCCCGGCACAAGGGATCGGTGCCCTGCTACGACACCTTGGTCACCTCCATGCTGGCCATGAATACCATGCGCCGGGGAGGGTTCGGGTTCAGCCGCAACTTCTTTTTTGATTTTTCGAAACGGGTACTCCTGAATTGGCAGGTACTCTACGAGCACGGATATTATTTCAACGATGGCCTGGAATTTCCCCGCCTTGATTTTTCCCCCACTTATCCCAACGGTCTGCCCTGCTCCTTTATCGACAACGTGCCGGACCCCACCTTTATTGAGCTGCCCACATTGTCCCCTAATTTTGACGCGACCCTGGCCCTGGTGGCCAGCCAGATGTGGAACAGTGAAAAGAAAAAAGCACTGCGCACCTTTTTCAGTCCCGGACAAAAGAAAAAATCCGGCTCCGGCAACCACGGCTGCGCAGAGATCATCGTTTCGGTGCTGCATTATCTGAAGGAAGAGGTTAACCGGGGCAAGGGGTTCGATCCCTTGCCCGTCTTCCAGATCGGCCACCTGCGCTCCACGGATCCGGCGGAAATCGATCCGGTTATTACCCTGCATAATGTCATGGACTCGTACGTTTCCCGGAAAAATGTTCTTAGACCCCTGTGTATCGGCGTGTTCGGCCCGCCTGGTTCCGGGAAATCCTTTGCGGTCAAGCAGGTGGCCAATGTCATTTCCAGGAAGTTCGAGGGAGATCCCTTTAATTTTTTTGAATTTAACCTGACCCAGTTTGCCGAACCGGACGAAATCAACTCGGCCATAGATCCGATCAGGGCGTCGGTGGCCCAGGGCAAGATCCCCATCGCCTTCTGGGACGAGTTCGACTGCCGCTATGATCAGCATGAATTCGGCTATCTGCGTTATTTTCTTCCGGCCATGCAGGACGGCGTTACCTATGTCCACGGTATCCCGTACCACATCGGCCGGGCCATTTTTGTCTTTGCCGGCGGAGTCAAGTCCAGCTATGAAGGCATGGAGGAGCTGTTGTGCCATGACGACCCCCGGGAAGCGCAGATGGTCCAAACGCTCAAGATCCCCGACTTTATGAGCCGGCTCCGGGTGGTGCTGGATATTGACGGAATCGAGATCGACGATGCCCTGCTGCGGGATGCGGTCTCGCCGGCCGAGCTTGAAGAACTGCGCCGCATCCTGCTCAAGCGGGCCTTTATCATTGCCCACCAGATGCAGACCCACTGGAAATCGGCGGCCCGCAAGACATCAGGCCTGCTGCTCCGGCTTCTCCTGGCCAAGTATAAATTCGGCGCCCGTTCCATCGAGGCGGTTATCGAGGCCAGCCGGGCCGCCGATCGCCTGGTTTACGGATTGCCCGAGCTGATTGCGCCTTCCGCCGCCCGGATTCATGCCCAGTGGCGGGTGGAGCTGGAACGGAAAATCGACCGGGTCCGCAAGGTTAAGGGGCTGCGCGCGGTCTGGTAAGGTAACTATCCAGCTGTACTCCATCTTCGGGCGATCAGGCCGCCTCACATAGACATACTATGGATTCGTTGTCCTGCTTACCCAAATATGGAGCACATCTGAATAGTTACCCAGACCGAGGTTATGGCAGGTTTTCGCTTTGGTTACGCGGATGTTTGATCCCGGCGGTTATTTTGTCTAAGTCGGGACAGGTTATTGGCAGCGCAGAAAGGCCACATGCATGACAAGGGGATAATCGTATCGTACGGTATTGTTATTCCATTGATTGTAACCAAAATCGACCCATTTTCCCTGCTGTTCCCACTCCTCAAAACCATACTGCCAGCCCAGCCAGTTGCTGATCGGATAGGCCTTCTCCGGCCCGTAATAGTGGAACGTCAGGGCGTCGCCTTCTTTGCTCCGGCGGCTCCGGCCGATCAGCACCATATTGGCGCCCCGGGCCTTCGCCTCTTTGACAACGGCCTGATCGATATCCCCGCCCGAGAATCCGGCGGGAGTGACCATGAGCGCCTGGGCAAAGACCAGGCATGAAGACGGGACCTGGCTTGCCTGAAAAGCCGCCTGCACCTGGTTGGTAGGCGGATAGGTCACACCTTTATACATCGTTTGATCGTGACTGCCGCAGGCGGCCAGCAGAAAACAAGCCGGCAACAGCAAGGCGAGTGTTCGTCCATAATTCCGCATAATATCAGTCTCCGGATTATCGGTTTTTTGGCAGCGCTGTCAGTCAGGAACAGGTATATAAAAGACCTGAACGTCAAGATCAACAGTGCGCTAGAAAAGCAAAGCTGTCGGTTTCTACGAATAGTCTCCGGCAAAGAGTAGAAAAACAGGACAACAAAAAGAATGCAAGGGGAAAATCGGCAGCCGAACACCGCCGCCCCCTGACACCCGTTATGAGAGGCGCGCAAGGAGTTCCATGCCTGCCTGATCAGGATGGATTTGACCGCCGGGCGGCGGCATGATAAAACGATAGCCAGGCCGATACATTTTCTTAAATCCGTGAGCGTTCGAGAATGTGGTGCAGATGCAAGGCGGCAACGAGGTTGATTATCCTGGTGTGATATCAACAAGTTGCCAACGCAGCAGCTGCGCCGTTATCGGGCGGACCGCAGTCCGGCGCGGTGAAGAGTATAAAATGCATTTATTCGTCAATAATGCAATAAATTCCACATATTGACTGGAATCTTACCTCAAGCCGTCACGGATTCAGGGATACATTTTACCAAGCCGGTGTCGGTTCGGAAATGAGGATTTTTTTGTTAGAGGTCAGGTAAGCGGCCAGTGGGAAACTCCGAGGCCGGCGGAAAAAATAACCGCAGGTATGCAAGTGATATCCCGAAGATTATTTTTTGAGTATAATACCGGGGCCGGCCAGGTAAGCAAGCCTGCGAGACTGCGAAAAGACCATTGCCGGATGGGCACAACCTAGAGGAACGGATCCAAGTCATGCTCATCAATCTTGCCGCGCTGGTGGTGATTGTTGCCGGGATCATGGCGGCAAAATCGCTCATTATCCCCTTGCTCCTGGCCGTCTTCCTGGCCGTCATCTGCGCGCCGCCGCTGTACTGGCTGCGGACTAAAGGGATCCCGCCGTTTCTCTCAATCATCATCCTGGTCGCGGGCCTGATCGTTCTCGAAACCGGAGTGGCCACCCTGGTCGGCTCCTCGATCACCGATTTCTCAAAAAGCCTGCCGCTGTATCAGTCACGTCTGCAAACCATGCTGGCCGGAGTCATTGCCTGGCTGGGAACTCATGGGATCAAGGTGACCGATCAGACCCTCGTTGACCAGTTCGACCCGGGAAAGATCATGAACATGGTCGCCAACACCCTCAATACCATGGGCGGTTTGTTGACCAATACCTTTATGATTACCCTGACCTTTGTCTTCATCCTGTTTGAAGCGGCCGGTTTCCCGGACAAACTGCGGGCCATGGCCGGCAAGCGCGATGCGGACCTGGAAGAGTATGCCGAAATCACCAAAGGCGTCAACCGGTACATGGTCCTTAAAACCATGACCAGCCTCATGACCGGGGTGCTGGTTACCGTGGCCCTGAAAATTATCGGCGTTGACTTTGCCGTGATGTGGGGCCTGGTGGCCTTCTTCCTTAATTTTATTCCCACCATCGGCTCTATTATTGCGGCCGTACCGGCAGTGCTGCTTGCCCTCGTCCAGATCGGGACCGGTGCGGCCGCCGCAACCGCGGCCTGCTACCTGGTGATTAACATGGTCATCGGTAATATTGTGGAACCAAAAATCATGGGCTCCGGGATCGGCCTGTCCCCCCTGGTCATTTTTGTTTCTATGGCCTTCTGGGGCTGGGTCCTGGGGCCGGTCGGCATGCTTCTATCAGTCCCGCTGACCATGACTCTCAAAATTATCCTGGCCGGTAACGAGAACACCCGCCGACTGGCCCTGCTGCTCGGCTCAAATAATGAGGCCCGGGCCGCTCTCCGCGAGCAGTCGAGGGCATGATGCCGTTTTTTGTTACGGCGCGAAACAAGAACAAGGGAGGTCGAATATGAAAAAAATTGAATTAGACAAGACCCGGGAGTTCAATCCCCTGGGCATGAAAAGTTTTGTTGTTCATGAGTCGGAATTTTTCAAAATCATCAACTTTAACCTCCATGCCGGTGTGCTGTTCCCTGTTCATTCCCATGACATTGAAGGCCAACTGAGCATCCTGGTTATCGAAGGCGAGGGTTTTTTTCTCGGTGATAACGACACCTCGATCCCGGCCCGGACCGGCGACATGCTGGTTGCCGACATCCGCGAACCGCATGGGGTCAAAGCCATAACCGATATGCGGATCGTCGTGACCATTGCCCCGCCGATCTGAGGTTTAAGTCGTGGGGAATTTTTTTTACCGGGTCTCCCTGGCAATCCTGCCCCGCCTTTACGTGGGGGTGACCCGGCTGTGGTTTGCCACCTGTCGCTGTACCCTGCGCGGGGAGCGGCATTTCGAAGCCGCCCGCAAACAGGGGGCGGTAATCGTGCCGTTCTGGCATTACTCGATTCTCTACATCTTTCACCATGTGCGTGTACGGCGCTATCCCGCGGTGGTCCTGGTGAGCGCCAGCCGGGACGGCGAGTATATCGCCCGTATCGCCGGCCTGCTTGGGGTTGAAACTGTTCGCGGTTCGTCCAACCGCCAGGGCGTTCCGGCCTTGAAAAGGTTGCTCCGATATATACGTGACGGTCGTAATGTCGGCATTGTGGCCGACGGTTCACAGGGTCCGGCCCGCCGGGTCCAGCCGGGCGTCATTTTCCTGGCCTCGAGAACCGGAGCGCCTATTATGCCCATGGTCTGGGCGGCCGATCGATACAAGGCCTTCCGCAGTTGGGACCGGACGGTTCTGCCCCTGCCCTTTTGCCGGATTATCATGCGCTACGGTGAGCCGATGAATGTGCCGCCGCAACTGAAAGCCGAAGGCCTTGAGGAATTCCGGCTCCGGCTTGAAGGGCAGATGAATGATCTCTATCACCAGGTGTGGGACGAATGCGGCAGGGTACGCCACGATCGGGGACGGGAAGCAGAGGAGGACAGATGAGTGATGGTGTGAAAAGCCTTGTGGTTGCCGGCCTGAGCGGCGGCTCCGGCAAGTCGGTGGTGGCGGTGGGCCTGGTGGCCGCACTGCGCGGCCCGGGCCGGCAGGTGGTACCGTTCAAAAAGGGACCCGATTACATTGACGCCGGCTGGCTGACCATGGCCGCCGGCCGGCCCTGTTACAACCTTGATCCTTATCTCATGAGCCCGGAGGCCATTGCGGACTCATTTCGGCGGCATTGCGCGGCCGCCGATTTTGCAATTATCGAGGGGAACCGGGGCCTCTACGACGGGGTGAACGCCGAGGGCGGCTTTTCCACGGCCGAGCTGGCCATTCAGCTTGATCTGCCGGTTCTGCTGGTGGTCAACTGCAGCAAGACCACGAGAACGGTGGCGGCCATGGTCCTGGGCTGCCGGGAACTGGACCGCCGTCTGCAGATCGGCGGCGTGATTCTGAACCAGATCGCCACCCCCCGGCATGAATCGATCATCAGGCAGTCGGTCGAGCGCATCACCGCTATTCCGGTCATGGGGATTGTGCCGCGGATGAAAAAGGATATCTTTCCCATGCGTCGTCTCGGCGTCACCCCGCCCCAGGAGTATGGGACCGCGGATGTCGCAGTGTCGGAGCTGGCGGCAATCGCCGGTAAATATTTCGACCTTGAGGCCATTGGCAACCTGATGCGCCCTGCAGCTTCGGTCCAAACGGCTGTGGCTGCGCGGCAGGCTCCCCCACCTGAACAACCCGTGACCATCGGCGTTCTTCGTGATCAGGCCTTTCAGTTCTATTACGAAGAAAATCTCGAGGCCCTGCGGGGGGCGGGCGCCAGGCTGGTCACGATTGATGCCCTGAGCGCGCCGGCGTTACCTGTCGGTCTTGACGGCCTCTATATTGGCGGTGGTTTCCCGGAAACCAGCGCCAGGCGCCTGGCTGACAATGCCGGTTTTCGGGCCTCGGTTCGCCAGGAGGCGGAAAAGGGACTGCCCATCTACGCCGAATGCGGCGGCCTGATTTTTCTCGGCCGCGCCATTGTCATCGACGGGACCGAATATCCCCTGGCCGGGGTTTTTCCCGTCACCTTCGGCATCTCCGGCAAGCCCCAGGCGCACGGCTATTCCATCTTCAGCGTCGATCAGGCCAACCCATTTTATCCGCAGCACACCCGGGTCCGGGGTCATGAATTCCGCTATTCCACGGTCCTCGAATGGGACGGCAAGCCGGATGATCTGGTCTTGAATATCGAGCGGGGTACCGGATTTATGGGCGGCCGCGACGGCCTGGTGAGAAATAATGTCATGGCCCTCTATACCCACGTTCTGGCCACGGGAACCAAAGAGTGGGCTCCGGGCCTGATTCGGGCCGCAACACGGTATCAGGGACAAAGGCCCCGGGGCGATGAAGGCTGATGGGGTCTTTGTTTCCCTGGATAGGAGTTCTGGGGGATCTGAAGCGGCAAGGACTCGCTGGTCGAATCCCCTGCCTTGAAAAAATGTGGGGTGAAGTTCACTATGTACTTAGCGTCTAATCGCAGACATCCTTGACGCATTTCTGCAATGTTTGGATTTGGTAAACGGACTCGACCGGCAGTACGGCGACGATTCCGTCTCCATCCATTCCGGTATGGGCGGCGTTCATGATCGCCGTTGCGACCTCCTCCGCCCGCTCCTGTCCGATAAAGACCTCAATTCGGACGTGGGACACCAGCCAGTCCTTTGAGAAGAAGTTCGCATAGTGTCCGTAACCCTTCACGTGGGTCACACTGATACCAGGAACGCCCAGTTTTCGAAGTTGGTCTTCCACCTTCTCCAGTGCATCCTTCTGAATGATCGCGGTAATTTTCCGAAAGTCCATCATGGTCTCCCTCAAGTTGACTCGTTGAATACAGCTTGGATTGTCCGTAAAACTGTGAAACGACTACATCGCTTAGAAAAGAAAACAGCTACGCAGACGTAACGCGAGGCTTTCTGCCGGCGCCGGGGCACTATCCGCCGGATGGTCAGTGCCTGAATGTGCTGAATTGCACCGGCCTTCCGGACATGCTGCTCAATGTGGTTATGGCCCCGTTGGATGATATGGTAGGCGCAGTTGGCAAACTATTCGAGATTATCCTAGTGTTCTGTCGAGCGCCGATTAACGATTTTACTCGTCCTTTGGCGTTTCTGCCGTGTTGTGGCTTCTGTTACATAGCGTTGCTATGCGCCTGCAGCCACGTCTTGCATGAACACCAAATTACTTCGCAATCTTGCGTCATTTGTCACTTGGCATAACCCCGCATCCGTGACGGCTTGAGATTATGCTTCATGTAATATGTGGAATTTATTGTATTATTGTCAAATGATGCATTTCCTGGTCTTCACCGCGTCGCCCTCCGGGGCGCATCTGCTGCGTTGGCAACTCGTTGATATCACACCAGGAGAATCGACTTCCTTGCCGCCTTGCATCTGCACCGTTTTCGAACGCTCACGGATCCAGGATAACACTATCAGATAAAATGTAACATCAGGGAGCAGTTATGTCAAAAAATAAACGTCCCCTCTTCGTCTATTTTTCTGCAGCCACGGCCTTTTCATGCTGCCGCTCTCCGGGGCTGATTCAGCAAAAAGACCTTTCACTGATTGGCATAAATTATTGCAACTAAACACTCTCTGCCCGACATTTTATAATCCATTGGCACTTGTTTTGTCCTTGCGGTTCATGCCCACGGAAGAGAGGGACATGCAAAATAAGAAGACCGGTAAATAGAGAAACCATGGGATGCAGTTTCAACGCATGAATTATTTCTTTGCCACCGGATGGTAAAACATCTTAAACGTCGGAGCCGGCGTCCTGTTCGCCCACCGAACGGGAGGAAATAGTACGAATTTATATATGACCGTTTAGGTTTGATTCGACTGTGAAGTCGACCTCTACCGCGAAAGCATTGATGTAAATCTGGGTCCGTGAACGTCCGAGTGGCCGGGATACCTCTGTCAATTTCTCCAAAAGTGTATCAGCATCCCCGAGGCCGGGAGGCGACGGCAGCCTGACAAGTATGCCGAGTCCTTCCGTGGCATCTGAAACATTTTATCATCCATGGTACTCACCATGACGACATACACCATGGCGTTGATTTTCAGAAGTTCCTTGACCGGATCAACGGGAGAGACACCGGCGAATTGTTCGTCAATGATAACAAGATTAGGCGGCTGTTGACGAACACGTTCCCCCATCTCCGAAGCGGCGGCAAGGCAAGCAGCATAAGGTGAATGTCACGGGATTGCAGTGCCCCCGGCAAAAGGAGCAAGCAAGAATCTTCTGCCTGGAACTGACAAGGATGATACTGAACATGATAGATGGGGCCTTTTTCCTGAATCCGTGACGGCTTGAGGTAATATTCCAGGCAATACGTGGAATGTATTGCATTATTGACAAATAAATGCATTTTATACTCTTCACCGCGCCGCCCTGCGGGGCGCCCGATAACGGCGCAGCTGCTGCGTTGGCAACTCGTTGATATCACACCAGGATAATCAACATCGTTGCCGCCTTGCATCTGCACCATTCTCGAACGCTCACGGATTCAGGTTTTTTATGAAGTGTGTACAATAATTATTACCCAAATCTGTTGTCTGAACGTTTTTGCCTGATTTCTTTCTCACTGGCCTGGAGCCAACCGGAAACACTTTTGTTCACGGCATCAAATTTTTCCATGTATGGTTTGATATCCAACAATGGTGTTTCGTCAAGTATATCAATGCCTTGTACAACAATTTTGTCCCGTTCGACGCTTTTCAATTGCACAATAGATATACCGATATGATTCGGTCGCAGTGGAGAGCGTGTAGCAAATACACCCCTTGCCTGTTGGTCCATAAAAGGTGTTACGAGCAACTCGGTTCGGGAGGCTTTGTGGAAGCTATACAGAAGATAAATATGGCTGAAACCTTCAAGGTCTTGCAGCCCGTCGATGTATTTTTCGTCCACCAGCACGTACCCTTCGACTTCAGGTGCCCCTCTGGGTTGAATGGGCATATCGTCAATTGTGCGATAAGGCGAATGTATGATTCCTATGGGTTTTATTTGATGCATGATTTTGTGCTTGGTTGATCGTTGGCAAGCTGATATGGTCAACCGGCATTGCCCATCTGCCGCCGAAGTACATCGGCAATCGCCTCTCCCCGCGTATTGACTGCCAGGCGGGCGCAATGCATGTGATCTCCCGCTAGCCCGCCAAGCAGATGTTCAACGTTCCCGGGCTCGATCTCCAGAGCCCGGGCCAGCTCACTGACTGCACAGGCACAAGCCCTTGTATCGACGCAACCCTGCGGGGCTCCCGAGGAGGGCGCATCTGCTGCGTTGGTAACTCCTTGATGTCACACCAGGATAATCAACATCGTTGCCGCCTTGCATCTGTACCGTTCTCGAACGCTCACGGAACCAGGAACTTTACCCGGTTACGTTTTCCTGCAAAAAAAATACGGAAATCCCGTCAGTTTTCGCAATTGCCACAGGTCTGATTCGTATTAAATGCCTGTAGCTTTCCAGCAAGGAAGGCCTGGACAGCTTCGCCCACGGTCGGCACCCCGCCGGAATAATATACATCGATTCCCGCTTGGTTAAATCCCATTAACGGCCGCATGCCCATGCCGCCTGCAATCAAGATTTTTACGCCGTTATCTGCAAGATGCTGAACAGGCGCCAGGCATCCGCCTTCTTGGTGGGAGACATTGGGTAGTGTTCGAATCTCCTTGATATCCCCATCTTCCACATTAATAACAGTGTACAGGTCGCAGTGACCGAAATGGGTTCCGAAAGGAGCGTCAAGCCCGCCGGGGTTAGTGGATGGAATACCTACTACAATTGCCATGATACAATCCTCCTGGAAAAGGTTATGTCTGTTAAGAGATAACTCCGGCTTGAACGATGAGCTCGGCAGCCTGGGTGCTTGATCCGCGGGGCGGCGCGGTGAAGACCAAACAATGCATTTGGCATCTTTACGTGAAAATTTGTTAATTTCATGATGTGGTCCTCCTCTTCACTTGCCCAATGCCCGTAGAGCACCGTCGCCTGTTCCGGCACCAGATCTGCTTTGGCCTGTCTATCCGGCGGATAGCCATATTTTTTTAAGATTCGTTTTACCATAACCCGGATTTGAGCACAGGCGTTTTCGCGTTTTGTCCAGTCAACGGATACGCTCCGCTTAACGGAATTCACCAACTCCTGCACATCGTTAAGAAAATCGTGTTATTTCGTCGTTTGTCATTTATATGCTTCCCTCTGCTCTCAGGTAACCGCCATCTGTAGAATCTTTTCAATGTACGTGCCCTTGTCTTCCTGCTGGAAGAGAACATGTCTCTCCTCGAACTGCTCTTTTGTCATACCACCGTCCCACCATCCGACTTCGGGCAAACGGGTATTGGAAACGATGAAGGAGTTCAGCGTGATCATTGAATCCTGTGACCGGAGATCGTCTTCTATCGATTTAATCGTCTTGTAGAACGCGATCTTAGGGTCACCAGGGCCTTTCAGGTTGCGCAGGCCTTTGGGGTCGATGAAGTTGATATACTGTTTCTCATCAACAAGAAGCCAAAGAATGAAGTCTGGATAGAAGTTCCCTGCTTCGAAGAAACCGATTCCTCGGCCTCGAGACATGTTCCGCAGCAGGTAGAGTTCTTTGCCATCAAAGAAGTCCTTGTTCTGCGAGCAATGCTGTTGGAGATCCACAACGAAGTCCCGCTCTCCCTCGTTTAAGGGCACGGGCTTCACTTCAATTACATCGCTGCTCACATAGACCAACGGCTGGTAGAGATGCTGGCCGAACATGACGGCGGTAAGCCCCTGGAATTCGACGTTGCGCAGTTCGCCCTTCTCAATGATGCCCTTGATCTCTTCCAGTTTGGTTACGATATCCTGGCGCGACTGGTCGATGAGGAACAAATAGTCATCGATGAAGTTGGGATCGTCTTCGGTGACCGTCCTGTATTCCAGATGATCCTTCTCGAATTCGGCCTTACGGACCTTGTAGAAACGGTCACAGTATTTGCGAAGCAGCGTGGATGCGATCTCCTGCCACCGGCGCGTCTGCTCGAATGACCGCGCTTCCATCTCTTCCTGCGGGATGTGGAGTACATACCAGCTATTGTCAGTAAGGAGTCCCGGTATCCTGTCAATACTCAGGTTCAGGTTGTACCAGGCTCGTTCGCTCTTAAACATTTGGAGATCGAAATACAGTTCCTCGATATCAAGGAACGCCAGATGGTCAGGGGTGAACCAAGCTTCGTTCGGTGCAGCCGTATCGAGCGTCGTCTGGCCCCGCACGCTGGCAAGAGCTTGAATCTTTGGATACCAGTCCACAACAAGGCGGTTTTTCTTAAGGTGTTCGTCCGGCGTGTCGAGCGTGGGCTTCGGTCCCTGCTTCTTGAAATCAATGCCTTCCCTGAGACGGATTGTCTTCAGTGGTTTCTTGCCGAGATTCTTGACCACCGGCAGGACAAATTCTATGCGGTCCTCGTTGGCAGGAAGTCCCTCATCCTCCAGATACTCTTTGAACTGCCGCATATAATCGGCGTGGATTCCGAACACATTCAGCGTTTCTAAACGCTCGATGTCCTTTGGAGCATTGAAACCGACGATGCGATGGCTTCTCTTTAGGCAGAAATCCAGTCCCTTCAGGCGGACACCGCGCCCGAAAAGCTGGATAATCTGCGAGCCTTCCTTCTTGCCGATGTTCATGAGCCCCATAGTGCTCACGCGCCAACTCGACCATCCTTCGGAAAATTTCTTTGAGCCTATCAGCACGTTCAGCGTTGAATCACCCGAATTAACACGGCGGAAGAGCGAGTCCGAGAACTCGCTGTCCGTGACAGCCAAGTCCTCCGGGTGTTCCTCGCAGAGCTTGCACAGCCCCGATGGATCGCCGACGTTAATGAGCCCGAAAGGTTCGTTGTCCTCGCCAATATGCAGGGCAACTTCGCCTTCGCCGCCTGACTTGATTCGTCGCACATGCAGCGCGCCGGATACCTGTGCGTTGAAAAGAACCGCCAGGATGTCCCTGAACGTCTGCTCCCCGGAGAGCCCCTGCTGTCCAAGGTAGGTAAAGGCACCTGCAAAAAGTTCGCGGCCCTTGGAATCATGAAGACCTGAACTGCCGCTGAGCAGCATGTCAAGATAGCGTATGCTCATCTCGCGGTTCTTCACAAAGCGAGCAAGGAACAGGAGGATGTCTACCACGTCCGAAACATCCTTCTTTCTTGGTTTCTTGGTTACGCTTCCGCCCACGAATATCCAGAGAGGCTTCTCGATCAGGAAGCGTCGCAGTTCCTCCTGCCGGTCCTGAAACAGCCTCTGTTGCTGGTAGAACGCCAGGAGGCAGGCCGTAAGATACCGCTGCCGGTGTTCTTTGTTCGAGTCGTCTTCCAGGTTGAGGATACGGTACTCCTTGCCATAGCCGTCGCCGTAGAAGTACTTGTAGGAATAGTCAAAGAGGATGCACTTAGCATATTCATGGGCCAGTTCCTTGTTGCCGCTTGCCTTCATGGCCTGGCCGAAGGTGGCGGAGTACTCGAAGGAAAAGCCCTTTTCGCATAGCCGGTTGCGCATCTGCATCCAGTGGCCGATTTCCGCGCCACTTGTACCCCGGTGACCTTCGTCTACCAAGACAAGGTTGTTGCCTTCGAAAGCGTCGATGGACACGGTCTTTTCTCCGGTGGTTTCCCGCAGTTTGTGGACATCAATAATTTCGATGCTGCTACCCGTGAACAATACTCCGGCATCCTTGTTAAAGAGGTCAGCGAACATACCGGAGAGTCGAAACTCGTCCAGGTGCTGGAGGCTCAGTCCTTCGTTTGGCGTAAGCAGAATGGTCCGGTTGATGTCACGCTCCCGGCCGTTCAGCTTCTGGTAATGCTGGTACTGCAGGATGTTGATATGCATGAGAAGCGTTTTGCCCGATCCGGTGGCGCTCCAGAAGGCAAGTTTCTTAAGGTCCGCCGGCTCGTATGGCTTGATCTGGGCGTCCTTTGGCAGGCCTGTAGCGAATAGCTGGCCCAGCCCTTTCTGCTGGGGTGTGTCGCCCGCGTTGAAACGCTCCGCGTAAGCGTTGATGTTGGATAGAAGCTTCTCGGGATCACGGAAGTAGCGGTCCAGGTAAATTTCCGTAAAAAGCAAACAGAGATACTGGAAGTACTTTGGGTACAGATTCTGCCCATCAACGTTTCGTCTCGCAGTAATTCTCTTCCAGTGCCGGACGATGTTTCCATCGTAGGCCAGGAGGATATCGTTCGGCAGTTCGGGTCGGTCGAAGAGCAATTTCAAGCATTGATGAAAACGGGATATACCGTCCTCATTGAAACCTTCGAAAGCGGGATCCTGCATGTGCTTGCCCAGGTCCTCAAAAGTGGCCACACCAAACAGGTCAAGCATCCAGTTAGTCAGTACCAACCGGTGATCGAACTTGATTTTTTTCTTTTTGCCGGTTGTTCTTTTTCTTGCCATTATTCTTTCTCCTCCCGAACCCCCGAGGAATCCTCGGTGGTTGAGCGATGGCTTGATTCTATCTGCTTTACAGCTCTATCAAAATCACTGGGGGCGTCCTTGCCGGCAGCCAGTCGCTTTGCATGAAATTTATCATACTCCCGTTCCGCTGATTCCTTTGCCATCTCATGCGATATCCTGCCCGCATGATTGAGAATATCTCTATCGTTGATAGATAAAAAAGCGTCAAGTTTTTCAATCCAGTCACTCATGTGCATCGGGATACGCCGTATGGCCTGTCCTTCGGCAAAAATCAGATATTGCTCGACAAGGTTGTTCAGCTCCGCCAGTTCATCCTCGTTGAGATAATTCTTTGCAATCGCCACATCTGCCTTGCGTACCTTGACGCCGCGAAAATTGGTCAAGCCCGCATTCGGCTTTGTTGCGTCAACTCTGGAGTGAATGATTTCCGCTGCGGTTTTACCTGTGATCGCCCAGTGCATTTTGTTCTGGACTGTCTTAAAAAAGGTTATGCTGATTTCCTGCGTGGGGTCGTAGTCGATGCTGGTGGCATAAATATCGGTGATTTTTTGGTAAAACCGTCGTTCGGAGGTGCGAATATCCTGAATTCGACGGGTCAGCTCTTCAAAATAATCAAAAGGTAAGTCGGGATTTTTCAGACGTTCATCGTCCAGCGTAAACCCTTTGACGATATATTCCTTCAGACGTTCGGTGGCCCAGATGCGAAACCGGGTGGCAACATGGCTTTTAACCCGATAGCCAACGGAGATAATCATGTCGAGGTTGTAGAAATCCAAAAGCCGCTTAACCTTCCGGTTCCCTTCTAATCGAACTGACAAGTATTTCTTGTGAGTTGCCTCCGGGAGCAGCTCTTCTTCTTCGTAAATATTTAATATATGCTGGCTT
Organism: bacterium BMS3Bbin14; assembly: GCA_002897615.1. GTDB lineage: Bacteria > Desulfobacterota > Desulfobulbia > Desulfobulbales > Desulfobulbaceae > BMS3Abin13. The sequence continues at coordinate 70,460 of BDTX01000017.1, forward strand.
ATATTCTGTTGTGTCGTCTGAAAGAGATCAGCCATTAACGGTTGTGTTAACCAGACTGTCTCATCTTCAAGCCGTACTTCCAGCTTCAAACGCCCATCTTCAGCCTGGTAAACGAGAAATTGCCCCCTGGCTTGTTCAATTTCGTGTCTTTCGTGTCTTTCGTGGTTCATGCCTATATTTCCTTCACATCGAACATGAGCCGTTTGAACTCCTCTTCTATAAGCCGCACCTTGTAGCGCGGTTCCACCCCTTCCTTGTCCGGATCGAGCGGCACGTTCATCAGGTTGTTGTCACCGTTGACGTAGATCACGTCGAACTCGGAATCGAGCGTGTTGTATTGCTGCTTTCTGAAGAATGCCTCCAGGTCGCGGTTGGCTTTCTCTCGGGCGGCGGCAATTTTCTCGGGGTCGGTCTCGGCCAGGTTCCGAACCTTGCGCCAGATAACGAGAACCTTTTCACCACTTGGGTTCTCGCCCTCGACTACCTGGAAGCCGCCTGCCTGCCGCGTTGCTTCGCTCTGCGGCGCAGACAGGCTGATCCTGTCGATGTGCCTTACCTTCAGCCCCAGGAGCCAGTTGAAGGTCTCTACGAGATCCGCGTTCACGGGTTTGGTTTCGCCCACCGAACCCGCGCCCACGAGCAGCTTGTAGTTCCAGGGATCGTCGAAGTTGTCGATGTTGAGCAGTGTCTGGCTGCCCCTGGATTCGACGTCAAGCATGTATTTCAGCATGTAGGACTCGCGGAAGGATTTAACCGCAGAGGACGCAGAGAGCGCAGAGGTTTCTTGATTGGGGAAGAGCGCGCGTTGCTGGGGACCGGTACGCTGCAGTTCAATGTTTGCCAGCGCGTCTTCGTAGGATTCCAGCCGGATGTATTTGAACATTCCCGATGGCATTTCCTCGACACCTCCCGAAGACCCATAAAGAGTGTACTTCATCCTCACGAGAACTTTAGAGTCAAAGTACTCACCCTGTTCCACAGCAAGATATTTTTTACCCAACTTGTGTGCAACGGAAGGTGTGGTTCCACTACCACAGAACGGATCGAACACCGTGTCATTAGCATTCTCTTTGCTCGAGAATGAAATTAGTTTGTGCAGCAACTTTTCAGGTTTTTTTCCACCACGAATATCAACATGTCCCTCATGACGGCAATTGCCAAAGTCGCCGGCGAAGTCGAAGAAGTTATGAATAGGAACTTCTTTCGTTGCGTTTCCGGATTTGACCTTTTCAAGCGTCTGTAAAGGAATTCCTGAGTAGAATTTGCCTTTTGTAGCCGATTCTCGTTGTGGTCCAGTAAAATACCGATAACCAAGGCCGTCTTCCCCAATGCCTTCAACTTTGTAAAGACAGCAAAGACCATCGACTCCTTTTCTTGGTGCCAAATGTATTCCAAAGAACTCGCCTGAGCTTCCCTTTTGTCTTAACAGGGAGCCAGTTGCCCACGTTTCCTTAAGCCCTTCAAGAGTCGCCTCAACTTTTTCAATTGTATATTCCCCGGACTTAAACATGACACACTGCTTTCCCCCTGCTGTGAACGAGGTGCCTTCAGCTTTCTCTGTTATCTTCCAGTGAAACTTTTCAAGAGGATATTCTGTTGTGTTCTTAACCGGTTTGAATGCGTATTTGTCCTTTGCATAAAAGAACACTCGCTCAATTGTACGCTGGAAATCGCTGTCCTCAGAAAGTGTTTTGTTGGCATACCGCACCTGAATAAAAAGGGGGGCAAGAAGTTGTTCACGACCAAATACATCGTTGCAGATGGCTTCAAGGTTTTGCGCTTCGTTATCATCAATACTGCAAAAAAAGGCACCGTCATTTTTCAGTAACTGTCGGCATAGAGCCATGCGGTCTATGAGGAAGCTCATCCAACAACTGTGCTGATAGCTGTCTTTGTAGATGAACTCGTCTTTCCCAGTATTGTAAGGGGGATCAACATAAATGCACTTCAGCGATTCATTAAATGCAGGAAGGAGTAGTTGCATCGCCTGAAAGTTCTCAGAGTGTACTAGCAATCCGCCGACCTTGTCGTCGAGATTGTTGATAGAAGCGACCAGCCACTCCTTGAACTCATCACAAAAAAATCGTGTATCCAGCACCAGTTTGTCGTTCGCTTTCAAAAACTCCACCGTCAGCGGTACCGAATACTTCACCCCAGAATCCACAGAGAAAAGACTTTCCTGTTTTTCCTTTTTCGTGCCGTTCGTGTTTTTCGTGGTTCCAATATCATCAATAGCAAACAACCGCACCCATTCCTCACGTTGTGCTTCATTAGCGGCAATCTCGGGATACAGTTCCTCCGGCACGCGGTCGAGGGTCACGCAGTAGTTGGTCTTGACCACAAATTTCTTCTTGAGCCAGAGTTTTTTCTGGAAGTTTTCAATCTGCGCCAGGAAGTCGATAATCTTGTGGGCGATTCGGCGGATGACCTTGATCTTGGAAAGGTACTGCTCAACGCGCGGTGCGGATTCCTCCTCGATGTCGTCCAGCCGCATGACCTCGTTTTTGATGTAGAAGTCAAGCTCGCGCCTGAGGAATCCCTCCAGGTCCTTATGGATAAAATAGTCGAAGGTATTTCGCCGGGTATAGTCAAACAGGTGCTTGTCAAGAATGGTCTTGTCGGTTTCCTTGCCGCCGGCCCGCTTCCACTTGGCGGAGAGGCGTTGCTGCCAAACCATGAACTTCTCTGTGTTCAGGTCCTCGATGACGCACCGGGCAGTGTCGGCGTTGATGGCGTCCTGCTTGCGTTTTTCACCGTCAGGGCGGTACTCAAAACGGATGATGAGTTCGCCGTTTTCCTCGATTACGGGTTTGTCGCCGTGCAGCAGAAAACGCCGGTCATTACCGTTGGCGGCCTTGATATTGTCCTTCTCCGTATCCGCCTCGGCTATCTTGAAATGTACGCGATGGCCGCTTGGGGTTTTGAAAGCGTAGTCACGGAAATACTCGGTGGTTTTGATGTAGTACTGATCGTGGTTGGCCCAGTGAAGCTTGACTTCCTCGCCCTCGTAAGGGATGGCATAGACACCTTCCTTGTAACGACGCAGAGAAATGAAGTCGCCTTCGTCGTAGTAGCGGCTGAAGAAGCTGCATAGGTGGTCGTAGACTTCGTTCTCCAGAGCCGTGACGTCCACCGCTTCCTCGGCTAACCGCGCCCGAAGTTCCTTGACCTTGGGAGCCTGCTCCGGGTCCATTCCGGCAGCCTTGACGTCGTGGGCGACCTTGTCCAGTTCCTTCTGAATCTCGGCTTTGTCGCTCGACTTATATTCACCAAACGCCTCCCGGACTTGGGGCAGAAGGTCACGTTCCAGGAATCGGGTGATCTCGTCCCGCCGCGCGTTCATGACCCGGTAAATACCGAAGTCCAGATCGGCCTGGTCGAGCTGGAACAACTCGGCAAGTTTGGTTTTTAGTTTATCGAATGAATTCATATGCTTTTTCCTTTTTTAACCACGAAAGGCACGAAAAACACGAAAGGGTTTAATAAGCCAATCGTGTGATTGTGGCCTTTGGATATGCTCCGAAATTAACTAGCAAGCCGAGTTTTATGCCGCTCGCCTTCAAGTAATTGATAAGTTGTGCCTGGTGCTCCGGGGCAATTGCTTTCACCGCCTTTAACTCCACAATGATTCGATTAAAGCAAACCAAGTCGGGTTTATAGGTTTGCCGAAGTCTTTCTCCCTTATAAGTCAGGGTTAATTCTTGCTGGGAAACAAACGGAATTTCCCTTTTACTTAATTCTTTTT
>BDTX01000018.1 GCA_002897615.1 bacterium BMS3Bbin14
CGTAACCGTTCACCAGAGGCAATAAACTACCCTCAACTCGTAACTGTAACCGTTCAGATGTGCCCCGGATTTGTTCGTTTCGCCCTCCGAGGTGTACTCCCTGTACCTGAGGAGGGCGAAACGGACAAAGATGGGGTGCAGGTGAACGGTTACAATGCTACTCATTTGCATACTAAGGAATCCCTGCCAAATCAAGCAGTTTTATACCTGCACATGATTACAGTGCCGACAGCGGTTTGGTTCAACCGAGGGCCAGGCGGATTCGCTCCATGGCCTTTTCTACATTTTCGTGCGAATTGAAGGCCGAGAGCCGGATGTAACCCTGCCCGCATTTGCCGAAACCGGCGCCCGGGGTGCAGACCACCCCGGCCCTGTTCAGCAGTTCATCAAAAAACTCCCATGAATCACGCTGACCGGGGATCCAGATATAGGGTGCGTTGATGCCGCCGGCGCAGTCATAGCCCAGGGCCGCCACCGCCTTGCGGATCAGGGCGGCGTTGTCCAGATAATAATCGACCAGGGCCTTGCTCTGGGCCTGGCCCTGGTCACTGTATACGGCCGCGGCCGCACGTTGCACCGGGTAGGATACCCCGTTGAATTTGGTGCACTGCCGGCGGTTCCACAGCGGGTGCACGGCCTGTTTGTCGCCCCGGGAATCAAAGGCCCGGCATTCTTTAGGTACCACGGTGTAGGCGCAGCGGGTGCCGGTGAAGCCGGCATTTTTCGAAAAACTGCGAAATTCGATGGCCACCTCTTTGGCCCCGTCGATCTCATAGATGGAATGCGGCAGGGAATCGTCCCGGATAAAGGCCTCGTAGGCTGCGTCAAAGAGGATGAGCGCCCCGGTGTCCCCGGCAAAATCGACCCAGGTCTTGAGCTGGTCTTTGGTAATGGTTGAACCGGTGGGGTTGTTGGGAAAACAGAGATAGATCAAATCCACCGGCTCTGACGGCAAATCGGGGACATAGTTATTGTCAACGGTTGAATCGAGATAGACGACGCCCTGGTAGCGGTCGTCGACAAACCCGCCTGTCCGGCCGGCCATGACGTTGGTGTCGAGATAGACGGGATAGACCGGGTCCGGGATGGCAATCCGGGTCCGGGTGGCAAAGAGTTCCTGGATATTGCCGGTATCGCACTTGGCCCCGTCCGAGACAAAGATCTCGGCGGCGGAGATATCGGCGCCCCGGGCCTGGAAATCATTTTCGGCAATGGCCTCGCGCAGAAATTCGTAGCCCTGTTCGGGCCCGTATCCCCGGAATGTGCTGTCCGCGGCCATCTCATCCACGGCCCGGTGAAAGGCGTCAATACAGGCCGCCGGCAGCGCCCTGGTGACGTCGCCGATCCCCAGCCGGATCACCTCCCGATCCGGGTTTGCCTGCTGAAAGGCGGCAACCCGCCCGGCGATGTCGGAAAAAAGATAGGAGGACTGCAGCTTAAGATAATGTTCGTTAATGGTAATCATCACAATCCGTCTTGTCGGTGTTTATAAAAGATCCAGGAAAGGGCTAAAACTGGCAGACAACCCCTTTGCTGAAATCGTAGGCATGGCTGAGCAGGTCATATTTCATGTGTCCGGCCTGAATGGAAAAATCCGGTCCCTTGATCTTCACGTCCCCGGGGCAGATCACCTGCTTGGTGCGATCGTAATAGTGGAGCAGATCGGTGTATAGTTCCTGCTTTTCCAGCGGTTTACGGACCCGGACATTATCCTGCAGAATCAAATGCTGGCGGTCGATATTATATTGGCCGCGTTTGCTGGCAATATATATCCTGTCCCGGCCTGCCCCGGTATAGACCGCATCCACGTCAATCATGTCGATCATCCGGCCCCGCTTGCCGGTAAAGGCGCGACTGGCCTTGATCACCCACTCAATCCGGCCTTTACTGGACATGGTGAGGGTCAGGGCATCCATGACAAAGTCCTGCGCCTGCTTCCCGCTTGCTCTCTCCTGGCCGGCGTTGTAACCGCCCCGTGGTTTGAGGAAAGAGGCCACTGGCGGTTCCCAGACCGGGCTGCTCAGGAAAAGGAACAACGGCACCAGCCAGAGCAGATTGCGTCGGTTGATAATAATCATCCGGAGTACATCCTGAATCCGTGACGGCTTGAGGTAATACCCCAGGCACTATGTGGAATTTATTGCATTATTGACAAATAAATGCATTTTATACTCTTCACCGCGCCGCCCTGCGGGGTGCCCGATAACGGCGCAGCTGCTGCGTTGGCAACTTATTGATATCACACCAGGATAATCAACATCGTTGCCGCCTTGCATCTGCACCATTCTCGAACGCTCACGGATTCAGGTACATGTCAAACATGGAAGCCAATTGGCCCCTGGCCTCAAGGATCAGGTCGCATACTTCCCGTACCGCTCCGTGACCGCCGGGACGGCTGGTGACAAAGTGGACCCGGCTCCTGACTTCCGCCATCCCGTCGGCCGGGGTCGCCGCCAGGCCGACCCGGTTCAGTAACGGCAGGTCAAGCCAGTCGTCGCCCATGTAGGCGGTCTGTTCAGGCCGGAGTCCGGTCTTGAGCAGGATATCTTCATAGGCCTGCATTTTGTTGTTCGTGCCCTGGACCACGTACTTCAGTTGCAAGTCGGCGGCCCGGCGGCTGACCGACGCGGAGGAACGGGCCGTTATCAGGCCCACCGCCACCCCGGCTTCCTGGAGAATCCGCAGGCCGAAGCCGTCCTTGGTATTAAACCCCTTGGATTCACCGCCGTCATGGGTATAGATAATGGTCCCGTCGGTAAGCACCCCGTCCACGTCAAGGAGCAGGATTTGCACCTGTTTCGCCCGGGGCAGGGCAGATTCCCACATGGCGCTTCGGGCCACGGGTTGCGTGCGGCTGCGAGCCTGTGCCGGCAGGGCCCGGGCCGGTTCGCAGCCGGAAGGGCAGGGCGGAGTCCCGCCTGCCTGCGGTTTGCCCGGCGGGCATGGTCCCCGGTTATTCATCATCGGGCTCCCCTGCCGCGGCCCGGATGGCCAGGAGCTGTTGCAGCAGCCCCTCGACCCGGTCAAGGGGCCAGGAGTTGGGACCGTCGCACCGGGCCTGGTCCGGCTCGGGGTGGACCTCCATGAACAGGCCGTCGATCCCGGCCGCCGTGGCCGCCCGGGCCAGGGGGGGGATGAATTCCCGCCGGCCGCCGGAGCTGCCGCCCGCGCCGCCCGGCAGCTGCACGGAATGGGTGGCGTCAAAGATAACCGGACAGCCGAATGAGCGCATTACGGGCAGGGCGCGCATATCCACAACCAGGTTGTTGTAACCGAAACTTGAGCCGCGCTCGGTCAGGACAATGCGGCTGCCCCCGGCGGCCCGCATCTTGGCGACGGCATATTTCATGTCCCAGGGCGAGAGAAACTGGCCTTTTTTCAGATTCACGGTCTTGCCGGACCGGGCCGCGGCCACCAGCAGATCGGTCTGGCGGCAGAGAAGAGCCGGGATCTGGATTATGTCAAGGACCTCGGCCGCCAGGCCGACCTGGGCAACCTCGTGGACATCTGAGACCACCGGCACCTCGATCTCTTCCCGGATGCGGCCCAGCAGGCGCAGCCCTTTTTCCAGGCCCGGGCCGCGAAAGGAATCCAGGGAAGTCCGGTTGGCCTTGTCAAACGAGGCCTTGAACACATAGGAAATCCCCAGGCGGGCGCAGATCCGTTTCATCTCCCGGGCAATGGACCGGGCCAGGTCCCCGGACTCGAGCACACAGGGTCCGGCAAGGAGCAAAAGTGGCTGGCCGCTGCCGATCCTGATCGGCGGGCCGGCCGGCAAATCGTTCATGCAGACCGTATTCATGCGGTGGCGAATCCCAAAAAAAATTAGTGTTTCTGACTTCTGGTCAGGGCCGCCTTGATGAATTCCCTGAAAAGGGGATGCGGCTTCATGGGTTTGGACTTGAATTCCGGATGAAACTGGCAGCCGAGGAACCAGGGATGGTCGGCCAACTCGATAATCTCCACCAGGGTGTTGTCCGGTGAGGTCCCGCTGACCACCAGGCCGGCTTTTTCCAGCTGGTCGCGGAACAGGTTGTTGAATTCGTAGCGATGCCGATGCCGCTCGCTGATCTCTTCCCGGCGGTAGGCGGTATAGGCCAGCGTGCCCTCGCGCAGCCTGCAGGGATAGGCGCCAAGGCGCAGGGTCCCTCCCATGTCGGAATTTTCATCCCGGATCTCGGTCTTGCCGGTCCGGAAATCAAGCCACTCTTTCATCAGGTAAATGACCGGGTACGGCGTCTCCTGATCAAGCTCGGTGGAATGGGCGCCATCCAGCCCTGCTATATTGCGTGAAAATTCAACAACGGAAAGCTGCATGCCGAGACAGATGCCAAAAAAAGGCACCTTGTTTTCGCGGGCATAGGTAATGGCCTTGATCTTGCCCTCCATGCCGCGGCTGCCGAAACCGCCGGGCACCAGGATGCCGTCGCACTCCTGCAGAATTTCCGCCGGGTCCCGCCCTTCCAGGTCCTCGGCATTGATGTACCGGAACTCCACCTTGACGTGATTTGCTATGCCGCCGTGCACCAGGGCCTCGTTCAAACTCTTGTACGACTCCTTGAGTTCCACGTATTTGCCGGTGATGCCGATGGTGACGGTATGGCGGGGGTGCTTGATCCGGTAGACCAGTTCTTCCCACGGCTTGATGTAGGGCGCCCCGGTCCAGATGCCCAGCTTTTCAAGGACCCGGTCATCGAGCCCCTCCGCGTGCAGCCGCAGGGGCACCTCGTAAATGCTCTCCACGTCAACGGCCGTGATGACCGAATCCGGCTCCACGTTGCAGAACAGGGCGATCTTTTTCTTCAGATCAGCAGACAGCGGCGTCTCGGTCCGGCAGACCAGGATGTCCGGCTGGATACCGCTGGCCAGCAGGCCCTTGACACTGTGCTGGGTGGGCTTGGTCTTCATCTCGCCGGCGGTTTTGATGTAGGGCACCAGGGTCAGGTGGATGAACAGGGTGTACTCGCGGCCCAGGTCACCGCGCAACTGGCGAATGGCCTCGATAAAGGGCAGCCCCTCGATGTCACCCACGGTCCCGCCGATCTCGATGATGGCCACATCGACGGCACCGTCGAGCTGCAGCACGGCCTGCTTGATTTCATCGGTGATATGCGGAATGACCTGAACCGTGCCGCCGAGATACTCGCCGTGCCGTTCCTTCATGATCACGGAATAGTAAATGCGGCCGGAGGTGTAATTGTTTTTCTGCGCCATGACCGCGTTGGTATAACGCTCATAATGGCCCATATCCAGATCGGTCTCGGCCCCGTCATCGGTCACATACACCTCGCCGTGCTGAAACGGATTCATGGTCCCGGGGTCAACGTTGATGTACGGATCAAGTTTCTGAAAGGTCACCGTCATCCCCCGGCTCTCAAGCAGCGCACCGAGAGAGGCCGCGGCAAGGCCCTTGCCCAGGGAGGAAAGGACACCTCCGGTGATAAAGATAAACTTGGTCTTCTTGGTCGGCTGTTTTTTCATAACGCGTACCTGTTTGGAGGCTTGGCAAAAAAACCTGAATCCGTGACGGCCTGAGGTGATACCCCAGGCAATACATGGAATTTATTGCATTATTGCCGAAAAAATGAATTTACTGGTCTTCGCCGCGCCGCCCTGCGGTCCGCCCGATAACGGCGCATCTGCTGCGTTGACAACAAAGTTGATATCGCACCAGGATAATCAACCTCGTTGCCGCCTCGAAGGTCTCGCAGGCTCGCTATCTGCATCTGCACCGTTCTCGAACGCTCACGGATCCAGGAAAAAAGAAAAGCGCAGCGTTAGGCCGCCGCAGATCAGTTGCAAACTTATACACCAATCCCCGACCCTTGACAAGCATGCCTCACGGCTTTGTTGCGAAGATTTCGAGCGTACGGGTGCGTTGAGCGCATAATAAAAAAACCCCCGCCCCCACCGGCATAAGCCGGCGGGAGAGAGGGCGTTTTCATCAGGGCGCGGCTGTTTTTTAACAGATGACCCTGGTTGTCAACTGGTTTTGTTGAGGTGAAAATCAGGATACGCGGAAACCGCGACCTCTGCCTGGTCGAGCCCGGCGATTTCCACTTCGGCGGAGACCCTGAGCGGAACGACCATATCCAGCAGTTTGAAGAACGTATACATTACTATGAAGACAAAGATGAAGTTGGTCACGATACCGATGCACTGGGCCACAAGCTGCGAGGAGTTTCCATAGAACAGCCCCTTGACGGTGCCGGCGACGCCGTTGATCCCGTCGCCGTAGGTCCCGTCGGCAAAAAGGCCCAGCGCCAGAAGTCCCCAGGCCCCGTTGACGCCGTGGACGGAAATCGCGCCGACCGGGTCATCAATCTTCAGCACCCGCTCGACGAAGAGTACGCTGATGCAGAGGAGAATTCCGGCAATGGCGCCGATGATAACGGCGGCAACCGAATTCACGTAGGCGCAGGGCGCGGTGATGGCGACCAGTCCGGCCAGCAGTCCGTTAGCAGCCATGGAGACATCGGGCTTGCCGTAGAATTTCCACATGTAGAACATGGCGAAGAGCGCTCCGGATGCAGAGGCCAGCATGGTGTTGGTGGCGATGACGCCGATCCGCAGGTCACCGGCGGCCAGGGTCGAGCCGGCATTGAAGCCGAACCAGCCGAAGGCGAGAATGAAACAACCGGTGATTGCCATGGGAATGTGGTGTCCCGGTATGGCGTTTGCTTTTCCGTCCTTGGTGAATTTGCCGATCCGCGGGCCGAGGATGATGGCCCCTGCCAGCGCCGCAACGCCGCCGGTCATGTGGACGACCGACGAGCCGGCAAAATCGAGAGTCCCGTGTCCGATGCCGAAATTGGTCCCCAGCTGCGACAGCCAGCCGCCGCCCCAGATCCAGTTGCCATACAGCGGGTATACGAACATCGCGATAAAGAAGGCATAAAAGACAAAGGATTTGAAGGTCCAGCGTTCCGCCATTGAGCCCGTCGGGATCGTGGCGGTGGTGTCCATGAAGACCATCTGAAAGAGAAACAGGGAGAAGATCGCCGCATCATAGGTGCTGCCGGAAAGGAAAAAACCCTTGGTTCCGAACAGGCCGAAATCGTATCCGAAAAGATGAACCACGAACTCGTTGTTCAGTAACCCGGTGCCGCCGCCGAGGCTGCCGATATTGCCCACGCCGCCCATCTGGAGGGCAAAGCCGCAGATCCAGTAGCCGAGCATCCCGATGCCGTAGACCATCATGTTCATGGCCATGGTGTGGCCGGCATTCTTGGCCCGCGTAAACCCGGTTTCCGCCAGGGCGAAGCCGGCCTGCATGAACATGACGAGGAAGCCGCAGAGCAGGGTCCACATGAAATTGATGGCAATCCGGTTATGGCCGATGACATCCGCCAGCTTTACTGCCAGCGGCTCCTTTTTCCCCATCGTTGTCATGTCCGCTTGTGTGGGGGCATTCTTGGTGGCGCCGATTACGTCCGCCGCTCCGCCGGTATTCGCACCCGATGGATCCGGCATAAGCGTGGCTGCTGCCGCAGTTGATGTCAGGATATTGGGTGTTTCATTGCCGGCATAGATCATGCCGGCAATAAACAACAACATCACAAGGGATGATACACTGAGTAATCGTTTCATTTCGCCTCTCCACTTTTTATTTTTTGCCGTATCCCGGCAGGTTTAAATCACATGCTGCAAGACCGGTTTCAATCAGCCATAATGCAGGTCTGCTGTGTCTATCCAAAACAAAATCCGTGCCATTTTTAATATATTGTTTTTGTTTAATATTTAACGGCCCTGTCCCCGGTGCCGCTTGACGAACCGGATTCCCGCTTATGCGGGTATGATGGAACGTTTGCTCTTATTCTCAGCGTCGCGGACGGTGCCCCCGGGGATGGAAGAGAAATGCATGTTTGGGCTGAATTTGGTTAACGGTTACTTGATGTTTTGTTTTTGTAGATTTTGCATTTTTGTAATTTTTTGTAAATTGCCATACATTTTTGTACGATGGCACGGTTTTGTTGAATGTGAGGTGGCAGGGTATAGTAGATATTTTCTTAACTGAAGTTTCCCGAAAACATTTCAGCCGTGTTTGCATGAAGGATGTCATGAAGGAGGTCACGAGCGAACCTGTACATGCTTGAAAATTATAGACAAAAATAATCTGTAGTCCAATATTGATTGGCAGTTTCTTACAGATGATGCTCGAATTAAGCTGAAGCGGCTATGCTCAAAACTATAAACTTTACGATGTACCACGATGTACCAGCTCTTTTCGCGACTTTTTCATTGACATCCTTTTCTATAAAATGTACAAAAAAATGTGATAAAAGATTTATGCCGTCGTTTCTTTGGGAGATTTCGGAGGGATGGAGAAGCTCGCAGGGGGATGGTTAAGGATAAAATTTTGGTGATTTTTTTTCGTAATTTCAAGATTGATTTTCGGGATATTGGCTCTCTGTTTTACCGAAATGCGCGCCATTCTTTAACCGCAGCCCCTGTCTCTGAAAGCGGTTTCTTTTTTTATCTGTTTCGACCAGAGAATAGAGTATTGCCCCCTAACACAATGAATGGAGGCTTTTGCAATTTCCACAATGCGGCCTACTCGGTCATCCGCGGCCGTTTAAGTACAATTAATCGATACACGGGAGGTGGTGATGAACATTCGGTCTGGAGATGTTTCTTCAATGACCTTCAAGGCGAGCATTCAAGTCGACATGGGAGAAATTTCTCTGGACGGCCAGATGTTAATTGTGTTGATGGAGTTGGACGGTAAAAGAAATGCTGCTTTGATTGCTCAAGCGGTTGGGATGGGCATGACGGAAATAAGTGTGATAATATCCAAGCTTTTGGGGCGTCATCTTATTAAGGTTGCCGAGCAAGACCAACCAGTGCTCGGCCAGGATTTTTTTGATTTTTTGATAGACCAGTTGTCAGTAATTGTTGGGCCGATTTCGCAACTTTTGCTGGAAGATGCTGCTAGAGAAATCGGTCAAGGATCGGCAAGCATTCCAAAGATGCGCGCAGCCGAACTTATTGACCTGATTGCGCGACAGATTCCAGAAGAGAATCAGAGGTTACTGTTTATCCAGTCCATGATGCAGAAGCTCAAAGGGATATAGTTCCGAGGGACAAAAGGGAGGGTCCAACATGGTTGTTTTTTGCGAAGAGTGCGGTAAAAAGTACAGGATCGATGATAGCATGATTGTGGGGAAAACGGCCCGGTGCAAATGTATGTCCTGCGGTAACATTATCGAGGTGACGAAACGGGGGGGCCAGGCCCGGATGGATCCGGCGCCCAGTGGTGCTTCCCCCTATGTTGCTGCCGCGCAGGCCACTACGCAGGCTGGTGAAGGTCCGGCCCAAGGGCAGACCATGAAGCAGAAGGCGGCCCCCCGGGCAAGCAGAAAGAGTGCAACTCACGGAGTCGGATTAAGCATCGGCGCAACACTGCTGATCAGCTTTTTGGGGTATGTTGTTCTTCTGGGAGCTGTTCTGGCCTTTGCTTATATGAAGTATGTTCCCGAACTGATGCTGGGGCAAGTGGACTTACGGACGGCCGCAATTTCACAATCCCTCAGCACCGCAGTTTCACAACCTTTACTGCTTCGCAATTATTTTCGCATAAACAAGACCGCTGAAGCAATTTCTAAGTTGCCGGGTGTGGCCTATGTGGCCGTTCTGAATAAAAAAGGAAAAGTTGTTGCTGGTATTTTTGGTGATTTGCAACGGTTTTCTCCGGATTTTTCTGCAAAGGTGAAAGAGACTGGATTCCCAAAAGAAGTGGTGGCGCAGAACCCGATTAAAGCGGGTGAGAAGACTAGTTCAAAAGTTTTTGTTCTTGGCGGGAAGAAGATTCATGATGTTGCAAAAATAATCGAAGGGCCAGGGGGCGTTGTTCATGTTGGACTTTTTGCCGAGGATGCGGAAAAGGCTGTTAGCAACAGCCTGAAGCCGCTTCTGTTCATTCTCGTGGCGATGGTAGTTCTGGGATGTGTGAGTTTTATGCTGCTGGCTCGAACTATTTCCACCCCGATCAAGTCATTAACCGATGCTGCCCATCGCATTAGTTTGGGAGAGCTCGATCTGCCGATTGACATTAACAAGGGGGGGGAAATTGGGGAACTTGCCGCCTCATTAGAGCGGATGCGCTTTTCTATCAAGTCGGCCATTGAACGTCTGAGGCGTCGATAGGTTCAAAAACTACATGAGGTGGAAAATAATGAAAAGGGCCTTACCTGTACTGGCAATATTGACCTTTTTACTCTTCCTGTCGACACAGGTACGTGCTGAAAAGTCATATAAGCTTTCCATGCTTCCCCGGTATTCACCGGGGGAAATCAATAAAAGAATTACACCGCTGGCTAAACTGCTATCGAAGGTATTGCACGTCACCGTGGAACCGACAATAGTGATGAATTTCGATCAGTATACGAAACATCTGAACAAAGGGGACATTCAAATCGGGTATGAAAATCCCTACATCTACGTGTTGGTTTCCGGCGCCCATGAAGTTCTGGCCATGGCTGTCAAGGGTAAATCCGGTGATAAGTTCCGTGGTATTATTATAACCAAGCGTGGAAGTAACATAAAGGATTTGGCAGATCTCAAAGGTAAGAGAATTGCTATCGTTAGTCGGACGTCGGCAGGCGGGTACCTCTCCCAGAAACTTACTTTGATGAAGAATGGGATTGACCTGGAAAAGGATTGTAACGTGTTTGCGGTAACCAACAATAAACAGGAAAATGTGATTATCTCCGTCTTTATCGGCGAGGCGGATGCTGGATTCATCCGTGAATCGGCACTGAGCCGGGCGGCTATATTTGTCCCCCCTTCGCAGATTGTAGTGATAAACAGATCCGCATGGCTGCCAAACTGGGCTCTGTCGGTTAGCCGTTCGTTTTCCAAAAAGCAGAAAGAGGCCATTCAAAAGGTTTTGTTGAGTTTGAAAAAGGATGGCCCGGTTTTGAAGGCTCTGAAGATTGACAGTTTCAAATTGGCGACAGACAGTGATTATAACTCCGTACGCAAGGCAGCGGGAATGCTTCCCTAAATGTGGGCTCGCGACAATTACAGGCCACAGTTATTCAAGTTCCTCCGAACAGGCTAAGGGAAGAAATGTCGAAGATATTGACACTGACGTTCCAAAACACCCAGAGTTAACAGTTACGCTTAAATCGGATAAGCCTGAAATAGGAGTAGCCGCGAATAACAAGCAGGATAATGTGATTATTGCTGTGAGTATAGGAGATGCGGATACCGAATTTATTCGTGATTCCGTGCTTCATGCGGCTGATAAATATATCCCTCCTGGATCCGTCACGCTTGTTGCTGAGAGTGCCTGGCTGTCAAGCTGTTCGTCAAACGTTCGATTCCAGACGAAAAGAAAGCAGCAATAAAAGACGCTGTGCTTGGGTTAAAAGATGGGTCGCCTGTCCTTAAGATTTAAGATAAGAGCCTCGGGCTCAAGGGGATTCGGGCCGCCGGGGATAGTCAGTATGATATCATGTGTAAATTGTTGATAAAAAGCAATGCAGTTAAGTGAATCCAAAAGGTCATTATTGCGACCGATAAGGAGTAGGAATGGTCATCTTACCTAAAGAAAAGCCTGTTCTGGGGAAATTGAACAGCTATTATCTTAGACTTCGGAAGCTTCTTGAGCATTGCCAGGGAGAGTTTGGTTCAGGATGCGTCCATTTTGAGTCTCCTGCCGCAGAAGGCATGATTTTTTTTGATAAGGACGAGGTGCTGAACGGTGTTTTTGTGAGCAAGGATGGAGAGATCGAAGGGCAACAGGCGATTGACACTCTTTTGAAAGCGGACGGGTACAACTTTACAATCAATATTTTTCATATTGCCCCTGAACTGGTTTATTTCTGGGCCCACATGCCCACGGCAAAAGTCATTTATAAAAACCTTAGTACTGAATTTACTGATTTTGAAGTTCTGTTCAGCAAAATGAAATCCGAGAAGCTCACCGGTTTTTTCAATATATTACTCAATAGTGGAGAGGGGCGCGCCCTTTATTTTTTAAACAACGGGAATGTTGTGGGTGGGTCTTGTTCATGGGAAAGTGTCGGAGATTTCGGCTCAAAGGAAAATCTAGACCTGCTCTTTACAAAACTAAAAACAGTGGGTGGTATTTTCCATGTCAATAAAATTTCTTCTTTAAATGCCCTGGTGGGAAATGAAACAAAGGAGCCCGTCGGTCAGCAAACCTCATTAAATGTCTTTGAATCCCTTGAGGAGTTGTTAGTGATAGTTGAGAGGACGGGGGTAAAAAATAGGAAGATGAACGAAAAATTCAGTTTGTTGCTGAAAAATAAATTCGTTCAAAAAGCTGATCAGTATAACTTCCTTGACCCTTTTGCCGCTGAATTTGAATATGCGAATTACAAGATAACCTATGCTGGTGCCGCCACCGATAAAGAGGTGTTCCGTGGGGTTGTTGAGAGCGTGAAGGAACTGGCAGGAGAACTGGAGATTCTGTCCCAGGCGCAGGATGCAGCTGGAGCGTGGAGACAGAAGTATGTGGAAATGATAAGGGACTTCGGCATTAATTTTTAGCTCAGCGCATATTTTGTAAGCCATCACAGGCACCCCATCTTCACGCGGTCACTCCCGCCCGCATAGAGGGACTATAACGAACGGAAGCGACTACGTAAATCTGTGGCACCTGTGATGGCTTACAGGTTGGATGTAAGGAATAGTGCAGAGTTTCACACTCTGTGTGACCAGTTACCATATTTTCATCTTTTCTGTCCCCTTCGGGGGGCTCATAGCTGTGATGTTGGTCGGTGTTTCAAGATATTTTTTATGGAACCCGCGTTTTGACGATAAGACTAAAAGAATTTTCAAAGGGAGGGCTCTGGAGGCGAGGCTGCCTTATGGATATTTTATAATCCCGGTGTTTGAGAAAAATGGATGAGGGAAGCATGACCAGAAATATTCTTATTGTTGACAATGACAAAGATTTTCTGCTTTCTCTCAAAAAAAGACTATCGAAAGCTGGCCCGACGCTCTCCATTCTGGAAGCAGAAGACTGGGTCGGTGCTACGGAGATGCTGGAGAGTAATTCCGTCTCGCTTGTTATTGCCTATTTACAGACCGGCGGGGTGAATGATTTTACTCTCCTTGCCCATATCACTGAATTCTATCCTGATATACCAGTCATTACCCTGACCGCTCATAATGCCCCGGATATGGAACGACTTGCCGGTGAGTGTGGGGCAACGGCCTGCATTGGAAAAGATTTTTCGTCGGAGGAAATTGCAGATCTTATTGATATTACTTTTGAAAATGAATCTGATTGCGGAACGTTACACGTGGTGTCCTCAGCATCTTTCTTGCAATTAATGGAGATGGAACAGAAAACATGTACCATCCGAGTTTGTGAAAAATCGTCAGGGAACCGAGGGGTGCTTTTTTTTCGTGACGGAGATTTGCTTGACGCCCGGAGTGTTGGTTTGCGGGCCGAGGCCGCGGCCCGCCAGATTTTTTTGTGGGAGGACGTTTGTATTTCAATCCAGGGCTCATGTCCTCAGGATGAAAAGATAGTGCAGGGGGACCTGCGGGCCATAATTCTTGAAGCGATGCGGATGAAAGATGAAGCAGGTACTCAGGAGGAGGTCCAGGAACCCGAGATGGAACATGAGGCTGTAGTTGAACTGCCTCCGGAGGAGAAAGAAGGGGGGGAGTCGTCGGGTGCCATTATAAGCTCGCAGCAAATGCTTGCACAAGAGATCGGCGAAAGAGGCGCATTTTTAGATATAAATCATGATGGCTCATGGGAAGAGTTAGCTGCTGAGGCGGTCGGAATTGGGGCTTTCTTTGACCTCGGAGCATTTAAGGGCGGTTATGTCGACAGGGGAGGAGGCAACTGCTTTGTTTTGTTGCCCGACAAGAAAACGAAAGTTGTTGCAGTAAACTCACAGTGTTCCCGAGATAGGATAATACAGATTCTTAGTAATCAGTAACGACATTTTGTTATTGCAATAACCTCGAACAGAGACGGGCATGGGTAAGATATTTAATGATATTAACAAGATAGGTGACGTAAAGGGGGCATTGCTGTTATCTTTAAAAGGGAAAATTATTTACAAGGAGTTCTCCTCCTCGTTTTCTTTACATGAAGGCCTTGAAAAAAGAGACTGGGCACCCATGCTGGGTGCCCTGAGTGGTGTGAAGGAAGCGGATTTGGTTTTTGAGGGTGGCAAGCTTTACTTGCGAAGATTTTCATCTGGATATCTCCTCATTCTGATGGGCATTTTGGCTCCTGCGGCCATGGTCAGGCTTTCCTGTAATTTGCTGTTACCTTCTTTGGAAGAAAAGGTTGCTCCCAAGAGAGGATTTATGCGGTTTTTTAAGCCTGATTTGTAGGGCGGTGCCAGGATAGCGGGGTATAGCCGTTGGAATCTGTTTGCATTCGCGTTTTACTCTACACGGCTGTGTGGTAAATCCCAGAGAATTATTAGGGGGCGTAACGTCCCGCTTGATTATGGATGTGGTTGTTGACGGTTGGGACCGTGGTCAAGAAAGGCCGTAGAAGGGAACCTGAATCCGTGAGCGTTCTCGAACGCTCACGGATTCAGGGGGAAGACCTTCGCGGCACGCGGCAAGATCGGGTGCCGGGGAACCCCTTACCATTAGATAGTAGGTAATAGGCAAAGTAGTAGGCAAAGGGCCTCCCTTTCATTGGGAGGCCCTTTTTATTTGTTGCCTGGAGACCAGCTGGGTTCAGTGTTTAAAAGAGCGCTGGCCGGTGAACATCATGGCGACCTGCGGGTCGGCCTGGTTGCAGGCCTCGATGGACTCGTAATCGCGTATGGAGCCGCCGGACTGAAGAATAGCGCTAATGCCTTCGTGGATCCCCACATCCGCGGCATCGCGGAACGGAAAGAAGGCGTCGGAGATCATGACCGAGCCCGGCAGGCCGGCCCGGTCCGCCTGGACCTTGGCGTCAATCTCTTCTTTGTCGGCCCGGTCTCTTTTGCCCTGCTCGACCGCCAGCGCCAGGTCGGCGTAAGGACAGCCGAATTTGTCAAAGCAGGTAATGTCGGCGTACTTGATGTAGGCCTTATGCACGGCAATTTCCGCCACGCCGACCCGGTCCTGTTCGCCGGTGCCGATGCCGGTGGTGCAGCCGTCCTTGACGTAGATGACCGAGTTGGAGGTGACGCCGTGTTCAACCGCCCAGCCAAAGATCATGTCGTCTATTTCCCGCTGGGTGGGCTGACGTTCGCAATGGTACTCCTTGCCTTTATGGGTGGCGGTCGCCGGTTTGAGATCTGCAGCCGAGCGGATGGTGTTTATTGCCGACTGCTGCACGATAATGCCGCCGTCGATGAGACTCTTGAAGTCGACGAAACGATATTTTTCAAAGTCGGCCAGCCGGTCGATGCGGCTTATGCGTATGACCCGCAGGTTTTTCCGCTGGGCCAGGATTTCGAGGGTTCCCTCGTCAAATTCGGGCGCACAGACCACTTCGAGATAATTTTTCGCCATGAGTTCGGCCGTTTCCCTGTCAATGGCCCGGCTGGTAATCACCGCTCCGCCAAAGGCGGCGATGCGGTCGCACCGGTTGGCCTTGTCATAGGCATGGGCCAGCGTATCGCTGACGGCCGCGCCGCAGGGGTTGTTGTGCTTAAGGATTACCGCGGCCGGTTTGTCCACCAGGTATTTGAGGATGTTCAGGCCGTTGTCCACGTCGGTCAGGTTGATTTTTCCCGGATGCTTTCCGACCTGCAGCATGTCGTCCACCGTGATGCCGCTGACCAGGCCGTTACCCGGCTTGATAAAGGCGCAGTCGCCCAGGACCAGGTTGCCGTTGATCAGCTCGAACAGGGCCGCCTCCTGGTTCGGGTTCTCGCCGTAACGTAGCCCCCGCTCTTCCGAGGTGCCGTCCTCCTTGGTAATTTTCCAGGTTTTTTTCCGGTACACCAGGGTCTGGTCGCCGAAAGAGATGGTCATGTCCAGGGGAAAACTGTCGCCCAGGATGGTCGAGTACATTTTTTTAATATCACCCATGGTTTCTCACTCCGTCTTTTAAGTTTTTTTAAATTTTTTAAACCTGTTGGATTGATGGTGCGGCCGTGCTGTTTCCCTGGGTCTGAAATTCCCGGTCCCAGTCTTTGCAGACCGGGTCGAAGCCTTTGGCGGCGACCATGGAACATACCTCGCTCATGGTGCGGAGATCGCCGATACTGAACTGCTCTCCGTCATGCTCGCCGCTGGTATAGCCGCCGGGCGCCGTGCATGAACCGGCCGAGTAGCGGGTCGGCGCCAGTCCCAGCATACCGTCACGGAAACGGGCCTCCTCCCGGGTGGATAAAATCAGGCCGACATCAGGGTCAAAGAGGCGCAGGCTGAACATCAGTTGGCTCAGGTTTTTTTCGCTCACCGTAACCAGCGGCTCAAAGGCCCCGGCCGCCGGCCGCAGCCTGGGAAAGCTGACGGTAAAGGCGGTCTGCCAGAACCTCTTGCGCAGCCACTGCAGGTGCAGGCCCAGGGCCAGGCCCTCGGCCCGCCAGTCCGCCAGTCCCAGCAGCGCGCCGATGCCGATTTCCCGGTAACCGGCGGCGCCGGCCCGGTCAGGGGTGCCGATCCGGTAATCATAGTCACATTTTTTACCGGCGAGATGCACCCGGTCGTACACCCGGCGGTCATAGGTTTCCTGGTAGACGGCCACAGCCGTGATTCCCGCCTTGAAAAGCCGGTCGTACTCGTCCTCGTCCAGCGGCTGCACCTCAATGGACAGGGCCGCGAATCTGTCGCGCAACCTGAGGGTGATCGCTTCCAGGTAATCCACTCCCAGGGTCTTGGGCGCTTCGCCGCTGACCAGCAGGATGTGCCGGAACCCCCGTTTATACAGGATCATGGCCTCGGCCTCGGCCTCGTCCAGGGTCAATTTGCGGCGGGGAATGGGGTTGCCGGCGGCAAAGCCGCAGTAAGCGCAGCGGTTGATACAGAAATTGGAGAGATAGAGCGGGGCATAGATCTGGGTGGTCCGGCCGAAACGCTGAATGGTGACCTCCCCGGACCTTGCCGCCATCTCGGGCAGGAACTGTTCAGCGGCCGGGGAGAGCAGGGCGGCCAGGTCATGGATGTCGAGTCGTTTCCCGGTAAGGGCGGCGCGGACATCGTCCCCGGTTGCCGGTGCGAGCCACTGCCTGAGCTGTGAGAATTGCGGGATAGACGGCGGCATCAGGCTTGGATGAAGTTCAGGTCAGCCGTCAACATGCCGGACAGGGGCGAGGAGGCGCTGGCGGTTTTGGACTGCCGGCCCAGTCCGGCTTCAAAGGCCTCGCGGCCTGCTTCGACCGCGGCCTTGAAGGCGCGGGCCATCCGGACCGGGTCGCCGGCCACGGCCAGGGCGGTGTTGACCAGCACCGCGTCGGCCCCCATTTCCATGGCCTGGGCGGCATGGGAGGGGGCGCCGATCCCGGCGTCCAGCACGACCGGTACCCGGGCCTGGGCGATGATGATCTCCACCTGCATGGTGGTCCTGATTCCCTGGTTGGTGCCGATGGGGGAGGCCAGCGGCATTACCGCCGCCGCTCCCGCGTCCTGCAGGCGCAGGGCCAGGATGGGGTCGGCATTGATGTAAGGCAGCACCGTGAAGCCCTCCCGGACCAGTTCCTCCGTGGCTTTCAGGGTGTCGACCGGATCGGGCAGCAGGGTGCGGGGGTCCGGGGTCACCTCAAGCTTGAGCCAGCTGGTGCCGCTTGCCGCCCTGGCCAGGTGCGCCAGGCGGATGGCCTCTTCGGCGTTCCGGGCGCCTGAAGTGTTAGGGAGAAAGTGAATTTTTGTCAGGTCCAGGGCGGTCATGATGTCGTCGGCCGGGTTTTCCAGGTCAACGCGGCGCAGGGCGACCGTGACCATCTCCGAGCCGGAGGCCTCGACGGCCTGGCGCATGATCGAACTCGACGCGAATTTGCCGGTGCCGACAAAGAGCCGGGATGAGAATGATGTATCGGCAATGCTCAGCATTTCAGCCGCCTCCTACGAAACGGATCAGTTCAACCTTGTCGCCGTCTTTCAGCTCCAGCTGTGGGTAGCTCCCGGGTTTGATGATCCGGCCATTGATCTCGGCGACCATGGTGTCCGGCTGCAGGTTCAGCGAATCGAGCAGGGTGCTCAGGGTGATGTTGTGATCAAGGTTTTTTTGTTGGCCGTTTAAGATAATTTGCATTTCTATAATATGGTTAAGGGCCGGACGGCGCTAAGCCGTTGACCACGCACGGATTCAGGATTTATTCAACATCATAATCCGATATGAACGGCTTGCCAACTCTGATTTTGGCTGGTTGACGCGGCCGGGTTATTTGTTGATCAGGAAATGATCTGTTGATCCCGGCCGGCCTGCGGGGCAACGTAACCGGAGGGTTTGACGCACCGCTTTTGCAGGATGGCATAGGCGCCGACAACGGCATTGTCGCCGACCTGGCAGTCATGCAGCAGGACGCCGGGTTCAAGGAGACAGCCGCTGCCGACTGCCGACCGGCCGGTGACCTGCACGCCGGGATGGATAACGGTGTCACGGCCGACAGGGATATCCAGGGCGATAAAGATGGTCTCCGGGCCATACATGGTCACGCCGGCAAGCATCAGCTCCCGGTTGCGCCGCCGTTGCAGCTCTTGATGGGCCTGCGCCATTTCAAAGCGTGAGTTGACCCCCAGCACGTCAACGGCTTCCGGGTGGTTATATTTATGGACCTTGCGGCCCCGCCGGTTGGCGATGGAGACGATATCGGTCAGGTAGACCTCGCCCTGGCTGTTGTCGGTATCCACCTCCCGGAGAGCGCTGAAGAGAAACGCGCGCTCAACCAGGTAGATGCCGGCATTGATTTCCCTGAGTTGCAACTGTTCGGCAGAGGCGTCCTTCTGTTCCACGATCTCCAGGACCTCGTCCTGTTCGCTGTTGATGATCCGGCCGTAGCCTGAGGGGTCGGCCGGCACGGTGGTCATCAGCGTGATTGCGGCACCTGTTGACCGGTGCTGCCTGATCATGGCATCAAGGGTTTCCGGCCGGATAAGCGGCGTGTCCCCGCAGATAATCATGACCGTCCCGGCTCCGGCGCAGGCCTTTTCCGCGCAGAGCACGGCATGGCCGGTGCCGAGCTGTTCCGCCTGGAGCACGGTGGTGACCGGGTAATCCCGCAGAGACGTTGTCACCGCCCCGGACTGGTGGCCGATAATGACTACTGTTTCCTCGACAGGACTTTTGGCCACCGCATCAAGCACATGGTGGAGCATGGGTTTAAAGAAGACCTCGTGCAGCACCTTGGCCCGGGAGGATTTCATGCGGGTGCCCTTGCCGGCAGCCAGGACAACGGCGGTGATCATGTTGTTCATTTCGTGTCGTCGGGGTACGGGTTAATGGCGCTGTCTTTAGCCGCGCAGTTTTTCGGGATGCAGGAGATTCTTCTCCATATTCTTGATTTCGTCGATACCGGAGATGACGATTTCGGGATCGGTTTGCAACTGTTTCTCAGGCAGCTTGTGGTCATAATCGACATTGCTCAGCAGGTACTTCATGCAGTTGAGCCGCGCTTTTCGTTTGTTATCCGATCGAATAATGGTCCATGGGGCAATGGTGCGGTTGGACTCGTTGAGCATCTGGAATTTTTTGACACTGTACTGGTCCCAGTATTTTTGTGCCAGGTTGTCCACGGGCGACAGTTTGAACTGCTTGAGCGGATCGGTTTTGCGGGCCTCGAAACGGTGGGCCTGCACATCCTTGGAAACCGAAAAGTAGAATTTAAACAGTTTGATGCCGTCCTTGACCAGGAGTTTTTCAAAGAGCGGCACGTCCTTGAGAAAACGTTTGTTCTGCTCGTCGGTGCAGTACCCCATGACCGGCTCGACCATGGCCCGGTTATACCAGGAGCGGTCAAAGAGGACCAGCTCGCCGGCCGCCGGCAGGTGGGGAACGTAACGCTGAAAATACCATTGGCTGGTCTCGGTGTCACTGGGTTTGTTCAGGGCCGTGACCCTGGCGCCCCGGGGATTAAGAAAGGTGGTGATCCGCTGAATGGTCCCCCCCTTGCCGGCGGCGTCCCGTCCCTCGAAGATGAGCAGGATTCGCATGCCCGTAGCCTTCATGTGCTTCTGCAGTTTCATAAGTTCGATCTGCAGCGTTTTCAGCTCAATCTCGTATTCAAGCTGTGACTGTTTGATCCAGATGGGGACCCGGTTTCCCCCCTTTTCCTTGTCTCTGAATTTGTAGGCGGTCCCTTCGAGAAGCCTGAATTCGGCCAGGGAGTTTTTCTTTTTTTTCTTGTCCGTCATGTCTTGTCCCCATGGTTGGTGTTTAAGACTGCGGAATCCGATCAGGAAATAAACTTTCCGTATGTCTTACGTTCTTTATTCATGATTTCCAGCTCCTTGTTGCCGGGAATAATGATTTTCGGGTCTGGTGTGAAGTCAAGGGTCCGGCGGCGACCGATGTACTTGATGGCACTGAGGATCAACTTCATGGTTTGCAGCCGGGCCTGATGTTTGTCGTCGGATTTGACGACGAACCACTTGGAGTCATTGGTATGCGTTTTTTTCAGCAGCCGGTATTTCATTTTTGTGAAATCATCCCATAGATCCTGGGCCTGCAGGTCGACCTCGCTGAGTTTCCACTGCCGCAGCGGATCGTTTTTTCGCCGTTCAAAACGTTTGGCCTGTTCTTCCTTGGAAACCGAAAAATAGAGCTTCAGGAGAAAGGTTTTTTTGTCATCGATAAAGTTACGTTCATAACTGGCCACTTTTTTCATGAAGCGTTTGTACTGCTCCTGGGTGCAGAAGCCCATGACCGGTTCAACCAGGGCGCGGTTGTACCAGGAACGGTCAAAGAGGACAATTTCGCCGGACCGGGGAAACTGCTCGATATAGCGTTTCATATGTAATTCGGTGCGCTGGCTCTCACTGGGCTTGCCCATGGCCACGACCCGGTAATGCTTTTCATTCATATACCGGGTTATCCGGCGGATGGTGCCGCCCTTGCCCGAGGCATCCCGGCCGTCAAAGAGGATAATTATTTTTTTGCCGGTTCGTTCCAGGTGACGTTGCAGCTTGATGAGTTCCGCCTGAAAGGGTTTCATCTCCTCGGCATTGTAGTAGTGCTCGAAGGCGGTTTCGAGGATTTTGTCCTTGTCTTCGTCACTCAGGACCTTACGGATTTTTTTCCAGTGTTCCGAAGATGCTCCGAGGGTATCAATATTTTGATAGATTCGATCCAGGGCCTCCTTGATGACGGTAGACATGCGCGTGGGGGGAGGCACTGCTTCCTGTTCTTTGCTCGATTTTATATTTTTTTCCTGCCTGGCTTTCGCTGCCATGTCAATCTCCATGATGAATATATTCTGAATTCGTGACGGCTTGAGGTGATGTTCTATGTAATATGTGGAATTTATTGTATTATTGTCGAATGAGCGCATTCCACGGTCTGCGCCGAGCCTCCCTGCGGGGCGCCTGATAACGGTGCATCTGCTGCGTTGGCAAAAAGTTGATATTACAGCAGGATAATCAACATCGTTGCCGCCTTGCATCTGCAACATTCTTGAACGCTTACGGATTCAGGATTTTGCAAAAATACGAAACACCAAATATATAATATTTACGAGTTTATCGCAAGGAAACGATTGTCGACAACTGTCCCCGCCGGTTCCGTCGCAGGGGCCCAGGCACTAGTTCAGCTTCCTGCCCAGCCGGTACATCTTTTCGTAGATAGGGGGCAGCCGGTTTTTCTTTAAGGCCGATATGACCCTCTCGATATCATAGGGACAGCGAAAATGTTCGACTTTTATCCCGGCCCCAGTCAACTCCAGAACGGCGTATGAGCCATCGGGACATCCGTCGAACATCCGGCCGACAGAGCCGGGGTTGATGAAATGGACGTGGTCGATTTTTTTGTGGTACGGCGAGTGGGAATGGCCGGAGATGACGATGTCGCAGTCGCTTTTTTCGGCCAGTTCGCGAAAGCGGTCCCCCGGCGTTTCCTGAAAGAGAAATTCGTTATGGTGGGCCGGGCTGCCGTGAAACAGGCCGAGGAGGTGACCGGCCACCTCAAGTTTCATGGTTTTTTTAAATTCCTGGAGGAATTTTTTGTTGGCGGGCGTCAGGTGGTCTGCCGTCCAGGTGTACATGATTCGTTTTCCCTCAGCATGTGGTTTTTTAAAGGTTTTCCCCCGCAGCAGCTTCAGCACCTTGATATCAGTGTTGCCGAGGATGGAAAGCGCATGATGACGGCGCAGCCAGTCAAGAGTCTCGTTGGGAAACGGGGCATAGACCGTGGAGTCGCCGCAGTTGCAGATCAGGTCAAAGGCCGTGCCGGCGGTTTGCGCTGCCACGGCTTCGAGGGCCGGAGCGTTGCCGTGGATATCGCTGAGCAAAAGAATTTTCATTTGCCGGGGTCCGTGTTGATTCAAGTATGCGGGTTGATCCAATTATATCAACTGAATTCACTAAGAGCTCACCCGTGCCCCATATTCGTGCAAGCAGGGTGAGCAGCTATAGTCCCTCTATGCCGTGATCCCTGATCGTGCGCAGACGGGGTGCGTGTTGATTCAAGTATGCGGGTTGATCCAATTATATCAACTGAATTCACTAAGAGCTCACCCGTGCCCCATATTCGTGCAAGCAGGGTGAGCAGCTATAGTCCCTCTATGCCGTGATCCCTGATCGTGCGCAGACGGGGTGCGTGTTGATTCAAGTATGCGGGTTGATCCAATTATATCAACTGAATTCACTAAGAGCTCACCCGTGCCCCATATTCGTGCAAGCAGGGTGAGCAGCTATAGTCCCTCTATGCCGTGATCCCTGATCGTGCGCAGACGGGGTGCGTGTTGATTCAAGTATGCGGGTTGATCCAATTATATCAACTGAATTCACTAAGAGCTCACCCGTGCCCCATATTCGTGCAAGCAGGGTGAGCAGCTATAGTCCCTCTATGCCGTGATCCCTGATCGTGCGAAGATGGGGTGCGGGTGAGCTCTTAGGGGTTAGAGCAGGGGGCCGACCACCAGAGCACTGTTCTCCTTGAAACGATCAAAAAAACTGCGTTGTTTAAGCCGTTCCGTGTCCAGTTGATAGGTGCCCTGCAGGTATTCCTGCTGGATTTTTCTGAGTTCGGCGGTGAATTCCTTGTTGTAGACAAAGAGGGTCAACTCAAAGTTGAGCCAGAAACTGCGCATATCAAGATTCACGGAACCAATCAGGCTGAAGTCATTGTCCACCGTGATGGTTTTGGCGTGGAGCAGCCCCTCGGTAAAGAGCATGATCCGCACGCCGGCCATGGCCAGTCGTTCATACAGGGCATTGCTGGCATAGTGAACGAGTTTGGAATCGTTTTTTTCCGGGACGATAATAGTGACCTCGACACCACGGTCGGCGGCTGATTTCAAGGCGGCCAGGATGGCGTTATCGGGAACAAAGTAGGGGGTGGTCAGGATCAGTTCCCGGCGCGCGGCATAAATGGTGGTCAGAAGCAGGTTGTGAATGGCCTCTTCGGCGAAACCCGGTCCTGACGGGACAAGTTGCACCGGCGCCTCGCCGATTTTTTCCACCGGATGGATATCGGCCAGGTCGATCAGGTCGTGGACGCTGGCATGACTCTCTATCGTCCAGTCGGATAAAAAGGTGGCCGTCATCGCCTCCACGACCGGCCCTTCTACCCGGACCATGGTATCGATCCAGCGGCCGACATTTTCGTTCTGTTTAAAGAAGCGCGGGTCGACCAGGTTCTGGCTGCCGGTATAGGCGATACGGCCGTCAATGACGACGATTTTACGATGGTTCCGCAGGTCGATACGAACAAAGAACGCCCGGATGATACCGGCCGGCAGGGCCTCGACGATCTCGATCCCCTTGGCCCGCATCCCGGCCGCGCGTTCGCCTCGCAGAAAAAGTTTGCTGCCGATCGAATCGAGCAGTATGCGACAGGTAATCCCCCGCCGGGCCGCGCGTATCAGGGCCTCGGCCACCTCGTCGGCCAGGCCGCCTTCATTCCAGATGTAAAATTCGAGGAAGCAGGTGGAGCGGGCCTGGTCGATATCAATGACCAGGCTGCGCAGAAAATCCCCGGTTTTTTCTATAAGAGTCAGTTTGTTGCCGCCCATGGCGGGCAGGCCGATGACGGTATTGGCCTGGCGGTGGATCGGCCGGCATTCAGGGTTAAGCTGGTTCCAGTCGATGGCCGGGCGCTGTTTCAAATGTTTCGCCCAACGGGTGAATATGTGCAGATCGGAGGCGACCCGTTCGGCCCGTTTTTCGCCCAGTCGGTTCTCGCCGAACAGAAGATAGATAATGGCCCCGACCAGCGGCAGGAACAGAATCACGACCAGCCAGGCCAGGGTAACGCTGGCGGCCCGCTTTCGCATGATGACCCGCAGGGCCAGGCCCATTCGAATGGCCAGGTCGGCGAGGAAAATGGATGAAGTGAATATCCAGTAAAAGTTGTTCATGCGGCTCAAGAGGTTATGGAAAAAAAATATGGACAACTTTCCCTGAATTGAATCGGCAGGTCAAGGGAAATTGTTCGCCGGTCCTTATTATTCAGTGTTTTTCTTTTTTTTTATTTTCTGTTAGAGTGAACCTGTGACTGACATTGTCACCGGGTGAGGAGGCGGTCTACTGTTTTTCCCGGCCCCTGGAAAATTTTAGCAAGAGTTTTTTATGAAGATCAAGGGGTTTACATCCGCCGCGGTCAAGGCGGCTATTCGCGAAAAAGACCGGCTTGATCTGGGGCTTATTTATTCGGAGGTTCCGGCCGTGGCGGCCGGTGTTTTTACCACCAACCGGGTGAAGGCCGCGCCGGTGCTCCTGGATATGGAGCGCCTGCTGCAGGGCCGGGCCCAGGCTATTCTGGTCAACAGCGGCAATGCCAACGCCTGTGCCGGCAGGCAGGGGATGGAGGCGGCGCTTGCCGCCGGGTCGCTGGCGGCCAAACAGTTGGGAATTGCGGAGGAAATGGTACAGCTCGCCTCCACCGGCGTTATCGGCGTGCCCTTGGATATCAAGTGCTTTGAACGGGTCATGCCGGCGCTGGTCAAAGGCCTGGCCAGCGATGGTTTTGATGATGTCGCCCGGGCAATCATGACCACGGACACGGTGCCGAAGATGTCGTTCCGGCGGCTTGAGATTGACGGCACGGAGGTGTCTATTCTCGGGATTGCCAAGGGCTCGGGCATGATTATGCCGGATATGGCGACCATGCTTTGTTTTGTCCTTACCGACGCCCAGATTGCGTTTCCGGAACTGCTCGCCATTGTCAAGACCGGGGTGGAGCAATCCTTTAACCGGATCACGGTTGACGGCGATACCAGTACCAATGATATGGTTCTGGCCCTGGCCAATGGTGTTGCCGGCAACCAGTGGATTGATGAAGATAATGCCAAGGGCCGCGAGATCTTTGCGGCCGCCATGGTGGATATCTTCAAGGACCTGGCCCTGAAGATCGTCGCCGATGGCGAAGGGGCCACCAAGTTGGTGACGATCAGGATAACCGGCGCCCGGGATGAGGACGGGGCCATGAACGCTGCCCAGACCATTGCCAACTCCTCCCTGGTGAAGACCGCATTCTTTGGCGAAGATGCCAACTGGGGCCGGATTGTTGCCGCGCTGGGCAGGTCGGACTGCCGGTTTGATCCAGACCGGGTCTCTCTGTTTTTTGATGAAATCCAGATGGTGGAAAACGGCGTCGGTCTCGGTCCCCGGGCGGAGGAGAAGTGTTCCGCCATACTCAGGAAAGATCGTTTCACGGTCACGGTTGACCTCAATGACGGCCTGGAAACGGCCGAGGTCTATACCTGTGATCTTTCCCTGGATTATATCCGGATCAATGCTGACTACCGCTCGTAGGCCCGAATAAAATGATACCGGAGCCTAAAGAAAAGATATGGCTTCTGCCGGAATCGGCGGCAATGAATGCCATTGTCGACGATATCGGTCAGGATTTCACTATAGAGATCGAACCGCAGCCGGCGGTCACCATTACCTGGTTTGATACCTTTGACTGGCGTCTCTACCGTCGTCGGAAGGTGCTTCTGCGGCAGAATAAAGATTCATGGTACTTGCTGCGCCGGCCTTCGGGTGAGGAGATCGTCTCCCTTCAGGGTAACGGCCTGGTTGGCTGCAGTTTTTCCTCGGATTTTCCCCCCGGCCGGCTGCGAACAGTCCTGGAGCCGATACTGGGCGTGCGGAGACTCCTGCCCCTGGTCACGCTTGACTCGTCCGGAGTCCTCATCCGTTTCCTTAATCAGGACGAGAAGGTTGTTGCCTTCCTTTTTTTCCATGAACAGAGGATGCGCAAGGCCGATGTTGTTTTTCGGACGGTCAAGCTGCGGGGAATCCGCGGCTATGATAAAGATTTCAAGGCCGTAAGCAAGTCCATCCGCCGGCATGGAATAGTTGATTCTGTCTCGCCCTTCTACGCCCTGGAAGAAGGTGTCCGCCTCACCGGCCGTTGTCCCCTTGATTACAGCTCAGAGTTTTCAATTACCCTGAAGCCGGAGATGTCCGCCCGGCAGGCGACCCTGGCTATTTTCCGCCGGCTGCTTGAGGCCATGCAGCGAAATACGCCCGGCATTATCGATGATCTTGACAGCGAGTTCCTGCATGATTTCCGGGTTGCTCTGCGCCGCACCCGCTCCGGGCTTGCCCTGATCAAACGCGTACTGCCGCCGGAGATCACCGAGACGTTCAAAAAAGAGTTTGCCGAACTGGGTAGAGTGACCGGGGCGGCTCGCGATCTGGACGTGTATCTTCTCTATGAAAAAGACTACAAATCGCGCCTGCCGGCCAGTCTGCGGGGAGGGGTAGAGGCATTTTTCGCCGATATCCGGTCCCGCCGGGAGATTGCGCAGAAGGAGCTGGTGCGCAGCCTGCGCTCGCCCGAATACCGGGAAATGATCAGCCGCTGGCATGACTATCTGGACAGTGATGATGGCGGCGAGGCCTCGGAAAATTCGGAACTGCCGATAAAAGACCTGGCCGGAAAGATCATTCTTCGCAGCTACCGGCGAATCCTGAATGACGGCAGGGCGATCAAGCCGTCGTCCTCTGATAAAAAGATGCATCGCCTGAGGATACATTGCAAGAAGTTGCGTTACAGCCTGGAGTTTTTTGCGTCACTGTTTCCGCCGGCTGATATTCGAACCGTTATTAATCAATTAAAGAAACTGCAGAATAATCTCGGCGCCTTCAACGATTTGTCGGTGCAACAGGAAATGTTGCACCAGTACCTTGCCCGGCTGCGGCCCGGTTCCGGAAGGAACCAGCAACTGGCCTCCGCCATCGGCGGCCTGCTGACCAGCCTCCATCATGAGCAGCAGCAGGTCCGGGAGGCTTTTTTTTCGAAATTCAGACGATTTGCCCGGTCAGAGAATACCGGGTTATACAAGAAACTGTTTGGCTGAACAAAACAACCTCGGGTCCTGTCAAGCGCCGACCGGGTGCCTGACAGGAGACCCGAGCCGGTAGTAAGGGCCGGAAAAGGCCGGGACGAGGATAATATGAGCGTCATAGCGGTGTACAATATCAAAGGGGGAGTCGGCAAGACGGCAACCGCCGTTAATTTGTCCTACCTGTCGGCAGGCGGGGGGGACAAAACCCTGCTTTGCGACCTCGACCCCCAGGGTTCGTCCACTTTTTATTTCCGGGTCCGGCCGGCCAAAAAGTTCAATGTCAGCAAACTGCTCAAAGGCGGCAAGGCGGTTGACGGCAATATCCGCGGTACCGATTATCCCGGGCTTGATCTGTTGCCGGCTGATTTTTCCTTTCGCAATATGGATATTGCCCTGGATGACCTGAAAAAGTCCCGGCACAGGATCGGCAAGGTGCTCAAGCCCCTGCGGCAGGAGTATGATCACATTTTTCTTGATTGTCCGCCCAATATTACCCTGTTGTCGGAAAACATCTTTCACGCTGCCGATCATATTCTTGTTCCTCTTATTCCGACCACCCTTTCCCATCTGGCCCTGCGGCAGCTTTTTCGTTTTCTGGATGAAATCGGTCAGAAACGGTCCAAGGTCCTCATCTTTTTTTCCATGGTTGAAAAACGGAAAAAAATGCACTGGGAGATGATGCGACTCCTGATTAAAAAGCCGGGCGTTCTGCCCAAGGTCATTCCCTTCCTGGCGGATATCGAAAAGATGGGCCTTTACCGGCAGCCGGTAACCGCCGCTTTTCCCCGGTCCCTGGCCGCGACCGCCTATGGCGAGCTGTGGACGGAGATAGAGAAGCACCTTGATCGGGGATGAACCTGAATCCGTGAGCGTTCAAGAACGGTGCAGATGCAAGGCGGCAACGAGGTTGATTATCCCGGTGCGATATCAACAAGTTGCCAACGCAGCAGCTGCGCCGTTATCGGGCGGACCGCAGGGCGGCGCGGTGAAGACCATAAAATGATTTTATTCAGCAATAATGCAACAAATTCCATATATTGCATGAAATATCACCTCAAGCCGTCACGGATTCAGGATGAAGGTAACCAACCGGGTATGCGGACCGGCCGGTGAGAGCCTGCGGATGAAGAGTCTTCTTTTGTGTCGGCACGCCAAGTCGAGCTGGAGTGATATCACCCTTGCCGATATCGACCGGCCGCTCAATAAGCGGGGCAGGCGTGATGCCCCGCTTATGGGGGCCAGGCTGGCAATGCTTGGTGTGAAGCCGGATGCGGTTGTGTCCAGCCCGGCCCGCAGGGCCTACAAGACCGCCCGGTACCTGGCCGGCGCCCTGGGATTTTCACGTAAGATGATCATCGTTATCAACGAGATATACGAGGCATCCCCGGACATCCTGCTGGCAACTGTTCGCGCTTTTGACAACAATGTTGAGCAGGTCATCATGGTTGGCCATAATTCAGAGATTACGGTCCTGGCCAATAAACTGGGGGGACTCGGCATTGACAATATCCCGACCTGCGGCGTCGTCGCCCTGGATTTTGCTGTCAGATCATGGCGTGACGTCATGAAGAGCCAGGGAGCCCAGGCTTTTTTTGAGTATCCCCGTAAAGTTCATGCTGACTAAATAGCCTGGTTTGCTTAATGTTCTCTCAATCGATTAAACAAAATCCACCCCAAGGCCCGGCGTCGATTCTGCGAGCTTGTTTGCTCGCAGCCCCAAGGCTTGCCGTTGTTGCGGCGAAGGTATAGACATTATGAATGAGAAGAACAATAGAATATTGTTGTTGGATTCTATCTTGTTAGGTGTCGTCGGCGCATTCGGCGCGCAGGTATTTATGTTTTTTCTCAATTTGGTTGAGCATTATTCCGCATTATTGACAGCCGGAACCGGTGCTCCGGGACTGCCGGGTATCGGAGGCTCATTAATCCAGACGGTGGTGCATAACCGCCATTTCATGGTAATCGCCGTAATTGTCTTTGGCGGTTTAATCTCCGGGATATTGGTTTATACCTTTGCTCCTGAGGCCGAGGGGCATGGGACGGATACGGCGGTCCGGGCCTTCCATCGGACAGGGGGCCTGATACGTGCCTGTGTTACGCCGTTAAAAATTATCGCCTCCGCCTTGACTATAGGAACCGGCGGGGCGGCGGGCCGGGAAGGCCCGACGGCTTTATTCAGTGCGGGGATAGGCTCCATATATGCAACCATCAAAAAAAGTTCAAACCGGGAGAGAAGATTACTGGTACTGGTCGGTATGGCGGCAGGGTTGTCGGCGATTTTTAAATCTCCTATCGGCACGGCCATTTTTGCAGTTGAGGTGCTCTACGGCGAGATGGAGTTTGAGGCCAGCGCCTTGGTTTATACCTTGTTGGGTTCGGTTGTCGCCTATATGGTAAGTGGTTTTTTTGTCGGTTGGCAACCCCTGTTTACAGTACCGCAAAATTTGCTTGTTACCGACCCCGAAACAATGTTTTACTTGCTGATTCTGGGTGCAGTCAGCGGGGTCATCGGCGTTATCCTCCCCAATGTCTTTTATGGTATAAGGGATCTTTTTCATAGTCTCCCCATCGCCCCGCATTTCAAGCCCGCAATAGGCGCATTAGGTGTCGGCTTGATCGCAATTGCCTTTCCCCAGGTTTTGGGCGGCGGCTATGACTGGATACAAAAGGCTATGGACGGCCAGATAGTTATATGGCTTTTGCCGGCAATTATCGTTGCCAAGATGTTTGCGTTTTCCTTTACCGTCTCTTCCGGAGGTTCCGGGGGCGTTTTTGCCCCGAGTTTATTCCTGGGTGCTTTTTTAGGGAGTTTTTTAGCATTATTATTTCATCAATCCACGGCTATCTTCGCCATGATCGGTATGGCCGCCGTATTTGGGGCCTCTGCCAGGGTGCCGATAGCAACCGTCATAATGGTTACCGAGATGACCGGTGGATACAGATTGTTAGCTCCTGCCGCCTTAACCGTCCTGTTGGCGTATCTTTTGCAGATTTCCCTGGTGAGTATGTTCAACTTGAAATACAAAAGTCTGTATGAGGCGCAGGTCCCGGACCGCTCATTCTCCCCGGTGCATCAAATCGATGAATTAAGGAATATACTTTCATTTTACACCCCGAAATTATCTTTGAATCCAAAGAGAATCAACAGGGCTGACCTGTTGAGCCTTTTAGAATCGAGTATCCCTATAGATATTCCAAACGGCAAGCAAATTTTTTTCGGGTCATTAAAAAATAATTATCCGAAATTTGACGATGACAGCAAATGTGAATTATTCTATATGAAATATAAGGATGCCGAGGTAATGGCGATGTTCCGTGACGGCAGCTGGATATATCCGCAATGTGGAATAGATTTGCAGAAAGGAGACGAATTGCTCCTTATGGGAGTGCCGGATGTTATAGATAGAATAAGAATAGATTTTAATTCTGTCTCAAGGACCTTTTCTCAGCTCGGTCTCCAGCAGCAGAAACTGGATCGGTCGTAAAAAAGTTAAAAACGTAACATGCTGAAATTGAAAGATTTCAGAGAATGAACTCGCAAAGGTACATTAAATAGTGGTAACATGCCATAAAGGTG
Organism: bacterium BMS3Bbin14; assembly: GCA_002897615.1. Classification (GTDB taxonomy): domain Bacteria; phylum Desulfobacterota; class Desulfobulbia; order Desulfobulbales; family Desulfobulbaceae; genus BMS3Abin13. Next base: position 30,919 of record BDTX01000018.1, read on the forward strand.
GCATGGATGAATATTTTGGCGGTATTCTGCCGGACAAACGAAACCGCACTGCCTCCGCAAATTTTATTTCTAAAATACCATGGTCATGGACCAAAGTAACCGAGCACATGATGGGGGGCGGATCGAGGGCGTCTCTCTTGCTTCATTTCTGCAACTGCTGGAGCAGGAAAGAAAAAGCTGTACGCTTATTGTCTCTTCCGGGGATCAGGAAGGCCGGTTTTATTTTGAAGAAGGTGTTCTTGTCGATGCCCGCTCGAGCGGCGAGAGCGGGCAGGAAGCTGCGTCCGCCATTTTATCCTGGCCCAGTCCCTCATTCAGTGTTGCAAGGGCGGAAGAAGATCGGATGCATCGCATCAATCTGCCTCTGGCGCATATTCTTTTGGCTGCCGCCAAGGTACATGATGAGAGTCAAGAAGACCCGGTGGAAACGGCGACGCAGCCACGAAAAAGGTGTGCGGCCGTAGACGGTTTCTATGATGACCCGGCAGTGGAACGCCTGGTGCAGACCATTCTTTCCGCCACCGGGGTTCATCATTACTTTATCCTGGACCGTCATGGCAAGGTCGTTACCCAGTCATCCAGGCAACTGAAGCTTGCTGATTTCATAACCTACTGTATCGTAAGTGGTATTCAGATGCGGAATCGACTGAAGGTAAAAGGTCCCAACCGTATCCATTTAGTTCTCGATAATGGAGAATCACTTTTGATCATGCCGGGGGCGGGCATGATAATCGGACTGTTGCTTGACGAATATTCATCCGTCAGCGATATCGAGAATCAGCTTTGTCCCGTCTTGGCATGTTCCTAGGATTTCATGGTGGTTATGAGAAAACTACTTGGTGAAATATCGGTTATTCCCGGAGTGACAGGGTCGTGTATATTTGATAAGACCGCCGGCGTACTGTGTACCGATCTCCAGACTGAATTGCCGAAAGATGTGACCGAGTCGGTCTGTATGCATTTTGTTCGTCTCCTGCAGATGGGCAGGATGAATAAGTTGGATATAAAGTCGGTCCATTTCCGATTTGACAGGTATGCCGTCATTGGCATGAACCTTGACACGGGAGTTATTCTGTTGACAATTTGCGATGCGGATGCCAACTGTTCTCTGGTCGCCACGACCGTAGCCATGCTTGCCGACGATATGCGCGATGAGCTCTTTGAAAAATTTCCTCCGTCACCAACTCCCGCGATGACGATTGCCAAGAAAGAAGACATTGCTTGCCTGCGCCCGCTGGTTCCGGACGATGAGAGAAGCGGTGCCGAGGCCATGACGCTACTCTTGGAGGAGATTGAGCATGCTCTTACCGCTGCCATTGGCCCCCTCTCCAGCATGGTTATGGGGGGCTACCTTGATAAATGGCGTCAAAACGGCCCCTCGTCACCCGGCCGCCTTCCCGAGTTGGTCACCATGCTGATCAGGGAGATTGAAGATCCGAAACTGGCCGAAGATTTCAAATCACGTATTCGACATCTCCTGTAGTTATTCTCCTGAATCCGTGAGCGTTCGAGAACGGTGCAGATGCAAGGCGGCAACGATGTTGATTATCCTGGTGTGATATCAACTTTGTTGCCAACGCAGCAGATGTGCCGTTATCGGGCGCCCCGCAGGGCGGCGCGGTGAAGACCATAAAAGTCATTTTTTCGGCAATAATGCAATAAATTCCATGTGTTGCCTGGAATGTCACCTCAGCCGTCACGGATTCAGGATTCTGTCACGACAACTCAGGTCCGAGGGCAGAGCCGGAAGGCCGTCCTGCCCCGGCCGCTTGCTTTCCGGAGCCGGAATCTCCGTCTCGCTCCGCATCCATCCCTTCCCGCTGTCATAAATGCAACCTGAATCCGTGAGCATTGATTGCCGTTGATTGTTTGAAACAAGACGGCCCGGATGATATGATGGCGGCGGGAAGCCGGCCGACTTGGTAATCGTTCTGGAATCTGTTGCCAAAAACGGCTATAAGATATGATACAGTACGGGCCGGGACTCCCTCGAAGTTGCCGCCCCTGGTGAACTGTTTACCTGGTACGCGATCAGGGTTGATTCACTGCCGCTCCTGTCCGGTGTTGACGGTCCGGACCGGGCGAAGGCGATCGGTTCAGACTGACCTCAATCAGGCCGCGAATTCCAGGGATTTGTTTGTGCGCACTCCCTTAACGGAAGAAGAGGTATGCCGAGTGGGAAGAATAATTTTGTATCTTGCGGTTTTGGTCCTTTTGCCGGTGAGTGTGCAGGCCGCCTGCCTTAAAGGTGACTGCCGTAATGGTGTGGGCAGGCTCAAGAGTGCGGATGGCCGTGTCTATGCGGGTGAGTTTAGAAACGGTTTTCTCTGGGGCCGGGGAACGCTGGTTTATCCGAATGGCATAAAGTATTCCGGCCAGTTTGTGCGGGGCAGGTTTTCCGGTCAGGGGCAGCTGGAAAGCCCGGATGGGCGGAAATATTCAGGTTCGTTCCGTAACGGCGTGATTGACGGGAAGGGGACCCTGGTCAGGGCCGATGGCCTTCGCTACACCGGCGATTTCAACCTGGGACGCTTTAACGGCCATGGCACCTTGTCGTATCCGGATGGTCGTGAATACACCGGTGATTTCCGCGATAATGTCATTGACGGGCAGGGCCGGCTTGTTTATGCCGATGGTTCCAGTTTTACCGGCCGGTTCCACGACGGGAAACCGGTTCCTCCTGCCCCGGCGGATGTCGCCCGGTCCGGGGGTCTTGCTGTCGGCCTTACGGCCGGACAGGATACCGTTAAGACGAAAACAGTCGGGCTTTTTTTCGCAGATGGTGTTGCCTACACTGATACGACGAAACAGGAAAAATTTTCAGGAACGGCACAATTAAGTCTGCCGGATGGCAGTACGTATGACGGGAACTTCGAAAACGGCCTGATGGCCGGCAAGGGTACGAGGCGTTTCGCGGATGGCCGCAAATATGTCGGTTTTTTTGAAAATGGCCGGCAAAGTGGTCAGGGCGAATACACCTATCCTGATGGCGCGGCATACCGGGGCGAATTCAAAGATGGAGAATTCTCCGGGACCGGTGAGTACATCTTCCCAGACGGCAGTACCTATCAGGGGGAATTCAGAAACGGTGTTTTTGACGGCCGGGGAACGTTGACCTATAAAGATGGTAAACAGTATAAGGGATCGTTTCGTAACGACCTGCCGGATGGCGTCGGGACTCTTCTCTCGCCGGATGGTTCCGTCTATGAAGGAGGCTTTAAGGCCGGCCGGAGAAACGGCGACGGTAAGCTGACTTTCCCTGACGGCCGGATTTTCCAAGGCAGGTTTAAGGACGATATGCTTGTTCAGCCGCTAAAGAATGGAGGATGAATGTGCACTGGCAGTATCGAACCATATTGTTTGAGTTTCAGAAAGACAGTCTTCTCGGTGACAAGTACATTGACGATGAAGAGCTGGAAACAACGCTGAACGAGCAGGGGCAGTCGGGCTGGGAACTGGTTGCGGTTACTCCTGTTCGGGAAGGTATTCTCTCTTTTTTCAAGAGAATGCATCAACAGGCCGAACCAAAGGTCAAACCGCCGGCTAAAGGCACCGGCAACCAGGCACCGGGTGGCGGAAAGCAAACGGTGGTAACCGCCGAACAGTTGCAGCGCGAGGAGAAAGAACATATTCGTCGCCTGGAACAGGAACGGCGGGAGGCCATGCTCCGGCAGGAGCAGGACTTGATTGGCGAGATTAAGATTCGTTGACCGCCGGCTGCGTCAAGCCCCCGGTAGTCCTCGGCGCGGCAGCACATTGGCGGTGGAGATAAGTTGAGCATCTATATTTTAAAAAGATTTCTGTTGATGATTCCCACCCTGTTCGGGGTTATGTTTATCACCTTTATGATCACCCAGTTTGTCCCCGGCGGCCCGGTCGAAAGGATGATGGCCCAGATCGAGGGGCATGGCGTCGGGGGGGAGGCGGTATCGGGGACAACCGGCGCTATTTACCAGGGAAACACCGGCCTGGACCAGGAGCGCCTGGCGCAGTTGCGGAAACTTTATGGTTTTGACCAGCCGCCCCTGAAGCGTTTTGTTTCCATGATGGGCAAATACCTGGTGTTTGATTTTGGTGAAAGCTATTACCACCATCAAAGTGTCGTCAGCCTCGTCATTTCCAAGCTTCCGGTTTCCATGTCCCTGGGCCTCTGGTCATTTTTTATCGTCTATCTGACCTGTATTCCCCTGGGAATTGCCAAGGCGGTCAGGGACGGCAGCCGCTTTGACGTCGTCACCAGTTCCATCATCATGGTCGGCTATGCCATTCCGGGCTTCGTCCTCGGTATTGTCTTGATTGTCCTTTTCGGCGGCGGCAGTTTCTGGAGTATTTTTCCCCTCAGGGGGCTGGTTTCGGATAACTGGCATCAGCTCGGCCTGATGGCCAAGATCCTGGATTATCTCTGGCACATGGTTTTGCCGGTGACCGCGAGTACGGTCAGCAGTCTGGCGGTCATGACCCTGCTCACCAAAAACAGCTTCCTGGAGGAGATCCGCAAACAGTATGTGATAACGGCCAGGGCCAAGGGGTTGTCTGAAAAGCAGGTGTTGTATAACCACGTGTTCCGGAATGCCATCATTCCCATCATTACCGGGTTCCCCGGTTCCTTTATCACCGCTTTTTTTACCGGCAGCCTGTTGATTGAAACGATATTCTCTCTCGACGGTATGGGGCTCCTGGCCTACCAGTCAGTGATGAACCGCGATTACCCCGTGGTCCTGGGAACACTCTATTTTTTTACCATCATCGGCCTGATCTCCAGGCTCCTCTCCGATCTCAGTTATGTCATGGTCGATCCCCGAATCAGTTTTGAGCGTATCCAGTAAAAAAGACCATGGCCGGAGAGCAAAGAAAAAACAGCCTGACCAGGCGGCGGTGGCATAGTTTCTGTCAAAACAGGAGAGGTTATTACAGCCTGATTATTTTTGTCATCATTTTTAGCACCAGCCTTTTCGCCGAGGTGCTGAGCAATGATAAACCCTTGCTGGTGCAGTATAACGGGAAAGACTATTTTCCCATTTTCAAGGTCTATCCGGAAACAGTTTTCGGCGGATATTTTTCAACCGAGACTGACTATCGCGACCCTTTTATTCTGCACAAGCTGACGACAAACGGTAATCATGTTTTTTTCCCTCTCAACCCGCACAGTTACAACTCCATTAACCTGTCGCTTGACCGCCCGGTCCCGTCACCGCCGAGCCATGATAATTACCTCGGTACCGACGACCGGGGCCGGGACGTTCTGGCGCGCCTTATCTATGGTTTCCGGCTTTCCGTCCTTTTCGGCTTCGCGCTGACCATAGTCGGTACTCTGCTGGGGATCGTCGCCGGCGCGGTGCAGGGATATTTCGGCGGCAGGACGGATCTTTTCTGCCAGCGTTTTATCGAGGTATGGAGCGCTATGCCCGAACTTTACCTGTTGATCATTTTTGCCTCGATTTTTAAACCCAGCATCCTGCTTCTCCTGATCCTGCTTTCCATGTTCGGCTGGATGGGGCTGTCGGATTATGTGCGGGCTGAATTCCTGAGAGGGCGCAACATGGAATATGTGAAGGCCGCCAAGGCCCTGGGGGTGGGAAACCTGACCATTATGTACCGGCACCTGCTGCCCAACGGCATGACCCCGGTGATCACCTTCCTGCCGTTTCGGATGTCAGGGGCGATCCTGGCCTTGACCAGCCTTGATTTTCTTGGCCTGGGCGTCCCGCCTTCCACCCCGAGTCTCGGGGAGTTGCTGGCCGAGGGCAAGGCCAATATTGATGCCTGGTGGCTGTCATTGTCCACCTTCGCCGTTTTGGTCGGTACTCTGGTCTTGTTGATTTTTATCGGCGAAGGACTCCGCCAGGCCTTTGATCCGCGCAAACAGTAGCAGGAGATGATGGTGGGTGACGGAACAGCCGGGATAATGCCGGATTCGGGAGATCGGTGCTTTCTGGAGGCCCGGGGGCAAACGCCGGAGAAATTTTTTCCTCCCGGCAGGGGGACTGGAACTCGTCCTTGACGGTTCCGGGGGTTACTGGGACTGGATCATTTGGCGCAGTGACTCGATTTCCTGTTTGAGAGCATTTTCCCGCTCAGCGAATTCAACCCGCATCCTCTCGAGCAAAGATTGGTAATCCTCAATGGTTTCGAGATGTTCTTCCGGCTCTGCCGCATCCTCTTCGCCAAAGAAAAGCTCAAGGTTGTCTTCCAGCTCCTCGGACGGCTGTTTATCGGCCCCGGTATCACTTTCCCGCTCGTTCGGTTTGAACTCGTCATCCGTCGATTGCGTCAGGGCCGCTGCAATCTCCCCGGTCTCTTCCGGACCTGCCGTATCCTCTTCGGCCCCGGTTTCCACCGCCGCCGCAGGTTTCGACGTTTCGTCATTACCGCCAAAGAAAAACTCGAGTTTTTCTTTCAGTTCCTCCGGGGGCTGCTGGTCGGCCTCGGCCAGGGCTTCTTTCTCGTCCCCGGCGCCTTCGTCTGTTGCATCGGCCAGCGCCGGAGTGATGTCAGCGGTTTCCAGAGTTATGCTTTCCTCTTCGGTCAGGAAATCTTCCTCGGTAATGGTCTCCATTGAACTGTTAACGGCCCCGGCCGCCGTTGCCTGGGCCGGCTGGGAAGGCTCTTCTTCTTCGCCAAAGAAAAGCTCAAGATTGTCTTTCAGTTCTGCGGGGGGCTGATCGGCTTCGGCCAGGGTTTCTTTCTCGTCCCCGGCGCCTTCGTCTGTTGCACCGGCCAGCGCCGGGGCGATTTCTGCGGTTTCTAAAGTTATACTTTCTTCTTCGGGCAGGAAATCGTTCTCGGTTATGGTTTCAATAAATTCCTCTCCCGTCCTTGCCTCTCCTGCCGCCTCAGGTTTCCGGGTTTCGTCCTCGTCGCCAAAGAAGAAGTCGAGTTTCTCCTCAAGTTCTTCCGGGACTTCAGCTGCCCGGGCCTCTATCTCCTCTGCTACGTTGGCAGTGCCCTCTTCCATGGTGTCGGCCAGGGCTGGAGTAATTTCCCCCGCTTGGGGTTCTTCTTCGAGAACGTCGTCGACAACAGTCTCAACCGCCGGGGCCGTGGCCTCTGCCGTCAAATTTTTTTCAGGGCGCCAATCTGCTTCCTGCGCGGGCTCCACGGCTTCGGCACGGCTGACGACCAGCAGTTTCAGGTTGTTCAGACTGTTGACCCTGTCAGTAAGGATCGCCCGGCGTTTCTCGGCATCAAGGTCTTCATCTTCGGCCAGGAGTCTTAGACCTTCATAAAAGAAGTGAACCAGGGAAAAGGCCTCGGGGTGGGCGTCGGCCCTTTCGTCGGTGATATATAAACGAAGAGCATTTAATCCCTTGATAAGGACCAGCATGTAGCGGTCTTCGGCAAAGCGCTCTTGCAGGCTGTCAAGTTGTTCGGACAGATCCTGCAGCCCCTGATCGGTCACCTCCCAGTCCAGTTCGAGGACGACTGCATAAAGTTTCTGGAGAGACTCATGCTGGTCGACAGTGACTTCCGGCGACCCGGGTGCCGAAATGACAGGTGATTCGGGAGCTGTTTTTTTGCCGGTTTGGGCTATCTGATACTGGAGAATTTTGAATTTCCTGACGTCAGCTTTAAGCAGGCCTGTTATCTCCGGTCCCGTAATGTCTGCCGAAGATATGATTTTTTCAAAATCATAATACAGGGTCAGGAGCAGTTTCATGGCGTTCGGATGGGCATATGCCTGCTCGGCGCGAATGTAGCTGCCGACCTTGTCAAGTCCCTGCAGGTATATCTGCGAGACCTGGTCGTTGTGAAATATCTCCAGTTCCTGAAGATTTTTGATTTCTTGCGAGAGTCCCTCGAGGGTGGCATCGGTAATTTCCCAGTCAAGGGACAGGACAATGGTTTTGAGCTGACGTAACGGGGAATCGGCCACGTTCGTGAATTCGAAGAGATCAACATCGTCTGTGTCAAAGTCTTCATTAAGAAATAGGGTGAGGTCCTCAACCTCGTTCAGGGGGGGGACGACTTTGTTTTCGTAAGTCTTCATGGAATTTTCCTTGCCTCGTTCCACCATACCCGTCCTCTATGAAAGTTTCCTTTGGATGGACATAACTGTTGAAGATATTATTTTTTTTAGTGTCTCCGGTACATTGTAGCCCGTCAAAGCGATGGCCTCAAACGACGGTACCTTGAGTTTACTGTTCAGGTCATGTTCCAGTATATTGGTAGGGAGAACGGGTATGCCCTGCTTGCGGAGATCAATCTTATTGTATTGCATGACCAGGGGAATACGAAATATGGATTCTTTGAGAGCGACGAGGTTTTCGTGCAGCTGATTTAACGAGCCGATGTTTTTCCCCCGCATCTGTTGCTGGGTATCTGCAACGAAAACGATACCGTCCACCCCCCTGAGGACAAGTTTTCTGGTCGCATTATATTTTATCTGGCCGGGAACCGTATAGAGCTGGATCTTTAAGTCGAAACCCTTGATCTGTCCCATGTCGAATGGGAGAAAATCGAAAAACAGGGTCCGGTCGCCATGGGTTTTCAGGCTGACCATCTCCGACTGGATCTGTTTTCTGAACCTGCGGTTGATATATTCAAGATTTGTCGTTTTACCGCCGCGCCCCGGGCCGTAATAGACAATTTTTACCTGGATGACTTTGTCTTTTAAATTTATGAAGCTCAAGATACTCTCCTGGTCACTGTGTTGCGCAAGCTGTCAGATATCATTTCGCCTGGCGAAGATATGCTGAGTTACGCCCAGAGTTTCCTGATCGCTTCAATAGCTTCGGCAACATTGAGTCGCAGAAATCCCAGTGAGATTTCTTTGCCGAACATGCTGATCAGCAGGAGTTCATCGTCAATTTTGCTGAAATGGATGCTGCAGTCCGTACCCTTGTGGAAGAGCAGGGAGAACTCCTGCTCGCCAACGAGTTTGGCCATGGCATCAACTGTTGCAAAGTTGCCGGCGGCAAGCGCGGCAAAAGAATAAATATCATACTTGTTTTTGTCGGTGTCTTTTGCAGTAATAATGTTTCCGGCCATATCAATGATAACGACGCAGTCAACCCCGATTTTCATGAGCTTCTCAGTCAGAATCTCATCCATTTTTTCAAGTTGTTCCTGACTGACAACACCGTAATTCATAGCTTCACCTCGTTAGCGTGCCTGTCTGCGCGCTTACTTTATAGAAAAACTTAATTTTAAATAATATTCTCGATTAAGTGTAAGTATACGCGAGAAAAAAGATTATATGAAGCTGTTTTTGCTGCTTTTACTATTTTCTAGTCCTGAATCAGCCTCGGCCGTGATTTTTTATTAAACCGGTTGCGGTTATATTACACCATGAACTTGAATCGAAGATCCGTTCGGGATAGAATTTTGCATGCTTTGATCTCGAAAAAATTCTTGTTTCTGGACGGATATGTCAATCTGAAGGAGCCAGCTGGCTGTGCAGGAAGGGGAATCCCCTCTTGACATCCAGGGAGCACTTCTTATATTTAAAAATAGAAAT
>BDTX01000019.1 GCA_002897615.1 bacterium BMS3Bbin14
CAGACACCGAGAATCGCAGTCGGCTCCAACGCCATGGATAGGTGGAGCGCGAAGCGCGGAATCTATCCATGGCGTTGCTTGAACAGCCCGGCCCGATAGGATGGAGCGCGAAGCGGTCCATCCTATCAGTATTAATAAGTGGAAACTTTCCATCATATTGAGAGTAATAGATACCCTGATTTTCCACTTATTCTCATATTGAGATATCTAAAGTGGAAAATACTTTCCACCTATTACTTTCTCGGGTTATTTTTCCACCTATCGTAATATTAAAAGGGGTAAAATGGAAAAAACGTCGCCATCGTGCCCTGGAATCGGGCCGGCAAAAGGCCGTGAAGCTGGCAGCCAGCGAGCCCGCCGCCGGTATTGACAAACGGGTTACCTGCCATATTCTGCGCCGCAACTTGGCGACTACGATGCTGGAGAATGGTCTTGAAGGCCTGGATCTGTAAGCCTCAGCGCCGTGTACCTGTTGTGCAGGCTGGCTTTCCCCCTCCCAATCCGCCTCGCCGTATACCGAGCCCCCCGCTGGTACGGAACTTATTTTTCAATTCTCACCTGCCGCATTTATACCTTTTATCCGAGAGTGTTCGAGAACGGTGCAGATGCAAGGCGGCAACGATGTTGATCTGCTGGTGCGATATCAACGAGTTGTCAACGCAGCAGATGCGCCGTTCTCGAACGCCCCGGTTATGCTTTCGGACTCCGATCGGCAGCCGGGCCGGCAATAAACAAAAAAACCCCGTTCCTCGGGACGAGGAACGGGGTCAGATCGGCAATAGTTTTTGGCATGTAGGCCTAAGTTCATAATTTTAACCGTTTTTTGGACTTTATTCTCAGGTAGTATAATCTTTTCGTTTAGTCAAGCTCTTTCGGAGACTCCGAAAATAACGGATCACCTGGAACGAATAGGGGTTCATGCAAAAATGGGAATGCCCGGGTGGGGGATATTTATGCTCCGGAAGAAGACGATTATGAACATGGGAAGCATGGCAGCCGGTCCCGGTCCGGTTGACTTGATTCAACACAACTGGTCACAGGGTGTGAAACTCTGCGCTATTCCTTACATCCAACCTGTAAATCGCACAGGTACCACAGATTTACGTAGTCGCTTCCGTTCGCTATAGTCCCTCTATGCGGGCGGGAGTGACCGCGTGAAGATGGGGTGCCTGTGACGGTTTACGATTCAACCGGGGAGGACCAGGGGGTAGTAGCGGCCTTCGACTGCGGCGACTTCGCGTTCTTTTCTTGTGGTGTCCCAGGATAACTCTGCGGCCATCACCTCGGCGATACGCTGCAGGACATCCCGGCCCGGCGACCCCGCATCACCCAGGCCGGATCGGCGCAGGACCACGTCGGCGAGGGTCTCCGCCATCTCTTCGCGGATAAAATAGACAACTTCACCGGCCTGCAAATCCGGTTGCCGGCAGAGCCACCGCTCACCATCGCGGGAGGCCCCGATATATTCGGCGACGCGGACCGCCCGATGCCCATACCTGTCATGCAGGGCGGCCAGCCGCTCCGCAGCCAAAGAGACCGGCCGGCCGGGGCTTGGCGGCCGGCTTATCCCGGCTGTTTTCCGGGCGGCCGGCGGACTTTTTTCGCCGCCCAGCAGCCGCAGGACTTTGCCGGCGATTGTCGGCGCCGTGGTATATTTGATGCCGCACAGGGAAACGAGCCCGGCCGGGCCGCCCGTGTCGGCATGATCGATAACCAGGGGATGCTTGGCCAGTTGCACCGTACCTGGTTCATCCTCCTGCTTGTCCGCCATGGGCACCAGGCCGCAATGGAAAAAACAGATATCGCCGTACTCCAGGCGCAGCGAAGGATAGAGGCTGTTCGCCTCTTCAAGTATCGTCAGCAGGTCCTCCCTGGTCGCCCTGACCCTGTCAGGCGCTTGTTCAAAGCGGTGGTACGTTGTGCCGATCATCATCAGGCCCTTCCAGGGCACGAAAAAATATAACCTCCCGCCCCGCTTGACGACTGCATCCATGTCCCGGTCCCCTGCCCGGCTTTCGAGTCCGACGGCACAGGTATCGCTGATCTGTTTACGAACAACCAGGTTCACCGCCTTTGCCCACCGTACCCGCGGCGCCGGCAGACCGGAGGCCCGGAGAAGCTCGGCGAACCAGGGGCCGGCACAGTTGATAACCCGGTCGGCCCGAATGGCGAGCGGCGTGCCGGCCAGGAGATCTGTTGCCGTAATCCCCGTCACTCCGCCGTCTTTGGTAACGATACGATCCACCCTGATGTAATTGGCGGCCGCCGCTCCGTAATCGCAGGCCGTGAGCAGGTATTCGAGAGCGATACGTTCCGTATTGACCGCCAGGCCGTCATACCACACCGCCCCCCCGGTTATCTCGCGGCGGGATAAATCCGGCATAATCTTTTTGATCTCCGCCCGCCCCATAATCCTGCCGGGCGGCAGCTGTTTCTCCCGGGCAAGCCCCAGGTTCCGGTCCCGGCCGATAAGATCATTGGCCAGGAAAGCGCTTTTCATAATCAACCGGGACCGCATCCCCCGGCCGATGGTCGGGACGAGACAAGGCAGGGGCATAACAAGGTGCGGCGCAAAACTCATGATCTCGCGGCGGGACTTGATCGACTCGCGCATCCGTTTAAAATCCAGATGCTGGAGATAGCGCAAACCGCCATGCAAAATCTTCAGGCTGTTTGCCGAAGTGGCGGCGCAGAAATCCCCCTTCTCAACAATCGCGACCTGGTAGCCGGCCTTGGCCAAGCGCCAGGCCACCAGGGTTCCATATATCCCCGCGCCGATAATAACCGCATCAAAGGTCCGGTTCTCCAGCGCTGTTATCTCTCTTTTCATTGCCCTCCCGAAAAAATCAAAAGACCGGTCCCGCCGCCGGAACCTGTACCGTAACCCCTTGGCAGGTCAGCCGGCTACACGTTATTCTTACCGCAACTGTAAGGTGCCAGGCGCAGACGCACCTGCTGCAGAAAAAAGGTGAAGGGAGACCGGCGGCGGCCGACCGGTTCCACTTCCGGGGATTGCAGGAGGACCTGCCGGAGGGTCGAGGCTACACTGCCGCCGGGAAGCCGGGCCGCCAATATGCCGCCATAGCTTCCCACCCGCCTTTCCTCCCCGGGCAGAGGCAGCGGATCACTGCCCGGCAGGATGGGAATCCGTTTTTTCCTGGCAAGGTCAAAATGCTTCGGCTCGGGCCAGCCAACGGGACGGCCGCCATTATCCCCCAGGAATACCTTGTCACGGGTTGTTTCTAAAAATTCGCGGATGATCCTGCCGCGCCTGCCGGTCCACTTGCCCGCCCCCCAGGGCAGGACGGCGATTCCGCCCCCGGCGGCAGCCGCCTGCACCGTCGCCGCCAACGACTGCCCGTCGTCGATATCGGCGTCGGTGCAGAGGGCCAGCACCTCCAGGTGTTCGGCGGTATTCATCTGGCGGCCGCGGATAACGTAGATGATCTTATCCCGGTTCACGCAGCGAAGAGAACAGGACTCGCCGGTCCGTTCCACCTGCCAGCCGCTGTCCGGCACACCGTGTTCCCGCAGTTCGGCAAAACGGTCATACCCCCGGCTCTCTGCCAGCAGGAGCACCCCGGCCGTCGTTGCCGCCGCCCGCGCCCGCTGAAGCCGATGAAAGGATTCATGGGCCGTTGTCAGTACGGTGCCAAGATCATAGCAGTTATAGAGATGAACATGAAAATCAAGAATAACCATGATCAACGCCGGGGGCCGACAACGAGTTCCCGCTCCGTTTTCAGGCCGGCATACCAGTTGATCCAGTCGCTTTTCGTGATTGCCGCATCCTGGAAAATCCGTCTTTCATTGTAATAGGGATTGCCGGCCAGCAGGTCGCGGCGCCAGCGTTCCTGAAACCGCTCCTTCTCCTGCCGGGCCTGCTCGTCCAAGTCGAGTAACCGCCGGCCTTCCGGACATCCCGCCTTACAGTAGGGGGAAAAAACATTTTCAACCCCCTGCTGTCGTACACGCAGGCTGAAATCGATATCATACATGACATTCGCCAGCCGGCCTTCGTCAAAGCCGTGCACGCGGTCAAACAACTGCCGCTTCACCATGCAGAGCTCCGCGCCGACGGCAAGGACATTCTGCGGACAGACAAGGCCGTTAAGGTGACAGGAGCCGGCAATAAAAAAGCGGCGATATGCCTCGCAGCCCTCATCGTTTAAATCGGGCAGCGCCCCATTGTCGTTTTCCCGGTCATCATATTCCACCAGGCCGCCCACTACCCCCAGGGCGGGGTCCTGGGAATAGCCGAGCAGGGTCTCCACCCACGTCTCATGGAGCGGCAGGACGCCGTGGTCCAGGAACAGGAGCTGCCCGGCGGCCGACTGGGCAATGACCCGGTTCAGGGCCGGGCCGTTCTTCTCGTCGGGAGCAACATCATGCAGGATAAAACGGTGGTCGAGGCTGCTGATTCTCCGGCGCCGGTCACTGTCGCCGGGCTGCCGCGACAGGAGATGAAACTCCAGCTTCTCGTACCCGGTGACCCGGGCCAGCCGCTCAAGCCACTTTTCGGTCTCGTCCCCCTCGTCTCTCAGCAGGACAAAAAGCGCCACCGGGACGCTGTCGCGGCATTGCCGCCGCACCTCGTAATAATACCGCCACTGCCCGGCCTGGACCGAGGCCTCCAGGCCGCGCCGCCTGATTGCGGCTTTCAAGGCCTCCAGGCCGGCACTATCCGCATAATCCTTCTGCGTATGGTTGATACTGGTCGAGGTCTCGATAGCCCGCCAGTGGTAAATCGTTTCCGGAAGATGATAAACGCGGCGGCCGGGTTCCGTCAGTTTCAAGAGCAGGTCATAATCCTGCGAACCGTCACATTGCTCCGAGAAACCGCCGACTTCTGCAAAAAGCGTCTGCCTGGTGACGAGAAAATGGGTGATGTAGTTATGACACAGGAGCAGCTCCTGGTTGAAATCCGGTTTAAAAAAACTCTCCAGGTAACGGCTTTCCCGGTTGACCAGGTCCTCGTCGCTGTACAGCACGTCCGGGTCATGCTCGTTGATGGCCCGGGCCACCAGGTACAGGGCATCCAGGGTCAACTCGTCATCATGGTCGAGAAAGCCGAGATAGTCGCCGCCGGCCAGGGAAGCCGCCTTGTTGGAAGCGGCGGAGATGCCTTGGTTGCCGGCGAGAAAGCTGATCCTGATCCGCGGGTCCAGGGCGGCGTATTCTTCGAGCAGCGGCCGGATATGCGGGGCGCTGCTGCCGTCATCGACCAGGCACAGTTCCCAGTGGGGGTAGGCCTGGTAGAGGACGGAATGAATACATTTACGAAGCAGGCTCTCGTCGGTGTCGTACACGGGCGTCAGGATGGAGATGACCGGTTTTTTCGGCAGGTCCGCCACCTCCCGGCACGGGTAACAGCCTTGGCGCACCCCTGTTTCCTGGTAGTGCAGCAGGGGATAGGGGTGGGTCTCCCGGAACTCGGGATAGGTCTCGGCGTAGAAACGGGGATCAAAGAGCGGATTCGGCCGGAGCTGCCGCTCGCAGCCCGTGCTTACGTAATGATTAAAGGCCTCCCAGCCGGAGGGGTCCGCAATATCATACTGGCGGCGGTAAAAGACAGGATCGAAAAAGCGGTTGGGGCTGCGTCCCTCCCTGGCCCCGAAGCCGAGATAATGCAAGAGGAGGGGGATACGCAGCTTGACGACGGCCGGATTATCCTCCGCGTAATAGGCGGTATCAAAAAACGCTAAGGGATGAAATTGTTCCGTACTGCCGAAGCGCAGGTAATGGGCCAGGGGATTCATCCCGGCCGGAATTACCCGGCTGTTTTGAGCCAGGTAAAAGGCGGAATCAAAAAACGGATTGGGGTTCTTTCCCTGCCGGCAGCCGGTCTCCAGGTAATGGACCAGGGGCGACATCCCTTTGCCCGTACTTTCGGGACACGTCCCGGCGTAATAGCCGGTAAAAAAGAGCAGGTTGGGCTGACGCCCCTCCCGCCAGCCGGTCTCCAGGTAATGGATCAGCGGATCGACCAGCAGCGGGTCCATTGCCGGATCGTTTTGCAGGTAAAAATCCCGGTCAACGAGACCACTCCGCCTGACCAGCAGGTAGTGGCGGCAACGGGAAAAAAACTCGAACGGCCGGCTGACGAAAAACCTGATCAACCACAACCGGCGCCGGAAAACCGCCTGCTTCGCGGTCAACCGGGAATGCGGCCCCGGGTCGTCGGCCGCGGCGTTCCGGTTGCCGTCGGGCTGGTGGTTGCCGTCGGGATGGCGATGATGATATGCTGTAAAATGCGGCACACATTCACGACCAAAGGCATGATACCTGAGTTCAAATATCAGCTTTACCCGGCCGCGGCACCCATCCGGAGACAATGGCGGGTCCACCTGGAAACAGGGCGTGGTCGAGCCGAAAAAATAGGTCTGCCCCTCCTGGAAATCCGCGTTGCTCGTCAAACGGGTCAGCGGGGTCCCGGCCCCCTCGACTTCGCAGGTTATCCGCTCCAGGGTCAGGACCACGTAATCATTGGCGGGAAGGAAGCGGATGGGCCGGCGGGATTCACTGTCTGCCAGGTCGAATTCAAGGCGCCTGGTATCCAGGTCGACTTTGCGGACCAACGGGGAGACGCCGCCATCGGCCCCGGGCGGCCCCAGGGACAAGGAGGCCTCGTGGTAGGGCTCGCGCAGGTCAAGCAGACGATCTATCCAGACCTCGATATGCTCTGAAAAAAGCGGCTGATGTTTTCGATAAATGGCGGTGAAGGTCTCCAGTTTATGCCGCCGGGGCCGGGCCCGGACCATGGAGTCGGCCGAGACCCGGTAATAAAACAGAATTTCCGGTATCCGGTAGACCCGGCGGCCAAGCTCCAGCAGAGACAGCCAGAAATCATAATCCTCCCAGCCGTATTTCAGGTCCTGGTCATAGCCGCCGACCCGTTGCCAATCTTGCCGGCGAAACAGGGCGGAGCAGAAAATGACATTGTCGAGGAGCATCTCCTCCAGGGAAAATTGCGGCAGCCGCCACTCCGTATCGACCGCGCCGAAAAGCTGCGCCCGGCAGTAGACAATCCCCAGTTCGGCGCGCTCATCAAGTAAGCGGACGGCCCGTTCCAGGTAAGCGGGGCCGATCCGGTCGTCGGCGTCCAGGGGCAGGATATATCGGCCCCGGGCCTCCCGGATGCCATTGTTACGGGCAGCGGCCAGGCCCTGGTTCTCCGTCGCGACCACCCGGGTCTTCGGCCGGTCATACCCGGCCAGGATCCGGCAGGTCTCCTCGTCGGTTGAACCGTCGTTGACGATGATGATCTCGAAATCCTGGAAACTCTGCGCCAGGACGGAAGCGACCGCCTCATCGATAAATTGCCCCTGGTTATAGCAGGGGATGATAACGCTGACACGTGGTGGCATCATAAAATGACGGTTATCCGGGCCGCCGGCCGGCATGCCATTTCCAGGCGGAAGATATGATGGTCGGCAGATCCGAGCGCGTGGGCCTCCAGCCCAGCAGCCGCCCGGCCTTTGCCGCATCGGCCACCAGTACCGGAGGGTCGCCGGCCCGGCGTTCTTTGCGGACCACCGGCACCTCTCTCCCGCTGACCCGGCCCACCTCCCTGACGATTTCCCGGACCGAATACCCCCGGCCGGTGCCGAGATTGATTGCCTGGCTGGTCTCTTGCCGGGCCAGGAATTCCAGGGCCTGCACGTGTGCTGCCGCCAGGTCGGTTACATGCACAAAATCCCTGACCGCGGTCCCGTCCGCGGTCGGATAGTCGGTCCCGAATATCTGCAGTTCCGGCCGGGTGCCGAGAGCCGCGGCTACGGCCAGGGGAATGAGATGGGTCTCCGGCGCGTGGTCCTCGCCCAGCTCGCCGGCCAAATCCGCACCGGCCGCATTAAAATAACGTAACGAAACGGATTTCAAGCCATGGGCCGAGTCATAATCCTGGAGTATCTCCTCGACCATCAACTTGCTCCGGCCGTAAGGACTGATGGGCTTCCGGGGATGGCTTTCAACCAGAGGCAGAGTTTCCGGCAGCCCGTACGTTGCGCAGCTACTGGAAAAAACAAGGTGCGGGCAGCCATTTTGCCGCATTGACTCGAGCAGAGACAGGGTCCCGGCCACGTTGTTCCGGTAATATCTCCCGGGCGCCAGCATGGATTCCCCGACATAGGCGAAGGCGGCGAAATGAATAACGGCGGCAGGCGAATACTCGGAAAAAATACGGCCCAACACGCCCTGATCATGAATATCGCCCTCGATAAACGGCCCCCATTTGACAGCGGACCGGTGACCATAAACGAGATTGTCCAGCACGACCGGCGTATACCCTCTTTCATGAAGGAACTTGCAGGTATGACTGCCGATGTAGCCCGCGCCGCCGGTGACTAAAATATATTGTTCCATCCTGCGTTATTCTCTTGCCCGCCTTTCTTTGATTTCTTTTTGTAATTTTTCTATCTGTTCGTGCGCATCGTGAATGGACTGCTTCCGGGTTATTTCGGAAATATTCTGTTCAATTTTCTCAATGGCTGAAAGCAGTTTGAAAATGATCAGGAAGACAAACAGGAATCCGGTCAGGATCACCGCGTTGATATTTCCCTCTATGCCGATGACCCGGGCCATGAACAGCGTAAAGTTCGGATATACGGCGATAAGAGCCATGCCGCCCCAGACCGCCAGGCGCACGAGAAGTTTCAACACGGTCTGGCCGGTCTCTCTGCTCACAAACTCCTTGATCCCCTGGAAAAGCATCACGGACGAGATAGCCACGACCACAACCTGGTATAAATGAATTCCTCCCAGCATAATCTTTCCCCTCAGGCAATCATTTTCCAGATCATCCGAAATAGCGTGACAAGGCCGTTAATGAAACCCTGTTTGTGCTTTTTCCCCATGGAATATTCCGTATAGCGGGTATGGATCTGAACCTCGCCGAAGCGCAGCCTGTTGTTTTTGATTTCCCGAATAACCTTGCTGTCATATTCGTATTTGTCCGCCCTGGTATCGATAATCAGGGCCGCATGTCTTGAATACGCCCGAAACCCCGACTGGCTGTCGGAGACCCAGGTTCCGTACAGGACCCAGGTAAAAAAATTACCGGCCCAGTTGGCGATGACTTTTATCCGGGGCATCTCGTGCCGGTCCAGCAGCCGTGATCCCAGGACAACATCACAATGTCCCGCCCGGATCGGTTCGACCAGGAGCTCGATATCGGCCGGATCATGCTGACCGTCGCCGTCCATGGTGACAATGATATCGGCGCCGAGCAGATTGGCCGCCAGGATGCCGGTTTTGATCGCCGCCCCCTTGCCGCGGTTAAGCCGGTGCCGGAGAGCGAGGACATTCTTCTGCCGGGCCTGTTGCCAGGTGTCATCGCTGCTGCCGTCATCCACGACGATAACAAGGTAATCCCCGGTCCGGCGGATCTCATCAATGACACTGCCGATGACACCAGCCTCATTGAACACCGGGACAACAAGGGCCATCAAGGCTGCCATGGGCGGGGTGTCCCTCTCATCATAACTCATCACAGGATATATAAACTAGGCGGTTTCACGTACTCAATCACTGTCAGTGGTCAGGAGTGCCCCTGACCACTGACCTCTCATCCGTTGAACGAACTGACCCGGCGGCACGTATCCACCCGGCAGGCGAGAACGGCACGCCCCCGCAGATAATAAAACAGCTGCGCCGCCCTTCTATAACTGAACAGGCGGGTGTATCGGGCCGACAGTTTAAATATCTCCCACAGCTGTTCACGGGTCTGACTGGAACTTTTGGCTGCGGGATAATACCGCATCGACGACAAAACGGCCGGTATCAGTCCGGCAGCGTACTTATCCGCAAAGCGCAGCCAGAGATCGTAATCCATGGCCAGGTGCAGACGAGGATCAAGCATCCCGCATTCATCCAGCAGACCCTTGCGGAAAAAACAGCTGGGCTGACCGATGTTGCAGTAGTTGAGCAGTTTGCTTTTTTTATACTTTCGGTGCATGGTCAGTTTATAAACACCGCCCTCCCGGTTCACGAGCTTCCAGCCGCCGTAGGCCCATCGGCACTGCGGATGACTCTGGAAATAGTCGATCACATTCCGCAGGGCGCCCGGCTCGAGGAAATCGTCGGAATTCAGAAAGCCGAGGACTTCCCCCCGGGCCAGCCGCCAGCCCTTGTTGATCGCATCCGCCTGCCCCCGGTCCTCTTCCCGGATAGAGACAAAGTGGACCCCCTGTTGCAGAAATTTCGGGGCATAGCGGTCGATAATCCCGGCGGTCGAATCCGTTGAGCAGCCGTCAACAACGATATACTCCAGCAGGCCGCCGACATCCTGCGCCAATACACTGTCAAGGGTCTGGGCAATCGTTTCGGCCTGGTTATATGTCGGCGTGATCAGACTTATATACATAAACCTGAATCCGTGACGGCTTGAGATGACACTTTATGCAATATTTGGAATTTATTATATTGTTTCAGAATAAACGCATTTTCCGGCCTGCACTGCGCCGCCCTGCGGGGCGCCCGATAACGGCGCATCTGCTGCGTTGACAACTCCTTGATATCACACCAGGATAATCAACATCGTTGCCGCCTCGAAGGTCTCGCAGGCTCGCTATCTGCAGCTGCACCGTTCTCAGACGCTCACTGATCCAGGATAAAGGGTAATTATACGCGGTAGCCTTAAAACTGGCTACTTTAAAACGGGGCCGGACGTTACAAAATCGAGATAACGGCTGACTATTTCCTGCGGCGAGTAGGCTGAAGCGGCTTTCAGACGCATGCTGTCACCGGCCGCGCGGCGCAGCTGCCGGTCGCCGAGAAATCGTTTGATATGATCAACAAAGGCCGTCGATTCAGGGAGGGCGGTGGGACACAGGGTATCCTGCAGCATTTCGGGCATGCCGCCATGAGGGCTGGCGACGGCGGGCTTGCCCAGGCTCATTGCCTCCAGCAGGGCTGTCGGGAAATTGTCCCAGCGTGACGGCAGAATCACAACCCAGGCCCGCGCATAGGCCGCGATAAGTTCCCGCTGTTCGAGATGGCCGAGGAAGCTGACATATTGCGCCAAATCACCCAGTTGCCCAACGAGCCATTTTTTCAGCGAACCCAGGCCGCGCGCATAAGCATCACCACCGGCTATTTCGAGTCGCAAACCGGGAAAATCCCGGGCCAGCCGGCTGACGATCCGGGGCAGATACTGAATCCCCTTGCCGATATCCAGGCGCGAGACCATCAGGAGCGTCGGCACCGCAGCCTCGACCTGGTTGCCGGAATCGAGCGGCATGATCGGGTTGGCGATTACCGCTTTCTTCCCGGGCAGGCTCACCCCCTGCCGCTCCAGTTCCAGCAGGATGCGGGCGGAAGGGGCGATGAGCATGTCCGCGGCCACGATTGAGACCTTCTCGCGCCGTGTCTGCCGCCAGTTGCGTAACAGGGCGGCCGAAATCATGGGCCGCTGCCACCGCTTCAGGACCTGCGACTCGTGCAGGACCTGCAGGATGTTGCAGCTATGAACCTTGATGACCACGGGCGGCCGCTGCCGGACTTTAAGCAACCTGGCGCAGTCTCCCAGGTAATCGGCGCCCTCGATGAGCTCGACGGCGTGTTCGCGGGCCGCGTCCAGGACCAGGTGCAAGACCCGGCGGCTTCCTATCTCGCTCTGATCATAACAGCGCCGGATCTTAAGATTCGGTCCCGTTTCCTCGGCCGGGAGTCCCGGGGCCCGGCCGGTAACGACAACGACCTGGTGGCCGCATGAGGCCAGGGCCCGGGACATGTTGGCGATATAGGCGCCGACACCGCCGCCGTTCGGCGGGAAGGCCCAGCTATGAAAAAGAATATTCACCGCGCCATCATCCCGATTGAGCCGCCCGGTCCGGGGAACGGGCAATCATTGCCTTGACGACGGCCGCACCGACCAATGCCTTTCTGAGGCCGCTGCCCTGCCCCTTCACTGCCAGCGGAGAAGACAGGTACTTTTTAACGATCCAGAAGCCGAGTCCCGAGGAATTGAAACAGAGCCGGAACCAGGTATCACTGATGACACCTTTCAGCGCTTCTTCATCATATCGCCGTTTCCCGCGGTTGACCTCGGCCAGATCGTGCAACCACCCTTCGGCCCGGATAATCTCCGCCCGGTCCTGACACTGATAACTCATTTCCCTGCCGATATGGCGATGGAAAAGCAACTGTTCAGCGGACGGATCAAGACCAAGCGCCTTCAGCTCCCGGCCGACAATGATGAGCGATTTGGCATCCATCCGGCTCCAGTCCGACCTGGTCATACTCCCGGGATGAATACGGTAACGCAGGAGAACCGCATCGATATTATCGCAGGGAAACAGCTGAACGGCCCGGGCCCACAGTTCAAAATCCTCTGTCGGATAATAATGGCCGTCAAACCGCAACCGGTGGCGGGCAAAAAGGTTTTTCCGGATCATTACCGAAGGATGCACGAACGGATTGTCAAACAGCGCCTTGGCGCGGACAGACTCATATCCCACCGGGGCCTTATACCTGGTCTCCCGGCCGCTGCCGAACATTTTGACCCAGGAGCCGCACAGCCCCATACCTTTATGCCGATCCATAAAAGCGGTCTGGACTTCGAGCCGCTGCGGCAGGCTGATATCATCAGCGTCCATGCGGGCCACATACTCGCCGCGGGCCTCATCAAGCCCCCGGTTCAAGGCCCCGGAGAGTTTCAGGCGCTCCGGATTTCGCAGCAGCCGTATCCGCCCGTCGTTAAAACTTTTAATAATCCCGGCAGTCGAGTCCGTGGACCCGTCATCGACAATGAGGAACTCGAAATCGGCAAAGGTTTGCCCGAGGATGCTCTCCATGGCTTCCCTTAAATACCGCTCACCATTATAGACCGGCATCAGGACGGTGACCAAGGGTGAGGCGGTTCCTCGTCTTAACGACTGATTATCTGATGAGGAATCGAAACACATCTTTCAATGTCAGCCTGCCGGGCTGGAACTGGTAGGAAAAGAGTTCAATGTCTCTCGAATAATACTGCGCGACAATTTCTCTTGTCTGTTCATCATAATACCTGTGGTACCTGCCATGTGAACTCCGGTTCGTCTTTGAAAGATGAACACCATCTACGGACAAAGCGGCGCACAGCCGTTTAAAATCATTTTTTATGTCCTCGACACGCCCGACGAAATCCACCATGCTCTTGCCGTTCTCATCGCAGACGAACTCATGTTGCGGACGAAAATGCGGTATAAATTGATGAGGATAAATACTGTCACTCTCGCGAATATTGATCCAGTTTTCTATATCCAGGACAAAACTTCTGAAATCACCTTTGTATTTTTTCAGGTACAGGTCTCTCCGCCTTGCGTCGATTTCCGCCCTGCCGCCTTTGAGAATATAAAAAAAAGTTGAAACAAGTCTCTCCCAGGGATTGCGGACAAAGGTAAAAGTAAAATAATCCTCTCTGCTGAGTCTGCCTTGAGGGGAAAAAATATCCCTGCATCGGCAATGAGGGCCCATTCTCTTGATGCTGATTTTTTTTTCCAGGGCCTGCGTAATTGACACACCCGCACACTTGGGGACATGAATAAACAGAATTTTTTTTTTAGAGTCTTTGCCGGTGGTCATAAAACGCTCTTCAACTGTAAGACTATTGACATGAACAACGAAGTTGTCCTCTTAGGCTTTGAACCGTTCTGCAAACTGGAAGTTCTTGCTGATATCTGCAATGAGCTCCCGGCTGTCCCAGTGAGCCTTCCTGATCTGTTTTTTCATAACAAAAGAATACACGGCATTCTGCAACCATCCGCTCCCGGCCGTTCCGAGACGGGAGTCGGCAATATCCATCAACCATTTTTTCCACCATGTCTGCCGGGCGTTCCGGATATCCACCATGCAATAAGGCGTACGGAATGCAGCCCCATGATGATAAATCAAATTTTCATACAACCCAAACCACAGGGGGTGCGGATTGACCTGGTTCGACCGCAACATGGGCGCCCAGTCAATCCCTTTTTCCTTGAGCTTCGCCCACAGCAGCCCACCCGTATCCGTCCGGGTCCGGCCGTCTCTGGTCCGCCAGTGCGGGCCCTGCCCCCAGTCCCCGTTTATTTCACGCCAGAATTTCACGGTGGTCGCACAGAATGAAGGATGCGGCTGGGGATCACCCTCATTCTCCAGCCGCTGCACCGCGACCAACGGGACCTGCCGCAGCTTCTCCTGCACATATCCCTGGATATCGCCGACCGGGAAGGCATCTCCATCGATAAAATAGATAATATCTTCAGGCTCGCCATCCTCACAGATCTTTGCGGCCAGCAGGTTCAGCTTGGCGGTGTGCGCCACAATGGGGGCCGTATCGATATAATAAATCCGCTGCCGGTATTTCTCCGGCTCGATCCCGTTCAGGAATGCATACACCCGGTACGGAGATGATCCGAGATAACGGGCAAAATAATCCAGCTGAATATCCACCCAGGTTGCGTCCAACCAATGAACCGTGGCTATATAAATCATGTTCTCCGCCTTGGCTGACTCGTGTTCATCATGCACAATCTCCCGTTCCCTACGGCCTTATATCCGGCAGCCACTTTTCCAGCTCGCCGCTGTCCACTCTCCCGAGCACGTCATGTTCAAGCTCCAAGAGGTTCTCCGGGAGCGTGACGTCTTTCTTGGTCACTTTTGATTCATTGACCTTAAACCGTGAATTACGCAGGAAACGCAACCGGGTCAGCCAGGCGGGAAATTTCAGCGACAGATCCAGGGCCGTCAGCACTCGGCGCAGACCCGTGGCTGTCTTCAGGCCGGCCAGAGTCGTGGCAACGATTCTCCCGCCGCGCCCCTCAAACATTTTTTGATATTTTCTCGCCCGGCGCTCTATTTCAAGGCAATACCAGTAACAGAGCTGATAATCGTGCAGCGTTTCCCAATCCGCCAGGGGAATCACCCCCGGGTCGGCGGGACTGAGATAAAAACGCAGGGCCTTGGAACTGCGGCCGGGGATGGTACCCATCGTGTAGAGACTTACGGCCACGTCACGCATGGGCCGCCGGTGAATGACCAGGTCGGGAACAATACCTAGTTCGAGCAGGGGTTCCAGAAAACCCTTGCACGCGAGATGGCTGGTCTCGACATAAATCCCGGCGGCATCGCGGGCGATCGCCGGCAGTTTTTCCTCAAGCAGGAACCGGCGCGCCACCTCAGGATGTCCCTGGGCCTGCCGCAGCACGGCCACGTACTCCGGCGCGGGCTCATGATAGGAATTGGCATCCCTGACATAGCCGAAAACGGCAGCCAGGTAGGCCGTGCCGCTGCGACCGGTCGTCACGGTAAAGATCAGCCTTTTCCGGCGGATTTGTTTGATTAACTCTTCGTTTCCCATAATATTTTTCTGGGCTGATAACAGCCTGTTACGATTTCAGCAGTTGGGCAAATATCTGCCGGTGCCGTTCCAGCCATGGCCTGACATCAAAATTCTCGACCACCCGTCTCCGGGCCGCCCGGCCATAGCGGTCAAGGTGGGAAACGACCTCCACCAGCGCTGCCGCCAAGGCCCGGGGATCAGGGGAATGGTCCTGTTCCCAGTCCAGCGGCCCGGCCACGCCTTTGCCCGCCTCTGCGCCAACGAGTTCCGGGACCCCGCCGGTAGCCGAATAGACGACCGGTAAACCGCACGCCATGCCCTCCACCACCAGACGGGGGCAGGGATCATTGTACTTGGTATGCAGGAGGACCTGGGCTCGGTTAAACATGGCGGGCGCCCGGCTCTGGGCGTACGGGCCGATAAAATCGACCTGGTTCCCGAGCCCCAACTCGCTGACCAGTCGTTTGATCCGGGCCAGGGCCTGCTCCTCGTCCCTCTCCCAGCAACAACGACCGGCAACGATCAAACGCGCCCGGGGAAACTCCCGCAACACCAGCTGCAGGGCTTCAACTGCGACCCGGACCCGGTAATAACTCTGGTGGCTCCCGGCCAGCAGCAGATTTACGGCCTCGTCATGACGGGCGGCCTGCTGCGGGTCGGGTTTGAAGATCCCGGTATCGACGGGATTATGCAGAATCTCAAACGCCCCCTCCCGGGGGCCGAGAAATTTATCAGCGGCCTGCCGGCAAAAGTGACTCTGGTAAATAACATAATCAGCCAGGTGCAAAAGCCGGCGCAACGGCCGGTTAGCCTGTTCCCAGCCCGGCCCGTACCAACCGGGATAGGCGACTCCATTCTGATTAAGGACAACCAAGGCGCCGGCGCGCCGGGCCAGCTCCGCCATCCGCACCGCGAAATGGGGCAGTGCGCTGCTGACAAGATAGAGAATATTCGCGCCCGTAACCTGGTTGGGGAAATCTGCCTGGAGGTCCTGGACCTTGATAATTCCGCCGGACGCCTTTTCGCCCGGCAATGGTAAACGATCAAACCCGTAAAACACCCGAATACCGTGCCGGTCGCTTTGCTTTTTCCAGCGGCGATGTTCCCGCAACGCGCCCTGCATCCAGAGCCGGCCGAGATTAACGCGATCAAGCAATGTTAGGTTCATGATTTTTTTCTGCCGTTACCGGCAGCGGCCCGCCCTGACGTCCGGGACAGAAAGGACCGGACATCAACCTGCACTATTTTTCCACGCATATATTTTTCCTGTTTGAGCGGCGGCGCTTTCCATAACCCGAGATAACCACGGATCAAGGAGAGGACCCTTGTCACCAGGTTTTCCGACATGCGGTCAGCGATATTTTGCCGCAGCACAAGCTCGCCATCCGTTCTTTTGTCCAAGGTGCTGCGAGACAGAAAACAGAAATGCAAACACCTGAAAACCGCTTCGTCCCAGGCGGTTTCCTTATATATATCATAATACTTTGACCGATCGTAGCCCGGCCGGAAAATAATTTCTCCGCCATGCAGGCGTTCCGGGCAATCCCCGTTCCAGGACCGAATCGCCTTGAAATTATACAGCTTGGTCATGCTCCGGCAGGGCGGCGCCGTATAGCCGCAAGCCGTTCCGGCCGCATAATCAACCCCGGTACAGTTTATGACATTGCCAAAGAGCAGCCAAAAACGGTCATACCGCCCGGACAGCAGCTGCCGGCGCAGCACCGCCAATCCCTCGGGGTCATAGAGTTCATCACCGTCAACCCCGAAAACCCAGGCATTGTCACCGGCATACTTTTTTATGAGATCATGAGAAACTCCGGGCCGGCGAATGCGGTGATACGTCCCCTTGGCATTCTCGGCACAAAACCGCCTGGCGATTTCGGCGGTGCCGTCTTCGGAGAGATGATCCGCGATGATGATCCGGTCACAGAACTCGCGGATATTATGCAGGACGGCGGCAAGAAACCGGTCTTCGTTCCGCACCAGGACAATGCCAATGATCTTGTTATTCGGCATAACTGACCCCTGCTTTTTCGGCCCGGACAACGGCCTTGTCAATGTTGCGCTGATTTCCTTCAACTCCCACTACTTTTCGAGCTCCGCGCTGCCTGGCAACAATACAGTCGGAGCCGACCCCGGACCCCAGGTCTAAAAAATTAATGCCCGGCTGCAGCAATTCATGAAGCATGCTGCCACGATCTTCATCAAAAAGATGCTTCGGATGAACCGCGACCGGAGAGAATCCCCTCCACTTCATGGCCCGGCACGCCATCCGCCCCAACCAGACATCCTGAATTTTGAGCGACTGGTAGAACGATCGAACAACTATATTAGATGAAACACGTCTCACATTATAAACCATCCACCGGTGCCGCCAGGCAAAGGTGTTCATCGAGCCATCCCCGGTTCCAGACCTATTCTAGTCCCGCTGCGGCGTTTGACTCGGCCGTAACCGTTCACCAGAGGCAATAAACTACCCTCAACTCGTAACTGTAACCGTTCAGATGTGCCCCGGATTTGTTCGTTTCGCCCTCCGAGGTGTACTCCCTGTACCTGAGGAGGGCGAAACGGACAAAGATGGGGTGCAGGTGAACGGTTACACTCGGCCTCCTCTTTCTTGCTCACTCCGTCATGCCCCCCGTACTCATTTTCAGGCACAACCGTTCCATCCGCGTTGCGAACTGACCGATCCGGCCGTTATGAACGACATAGTCCCGGCCTGCCGCTCCGATACCCTGCCGCCACTCGGGATCTTCATTTAATTTATGTATAGTATGAATCCATGCCACCGGGTTCCCGGGCGGGACCAGCAGCACATTGCGGCCGTGCTCCAGGGCCGTTGTCTCCCACAACCCCTGAGTTTCCGTCAGAATAACCGGTTTGCCGCAGGCCATGGCCTGCAGGGTGACACTTTGTCCGGATGGTTGCAGGCTTGGCTTTAAGGGAACAGCGACGGCCAGGGCTTTTCGGTAAAAATCCCGAAGGGCAAGGTCATCAAGTTCCTGCGAATTCCAGGCACTGCGGATAATTTTGACGTTTTCGGGGAGCTGATCCGGCAGCGACCGCTTGGTTATGATAATAACCTGAGTATCAAAACCTTCTGCCGCCTGAATAAGGGTGCCGAAGTCGCGGAGGGCATCATTGCCGACGGCCAGGATATAGCCTTCATCCGCTTCGGCCTGATCAGATTGCCAGAAATCGGTATCAACACCGAAACAGTTTACTTCAATCTGCGTAGGCGCAACACGATAAATTTTCTTTATGTCATCGAGTTCGCCGATGCCGAAAAGCTGCGTCGACATCCGGTTCATGAGCTTGCCGGTGAGAGACACCCTGATCCTGTTTAAAGAATAGTTTAAAATGCCGCACTGAATGGCAATGATCGGCCGGTCAAATCGACCCAGGGCCTGCCAGATCCCCAGGGAGAAGGCGATTCCCGGGGTGGTGGCGACAACCGCATCGTACTTTTGCAGTTCGGGCAGCAGGAAGTAGACCGCGTCGATAATCCCGACATAGGTCTTCACGGGAAGATATTTTTTCCGTATTATGATCTCCGCCAACAATTTGGGAACGCTCCGCCGCGGCCGTTCGATGACTTCGAAAATACCGATATCATGACCCTGGTCCCGCAGCTCGAAGGCACCGTAAAAAAACTCGGACGGATGATGTTTCTCATACGACCGCAAGCGATGCAGGCAGCCATCCCGGATGGAATCATCAAGACGGGCGATTCTGCCGGGCAGATAGGTAAAGGCTATTTTCATGTTTAGAGACGTATCATTTTTTCAGCCAACTCAATATATTTCCCGGCGATCTCATCCATGCTTCGTATGGATATCATCGCCCGGAAGGCATCATAGCCGGCGACAAGCCGGTCCAGCTGCGACAAGACGTCCCGCTCGTCGTTAAACGGCAGGCCGCCGTAGCCCACCAATTCAGGATTGCCGCCATCATTGCGGTATAAAGCGGGCAGGCCGCAGGCCAGCGCCTCCAGCAGGGCGTTGGAACAGGGCTCGTGCCGGCTCGCGGTGATATAAATATCATGCCGGCGCAACAAATCGGCCAGACCCTTCGACCCCTGGGCTTCGATATGGTTTATATGGGAAAATCGCTGCTTTACCCGGCCGACAAAGGTGTATTCAAAACGATCCCAGTCAAGATTTTCATCCAGCCATTTATAAAACGGCCCGCCCTTGCGCGGATTGTCGGACCAGGCCGAGGAGATAAGCCGTATTTTCCTGGTCCTCGAAAAAGGAACCCGGGGCGCGGGATAAAACAGAGTTTCGTCGACGGCGTTGTGAATAATAACCGGAGATACGGCATTATAACCAAGCTCGGCGCTCTTGAGGCAGGAAAAGGCTGATTGAAACACGGTAGCCGAGGCAAGCTTGTTGTTCAGGGAAAAAATACGATCATCCTCAGCCGCGCCTTCTCCCCGGTAAAAGGTGACCGGCCCATCGATCCGATGAATCATCCGCACCGGGAACTCTTTTGATTTTGCTGCAAACAGTTCCGTATCAAACCAGGCCGAATTGCAGATATGGACATCAACATCCCTGGTCAGCTTATTCACCACCACCTTGACACCACGGCGGGTCATGGCCGTCTTGAGGGCCAGCATAAACTGATTTCCCCCGCCATAGGGCGGCTTATGAAACTCATGCCATAAGCTGATCGTCAGCGCCGGTGGCTGCCTCCGGATAAACCTCCCCAGGGCGGGGGCCAGTCGGCTCAAACAATGATTCAGACCCCTCGCTTTCTTTTTCCTCCCCGGTGCGACTCCGCCCGGACCGTGTTCATCACCCCGGCAGCAGGGGATGGTGTCAATGCTTTCATACAAATCCCGCAGCAGTGGGATATTGGCTTTCGGGGTATGAAACCGAACAACTTTCTCAAGGTGCTCATCAATTGCAGGGTGGGGCCGGCCGCTTTTTATGAGATCCTCGATCCGCATGACGGCATCATCATAGGTCTCGAAAATACATTCCGGTTCCAGGATATCCGGGGCAATGCCGACCCGGGTCGAAAAAACCGCGGTCCGGGTTGCGGCCGCTTCCAGGACCGCCCTGGGCCCCCCTTCCCAGCGGCTTGTTACCAGGTGAAGGTCGGAGATGTGATAGAGCTGATTTATTATTTGCGGCGGCAGGATATTGACCCGGTTATCATCGCCGGGCATCTCCTTGCCGATAAAGGTGAAACCAATCCCCGCCTCCCTTAAACGGCTCTTTAACCAATGACGGCGGGGGCCCGCCAACAGGACATGAACAGGGGCATTCCTCTGCCGCAGCGCCTTGATGATCTCGAGGAACAACTCCGGCGCCTTCTGCTCCTTGGGCCGGGAGAGATCCTGCGCACTGGAATCACGCATAAAATTACTGATGACAAAACATTCCGCCGGCACGCCCCATCGACGGCGCAGTGCCGCGGCCGACTCGCTGTCGGCCAGAGATGGCGTAAAAACCTCCGTATCAACGGAATAAGGGATATAAGCCGTGCGCAGCCCCAATCCCTTCAGGTCACGGACAGCCATCTGCGCCTGGCCGACCCACAAACCGATGGTTTGCCGGGCAAACAGCATCCAGGCCCCTTCATGCAGCCTCATCACATCATTACAGGCATGACAGATAATCCGCTTGCCCTCCAGCACCGCGGGGTCCAGGGAGAGCAACGGTTCTTCCCAGACGGAATGGACGACATCGGCATCCTTGAGCGGGGTCAGGGAAACCAGGCCGGACAACCCGGTCAAACTCTGCAGGGTAGTGGCCACATCGGCATCGAGCGCCCAGCCCGTACCTTCTCCCCCGAACAAAAAAACTTTAATTGGTTTTCGCATAAACAATGAAATGATTGTAACAAAAAAATCTCTCGGTCCGCCCGGTGCTTCTGTGAGAGACAACCTCAAGTGAGACTGTCCCGGCCGGCGGCGATAACATAAAACTCTGCATCCTGAACAAAAAAAATCTTATTTTGCAAACTTGCGCAACCGATCCTGGTTGACCAGCAAATCTATTACCTGAATCCGTGACGTCTTGAGGTGATGTTCCATGCAATATGTGGAATTTATTGCATTATTGACGAACAATCGCATTTTTTGGTCTTCACCGCGCCGCCCTGCGGGGCGCCCGATAACAGCGCATCTGCTGCGTTGGCAACTCGTTGATATCACACCAGGATAATCAACATCGTTGCCGCCTTGCATCTGCACCGTTCTCGAACCACGGATCCAGGTATTATTTTCCCATAATTATACATTTTTGCCGGGGATTAAAAAATCTGCACGCATAGGACAGATTAGAATCGGTCCGCACTAATTTGGTACAACTGGCAAGAAGCAGACAGTCAATCAAAGCATCCTCGCCGGCCTTATACTTGGAAACTCCACTAATACCGCCGCGGTGTATTGACGCTGAGCTATTACTTCTCAGGGCATTGTAGGAAATAACCCTATCGGTAAAAACACTTTCCATCCGGTCCAGAAAAGCTTGCTCATCTGTGGCGACAAAAAAAAGGCAGCCATTATCTTTTTCAAGATAATCAAATACGTCCTCGTATGGCACCCTGTCCGATTCTTTGCCCTTGCCGTTCACCTTATCCGTTCCACGGTAATGTATACCAACCACCGGCCCCCCATCCATGTTTTTATTTTTGAAATCATTAACTTTGTCAATGACGGCATCTTGGATATCAACCACATCAACAAGCGCATTGCCAACTGATGAAGATAGAGCCCGACCATAATAAGAAAAATCTTTCTGCTCCCACTCATTCAGCACCCGGTCATGCCGAATCCCGCCTCCGGAAAAATCAAACCGTTTCCGGGAAAAATAATATTCCCACCAGTTTTTACCGAAAGCTTCTTCAAAGTAAGGACCGCCAACAAAATCGACCTCAAGACTATGCTTATATTTTTTGCAAAAATGAACAGCGCCAATCACCTGAAAGAACATGGAAAAAAAACCAACATCTCTCCCGTTCATGATGAGGGTGAGCGCCCGGTCGCCGCCATATTTCTTTTTCAATCTTCGTTCAAGACGCTTACGGTAGAAAACGAGACATATATCCTGGTAAAGCATAGGGGGAATTACATTCTTCTTAGATTATCAAACTGTTCCCAGGCAATTCTCTTTCTGAAAAAAAGCAGGTAAAGTAACCGGGTGGGATTTAGAATATAAGGAAGCCCGAATCTGCGTAGCAGTTTCCTTGCTCCGGGAACATACTTGCCCCCTTTATAGTCCAGAAACACCCTGGCAGCCTCGTCCGAATGAAAAAGAGAATAGATTTGAGCAATTTCTTGCAGCCGTGCCTGCCCCCCAGTGGCTGTTTTATGGGCATCATGCACCCGGTAGACAGATAAGAAACGGTCAACAGGATGAAATAATACGCCCATTCTTACACCCCTGATAAACCACTCCCAGTCAAAAGCATAATGCAGATTTTCATCGAGCTCTCCAACCTTCTCCACCGTTTCCCGGCTCCAGAAACTTGACGGCTGGATGATGTAATCATACCATTCAAGATCAAGCGTTGCCGCCGCCGCTTTCACATTATTGGCTTTGACAATTTTTTCTCGTTCTCTTAAAAAAATACAGTTACCCAGCAGCACGGAAGGGGTGGACAACAATCCGTCCCTGAAAGTTTCCGCAACAAAATTCAAGGTGCCGGGAAGGTACATATCATCTGAATTCAGCCAGCCGACTATGTCACCCGTAGCCATGGAGAACCCTTTATTAATTGCCTGGGCCTGGCCTTCGTCTTTTTCACTTTGCCAATAGGTCAGCTGTGATTCATATTGTTTTATAATCTCCACGGAATTATCCGTAGAACCGCCATCAATGACAATATATTCCAGGTTAGGATACCCCTGCCCCAACACTGAACTAATTGTATCTGCAAGATACATCCCCTGATTGTAGCTGGGGGTAACAATAGAAATTTTTGGATATTCGCTATCAGGCATAAAACCTACGAGGTCCTATTTTGTTAATTACAGGAAAACACACCAGTTTCCGCGAGCAGATCACAATATAGAGGCAATCACCAACGGGTGCCGGCCAGGCAACAATTCACAACTATCCAGGGGTAAGGCACCCCATCTTTGCACGGTCACGCTTGCCCGCATAAAGGGACTATAGCGACCAAGCGTGCCTGCACAAAGCTGGGGCACCTGTGCCGGCTTACAGTGTTGAGCTTAATGAAAACGTATCGTTACGTACCCCGTGATGAGATACATCCAGGGACTACCAACCCCGTCTGTAACTGTTCATCATTTACAGAGAACCCACCCGTCACCTTCGCGATACTTAAGGCGGGCATTACTTGTTCGACCTTTAGCTATAAAAAATCCCGGAAACTTTTGTTGGAGATATTTTTTTATAGGATGAGGGACCCCGCCACCGTGCCGCTTAAGGATGCCATGACATTCCGCAATATACTCTTGCGCATTTACCGAGGATCTTTGGGCCGGCTGGTTCCTGAAGAGGGCGAGCGGCACTTCAACTCCTACCAGGTCAGCATATTCAAAAAATCGGGTCCATAGTTCAAAGTCGGCAGCAAGACCGAATTTTTCATTTACCCGGCCTCCTGCTTTTTCCCACAATTCACGACGCCAGAAAGTGGACTCTTGCTGAATATACCCTTTATTGTACCAGTCGCCGCCGGCGAAATTTTCGCCTTGCAAAAAACCTTCTCGTGAAAATCCGCCGGCAACAGCGCGACAATAGACCGGAACTCCTTGCTGATTACTGCTCATTGGAAAGCATGAGGTCAACCATTTGACTTCCGGATACCTGGAAAAAATTTCTCCAACACATTGCAAGGTCCAGGGCAAATACATGTCATCGGAATTCAGCCAGGCCATAATCTCGCCGGTAGCATGACCAAATCCTTTATTAATGGCATGGTACTGGCCATTATCTTGCTCGCTGACCCAATAGGCCAACCTGTTTTCATATTTTTTTATAATTTCCAGGCTGTGATCAGAAGAGCCGCCATCAATAACAATATACTCAAGGTCCGGGTATCCTTGGTCCAAGATGGACAACATTGTCTGTTCAAGAAAAACACCCTGATTGTAGCTAGGAGAGACAATAGAGATTTTTGGAATGGTATGATTATTCAATAACAAGACCGTCAACCACAGCTGAGATTTTTACTTGACTGGCAAAGAATAACCAAATGTCCTGATTTCAAATTCATATAATTGTCGCACAGCTTCTTCTGTTTCCTCGTCATAAAAATCATTAATGCTAAATCTTTTATCACGAGAATTCGCTTTCAACCGAGGGAGTCTCTGCAGGTCGAATGGCAGAGACAACTGATCGCAAACATGTTTAATACCACCGCTAATGTCTTCGAATCTTATAAAATAATCAACACATGACTGATCATCAATCATATATTTATCATTATCAATAAAGGCATGCCCAGATTTAACCCATAATCTAAAGTTACGGATTAACATTTCACGTTCAAGATGTTGAGCGTGATGTTTTTGTCCGAGAACTTTCCATAGCTTTTTCTTAAGAGTTAAAGAATAACTATTCCTCATCTTATTTTGGTCAAAATAAAAAAATGCCGAGACCAGCTTATCAAAGGGATTCCGTATAACGCAGAATTTAAAATAACTCTCCCAGACCTCCCCGGATACTTTTCTTTTAATATCTGAAGCAGGCATATGATTATACCATTTTTTCCCGGCAGAATCCTTCCCCCGATAACCGACTATCCCCTCTGAACAAATATGCTCTTCACGTCCATGTGAAAATTTCCATTCACCTTCTTTCATACAAAAAGGTTCGAAATACAATTCAACAGAGGTACTGGCAGTTTTTACAGTTTTGAAATATATGAACTTTTTCCGATGACTTATTAACATAATCACTCAAATCTATATCCAAAGGCATTGATATCCGGTTCAAAAACCTTGCTCACGAGATCCACGGTCTCCGTATCATAATATTCTCGGTATGATGCGGTACGGGAGATATTCATTTTTGGCAAAACGACATCAATTCCTATTCTGGAACAGATACTTTGAAAATCCTGCTCTATTTGTTCAAACCTGCCGACAAAATCAACCAGCAGATCCCCCTGGTCTGAATAAATAAAATCTCTTTGATACCTTACTTCCTCGGCACAGCGCCACCTTATATACTCCCCGAAACTACCAAGATTTTTAACCAGCTCATGTTGATGGTGATCACCATTCTTCAACATATAAGTATAGAGTGAGACTTGCCAGTCCCAGGGATTCCTTACGAATGCAAAAGAAAAGTAGGAGCTATAAGTATCGCCCCCCATCTCTGAGACAATCCGCTGGGCGGATACATGTGAAGAGTATGGAGTTGGATTAAACCGATCGAAACGCATTAACAACGAGGCCAAATTTCCCAAAACAGGATAGTGGGCAATGCCGCTCAGCCTTTCCTGGAAAATGCTTGTAGCAAATGGTTTTAACGCTGCCGTAATGCTGGTTCCTGCATTCTTATAGATATGAATAAATATAAAGTTGTGACTCTCCGAAATAAGCATAAAATCTGTTTCTAACCGGCTAAAAAATCAAGATTGCAATATTTTCCTTTAATCCTGCCCACCTGCCAGGTGAGCTTTGTATCGCTCTACCGCCGAACGAAAAGCTGACATATCATTAAAGGTTTCAGCAAGACTAGTTACCACATCTTCCGGCCATTCCCACCACGCTGTTTGTAATAAGAATGCTCTTTCTTCCTCGTTGAAGCGATAACGAATCAAGTTAGCAGGATTACCTCCGACAATGGCGTACGAGGGAACGTCTCTGGTCACAACAGACCCCGCTGCAACAATTGCTCCCGTTCCAACGGATATGCCGCCGGGGATGATTACGCTATTCCCGATCCAGACATCACTGCCGATAAGAGTACTAGGCGGAGATTCCTCATAACGTTTTTCAGTTACAAAGCTTTCATGACAACCGAGATTTCCGACAGAGAAAAAAGCCGGATAGGTTGAAATAAACCCCCTGGCCGGATGCCGCCACAGGCCGATAGATACGCCCTGTCCAATCGAACAGTAATTGCCGATTTCCGAATGCGAAACACAACTGCCGGCTATGATATAAGAATGATTTCCGACTAAAGATCTCTCTATTCTAACATTGGCATGCACAACAACATGAACACCCAAATGACTTTCAATTACCTCACAGCTGTCTGCCAATTGGCAGGTTGGGAATTCTTGCTTACGTTTTTGAATAAATAACAAACGCTCGCGTTTCATTCTTTTCTGATCAACAATTCGCCTGAATAGCGATATAAGCGACCCAATAACCTTCATTGCCGAAACCTGAACACCTTGATCAGAATCCTGTATATTTTATTCAAAACAAGCGAGAACACTCTTCGCCCTATTTTTCTATTGAAAGAACCATTACAGACTCTATTGCACTTATGATTATCTATATTATCCTTAATAACATAGTTAGCCTGACAGAATCTGATATGTTCTCCAGGAACATTGTTCATGACATTAAGCACCGCAGGTTTCATGGCATTAGCAAAAGTATGGTCGGCAGAGATACACTCCTGTGTTGTCAACATATACTTGACTCCAACTTTAGAGGGAGTTTTATTCCCATAAAGATCGACGGTGTATTGCTTGCCATGGTAGCGATCAGTAAGCCTATCCAATACACTTGGTTCCAACTCGAAGAATGCATCGTATACCGACAGCGAGTCATCCAATGAAATGAATTGATAGACTTTGCTTTTTAATAATATCGGCACCTGGTAAAATGAATTTTGATCTGAAAAGTGCGTACCGGGATCACCAAAATTTGTCGAGAGCGATACCCGTGGGTAAACAAACGTTTTTTCAGACTCTACCATATATTTTATAAATAACTTAAGCCATGACGTATCAGGCCACTCAATCACTTGGCATGGAAGAGGGTCGTCTGCACTTACCACTTGTCCCTTGTTGTACCAACTCCTGAAAGAACTCCACTGTCTCTTATCCCATACCTGCCCCCAAGATGAGGCAAATTGCAGAAAAAAGTTATCAACTCCATCATCCAATGGTTCAAAGGGCTGCTGCAAGCAGGGGTTATTTTGATGAGAGTAGAGAGAAATTCCAGAAATACGACTATCATTCCTATAAAATTTTAAAGCATCAGAAGCATATCTGTAATATACGGGCGAGAGGAACAAGTCATCCTCCAACACTATAACAGATCCATACTTCTCAGCGAGGTCTCCGCACTTTAAAATATGTTCTTTCAGCCCTAATTGATGTGGGTGGCATATGACTTCTTTATTACCACGGGACCATGGTATATTATCGGCAATCTTTCTTACTGCATCGGCGACATCTTGCTCTGGACAACAGTCAAGACTTATGACTAATGAAATCTTTGTATCAGCAGGGTAATCTGCAAGAAGTAACGATGACAACAATCGTTCAAGGGATAGCGGCCTATTATATCCGACCACCACTATTGCCGGCACGCTTGGTGCGGAATCGCGTTTCATACCTTTCTAAATATCAATGATGCTTGTCTCTTGGAATAATTAACCGGCCTATTAAAAGGCTATTCTCCGTCTGCCGATACTATTGGTGTAACCGTTCACCAGAGGCAATAAACTACCCTCAACTCGTAACTGTAACCGTTCAGATGTGCCCCAGATTCGTTCGTTTCGCCCTCCGAGGTGTACTCCCTGTACCTGAGGAGGGCGAAACGGACAAAGATGGGGTGCAGGTGAACGGTTACCTATTGGTTACCCGACCGGGGATATCTAGAATGGGCCCCATATTTTCTCTAACCGCGATAAAATCTGGCCATCTCTATCCCTAAAAACCACCACCTAACGGAATTACAGGTTGGATGTTTTTTGCCCTGAACCCATATGACCTCCTAAAGAAAAAAGTGGTCGTCCAGGTATAATTGTTAACCGGACCCAATCCATGCATATCAACCTGAATCAAATCTTTCTCCCTTAACCTGCTGGAGATATCCGGATGCCGGTCTGAATTGTCCAAAATAATCAACCCGTCTGGTTTAATATGCTTAATAGCCTCCTCCGCACAATTGGCTCGCAGTTTTCCATCAATAATAATTATATCATAGAGATCTTTTGTCTTCGATATATAAGCGGGATAGCTATCCCCCTCCTCAACATGTACCAAAGTTTGATTATCTTTTTTTTCTTTTGATATAGTTTCAAACCAATCCCTGTCGCTTTCAACACTAGTAATTTGTTTTACCCTATCTGCAAAAAACAAAGAAGAATTGCCGGACCCCCATTCAAAGACGATCCGATCAGACAAATCCAACTGTTGAATATATTCGATTGCCGGATAAGTAAACCACGGAAGAGGATCACCACTGCCGTTGACAGGCCTCCTTAAATGTCGAGAACGTGCATGCCCCCATTTTTCTTCATAAATCTGCAGATAATCAGGAATTTGTTCAGAAAAACAAACCTCTACTCCTGGTATCTTAGAAAGCATGGTGACCAGTCGTTTACCGACAAAGCTAACAAATCGCATCAAAACGCCTCAATCTTATAATCAGGCAAAAAAACACCCTGGCCTCTTTCCGGCAATTTCCCCGATTTATAGTAATCTCCATATCCAACCACAAAATTGCCAGCGTCCCTCACCCAATCCGCCACATCAGAGTTTACTCTTGCAAAAAGAGTGAATTTATATTCCCCGGGAACCAGCTGATTCCGGTTTATGGTGACCCGTACACGGTTAACCGTTTTGTCAACTTTTATTGGTCTGTTCCCGGATATATCCGTACTAATCAAAGCAACTCTTCTGCCAAGATAGTCATCAATACCAAAACCAATTTCCAGATAAAAATCTTCATGACGAATATTTTGAAAATCTATTTCAATAACAGACTCCTCACCACACCTAAAGTGTTTTACAATATCATCACCACTCTTCAATACATACCCTGTAAACCTAATAGAGCCGTTACCCTTCCTATCGGTCCGATCACTTAACGATATTTTCGATATTGCTAAATTACGACTCAAATAATCTTGGACAATAGCAGCGGTACTTCCTACGGCTTGCAGTTGTCCACAACTAACAATGGTTGCTTTTTCACATAATTTTTCAATGCTTACCATATTATGACTAACAAAAATAACGGTCCTTCCTGCCCTTGCGACCTCACCCATTTTGCCGATACATTTTTTCTGGAACTCGGCATCCCCAACCGCTAACACCTCGTCGATTACTAAAATTTCCGGGTCAAGGTGGGCCGCCACCGAGAAAGCAAGCCTGACTCTCATTCCTGAAGAATATCTCTTAACCGGCGTGTCAATATATTGATCGACTCCGGAAAACTCTATTATTTCATCAAGTTTTCGCTTCACCTCAAGCTTTGTCATGCCTAATATCGCACCATTCAAATAAATATTTTCCCGGCCGGTAAGTTCCGGGTGGAACCCGGTACCCACCTCGAGCAGGCTGGCGATACGGCCTTTGACTTTAATGCATCCCCGGGTCGGAGCAGTAACCCGGGAGAGAACTTTGAGAAGCGTGGACTTCCCTGCCCCGTTCTTGCCGATTATCCCCAGAACCTCACCTTCCTTGACTTCAAGATTGATATCCCGCAGAGCCCAGAAGTGATCCCCCTCGATCTGTTTTTCCTGGCCCTTGAGCATGGGAGATATTTTAGCATTGGGATCTTCCTTGCCATGTACCCTGGCCCACCAGGACTGCAGGTCATGAATAAGTGTCCCGTGCCCTATAACGCCGAGGCGGTATTCCTTCCAGAGGTTTTCGATTGAAATGACTGTTGTCATGTTTTTTTCGTTTAAAATAAGTTTCTTGTGTCCTGGTGTCCTGTCAACGATCAACGAAGAACAATTACACCGTATCCATAAAGGTCTTTTCAATGCGGCTGAAAAGGACGATCCCGGCAAAGAGAACAACCAGGGTCACCAGCCAGCTTATGACCACATCGCTGCCTCGAATGGCGCTGGCCCCGATAAAAGCGTAGCGAAAACTCTCAACAATTGAAACCATGGGATTCAGGATATAATAAGGCCGGAGCCAGTCCGGAACCTGGCTCAACGGATAGACGACCGGCGTTGCATACATCCAGAGTTGAACGACAAAGCTCATGGCGAACCGGAGATCCTTGTACTTGGTTGTCAGGGATGAAATAAGAATGCCCGTCCCCATACCGAAAAGGGCCATCTGCAACAACAACACCGGCAGCCCGAGGATCCAGAGATTGGGTCTGATCGGCGCCCCTTTCATCATGAAATAAAAGTAGAAAGCGAGAAAGAGCGCGAATTGAATGGCAAACTGCAACAGGTTGACAATAACCCCGGACAGGGGCACGGTCAGCCGGGGGAAATAGACCTTGCCGAAAATAGCGGCGTTTGTGTTGAACGTATCGGAAGTCCGTCCCAGGCACGATGCGAAATAGGCCCATACCACATTGCCGGACATGTAGAATAAAAAGGGCGGGATATTATCGGTCGGGATCTTGGCGACCTTGCCGAAAATAATCGTAAAAACAATCGTTGTAAAAAGCGGCTGGATAATATACCAGAGCGGCCCCAGTATGGTCTGTTTGTAAAAGGTGACAAAATCACGCTTGATAAACAGAGAGATAAGGTCGCGGTAGCGCCACAACTCCAGCAGATCAATATCAAACCAACCGGTTTTCGGCTTGATTACTAAATCCCATTGCTGTTCGTTTTCTGCTTTTGCTCTACTCATGAGTATTATATCTATTGAGTCTAAGTGGTTCTCGCCACTCGTCACGCTTTATTTATTTTCGAAAGAAGCCGGACCAGGGGATTGCCGAGAATGGAGTTAAGCCGTTTCTGCAGCTTCTTGGCCCGCCCCACCCGCTGCCGCAAGAATTTGAGGTCCTGGAGTTCATCAGGCTGACTTTCAACACTACCAAGAAGCTCCAAGGTGCCGTCAAGCTCGCTCCCAAACTGTTGAATTTTCTGGTGGATGACGGACAATAGTCCCTGTTGCAGGGCACTGGCAATATTATCGGCACTGCGATAATATTTTTTTCTCTCCCCTTTTATCCAGACCCGCCGGACCAGGCCCAGCTGCTCAAGCTGACGGGCGGCGACACTGACCGACGCCTTGCTGAGACCAAGTTCGGCCTCCAGCACATCAAGGGAACATTCACCGGGCTGGAGGTAAAGATACACCAGCACCTGGCCGACAATCCGGCCCAGGCCGAGATCCTGGGAGGTACGACCACCTGTTTCAACCAGTCGCGTCCTGGCCTGCGTTATGACATCCGCCCTGTTCATTTTAAACTTTCACAAAATATTAAAAGTTGGAAAACTTAAACCACATTGCCGGAAATCATGCAACTGTTTTTCTGAAACCTGAATCCGTGAGCGTTCGAGAATGGTGCAGACGCAAGGCGGCAACGATGTCGATTATCCTAGTATGATATCAACGAGTTGCCAACGCAGTAGCTGCGCCGTTATCGGGCGCCCCGCAGGGCGGCGCGGTGAAGAGTATAAAATTCGTTTATTTGTCAATAATGCAATAAATTCCATATATTGCCTGGAATATTACCTCAAGCCGTCACGGATTCAGGTGAAAGGTTTTTCTTATGGGCAGGCGAGACGGGACAGGATTTCCATGGTCTGCCGGGCCGACCGGGACCAGGTAAACGAGGCAGCCCATTGCCGGGCTCGGCGGACATGCTCCTGCCTGGCCGCGGAATCCATGTCCAGGACCTGGACGATACTCCGAACCAGGTCCTCCGGGGTCAGCCCGGCCAGGTAGATCGCGTGCGGGCCGCCGACCTCGGGAATTGAGGCCATGCGGCTGGTGACCACCGGCGTGCCGGCCATCATGGCTTCCAGGACAGGCAGGCCGAAGCCCTCGTAAGCCGACGGCAGCACAAAGCAGGCGGCGCCTCGGTACAGGTCCTTTAGTTCCGCCCGGCTCAGGCCCTGCAGGCGATGTACCCTTTCAAAAGACCCGGCGAAACGGGCCAGGCTTTCCTCCAGGGCCGCCTCTCCGCGCCTGGGGCTGCCGACCAGGACAAGGTGGTGCGGAATCCGTTCGCCGGCAAGACGCAAGGCGTCAACCAGCAGGTGGACATTTTTGTGCGGATAGGTATGGGCCACGCAGAGAAGATAAGGCTGGTGCCCAGGTTGAAAGCCGCCCGGCCCCCTCTTCCGCCCCTGCTGGTCCGGGGCGGCGAAGTCTTCAGAAACCCCTTCGTGGACGGCGAAGACCTTGGCTGCCGGGGCAAAACCGTAGCGCAGGATTTCCTGCCGGGCGAATTCGGACACGGTAATGACCGCCCTGCAGCGGCGGCAGGCCGAACGGACCAGGAAATCCAAGGTGAGCCGCTCAAGAAAACTCAGGTCTTCGGGGTGACTTTTGTACTGCAGGTCATGGATGGTCACCGCCTGCGGACAGGCTGACAGCAATGGCGCCGTATAGCCGGGAGACCAGAGCACATCAACGCCACTGCGGAAAACGGCCGCCGGCAGCCAGAGCTGCTCCATGATAATGCGCAGCGGCCTGTTGGCCGCCCGAAAACGAAGCTGCCGATATTCAACATTCGGGAACCGGGCATACTCCTGCCGCAAGAGGTTATGATTATCACGGCTGGTAAAGAGCAGCAGCGCAACATCCGGGTGGGCCGAGGCCATGGCCCGGAGCGACTGCCGCAGGTAGGTCTCGGAGCCCCCCACGTCTCCGGGCACCATGAACAGCGTGTTCACGCCGATGCGCAGCCGGCCGCTCATGGCGTCCTGCCCCCGTCCCCGGTCCCCCCGGCCCGCAGACGCCGCAGCCCGGCCATGGCGAAATAAGCGGACACGATCCCCCACCTGACAAAATAATGAATGAGCGCCTGCGGACTGAACCAACCGGCGTCCCGGGCCGCAGCCTGGAACTCTTCCCTGAATTGCGCCCCGAAATGAAGCCCGCTGATTGAACCTTCGTGCCAGCGAAAGGCGGCCACCGGGCCGCCCGGGATACGCACGCCGCCCCCCAGCCGCCAGAGCCGGAGAATAAATTCATAATCCCAGGCCGCCTGCAGGTCTTCCCGCAACCCCCCTGCCCGCTCCAGGGCGCTGCGGCGGAAAAAGACGGCCGGCTGGGAGATGTAATTGATACACTGGTAAGTAAACCTGGACGACAGCGGGAAAAAGAACTCCTTGAAGTGGGTGATCCCCTGCCGGATCTCGGACGAGCCGGCGTCAACAATGGGGCAGGAACCAAAGCAGAAGGAGGCCGCCGGGTTCCGGGCCAGACACTCCTCCGCCCTCTGCAGGGCCAGGGGAAAGTAGCGGTCATCCCCGTTGAGCCAGGCCACGATCTCCCCGGTTGCCAGGGCCAACCCCTTGTTGATCGCGTTGGCCGGGCCGGTATCCGGCTCAATCAGCAGGCGGGAAATCTCACCCCGGTATCGTGACAGGATTTCATGTGAATGATCACGGCTGTCACCGTCGACCACAATATATTCCAGCTCAACTCCACGGCCGCGCTGGCTGATGACGCTTTTCAGCGTCTCTTCCAGAAAGACCGCGCCGTTATAGTTGGGTGTAATAATGGAAAAACGTATGATATCCACCTATCCAAGCGTCTTCATGTTGCGCCGGAGTTTCAGATCGAGAAACGCCAGCGGCAGGACGAAATAGAGACCGAAATAGAAAAAATAATAGTAACGCCAGTTAAAAATCCGCGGAAAGACCAGGACGATGGCGCCGAAAAAAAGAAAGCTGCTGTACAGGGCCGTGTTGGGAAACCGCCGGAAAAGAAGCATGAACAGGGGAATGAGCGGCAGCATATAAAGCGGGTCCCAGACCAGGTAATACCAGGGCTTCTCGTAGGTTTTCCAATAGAGACGCATGGCGGCCTTCCGCAGGCGGGGAAACGGCGCTTCCTGTTTGACATAGGGATAGACGTCGTTGAAGCCGACACTCCGTAAAAAACCATAGGCGAAACGATCGTGGAGGTAATAATGCCAGCGGTCCGAGACCGTGCCTTTCTTGTTCATATCAAAGATGTCAAAATATTCCCCGGCCGTCCGCACG
Organism: bacterium BMS3Bbin14; assembly: GCA_002897615.1. GTDB lineage: Bacteria > Desulfobacterota > Desulfobulbia > Desulfobulbales > Desulfobulbaceae > BMS3Abin13. The sequence continues at coordinate 34,336 of BDTX01000019.1, forward strand.
AGTTGCCGGTCTAAAGGCGTTCTGGTGATCTCCTGCAGATAACCGAGCGAATTATGATAGATGAACTGCGATCGCAGCATCCGGCCCGGCCGGTGCATGGTCAGCAGCAGACCGCCCGCGGCCAGGGTGCAAACGACAATGAAGGCCAAAACCTTCTTCAGGCTGACAAGCCTCAGGGCCATAATATAAACGGGAATGACGGCGAGGTAAACGATACCGTTATAGCGAAACATGACCGGGGCGAGGTAGAGAAGGAACAGGGCCGCCCTGGCCGGCCAGGAAAGATGGAGTTGCCCGGCCCGGCGCTGATTGTACAGGTAGACCAGGGCAAGGCCCCAGAACACCACCAGCAGGGCGAACGGGATATCCTTCCACAGGATCACATTGTACAGGCCGACAGGGATGGAGCAGACAACGAGCAGGTAACAGGGAACCAGCAGCACCAGCGATACGCCCCGGCGCCGGAGGGCGAAAAAAAAGGCGGCGACCAACCAGGAAACGAGCAGGATCTGGGCAATCGGCACCACTGCGACATTGTTCCAGATATGCATGAGGTACATGTAAAAGACAAAATTCAGCACCGGGTGACCGTTGGTGAAAACCCCGGGCAGCATGGCCGCCCGCCAGATCTTGAGGGAATCGACCGACATGACCCCGGGCCAGAAAGCAGCCAGCCAGACGGAATAAACGGCAACGGCGCCCAGGAAAAACAACCAGAACAGGGGGCGCCCCGACGCCGTAAATACCCCGGCCAGGCCGCCGCTTCGTTGCCAGAACTGAAAACAGGCAATCAGCATCCAGGTCGTCAAGGCCGCGAAGCCCACCTCCAGCAGGAACTGCGAAGGATCGAGGTAACGCTTCAGGTCTTTATTCATATCCGTAAATGACACCCGGGACAGGGGCTCATTCCGGTTAACCTTAAACGACTTTACCCCGCGCGCGCTTTTCAGGGTGACCGAGGAGAGAAAAACCGGCCGGCCGGCGCTGCGGTTCACAATAACCAGCCGCTTTACGGCATAGCGGGGCATATCCATGGCCACGGTAAAGCGGCCTCCGGGGTCCAGAACCCAGTAATCGAAGCTGCGGGTCTCGGTTATGGTACCGGCGGCGTAGAGATCATGTATCGTTGTGACCCCATCCACCGTAATTGCCACCTTGCCGAAATAATAACTGGTGGTCAGCTCAAGCCGAATATGTTTCCTGGCCCGGGCAGTGAACTGAATACTCTCTCCCTTTTTCGTCAGGTGAAAACCCATCCTGTCCCGCAGGATCGTCTGCCGTCTTATTTTTGCCAGGTCAAACTTGCGGCCGTCAAGATAGACCGCGCGGATCTCGACGGCCGTACTCAGCGAGCCGGGATCTTTTTCGCCCAGGGCGCGAATGGTTATCCGGTGCATCCCGGTCTCATCGGCTGCCACCGTATTGAGGGGAAAGCGTTCCGACTCGTAGGAGTTAAAACCGCTGCCGGAATCCCACCTGACCTCCAGGTCGGCCTGCATGGCCGGCGCCGTTCCCTGGATGGTCAACCGGGCCGGGGCGTACCAGCCCGTACCGAAGACAAAATAAAGGAGCAGGGAGACAAAAAGGGCGATGACGGCAAAAATACGGGAGACCATGGTTGAACCTGAACCCGAATCGGTTACGTTATTTTTCATCGGCAGGGAAGATTGACGATAGTCCGGCCGCCAGGCGCCGGCCGAGGGAAGGACGGCCGGCACCCGGGGACCTTCCCGGACCGGCCGCCGAATCCCGGGCCGGGCAGTATTCATCGATAAACTGCCGGACTCCCGTTTCCCGCAGGGAAATAGCTATACGCAGGGTATCGCCGGGTTCGCCTTCTTCAACGGCCGGCAGGACCAGTTGGGGGTCGGAGCCGGTGGCCAGGTAAACAGGCTGTCCCCCCCGCTGCAGACGGCAGATGGTGCCGTCCATATACAATACGTCGAAATCGGCCGGCCGGGAGAACTCCATAATTTTCCGGCCGGTGCGCTGGTTGACAATCTCAAGACAATAAATTTCAATCAACCCCATCCTGACGCTGGGGTCGATGCGGAGCCAGAAAGGAAAGCCGGTGATGTCGACCTCGAATGAGAGATCGATCCGGGCCCCGCTTTTATAATAAAGCCATTGGCAATCATCCGGATTAAAACCGTCCCCTTTATGCCAGTAGAGCTGCACAAAGTTGTCAATGGACTCTTCGGCGGTCCCCCTGTTCTTTTCCCGGCCGGCAAAAAACTCCAGGTCCCTGGCGGCCAGGGCCGCGTTGTTTTCCTCCACCAGCCTGGCCGACTGTTGCGCCAGGTAGTTGCGGGCCGTTTTCTCCTGCCGGCAGATGAGTTGCAGCGCCCGGTCGAATTCGGCTGACGAGGCTTCCCAGTCCGGCCAGGCGGCGGCCGTTGCCGCCGCGCCCCGTTGCAGTCGTTTCAGGGTCCCGGGGTCGCTTTTTAACCGCTGGAGACAGGCGACGACCCGGTCCTCGTCATCCCGGTCCACGACCAGGCTGTTGCGGTCATGAACAATGTACTCGTCGTGGCCGGTGACCTGGTAAACGATTGCGGTGCCGCCGCAGTGGAACATCTCCAGCGGCGGCCCGAACATCCCCTCGATATAACTCAGCTTGACCAGGACATCGCAGGAGCGATAAATTTCCGGCGTCTTGTGGATGGGTACGCGCGAAAAAACCCGGTCGACCCCCGGGAAATCCCTGATCTCCGAGGAGGTCAGCAGCCAGACTTCATCGGCGCCCGCCTGCCGGCAGAGTTCGACCGACCGGGGAACATTCTTGTAGGGAACATCAACCGGCCCTTCAACCAGCACCCGCAGCATGCCTTCAACCCGGGGCGCCGCGCATTCACCATGCTCCCGGTACAGATCCTTCCTGATGCCGTTACGGACCAGGAAAGGGGTATTGTTATAATTGTCATGCAGATATTCCCGGATCCATGCGGCCTCGGTAATGACGGGCAAGGCATACGAATAGGTACGTTCACAGAATTTTTTCCAGATCGAGAGATCTCGTTTGTCGTGATCTCTCGGATCCTCCTCCGCAAAAAAACGGGATTCGATGGACTGGACGAAGTAGGCAAAATGGGCGGCCGAAAGGTGCTGTAGGAGAAACGGACTCTGCCACCAGGTTGCCAGGATGATATCAAACTCCTGCCGCCCCGCCTCGGCCAGGGTCAGCCACTCCAGCCGGCCGGCGGCGGGATGCCAGCCGTACCTCTCGGGCCGGACGGCCGCCTGGGTGATGATCGCCACCTGGTGGCCGGCGTCCTGGAGACGCGACGCGTGCTCATAGATGACATAGGTGCCGCCGTTGATATCGGGCGAACCAAGCAGAAAACCGATTTTGCGGATCGCGGTGGTCATTTGAACTCCCGCTTGTATCGTCGCCGCCCGTCGAAATGGCGATAAAAATCCAGGCCCAGGCCCCGGAGGATGATCGGCGGCCAGATCCCGCTTTCCAGGATCTCTTTATCCTTTAAAATATTTTTTAGATTTTTCAAACGCTGTTTCTTTGACAGGCCGTGGTCGGTCCGGAAGTCGGTGTATTCAAAGATACCAAAATTCTCCAGGTGATAGAGACGTTCAAAAAAATCAACCTCTTCTCTTCTCGGCTTAAAGACCATGCGGGCGTGCTGCCGGGCAAACCATTCAGGGCCGGGTGCCGTGCAGCCGCACCGGAGATACGCCCGGTTCAAGGCGACCGCCGCCGCAAACATCTCCTCCTGCAGGGGCTGGATGACCCGGCGGTACAGTTCGCGTTCTTCGGGCAGGTCCAGGGTGGCGATGCACAGTTCGTCTTCCCGGCTGCGGATCCGCTCCCGCACGGTTCGCTGGTGGTCCCCGGGCAGGCGCTCATACTGCTGCCGGGTAAAATAACCGTCGGCGCTGCCGTGCGAGGCCCCGAGCACCATCTCGAAAAGAGAACGGTTGTTGTTGTAGACATGGAAATAAGGGGAAAGACCGGGGGTATCGTCAAAAAGAAGGCCGGTCTTGATGTTGGTTGCCGAGCGCTGGGTCGCAATCAGGGAACCGACATAGAAGCCCCGCACCCTGACCCGGCCGCCCAGGATATAATAAATATTATCCTGGATGCTGCCCTTCCAGCCCACGTCAACGATATTCAGCCCCTCCTGCCGGTAATCGATCCCAAACGAATCAAGATAACGGATAAAATTTTCCCGCTGCCGGTCGCGCCGGCTTTCATATTCCTGCTGAAAGCGCCCGGACCGCTTCAGGGCGATAAATTCGGGCCGATTCTGCAGGTCAGGGAAACGGCGACTGAAATCAAGGTTCAGCTCCTCGCAGAGGGTTGCGGCCACCGACTCTTCGATATTGAGACTGAGCAGAAAATCCCGCAGGGATATATCCCGGTAATGGGCGAAAAGACGGGAAAAATCCTCCTCGGCAAGCGGCCGGAGCGAGGCCAGGAAGGTGGCCTTCCGCGACACCAGGATATAGTGACTTTCAATAACGGCATGCCCGAACAGGTCCTGCTGGTAGCGGTCGAACAGGCGTTTGAGAAACTCCCCTTCCTTGGAGAAAAAAAAGACCTGGCCGGCCTTTTCCCGGATGAGCCTCTGCACCAGCAGAGAAGTAAAGAGCCACAAGCTGTATGTCATCTCCCCGAAGGCGGCGGCGGGCCGGGAAGCCGCGGCAAATCGCCGGGCAACCCGGCCCGTCGCGCTCAAATCCCCGGGGCGCCATTGGCTGTACAACTTCTGCTGGGCCGGATTTTTCACTTGAATCGCGGCGAGGCCCTGCTCCCTGGCCATGTTGACATCGGCGTGCGGGTTATCCCCGATCATGACCAAACGGTCGGGCCTACACCCCAGGTCGTCGCAGATCTTCCGATACAGGCGCCCCGACCCCTTGGCGACGCCGTAATCAGAGGAGATGTAGATATGATCGAACAGCTCATGGAGCCGGAAGTGCTTGAGCATTCGCCGGAAATGGGTGCCGGGCAGGTAAAAATCGGAGATGAGCACCGTTGTCCGCCGGCTCCTTTTCAACGCCCTCAGCACCTCGACGGCTTCAGCGCAGGGACGCTGGACGGCAAGCTCCACGGCCACTTCAATATCCAGGATCAGCTGGACAAACCGTTCTTCATGGACCAGGACGGGCAGTTGGCCGGCCTTTTTCCGCAGGACCCCGAGATAGGCCCGGGCAAAGTCGGCAAGGTGAAAATCAAGTTCGCCCCCGGCCGCGGCATGCTCTTCACAGAGACCCTTTTCCAGTTCCTGGCGGATCCGGTACAGTTCCCCGGCCGCAAGGGCATTATCGAGGAGCTGACTGTGCAGCCGCGCGGCAAGCTGCTTGGTGTATTCAGGTTCAATATCCCGGACCACCAGGGTATCGAAATAATCAAAGCAGAAAACGGCAGGCGGCGCGGAAGACGTTGCCGCCAGAAGATGTCCGGCAATCCGCTCGGGGGAGTCACGTCCGATAACCCAGGTATCCATCTTACTGCGGCGAACTCGCGGCGCCGACGGGAACAACGGCGATCTGTTCGAGGTTATTGTTGAAGATACCATGCACGGCGACGCCGGACGTGACGGCGGCCAGGGCCACGATATTATGGGCCCAGCACTGCACGGTATGGATTAACGGATGGGTCCCTTCGCCAATCCCCAGGGTCAGGGTGTATTCGTCGGGATAAACCTCCGGCCACAGGAAGCTGTACTCAACGACGCTGTATCCCTGTTTGAGAGACAGGGGAGTGGTTTCCAGGCAGAGGCTGTTCTGGCCGAAGATCGCGTTGCCGACCCGGTCCTTCATCGTGTAGCCGAAAATCATGTCGTTCTTGTCGGCCTTGGCATAAACAAGCAGCCGCAAGTCGATTTTATCTCCCTGCTGAACGGCATTCACCGGCAGGCCGTCCCTGGTGACCGAGGCGCGCAGAATCGTGACCTCGCCGAGGCCGCCCCGGTCCTCCGGCGCCACGATAAACCATTCGTCGAAATCCGCGACCAGCTGCCGGGCGGCGGCGATTACCTCTGTCGGCAGCGCCTCCCGGCCCGGGGTTTCATCCTTGGCCTGCCGGCCGCGTTTCTCGCTGTGCACAATCTTGGTATACTTGGCAACCCCGGCAGGAGGCTCCCCCTCGTAGACGACCTCGCCCTCGTTGAGCACGAGTACCCGGTCGCACATGTTGGTAATGGCGTGCATATCATGACTCACCAGCAGAATGGTGCACCCCTGCATCATTTTCTTCATGTGCTCCATGCACTTCTGCTGAAAGAAAATATCGCCCACGGCCAGGGCCTCGTCAATGATCAGAATTTCGGGGTCGACACAGACGGCAGTGGCAAAGGCGAGCCGGATATACATCCCGCTGGAATAGGTCTTGACCGGCCGGTCAATAAAATCGCCGATATCGGCAAAATCGGTAATCTGGCCGAACCGGGCATCGGTTTCCCTTTTGCTTAAACCGAGAATCGCCGTGCTGAGATAGACATTGTCCCGGCCGGTGAACTCGGGGTTGAACCCGGCCCCGAGCTCCAGCAGGGCCGATATCCGCCCCTTGACCTCTACATTACCCCCGGTCGGCTGCAGATTTCCGCAGATCATCTGCAGCAGGGTTGATTTACCGGAGCCGTTGCGCCCTATGATGCCGATGGATTCTCCCCGTTCAACCTGGAGATTGACATGGGAAAGCGCGGCAAAAGAGGTATGAAGCGCCCGGCCGAAAGGATTGAAGGTCTCGAGAATCCTGTACATGGGTTTGCGGTACAGGTAATACTTTTTTGATAGGTCGTTAATGGATATGACAATGTCGGACATAAGGTCGATTCACAGGTTACAGGACATCGGAAAACTGCGGTTTAAGCCGTTTGAAAATAAAAGCGCCGCCCAGGAGCACCAGGCTGGCGACACCCCAGAAATACAGGGTATACATCGGATGGTGCCAGAATGGCGTACCGGTAATAAAGGAGTCCCGGTATCCCTGGACGATATAGTATACCGGGTTGAGTTTAAGATACCACTGGATACGCGGCGACATCATGTGAATATCCCAGAAAATCGGAGTCATCCAGAATCCAACCTGGAGCGCCACATTGACGATCTGGGCCACATCACGGATAAAAACGTTCAGGGCCGCCGTTGCCCAGGATATCCCCAGGGCCAGGACGATGAGACCGAAGGCATAATAGAGGGACTGAAAAAAGGTAAAATAAAAGGGCTGGTGTTGAAAAAAGATCAAACAGAGCAGGACCATAATAAAAACAAGATGGGTGACCATGCCGGAGATGATTTTGACCAGCGGCAACAAGTGAGGATAAAATATTGTTTTCTTGACCAGGTGGGAATGGGCCACGACGATGTTGGTCGAGCCGCTGACGATCTCGGAAAAAAAATACCAGGGAGCCAGGCCGGCGGTCAGCCAGACAACAAAGGGGACATTATTCATCGGCCTGGCCTTGAAACCGATGCTGAAAACAAACCAGAATACGGTGATCATAACGACCGGATTAATCACGGTCCACAGGAGTCCCAGGGACGAGCCGACATACAGTGACTTCACCTCCCGGGCGGCCATGGAGAAAATGAGCCGGCGGCGGTGCCAGACCAGCTGGAAAAAACCAATAAAATTATTAATCATCCGTAATCTATATAGAGTGCTGGGCAGTGCGGAGAGGCGCCTAAAAAAAACAGGGCCTCCGTACTCGATATTCGCTTTTTACCCGGATACTTGCAAGTTCGTGGATACGGATACAGGAATTTGTCTCGTACCGCAAGCAGTTTCAAGCATTACCGGGCAGACCTCGCCCTGTGGCGGCAGGGGTTATCGGCAGATCCGTTGCCAGCTGTGATCAACAAGCAACTCATGGGGTTTGAACGCCGCCTTGTAGCGCATGGCCCCGACCTGCTCTATCCAATATCCGAGATAGAAAGAATCGATTTTATGGCTGCGGCAGAAGTTGATCAGGTAGAGAATATTCATGGTCCCGGGACTGCGCCAGCCTTCGTCCGGATCAAAATAGAAATAGACGGCGTTCAACCAACGGCTCGAGCCGTCGACGATAGCCACGCCGATCAGCCGGTCTTTCACCCGGTACCTGATCTCAAAACAGCGACTGATGGAGGTGATAAAAAAACCGGAGTAATACTCTTCGGCCGTACTTCGACTTTCGGGGAAGCGGGTCCGCAGGAACCGGTCGAGCAGGGCCAGGTTCTCCCTGGTCATGGCCGGGGGGGCGACGCCGGCCCTAACATCACTGTTTTTCTTCCGGACCCGCCGTTGATTACGGTCGGGGCGGAACTCCTCCGGCCGCAGCCTGATCGGCACACAACCATGACAGGTTGGACAGCGCATGGCATAAACGCAGTTGCCGTTGCGCCGATAGCCGTTGGCCAGCAACCGGCCCATGGTCCCGTCATCAATGGCCGGGAACAAGGCCTGGTGGTAGACTGCCCGTTGCCCGAGCCCGTAGGGGCAGGCAACAGAGATGTCAACAAAATACCGCTCAAGCTCTGTATCAATGGCAGAGCCGCCGGATTCCGGCCTCTCCGCCTGTTCGTGTATGGTCATTCCCCGTTTCCCGACGACCACTGGTTATCATGTAAGTGATCAGGGGCACCGCATCTTTGCACGATCGCGATAGCCCGCATAGAGGGGCTATAGCGAACAATCGCGCTGGCACAAATATGCGGCCCCCCTGACCACTTACAGCGATTGAGTACGTGAAACCGCCTGGTTATATCTCCTGTGATGAGTTCGCGTTATCATAGCAGCCCGGCAGCGACCCCGTTATCGGAAACAACAAAAGAGGTGCGCCGTGGACTTCATGGAGCAACTTTCTCTCAAACACACTATACTCCCTGCGCTCCGCCAGTCAACTTTGACCTTAATCCGTGACGGCCCGAGGAAATAAATGCCTTTGCCGGGCAGGCATACCCTAACCGGCCTGCCCGGGCCAGGAACAAAACGGCTGCCGGCTCAAGGCGGCATTGAAATAGCGGGGGTCGCCGCTTACCTCCCGGCCGACCCACGCCGGCCGGGCAATGACCTGATCGGCCCGCTCAAGTTCCACTTCGGCGATAACCAGGCCGCGATTTTCTCCGAAAAACTCGTCCACCTCCCAGACCATCCCCTCATACTCTATTTTGTACCGGTCTTTTTCAATGAGCGGCTGACGGCAGAATTTTGCCAGCAGCTCGGCGGCATCGGCAACGGGAATCTCGTACTCGAACTCATGGCGGACAATGCCCGCGCCCCCGCCCTTCACGGTCAGGAACCCCCGGTTGCCCATGATCCTGACCCGTACCGTCTTGTCCCGCTCCAGGCAGAGATAGCCCTGGCGACACCTGATGGGTGGGGCCAGGTCTTTCCAGGCCCACCCCTCGACAAGAAATTTTCGTTCTATTTCGATCCCCATGCGTATCCTCTCAAAACACGATCCGGCCCCGGACAGGCGCCCTCTTTCATCAGGACGACGACTTGTCGGCCGTAACTCATCACCGGATATATAACCAGGCGGTTTCACGTACTCAATCGCTGTAACTGGTCAGGGGCACCCCTGATCACTTACTATCGGCCGGCTTGCCCGGCGGGCAAAGAACCAGGACCGGCCGGGACAGGCTCCGCACCACACTGCTTGACAACGAGCCGAAAAACATCCGGTTCAAACCGTAACGCCGGGCCGCGGTCATGATGACAATATCATGATATTCAGCCGTCTGCATGATGGTCTCGAGGCGCGACTCGGCCGCTTCGACCAGGTGCCGGGTCTGGGTATCGAACAAATTCGTCGCCAACCATCCCTGCAGCTCCTGATCGCTGGCCGCAACCTCCTCCTTGCTGCTGTCATGGTGGAGCAGATGCAGAAACGTAATACGGGGCTGAGTGGTCATGGCCATGGCCTCCAGTATCGGCAGCAGTTCGTCGAGTTCAAAGGGAAATAAAAACGGGACCAGGATCCGCTCGCACCTGAATGTCCCGGAAAAACGTACGGCGACGACCGGGCAGGAAACCCCGGCAACCACCCGGTCAATAACCCTCTGAAAGGCCTGCGGGTTGCCGGCGACAGGATAGCCCAGGACAATGGCCCGGGCCTTGCTGCGCTCCGCGGCCGCAATCAGTCCTGCTGCCGGGGCATCGTGAATAACCTCGGTCAGCAAGGGATAGCCCATGCTTGCGGTTTCATCTTTCTCGGCCAGAAACAGGGAATCAGGATCCCCGTCATCTTGCCGCGCCTGCTCCGGCCGGTCAGAGACCCTGACCGCCAGGGGCAGGGCATGATAATAATGGGCCAGGATGGCGGCGATCCTGGCCAGGCCCCGCACCGTGGCGAAATGAAAGGCGCCGAAAACAACCACGCCGTTCGGCCTTGAGGCGGGGTGCAGCTTGCCGCCGGTCCAGGGGGCGAAACTGATGCCCTCCGAACCGCGCAGCCATGCGTTGCAGGCCCGGCGGCTGCGAGTGCCGCACTCGGGATGGTGCTCGACCGTTTCCCCCTCCCCGGCCCGCTCCAGGGTGTAACGGGCCAGCAGCGGTCCGAACAATTCAGAGAAGACGACGCCGGCCAGGACCACGGGGGTAATCACCGCCGACCAGGCGTCGAGCTGGGGATCACTGCTGATCATGAATACCAGGCCGATGGCCACCCCGGCCTGGGGAATCAGGGCCAGGCCGAGATAATTCCGCACCATGGCCGGCGCGCCGGACAACACCGCCCCCAGCCAGGCGCCGGTATACTTGCCGATGATCCTGGTCACGAAATAGACCAGGCCGAGCCAGCCGGCCAGCTTCAGGGCGGCGAGGTCAAGATGTACGCCGGCCAGGGTGAAAAAAAGCACGTAAATGGGGGGCTCAAAGGCGTTGATGGCCCGAAACAGGCGGACATCCCGTTCGGCCCGGTTAATGATGATAAACCCGGCAGCCATGCCGGCCAGCAAGGGCGAGAGATGCAGGAGCCGGGTTGTTTCGCCGCAGAGCAGCAAAAGCGCCAGGCCGCCGGTCAGCATCTCTTCGCGTTTATGAAATTTATTCAGCATGTAATCAATGAGCAGCCCGGTCAGCACGCCGATGGCCAGGGAGGAGAAGATCTCCGAGACACAGGCGACAACCGCCTGCACGGGGGTGCCGGCGCCCGGGCCGACGATCTGGTGCGCAACCGACACGGCCAGGCCGAATATCATAATGGCCAGGCCGTCATCAACGGCGACAACCGCCATCAGGGTCGAGGTCAAGGGACCCCGGGCACCCATTTCACGAACCAGGTGGAGGATGGCGGCCGGGGCCGTTGCCACGGCCACGGCCCCGAGCAGCAGGGCCAGGACGACAGGATCAAGGCCGCGGCCACCACCGGACCCCGCGAGCATCCAGGCGGCCAGCAAGGTCCCGATGGTGACCATGACAAAGGTGCCGAGGGCCTGGACGATGCTGATCCAGGTGACGTCCCGGGCAATAGCGCCCAGGCGGCGCAGCTCGATATGCTCGCCGATGCCGAAGGCAATAAGCATCAGGGCGATCTGGGTAAAATGGTCCAGTTTATGGCCGACCGACTCAACCGTTATCAGGCCGAAACCGGAGGGGCCGAGGACCAGTCCGGCCAGGATAAAACCGGTCACCGAAGGCAGTTTGATAAGTTGCGCAAACTTGGCGAACAGAAGACCGACCGCAAGCAGGACGGCGATACTGAGGGTCACCTCACCCATAACTTTTTCTCTCCGTCAGCGGCCCGGCAACCGGTACTGATTTCACTCCTGCCGGGTGACAACCGGCCACCGGGCCCGGTAACCTGCCCGGCACGATAACTGTCGACTTTATAGATTTATTATCCATTATAATCCTTTCTTTGACATGCTACTGATCGATACGTTATAGTAATTGGTAACCGTCCAGCTCTACTCCACCTTCGGGCGATCAGCCAAGTTTGTTGGGTTTCGCTCCGCTTTGTGGTATTTCTGACTTGCCGGCAAGAATAAGGATTAAGCGAAACCCAATGTCTTGGCGATAACCCGCTCTACGCCAACCTACGGCAAAACTCCGGATAGCGAAATAGCCGGTTATTTTGCAAACCAAAATTTACAAGGTCTGTCTTCCGAGCTTGGAATGGAAACACTTTACATTTTTTGCCCCGTGAACCATTTTTACCTTATAATACCATCCTGGATCCGTGAGCGTTCGAGAACGGTACAGATGCAGATAGCGAGCCTGCGAGACCTTCGAGGCGGCAACGATGTTGATTATCCTGGTGTGATATCAACTTTGTTGCCAACGCAGCAGATGCGCCGTTATCGAGCGCCCCGCAGGGCGGCGCGGTGAAGAGTATAAAATGCATTTATTTGTCAATAATGCAATAAATTCCACGTATTGCCTATAGTATAATCTCAAGCCGTCACGGATTCAGGACCATGTCGCCACTGCAATATATCCGGGCCTCTCTGGCCCTCATTGTCGCCCCGCCGCTGACGATCGTGGTCAGCGTCCTGGCCCTGCTCGACCTGACTTTTTTTCGCAAGTCCCCGGCCAAGGCCCTGGTTTTCCCGCGAATGTGGGCCAGGATCACCTGCCGGATCGCCGGGGTCCGCGTTCGAATTGCAGGACTTGAGAATATCGAGCCAAACCAGACCTACATCTTTGCCGCCAATCACGTCAGCCAGTTTGACATCTTTACTCTTCAGGGGTATTTTCCCCATGATTTCCGCTGGATCGCCAAAAAGGAACTCTTTCGCATTCCCATCTTCGGCACTGCCATGCGGCGGACAGGTTTTATCGCCATGGACCGCACCCACGGCCGCGCGGCCTTAAAAAGCCTGAACAAGGCGGCCGAACAGATCGCCGGGGGCACCTCGGTCATCATCTTTCCCGAGGGCACGCGCAGCCGGGACGGCCGGCTGCATCCCTTTAAAACCGGGGCGATCATGCTGGCCATCAAGGCCGGGGTGCCGGTCGTGCCCGTCGGCATTAACGGCACCTACGAAATCCTGCCCAAGGGCAAACTGCTTGCCGACTCCGGCGAGGTCGTCATCCGGGTCGGCACCCCCATTCCCACCGCCGACTTCACCTCTCACGACAAGCAGAAGCTGGCAGGGCAACTGCACGACCGGGTCAGGGAACTACTGTAAGTCGGCCCAGGCACCCCATCTTCACGCAATTGCTTCCGCCCGCATAAAAAAACTATAACGAGCGAAAACAATTACGCAAATATGGGGCACCTGGACCAACTTACAGGCTTGAACAACAATGACCCATAGTTACCCCCCCGGGAGGGAACACGAGCTGCTCGATCTGACCGGGAAATGCCTCTCCGGCACCCCATCTTCACGCAATTGCTGCCGCCCGCATAAAAAAACTATAACGAGCGAAAACAATTACGCAAATATGGGGCACCTGGACCAACTTACAGGCTTGAACAACAATGACCCATAGTTACCCCCCCGGGAGGGAACACGAGCTGCTCGATCTGACCGGGAAATGCCTCTCCGGCACCCCATCTTCACGCAATTGCTGCCGCCCGCATAAAAAAACTATAACGAGCGAAAACAATTACGCAAATATGGGGCACCTGGACCAACTTACAGGCTTGAACAACAATGACCCATAGTTACCCCCCCGGGAGGGAACACGAGCTGCTCGATCTGACCGGGAAATGAATTGTTTTGCAACTATTTGCCGAACATGGCATAGTGATCTGGATTATTTCCGGCTGAAACAAATTCAGCGTATCAGGCGCAAGACGCCTGTAATCTAACAACAAAAAAATATCCAGACCATCAAACAGGAATTGATCCCATGCAGCTGACATCGCGCTTTCCGTTCCGTTTGCATTCCGTCCCCGGACTGCTCCTCCTTGTTCTTGTCACTATCCTTTGCGCGGCCTCCGGGGAGGCCTGGGCCGTCAAGCAGAATACCGTCTTTATTCCGTTCAAAATTAATGCCGCCAATCAGCAGGCAATAGCAAAAAAGGCCGACGCGGCCCTGCAAAAGGAACTGCAGACCAAACACTTCACCATGCTCAGCCGCGAAAAAGCGGCCAAGCTCGTTGACTATGCCGGTTCCTGGCCGCCGCCCCCTGCCGTTATCAGGCAAATCGCCAGGAAAACCGGTCTCGATTACGTGGCCGTGGGCAGCCTGACCCTGATCGGCGGCCGGATGAGCCTGGACGTCCAGGTTTTCGACATCCTTGCCGCCGGCCCTCCCCATTCATCGTACAGAGACAACCTTACCCTTGACCAGCTGCCGACGGCCGTCCATGAGACAGTGACCGACATCCTCGGCTACACCGACCGTAACTTCATCATCGCCTCGATCGCGCCCGCCGGCAACAAACGTATCGACTCCGGGGCCATCATGCGCAAAATCACCACCCGGCCTGGTGACCTCTATGATCCGGTCCGGCTGCGCAAGGACCTCAAGGCCGTTTTTTCCATGGGCTACTTTGACGATGTGCAAATCGAATCAACAGATACGAATAAAGGTAAGGCCATTATTTTCCGGGTCAAGGAGAAACCGGTTATCAGCAAGGTGCTGATCGAGGGAACCGATGAAATCAAGGAACAGGACGTGCGCGATGCGGCGAATATCTCCGCCAACTCCATCCTGAACCCCGCCCGCCTCAATGATGCCGTGGAACGGATCAAAAAGCTGTATAAATCAAAGGGATACTACAAAACCACGGTCGCCGCGAAACTCAGCTATCCGACCAAAGACAAGGTAGTGGTCCGCTTTGTCGTGCACGAAGGGAAAAAAGTCTATATCGGCAAAATCTCCTTTAGCGGCAATAAAACCTTTGATGACAGCGACCTCCGTGACGTCATCAAGACCTCCACGCGAGGATGGTTCTCCTGGATTACCGAGAGCGGCATCCTCAAAATGGATGTCCTCAACCACGACACCGAGCGGCTTGGGGCCTTTTACCACAACCACGGTTTTATCGAGGCCAAGATCGGCGATCCCATCGTGAAACAGCAGGGCGGCAGAATCCACATCACCTTCCCCATCCATGAAGGTCCCCGTTACCGCGTGGGAACCGTGGAGATTAAGGGAGATCTCATAGAAAGCAAGGATAAACTGATGTCGCTTCTGAAAATCCGGCATGAAAAATTCCTGAATCGTAAAATTCTGCGGGATGACATCCTGCGCCTCACCGACCTGTATGCTGAACACGGCTACGCCTTTGCCGAGGTCCGCCCACACATCAACAGCGCCCCGACCAGCAAACGGGTCGACATTGTCCTGACGGTGACAAAGGGCGCACTCGTCCATTTCAACCGGATCGAGATCGAAGGCAATACCCGGACCCGTGACAATGTCATCCGCCGGGAGCTGGTAGTGAAGGAAGGGGGGATCTTTGACTCCAAGGCCATCCGCAAATCAACCGCGAATCTGCAACGCCTGGACTTCTTTGAAGACGTTTCGGTGACCCCGAAACCGACCGTCAACCCGGACCAGATGAATGTCCTGGTCAAGGTCAAGGAAAAATCCACCGGCCAGTTCAGTGTCGGGGCAGGATACAGCTCTTCGGACAGCCTGATGTTCATGTCGCAGATCTCAGAAAACAACCTGATGGGTACCGGCAACCGCCTGTCCCTGGCCGCCAACCTGAGCAGTATTTCCACCCGTTTCAACCTGAGCTATACCGATCCCCGGGTTTTCGATTCCGAGGTCCTGGCTGGTATCGACTTGTATAACTGGCGCCGGGTATATGACGACTACACCAAGGATTCCCGTGGCGGCGCGCTGCGGTTCGGCCAACCGTTTTTCGAAAAATGGCGCCTTTTTTACAGCTACTCCTATGCCACCACCACCCTTTCCGATATCGCCGACAATGCCTCCTGGATCATCAAACAGTCCGAAGACATCAAGGTGACCAGTGCCATCCAGATCGGGCTGGCCCGTGACACCCGAAACCGTTATTACGGTGCCAGTACCGGCTCCAAAAATACGCTCAGTATCAAATATGCCGGGGGCCCCTTTGGCGGTGACGCTCAATTCACCAAGGTCGAGGCGACCAGCAGCTGGTATTTCCCCCTGCCCCTTGACTGTGTCTTCCACATCAAGGGCGCGGCCGGCCAGGCCTTTGCAAACGAATCCAACAAACTGCCGGTATATGAACATTTCTATCTCGGCGGCCTGGGTTCCATCCGCGGTTTCAAGTCCGCCCATATCAGTCCCAAGGATCCGGTGACCGGCGAACGGATCGGCGGCGACAAGATGTGGTACGGCAATATCGAGGTTATCTTCCCGCTGGTCAAGAATGCGGGTCTGCGGGGCGTCGTCTTTACCGACTTCGGCAACGTTTACGCAGTTGGTCATCGCTGGGATTTCGCCTCGGTGAAGAAATCAGTCGGCATCGGCTTCCGCTGGCTCTCACCCATGGGACCGCTGCGCCTGGCGTGGGGGTACAATCTTGACCCCACCAGTGACGAAGACAGTTCGGTATGGGATTTCAGCATTGGCGGCGGTTTCTGATCCCACGACTCTTCAACCTGATCCGGCAATAATGCAGTCGCTCATCAAACGGCTGCCCGGCGGCCGTTCGCAGCTCGACATCTGCGGGCTGCACGGTGGCAGTGCGGCCCTTTTCCTGGCTCGAACCGTAGCCGCGCGCCAGCGGTCGGTCTGCTGTATCGTGCCGGCCGATGAACAGCTGGAGATCCTGGCCCAGGACCTCCGCCTCTTCAGCACCGCCGAGGTCCTGGTCTACCCCAGTTTCGAAATCCCGCCTTACACCCCCATGTCGCCCGATCCTGCGACCATCGCCCTCCGCCTGGCCACCCTGCACCGGCTGTTGAACAACGCCGAACCCTGTATCGTCCTGTCCTCGGCCGAGGCCGTCTTGCGGCGGCTCCCGCCCAAGAGCGCGCTCGGCCGCCACAGCGAACTGGTCATGGCCGGCGAGGAAACCGACCGGGAGGCGCTGATCCGCTCGCTGACCGACGCCGGCTACCAGATATGCTCCATGGTTCAGCATGAGGGTGACCTGGCCGTGCGCGGCGGCATTATCGATATCTACGCCCCTTGCCCGGACCCGGCCGCCGCGGGACCGCTGCGCCTTGACTTCTTCGGCGATACCATCGACTCGATCCGGCTCTTTGACCCGGTTTCCCAGCGTTCCACGGCAGAGCTTGAAGAGGCGGTCCTGCTGCCGGCAACCGACATCCTCTTTCCGGCACCGGCACAGGACCAGGCCTGGCTCGGCTTCCTGAAAAAAACGGCAGCCGCACTCGGCTGGCCGCGGGACCGGGCCGACCACCTGCTCATGCAGTTCGAAGAACATATTCGCTTTGCCGGGATCGAGTTCTTCCTGCCCCTGCTTTTTCCTGAACCTGATCCGGTACAGACCCTGTTCGATTACCTGCCGGCAGACTCGATCATGGTCTTCGACGACCCGGCCGCGGTCAACCAGCAGGTCAACCTGCTCCGGGACCGCATCATGGCCAACTACGACGAGGCTCTCCAAAAGGACGCTGCCGTCCTGCCGCCGCCCCATCTCTTTCTCGACCAACAGGAACTTGACCGCCAGGCGGCACGCTTCCCGGTTCTCAATCTCCGCCCCCTGCCGGACCCCGACGGTTCTCACGAAACGCTCACCCTGACCACCGGCGACCATACCCTGCTGCGGCAGGAAACGGACTTGCAGCGCAAAAAACGCGGCACCCTCGCCCCCCTGGTCGATCGGCTCATGACCTGGACCGGCAGCGACGACACCGTGATTCTGGCCTGCCGCTCCGCCCGCCAGGCCCATCATCTCGGGCAGATGCTGGCCGGTTACCAGGTAGAGACCGCTCCGGCCGCCACGCCCCTCGATTTCACGGGTTTCAAGACCGGCCCCCGGGTCCGTCTCGCTGACCAGCCGCTGTCCCGCGGTTTCGACCTGCCAGGGGAAAAACTGCATATCCTGTCCGCAGGTGAACTTTTCGGCGAAAAACGGCTGCGGCCGGGCAAAAGGGAAAAAGGCGCGGTCACCGCAGAGGAACAGGTCCGGATCGAAGAGCTGTCACCCGGTGACGCAGTGGTCCACCGGGACCACGGAATCGGGATTTTCCAGGGGCTGCTGAACATGGAAGTCGCCGGCCGGCGCAGCGATTTCATGCAGATCGAATACCTGGGCGGCGACAAGCTCTACGTGCCCGTGGACCGGCTGCACTGGATCAGCCGTTACCAGGGCCTGACCGATCAGCAGACGAAACTCGACCGGCTGGGCTCCGACAAATGGCAGCATACCAAGAAAAAAGTGACCGACGCGGTCTGGAAAGTGGCCCAGGAACTGCTTGACATCTATGCCCGCCGTGACCTGCGCCAGGGGCACGCCTTCACCCAGCCCGGCGAACTCTACCAGGAGCTGGAAAATTCCTTTCCCTACGACGAGACCAGCGGCCAGGGCAAGGCCATTGCAGACGTCCTGCACGACCTGACCAGCGACCAGCCCATGGACCGCCTGGTCTGCGGCGATGTCGGCTACGGTAAAACCGAGGTGGCGGTCCGGGCCGCCTTCAAGGTGATTGAGGACGGCTACCAGGCCGCCCTGCTCGTACCGACGACCGTGCTGGCGGAGCAGCACGCCGCGACCTTCCGGGAACGGCTGGCCTCATTCCCGGTACGGATAGCCTGTATCAACAGGTTTCGCACGCCGGCGCAGCAAAAAGAGATCATTCGCGATCTTGCCGAGGGCCGGATCGACCTGCTGATCGGTACCCACCGGTTACTGTCCCGGGATATTGTTTTTCAAAAACTCGGCCTGCTGATCGTGGACGAGGAACACCGGTTCGGCGTCACCCACAAGGAAAAAATCAAAAAACTGCGGGCCGAAGTGGACATCCTGACCCTGACCGCCACCCCGATCCCGCGCACCCTGCAGATGTCGCTGCTCGGCATCCGTGACCTGTCGGTGATCTCCACTCCCCCCCGGCTCAGGCGTTCGATCAAGACCTTCCTGGCCCGTCATGATGACCTGGTCATCCGCGAGGCCGTTGTCCGGGAGTTGCAGCGCGGGGGGCAGCTCTTTTTCGTCCACAACCGGGTCGGCTCCATCAGCCACGTCTCCCGGAATATTGAGAAACTGGTACCCCAGGCCCGGATCGCCGTGGCCCACGGCCAGATGCCCGGCCATCTCCTGGAAAAGATCATGGTCAGGTTCATCAACCACGAGATTGATGTCCTGGTCTGTACCACGATCATCGAATCCGGCCTGGACATCCCCAATGCCAACACCATTATCATCAACCGGGCCGACAACCTGGGGCTGGCGGATATCTACCAGCTGCGCGGCAGGGTGGGCCGGTCGAGCCGGCAGTCCTACGCCTACCTGCTGGTTCCCTCGCTGGAGAACCTGACCGGCGAGGCCACCAAACGGCTGCGGGCGCTGATGGACTGCAACGAGCTGGGCGGCGGTTTCAAACTGGCCATGAACGACCTGCAGATCCGCGGCGGCGGCAACCTGCTCGGGGTGTCACAAAGCGGCCACATCGCGGCGGTCGGCTATGACCTGTACCTTGAACTGCTGCAGTCCACGGTGGCCGATCTCAAGAAAAAAGCGGCGGCCGGCGCGGAGTCGATAGAACCGGAGCTTGATCCGGAGATCAAGCTTGCCGTCCCGGCCTTTATACCTGATCAATATATCAGCGATACGGCCCAGCGTTATCATATCTACCGCCGGATATCGGCCTGCGGCGACGAACCGCCGGAGAAACTTGACGAACTGCGTGATGAATTGATCGACCGCTACGGGATGCCGCCGGCCGAGACCGGGAACCTGTTCAGGGTCATCGCCCTCAAGCACCACCTGCGCCGACTGGGGATAGCCAGGCTCGAGCAGGCGCCGGACGCGCTCATTTATTCGTTTGTCCCCGACGCCCCGGTCGAACCGCAGGTCATCATCAACCTGGTCGGCAGGAAACCGCGGAAAAACAGCCGGGCCGTGCGCCTGACCCCGGACAACCGGCTCATCGTGCCGTACAGCGAGGATGAAGACCTGTTCGGCCAGGTCATGACCCTGCTAACCTCGCTGCGGCAACCGGTGGCACGAACCGCCTCGAAGAGAAGATAAAATGGCCGCGGATAAAATCATCAGGCCCGACGTTTCCTGGCATGACATCGATACCGTGCTGCTGGACCTGGACGGCACGCTGCTGGACAAACACTTTGACGATTACTTCTGGGAAGAGTATGTCCCCGAGAATTACAGCCTGCTGCGCGGCCTCTCCGTCGAACAGGCCCGGGCCGAGCTGCGGGAACGCTACCGGCAGGTGGAAAACACCCTGGACTGGACCGATCTTGACTACTGGTCCGGGGAACTGGGCCTGGACATACCGGGGCTTAAATCGCGGGTCAACCAGCTCATCGCGGTTCATCCGTTTGTCATGGACTTTCTGAAATATTGCCGGCAGCGGCAAAAAAAGATCTGCCTGGTCACCAACGCCCACTCCAAAACCCTGGCCATCAAGCTGCACAAGATCGCCATCGGCCCTTTATTCGACCGCATCGTCTGCGCCGAGGAGGTGGGCTGCGCCAAGGAAGATTTAAAATTCTGGCCGCAGCTGGCAGAGATGCTCGGCTACAACAGGGAGAGAACCCTGCTGGCCGACGACACGGAAAAGGTGCTGCGGTCGGCGGCACACTACGGCATCCGCTATCTCATCTTTGTCGCGCATCCCAGCAGCCGGCAGCCCGTACGCTACTCCGGGGAATTCGCCTCCATCGAGTATTTCAACGAGCTGATCCCGGACGGCGACAGACCGGCCGAAGCCGGGAGCAGGCGGCGGAAAAAACGATAACGTCTTTAGAGACCTTCCCCTACTTCGACTTACCCGACTTACGACAATAGCGGATATAATCCTTGACCAGCGAAGGATGGGCGGTAATGGCGGCAGCGGCACTACCCATTTCCTGAACCAGGTAGTCCACGGTCTGGGCATAGGTCATATCCTTGGCAAAGGTATCAGCAACGAGCCGCGCAATTTTTTCCTGGTCCTCCGGGTCATCCAGGTAGGCGAACAAACGGTGGGCCGCGCCCTCGTCATCGCCGCGGTCATTCGCTGCGGCCGCGGCCGTGTCTTTATTGCCGCCGGCATCAAGCTCGGTCGATCCGGCCGGCAACGCCTCAAGCCGCCCGGCCAGGGCCTCAAGCCCGGCGGCCAGCTCCGCAAGCCGCGGTCCCGGGTCACTTTCCCGGATTTGCCGCGTAATCTCTTCCACCTGGCCGGCCAGGGCCTGAATTTTTTCCTCCGCCCGCTTGTCGGCCTCCCGGGAAGCGGCGACCTCTGCCGCCAGGTGCTCAAGCCGTGCCGCCAGCTCCCGGCCGTCATCGCGCTCAAGCTGTTCGAGCCGGGAATGCAGGGCGTCCAGACCGTTTTCAAGCCTGTCCTGTCTCGCGCCGATTGCCGCCAGGACGGAACCCGGAACCGGTGCCGCCGAGGCCTGTTGCTGATCATTTTTTTTGACCAGCTTCTTCAGAAAGAGCAGACGATCCGCCAGCATCTGGTACAACTGACGATACATTGTCGCGGCGCTGTCCCTGGAAACCATGGCCACGCTGCCCAGAAAAATTCCGACCAGGACCATAAGGCAGAAAAGCAGGGCCAGGATCAGGCCGATGCCAAGCTGGGCGATTCTGAACACGCCGAAAAAAATCTGGCCGAGAGAATTCCAGACACTCCCGGTGGGTGAAGTACTGGTGAGATAGACCAGGAGGGAAAAAACGGCGAGTAAAACAGCCGATTTGATAAGTGGAGCCCTCAGTTTGTTATTCTGCACGGATAGTCCTCCTGCCAAACCTGTTAGTGCCCATCCGGAAACTGTCTTTACGGCCGGACAGCCGTACCGTCAACCAGAACCGGATACCGGGTAATATCGACTTGAAACTAAGTTGTTTTGTCCAGTAAATCAACCTATAAAAAAAAAATCCGGCCGCCCGGTAACCGGCTTCGTCAATCCTGAATTCGTTATCGCGCCCCCTTGCCGGGGCGACCTCAATAACTTCCCCCCCGCGGCCCGCAACCGGGCACTGCCCGGAGATACCTGAAAGCAACGGGCACAGGGTGTGAAACTCTGCACTATTCCTTACATCCAACCTGTAAGATACAGACGCCACAGATTTACGTAGTCGCTGCCGTTCGCAGGTAAGCTACCGAAGGGAGACTCCGGTAGCCCCTCTATGCGGGCGGGAATGACCGCGTGAAGATGGGGTGCCGGTGACAGCTTACACCTGAAAAACATTGCTTCTTTCGTCAGTACTGAGTACAAAATACATCTTAATATTTTATTTTGCATGTGCTATCATCATTTGATATCCACACCTTCTAAACTTACAAAACATACAATGAAATTATGAAATTACAGAGATACTGGCTGGCAGCTTTAGTCCTTTTTCTCATCCTTCGCGGCACGGCGGTTGCCGATGTCGTCGATCGCGTAGTCGCTATCGTCAATAACGATGTGATCACCCTCTCCGAAGTAAACGAGGCAGGCAAACCGCTTTTTCAGCGGATTGCCGAGCAGGTCCCGGCCGCGGAGTTACAAGCAGCCCTGCGGCAGGCCCGCCAGAGCGTCATTCAAAAACTGATTGAAAAGAAAATAATGCAGGAGGAAGCGAAAAAGAAGCACATCACCGTCAACGATGACGAGGTGAACAAGGCTATTGAAACTATCCTGGACCGCAACCATACAACCATGAAACAGTTGAAAACCCAGCTCGCGGCCATGGGCATCACCGAAAAACAGTATCGGAAAAACCTGCGCAGCCAGATCCTCAGCTCAAAACTGATCAACTATGAAATTCGGTCAAAAATTATTGTCCCGGAAGACAAGGTTCTTGATTATTATGACACGCACTACACCAAGCATATTGGCGAGGGCGACTACTATATCCTGCAGATCGGCTGCAGCTGGAATAACGACACAGGGGCGGCCGACCTGAAAGCAGCGAAGGAAGCAGCCAGGAAGAAAATAGAACATGTCCGCAGTCTCGCCGTTGCGGGACAGGACTTCAAGGAACTGGCCCGGCAATATTCCGACCTGCCCTCTGCCGCCGACGGCGGCGACATCGGGACATTCAAGAAGGATGAAATGGCGCCTTACATGCGCAAGGCGGTCACCTCAATAAAACCGGGCGAGATCAGCCGGATCTGCGAGACCCCGGACGGCTACCAGATCTTCAAGGTATTATCCAGCAAGGAAGGGAAGATCATCACCAAGGCGCCCTTCAAGTCGGTCAAGGATGACATTTATCAAACGCTGTACCAGCAGGAAATGAAGGTCAGGCTTAAACAGTGGCTGACAAAGATGCAAAAACAAGCTTATATCAAAGTCCTGAATCCGTGACGGCGCGGTGAAGACCAAAAAATACGTTTATGCGGTAATAGTGCAACAAATTTCATGTATTGCATGGAATACCACCTCAAGCCGTCACGGATTCAGGAAGATACTCTGAGTTACAGGGGCCGAGGTTATGGCAGTTTTTCGCTTGTACCTGACAGTAGTTACCCAAAAAAGGATAATCGGCACCTTTTTCGTGAAAAACAAAAAAAATGAGCAAGACCAAAAAAGAAGAGGACCGGGAACGGCAACAAACGGCTGAATCAGAAACCATCGGTAGCTACCTGAGAAGACTGCGCTCGGAAAAGGGCCTGAGCGTCGAAGAGGTGAGCAGCTCGACCCGGATCTCGGCCGCCAATGTCCGGGCCATAGAGGGCCAGGAGTTCGACAAACTGCCCGCCGACTCCTTTACCCGCGGCCAGTTGAACATCTATGCCGACTTTCTCGGCATAGATTCCGCATACCTCGTCAGTCAATTTATGAAGGAACGCGACGAGAAGAGCATGGCAGCTGGCCGCCGCGGCAGGCCGAGGCAGGCCCAGAAGGTCCTGGCCCCCAAGACCATGGCCGAACCTTCCCGCATCTCTTCCGCCGCCGTGGCCGGTTTTCTGCTGCTCCTGATCGTTGTCCTTTTTACCGCTTTCTGCCTCTACACTTCATGGAGCCCCTTCAGCTTTCTCCGGAAAGAAACCGCCATAATCGGCGTCTTCCCCGGCAACAGGGCGGCCCCCCCGCAACAGGTTCAGGCCGGCAGGGAAAAGCGGTCCGCAACTCCGGTAACGGCCCCGAAAAAGAGCCCGGCAACGGCGCCAAAAAATCAAAACGAGGCACCCCCGGCCGGGGCAACGACAAAAATCCCCACGCAACGGTACTCGCTGACGGTCCATTTCTCCAAAAACACCGGGGTAACCATTACCCGTAACGGGGGCGCACCGCTCAGCATGTTTTTCAAAAGCGGCACCAAGCAGACCTGGAAGGCCGGGAAATCCCTCAAGCTGGTCTTTGCCCGGCCGGGGAGCGCCACCCTGCTGCTTAACGGCAAAGCCCTTGCCTTCCCGGCATCTCGAAACGGGCGGCCGACCCTGCTGATTCCCGAAGATCTTCCCAGCCACCAGTAAGCCGGTGCGTAAAAATAACTTGGCCATCCTCAATCTCATCTTCAGGCGGTCTTGGGCCGATTCTCAAGCGCACAATCCTCAGCGTAGTGTTGCTGCGATTGCGGTTGCGCTCAACCGGATCCAGCAAATCGCACCTGAATCCGAGTGCAATCCCGGCCAACTGATTTCGACGCACCTCCTGAAATGATCAGCCGTCGCACCAGCGGCATCGTTCTGAGCGTGAGCGACCACGGCGAATCCGACAAGCTGGTCACCTTTCTCAGTCCGGATATCGGTCGGGCCACGGGGATCGCCAAGGGCGCCAAACGCAGCAAGCAACGTTTTGTCAACAAGCTGGAGCCCTTCTCCCTCCTGCGGCTCATGTACCGTACCGGCCGGAACGGCGGCCTTCTCTTCCTCAGCGAAGCGGAGCTGGCAAACGCCTTTTTCCTCTTGCGGCAGCGCTATGATTGTTTTGTTGTCGCCATGTTCGCCTGCGAGCTGGTCCTGCACTTTACCAGGGAACAGGACCCGGATCCGGCAATTTTCTTCCTGCTGCTCTGGCTCCTGCAGGCCCTGGAAAGCGGCCGCGACCCCCTGCAGGTTGCCGCGCTTTTTCATCTCCGGCTCCTGGGAGCGGCCGGATATCAACCAAAACTTGACAGCTGCGGTCTCTGCTCCGAACCGATCCGGCCGGGCCGCAGCTACACCCTGCAGCCGGGCAGCGGCCTGCTGGCCTGTGACCGGTGCCGCCACGATTTGCCGGAGGCCGCGGCCTCTCTCTCCGTGCAGACCCTGAAATTTCTGTACAAGGCCCAAGCCGTCGACCTGCACCATCTTGACCGGCTTCGTCTCCCCCGCCGGACCGCGGACGAAACGCTGCTCATCCTCTACCGCTACACCCGGCATCTCCTGCAGCACGATATCAACTCATGGCGGCAGCTCCGGGGCCTGCGGGCGACTGCCGAACAACCCGGTGATCTCCGCCGGCGGTTAAAAACGGCTGCCGGGACGAGAAAATCAGGAAGGGGACGACGGTGAGCCGTTGCCGTCAAGGGTAACTGATCACAGGGTGCGAAACTCTGCGCTATTCCTTACATTCAACCTGTAAACCGTCAAAGGTGCCACAGATTTACGTAGTCGCTTCCGTTCGCTATAGTCCCTCTATGCGGGCGGGAGTGACCGCGTGAAGATGGGGTGCCGGTGAAGGTTTACCGTCAAGATACAGAATCTCGCCGCTGTATTCGGTTATCCGCCGGCCATCCTCCAGGGCCATGACCAGACCGCCGTCATGATCAATATCCAGCACGGCGGCCCGGTAAAGCGGCCGCCGCCGGACATCGTAACCGTACACCACCTGCCGTCCCATCGTATCGCTGAGCTGCCGCCAGGCGGCGACCACTGGACTCTCCGGCTTATCCGGATAACCGCCGGCGGCCAGCTCACACTCCTCCTGAAAGTGGACCAGGCCGAAATTCCAGGCCAGGGCAACCAGGAGATCGAGGGCGAACTGCGAAAGGTCCAGGGAGCGGCCGAGCAGGTCGCGCATGCTGACCGCCGTGTCCCGGAGTTCAGCCGGAAAGGTTTTATTGTTACAGTTGATACCGATACCGATCAGGTGGTAGCGGTCGCCGGAACCGGGGGCGCTGACGGTTTGGCAGAGGATGCCGCAGACCTTGCGGCCCCGGACATGGATATCATTCACCCACTTGATCGCGGCATCGATACCGTAACTCCTGACGGTCTCGCAACAGGCGATCCCGGCGGCAAGAGGCAGCAGCCGGGCAAAATCAGGCAACAGGGTGTCGGCCCAGGCCATGGCCAGCCACAGGCCGCCCGGCGGCGCGTACCAGCGCCGGTCAAAACGACCGCTGCCGCGTCCCAACTCGGCGGCCATGACTACGGTACCGCTGGCCAGTGCTTCCCCGCGCCGTTCCGCTTCGACGACCAGGTCTTGCAGGCGATCCATGCAACGGTCAAGCCGGGCATGCTGCTCGATCCGGCGGCCGGCCGTGGCGCCGTAACGAAAGACCTTGCGCACCACGTCTTCAGGCAGGATGGCGCAACGCCGCGACAATTCCCGGCTTTCGATCCGTTCCGATATAGCGGCGGGAGTCAAACCGGCAACCGGGGCGGAATTTACTCCCACTCGGCCTTGACCCGGGTGATGATCTTCTGAATAAGCGGCAATTTGTCCTCGGCACAGACACCGAACAGGGGCTCCCCATGGTTCACGCTGTCCCCTGGTTTGAAATAGACGGAATGAATGATCCCCGGGTCTCCGGCGTAATACACCGGCGTGTCGCGTTTCATGAGCGACATGGTGATAACCTCGTCGCCGGGATTGATGAAAACCGAGCGAAGCCCCTTCTGGTCAATGCGGGACTGGACATCCATGGCAAAATAGTAACGAGCCCGTTCCGGGGCCAGGAACAGGGAAAGGACCTCCTGCAGGATCGACTCGATAATTTCCTTTTTCTTCAGCGGATGGCGGATGGTCATCAATTTTTCACCAGCCTCGACGAACTTGCCGTCAAGGGCGGTGTTGAGAAAGGACACGATCCCGTTGGTCCGGGCGGTCACCACCTTGAGATTACGTTCCCGGGTAATCTCATACAGCGGGGTGCCCGGGATATGCTGCCATTCTCCGGACTCGGCCTGCACCTCGGTGCCCTCGGCCGCCTTGAAGTGCACCAAGCCGGCATGAATGGCATGAATGTCGACATAATCATAGGGATCAGACCGGTAGCGGCTGATGACCTCGTCAAAATGAATTTCCTGCTGCGACACGGTGAAATAAAAGAATTAAATAATTAATTGGTTTAGTAAGCTGACAGCGCCGTCAGCGAGTAGCGCCATGGCCGACAGGAGCCCGGTGCAGAACAAAAAACGGCGGCCGGACAACCTTCAGATCCGTAATTCTGCAGGACAGGACGCGCGACCGGGTATTGACAAGAAGGTGTGAGAGATCGGTGTGCTTCAAGCCCTTGCCAGCCGGGATAGTCCCGCTGACCGTCCACAGTTTCCGGTCCACAAAGGAGCCCTTGCCGTTATAAAATTTACAAAGAATATCCACGTCTTTTACATCCTGGTCGGAATTGTTTTGTAGATAAAAAACCGCCTTGACCATGTGATTCTGGTCTTCACCGATATGGTAACCGGCGAGCACGACCTTGGGCAACAAAGGAACCGCCTCGGCCGATGGCGTCGGATCACTGGCCAGCAACCCCTGCGGCGTCAGCGCCGAACTCAACCGGGTGAGAGCAAAAGTTACCAGTAAGCCCAGGATGATACACAGCACCACCTTGGCCCAATAGTCTGTCCAATACTGTCGTCTGCCCATGTCTCCCCTCCTGCAAAATCACATCAAAAACAGAGCTTCTATTTTAACAGTAACTATTCAGATACAAGCGAAAAAAACTGCCATAACCTCGGCTGGTAACTATTCAGATGTGCTCAATATTCGGGTAAGCAGGCCAACGAATCTATAGTTATGGCTATGTGAGGCGGCCTGATCGCCCGAAGATGGAGTGCAGCTGAATAGTTACCTCAGTTTATACTTTCAGTTTGACAAGATGGCAAGGCTATTTTACACCTGTGGCCGGTAAGAACATTCAGCAAAAACCAAGGAGAGCATGAAGGCAGACAAACTATTCAAATCCGGCATTGTCCACGAGGACTTCTCTTTTAACGATGATGTCGCCGAGGTTTTTGACGACATGCTCAACCGGTCCGTGCCTTTTTACGGCGTGGTGATTGACGGGATGGCCCAGTTGCTGCGACGGATGGTCGAACCCGGTTCAACGGTCTACGACCTCGGCTGCTCGACCGGCGCGACCATCTTCGGACTGGCGCGGCGCCTGCCGGACATGGACCTGCGCTTTGTCGGCGTGGATAACGCCCCGGCCATGATCAGCAAGGCCCGGCGCAAGGCCGAAATGTATGCCGCCCCTCCTGCTGTTCATTTTGTTGAAGACGATATCCTCACCGCCGGCCTGGCCGCCCCCTCTGTCATTATCTGCAATTACACCCTGCAGTTCATCCGCCCTCTGACCCGGCCGCAATTCATCCGCCGTATCCATGACGCCCTGCCGCCCGGCGGGCTGCTGATAATCAGTGAAAAGATCATCAGCCATCACAAGAGACTGAACCGGGAATTTATTGAAATGTATCATCAATTCAAACTGCAACGGGGATATTCCGAGCTGGAAATCGCCGCCAAACGCGAGGCCCTGGAAAATGTCCTGATCCCCTTTTCCATCCGGGAAAATCACGACCTGCTCAAAGACGGCGGTTTTGACAGCGTCGAGACTTTTTTTCAGTGGTTCAACTTTGCCTCCCTGGTCGCCGTCAAACAGGCGGGATGACATGAGCTACATCGACCTTCTCCCCGCCACGGCCCGCCACGATGAACTGGCCCGGGTCCGGGCCGAAAAAAGGCGCTGGGTCAGGCAGCGTAAAAACGGCTTCCTCCGCTACCGGGAGCCGAGCGAATCGGTCCGCCACCTGCGGGCATCCTGGTGCGATTTTTCCGGCGACGCGGTGCAAATCGGCAGGGCGGAAGAGATCGACCCGGCGGAACGGCAACGGGTCTTGCAGGTCATGCGCAGCTTCATGCCCTGGCGCAAGGGGCCGTTCAACGTCTTCGGCATCGACATTGACGCCGAGTGGCGCAGTGAACGGAAATGGAACCGGCTGCGGCCCGAGCTGCCCGACCTGGAGGACAAGGTCGTGGCGGATATCGGCTGTAACAACGGCTACTACATGTTCAGGATGGCCCCCTGCCGGCCGCGCCTGGTGCTGGGTTTCGAGCCCTATGTGCAGCATTACTATACCTTCCGGACCCTGAACGGCTTCGCCGGCCTGGACAATCTGCACATCGACCTGCTGGGCGTTGAACATCTGAACCTGTTTCCGGAGTGTTTCGACGTGATTTTCCTGCTCGGCATCATCTATCACCGGCCCTCGCCCATTGAGGCCCTGCGCGATATTTACGCGGCCCTCAAACCGGGCGGCGCCCTGATTCTTGAGTCACAGGCCATCCCGGGAGAAGAGCCGGTGGCGCTCTTTCCCGAGCAGACCTACGCCAAGGTCAGGGGCACCTGGTTCGTTCCCACCGGTGCCTGCCTGCGAAACTGGCTCAAACGCACCGGTTTCCGGGACATCAACCTCTTCTGCAGCCACCCCATGAGCGGCGCTGAACAACGGCGGACCGACTGGATGAGCTATGAATCATATGAAGATTTTATTGACAAGGAGCGTCCCGCGCTTACAATAGAGGGATACCCTGCGCCCCGGCGGGTCTTTCTCAAGGCGAAAAAATAGAAATAATGAACTCTTCACAGGATATATAACTAGGCGGTTTCACGTACTCAATCGCTGTAAGTGGTCAGGGGTGCCGCATATTTGTGCAAGCGCGGTCGTTAGCTATAGCCCCTCTATGCGGGCGATCGCGATCGTGCAAAGATGCGGTGCACCTGACCGCTTACGAAATAATGCCAGTAAAAACAAGGTTAGAACTATGAAAGCTGATCAGTGCACCCTGTACCATGGCGGCCTCAAGGGGGCCGAATCCGTCTTTGGCGAGACCGCCGAACAATACGGCATCACCGAGATGATTTTCACCTTTGAGGGACATCGTCTGCACCGCGACAAAAATCCGGTTGTGCTCTCCGACGAGGAACTGCTGCGCGGTGACATCAGCATGGAGATTGCCTCCCGGATGATGAACCGCACCTATTACGAAACCGAAAAAATACGCCGGGTCCTGCAGACCATCTTCCACATGGTCAACCAGGGCCACCAGGTCTTTGTCGTCGGCACGATCCTGGAAGACAATTCCGTCAAGGGCGGGACCGGCTGGGCGGTGGAACTGGCCAAGCTTTTCAATCGGCCGCTGCACGTCTATGATCAGAACCAGGACCAATGGTTTACCTGGCAGGACGGCGCCTGGAAGGAAGATACTCCCAAGATCAGCTACAACACCTTTGTCGGCTCCGGCACCCGCTACCTGAGCGAGTCCGGCCGCCTGGCCATTGAACAGCTCTTTGCCGACTCCTTCGGCAAGTAAAACCGTAAGCGATTGAGCACGTGAAACCGCCTAGTTATATATCCTGTGATGAGTTACAGTAAACCGGCCGGCAGGGCGGCAAAGAGGAAACGGCATATCATTATCTCCGGCGACGAGGTCCGGGCCAAGGCCCTGGTTCTCAAAAAAAATCCGCTCTACAGTATCATCCTTGCCTTCCTCCTGTGTACCTTTCTCCTGGCAGCCGGCACCGGTCTGCACTATTTCAGGCAGAACAGCCGGCTAAAGAACAAGACGGCCGCTCTCAGCCGGCAACTCATGGCAACCTCGGCCCGGCTGGAGGATGTACGCCGGGAGAAAAACAAGCTGGTTACAACCTACGAAAAGACCATCGCCGGCCTGCAGCAAGATCAGGCCAACCTCCTGGATGGCAGTATCAGCCGCCTTGACGAGAGAAGCAGGATCATCCAGTCGGTCATGGATCGTATCGGGGTGAATGTCCAGGTCAAGGAAGACCCCGGTCACAGCGGCGGCCCCCTTATCGCCCCGACAGAGGACTATGAAAACCGGCTGATCTCCCGCACCGATCAGTATCTTGACATCCTCGACAAAATCCCGCTCGGCCGGCCGGTACCAGGGGCGGTCAGTTCAAAATTCGGCCGGCGAATCGACCCCCTGATCCATAAAACGGCCTTTCATCCCGGCATGGATTTCAGGGGAAAAACGGGTGACGCGGTCCACGCCACTGCCGCCGGCGTGGTCGAAAAAGCGGGTTACAGTAAGTCTCTCGGCCGCTACATTTTCCTTTCTCACGGTAACGGCTACGAGACGATTTTCGGCCACCTGCACAAGATCCTCGTCAAAAAGGGCGACACCGTCAGCCGCAGCCAGGTCATCGGCGAGATCGGCAACACGGGCCGCAGCACCGGCTCGCATCTTCATTACGGTATCCGCTACAAAAACAAAACGATCAACCCGATGAAATACGTGCAGGTCGCCGACCTGTCCGTGACGGTCAACGACCTGAATCCGTGAGCGCCGCCGACGTTCTCCTCGTCCACCCAAGCGCTTGGCCGGCCAAGATATTCATCCCACGCATCTCGCCAAGTTCCTTCCAACCGCCGACGCTCCTGATCAAACCACCACCAGTCAGTTCATTTCTTCTGCCTTGTGAAATGCCCTCCTCAACAAATTCCGCATATTTTTTTCTGGCAGTAGAAACACGTTTACCGAAACGTCTCAAGATGGGTTCCGTTGTCTGCCAGTCATTTGCAAACCGCCCCATCAGTCTGCTATGACCAGAGTATGGGTATCGATTCAGTTTATCGAGACTGGAAACCAACTTTGCGCGTAGCGGGTTGAGATGAATGTACCGCACCAACTCCAGCAAATAAGATTCTTCCTGGCAAAGAATGGATTTATAACGGTTTTGAAACAGATGGCCATGACGACG
>BDTX01000020.1 GCA_002897615.1 bacterium BMS3Bbin14
CTTCCAGAATCCGGGCCGCCGTCACGGTAGAAATACCCATGCCGTCACCGACGAACAGGATAACGTTCCTGGCTCGTCGATGGTCGGCCCGCAGTTTTCCGGACTTTTTTACACCGTTGGCGTCGTCGCGATAGCTTCGCATGCCACCGGCAGTGGCTGCCGGTGGCAGCGCCGCGAGAGACAGGACAAAAAGACCGGTTACAAGAGATGTTACTGGATACACCTTTTTCATGATGCCACTCCTCCTTAAAATAATTTACAGCAATTTATTCCCGAATCGGGGGTTCTCCTTTCAGAGTCAATATGACCCGCGCAGACTAAGTTTTGGTTAGAATACGTTTATGTTTCCGTGAAAAGTGAAGGAGCCTGTAATTATTTTGCGGAAGAGAGCACCGGGTGGCATAACTGATCGTCAACCGTCCGGTGAAAAAAAAAGCCGCGGACCCGAAAAGCCGCGGCTGACAATTACCAAAATTATAAAGTACATCTAAATAGTTACAGGCATAGCCCGTGACAGTTTCTCACCTGTAACCAAATGGCTATTATGGCTTAGAATTTAGGGACTTGCAACAATGGACGAGGACACAGAGTAGTATCTCGCAAACAACGATTGCAGACCCGGCCGGGATCACCGCCCCGAAAATATCCGGCTTGTCCGGGGTCCGGAAGGATATGGCCCGGAACCAGCCCGGGCGGGGCTGCTCTTCATGCGGTTCAGCACCAGATCCCGGGTGTTTTGCGGCTGGTTGAGCATGATGACGAACAGCCGTCCATCCGGCAGGTAACCGGCATAATTATACACCCCCTCCAAGGTTCCCGATTTCAGCCGCACCCCCTTTTTTTCCGGCAGCAGGCCGCGGTAAGGGGCAAAGGCCCGCAACACCCTGATCATGGCCCGGGCGGTCATCCGGTCCCGGCGGGAGAGGCCGGAACCTTCCACCATGCCGATTTCGGCCGCGGCCGCCGGGCCGAGGATGCGCCGCAGTGCCGCTCCGGTTGCCGCTCTCGCCTTGTCCCAGGTGGCGGGGAAACCGTTTTGCGCCGTGCCGCAGGCCAGAAAAACCTGGTCCGCGATCAGGTTGTTCGAATACTTGAGCAGGGACGACAAGACCTCTGCCAGTTTCTTGCTGTTGCGGTGCGTGTAGACGAGGCGGGAGTCCGTGGGCGCCCTGCGCAGTCCGAGCGGCCCGTCACCGGGGATACCGGTCCGCCGCTGCAACCCCCGGAACAGTTCCGCCGCGTACCGGGCTGTCTTTTTCTCGGGCCGGCAGTTTTTCCAACAGATGTTGAGGCGGTAAACTCCCGGCCCGAGTCCCTGGCCGAGTTGTTTCATGAGCGGCAGGGTCGGGGTCTGGGGCTCATCCGAGACGACCATTCCCTTGCCGTCCACCCGGATTTTCACCGTGTTGAAATTGACGGCAACGGCCCCGATCGCCGCATCATAGGGATTGTCACTCTCGCCCCGGCCGGGGATCTGTCCCGACAGTTTATAATTACTGTCGTCGATGAAGATACCGTTGATCCGGTCAACGCCCAGGTCACGCAAATGGTGGAGAACCAGGGCAACCTCCTCGGATGTCAGCATCGGGTCGCCATATCCCTTGATATACAGGTTATGCCGCTGATCGATAAAAAAATCCGTCCGGAAACGAAACGCCTGGCCGAGGATATGCAGGGCGGCCAGGGCAGTGGGGATTTTTAATATGCTGGCGGGGACCAAAGGCGTATCGGCATTGCAGGACGAGATGATGCGGCCCCCGGCATCGGCAACCGCATAACTGCCGTGCCGGATGAGGCCGGAGAAGGAACCGCAGGCCGCGCGTGCGGACTGCCATTGAAAAACGGGGAAAAAACAGATGGCGAAAATTACCGTCTTGACGAGGAGTTTTCCGATACATACCGTAGCCGGTCGAATTGACATTACACCCCCACCCTGCCCCTCCCCCGCACGCGGGGGAGGGAAATTTTCTGCCGGTCGTTCTGCAGGTTCCTGATCGCCCCTTCCCCGCGTGCGGGGGAGGGAAATTTTCGGCCCGACTTTGCGCTCATCCGGCAATTTTCCCTCCCCCCGCGCTGAGGAGGGGATAAAATACGCCAAGCACGACAAGCAAAATACCTGGACCCACTCCCGGCACACAACCAATGCCCATATTCCTTTCCCGCGGGCCGGGGCGGGACAAGATGACGCGGCCGGTTGCCGATTACCTGAATCCGTGACGGCTTGAGGTGATGTTCCATGCAATATATGGAATTTATTGCATTATATGACGAATAAATGCATTTTATACTCTTCACCGCGCCGCCCTGCGGTCCGCCCGATAACGGCACATCTGCTGCGTTGGCAACAAAGTTGTTATCACACCAGGATAATCAACATCGTTGCCGCCTCGAAGGTCTCGCAGGCTCGCTATCTGCATCTGTACCGTTCTCGAACGCTCACGGATTCAGGGATTACTTAACCTTGGGCAGGTTCGCCAGCGAGGCCGCGATTTCCTCTTTGGGCATGGCGTAGTTGTGCAGATTGCCGGCGAGGTAATTATCATAAGCCGCCATGTCGATCAGGCCGTGGCCGGAAAAATTGAACATAATGGTCTTGGGCTCGTTCAGGTCTCTCGTCGCCTCGATGATGGCCCCGTGAATGGCATGGCAGGTCTCGGGCGCGGGAATGATCCCCTCGGTCTTGGCAAAGAGGATACCGGCCTCAAAGCATTCGAGCTGATGGACACTGACCGGCTCAACAATCTTTTCCCGGACCAGGGCGGAGACGATCGGCGCCATGCCGTGATAACGCAGGCCGCCGGCATGGATGCCGGGAGGCATGAAATCATGCCCCAGGGTGTACATGTAGAGCAGCGGGGTCATCATGGCGACATCACCGGAATCATAGGCCAGCTTGCCGGCGGTCATGGTGGGACAGGATTCCGGCTCGACGCCGACAAAACGAATCTTTTTCCCCTCCAGGTAGTCGGGGACATAAGGGACGGCAAAGCCGGCGAAGTTGGAACCGCCTCCGCAGCAGCCGATAATCACATCAGGATACTCTCCGGCGATTTCCATCTGCTTCTTGGCTTCCAGGCCGATGATGGACTGATGGAGAACAACGTGATTGAGGACCGAACCGAGGGCGTAGTTGGTATTGTCATGGGTCGCGGCGTCTTCCAGGGCCTCGCTGATGGCAATACCCAGCGCACCGTTGCAGCCGGGATCTTTTTCAAGGATAGCCCGGCCGACGTTGGTATCCGGGCTGGGGCTGGCGACGATATCCGCGCCATAGGTCTTCATCATCGACTTGCGATACGGTTTCTGGTCAAAAGAGACCCGGACCATGTACACCTTGCACTCGAGTCCGAACTTGCCGGCGGCCATTGCCAGGGCGCTGCCCCATTGGCCGGCGCCGGTCTCGGTGGACAGACGTTTGACGCCTTCGCGCTTATTGTAATAGGCCTGGGCCACGGCGCTGTTGGGCTTGTGGCTGCCCACCGGCGACACGCTCTCGTTTTTGAAGAAGATTTTGGCCTTGGTGCCCAGGGCCTTCTCGAGATTGGTGGCCCGGACCAGGGGAGTCGGCCGCCAGATGCCGTAAATCTCCCGCACTTCCTCGGGAATGGGGATCAGACGCTCCCCGCTCATCTCCTGCTCCAGGAGCCCCATGGGGAAAACAGCGGCCAGCTTTTCCGGGCTCACGGGCTGCATGGTTTCCGGGTCCAGGGGCGGCTGCAGGCCGTTGGGAATATCCGGCACCACGTTATACCAGCTGGTAGGCATCTCATCATCA
This sequence comes from bacterium BMS3Bbin14, assembly GCA_002897615.1. Classification (GTDB taxonomy): domain Bacteria; phylum Desulfobacterota; class Desulfobulbia; order Desulfobulbales; family Desulfobulbaceae; genus BMS3Abin13. The sequence goes on from BDTX01000020.1 coordinate 3,776, forward strand.
CGAAGAATAATCTTCTTGTTCATGCTCTCTCCTTTCTCCTTTCTTTCATTGTCGGCAAAATCGCTTCAAAGTCTGTCCGGGCGGCAACAGAACACCTGAATCAGTGAGCATTCGAGAACGGTGCAGATGCAGATAGCGAGCCTGCGAGACCTTCGAGGCGGCAACGATGTTGATTATCCTGGTGCGATATCAACGAGTTGCCAACGCAGCAGATGCGCCGTTATCGGGCGCCCCGCAGGGCGGCGCGGTAAAAACCAGCAAATACGTTTATTCAGCAATAATGCAATAAATTCCATAAATTGCATGAAATATCACCGCAAGCCGTCACGGATTCAGGAAACAGTCATACCACACAACCAGCCACCTTCTCAAGCCCCAAGCAAATTCCTGAATTCGTGACGCCTTGCATCTGTACCGTTCTCGAACGCTTACGGATTCAGGAAATCGGCAATCCCGACCTTTTTCACCCGGGCAAGCAGACGTTCATCCTCCGGCAGTTGCACGACCAGCTCCAGCACTTCCCTGGGGTTCACGCCGGCCTGACTGTTGTAGGAAATAAGCTCGAAATCCAGGCTGCTGCCGCCGGCATTCAGGCTTTGCACCAGGGGCCGGATATCCAGCTCGCGCTGTCTGCCTTTGCGGACCCGGGTAATGGTAAAACTTTTCAAGGACAGAAAGCGGCTGATATTATCCCGTTGCTCCCGGCTGAGGGGCCGGACCAGGACCACCTCGTACGAGGTAACGATCCCATCCGCTTCTCTCTTCCGGACCAGCTCCATGGAGCGGACGGTCATGCCGGGCGGCAGTTGTTCGCTCAGGCTGCTGGTCATTTCCCCGGGGTTGCGGGGGGGCTCGGCCAGGTCCATATCAAAATATTCCACCTCGCTTTCCACCCCTACCGGCAAGGCCTGGCTGAAGGAAACCCGGGGCGACGGATTATAACCCTGGGAAAAGAGGACGGGGATCGAGGCCCGGCTCAAGGCCCGAAAGATGAGCTGCAACACCTCGAGATGCCCCAGGAAGCGGCTGTCGCCGAGCCGGGTATAGCAGACCCGGACCCGGCAGGCCAAGGTTCCAGCCGGCTCCCGGCCAGCCCCGGCCGCCGGGCGGCGGCCGGGATCGGCGGCCGGGCTGGCGGCTGGCGGCTTATTGAGGTGCGGACGCAGGGTCTTGAAATCACAGAGGCCGCACTTCTGACAGCCGCTGGTGCGGCAGTCCGGGGTATAGATACGTTCCATGGCCCGCCGGTATTCCAGTTCCAGGAATGCCCGGTCGACACCGCTGTCAAGGTGGTCCCAGGGCAGCGGCTTGCCGCGGTCGCGGGCCTCCAGGTACGGCGCAAGGTCGATATCACTGTCAAGGGCCGCCTGCTGCCAGTGCGGCAGACTATAATGTTCGGACCAGGCGTCGAGACGGGAACCTGAACGCCAGGCGCGTTCAATGAGGCGGGACAGGCGGCGGTCGCCCCTGGAGAATACCCCTTCCATGAAGCTCTGGCGGGGATCCTGCCACTTGAGCTTCATGCCGCGCCGGGGCAGCAGCTTCTTCAGGCGGTCAATTCGCTCCGTCGACTCGGCCAGGCTGAGCTGGCGCTCCCACTGAAACGGGGTATGCGGTTTCGGCACAAACGTCCCGACGCTGACATTAACCTGCGCCCGTCCTGCCCCCCGGCCGGCCTGCAGCCGGGCCTTGCCGGCAAGATCAATGATGGACTCCACATCCTCCCAGGTCTCGGTCGGCAGCCCGATCATGAAATAGAATTTGATCAGGTTCCAGCCCATGGCAAAGGCGTTGCGGCAGGTGGCCAGCAGGTCCTCCTCGGTAATCCCCTTGTTGATCACCTCGCGGAGCCGATCGCTGCCGGCCTCCGGGGCCACGGTAAAACCGGTCTTGCGCACCCGTTTGATCTGCTCCATGATCTCCGGGGTCAGGGTGCCGACCCGCATGGAGGGCATGGACACGGAAACATAGCAATCGGCGAATCGGTCCATGAGCCGGGTCGTCAGCTCGGGCAGACAGGAAAAATCACCGGTGGACAGGGACAGCAGGGCCAGTTCGTCAAAACCGCTGCTGGCGATCCCCTGTTCGGCGATCCGCATAATCTCGTCGACACTGCGCTCCCGCACCGGCCGGTAGGTTATACCGGCCTGGCAGAAGCGGCAGCCGCGGGTGCAGCCGCGCGCGATCTCCAGGCCGAGGCGGTCATGGACCGGCTTGACCACCGGCACCAACGGCTGCTCCAGGTGGTCAGGCGCGGGGAGCCGGGGAATAACGCGGCGGCGCACGGTTTCATAACCCGGTTTCAGCGGCTTGATTGCCGTTAACTCGGAACCGTTGTATTGCGGGGCGAAAAACGAGGGGACGTAGACCCCGTCGATGGCTGCCAGCCGGGACAGGATTTCCCGGCGGCCATATCCCGAATTCTTGGCCTCCTCGACAACGGCGGCGATATCAAGAATCGTCTCCTCACCGTCACCGAGGACAATGGCATCAAAAAAATCAGCCACCGGCTCGGGATTCATGCAGCAGGAACCGCCGCCGACCACAAGGGGGAAGGGTGCCGTCCGCTGCCCGGCCCGCAACGGCACTCCGGCCAGGTCAAGAATGGTCAGGATATTGGTGTAACAGAGTTCATAGGGCAGCGTGAAGGCGATGACATCGAAACGGTCGAGCGGCCGCCGGGACTCGATGGAAAAAATCGGCAGTTCGTGCCGCCGCAGTTCCTCCTCCATATCGAGGTCCGGCGCATAACAGCGTTCCGCCAGCACGTTCTCCTGACGGTTCAGGATATGGTAGAGAATCTGCAGCCCCTGGTGAGACATGCCGATTTCGTACAGATCGGGAAAAACCAGGACAAAACGCACGGCCGCTTCATCCCATGATGAATGGACGGCATGCAGTTCTCCGCCGATATAGCGGCCCGGCTTCCTGACCAGGGGGAGGATATGATCAAGGGATATTATGTCGGTCATAATGGCTGTAGATATTGAAGAGTAGGCAGTTTTTACTGAAAATGAGTTGACATTTCAAGGGACGGCAAGGTATTCAACATAATAAGGTTTGTCCATGTTGCGGCTCCTGTAAAATTTCCGGGATCGTGTCATTTCGATCCACGGAAGTGTCATCTTACGATTAAAAACCGCTTTCAGCACTACAAACTATTTCCGCTACTGCAAAGGCTGCAAATGAAAAAAATCATTCCCGTTATTCTCTTCCAACTGGGGATCCTGTTCTTTTACACCTGCCCCGCAACCGCGGCCACCCGGCCCCTGCTCACAGCCATTCAATTCGAATCGCCCTCGGGCCGCGAGGACCGGGTAATCTTCACGCTCAACGGCATCGCCCGGCCAAGAATCTTCGAGATAAAAGGCAAACGGCCCCGGTTGGTCGTAGACCTTCCCGACACCGGCCTGGCCCGGCGGCTTAAAAATACGACGAAAACCAAAGGTCATTTCGTGCACCGGATCCGGCTCGGTATACACAGGGGGAAAAATCCGAGAACCCGGGTGGTGCTTGACCTTGCGCCCAACCAGCCCATTCATTTCGACCAGCACTTTAACCGGGAAAATAATATCCTGATTATCAGCATCTATGCCGCCGGCGGCAAAACGAAACCGGCGGCAACAACAAACGCCCAGGCGCAAGCTCCGCCGGCAAAGAAACCCGGCACAACCATAAGTTTGCAACCGGCCGACCGGAAGGAATTCGTACCCCCTGCCGCTCCACAACAGGCGGAGCAGAAAATAATTACCACGGCCCCGATCAAAAAACACCTTGTCCGGAAAAAACAATCCCGGAAGAAAAAAGCCGTTGCAGCGGCTCCTGTCAAGGGAATCCGATTTTCATCACCGACGGCCAGCGAAGATCAGGTCACCTTCAAGCTGAACGGCCCGGACCTGCCGAAAATCTTTGCCTTGACAGGCGCCAAGCCCAGAATCGTCTTTGATTTCCCCGACCCCCGGCTTGCCGCGGGGCTTAAAAATACGATCGAAACCAATGGTCACTTCATTCAACGCATCAGGATCGCCAGGTATAAAGGGAACAACCCGAAAACCAGGGTGGTCCTTGACCTTGTGCCCCATCAGTCCACTGATTTCGGCCAGCATTTTAATCGGAAAGATAATATCCTGACGATCAGCATCTCCGCCGCCGGCAACAAACCGAAGGCGGCGAAAACGACAGGCAACCGGGCGGCGGCCGCCATGGCGGAGCCGCCTCCTGCCGGGATAGCGCCGACCGGACAGCAAGCTGCCGGGCAACAACCAAAAAAGCCGGAAGCCCGTATTCCCGCGCCTTCTTTATTGCCCCGGCAGTCAGCCCAAAAACCGGCGGCAACCGCGGCCGTAGAGCAGGGCATTCCCGAATCCGTGTCCCCGGCGGTCCCGGCGCGGCCGGCAGAGAAAACCGCCAAGGTGATCATCCCGCCGCTGAAGCCAGCTCCGGTCCGGGAAAAACAAACCGCCATAAAATCCTCACCTCCGCCGGGGCAGCTGAAAAAGCCGGCACCGACAGGCAAGACGGCGCCGGTCATCAAGTCCATCAAGTTTGATAACCGTTCAAGCCGGGGGGAGATAGTTCGCTTTCAACTCAACGGGTTCTATCCGCCGACGGTCATGGGGCTGAAAAAAAACGCTCCCCGGGTTGGCTGTGACTTCAAAAACGCCACGGTCCCGGGGTCGGTCAAAAAACTCATCGAATGTAATGGAAAATATGTAAAAACCATTCAGGTGGAACCGTCTCATAACCCGGACAGGGTCAAGGTTATATTGAATCTCGTCCCCGGCAACAAGTACGACCTGCAACAGATCTTTTTCAAAAAGGACAACCTTTTTATCATCATCATCAATACGGTCAACAAAAAAATTCTCATGTAAGCCGCTAGAATCATTTTATCTTGTGGACCGGATAATGAAGCGGCAGGGCCAGGTGGAAGGTTGCGGACGGCAGAACAGCCTCTGAAAGAATGCGGTCGAAACGGATCCTGATCGTGCCGGGGATGGCGGCGCCCTTGATCTCCAGCTCTTCCGGCCAGGGACAGCCCGATTCACCCTTCGGCCGTACCGTCCCGCTGTAGGTGACATCCAACAGGATGGCCTGCTCCGGGTCGGTAACGACATGACGCAGTATCCGGCCGGCAGCTGGATCAAAGAGAACCTGGTGGTGCAGGCCGCCGGGAGCGGTCAGAATAATCCAGGGCCAGGGGCTGTTTGTCCCCAGCCGCACATCGTCCACCCGCAACTCTCCCGGCGGCAGACCGCCGCTCAGCCAGAAAAACAGCTCTTGCGGGCTGATCCCCTCGGGAACATATTTACGCCAGAACGGTGCGGTAACCGGGCCGGTATAGCCCTCACCCTTGATAGTATCTACCGCGGTAAACGTGGCGCCGTCACTGACAATGATAAAAAGCGGCCGGCCCAGCGGATCAACCGCCGTGTAGCGCAACATGGCCGGTTTCTGAATCTGCAGCATCCCCCGGATCGTTGCCCCGCTCCACAGCGCCTGCCAGCTCAGGGTGACATCGGCATCGACCGACCGGGCACATTCGCGGTCGAGGAAATCCTGAAACCGGCTGAGTACCAGCGCCTTGGCATTGCCGGCAACCGGAGCGGTAGACGGCAGCCGCCCGGCACAGCCGGCCAGGAGAAGGCCGCAGACCAGAAACAGGGCCCCGCACCGCTTGAACATAGACGCCGTCGGCCCGCACTTCACGGGTGCTCCTGCTTCTCCAGGAGATTCACCTTTTTCAGCAATGACTTCCGCCTCTTGTCACCTTTCTTCAGCAGGCTGACCGCCTTGCGGTATGCCGCCAGGGCATCCTTGGTCCGGCCGAGCTTCAGCAGGACATCGCCCAGGTGGGTATAAATTGTCGCATCATTCGGCGAGAGCTTGACGGCCAGTTCGAGGGCCTCCAGGGCCTCCCTGTTTCGACCCAGCCGGTAATAGACCCAGCCCAGGCTGTCCCGGATATAGCCGTTTTCAGGCCTCAGGTCCACTGCCCGCTTGATATAACCCAGCGCCTGATCAAGATGAATACGCCTGTCGGCCCAGGAGTACCCGACATAGTTCAAGGCCTCGGCCTGCCGGGGCTGCCGCTTGATGACCCGTTGCATAACCGACAGGGCCTTGTCCGGTTCGCCGATGTTATCCAGGAAGAGACCATATGCGTACAGCAGCTTATCGTCATCAGGATAAAGGGCCAGGCCGCGGTCAAAGGCCTGCCGTCCCAGGTCTTTCCTGCCCTGCACCTGATACAGCCGCGCCAGCAGCACGAACATGTCCGGGCTGCGGCCCTTGCCGCCCTCCCGGCTTATGGCCTGTTCAAGCACCTCCAGGGCCTGTTCCGGTTTCTTCTGTTCACGAAGAATGCGTACCTGCAGGAACACGGCGTTCTTATACTCGGCCGAGTCCCTGCCGATCAGTTTCAACTCGACCAGGGCCCGGTCATAGCGCTTGGTCTGAAAATACAGGAGGGCCAGCAGATACCTGGCCTGGGGCATATTGTTGCGCTGCAGGGAATCCCGCAGAATCCGGATGGACTTGTCATACTCCTTGAGCCGGGCATAAAGCCGGGCAATGGTCAAATCAACCTGCTCCGGATGCAGGGTGATGGCCCGGAGCCGGTTCAACTCGGCCAGGGCGGCATGGTCCTTGTGCTGCAACAGGTAGACATTGACCAGAGCGATGCGTGCTTTCTCGTTTTTCGGATCTTTTTCAAGGATTTTCCGGTACGTCGCAATCGCGTCCCCGTAGTGTTTCTCCAGCAGATAGACGTTACTGATCTCCAGGAGCAGGTCTTCGGACCAGTTGATTTTCAAGGCCTTGTCATACTCAGCCAGGGCGTCGTCGTACTGCTTGAGCCCCAGGCAAAGACGTGCCAGCAGGACATGGGCGGGATACGACCGGCCGTTGCCGGCCAGGATCTCCTGCAGGGCCTTGCGGGCCGCAACCGGTTTATTCCTGTTCAGGTACAGTTCGCTGAGCAGCAGCAGGGCCGCGTCTTCCCTGGGATGTTGCTTGTGGACGATCCGGTACTGTTCGGCTGCTTCGTCGTAGCGGCCGCGCCGGATCAGGATTTTGGCCAGCAGCATCCTGCTGCCCGCCTCCCGAGGATTTTCGACAAGATAGCGTTTCAACCAGGCTACCGCTTCCTTGCCCCTGCCCATGCGCAGGAGGAGGACCGGAATTTTGCGGGCGATATAATCCGCCTGCGGATCGCAGATCAGGGCCTTCTCATAGGCCTCCAGGGCCTCTTGATGATTCAGGGCCAGTTCGGCGTGCCTCCCCCAGAGAAAATAAAAATAGGAACAGCTGTAATCGACGCTTTCCGCCTGACCACCGGCGGCCATTTGAGCAGCGCCCGGTTTAGGCTTAAGCAGGGAAGTGGACGGCTGACACCCGGCCGCGGGCAGGAGGCCGACCAACAGCAGCACGATCAATAAGGGTTGAAACCGTTTCATGGCGATACGCATTGATATGCTTTTTCCCGCAGCAGGTCATCCACTGCTGTTCGTATTTTTTCCTGGACATGCGCCAGCACGGGCGCGGCGTCGATTCTCTTGATACACGGGTCCCGGAATGAGTCAAAAAGCGCGGCCACCCGGCCAAGCTGTTCTTCCTGTTCAAATTCGTTCAATTTTTCGCCGCGCAGGTCCCGGATACGGGCCAGGCTGACTTCCGGGTTAATGGTCAGGAGAATGACCAGGTCCGGCTTGGGCGCGAAACTGTTCCTGGCAAACACCTCGTCCGGATCCAGGCCGGCCGCCCCCTGGTAGGCTGCGGTAGAGAAGTAGTAGCGATCGGTCAGCACGATATGGCCGGCCGCGAGAGCGGGTTCGATGACCTCCCGAACATGCTGGCGCCGATCCTGGATAAACAGTTCCAGTTCTTCCTCCGGGCTGCATTGGCTGCGGTCCACATACAGCTTCCTGATTTTCCTGCCGCTGGGACCGTCAGTCGGCTCACGGGTCTCAATCACCGTGCAGCCCTGGTCGCGCAGATAATCGGCAAGCAAGCGGAGCTGGGTGGATTTTCCCGTGCCGTCAATCCCCTCAAAGGCGATGAGAATTCCCCTGTTCGCACCGTAGATCATCAATGCACCCTGTTCCTCCGGTTGGCAACAATACGGGCAGCCAGGGCCCAGGCCGCCTGCAGGCTGGAGCAGTCGGCCCGGCCCTGGCCGGCGATATCATAGGCCGTCCCGTGATCCACGGAAGTCCGGACAATGGGCAGGCCGAGGGTGACATTGACCCCGTCGGCAAAGTGCACCATTTTAAAGGGGATCAGTCCCTGGTCATGATACATGGCAACCACCGCGTCAAACTCCCCGGCCGCCGCCCGGTGAAAAACCGTGTCCGGCGGCCAGGGCCCGCTGACGACAGCCTCATTGCCGCAGGCCTCGATGGCCGGGGCAATGATGTCAAGCTCCTCGTCGCCGAACATCCCCTGCTCACCGCTGTGCGGGTTGAGTCCCGCCACCGCGAGTTCGGGCTTGGCGATGGCGAAATCTTCCCGCAGGGCCCGGGCGGTGATCCGGATGCATTCCATCACCGATTCGCGGGTCACCAGGGCCGGAACACGACGAAGCGGCTCATGGATGGTAACCAGGGTCACCCGGAGACGGTCGCCGGCCATCATCATCAGGTAGCGGCCGGTCCCGGTCAGGTCGGCCAGCATCTCCGTGTGTCCGGGGTAGGGATATCCGGCAAGCCGTAATGCCGCCTTGCTGATGGGACAGGTCACCATGCCGGACAACACCTTGTCCTGAATCAGCCTGACGGCCTCTTCAATATACCCGGCCATGGCCCTGGCGGTGTCCTCGTCCGGCCGCCCCCAGTTCAGCCGCTCGGGCGCCAGGGAAGAGTGCGCCCGGACCGGAATCGTCCCGGCCTTGATTTCATCACCGGGGAGCCAGGAAACGACCGGGGCCGGCAACCCGAGCGCCGCCGCCGTATGGATCAGAACGCCAGGATCACCGAGCACCACCGGCAGGAAATCACCGGCCGCTGGATGCGCGGCAAAAAACCGGAGAATAATCTCCGGGCCTATCCCGACGGGACAGCCCATGGTTATACCTATCAACGGCGTCATATTATATACCGGTCATCTCTACCTGCACCTTCTCATCTATCCCCCCGGACTATTCTGTCTCAACCACAAAACTCAAAGGCATCCTTGATCATCTCGACCCGGGGCGGCGCGCCTTCTTTCAGTTCAACCGCTACCACGTCAAAACGGGCCGGCCGGTTTTCCTCTTTATGGCGGGTGATGTAATCAAGTGCGACGCGCGATATCTGCCGTTGTTTCCGTCTGTCCACGGCCTCGAAAGGGTTGCCGAACCGGGCGGTCTTCCTGGCCTTTACTTCGACAAAGACCAGCACCGCGCCATCCTCGGCGACGATATCGATCTCACCGAAACGGCGGCGGTAATTCCTGGCAATAATCCGGTAGCCCCGGCCCAGGAGAAAGGCCGCTGCCGCGTCCTCGCCCGCCCGGCCGGTGGGGCCTGTCGGCCGCGCTTTCTCTTTTTGTAATTTACCAGGAAAGAAAGACAATGAGAACCCCTTTCAAAAAATCGTAACAGATCACCAAGAGCGACAACCTCGGGAGATGCTCAGCCCGTACGAGTTCACCGGTGCCTTAGATTCGTGCGTCGGGACTCCGAATCTATCCCTGGCGGATGTGAGGAGGCCAAAACGGACGGAGATGAGGTGCGGGTGATCGTACAAAAAAATCAATGGCGGAACTTCTCAGGGTTTGAGGGTGGCGGCCGGTCCGCCCGGCGTGAGGAGCAACACTCACCATAGCGCCATTTGCTGCGGGGTGGTCCGCTCATGTTGATCAGGCAAAAACTCGCGGACACCCCGGAAGGTCCGGCGATGCAGGGGACAGGGGCCGTACCGTTCCACGGCCCGGCGATGCTCGGCCGTGGCATACCCCTTGTGACGGGCGAAGTTATACTCGGGATAGCGCTCGTGATATTCGACCATCAACCGGTCGCGGGTCACCTTGGCGATAATGGAAGCAGCGGCAATGGATGCACTTTTGGATTCGCCCTTGATCATGGCCTGCTGGGGCAGATCGATGGGGGCCTTGAATCGACCGTCCACGAGCAGGAAATCAGGCAGGTCCGCCGCCGACTGGCCGGCCATGTCGAAAACCGCCCTGATCATGGCCTGCAAAGAGGCCTGCAGGATGTTGATCCGGTCGATTTCCGCCGCCGGGACAACGGCAACGCCGATCCGGGCGCCACAGGAATGAAGAGTCTCGAAAAGAGTCTGACGCCGTGCGGGAGACAGCTTTTTCGAGTCCTCGAAACTCTGATAATCACAATCAGGAGGCAGAACGACGCAGCCGGCTACCACCGGTCCGGCCAGCGGCCCCCGACCGGCCTCATCAAGTCCGGCCACGCACTGGTAGCCGTTACCGTTCAGGACGCGTTCGTAATGGAAGGTGTCGCCATCATCTTTGCGGACCGACAAAAAAGAGGCCCAACGTTTCTCATCCATCGAAAAGATACCTTGCGCCTCGATTTTAGTCTGAAAATAGTAACCGTTCACCTGCACCCCATCTTTGTCCGTTTCGCCCTCCTCAGGTACAGGGAGTACACCTCGGAGGGCGAAACGAACGAATCTGGGGCACATCTGAACGGTTACAGTTACGAGTTGAGGGTAGTTTATTGCCCCTGGTGAACGGTTACTGAAAATACAGCCCGAGAAAAAACGGCTAAAGAATACGGCGCTCCTTGATGCGCGCTTTCTTGCCCCGTCGTTCACGCAGATAAAAGAGACGGGAACGGCGAACCTTGCCCAGACTGATCACCTCGATCTTTTCAACCCGGGGCGAATGCAGGGCAAAGGTCTTTTCCACGCCGATGCCGTGAGAAATCTTACGCACGGTAAAGGTCGCGTTCATCTTGCCGCGTTTGACTTTCAATACCACGCCCTGGTAATTCTGAACGCGCTCCTTGCTACCCTCGATGATCCGGATATGGACGTTAACCGTGTCACCGGCGCGAAAATCCGGATGATCAAAACGCATCTGCTCCCGGTCGATCATATCAATAATATTCATAGCCATAATTTCCTGTTTTACGGGTGTTTCCCGAAGGATGCCTCCACACCATCCGCAGGCATAAACTCTATGCCCGATCGTATCGTTGCAAGAATTCCCCCCGGGGTCATATGACCACAGGTGAACTCTTACGTATTGTTTCTACAAAAAAACTAAATAAAACGAACTAATAAAAACTACATTCTGCTGAAATATCGTTCATCGACTTCCGGGCCGCGATTCCGCCGGCTCTGCCGGGATGGCCAGCAGGCGATCCAGAATAACGGCAACGGCTGACCGCACCGAAAGATGATTAAATTCGCCACCCCCCCTCAGGGGCGGCAAGGTTGCCGCAACCGCCGCCAGGGCCGCCGGGGCAAGGCCCCAGGCCGTGCCGAACAGCAGCAGCAGAGGTTCGCCCTGGTGCACCTGCTGCCGGACCGCGGCATACGACAGCGTGTTTTGCTGCCTCCGGGCGCAGGTAGCCAGGACCAGCGGCTTCCGGCCCCACTTGCGGGCGGTCCCGGCCAGGACCTCATCCAGGTCTGCACAGACCCGGATAAGAGACAGGGCCTGTTTACGGTCCGGGTTGACCGAACCGCCATAGCCCTCGGTCCAGTGCCGGACAATCTCTTCGGCCAGTTCCCGCTGGCGGGCAAAGGGCGTAACGACCCAATAGGTATCGACGCCGTAGGTGCATCCGGCCCGGGCGATATCATGCAGATCAAGGTTGGTGACCGCCGAACCGATGATCTCGCCGGAGCGATTCACCACCGGGTAATGGATGAGCGCCACGTCCAGCCTGACCGTCGTCCTGTCAGCCGCCATGAACATTAAGCGCCTCGGCGACCTCTGTCATCAAGCCGGATTTTTCAAGGAGCTTTCGTTCACCGGCGGTAAAACTCACCTGGGCCAGCAGCTCCGGACGTCGTTTCAAGGTCTCGCGCACCGACTCCAGGAACCGGTATTTTTCAATTTCCGCATGATCCCCGGAAAGCAGAACCTCCGGGATCTCCATTCCTTCAAAAACCCGCGGCCTCGTGTATTGCGGATGCTTCAGCATCCCCCGGCTGAAGGTGTCGTTCCGGGCCGAATCCCCGCAACCGAGTACCCCGGGCAGCAACCGGGTCACGGAATCGACAATAACCATGGCCCCGATTTCTCCGCCGGTGAGGATATAATCGCCGAGGGAAATTTCCTCGTCAATGCAGCAGCGGCGGACTCGTTCATCAACCCCCTCGTAGCGGCCGCAAACGAGAAGCAGACGCTCATAGCCGGCCAGCCGCCCGGCCGTCCGCTGGTTGTACGTCCTGCCCCGCGGCGAGAGCAGAATAACCCGGCCCGGTCCGCCTTGCTTCCGTACCGAGCCAAGGGCGGCAACCAGGGGTTCGGGCTTCATGACCATGCCTTCACCGCCGCCGAATGGACGATCATCGGTCATCCTGTGCTTATCCGTGGCAAAGTCACGAATATTATGCAGATTGACGGTGATTCGACCCTGCTCAATCGCCCTTCTGATGATCCCCTCCCGCAGGGGAGAGGCAAACATCCCGGGAAAAATGGTCAGAATGTCAAACAGCATGGCCTTGTAACCAACCGGTATCCGGTCAGGACTTGTTTATCCGTAACCGTTCACCTGCACCCCATCTTTGTCCGTTTCGCCCTCCTCAGGTACAGGGAGTACACCTCGGAGGGCGAAACGAACAAATCCGGGGCACATCTGAACGGTTACAGTTACGAGTTGAGGGTAGTTTATTGCCTCTGGTGAACGGTTACGTTTATCCTGAATCCGTGACGGCTTGCATCGGCACCGTTCTCGAACGCTCACGGATTCAGGTTTATCTCAAGCAGCCCCGGCGGCAGGTTCAGCACCACCTCGTTTTCATCAAGGCGGACCAGGAATCCGCCGGCCAGCGGGATCAGGTACTCGTGGCCGTGGTCCGTCACGGTCAGGATATCATGGGCGGCGGTTGTCATAACGCTCTTCACCAGTCCCAGTTCCCTGCCCTCATCGGTCACTGCGCGTTTACCGACCAGATCGCTCCAGTAGTATTCGCCTTTTTTCAGCCCCGGCAGATCCCGGCGCCGCAGCCAGACAGCACTGCCGATCAGGCCCTCCGCGTCGTTCCGGGTGGAGACTCCGCTTAATCTCAGCAGAGCCAGTTTTCCCTGAACCCGGCTTGACTCAACGGTATACGGTATCCGCACCCCATCTTCACCGGCGGCAAGAAATATTTTTTTATAGCCGAGAAAATTATCCTGCTGACCGGAATACGGATAGACCTTGATCTCGCCCTTTATCCCGTGGGGTTTAGCCACCTTGCCAATCAGGACATACTCTCCGGCATCCTTACCGGCGGCGGTCATTGTTTTGTTACTCGAGAATCTCGAGCCGGGAGCGCTTGTCCAGCTTCCCGGCGGCGGCGGACAGGACGGACCGCATGGCCTTGGCCGTTCTTCCCCGTTTGCCGATCACCTTGCCGAGATCTTCCTTGGCCACGCGCAACTCAATGATAATAGTGTCGTCCTCTTCCCTTTCCGTCACCTCAACGGCATCGGGATGATCAACCAGACGACCAGCGATATAGTCGATCAATTCCTTCATCAGGCGGTCTCGGTCGAGGCGGCTCCATGTTGCTTGATCAGGCTCCGGACGGTAACGGTCGGCTCTGCACCCTTACCAAGCCAGACCCCCAGCTTCTCCGTGTCGATCTGGATCGCGGCCGGATCCTTCATAGGGTCATAGGTGCCGATAATATCGAGAAACTTACCGTCCCGCTTTGCCTCGCTGCTGGCGACAACAATACGGTAGAATGCCTGTTTTTTTCTGCCCAACCGGGTTAAACGAATTCGTACTGCCATTGGTCTGGTTTACCTCCTGGAATCAATTGCGCAATCAGGATTAATCCTGGATACCTTCTTTTTTCTTATGGCCTGTAAATAAATAACCCGGCCAATCGTTACAGCTTATCTTCTGGTCATTTTTTGCCCGCGGCTCAATCACAGCATCTGCACCGTTCTCGAACGTTCACGGATTCAGGCTCAACATAGCCCTGTTGCAAACGATGCTGCGGCTGAACACTATCTAACAAGCCCCTTGGGCAGCTTACGCCGCTTGCCGCCCTTCGCGACAACGGACTTGCCCTTGAATTTTTTCATCATCTTCAACATCATGGTATAACTTTTAATCACCCGGTTCACCTCGCTCACTTCGGTGCCGGATCCCCTGGCGATCCTCTGCCGGCGGCTGGCATTGATAATCTGATGATGGTTCCGTTCTTTTTTGGTCATGGAACGGATAATCGCCTCGGTTTTAGACAACTCCTTCGCATCCGGCTTAGGGGCGTCCTTGACCTGCTTGAGCTTGTTGATGCCCGGGATCATGCCCATGAGCTGTTCCAGGTTGCCCATCTTTTTAATCTGCTGGATCTGCTCGAGAAAATCCTCCAGGGTGAAGGTATTTTTCCGAATCTTTTTTGCCAGCGTCCGGGCCTTTTTCTGATCGACAACCGCTTCGGCCTTTTCAATGAGCGACAGAACGTCTCCCATGCCGAGTATCCGGGAGGCGGCCCGGTCAGGATGAAAAACCTCCAGGGCATCAAGAGATTCGCCCATGCCGACGAACTTGATGGGCTTGCCGGTCACTTTTTTGACGGAGAGAGCGGCACCGCCCCGGGCATCACCTTCCATCTTGGTGAGCACGACACCGCTGATCTCAAGATCGGTATTAAATTTACCCGCGACCGTGACTGCGTCCTGGCCGGTCATGGCGTCGGCGACAAACAGGACTTCAGACAACGGCACGGCGGCGCTGATATCCTGCAGCTCCTGCATCAGGACCTCATCGACATGCAGGCGGCCCGCGGTATCGATGATGACCGTGTCGTACTGCTTCACTTCCGCCTGGACCAAAGCCCGGCGGCAGATGTCCACTGGTTTGTCCGCAGGAGTGGAGGCAAAAACCGGAACCCCGGTCTGTTCGCCGAGGACCTGCAACTGTTCAATGGCCGCGGGCCGGTAGACATCCGCCGGCACCAGGAACGGCCGGCGCCCCTGGCCCTTGAGCCGGGCGGCGAGTTTGGCCGCCGTCGTGGTTTTACCGGAACCCTGCAGACCGGCCAGCATGATCGTTACCGGCTGGCGGCCGTCAAGACGCAAGGTCTCCGTCTGCCCGCCGAGCAGCGCGACCAGTTCGTCATGGACGATCTTGACCACCTGCTGGCCGGGGGAGAGGCTGGAAAGCACTTCCTGCCCCACGGCCTTCTCGGTGACCGCGGCGACGAACTCCTTGACGACCGTGAAGTTGACATCGGCCTCAAGCAGCGCCATCCGCACTTCACGCATGGCCTCCTGGATATTGTCTTCCGTCAGCTTGCCGTGACCACGGAGCTTTTTGAATACACCCTCAAGGCGATCTGTAAGATTTTCAAACATTAATAACTTTCTTATAAAAAAAAACCGCGACCGTAATCAGTTCCTGAGCCGGACGCCGAAAATCGGAAATCGTTTAAGGTACGAAAATAGAAATACGTATAAATAATCGAACGGAAAAATAATGTCAAGCAGGTTCGGGCAGGATCAGGCAGGAAGAAGAAATCCTGAATCCGGCCGCGACGCCGATCTCGTCCTGACAGATTCCTGCCCGGTTCTCCCCGCTTTCTCCGGCCCGGCAAGCAAAACAGTCTCCCGGGCGCAAAAAAATAAACCTGCTTCACCGCCCTTTCCCGCAGCCGATTTCGCCCTTTTTTTGAATATTCTATTGCTTTCTTTATTCCTGACCGGCATATTCACGATTCATGAAAGTAAAAAAACCTCTTTCCCCCATAACCCTGCCGGTTATTTTTTTTGCCGGCGTCATCGCGCTCGGAACCGTCCTGCTGCACAGTCCCTTCAGCCTCAACCAGCGGCCCCTTTCCTGGCTGGACGCCCTGTTCACCGCCACCTCGGCAACCTGCGTCACGGGCCTGACCGTCGTGGATACCGGCACCTTTTTCAGCCGCTTCGGCCAAACCGTTATCCTCTGCCTGATCCAGCTGGGCGGTCTGGGAATCATGTCCTTCACCAGCCTGACCTTCTATCTCTTGCGAAAACGAGTTTCCATGGCCGACAAAATCGCCGTGGGCCAGGGTCTTTTGCACGATCCTAATTTTCAGCTGGGTCAATTTCTGCAGCGGATATTCTTCTGGACGATGATTATCGAACTCTGCGGCGCTTTCTTTATTTTCATCCAGGGCCATGCAGAATTTTCGCTTTTTTCGGCCGTCTTTCATTCCGTATCCGCGTTCTGCAACGCCGGGTTTTCGCTAAACCCGCACAGCCTCGTACCCTGGTGCGGCAACTGGGGAATCAACTTCGTCTTCATCGTCCTGATCGTTCTGGGCGGGCTGGGTTTTTCCGTTCTTGTGGAATGTCAGCAGTACATCTTTGCCATGATAAAAAATCCCGGCTCCCGGCGGCGAAGACTGAGCTGGTATTCCACCACCGTTATCAAGACATCGCTCTTTCTCATCCTCGTGGGAGCCTTTGCCATCTTTTTTGCCGAGAATATCGGCTTTTCGAAACACATCTCAAGCAGCGAGGCGATCCTGGGCGCTCTTTTCCAATCCGTCACCTGCCGGACCGCCGGCTTCAATACCGTGAATATCGGGCTGATGACCAACGCCTCCCTGCTGATCATGATTATCCTCATGTTCATCGGCGGCGCTCCCGGTTCCTGCGCCGGCGGGATCAAGGTGACCACCTTCCGGGTCCTGTGGGCCTTCATCAAGGCACAGCTGAAAGGGAAAACCCAGGCGGTCATCGGCAAATACGCGATAGACAAAAAATCGCTGAGCAATGCCTTGATTCTCTTTGTTTTTGCCGGGGCACTCATTGTCTTTGCCGTCCTGCTCCTGAATTTCACCGAGGGAGGTGATATCCCCCATCCGCAGGCCAAGGGGCTTTTCATGGAAATTGTCTTTGAAGCCGTGTCGGCGTTCGGCACGGTGGGCCTGAGCACGGGCCTGACACCGAGGCTGTCCGACGGCGGCAGAATCATCATTACCCTGCTCATGTTCATAGGCCGTCTTGGGCCGCTGGTACTGCTCGTCTCTTTTCAGAGTATGCAGAAAAAGGAGCTGTATGCATGGCCGGAAGAAAAAATTCTGATTGGATAACAAGGAACGATGAAAGAAAAACTTCAAGTGGGCGTTATAGGTCTTGGCAAGTTCGGCTTGAAATTCGGCAAGACACTCGTTGACCTGGGCCACGAGGTCCTGGGCATTGACAACAACTATGAACGAATCGCCCAGGCCCAGAATATCCTGACCCAGGTCCTGCAGGCCGACGCCACGAACAAGGAGGCCCTGAAACAGATAGGGGTCAGTGATTTGACACACGTTCTCATCAGTGTCGGCGAATCAATCGCCGCCAGCACCATGATTACGATGTTTCTGAAAGAACTCAATGTCCCCCAGGTCTGGGCCAAGGCGACCAATTCCGATCATGAGAAATTATTGCGGAAAATCGGCATCGACGAGGTCGTCATCCCCGAACATATGGCGGCGAAACAAATAGCGAACCGTATTGCCATGCCGGGATTTATCGAACATCTACCCTTTGATAAATCAATGGGGATCAAGGAATTCAAGGTGAGCAGGTGGTCCGGGAAAACGCTGCGCGAAGTGGACCTGACGAATCGATATGATATTCAGGTCATTGCCGTCAAGGCTTCCCGGGACAATGAATACCGGTTTATCCCCAAGGCCGACGACCAGATGAAGGAAGGCGACCGCATCGTCGCCATCGGCAAAATCACCCAACTGGCAAGGATCAAGCCGTAAAAGAGGCAGGACCGCCTGCGCGGACCGCGCATCCCCCCGGGGCCGGACGATGCCCCCCGGCCAAACCAGGCCCGGCTTAGGAGGCGCGTAAAAATAAGTTGGCCGGGATTGCGCTCAGATTTAGGTGAGATTTGGTTGAGCCGATTGAGCGCAACCGCAGGCGTAGCAACGCTACGTTGAGGATTGTGCGATTGAGAATCGGCCAAAGATCGCCTGAAGATGAGATGCAAGATGACCAAATTATTTTTACGCACCGACTTAGTCCGCGATTGCCGCCACGACCTTGTCCAGGCCCTCCGGGGTATCGAACTGGATGCAGGTGGCGCGGCCGCGCGGCACGATTTTCTTCATCAGCCCCGTCAACACCGTCTTGGGCCCCGCTTCAACAAAGACTTCAACCCCGCCGGCGATCATGGCGTTGACCGCTTCAAACCAGCGGACCCTGGAGATGATCTGGCGGGCCATAATATCGCGGATCACGGCTGGGTCGTCCTCGCCGGCCGCCGTGACGTTGAACAGAACCGGGGTTGCCGGCGGCCGGAAGGTGATCCCGGCCATAAAGGCGGCAAAATCCGCAACCGCGCCGGCAACCAGCGGACTGTGGTTGGCGATACTCACCTGGAGCGGGATGACCTTGGCCCCCTCGTTCCGGCACAGGGCGCCGAAGCCGTCAAGCCCCTCAATGTCGCCCGAGATGACCACCTGTTTTTCCGAGTTGTGATTGGCCACCACGACCCGGCCGCCGCCCGTATATCCGGCAAGCAGGGCTTCAAGCTGCTCGAAGGTCAGGCCGAGCACGGCCCGCATGCCGCCCGGATGGGACCGGCCTTCCCGCTCCATCAACTCGCCGCGGCGGGTAACCAGGGCCAGGCAGTCCTCGGGACTGACAATACCAGCGGCACACAGGGCACTGTATTCGCCCAGGCTGTGGCCGGCAAAGCAGGCCGGCTCCAGGGCGGGCAGGGCTTTTCGCAACTGTTGCCAACAGATAAGGTTGGTGACGGTCAGGGCCGGCTGCAGGTGCAGCGCCCTGGTTAACGCCTCCATGGGGCCGTCAAGGCAGAGTTCCCGCAGGGGAAAGCCGCTGACCTCCCGGGCCGTTTCCATAAGGGCGCGGGCGTCGGCGTCACAATCGAGAAACTCCCGCCCCATGCCCACATACTGAGATCCCTGACCGGGAAAAATCACTGCTGTCTTTTTCATAAGTTCCGTATTGCTGATCCGTTCTTTCTGTTGTTATCCTGAATCGTTATCTTTTTCAAAGAATAAATTGAAGACCAGGAATATCCCCACCCCTATGGTAATGGCCGAATCGGCCACGTTGAAGGCCGGCCAGTGATGGCTTCCCAGGTAGAAGTCCAGGAAATCAACCACCGAACCCAGGCGGACCCGGTCAACCAGGTTGCCGATCGCCCCGCCGGCGATCAGGCCGAGACTCACGGTGTAGAAGACGGACTTCTCGCGCAGACGCCAGTGCAACACACCAATTACGACCAGGGCCGCCACGGTGACCACGACAAAAAAAACCTGCCGCCACCAGACCGGTCCGGCCAGCAGGCCAAAGGCCACCCCGGTGTTGGTCAGGTAGGTCAGGTTGAAAAAGCCGGGGATAACGGACCGGGACTCGAAAAGGGAGAAATTCCGGACAAACCACAGCTTGCTTGCCTGGTCGAGAACAACGACCAGGACGGCCAGAAATCCGAAGAGCAGGGATCGCACCTCAACCACCCAGGACCCGGACGACTTCCGCGCAGCGACGGCAGAGAGCCGGATGCGCATCGTCCCGGCCGACGGTGTCGGCGATGGTCCAGCAGCGCTCACATTTCTCACCCGGCGCCGGACGAACGGCGATCCGGAGTTCACTCACCTCTTCGGCCTCGACGACGTCAAGACCTGCAATCCCTGCCAGGTCCGCTTCTTCCCGCAGGCTTGAAACAATGCAGATTTCCCGGAGCAGTTCCCACTTGTCCGCCAGGAATTCGGCCGTCTCGCCGCCGGCCTGCACCAGGACCTCGGCATCAAGGGACAGGCCGATCACCTTGCTGCGGCGGGCCGCCTCCAGGACCTTGGTGATCTCGCCGCGGATAGCCAGCAACCTGTCCCACCGGGCGGCAAAGGACTCGGTGGTCTGCAGATCATCCACGGCCGGGAACCGGGCAAAGAAAACAGACTGCTCAACCGGCTCGTCCGGCCCCTGCCCCTGCAGATGTTCCCAGGCCTCGGCCGCGGTAAAGCTGAGGATCGGGGTAATCAGGCGCAGCAGGCCGTCCAGTATCCGGTAAATAACCGTCTGCGCCGCCCGGCGGCCCGGCGCATCGGGCAGCGAGACGTACAGGCGGTCCTTGAGCACATCGAGATAAAGACTGGACATGGCGGTACCGCAGAAATTATGCAGGGCGTGATAAACCGCGTGAAATTCATAATCCATGTAGGCCTTGACCACGGTGCGCGTCAGTTCGGCAAAACGCCCCAGCGCCCAGCGATCCAGCTCGTCCATTGACTCGATCGCCACCGAATCCGCGGCCGGGTCAAAATCATAGAGATTGCTCAACATGAAACGGATGGTATTGCGCATCTTGCGATAGGCGTCGGCAACATGCCGGAGGATCTCGTCGGACACCTTGACATCATCGCGGTAATCCTCGCTGGCCACCCAGAGCCGCAGGATCTCGGCACCGTACTTGTCGATCACCTCCTTGGGCGCGACCACGTTGCCGACACTCTTGGACATCTTCTTGCCCTGGCCGTCAACCACGTAACCATGGGTCAGGACGCCTTTAAACGGGGCCCGGCCCCTGGTGCCGACCGAGGTCAGAAGAGAGCTCTGGAACCAGCCCCGATGCTGGTCACTGCCCTCCAGGTAGAGATCGGCCGGCGACTCCAGCTCGGGGCGGGCCTCGCAGACCGCGGCGTGACTGACGCCCGAATCGAACCAGACATCGAGGATATCACCCTCCTTGTTAAACTCCGTGGAGCCGCAGGCGCTGCAGGTAGTTCCCGGCGGGACAAACTGCGCCGGCTCGTACCGAAACCAGGCATCCGCCCCCTCTTTTTCAAACAGTTCCTCGATCCGCCGGCAGACCGCCCGGTCCTTGAGGATGCCGCCGCACCGGGCGCAGGTCAGCACGGTCAGGGGCACGCCCCAGCTTCGCTGGCGCGACAAACACCAGTCCGGCCGGGCCGCCACCATGCCGGATATCCGCTGCCGGCCCCAGGCCGGGGTCCAGCTTACCTCTTTGATCGCCGCCAGCGCCTTGTCGCGCAGACCGTTTTCCTGCATGGAGATAAACCACTGCTCAGTGGCCCGGTAAATGACCGGCTTCTTACAGCGCCAGCAATGCGGATAACTGTGATCGATGGCCTCCTCATGCACCAGGAAACCGGCGGCCCGCAGGTCATCATTAATTTCCCGGTTGACTTCCGGCACCCGGCACCCCTCGTAGCGGCCGGCCTCGGCGGTATATTTTCCCGCAGCATCGACGGGCGACAGGATCTCCAGGCCA
The DNA here is from genome assembly GCA_002897615.1 of bacterium BMS3Bbin14. GTDB lineage: Bacteria > Desulfobacterota > Desulfobulbia > Desulfobulbales > Desulfobulbaceae > BMS3Abin13. The sequence goes on from BDTX01000020.1 coordinate 25,149, forward strand.
TAGCGCAGGCCGGTCTGATAGTCGTCGGCCCCGTGCCCCGGCGCCGTATGCACACAGCCGGTCCCGCTCTCGGCCGTTACATAGTCGGCAAGCACCATGAGCGAATCACGCTCCATGAAAGGATGGCGGCACTTCCGCCCTTCCAGTGCCCGGGCGCTGAAGGTGGCCAGCACCTTGTAGTCACTGATGCCGAACGTCTGCAGGCATGACTCTACCAGTTCCGCGGCCAGGATCCACACCTCGCTGCCGACCTCGACCGCGGCGTAGACAAAATCCGGGTGAAAGGCCACGGCCATGTTGGCGGGCAGGGTCCAGGGCGTCGTGGTCCAGATCAGCACCAGGACCCGGCGGCCGGCAAGCTCCGGAGCCACATCAGCCAGGTCGTCGGCGACCGGAAACTTCACATAGATCGAGGGCGAGGCGTGATCGTGATACTCCACCTCGGCTTCGGCCAGGGAGGTACCGCAGGTCGTGCACCAGTAGACCGGCTTCTTGGCCCGCACCACGGAACCGGAAAGCAGGAATTTATTAAACTCACGGGCAATGACGGCCTCGTAGGCAAACTTCATGGTCAGGTACGGATCTTCCCAGTCGCCGAGCACCCCGAGCCGCTTAAACTCGGCCTTCTGGGTCTTGACCCATTTCTCGGCATACTTGCGGCAGGCCCCCCGTTTGCCGAGGACACTGATCTTCTCTTTCTTTTCGCCCAGTTCCTGGTCGACATTATGCTCGATGGGCAGCCCGTGGCAGTCCCAGCCCGGCACGTAGGGGGCCTTGAACCCGGCCATGCGGCGGGATTTGAGAATGATATCCTTGAGCACCTTGTTAAAGGCCGTGCCCAGATGAATATGACCGTTTGCATAGGGCGGGCCGTCGTGGAGGACAAAAAGGGGCCGCCCGGAGGCCGCCTCCTGTAATTTATGATACAGGTCTTCCCGGTCCCAGCGCTTCAGATACATGGGCTCCTTCTGGGTCAGGTTGGCCTTCATTTTAAAGGTGGTCTTGGGAAGATTGAGAGTTTCCCGGTAGTCCATCGTCTTTCTCCCGGACAAAAAAGTGCCTCGTTTATTAGTGGAATATAGTGGAATAAAAGTAACGATCCAGGGACCGGCAGACGAAAAATTGTCCTGACCTATCCCTGGAACTGTTCAGATGTGCTCCATCTATCCCAGGAACTGTTCAGGTGTGCTCCATATTTGGGTAAGCAGGCCGACGAATCTATAGTATGGCTATGTGAGACGGCCTGATCGCCCGAAGATGGAGTGCAGCTGAACAGTTACGAATGAAAAAATTTAGAATTTTACCACAAGCAGGGTAAAAGTTGCAAGGTGAAAGAGGCAGGAAGACAATGAATTGCCCAGGACCCGGCCCGGTTGCTCGCGGCACCGGCGGTAACTGGTCACAGGGTGTGAAACTCTGCGCTATTCCTTACATCCAACCTGTAAACCGTCACAGGTGCCACAGATTTACGTAGTCGCTGCCATTCGCTATAGTCCCTCTATGCGGGCGGGAGTGACCGCGTGAAGATGAGGTGCCGGTGACGGTTTACCACCGGCGGGTCGCAAGCGCCGTTCAGAACTCGATACCCTTGCAGGCCTTGATGCCGCTCTGGTAGGGGTGCTTGATCGCCCGCATCTCGGTGACCAGATCGGCCGCCGCCATGAGTTCCGCCGAGGCCCCGCGCCCGGTGACGACGACATGCATCCCTGCCGGCCTTGAGGCCACGGTATCAATAACATCCTGCTCATCGATCATCTTATAGGAGATGAGATAGGTCAGTTCGTCCAGGATCACCAGCCGGTGCCGACCCTCGCCGATGGTCTTTTTGGCAAAGCTCCAGGCCTCCCTGGCCACGGCGATATCCTTGTCCAGGTTATCGGACTTCCAGGTAAACCCCCGGCCCATGACATGAAAATCCAGCAAATCGTCGAACCGCTTTGCCGCTGTCACTTCGCCCGGCTGCCAGCTGCCCTTGATAAACTGAATCACGCACACCGGAAACCCGTGCCCCATGGCCCTGAAGGCAAGGCCCAGGGCCGCAGTGGTCTTGCCCTTGCCGTTGCCTGTAAAAAGCAGAAAAAGGCCCTTAACGCCGCCAACATCATCAATCATCCCGCCTCCCTCGTCTTTGTGCACTCCGCTATTTATTCGGTAAAGTTCATACCTTGCATCCGTGACGGCTCAAGGTGACACTCCATGCAATATATGGAATTTATTGCATTATATCAAGGCAGGGCTGCCGGTTACCCGGCAGCCCCCTCACAGATCCCTGCATGCGGTTTTCCCGCACAGGGCTCCTCGGTATTGCTCGCCTCGTACAGGAGCCGGCAGCTCGTAACCAACTATTCCCAGGAAACACTAAATCTAATAATCCCATACACTCTCTTTATTTTATATTTCTTACCTGGATCCGTGAGAAAATTACAGTAAAAATGCTGTTTTAATCAGCTTAACCTCTTGATTTTTAATTGAAAATGTTGCAATATACACCTGTAGAAAAAATTCACTCAGCAGGTGCAAAAAATGAAACGATGAATTCTACACCTCTCATTCCGGCCTGGCGCTTATCGGCCTTGGAGTCAACCGCCATACCAGCCTGAACAGCAAAATCAAACGGGCGATTCCTGACACCAAGGACATTGCCAACACGGAT
>BDTX01000021.1 GCA_002897615.1 bacterium BMS3Bbin14
ACTGCTGTCATCCCGGGTCTCCGCCGTCGGCTGTCTCAACGGCGAAATCCTGCTCGATTTCTTCCTGGCCCCGGAACGGCTGACCCTGTTACGGGTGGACTAGGCTTGGCCTTTGAGCAGGGACGTTAGTGCGCCAAGCGCAGCTTGGTGCTTCTTATAGGGTGCCTTGCCCGTGTTAACAAGGCAGGAAGTCCCCATCGGGCAAAGCTTAACCAGCAGCCCGTACCGAGTGTTGCGCCTGTGGCGGAGCCATGCAGTATATGGTGAACAATACAGGTGAAGCGTACACAGGGAACACTGTAGGCCGCAGGGGAGACGTACCTCCCTCAAGCGATTCAGCCCCGTTAGGAGAATCAATGCAGTTGGCGACGGTTTTAACGTGCCGGAAGCCAGTACACAGGGATCGTGTTGGTGAGATCCTGAGGGACTGCCGGGGTCCGAGAGCGTGGCATGTAGTGAGAGAAGCACCAGGAACTTGGGAGACCCTTTCTCCTCCTCCGATTTACCAATTGGAGGTAGGACGTATCAACCGCAAGAAGAGCGTCCGACGGGATTAAGGGAGTCAGATCATCTCATAGTACTCTGAGACGGTAGGGCCGTTCACATGGGGAAGGGGATGACGGTATTGTGTAGCTCGCAAAGGAAACATATGCAGATAAGACAGGCTGATAAACATATGCGAACCTCACTGCGGGGAATAGCAAAGAGAGCAAAGGAAGAACCCAAACATCGATTCGGAAATCTGTACAGCCTGTTAAATGAAAAGAACCTTGTGGAGTGCTTTCCGCAGTTGAACCGGAAGGCTGCCCCCGGAGTGGATGCAGTTGACTGGAAAACCTTTGAGTCTAATCTAAAGGAAAATGTTAGCCATTTAGCGAGATCCCTGAAGGAGAAACGCTACAAGGCAAAGCTGGTTCGTCGTCGTAATATACCGAAACCAGGGGGGAAACAACGCCCGCTCGGTATACCGGTAATCGGCGATAAGCTGGTACAGACTGCGGCAGCCCAGATATTGTCGGCCATATACGAGCAGGATTTTCTGCCCTGTAGTCATGGCTACCGACGCGGCAAAGGCCCCCAGCGGGCCGCCCTTGAACTGAGCCAGAGGCTGCATAGGGGCAGGTTTCGCTGGGTAGTTGATGCCGATATCAGAGGGTTCTTTGACCACATCGACCACGAGTGGCTACTTAAGATGCTGGAGGTGCGGATCAATGACCGTGCGTTTCTTGGTCTGATTCGCAAATGGTTGAAGGCGGGTATACTTGAGGAGGATGGCCGGGTTGTCTACCCGATCACCGGAACTCCCCAGGGCGGCGTAGTTTCAGCCGTACTTGCCAACATCTACCTGCATTATGCGCTTGACCTGTGGTTCGAGAAAATTGTTAAACCACGCTGTAACGGAGACGTAATGCTTATGCGATTCGCAGACGACTTTGTCTGCTGTTTTCAGTATCGTGAAGATGAGCGGCGATTCTCCAAAGTACTCGGTAAACGCCTGGGAAAGTTCTTGTTGGAGTTGTCCGTCGAGAAAACAAAGGTGCTCAAGTTCACCCGCTTCGAGACGGAGAATAACAACAGCTTTACTTTTCTCGGGTTTGAATTTCGCTGGGGCCTGAGCAGGGCGGGTAAACCGTTGGTGACGATGCGGACAGCAAGGCAGAAGTTCAGGGCCGCGCTGGCTGCGATTAAATCCTGGATAAAGAAGGATCGCAGTAAACTTGGAACAGCTGAATTGCTTAACAAGCTGAAGCAGAAACTGCAAGGTCACTTCAATTATTACGGCGTCAGCGGTAATTGTGAAATGTTAGTAAGCGCCACGTAAACCGCATCTTTTTTCTTGTCCCCGCCTGTGTCATGATGGAACTCCAGATAACAATCAAGGAGGAGTCCGATGACACAACACGACCCCTGGCCTGCACGGCCACGACATGAACGATACTGGCAAGCGCATGTAACGGCACTGAAAAAGAGCGGTCTGAGCCGGGCTGAATACTGTCGACAGCATGAACTCTCCTACCATGCCCTGACCTATTGGCACAGGAAAATGTCCCGGCGTTCCCGAACAGGAACAACCCTGGTCCCGGTAGCGCTCGAGCAGATATCAGCCCGCACGGAGCATTCACGGGGAGCCGGCCTGAAGATCCTTGTGAGCGACAGAATCGCCATTGAGGTTGATGACAACTTTTCGTTGACCACCCTGGGGAGAGTGTTGTCGGTGCTGGAGGCCCGGTAATGTTCTTTCCGGCCAACCTGGCGCAGGTGTATATCGCTCCAGGGGCGACAGACATGCGGAAATCGATCAACGGCCTCTCCGTCCTGGTCGCCGAGCAACTGGAACTTGATCCATTATCGGGCCACCTGTTCGCCTTCTGCAACCGCAGGCGGGATATTGTCAAGATCCTCTATTGGGATCGCAATGGCTTCTGCCTCTGGCATAAGCGGCTGGAGAAGGATCGTTTTCAGTGGCCGGAAACCGAGGATGATGTACTTCATGTACAGGGACATGAACTCGCTTGGCTGCTGGACGGGCTGTGCCTTGATCAACATACCGCTCACCGCCGGTTGGAGTATGAATTAGTGGCCTGAAAAAGAAGAGAATATTTGAATCATTTCTTGCAATTTCAGTATATTATTGTATAGTTAGCGGCATGATTTCAGATGTTTCCACATTGCCGGATACGCCGGATTCTCTCAAGGGTATAGTGATCGACCTGCAGGGCGAGATAGCCGCCCTGTACGATCGTTATGAGAAGGAAACCCGTCTTCTGCATGAGCAGATCCGCCTTCTGCGGGCTCAGCTGTATGGCCGCAAGAGCGAAAAGGTTGTTCCGGCAGATGGCCCCCGGCCGCTCCCCCTGTTTGACCTGCCGGAACCCCCGGCCGACGAGGAAGAAGAAGAGGTTCGTGTTCCTGCCCATACCCGTAAAAAACGGGGCAGAAAGCCACTGCCCGAGGACCTGCCGCGGGTGGTGGAAGTCCATGACATTGACGATGCCGATAAAGTCTGTGCCTGTGGCTGTGATCTGCAGCAAATCGGCGAAGAAGTCTCGGAGCAGCTGGATATCATACCGGCCAAGGTCCGAGTCATCCGGCACATTCGGCCCAAATATGCCTGCCCGAAGTGTGAAGGGGTTGAGGATGATGGCCCCACAGTCAAGATAGCCCCTGTTCAGCCGCAGATCATCCCCAAGTCCATTGTCAGCCCCGGCCTGCTGGCCCATATCATGACCGGTAAATTCATTGACCACACACCATTCTACCGGCAGGAGAAACAACTGGTCCGCCTTGGCGTGGATGTATCGAGAACGTCCATGTGCAGATGGGCCATGCAGGCCGCCTCGGCCTGCCGGCCCCTGCTCAATCTGCTGGAAGAAGAGTTGCTGGCCGGTCCCTTTGTCAATATCGATGAAACCACGGTCCAGGTTTTACAGGAACCCGGCCGCAGCCCAACAACCAAGTCCTATATGTGGATCTTCCGACGGGGAGATCCCAAGAAACCAGTTCTTCTATATCAGTACCATCCGACCAGGTCCGGCGATGTGGCCAATGCCTTCCTGCGTGGTTTTCAGGGAACCGTGCAGACCGATGGCTATGCCGGCTATGATTTCCTTGACCACACTGAGGGGATTCGCCATATCGGCTGCTGGGCTCATGCCCGTCGCAAGTTCACTGATGTCACCAAAGCACAGGGGAAGAGCCGCAAAGCCGGGGCAGCGGACAAGGCACTGAGTTATATCAAGAAACTGTACAGGCTGGAGAAAACAGCCCGGGATAACAAATATTCTCCGGAGCAGATTTATCGTATGCGGCAGCAGGAGGCCAGGCCGATACTGGATGATTTTGAGAAATGGCTGGCAAAGAAGAAGCTGCAAACTCCGCCCAAGGGGTTGCTCGGCAAGGCCGTTGCCTATACGTTGAATCAATGGCACCGACTCATTGGCTACACAGGGGATGGCAACCTCACCATTGACAACAATATGGCCGAGAACAGCATTCGTCCCTTCGTGATTGGACGAAAAAATTGGCTGTTCTCGGGAACTCCGGAAGGGGCCGAAGCCAGTGCCCTCCTATACAGTCTGATTGAAACGGCCAAGGCCAACAAGCTGGAGCCTTATGCTTATCTACGTTATATCTTTGAGAAATTGCCACTAGCATCTTCCCTGGAAGATTACGAGGCCCTGTTGCCCTGGAATATTACTCCGGAGCAGATGGGGGAGCCAGGACTAGTTCGGTGTGGTTAACGTAGCGCTTACAAATGTTAAGAAAATTTCGCTGGTATACCTGCCAGTTGGTTTTCAAGTGGTTAAACAGGCGAACACAGAAAAAGAGCTGCAATTGGGCTGGTTTCAGAGAAATGTTATCCTATTTCAAGATACCGAGTCCCCGAATTATAGGATATTGGGAATGAACTTTGCGCTTGTACGAGGCGAACAATACTGAGGAGCCCTGTGCGAGAAAACCGCACGCAGGGATCTGTGAGAGGTCGGTCGGGTAACTGGCCGTTCTATCTTGATGGCAGACTAAATCACAAAAAAGAAGGAGTATGAGGTGATGAAGATTCAAATATTCGATATATTGGCACTAAGCATAATAACTGCAACAATGTTATCCTTATCTGGATGTGCCGGGGGTAGAAGCTATGATTACAGAGCAATTTCAATAGATCCAATGCTTAGTGGCAACAATACTAAACTCGCTATTGGGGTACACGACGAACGAGAATATGTTAAGAATGGTGATAAATATCCTCAATATGTGGGAACTCAAAGAAGTCCAGCATATGTCCCATGGAATATAAATACAAAGAGCGGTTTGCCAATGGCCGAAGATTTTTTAAAAAATATTGGTAAATCTTTGCAGCATGACGGTTACAAAGTCGATCTTGTTCTACTTCCTGAAAAGGAAAATAAAAAACAAGTGTTGGCACGACTCCAAGATACAGGTGATAACAAATTATTGCTGTTCACGATCAATGAATGGTATTTTGATGTGTGGTACAAAACAAGAATGGAATATTCAATGAAACTTGAAGTTTTTGACAATAACCTCAGATTGTTGGCGCATTCTGAAGTAGCGAAAAAAATGTGGGGAGAAAATGATAATGCAGTTCCAGACCTTGAATTTAAATCAGCAGTAGAAAAACTTTTGAGTAACGATTCAATCGTTAAGTCCCTTGGGGAAGATTTTACATATTCTGATACCGATGCAAAATCTACAACCTATCAGAGCAACACTATTAAATCTGAGCGTGTTGATAAGGATGAAAAGAAATCCCAGATAAAACAAAACAAAATTCATAATGAAAATTTCAGCAAGCCGATAGCCAATAAATGCTCTACGGAGCAGATATTAAAAATGAAAGAAATGAGAATGAGCGATGAACAAATCAAAGCTGCTTGCCAATAGCATTCTCTTGTAAAAATGGCCGAACAATTGTGTACACCTGACCCAAGCACGTCGCGGTTTTAGCGTAGCTGACCGGTAATGCATGCCGCACCGCCCTTTCCAGGCTGTGGCCTCACATGGAGGTGTTCAAGTATTCAGCCAGGATAATCAATATCGTTGCCGCCTTGCATCTGCACCATTCTCGAACGTCACCGGATCCAAGTCCTTGGCAAATCGTTTCAGCGGTCGATTCCCGACCCTGAAAGAGATACAGAAAGCTCCTGGTCACCTCAGATTGTCTGCCCCTCTGCCGGCCCCCTGCCTTTGAACGGAAGTTGTTGGCTGGTCCGCTCCACTGTAAAGCGGACATGTAATCGGACATTATTTGCGTTTGATTTATTTTAATATATTGTTATCATATAAATTATGGCTCCAGTGAAACAGGACATTATTCAGGGCGGATTTACGGCAGAGGACCGGGGGGAATCGGTTGGTTTGATGGAACCGCTGTGCATTGCGGTAGATTCGCGTTTTTGCGGCCCGTTAAATGATCTTGCGGTAGAGCTTGCCGCCAGGGCCGCCGGCTTTCGCCAGGGATTGCCGCGAAAAATGGTGCCAGCACTGGCATCCCTGGTCAGGGGGATGAATTGTTACTACAGCAACCTTATTGAAGGTCATGATACCCATCCGGTAGATATCGAACGGGCCTTGAAAAACGATTACAGCCGCAACCGTCGTCAGCGTAATCTCCAGCTTGAGGCCAAAGCACATATTGAGGTCCAGGGCTGGATTGATAATGGCGGCCTTGGAGGTCGGGCCGCAACCGTGGATGGTCTGCTCGAAATACACCGGAAATTTTGCAAGCTTCTGCCGGATGATCTGCTCTATGTACAGGATCCGAAAAGCAAATCGCGCGATCGTGTTGTCCCCGGTGCATTGCGGGGGCGTGATGTTCAAGTAGGGCGGCATGTGCCTGTCAGTCCCGGTGCCGTTCCCCGGTTCCTGGTAAAATTTGAACAGGTTTATACGCAGCTTGGCCGGGCGGAAATGATCATTGCCTCTGCTGCCGCCCATCACCGGTTGCTCTGGATCCATCCTTTTCTTGACGGTAATGGGCGGGTGGCGCGCCTTCTTTCCCATGCCATGCTGTTGCAGACCCTGGATACCGGCGGGATATGGTCTATTTCCCGGGGACTGGCCAGGAAGGAACAACAATACAAAGCATTGCTGGCCAACTGTGACCAATCACGGCGTAATGATTTGGATGGCAGGGGAAATTTAAGTGAAGAAGCATTGGTTGAGTTTACCCGGTTTTTCCTTGAAGTCTGCCTTGACCAGATAGCTTTTATGGAAAACCTGATGCAGCCGGACCGGCTGCGGAACAGGATACTCTTTTGGGCTGGCGAGCAGGCAGCCCATGGAAAAATACCTGTGAAATCCGGGCGGTTGCTTGAGGCTGTAATATATAGGGGGGGGGAGTTGTCCCGAGGTGAGGCGGCAGAAGTACTTGGTGTGGGTGCACGCCAGGCCCGCAGAATTACTGCCGCGCTCTTAGAAGAGGAAGCGCTCATCTCGGAAAGTTCGCGGGCCCCCCTGCTCCTGAATTTCCCCGCCCGCCTGGCAGGGCAGTGGATGCCGGGATTGTTTCCGGAAAAGCAACCCCCGGCCGACTGAAGACAGCCTGCTCAAGGTAAATGAACTTACCTGAAACGGGACGGAATTTGAGCGCTTGACGGTGTCAATCGTATTTTTGAATTAACGGAGGGGATCATGAGAATTGAAGAAGCTCTCCCCCTGTGTCAGGGTAGTTGTCACCTCCAGCACGCAACGATCACCGCAGGCTGAGGCTGACATGCCATACTCACAAATGTTCAAATACAGGATGATCCAGAAAATGATCGGTTCCGACGTAAAGCTGAGGATGTGGAAAACGCTGGCTTTCAGAGATTTACCGCTACATTAAGAGATTTGGCTGATGGCTATGAAAGGGAGGCAAATAGAATAATTAATGAGCACAAAGATCGAAAACAGGGGGGACCGTATATAACGGAGTTAGTTTAATAGCTTAATTGACATTAGGAATATCTTGCCTATTCGCAAGGAATATGACATGATTAGTTCATGCAATCAAATCATTCATGGATATGGCAACAAAAGGATTGGCCTGACTTTAATTATGACAGCGATATTCTCCTGACCCAAATCAGTACGGTCTCACGGTTGATCGGTGGGCTGGCAGCAATTTGCCAAACGTTAAGTGATGTGGAACGGCTGGATGCCCAGGAGCTTGTACTCACCGATGATGCAATGGAAACCGCTGCCATCGAGGGGGAGATTCTCCGTCGAAGTTCTGTGCGGGCATCGATCCGGAAACGACTGGGGCTACCAGTTGAACGTGAAGACCGGGATGCACGGGCCGATGGCCTTGTATCTGTCCTCCTTGATGCACGATTAAAGAAGCCATCTCTGACTGAAGAAAGGTTGTTCGGCTGGCATGCGGCGCTGTTCCCTGGCGGATATTCCGGACTCCACAAAATTCGAGTAGCCAGGTACAGAGGGCAGGAAGAGATGCAGATTGTCTCTGGATCGATAGGTCGTGAGACTGTGCATTATGTGGCTCCGCCAAAAGCAGAACTGGACCGGGGAATGACCCGCTTTTTTGATTGGCTGAACACTGAGAACGAACCGGAGCCCTTGATCAAGGCAGGCATAGCACATCTATGGTTTATCATGATTCATCCCTTTGATGATGGTAACGGACGGATCGGCAGAGCTGTAACGGATCACCTGCTTGCCCGTAGTTACCCATCGCTTATGGAATTGGTCTCGTTTTCCAAATACATCAGTTTGGACAGAAAGGGGTATTACCGCGTCCTTGAGGCTGCTGGAAAGAACGGTATGAACATAACCCCCTGGCTGAAGTGGTTTTTACAGACTTTTGAAGCCGCCCTACAGGAATCACAATGGATTGTTGAGCGGGTGGTCACCAAGGCAAGATTCTGGCAGAAGAACAAAAATGTTTTATTTAATGCCAGACAACAGAAGGTCATCAACCAATTGCTTGACAGTGGTGATAGGTTCGAAGGCGGTATGACGACCCGAAAATACGTAGGCATGACCAAGTGCAGTTCAGTCACAGCCAGCCGTGATCTGGCTGATCTGGTGGAAAAGAATATTTTGCAGAAACGTCCAGGCGGTGGCAGGAGTACGAGCTACGAATTACGGCGAATAGGCGCGAATAGGGAGTTAGTTTAATAGTTATTAAAATGGTCCCACCAGAGAAAGGGGAAATGCATATAATTGAATGGTAAAACAGCGCCTGACTCTACAGCTAGATCAATGCAGGCTGGCATTACTTTTTCTATTTCGTTCCTATCCGTTAGGATGCGTGATTTAATCATTGTCAGAGGTGACATCTATTCTTGGTGGATGTAGAGGAGGCCAAAAGTAAACTATCACAGGTACTCCATCTTCACGCGGTCGCTCCCTGCCCGCATTGTTAATGACACTCCATATTCTAGAGCCTTCGGGATCACCTTAATCGAGCCACCTGGGTCACATAGTGCACATGACTGCTTTTGCTGAAAATGGGAAAATGAAGAGAAAATAGTGTCACTCATTAAAAGGACCCTTGTCAAGGAATAATACTTCCCGTTATCACCGATCTTGATCTGGCCTTATACCTGATCCCGCTGTTATGCGAGAGGGCGTCGACCTTGAAATTTCTCATAAAGGAGGAAATTCTGTTCCGCGGTTGTTTTGCTTCTTGTCGATCCCGGTATTGTTTGGTAATATCCGCTTAGGCCTTTCATTTCTGATTTCATTGATTTTTTTTTACGAATTTCAATATATCAGAAAAACGAAAGGCTTTTCACGTTAATAATGTAATTATTTTAATTAATTGACGGATTTTTTTTGTGCCCGTCATCATTAACTCCGAAATTTAAGTTACAAGGAATCAACGTATGATCAATGTATTGAATGTTGCTCTCTCTTATGGCAAGAGGGTTATTTTTAAAGACGTCAATATCAAGTTCACCCCTGGCAACTGCTACGGGCTTATCGGCGCCAACGGTGCCGGGAAAACGACTTTTCTGAAAATCCTCGCCGGCGAGATCGAGCCGGACAAGGGGGATATCGGGGTCGGCGCCGGGCAGCGCATCGCCGTGCTGCAGCAGGACCACTTCGCCTTTGACGAGGAGACCGTCTTAAATACCGTCATCATGGGACACGACCGGATGTGGCAGGTTATGGCCGAGCGGGACGCCCTCTACGCCAAGGCCGATTTTTCCGAGGCGGACGGGATCCGCAGCGGCGAGCTGGAGGCCGAATTCGACGAGATGAACGGCTATGAGGCCGAGCCTGAGGCAGCGATGCTCCTCAACGGTCTCGGCATAGCCGAAGAGCTGCTCCAGAAGAAGATGAAGGAGCTTGAGGGCGGCGACAAGGTGCGGGTTCTGCTCGCCCAGGCCCTCTTCGGCAATCCCGACATCCTCCTGCTGGATGAACCGACTAACCACCTGGACCTGGCCTCCATCACCTGGCTGGAGGAATTCCTCGGGCGGTTCCGGAATACCGTCATCCTCGTCTCCCATGACCGTCACTTCCTCAACCAGGTCTGCACCCACGTAGCGGACATCGACTTCGGGCGGATTCGAGTGTATGTGGGGAACTACGACTTCTGGTACCAGGCGAGCCAGTTGCACCTGAAGCAGAGACAGAACGAAAACAAAAAGACCACCGCCAAGGCTGACGAACTGAAGGCGTTTATTCAGCGTTTCAGCTCCAATGCCTCCAAGGCCAAGCAGGCGACCGCGAGAAAAAAGCTCCTCGAGAAACTCACCATAGAGGACATGCCCGTCTCTTCGAGGAAATACCCGTACATCGTTTTCAAGCCCGAGCGGCCGTGCGGTGATATCATCCTGGAGATACAGGGGCTCTGTAAAAAGATCGATGGCGTTGCGGTCCTGAACGACCTGAACCTCACCGTCAACAAGGGGGACAAGATCGCCTTTGTCGGCAGCGACAGCCTGGCCAAGACCACCCTTTTCCAGATTCTCGCCGGCGAGATGGAGCCGGACAGCGGCGGCTACCGTTGGGGAGTGACCATCGGTACCGCCTATTTTCCGAAAGAGAACAACTCCTACTTCAACAATGACCTGAACCTGATCGAGTGGCTGCGCCAGTTCGCGCCGGCCGCCGAAGGAGAGAGTTTCGCCAGGGGATTTCTCGGCAAGATGCTTTTTTCCGGGGAAGAGGCCCTGAAGAGGACCAGTGTCCTCTCCGGGGGCGAGCGGGTCCGCTGCATGCTGTCCAGAATGATGCTGACCGGCGCCAACGCCCTGATCCTCGACGAGCCCACCAACCACCTCGACCTGGAATCCATCATGGCCCTGAACAACGGTCTCATTGCCTTTTCCGAAGTGGTACTCTTTTCTTCTCATGATCACGAATTCGTCTCCACCGTGGCGAACCGGATCGTTGAGATTACTCCGGCCGGGGTCATCGACCAGATGATGGGGTTTGATGAATACCTTGAAAATGTTGAAGTGGCGCAGCTTAAGGGGAATAGCGTCAATGCCGTAACCGTTCACGCCGCCTAGGCGGGGAAATACCGGTTCAGGGAAGCGCCGGCCGGTCCGATGCGCGGAGCCGGCAAGGTCTTGCTGAAAACGACTGCGCGGGCAGCGGGCAGCAGGAAAGAGTTGCCGCTGCCGCTCCGGACCGGTATGATCCGAGCCATATGCCGGGGCTCCGGCCCCGTTGAACGCTTCAGTCAATCACCCATGCGCCACAGGTAAAACGGTTGCATTACCATCTCATTACCCTGAATTGTCGTTATTCTCACTCCTGCCTGGCCCTGTTTTATCTTCGTAACGCGCTGGAACGGCACCTGCCGGGCTGCCGGGTCGGCATGAGCCAGCTGACTATCAATGATCCCTATTACGATACCCTGCTGCGCCTCTCCGGCAATGAGGCCGAGGCCTTGTTTTTTTCAGTGTATATCTGGAACGGTGCCTATGTCTCTCGCCTGGTCCGCGACCTGGCCCGTGTCCGGCCCGACCTGCCCATTATCCTGGGCGGCCCCCAGGCCCCGGTCCTTGCCGGCCTGACGGACCGGTGTACTATCATCCACGGAGAAATCGAGGGCGTGGCTGACTCTTTTTACACCGATTTGCAGCAGGGACGGTTGCGCCCGGCTTACCGGGCCGTGTCCGGCCGCCCCTTTTTTTCCCCGTATCGGCCGCAGGATTTTGCCGGGTTCCTGGCAAATCGCCAGATTTACTATGAGTCATCCAGGGGCTGCCCGTTTTTCTGCTCCTATTGCCTCTCTTCGGTGAAACACGGCGTTTTTCACAAGGAAATCGAAACGGTACGGCACGAGCTGGCGGACATCCTGGAGCAGCGACCGGTGATCATCAAGTTCATCGACCGGACCTTTAACGACGATCCGCACCGGGCCCTGGCCATCTGGCGTTTTCTTGCCGCCAGGCCCGTCGGCACCCGGTTTCATTTCGAGATAGCGCCGGACCGGTTTACCGGGGAGATGTTCGCTTTTCTGGCAACCGTGCCGCCAGATCTCTTTCAGTTTGAAATCGGCATCCAGTCCACCGACCCGGAGACGCTGGCCGCCGTCAACCGCAAGATGGACGTAGAGCTGGCAGCGGCCAATATCCGCAGGCTGGTGCGCCTCGATTCCATTCATCTGCATGTCGACCTGATTCTCGGGCTGCCCCGTGATACCGCGGAGAGTTTTCGCCGTTCCTTCAATCGGGTCTTTGAACTCGAACCCCATCATATTCAAATGGGCCAGCTCAAGGTCCTGCCGGAAACGGCGATCAGAAACGAGGCGGAGAACTTCGGGATCATCTACTGTGAACAGCCGCCCTACGAGGTGCTGGCCACCCGCTGGCTGGATCACCGGACCATCGGCCATCTGCACGCCTTGGGCGAGTGCGTGGAGGCTTTTTACAATAACCGCTTTTTTCGTTCGTTATGGCGTTATATCCTGAACCGCCGGGAGGAGCCCTTTCTTTTTTTCCAGGCCTTGCTGGCAACCGCCAAAGAACATGGTTTCTTCGAACTGGCCCGGACGCCGGAACTGCTGACCCGCATCCTGTGCGAACTGGCGGCCGGGCGGCCCGACCGGGAACTGCTGCTGGAGCTGCTGCGCTACGATTGGCTGCGCTGCGGCCATCGCCTGCCGCCCCGATACCTGGACCCGACACCGGCCTGCGACATCCGCGCTGAAATGCGGAAAAAACTGCCGCAAAATTATGCCGGCCTGTTCACCTATCGGGACCGGGACGAATTCTTAAAGCAGAGGTCGTTCCTCCGCTTGTCCGGCGCCGCCCTGCGGGAGATCGGCCTGAGTCGCAGCGGCCGGGCCGGCACCGTCTGTTTTCTGCCGGAACAGACCGCCGGGGTTATCAAGCACAGCCGGGCAGTCCTGCTATAAGCCGCCACCGGCACCCCATCTTTACGCGGTCGCTCCCGTCCTCCGCATAGAATGACTACCGGAGTCTCCCTGCGGTCGCTTCCTGCGAACGGAAGCGACTACGCAAATCTGTAGCATCAGAGGAAGTGGGGGAATAATCACGGATTAAGGATGGAAACAGAAACGACAAGGAAACTGGGAATCAGGGTTCGGATGGTGGGCGATACTGGGATCGAACCAGTGACCCCTGCCGTGTGAAGGCAGTGCTCTCCCGCTGAGCTAATCGCCCGACCCGAAATCACAACTTGTTAAATTAGTGCATTCCTCCGGCGTCGTCAACAGCAGAGAGCACTACCGGCACTTTTCTCGTCCCGCTCTTCCGGCTTAAGGGCTTGCGCAAGACAAAAAAAAACCCCGCAACATGCGGGGTTTTTTTATTTATTTACTTCGGGGGTGCAAATAAATAAGGCATCGTTTCCGTCCCCTCGATCGGGGGCGAATTACAAAGGCTTTATTGATTGCACCCTTTTACAGCATGCTTACAGGGTGACAACATTTGCGGCTGCCGGACCCTTCTGACCATCAACCAGATCAAATTTGACGCGTGCACCTTCTTCCAGGGATTTGAAACCTTGTGCCTGGATTGCTGAGTGGTGGACGAAAACATCTTTGCCGCCGTCCTGCTCAATAAAGCCAAACCCTTTGGAATCATTAAACCATTTTACTGTTCCTTCTGCCATTTTACTACTCCTTTGTACTGGGTCCCAGATGGTGACCACTTTTTAATAGAACCGGATTAAAATGCATAATCCGGCTTGCAGTTTGGTTGCCCAAACTGAACTGTACCCCTGTTGGAAAGAGCCGGAACGCCCAAGTCAAACAACCTGAGCCAGCGGGATCCGCCCTTGCCTCCTCGGCAGCGGCAGACTTTCTTTCTTACTGGCGTTTCTTTAAATTTTATTATGAAGACTTCGTTTTTTTTCGCTGCCTTGCCGCGCTGGCCGCGTTTTTTTCAAAGCGGGTACCGGCGAGGCGGCCGAGATATTTTTCTGTTTTTTTTTATTGATCAGGGGAAATAATTTGGATTGCTGCTCGGGATAGTGACTCGACTGAACAAAGCTGATTACGGCCTGAGCCGTATTGCTTCTTCATTTCCCTGCCGGTTTTAATGCGACGCCCCGGCGGGAAAGAGCAAAGACTTACCTGCGGTGCGGTCCTCTCTTTTTCTATAGATCGGTATATTATTATATGGAAGTCTGCCGAGATAAGGTCTCCGGCCGGTTCTCCTTGATAAGCGATCAGCAAAGACTTTAACGGCATCGAACAACACAAGGAAACACGGCAAGGGCCTGATGGAGAAAAGAATATGCTTAAACCTGAATAAATTTTTAATCAATGTCAATAGACAGCATCTCTCCCGGGATGTCAATAAAAAAAAGCGGACCGGTATCAAACCCGGCCGGGTGCTTACGCGGATTCAAGGTATTACCCGGATCCGCGGGCGTTCGAAAACGGTGCGGAGCAGGTATTAATCAAGGGTGCCGCGGTAACGTTTCAGGCCGATGGTCAGGGCGACAACAAGAAAAGCCATGATGGGCCAGAGGTGGGGGAGGATCTGCTCAAAGGAGTTGCCCTTGAGGAGAATGCCCCGGACAATTCGCAGGTAATGAGTGAGGGGGAGGATCTCGCCGACCCGCTGGGCCCAGGCCGGCATGCCGCGGAAGGGAAACATGAACCCGGAAAGCAGGATCGACGGCAGGAAGAAGAAAAAGGCCATCTGCACGGCCTGCAGTTGATTCCGGGCCAAGGTGGAAAAGGTCAGGCCGACACCGAGGTTGGCGGCGATAAACAGCAGGGAGGCGGCGAGCAGGAGAGAGAGACTGCCGATCAGCGGCACCCCGAAGAGAAAGCGGCCGGCGAGCAGGATGACCCCCATCTGCACGTAACCGACGACAATATAAGGGATGATCTTGCCGATCATGACCTCCATCGGTTTGACCGGGGTGGAGAGCAGGTTTTCCATGGTGCCCCGTTCCCGTTCCCTGGTTATGGCCAGCGCCGTGATGATGACCAGGGTCATGGTCAACACCACGCCCATCAGGCCGGGGACGATATTGTACTGAGTTATGGCCTCGGGGTTAAAGCGGCGGTGAAGGATGACCTCCAGGGGCGCGCCTTGCCGGCGCAGGTAACGCAATGGTCCGGCAAGGTCGCGGGCCAGGGCCTGCCCGGCAATAAGACGAAAGGCCGCCAGGGCATTGCTCGTGGCCGCCGGGTCGGTGGCGTCGGCGGTCAGCAGCAGGGCCGGCTTTTCCCCGCGGACCAGGCGGCGGGAGAATTGTTGCGGGATGTCGAGGACGAACTGGACCTCGCCGTTTTCGATAAGCCGGTCGGCTTCCTCTTCGCCGGCCACGGTTTTGACCACCTGGAAGTACTCGCTGTTTTGCATGGCGGCAATAATGGTCCGGGAGAAGACACCGTGATCCGCGGCCAGGATCACGGTCGGCAGGTGCTTGGGATTCGAATTGATGGCAAAGCCGAAAATGATCATCTGCAGAATCGGGATGCCGATCATCATGGCCAGGGTCACCCGGTCCCGTCTCATCTGGACGAACTCCTTGCCGACAATGGCATTGAACCGTTTGAATGAAAAGAAATCGGCGGCAAACATGTCACTGCGCCTCGCGTTGCTGCATCAGGCTGATAAAGACCTCCTCGAGGTTGGCATCGATTTGTTGCCAGAGATATTTTCCGTTCATCAAGGGCCGGAGGCTTGCTGCCAGCAGTTCCGGGTCATGACCGCTGACATGCAGGGTATTGCCGAAGGGCACCACCTGCTCCACCCCGGCCAGTAATTTGAGCTGCGGTGTCAGCATGTGGACGTTATCGCCGGACACCGACCAGGTCTTCAGGCCGGAAGAGGCGATCACCTCCCCGGCGGTACCCGCCACCAGGAGATTGCCGTAGGCGAGATAGGCAAGGCGGTGACAACGTTCGGCTTCTTCCATATAGTGGGTGCTGATCAGGGAGGTGACGCCCTGGCCGGCCAGGTCGTAGATATCGTCCCAGAAATCATGCCGGGCCTTGGGATCGACCCCGGCCGTCGGCTCATCAAGGAGCAGCAGGCGCGGCCGGTGCAGCAGGCAGGCGGTCAGGGCGAGGCGCTGTTTCCAGCCGCCCGACAGGGTGCCGGCCAGCTGGTCGGCAAAACGGTCCATGCCCATACGTTCGATGATCTCGGCCACCTGCGACCGCACGTTCCGGAGTCGATAAACCCGAGCCATGAAATTGAGATTTTCCCGGACGCTGAGATCCTCGTACAGGCTGAAGCGTTGGGCCATGTAGCCGACAAGCGGTTTGATTTTTTCCGCCTGCTTCAGGATGTCAAAACCGAGGCAGACGCCGCTGCCGGAATCAGGCCGCAAAAGACCGCACAACATGCGGATGAAGGTGGTCTTGCCGCTGCCGTTGGGCCCGAGAAAACCGTAGATCTCGCCGGGCATAATTTGCAGTGACAGGTTGTTGATCACGGTTTTGCCGCCAAAGGACTTGACCAGGTCCCGGACATCGATAACAGGGGCAGCTTCAGGCATCGGATCTCAGCGGCCGGACGTTTACCGGCTGGCCGGGATGCAGGGCAACGGCGTCTTTCGGGGCCGGCCGGGCCTCGATCATGAAGACCAGGTGGGAGCGCGTCTCCAGGCTGTAAATGACCGGCGGCGTGTATTCGGCCCGGGGAGAGATATACGAGATAGTCGCCTGACAGGGTTTTGTCGCGCCGTCGAACCGGATCGCTACCTTTTGACCGAGAGCAAGGGTGCCGAGGACCTTTTCCGGGACGAAAAAACGGATTTTGATGTTGCCGGGCGGCAGGATGCTGACCACCGGGTAAGCGGCGGGAACGAATTCGCCCACCACGTAAAAGGTGTCGAAGACCAGGCCCGCCTGCGGCGCGGCCTGACTTTTTTCTTCCAGGCGCCAGCGCGCCTGGTGCACGTGTTCCCGCGCCGCCCGGACGTCGGCGCGGGCGGCCTTGATCTCATCGACGCGGGCGCCGAGGCGGGCTGTCTGCAGTTCGGCATCGAGCTGGGCCAGGGCCGCCGCATTACGCTCCATGTTCGTCCGCGTCCGGTCAAGCGCCTCCCTGGCAATAACATTTTGCCGCAACAGGGTTTGGCGCCGTGCAAACTCGATGCGGGACAGGTTATAGGCGGCCTGCGCCTGAGCCCGCTTGGCCTTGATTGCGGCAAGCTCGGTGGGCCGCAGGCCCTTGGCGAGATCGGCCAGCCTGTTTTCCGCCCGGAGCAGGCCCTGTTCCGCCTCGGAAAGCGCGGCGGCTTCATAGGTCTGATCAAGGGAAAAAAGCGGATCGCCCCTGGCCACTCTCATGCCCCGGCTGACTGCCAGTGATACCAGTTGACCGGCGAAGGGGGAAGAGACCCGGAGATATTCTCCTTCAACATAGCCCTGAAAGGAAACACGGTGCTCTTTGGTGCAGCCCGGGACGATCAGGACAAAAAAGAGCAGCAGGCACGAGAGAACCGTGCCGAAGGGGATGACTGACCGGGAATGCGGCGCGGGAATCCCGGTTGACATTATCGAAATCTTTTTGGCTGAATCTTGCATCATCCTGTACAACTCAGTATTCTAAAAAGAAAATATCAAAAAAAATCGAAAGATGCCAATAAAACCGGAGCGGCGGTGGAAAAAGGTTCGTTTGAGACAAGGGGGAGGGCGTTGGTGTTGCCAGGCCGAAGTGAAGAGGATTTCGTTGCAGGAGACAGGCAGTGTCAGTCCAGAAACGAGGATTATTTTTTGAGCATAACGCAGAGATCGGGCAAAAAGACCGTTTCTGGATGGGCACTAGGTAATGGCTGACCGCAGGGTGGTGGTGGTCGGCGGCGGGGCCGCGGGGTTGATGGCGGCCGGGCAGGCGGCCCTGGGCGGCGCCGAGACGCTTTTACTGGAAAAGATGCAGCGGCCCGGCCGCAAGATCTGCATCACCGGCAAGGGCCGCTGCAACATAACCAATGTTGCACAACTTCATGACTTCATAAATCATTTTGGCCCAACAGGCCGCTTTCTGCACCAGGCCTTTTCCCGTTTTTTTGCGCCTGAGCTCATGGATTTCTTCACAGAGATCGGCCTTGACCTGGTGACCGAAAGGGGCGGCCGCGTCTTTCCGGCCTCCGGCAAGGCGCCCGATGTCCTGGCGGTTTTTCTTGCATGGCTGAAACGTTGTGGTGTCCGGGTCAAAAAAGCCGCTGTTGTCGACTCCCTGGTTATAAGTGACGGGCGAATCAGCGGCGTGATCTGCCATGGCGGAAAAATTCCCTGCGATGCCGTCATCCTGGCCACGGGCGGGGCCTCTTATCCGGCGACCGGCTCAACGGGTGACGGCTACCGGCTGGCGGCATCCGCCGGTCATGTGATCGTGCCGGTCCGGCCGGCCCTGGTCCCGCTTGAGACCTCGGGGACGGCGGCGGCGGAGATGGCGGGGCTCAACCTGCGCAACGTCGGCGTCCGGATGTTGGTCGATGGCAAAAAGAGGCGGCAGGCGTTCGGCGAAATGGTTTTTACGAAATTCGGCCTCACCGGTCCGGTGATCCTGACCTTGAGCGGCGAGGCCGTGGACGCCGTACATGCCGGGCACGAGGTTGTCCTGGCCGTTGATCTCAAACCGGCCCTGGATGAACAAAAACTTGATGCGCGCCTGCTCCGCGACTTCGCGGCCCGGAGCAAGGAAGAGCTGGGCAGCGTGTTGCGCGGCCTGCTGCCGCGGGAGATGGTACCGGTGTGTCTCCGGCATGCCGGGATTCCTGCGTCCTGCCCGGCCGGCCAGGTGAGCGCGCAGCAGCGCCGGCGTCTGCGAACCTGGCTCAAGGATTTCCGGCTGCAGGTTACCGGTCACCGGCCGTTCAGCGAGGCCATTATAACCGCCGGGGGAGTCGACACCCGGGAGGTCGATCCCCGGACCATGGAATCACGCAAAACAAAAGGTCTTTTCATCGTTGGGGAACTGCTTGACATCCAGGCCGATACCGGCGGCTATAATCTGCAGGCCGCGTTTTCAACGGGCTGGCTTGCCGGGCGTTGCGCGGCCAAGCGCTACTGACCTCGAACAAAAAAGAACACTAACCCTGAACGCCCGATGCGGCGGGCCAGGTAAAGGAAGAAATGGCAGGATCATCAAAAAAAGTCGTCTTTGCGGCGCTGGCGGGTAATTTCCTTATTTCTATCATCAAGTTTGCGGCGGCGGCTATTACCGGCAGTTCGGCAATGTTTTCCGAGGGCATCCACTCAATGGTTGACACCGGCAACCAGTTTTTGCTGCTGCACGGTATGCGCCAGGCCCGCAAGCCCCCGGACAACCGCTTTCCCTTCGGTCATGGAAAAGAGATCTACTTCTGGTCTTTTGCGGTCGCCATCATGGTTTTTGCCGTCGGCGCCGGCGTCTCGACCTACGAGGGCATTATCCATACCTTTCTTCATCCGCGGCCGGTCGAGCGGCCGATGGTAAACTACGTTGTGCTCGGTTTCGCGCTCATCTTTGAAGGGCTTTCCTGGTTTTTCGCCCTCACCGAGTTTACCAAGACAAAAGGGAAGTGGAACTATATCGAAGCCGTGCACCGGGGCAAGGACCCGACAATTTTCGTGGTGCTTTTTGAAGACTCGGCCGCTCTGCTCGGGATCGTTGTCGCCTTTTTCGGAGTTTTGCTGTCGCACCTGACCGGGATTGAAGAATTTGACGGTATCGCTTCGATCATCATCGGTTTGATTCTTGGCGGGACCGCCGTCTGGCTGGCCTATGAGACCAAGGGGCTGCTTATCGGCGAGAGCGCCAACGAAAAGGTCGTCAACGGTATCCGGGAAATCGTGGCAGCGGCCGAAGGGGTCGATCACGTCAACGAGGTGTTGACCATGCACATGGGGCCGGATTTTATCCTGGTCAATATCAGTATCGACTTTCGCGATGATATTCCGGCAGGCGACCTTGAAGTCGTGATTGCCAGGCTGGACCGGCAGATCAAACAAACCTTTGCCAATGTCAAGCGGGTCTTTGTGGAAGCGGAAGCCCGCCGGGCATTGAAACCCTAAGGAAAGAGGAAATGGCAACAAAAAAATTTTACGCAATCGCCGTGGGGCGCAAACCGGGAATCTATGAGAACTGGCCCGACGCCCAGGCCCAGGTAACGGGCTACCGGGGCGCCAGGTTCAAAGGTTTTGCCGACCGGCAGGCGGCCGAGGCCTGGATGAAGGCGCCGGGCGCCGGGCCGGCCGCAGGGGCGGGCAGGGGCGCGGCGAGAGCATCGACCGGAGCGGCGGCGGCCGGAGCTACTTCCCCCAGGGACGGCGAGGTGACGATTTACACCGATGGCGGCGCCCGCTTTAATCCCGGTCCCGGCGGCTATGGCGTGGTGCAGATATACAACGGCGAACGTAAAGAGCTGACCGGCGGTTATCGACTGACCACCAATAACCGCATGGAGCTTATGGGCTGTATCGTGGCCCTGCGGAACCTGGAGCACCGGGACAAACCGGTGACGCTCTATAGCGATTCCCGCTACGTAGTGAACGGCATCTGCCGGGGCTGGGCGAAAAAGTGGCGGCAAAACGGCTGGATCAAGTCCGACAAAAAGCCGGCCGTCAATCCCGACCTCTGGGCCGAACTGCTGGACCTGGTGGCCGGGCTGAATATTACTTTCAAATGGGTCAAGGGCCATGCCGGTCATCCTCTGAACGAGCGCTGCGATAAATTGGCAGTGGCCTCGGCGGCACAAAAGGATTTACCGGAGGATAGCGGATATAAAGGGTGAGAGGTGAAGACCTGATTCCGGCCCCCGGGCCGGTTGATAGTAAGAGGCGGAGTATGCGGAACTACAGATATGCCTTGAATATTCTCTCGGTTAACTGTTAACTATATTATTATAATAATGATATTTTTGTCAGCCGGCAGGGATGAAAGCCCGCTGTCCGAGGTTCTTTTGCATGTAGAGGAATAAAGAGCTTGGCGGATTGAAACGATGAAAAAATATACTGTATTTTTCATATTATTATTAATCCTTGGCTGCTGTTCTTTTCTTTTCTACCTCTCGTACCGGGATGTCAAGATCAAGACCATTGCGGCCTTCAACAACGAACAGCGCATCATGGCCAGGCAGGCCGCCAGGGAAATACAGTCCTTTTTTACCGAGTATGCCATATCCCTTGGTTATCTGGCGAAACACAAAAATATCATCGACCTTGATCAGGCGGGAAAAAAGCTGATCAAAGAGTTCTACGATCAACACTCCGGTCAGATCCGCGCCATTACCAGAATCGACGCCAGCGGCAGGATTGTCTACACTATTCCCTTCGTTCGCCGGGCCATTGGCAGGGATGTCTCTCATCAGGCCCATAACCGCCGGATCATGGAGGACCACCGGCCCCTGGTCGGTGAGGTGTTCATGGCGGTCCAGGGTTACCGGGCCGTGGCCTTTGCCATGCCGGTTTTCAAAGATCATACCTACCGGGGCAGCCTGAGCATTCTTGTTCCTTTTCGGCAGATCGCGAAAAAATATTTAGCGGATATCCGGCTGGGCGATTCAGGTTCGGCCTGGCTGCTCAGTAGCAAGGGTATAGAGCTGTTCTGTCCTTCTCCCGGTCATGCGGGACAAAGCGTTTTCAAGACATTCGCCTCTGCGCCGACAGTGATTGCCATGGCGAAAAAGATGATCAAGGGAGAACCGGGAACCACCGTCTACACCTATGAACGGAAAAGGGGTAACGTGACCCGGACCGTGACGAGTCACGCCGTTTATCTGCCTATCGAACTGCCCGATAATTTCTGGTCGATTATGGTCGCCACCCCGGAAGACCAGGTGCTGGCCGCCATGAAGTTTTTCAGAGACGCATGGCTCGTCCTGATCCTGGTGGCTTTTACCGGCTCCATCTTGTTGACCCTCTACCTGTTCAAGGCCTGGGCCATTGTCAGAGAGGAAGAAACGCGCCGGGCAGCGGAGCAGGTTCTCCGGGAGAGCGAGGAAAAGTACCGGATGCTGGTGGAAAACGCCAATGATCTGATTTTCATCGTCCAGGATGAAGTGGTGAAGTATGCCAACCCGAAGGCGGAAAAGATTTTTGGCTGTAGTTTGGCAGAGCTGAAAAGCAAACCGTTCATCGAATATATCCATCCCGACGACCGGGACATGGTGCCGGCCATTCACCGCCGGGGGCCGCCGGGCGAAAAAAATGAAAATCTCTATTCCTTCCGGGCGGTGAATGAAAAAGCCGAGGATGTTTACCTGCAGATTAGCTCCAGGTTGACGACCTGGAAAGGAAGACCGGCGACCATTATTCTGGCGCGGGATATCACGGAGTTGAAACGGGCGGCCCGGGAGAAGAAGAAGCTGGAGTGCCAATTGCGCCAGGCTTTAAAAATGGAGGCCATCGGTACCTTGGCAGGGGGAATTGCCCATGACTTCAATAATATACTGGCGGCAATTGTTGGTTATGCCGATCTGGCGAAAGACGAGTTGCCGGCTGAGAGT
Source organism: bacterium BMS3Bbin14 (assembly GCA_002897615.1). GTDB lineage: Bacteria > Desulfobacterota > Desulfobulbia > Desulfobulbales > Desulfobulbaceae > BMS3Abin13. The sequence goes on from BDTX01000021.1 coordinate 22,354, forward strand.
CGGTCCGGCAAGAGAATTGATGAGGTGTTAAAAGCCAGTGGCCGAGCCCGGGACCTGGTGCAACAGATCCTGGCCTTCAGCCGCAAGTCGGAGCAAGAACGCGCTCCCCTGCAACTTCATCTTTTGGTGAAGGAGACCCTCAAGCTGCTCCGGGCCTCGATTCCATCAACCATAGAGATCCGCCGGAATATTGATCCACATAGCGGCAATATCCTGGCCGATCCGACTCAGATCCACCAGGTGTTGATGAACCTCTGTACCAATGCGGCCCAGGCGATGGACGAAAAGGGCGGCGTTTTGTTTGTCGGTCTTGATTGTCTGGAATTAAAGGAAAAGGACTTTAAGGGTGAGGCGGATCCGCGCCCCGGCCCCTATGTCAGGCTGACGGTGAAAGATACTGGCTGTGGCATTGATCCGTTTATCATGGATCGGATTTTTGACCCCTACTTCACGACCAAAGAGGTCGGCAAGGGTTCCGGTATGGGCCTGTCCGTGGTACACGGTATTGTCAAAAGCCATAATGGCAAAATTACCGTTGCCAGCAAGCTCAATCAGGGCACGACGTTTAAAGTGTATTTCCCAAGGGTTGAAGAGGAAAGCCAGCCGAAGCCGGAAGGCTCGGCACCCCTTCCGGTCGGGGGCGAACGGATTCTTTTTGTCGATGACGAACAAGATCTGACCGACGCAACCAGGGGGATATTAACCTACCTTGGCTACCGGGTCACTGCGAAAACCAGCAGCCTGGAAGCCCTGGCACTTTTCAGGTCTCAGCCGGACGCCTTTGATCTGGTCATCACCGATCAGACAATGCCCGAAATGACGGGTGTGCAGTTGGCCGGAGAGTTGCTGGGTATCCGGCCGGATCTGCCAATTATTCTCTGCACCGGCTATAGCTCAAAAGTCGATGCTGGAGTGGCCGAGGATATGGGCATCAGGGCTTTTGCCATGAAACCTGTCGGTCAAGACAAACTGGCGGAAGTGATCAGGCAGGTGCTGGACGAAAAGACGGGTTCCGGACCCTCGGAATAACCTGAAGTGGTGCCGCTGAATATTCACCTAAATTCCTGAATCCGTGAGCGTTCGAGAACGGTGCAGCTGCAAGGCGGCAACGATGTTGATTATCCTGGTGCGATATCAACGAGTTGTCAACGCGGCAGATGTGCCGTTATCGGGCGCCCCGGAGGGCGGCGCGGTGCAGAATATAAAATGCATTTATTTATCAATAATGCAATAAATTCCACATGTTGCCTGGAATATCACCTCGAGCCGTCACGGATTCAGGAAATTATGATGCCTCCGAAAGCGGCGGGATTTGAACAATGCGCTATCAAATAAGAAAAAAGCAGCCGAATTCGAAAATGTGCCTGGTCTGCGGCTTGAAAAACAGCCTGGGCCTCGCCGCCTCTTTTTACGAATTGGACAGCGGCGAACTCCTGGCGGTTTTTAAGCCCCGGGAAGAACACCAGAGCTATCCCGGCCGTCTGCATGGCGGCATCGTGTCGGCCATCCTCGATGAAACCATCGGCCGGGCGCTCATGATCGGCCAGGCTCATGAATACTGGGGAGTTACCGTTGAGATTTCAGTGCGTTTTAAAAAACCGGTCCCCCTGGATGAAGAATTACACGTTATCGCCCGTATTACCGGGGATTCAAAAAGGTTTTTCCAGGGGAGCGGCGAACTTCTCCTGGCCGACGGCGGCATCGCGGCCGAGGCCCGGGGAAAATATATAAAACTGCCCTTGGACAAGATCGCTGATTTCAATGCGAAAGAACAGGATTGGCAGGTCGTTTCCCGGCCGGATGATCCCGAGTTTGTTGACATCTGACATTTTTTGATCCTGGACAAGCAACGCCAAAAAAATTATCATGGGGTTATGTTGAGACGGCAATGGCCTGTGATTTTTTTCGATTCATCCCTTGATCTCGAACGGAATCCTCAATTCGGGAGAGACACCACCTTGAATACTTTCAGTTCTGCTCATGGATAATTATGGAAGATAAAGAATTGCTTTTATTGGACATGCTTTCTTTGATCAATGAAGAAATGGACATAGACGCCATTGAGGAAAGATTTGTCAATATTGTTTCAGAGGTCTTTTCATTTGACCGGGTCGGTCTTTTTTTTGTCAAACACCAAAAGGAAATCCTGCAGGGGAAATTATGCAAGGGATTTGAACCGGGAACGATCAGTTCTATTAAAATACCGGTGGCGGAAGAATTTCCGTTTACGCGCCCGCTCGCCATGGGGGCTCCTTTACGGGGTAGCGAAATAGAGGCGGATGTATTCACCCGGAAGATGGGATTGACGAATTACGCCATTATTCCGATTGTCAACCAAAAAAGAATCTCCTGTTGGCGGTTAAAAAATTGCCAAGTTACAGACTGCCCTGCTTACGGAAAACACGGGTTGCGGTGCTGGTTGATGCAAGATGCCAAGTGTTGCGACAGGAGTGAATTCGCGGGAGAGGATAAATCGGAACTGTGTAGAATCTGCCCGGTCTTTAAGTCGCATAATACCAATGCCATCGAAGGTATTTTGCTTGTCGACAATTCTCAATCGGGCAGACCGATTGCGGATAAGACAATCTCGATCCTTTCCGTGATTGCTCATGCCGTCGGCATAGCGATTAACAACTCAAAGGCCTATTCGCATGCCTTGCGGGAAGCAATCCATGACGACTTAACAGGACTGCATAACCGGCGATACTTTAACGAACGTCTCCTGGACGAAGTGGAGCGGGCCAAACGATATGGGGGCGAAATAAGCTTGCTGTTATGCGATATTGATTTCTTTAAAAACGTCAATGACACCTTCGGTCACCCGGTCGGTGACGAGGTTTTAATCTGGATCGGCAAAATATTTCGCAACAGACTGCGTAACACCGATATTGTTGCCCGTTACGGCGGCGAAGAGTTTATGATCATCCTCCTCAATACGGCAAAGGATAAGGCTTTTGATATCGCTGAAGATTTGAGATGTACTGTCGCCGAATCCCCCTTGCCGGGCAATGAAAGAGTGAAGGTGTCTATAAGCATCGGTATTGCAACCCTTGGTGTTGATGCCAATTCTTTCGACGGGTTAATCAGATCTGCCGACAAAACAATGTATTGCGCCAAGTCTCGGGGAAGAAACCGGGTGTGTACGACTTAATCAGGAATTCGTGACGGCTTGAAGTAAAATTCCTGGCAATAGGCGAGTATTAGGGGTGTGTAGATAAATAAGTCATGAAAACAATGGCTTATTTATCTGCACTCCCCTAAAATATTTAAAAGTGAGGATGTGATGGACCCCGAGGAAATGCGCCGGAAGGCGATTGATCTTTTTGTGAAACGGCTGCACTGAAGTCAGGCGATTCTTGCCGTGGGGCAAGAAAAAATGAATCTGGTCAACGAATCGGCGATCAAGGCTGTCGGGGCATTCGGTGGTGGCATTGCCGCTTCCGGCAGTGTTTGCGGAACTTTGCTCGGCGGAGTAGCGATGATCTCCAGTCTCTACAGCCGGGGCAACCTCGGCGAAAAAGAAGACCCTAAAGTCTGGGTTTTGAGCAGTCAATTCCTGAAACAATTCGAGGAACTGACAAAACCTTATGGCGGCATGAACTGCCGGGATATTGCCGGGGTCGACTGGAAAAACAGGAAAGCGGTAAAAAAATATTACTCCGACCCGGAAGGCGGCAGAAAAATATGTGTAAAACTGGTTGGTGACGCAGCCTATGCTTTAGGGGAAATCCTGGAGCAGGAAGCTGCAACCTGAATCCGTGACGGCTTGAGGTGATATTTCATGCAATTTATGAAATTTATTGCATGATTGTCGAATAAACACATTTGCTGGTCTTCACCGCGCCGCCCTGCGGGGCGCCCGATAACGGCGCATTTAGCTGCGTTGACAACTCGTTGATATCACGCCAGGATAATCAACATCGTTGCCGCCTTGCATCTGCACCGTTCTCGAACGCTTACGGATCCAGGTGCAAGAAAAAAAAGCGTTCTTGAAAGTCCCTGAAAAAGTTCCATTCAGGTGGACCCCCCTCCCCCCTCAAAAAAAATATCGGCGTCCTGCAATATGGGGAAAATTTTTATCAGCCGGTTCGCCAAGTTGAAAAACCAATCAAGGGGTATTATATATATAATATGGCCTGAGATAAAAAAATTATACGGGATCATCTGTGACAAAAGAAATATGCGGTATCATCGACTCCACCCTGCGCGAGGGTGAGCAGACCCCCGGAATCAGGCTTACCTGTGAAAATCGGCGCAACATTATCGCCCATCTTCACAAGGTTGGTGTTGATGAAATAGAGCTGGGCATAGCTTCCTCTCCTGCAAACAACCACCTGCCACAGCTTGTTGCCGACGCCCGAAGCATAACCCAGGCATCATGCCGGCTGGGTCTCTGGTGCCGCTGTATAGAGAAAGATATTGACTTTGCCGGGTCCTGTCGGCCCGATGTGCTCTCCCTGTCAATCCCTGTTTCCGACCTGCACATCACCGAGCGTCTTAAAAAAAACCGGGACTGGGTCAAAAAAATTATGGTCGGGTCTATTCGGCAGGGCCTGGCCCTGGACATTCCATTTATCTCGGTAGGTCTTGAGGATGCCTCGCGCGCCGATCCCGACTTTCTGCTGCAGGTAGCCCGCCTGGCCGAGGAGAACGGCGCCGGGAGGATTCGCCTGGCCGATACGGTGGGGATTTGTTCTCCCGGTACGATAAGGGAGCTTGTGCGCCCCCTGCAGCAATCACTGCAAATAGATATCGGCGTCCACTGTCATAACGATTTCGGCATGGCCACTGCCAACTCCATTGCAGCATTGGAGGCCGGGGCGTCCTGGTTTGACGCCACGGTGCTGGGCCTGGGAGAAAGAGCCGGTAACTGCCGCCTTGAGGAAGCAGTAGGATACCTGACCTTTGTCCTTGAGCAGCAGCAATATCATCCGGAGTTTTTACCGCAGCTCTGCCGCTATGTTTCAAGCGTCACCGCAAGTCCCATTCACCGAAACCATCCACTTGTCGGTGACGACATTTTTACCTGTGAAACCGGGTTGCATCAGCATGGCCTGGCGGTCAACCCGACCACGTACGAACCGTATGAGCCCAGCCAGGTCGGCAGCCGCAGAAAATTACGATTTGGTCATAAAACAGGGACGCGGGCCATCAATCTCCAGCTGGCCAAACGAGGCTTGCAGTTTGATGACATGCAGATCAGGCTCCTTGCCCGCCGCATTCGCTCAAGCGGACAAACTCTCAGCGAAGAGCAGCTCGTGCGGTATGTGACCGGAACCACTCGGCCTTGACCGGGCTGCTTCTGCGGAAATTAAAGCCAAAATTCAGAAATTCAAGGGACCGTATACTCAATCCCGAATCCGTTATCGGGCGCCCCGAAGAGCGGCGGGGCGAAGACCGGAAAATGCATTTGTTCAGCAATAATACAATAAATTCCACATATTGCATGGAGTAAATCTCAATCCGTCACGAATTCAGGATAAGATTATTATCAACTGAATCGGCCCGAATTAGTCGCTTCCGGACGAACACCAACCAATAACGCTTACGGCATTTTTCTTGCCTTTTGGCAGGAAATCCAGTAAGCAAAACATACATGATGTATTAAATTTGGAGTGAAAATTAGATATCGATTTAGATATGTTACGAACTATTTTCAGCTTTAAAGCAGTACCCGGCGCCCAGCCGAACTCTTGGCCGGCCCCATGGCAGTTCATCAATTTAACCTCAAACCACCTTCTTGCCGGCCGCCGGTCTCTGCGCCCTCGACAAGGCAGTGTTGTGTTTTATCCTCTGCCACTGCCAAAATCGGCACCAGGCCTGTTGCAATGATTAAAGACGACAAACTCTCTGACGTCATCGGCACGCTGCACAAGCTGACCACCGCTATATTCAGTGACGCGATTCAACGCAAACTCATCCTCGATAACCTCACGGAAGCGGTTTTCACCGTGGATATCGATTTCAAGATCACCTCTGTCAATAAAGCCGCTCAAGGTATAACCGGCATTTTGGAAAAAGATGTCCTGGGCAAAACCTGCACCGAGGTTTTTTCTTCCCCCACTGAAGAACAATTCTGTGTCATCGACCAGGTATTAGAAGAAAAACGCCCAGTTACCAAACTCACAAGGCATCTCCAGATTGGCGACCGGCTCGTCCCTGTTATGGTCAACGCCGCCCCGCTCACGGACAACAGAGGAGTAATTGTCGGGGGAGTCCAGTCATTTCAGGAAATTCAGGAAATTTTTCAACGCCAGCTGGTTTTCGACAGCGCTTTTGACGGCGTCTTTACCGTGGATATGGATTTTAATATCACCCTGTTCAACAAAGCCGCGGAACAACTGACCGGTTTCAAACAGGACGAGGTCCTGGGCAAACCCTTCAGGGATGTTCTTTATTCTCATGCCGACCTGGGCCTCCCGGAAACAACGCCTCTGATCACGGCCATTCAAACCGGCCACCCGGTGATCGAGGAATGCATTTATATCAACACCGCTGACGGCGATATCCTCCCGGTGAGCGTCAGGGCCGCACCGCTTATAGATACCAGGGGGGTGATGATCGGCGGCGTAAAAAGCTTCCGTGACAATACGGACCGGATACAGACCAATCTCATCCTGGACCATGTTATTGACGGGGTCTTTACCACGGATAAAAACGGCAAAATTACTTCTTTCAACAAGGCCGCAGCCAATATCACCGGTTTTGACCGGCAAGAGGTGCTGGGAAAGTCCTGCCATGATCTGTTCGCCTCGGAGCGCTGCGAACAGCGAATGGCCCAGTTCGCTCAGTTCGGCTCCTCCGCGGAACCCTGGATCGACAAACATTTTTATCTCAAGGCAAAAGATGACCGGATCGTGCCGGTATCCATGAGCAGCGTCCCCATTGCCGACCAGCGCGGCAACCTGCTGGGCACGGTACAGACTTTTCGTGATGTCACCCACGAACTGCAAAACAGTTTTATCCTGGACAGCGTAACAGACGGCGTTTTCACCGTGGACCAGAATTTTATCATCACCTCTTTCAACAAGGCGCTTGAAAAAATTACCGGCTATACCGCTGCCGAGGCGCTGGGCCAAAAATGCAGTGAAACCTTCAGGTCCGAACTTTGCGGCACCGAGAAATGTCCCATGGCGGAAGCCATGACCTCGGAGCCGAATGCCGCCGCTCAGAATACCAAGATCCGCAACAAGAAGGGGCAGCCCGTGCCCGTGAATGTGATTGCCACCGCTCTCACGGACGATGACGGCAACGTGATCGGCGGCGTGGAAACGATCAGGGATCTCACCGAGATTACCGAACTCCGCCGCAAACTCTCCCCGGAAGGCACTGAACACGGAATCCTGACCCGGAGCCCGAAGATGCGGAAAATCCTCTCCGTGCTGCCGGAATTTGCCAAGAGTGACGCCACCATTCTTATCCTTGGCGAAAGCGGGACCGGTAAAGAACTGATCGCCCAGTCCATTCATGCCCAGAGCAACCGCAGTGACAAGCCGTTTGTCGCCGTTAACAGCGGAGCCCTGCCGGACACCCTGCTGGAATCGGAACTTTTCGGCTACAAGGCCGGGGCGTTTACCGATGCCAGGAAGGACAAAAAAGGGCGTTTTGCGGCCGCCGAAAAGGGGACCTTGTTCCTTGATGAAATCGGCGACATTTCCCCGGCCATGCAAGTCAAGCTGCTCCGGGTCATCCAGAGCCGAACATACGAGCCCCTGGGCTCCAATGCCCCGATCAAGACTGACGTCCGGATCATTGCCGCCACCAATAAAAAACTGGAGGAAATGGTCAGCCAGGGGACATTTCGCGAGGATCTGTACTACCGGCTGAATGTAGTCAAAATCGACCTGCCCCCTCTGCGGGAGAGGATCGAGGATGTCCCCCTGCTGATAGAACACTTTATCAACAGATTCAACGAACAACGCGGCCGCCATGTCGAGGGCGTCTCGGAGGAAGTTCTGTCGCTGCTCATGCACATTGAATATCCCGGAAATATTCGCGAACTTGAAAATATTATCGAATACGCGTTTATCCTCTGCCACGAGGGGCTGATTCTGCCCCGGCATCTGCCCGAATGGCTGGCGGGCCGGAGCGACACAAGCATCTCCGGCCCGCTTACCCTCAGGGAGATGGAAAGAAAGGCCATTATGGAAGCGCTGCGACGCAATGATGACCAAAAAATGAAAACGTGCCGGGAGCTGGGCATATCAAAGGATACACTCAGAAGAAAACTGGCGGCCTATGGCATCTCGGATTCCTGAGCCGCCCGCCCGTCCTGATTGTACACATCCGAGGCGCTGCCGCATTCTTACAGGTTTGCGGTAGAGAATATGTTTTGCATCCCCGGAGAATGGTTACTGTACAGGTAAGAGGACAATGAAAATAAAATCAAAGAAACTGATTCCCTATGCCTGGGGTCTTGCCGCCCTCTGGATCGTCATGGGCACCATAGTCATGGCGATCTCGCTGGCCTGGAATATCCAACGCCAACATAACGAAACTATCCAGCTCGCTACCCTCGAAGCAAAAACCGTCTATGAAAAAGACATCATCTACCATAAATGGGCGACTGAGCATAAGGGCGTTTTCGTGCCGATCACCAAGCAAACACAGCCGAATCCCTATCTTGCCAACATCCCGGGCGTCAACATAACCACCACCACCGGAGAACGACTGACACTAATCAACCCGGAATACATGATCCGTCAGGTCTACGGCATGCAGACCAAGGATTTCGGCCCCATTGAACATATAACCAGTCTTGACCCCAAACGGCCGGGGAACGCCGCCGATCCCTGGGAGAAAAAGGCCCTGGAATCATTTGAAAAAGGCAAGAAGAAAGCCATTGCCGTGGAAAAAATCAACGGGGCGCTCTACCTGCGCTACATGCGCCCCATGATTACGGAAAAGGGCTGCCTTAAATGTCATGCCGTGCAGGGTTACAAGGTTGGTGATATTCGGGGCGGGATCAGCGTTTCCATTCCTATGGCGCCACTGCTGGCCATTGCCAGGGCGCACAACATCTCTACCTATGCGGTTCATATTACCTTCTGGGTACTGGGGATGACCGGGATTATTCTCGGCATGTACTGGCTGACCCTGACGATCCGGGAACGCGAGAAAAATGAGACCAGGACTAGGTCCATTATCGACAACATGCTCGACGGACTCATAACCCTGGATCAAAATCACAGAATCAAATCGTTCAACCCGGCGGCAGTCAGGCTCTTCGGTTACAAGCCGGAAGAAGTGATCGGCAAGAGTATCTATACCCTGTTCCGCCTCCCCGATAAATACCTGCGACAGGTTGACGACGCTGATTACCAGAACGAAGAATTTATACTGGTGACCGATAATCCCTACGAACTGACCGGCTGCCGCAAGGACGGTTCCACCTTTCCCGTGGAGATTTCATTCAGCGAAACCCTGTCGGGAGAAGATCATATCGCCATTGCCATGGTCCGGGATCTTACCGGGCGCAAAAAAGCCGAACAAGCGCTCAGAGACAGCCAGGATCGCCTGATCAAGCAGGAAAAACTGGCATCACTCGGCACCATGGTTGCCGGCATCGCCCACGAGATCAACAATCCCGCCCAGGCCATCGGTTTTTCCATGGAAGGCCTGAAGATGAATGTGGAATATGTTAAAAAATTTCTCAACGAACTGAAGAAGTGTTTGAGCACCGACAATGAAGACCTTGTTAAGCACAGGGAACAACTCCATAACCTGTCTGAAGAACTCGACCTGGATCTGGTCTTGGAGAATATTGACGATATCGCGGCAAGAAATATTGAATCGGTTGTCCGTATCAACAAGATTGTCAAAAGTACCAAGAGGATGGCCCATTTTGAAGATGACTTCATCTCCTGTGATCTGAATACCATTATCAATGACGCCATAACCCTGGCCCACAGCCAGATAAAATATGACATGGAGGTCCAGCTGGATCTGGCGCCGGATATCCCGGAATTCCAGGGCATGCCGCAGGAACTCGGGCAGGTCTTCATCAATTTGATTATCAATGCCAGGGACGCCGTTAAAGAAAAGGGGCTGACCAAAAAAGACGGTCTCCTTAAAATCTCCAGCCGCTACAATGCCGGGACAGATCAGATTGAGGCCTGTTTCGAGGATAACGGTATCGGTATCAAGGAAGAAATCATCTCTAAAGTCTTTGATCCTTTTTTTACGACCAAGGGACTTGGTCTGGGTACCGGCCTGGGGCTGAACCTCTCTCATCTAATCGTCGAGGCCCATGGCGGGCATATCGACATTAAAAGTGTTTACGGTGAAGGGACCTGTTTTATGGTCATCCTGAAGGCCACTGCTCCCAACTATCCAGGCAAGAAAAAAAAAGGCTGAAAAAAGTTAGGTGAGGATATGATGCAACAAGCCGGTTCCAGGGACAAACAAACCATCGTGATCGTCGATGATGAACAACCTATCCTGACAGAACTCAAAATTCTGCTGGGCAGGACCTATAACATCCATACCTTTGTCAATCCGGAAGAAGTGGAACCCTTTGTGGATCAAAACGCGGTGGACATGATCATTTCGGATGAGATGATGCCGGAGATGAGAGGGAGTGCCCTGCTGGCCCTGATTCATGAAAAGCATCCGGATATCTGTAACATTGTCCTGTCCGGCCAGGCGGAAAAGGACGACATTGTCCGCGCCGTCAATGAAGGCCATATCTTCAGTTTTCTGTACAAGCCGGTAGAAAGACAGCAGTTGCTGCATGTTATCCAGAACGGACTTGAAAACCGCAACATGAAACGCATGCTGGCGGAGCAGAACATCAAGCTGAAAGAGTACAACGAAAATCTTGAGCAGATGGTGGCGGAAAAAACCGCGCAACTGGTCAAGGCCTATGACCGGCTGAAAATGCTGGATGCAGACAAGATGTCATTTCTCATCTACCTGTCCCAGGAGATGGATTCGTCTCTTGACCGCATCCAGAAACTTGCCGAAGCCCTGTTAAACTATTTTGCCTTTGCCGGTCACGAAATAAGAGTGAACCGTACACCGGTTTCCCTGAAAGCCGTTTTACAGGAACTCCTGCAGGAGGCCGACCGGGAAATCAAGCAAGCCGGCATTATGCTGGAGATGACCGTGAGCGACGACCTCATGGCGCTGGCCGACCCCGACACCCTCAGAACGGTATTGAGGACCATTGTCGACAATGCCCGGATATTCACCCCGGAGGGCGGCAAAATCACCATCTCGGGTGAGTCCGCAGACGGCAGGGTCCGACTCTGCATTGCCGATACGGGCCAAGGAATTGCGCCCGAAAACCTGGAAAAGATCTTCACTGCCTTTGCCATCGACCGGGCGAACCGTCACCCTGACGGTTTCGGCCTGAACCTGCCCATGGCCCGGACCATCATCAACGCCCAGGGCGGCAGAATCCGGGCAGAGAGCGAAGGGCCGGGCAAGGGCGCCCGTTTTTATCTCGAACTGGACGCGGCATCCTGAGCGTAACTCATCACAGGATATATAACTAGGCGGTTTCACGTACTCCTGAGCGGCCGCCAGACGCCGTCACCTTCGCCCTCGCTTTTTCGCCGGTTCAAGGTGCTCAATCCAGGAGCCGCTTCTGGCCCTTGATTTTCTGCAGGCGGCCGATCGACTGGGTCACCTCCAGGACACCCAGGTAGTCGCCGGTGCCATTGTACACGGGAAAATAACGGATCAGAATCTTGTCATCCCGGAAATCGATCCAGAACTCGGCCTGGTCCCTGGTCTTGTCTTTAAAGCCTTGAACAATTTCATCGACCATGGCTACGCTCTTTTCAGGATGACATTTCGAGACCTTGCGGCCGATGACCGAGCGGGTGCGCGGAAAGAGTTTTTCCCGGTCGAGACGGTTAAAATACGCCACCGTATCTTCGGCATCCACAAAGGTGACTTCAAAGGGAAGGGTTTCCATGATCCCTTCCAACTGCTCATAGGAGAGGTTGTAAATAAGCCCTTTTTTCCCAGTCAGGGCCTCTTCAACTTCATCGACCATGGCCAGGAAGCGTTCCTGCGCCGCCGGGCCGTAGGCCTCCGTATCAATCCGGTTAAAGGCGGCCAGCATGTCGGCATTGTCCTCTTCCCGCATGAATCTCCGGGCCATTGGATAGAGGACATCATTTTCCTTCCAGATATGTTCCGCCCTGATTTTAAGATATTCCAGGCCCTTTTGCCGAAACTCCTCTTTCGTTTCAGAGGTGGCCGCACTCAGGCTGCCGATGTCGGCCATCATCCTGGCAAGCAGTTCACGCTCCATCCGATGCTCCGCGAGCATCACCCCGAGAGGCCCGCCGCTGACCGGGACGCCGAATTTTTCCATCAAGGGGAAGAGCTGCTCCTCTTCCTTGCGATTGTGGATCTTGTCACCGAATTCGAGCAGGAAATCAAGGGCTCGTATCACCTGTACCGGCTGGTCCAGGGTGGCGTCAAGGTTATCAAGGCATTCTTTGAGCACCGCCATGGCCCGCTCAATCATCTCATGTTCGGCAATCAGAAAATCATCCCATCTTGAATATTTCATTGTCCACCTCCGGTTGAAAAATAATGCGGGCAACTATGATCATCAGAGACACAAAACGACCCGCCATTCGTTCATCGTCTGGATTGATGATGACATAATAGAATATAACAGACATTGACTTGAGTCAAAAAAAAGACGGGAACAGAGGGGGTTGCGGCGATTTTTTCCTTTCCGGATAATCACCGGATCCGCCCCGCATGCATGCATAACACTCCCTTTCCATACCATAAAAAAACCCTCTGCCCCGCAGCTTTCCGAACCGCGCCGTTTCCGGGCACATGAAATATGAAGCTATGCAGATTACAGACAGCATGTCGAGCATATTCATACAATACGGGGAAAGAAGGATAACTGCGAAAGACCACGGAATCACGGCATAAAATTATTTTACCGGCCGGTACGGTTCGCTGCCAAAAAAACATGTGTATCTATTTGAACCGCTCTGAATTTTAATGATATAATATGTTTTAGGGATTATCGTCATCCGGATGGCACGATTCAAAAACCTTGGCAACGAAGCAGGGAGGAACCGAATGAACAAAACAATAAAACGACTTTCGGTAGCTATAGCCGCAATCGTCGTTCTTTTGATAATCGCCGCCCTCTCCCTGCCCCTGCTCATCAATCCAAATAACTATAAAGAGACCATTACCAACCTGGTCCGGGAAAAAACCGGGCGGACTCTCTCCATTCCCGGTGACATCAAACTGCACGTCTCGCCCAGCCTGAATGTTGTTTTCAGCCTGGGCAAAGTGAGCCTTTCCTCCGGCCGGAATTTCCCCGACAGCCCATTTATCTCCAGCCGGCAGGTTGAAACACAGCTTGCCCTGTGGCCGCTGCTCACCCGGAAACAACTCCTTATCAACCACATCACCCTTGAGGGGGTCAACGTTCACCTGCTGCGAAACGCCAGGGGCCTGAACAATTGGGACGATCTTACCGGAGGCGGCCGGGCCGGGGCCGCTGAACGGCCGGCGGCAAAAATGAAAAAAACAGGAGAAAAATCCGGGCAGGGACTGGCCGGCCTTGACGTGGGCGGAATAGATGCCACGGATATCAACGTGGAGTATGTCGATCAACAGACCGCCAGAACCATCAAGCTCAACAACCTGAATCTGGTAGTCGGCCGCCTCCGTGAAGGGCGGCCTTTTCCCGTCAAGGCGGCATTTGACCTGTCCATGGATGAAGGCGGCCGACAATCTCTGGCCGCCAGGATTCAGGCCCGGACCGAACTGACCCTGTATCTGTCGCAAAAACATTTTGTCATCGACGGTTTGAGCCTGAAGGGCCTGCTCAAGGGCACGGGCCTGCCGTCACCTGGGCTGGCCCTGGAACTGACGGCGGACGCGGATCTGAACCGGGAAGACCTGACAATCAAGCCGCTTCACCTGAAAATCGACGACACGATCGTTGACGGAACGGCCACGATCAGGAATCTGAAAAACCCCTCGTATAATCTCGCTCTCCAGCTGAATCAACTTGATCTTGATCGATACCGGACAAAACAGCCGGCCGCAACACCAAGCAATGAGATCGGGCCGCAGGGAAAAACGAAACAGCAACCCGTCCTGGGTCCGGAAAAATCTGAAGAACGGCATAAGAAGCAAAATAATGACCTGATTCCCGTCCAGCTTCTGCGCAGCCTGAACTTTACCGCGGATATCAGGGTGGACAGCCTCAAAGCGGCCGGGCTGACCTTGTCCAAGGTCCGGCTTCAGGCCTCCGGCCAAGATGGGCGGATACGGCTGGACCCGCTGGCAGCCGGTCTCTATGGCGGGACACTTTTGCTCCGGGGCGACATTGACGCCCGCCCCGCTGTCCCGCAAATGCATTTAACCGGGAAACTGGCAGGCGTGCGGCTCGGCCCCCTGTTCCGGGATATGACCGGCCGGGAGGAGATCACCGGCAAGGCCGATATTCAGGCCGGGATCGCGACCCGGGGATTGACGAAAAAGGAACTGCTCCGCCATGCCGACGGGACGGTAAGCCTGACCCTGGCTGACGGCAAAATTGCCCGGCTGCAAATTCTCCAGACCATTCGCGCGGCCAAGGCCTTGATCGACAAAAAAACCCTGGTTGCCGAATCTTCGCGGCAACCCACCGGCTTCGCCAGGTTGACGGCCACCGGGGTCCTGACCAACGGGGTGTTCAGGAATAATGATCTGCGAGCCGAGTCGGAACTCATGGCCGTGAAAGGGAAGGGCACCGTTGACCTGGTCAATGAACGGATTGACTACCTGCTGACCATCTACCTGACCCGGGGGCTTGACCGTGACCGGAAAACCGGTCTTGTCGACTTGAGCAAAACGCCCATCCCCTACCGGGTAAAGGGGAGTTTTACCCATATCAGCCAGTCGGCCGCCCTGGAAGGTATCCTCATCAACGAAGGGAAAAAGGCCCTGATTAACGTCTTGCAGAAACAGGTTGGGAAAAATTCGAAAAATGATGCCGGAGCGCTTATTGACCAGGGATTAAAGAGCCTTTTCGGGAATTAAGCGGCAGGCGGCAAGAGCAAGGTGACGGGGCCGCATGATCTGCTCAAGGGCTCGAAGACAACGGTTTCAAAACATATTTTCGGCCGTCAACCGTCTTGAGGTGTACCTGAATCCGTAAGCAGGGAACGAAGGACGGCAAGATTCTCCATGTCTTCCAGCAACTCTTTTCCCTTGGGTGTTTCCAGGGTCATCGGCTGCTCGGCAAAGCGGGGGTCATTGAGCAGGCAGCGAAAACCGGCCAGGCCGATCTCGCCCCGGCCTATGTGCTCATGACGGTCCACATGGGAGCCATACTCTTTTTTGGAGTCATTAAGATGAAAAAAATGAATCCGGTCAAGACCGATGAGCCGGTCGAATTCCACAAAAGTCCGTTGATACGCGGCCGGTGAACGAATATCGTAACCGGCGGCAAAAATATGACAGGTGTCCACGCAGATCCCCAGCCGCTCCCGGTTTGCCGAACTGTCGAGCAGCCAGGCCAACTCCTCGAAACGGCTGCCCAGGCCGGTACCCTGACCGGCCGTTGTTTCCAGCAGCACCATGACCGCCGATTTGCCGCCGGCCAGAGCAAATGCCGCGTCCAGGTTGCGGCTTACATTTTCCAGCCCCGCAGCGACTCCGGCCCCGCCGTGACTGCCAGGATGCAGGACCAGCCAGGGGATGCCCAGTTCGTCGCAGCGCTTCATTTCATCAGCCAGGGCCAGGATTGACTTCCGGGCCAGCTCCTGCTTGCCGCTGCCCAGGTTAATCAGGTACGAAGCATGGGAGGCCGTGGGCATGGCGTCATGTTGCGCCCATTTCTCCTTGAAAAGCGCAACTTCGTCCCCGGAAAGCGGCGGCGGATTCCACTGTCGCTGGTTGCGGGTAAAAATCTGCAACGATTCCCCGCCAACTTTTTCAATCCGGTCAAAGGCCCGGTAGAGGCCGCCGGCTATGGATTCATGGGCGCCGAGATAGGGCATAATGGATTCAGAACTCCGGAAAAAGTTAACTGGTTACCGGGTGTGACGCTCCGCGCTATTACATTTTCCAGCGTCTTTGCAAATAATCAAGACCCGCGTGGTTGGTCAGGTCAAGCTGAATCGGGGTGACGGAAATAAAACCATCGCGCAACACCTGCTCGTCGGTATTGTCGCCGCCTGACCACTGAACCGTGCCGCCGCCGATCCAGTAATGTTTCCGGCCCCAGGGATCGTAATTCTCCTGGATCGCGTTGTGGTAAATCCGCCGTCCCTGCCGGGTAAAACGAATGCCGCGAATCTCACCGGCCGCTCGTTGCGGGATGTTGATATTGAGCAGAGTATCGTCCGGCAGGCCGAATTCCAGGGCCATGGCAGACAATTTCCAGGCTACGCCCGCAGCGACATCAAAGTCAAACGGTGCTTCGCCGGCCAGGGAAAAGGCCAGCGAGGGTATGCCGTACATGGTTCCCTCTATGGCCGCCGATACCGTACCCGAATAGCTGATATCATCGCCGAGATTCGGGCCGGGATTGATCCCCGACACCAGCAGGACCGGTTTTTTCGGCAGGACCTTGTTTGTGCCGATGGTTACACAATCCGTGGGTGTTCCATCCAGGGTAAAGATATTCTCCTCCACCTGCCGGACCCGGAGCGGCCGATTCATGGTCAACGAATGACTGACCGCGCTCTTGTCGCGCTCCGGGGCCACGATCACGGCCCGGCCCAGGCCCCGGACCGCCTCATAGAGTGCCCGGATGCCCGGCGCATAGACGCCGTCATCGTTGGTCACCAGGATACAGGGCGACTCGGGAGAATTCGGCGACTTGTCTGTTTCCGGAATCGGCCCCATGGTCCACCCTAGCGTAAGACGATGCCCGCATCGGCGGCGGCATCGGCGGCATGATCAATGAAAATGCGGACAAAGGAATCCTGTTCAGCCAGGCCGGACAAGATCGGTTCAACGGTAAAGCCTTCTCTTTCCAGGCGGGCTTTCCAGGAACCGGGACCAACCATGTCTTTCCGGACATGGCCCCCGGCAGCCACCAGGAACGGTTTAAGAATAACCTTTTCCGTCCCGCTTTCCCGCAAGAGAACCAGCGCATCGTCAACAGACGGAAACCCTTCCAGATTGGCAATGACGGTTAACACACCGGGATACAACTCCCGCATCGCCGCCGCAAACTGGAGATAGATGCCGCCGGACGGAAAATAATTGCTGCCGTGTCCCATATACAAGAGCGCCGCGCCTGCCTCTTCGGCCAGCCTGGCGTCTGCGGCCAGGGACTCGGCTGCGGCCCTGACATCAGCAACATAGGGATAGCCGGCACCGAATGTCCCCAGGGCCGGCCGGCCGATCGCCAGGGTGGGCACCGGCTTGACGCCGGGCTTTATGGTCCTGATGGAATTCAGGCCCTCAACCGTGGCGGCCAGGGCGAAAAACTCCCCGGCCGGAGCGATCTGGACCGGTTGCACCACAACGCTGTCATATTCCGCATCCAGGAGATTGGCAATGGCGGCCAGGGGTCCCTGCACCTTGAGAACAGCGGCGGGCACCTCCGGATGATTCTGCGCATACTGCCGGTCTTGCGCCCGCTGCCGCCAGATGCGGCGGATAATGTTCGAGGTGAAGGCGATTCGTACCGGCGTCTGCGGCCAGGCCCGGGCCATCAGCTCCCGGACATGCAGCAGTCCCGGCAGTCCCGACTCCACGGCGGTGCCGAACATGGCCAGGACTATAGCGCT
The DNA here is from genome assembly GCA_002897615.1 of bacterium BMS3Bbin14. GTDB lineage: Bacteria > Desulfobacterota > Desulfobulbia > Desulfobulbales > Desulfobulbaceae > BMS3Abin13. Next base: position 40,083 of record BDTX01000021.1, read on the forward strand.
TTTATGCTCCACCGTGATGATCTCCCGAAACATGCAAAAGATAGTAACCGTTCAGATGCACCCCATCTTTGTCCGTTTCGCCCTCCTCAGGTACAGGGAGTACACCTCGGAGAGCGCGAACAAATCCGGGGCACATCTGAACGGTTACAGTTACGAGTTGAGGGTAGTTTATTGCCTCTGGTGAACGGTTACAAAAGATATAACCCATCAAGGTTACCACGACCCTGCCCTTGCTTGTTGGTGAGCCTATTTACAATAGTCACGGTAAAAGGTTTTCATGCATTCCGGGCAGATTGAGTGTGAAAATTGTGCTTCTGTCCGGTTGGTAATGTATTCTTCCACGGAGACCCAACTTTTTTCTTCCCTGGGGTCGGCTCCTTTGGTCCTGATTTTTTTACAGTACGAACATATCGGCAAAATGCCTTCCAGGCGCTTTATAAGTGAATTAGCTTCTTCAAGCTCTGCAATTTTCTTTTTGAGAGCTTTTTCCTTGCAGGCCAACTCAACAACCATAGAATTAAAAGCCTTGGACAAATCACCCATAAAATCTAGGCGTTGCTTGTAATCTCCATTTGCAACTTGTCCTGCCTGCCAGGTCAAATGAACGAGACGGGAATGTAATTCCTTGAAAGGTGAGCCCAGAAAATTCTTTGATTGAATCCGAATATCACTTAATTCTCCCCTTGACAGGGGGAAGATGAAATTCTGAATCTCTACTACGAAGTCGATAAGCCTGTTTACCATTTCCGCCAACTTGCGCTCATGCAAATCCGTAAATCCGGAGGGGTCCATCTTGCCGGGGATCTTGCCTCGCAACAGGACGTTAATCCTTTCGCAGACTTGCTCTGTCATTTTCCTTCCCCAAGCATCTTAACATCGAAACGGCAAACCCGGTCCCCGCTTGCCCAGCAGTCAATCTCTTTGGCCAGGAAAGGCTTGCCGGTGTAAGCCTCAAGAATCCCGGCGATAAATCCTTCATCATACTGGCAGACAACCTCATCGGTAAATGGTAAACCGGAACAGTCCAGGTCTTCGGCAACAGTCAACGTCATCCGCATCTTTTCCAGATCAACTTTTTCCACTCTTAAAAGACCGATAGTCTGTTCCTTCAGGGTTCGCTGTAGTTCCGCCACGAACTCATCAAAGCCGAGTTCCCGGTTTAACATATTCTGGCAAAAATGGGTCCCGGCCAGTCTGCCGGCCTTGACAATAATATCGTTCGTCCGGTTCACCCCAAGCTCGGTAATGAGCACATCCCGCAAGGTATATTGCAACAATCGGTAAGCCAGGACAGGAACCGTTGGCCCCAGGTTAGGCCGCCCCTTTTCAAGGTCACCCAGGTCTTCCCATGAAAATTTGTTGCAATCTCGTTCTTCCTTAAACATAAATCACCTCTCTTTCGTAACAATTATAACAAAGGTGACAACCTCGGGATATACTCAAGCCCGTACGGGTTCACCTCGCCATGCACGGAAAAACAGAACTGTTCAGTTTCAGTAGTACTTCGGATGTTCGTAATCAGGCCGACCAGCAGATAAGTGCGAACTTCGATACATATCGGCGGGCGGGATTTGTTCAGCCTGAATCCGTTATCGGGCGCCCCGCAGGGCGGCGCGGTGAAGACCAGAGAATAATACATTCATTCGGCAGTAATATAATAAATTAAACATATTGCATGGAATAGCACCTCAAGCCGTCATGGATTCAGGTTCGGGCCTGGTCGCCTTATTCGGATATTTTGATTTTTATGATATCTTTCAACAAGTTAAAATGATTGTCGAGAGAGTATATTTCACAATGATTTTGCTTGGAATTCTGAGCTATTATTAAATCCGGTATGCCAACACCGTTCAGGCCGCTTTTTAAGCATTTATATTGGTAATGCGCAATCTGGCCCCAGTCTATACTGATGTTCAACTTGTTAATATTGTGTAGTAATTTTATTATTTTTCTTTGATTTCCGATTTTTAGAAAGGGGATGAGTTCCGCAAGAATCAAGTCGTTGGTAACAACAAGATTTTCATCTATTAAAAAGTCTAATTTTTCAAAATTATTACCACTTCGGAAATATTCTATCCAGACAGAGGTATCTACTAGAACCGACATTGACGGCCCCGTACCGTGTCTAAATCAATATCCAAATCGACTTTCCCTTTAAACTTTTTTAATTCGGAAATTTTTGATTTTCTTATTAACTCCTCAAGAGCCGTGATAATGACCTTGGTTTTAGTTTGGATGCGAGTGGTCTTCATGGCTTCAGTCAATAAGTCTTCCGGTAAATCAAGAGTTGTTCTCATAGGCGACCTCCTTTATGCATTAATTTATCATTTAATGCATACGATGTCAATTGTCAGCCGAACAAGATAGTGCCCGTCCAGAAATAACCTTTTTTTGCCCGGTCTCGGCGTTATGCTCAAAAAATGTAACCGTTCACCAGAGGCAATAAATTACCCTCAACTCGTAACCGTAACCGTTCATATGTGCCCCGGATTTGTTCGTTTCGCCCTCCGAGGTGTACTCCCTGTACCTGAGAAGGGCGAAACGGACAAAGATGGGGTGCAGGTGAACGGTTACCAAAAAATAATCTTCGGCGGTAAGGAATCAGAGGTCTGGGGTCACGAATTCCCGCAAAGTCGGGCTGGCAATAGCTCGTCACAGCATCCTCGCCTTTTCATATGATCCCAAGACCTTAACCCTGGCAATTTTTTTTATTTCATCCAACGAGTCTTTTATTGCGGCATCATTTTGATGCCCGGAGAGACCTATGAAAAAATGATATTTTCCAAAAGCTTCTTTGGTAGGCCTTGAGGTAATGGCAAATAGATTGACTTTTCTTTGAGAAAACGAAGAAAGGATATTTGCCAACAAACCCGGCCTATCATTATCATTGATTATAATTACTGAAGTTTTATATTCAGATGAAGCACATACGGAACAGGCGCTGTCTTTTGCAGCCACCACAAAAAATCGCGTTTGGTTGTTGGGAAAATCATTTATATTCTGAACGAAAATCGGGTAATCTTTATAGCGAACAAAGTGTACAGGAACGACAGCGCCACTATTTTCTCGATTGTGCAGCATACGTTCAATTGATTCAATATTACTTTCGGTCGTTATAATTTCAATATCTTCCCCGATACTCTCTACAAATTCAGAACATTGCCCTTTGGCTGCAAACTGAACAAATATTTTGGTTATTTTTGCAGAGTCATTTAGCTTAGCAACAAAAGAGAAATTGACAGGAATTATGATTTCCTTGATGATTTGCAGCTCAGAGGTGACAAGAAAATCAAGAACTATTGGGATAAACCCTTCAGAGAGATTTTCAATGGGAACCACACCGTACTTACATTCCGAGCCGATTGATTTTAAAACATTTTTTATAGAACTATAGTACCGAACAGTCGCTCCGTCTGAGATGGTTTCAAGAAAATTCTCGGCAACAATATCTGAAAACGTACCCGAAGGCCCTAATGTAGCAATATAAGTCATGGGGTAACTGGTCACAGGGTGTGAAACTCTGCGCTATTCCTTACATCCAACCTGTAAACCGTCACAGGTGCCACAGATTTACGTAGTCGCTTCCGTTCGCTATCGTCCCTCTATGCGGGCGGGAGTGACCGCGTGAAGATGGGGTGCCTGTGAAGGCTTACGTCATGGGTTATCGTTTTTGACGCATAATGGCAAGCTAACTGGCTGCCTGTTGATTCCGGGTTCCCGTGACATTATACACAATTATTCAGGTAGAGCCACCGGTTACCCGAGTGGCCCTCCCGCCCAGGATTTATGCTCGCTCTCGTTCGCTGGTAAGCGACCGAAGGGAGACTCCGGTAGCCCCTCTATGCAGGCGAGGGCGACCGCGCGAAGATGGGGTGCGCTCACTGACGGGAGGTGCTACCTGGCGACCAGGGGCAGATACCTTGGTTCCCAGCGCATATTTTCGATCAGCTCCTCAAGCCGGCCGATATCATTGTTGTGCTGGAAGGTGCTGAAGGCGCACAGGCCGCTCACCCCTTCCCTGATCGCTGCCCGGCCCACTGCAAAGGCCACCTTGAGGCTGACCTCCCGCAGGGAGTCCACCGGCGGCAGCAGAATGCCGTCCCGGATATCCTGCTCCACGACCTGCCCGGACACGGCATGGGCCGCGGCAGTGAAAAAGGCGGGCAGCACCTGGCGGGCACCCGAGGCCAGCACGCCAAGCCCCAGGCCGGGAAAAACAAAGACATTATTGCACTGACCGACCCGTACCGGCCGGCCGCCGACGGCCACCGGCGGAAACGGACTGCCGGTGGCGACCAGGGCCCGGCCGCCGGTCCATTGACAGATCTCCTCCGGGGTTGCCTCGGCCCTGGAAGTGGGGTTGCTGAGCGGCAGGATAACCGGGCGGTCCGAATTGTTCAGCATGGCGGCCACCACCTCGCGGCTGAAACAGCCGGTCCGGCCCGAGGTGCCGACCAGCACGGTCACCCCGGCATTCCGCACCACGTTTTCAAGACCGCCGTCCCCTTCTTCCTTAAACCAGGCAAGGTCGCCCGGTTCCTTGGCATACTTCATCTTATACGGCTCAAGCCCGCGGTCGGTGGTCACCAGGCCGCGGCTGTCCAGGGCGAAAATCCGGTTCCGGGCCGCCGCCACGGACAACCCCAGCTCCTTGAGGGCGGTCTCGATCTGCTCGGCCACTCCCACCCCGCCCGCCCCGGCGCCGTGAATCAGAAAAACCTGGTCGGCCAGTTTCTCCCCCTTGGCCCGCATGGCCGAGATCACTGCGGCGAGGGTGATTGCGCCGGTTCCCTGGATATCGTCATTAAATGAAATCAGGTCATGGAGATAGGCGTCGCGGGTGGCAAAGGCGTTCTGCTTGGAGAAATCCTCCCACTGGCAGATGGCGTTGGGAAAGACCCTTCTGAAGGCCAGGGCGAAACGCTGGACAAACTCGACGTACTCGTCGCCGGTGAGCCGCCGGTGACGCCAGCCCAGGTATTCATCATCATTGAGCAATGCCTCGTTGTTCGTGCCCACGTCGAGCGAAACCGGCAGGCAGTGCCACGGCGCGATTCCGGCCCCCTGGGTATAGAGCATCAACTTGCCGAGGCAGATGGCAATGCCGCCGGCTCCCTGGTCGCCGATGCCCAGGATGCCCTGGTTGTCGGTGACCACGGCCACCCTGATATCCCGGTGGCTGTAATAGCGCAGGATATCCTCGGCCCGGTCGATATTGCCCGGATAAAAGATAAGGCCGTTGGCGGTGCGGAACATGGAGGAATAGCGCTGGCAGGCAAGCCCCACGGTGGGGGTGTAGATAATCTTCATGTAGCGCTCGATATCGCTCCTGATCAGGGCGTGAGCCAGGGTGACGTTGCGGTCGAACAGGGATCGGATATAGATGTAGCGCTCGATATCGTCTCCCTTGGCCCCCACCGTCCGGACACTGTTTTCGACCTGCTTCTCCAGGGTGCGCACTGCCGGCGGCAGGCTGGCGTCAAGGCCGAGTGCCCGGCGCTCCTCCTCGGTAAAGGCGGTGCCCTTGTTGGTATAATTGTTACCGTACACCCCGATACCCCGGGTATACACCAGGATCTCCCGGGTATTGCCATATTGATCATAAACAAAACGATAACTGTCCGCCGGCATGATGCGATTTCCTTTTTTTTTTCAGTGCCATGTCAAGTGACACTATCCTGAATCCGTGACGGCCCAGGATAACGACAAGATGTCGAATTTATTACACCATCTCTAAATAAATGCATTTCATGGCCTTCACCGCGCCGCCCTGCGGGGCGTCCGATAACGGCGCATCTGCTGCGTTGGCAACTCGTTGATATCACACCAGGATAATCAACCTCGTTGCCGCCTTGCATCTGCACCGTTCTCGAACGCTCACGGATTCAGGATATTATACCGAAATACCGAAGCAAGTCGTAAAAAAGCAAAATTTCTCGCCGAGTCCATGGACAAAATCCATTGCCGGTCCGGCACGCATCTTCTTAACTCTCAGCAAACTCTGATTCGGTGCGACAAAAATGTCACATTTGTACCTTATTGTCACGTTGCCGACAAAACTGCATGCCGGCAGGCAAGAGCTCTGCACTGACGAAAAATACCAAAAGACAAACAACCGTTTGTTTTTAAAACAAAAAAAACATCATCATCCCAGATGGCACACCTCTTGCTCTGAGGACAATACATTATTTACTTCAAGATGGATTCGGCGCCAACCGAAACGTCTCACCAAAACCATAAATAAAGGACCGGAATATTCCGAGCGTATCCTATTTATACTGGAGGTAAGAACAATGAGAAAGGTAGCAATTTACGGCAAAGGCGGCATCGGCAAATCAACCACCACCCAGAACACCGTGGCTGGTTTGAGCGAGCTGGGACGAAAAATCATGGTTGTCGGTTGCGACCCGAAATCAGACTCTACTCGTCTGCTGCTGGGCGGCTTGGCCCAGAAAACGGTTCTCGATTCCCTTCGTGAAGAAGGCGAGGACGTGGAACTCAAGAACATCCGCAAACTTGGTTACGGCAACACCTGGTGTGTTGAGTCCGGTGGACCGGAGCCGGGTGTCGGCTGCGCCGGCCGCGGTATCATCACCTCAATCAACATGCTGGAATCCCTGGGCGCCTACGATGAGAGCGAAGCACTCGATTACGCTTTTTATGACGTCCTCGGCGACGTTGTCTGCGGTGGTTTCGCCATGCCTATCCGTGATGGTAAAGCGGAAGAAATCTACATCGTTGTCTCCGGCGAGATGATGGCCATGTATGCGGCCAACAATATCAGCAAGGGTATCATGAAGTTTGCCCAGTCAGGGGCGGTACGTCTCGGCGGCCTGATCTGCAATTCCCGCGCTGTTGATAATGAGCAGGAGATGGTCGAAAAATTTGCTCAGAAACTCGGCACCCGGCTGCTCTATTTCGTGCCCCGTGACAATGATGTCCAGCGGGCTGAAATCAATCGGAAGACAGTCATCGAGTGGAACTCCGACGTTCCGCAGGCAGGCGTCTACCGGTCCCTGGCCAAAGCCATAGACGAAAACGACAACTTCGTAATCCCGACTCCGATAGAAATGGAGGAACTGGAAACGCTGCTCATGGATTTCGGCCTTATGAACTGAGGCGGGAAGCACAGACACTTCTTATAAGCAAAACGATACGAAGTATGGAGAAAATATTATGTTGATGATCAGAGCTATTGTCAGACCTGAAAAAACCGATGAAATCCTGGCCGCTCTCATGGATGCCGGCTTCCCCGCAGTCACCAAGTACTCCGTTGCCGGCCGCGGCAAGCAGCGGGGCATAAAAATCGGCGATGTCACCTATGATGAAATCCCGAAAACGATGCTGATGTCAGTGGTCGGCGACGAGGACAAGGACTTCGTCATTCAGACCATCATGGACACGGCCAGGTCCGCCGGCAAGGGTGCCTTCGGCGACGGTAAGATTTTCGTCAGCGAGGTCGAGGAAGTTTACACCATCAGTTCCGGACTCAAGGAGGTCTCCTCCCCGGTTGAGGAGGATGCTGCATGAAGGAAGTAATCGCCGTGGTGCGAATAAACAAGATGAACCAGACCAAACAGGCCCTGACCGATGTCGGAGTAGATGCCTTCTTCGCCCGCGAGGCCCAGGGGCGCGGCAAGGGTTTTATCAATCCCAAGGTTCTCGAGGGTGTGAACCAGGGCTATGAAGAGGCCGCCGCCATACTTGGGGAAAAGGGTAAGCTCTACCCGAAGCGCATGGTAACCGTGGTTGTCGAGGATGATAAAGTCGCTGATGTAGTGCAGTCGATTATCAAGGCCAACCAGACCGGCAAGCCCGGCGACGGCAAAATTTTCGTCATGCCGATATTGGACGCCGTCCGAGTCAGGACGAAAGAAACAGGTACGGCCGCCATTGCCTGACCGGCAGGGCTGGACCAGGATGGCCGGCCGTCGGCTTGCAATGAAAGTCTGCTTCGGCACTGTATCGCGGAAGCAAGGACTTTTACCTGGATCTGTGAGCGTTCGAGAACGGTGCAGATGCAAGGCGGCAACGATGTTGATGATTATCCTGGTGTGATATCAAGGAGTTGTCAACGCAGCAGATGCGCCGTTCTCGGGCGCCCCGGAGGGCGGCGCGGTGAAGATCGAAAAATGCATGTATTTAGAATAATACAATAAATTCCACATATTACATAAAGGACGATCTCAAGCCGTCACGGATTCAGGTTTTATATTAAAGGAGAAGAATATGGCTACAACAGCAAAGAAAAAACTGGTGCAGTGGGACCCCACCGACATCAAGGCGGAGATGATTGCCAAGTATCCGCCCAAGGTGGCCCGCAAACGCGCCAAGCAGATAATGATCAATGAGGCGCTCGAAAACGAGACGCCGGAGATTCTGGCCAATGTCCGCACCATACCGGGCATTATCACCATGCGCGGCTGTACCTATGCCGGCTGCAAGGGTGTCATCATGGGGCCGACCCGTGACATCGTTAACCTGGTGCATGGTCCAATAGGCTGCGGTTTTTATGCCTGGCTCACCCGTCGCAACCAGACCGACCCGGGTCCGGATGGCGAAAACTACATGAACTACTGCTTTTCCACCGATATGCAGGATTCGGACATCATCTTCGGCGGTGAGAAAAGACTGGTGCGGGCTATTCAGGAGGCCTATGACCTGTTCCATCCGAAAGCAATAGGCGTATTTTCCACCTGCCCGGTAGGCCTGATTGGTGATGATATTCACACCATTGCCAAGAACATGAAGGAAAAACTGGGCGACTGTAACGTCTTTGCCTTCAGCTGCGAGGGCTACAAGGGTGTCAGCCAGTCTGCCGGGCATCACATTGCCAACAACCAGGTCTTCCGGCACGTGGTCGGTGAAAATGACGCGCCCAAGGAAGGAGAGTTCAAGATCAACCTTCTCGGCGAGTACAACATCGGCGGTGACGGATTCGAGATCGACCGGATTTTCAAAAAATGCGGGATCACCAATATCTCCACTTTTTCCGGCAACTCCACCTATGACCAGTTTGCCTCGGCCCACCAGGCTGACCTGAGTGCGGTCATGTGCCACCGTTCCATCAACTATGTGGCAGACATGCTGGAAGTCAAATACGGTATTCCCTGGATCAAGGTGAACTTTATCGGCGCCGAGGCTACTGCCAAGTCGTTGCGTAAAATTGCCATGTATTTCGAGAATCAGGCCTTCATCGACAGGGTCGAGAAGGTCATAGCCGAAGAGATGCCGGACGTCGAGGCAGCCATTGCCGACGTACTGCCCCGCACCGAAGGAAAGACCGCGATGATCTTTGTTGGCGGGTCACGGGCGCATCATTACCAGGAACTGTTCAAGGAAATGGGCATGAAAATCATCTCGGCAGGCTACGAATTCGCCCACCGGGACGATTACGAAGGACGCCAGGTGCTGCCTCTCAAGGTGGATGCGGACAGCCGCAACATCGAGGAGATCGAAGTAGAAGCCGATCCGGAAAGGTTTCATCCGCGCAAGAGTAAAGAAGAACTGCAGGCCCTTGAAGAGGCGGGCCTCAAGTTCAGGCATTACGATGGCCTGATCCCCGACATGGAGAGCAGAACATTGGTCATTGATGACCTGAACCAGCACGAGGCGGAAAAACTGGTAGAACTGATGAAACCTGACATCTTCTGTGCCGGAATCAAGGAAAAATTTTCCATCCAGAAGCTTGGCGTTCCCATGAAGCAGTTGCACAGCTATGACTCCGGCGGTCCCTATGCCGGATTTAAGGGAGCAATTAATTTTTACCATGAAATCGACAGGCTGGTGAACAGTAAGGTGTGGAGTTACATGAAGGCTCCCTGGCAGGAGAATCCCCAGCTTACCGGCGCCTATGTATGGGAATAACCTGAATCCGCGAGCGTTCGGGAACGGTGCAGATGCCGGGCGGCAACGATGTTGATTATCCCGGTGTGATGTCAACTTTGTTGACAATGCAGCAGATGCGCCGTTACCGGGCACCCCGCAGTCCGGCGCGGGGAAGACCAGCAAGTGCATTTATTCAGAAATAATGCAATAAATGCCACATATTGCATGAAGTGCTATCTCAAGCCGTCACGGATTCAGCCGTCACGGATTCAGGAATAATGTTCGCCGGGTGATACGTTGCCCGGCATATTAAAGAGGTAAAAAAATGTTATTACGACATACTCCAAAAGAAATAACCGAGCGCACCGCCTTGACCATTAACCCGGCCAAGACCTGTCAGCCGATCGGAGCCATGTATGCGGCCCTGGGCATTCACGGATGCCTGCCGCACAGCCATGGATCACAGGGTTGTTGCGCCTACCATCGATCAACCCTGACCAGGCACTACAAAGAACCAATTTCTGCGGCCAGCAGTTCGTTTACCGAGGGGGCTTCCGTCTTCGGCGGCCAGGCCAACCTGCTCCAGGCCATCGACAACATTTTCACGATCTATAAGCCGGATGTGATTGCCGTTCATACCACCTGCCTGTCGGAAACCATCGGCGACGACCTGAAACAGATCCGGAAAAAGGCGATCAGCGAGGGCAAGATTCCGGAAGGCAAGTACGTTATCGGCGCCTCCACTCCGAGCTATGTGGGCTCTCACGTCACCGGTTTTTCCACCATGGTCAAAACAATGACCGAATTTGCCGAGTCCACGGGCAAGAAAAACGGCAAGGTCAATATTATCCCCGGCTGGGTGGAACCGGCCGACATGGCCGAGGTCAAACGGATGGCCAAGCTGATTGGTGTCGATTCCATTGTCTTTCCGGACACCTCCGGGGTTCTTGATGCTCCGCTTACCGGCGAGTACAAGATGTTCCCCGACGGCGGCACCACGGTTGAGGAATTAAAATCAAGTGGTGATTCCGTCGGCACCCTGGCCCTGGGCGAGTGGTGTTCCGCTGCGGCGGCCCGTGAGCTGGACAAGTTGCACAAGGTCCCCTGCAAGGTGCTGGACATGCCCTTCGGCTTGAAGGCAACCGACCGCTTCGTCGATGCCCTGCGGACCATTGCCGGGGTCTCGGTCTCTGATGAACTGGCCTATGAGCGTGGCCAGCTGGTGGACCTGATCTCTGATATGCACCAGTATTTTTATCACAAGAAGGTCGCCATTGCCGGCGATCCGGACCAGCTCATTGCCATGACCGAGTTCCTGGTTTCCATTGACATGTTACCGGTTCATGTGGTCACCGGTACTCCGGGCAAGAAGTTTGAAGAACGGATCAGGGAAATAACCGCGGACATGCCTTGCGAGGTTAACGTCAAGGCCAAGGGAGATCTTTTTCTCCTCCACCAGTGGATGAAAAACGACCCTGTGGACCTGCTCATCTGCAACAGTTACGGCAAGTACATGGCCCGTGACGAGGATGTGCCCCTGGTTCGCTGGGGATTTCCGATCCTTGATCGCCAGTGCCATCAGTATTTTCCCACTGTCGGCTACAAAGGCGGACTGAGGCTGCTGGAAAAAATCCTGGACCGGCTGCTTGACCGAAAAGAGCGGGACGATCCGGAACCAAAATTTGAACTGGTTCTGTGATATTCTTATTCTTCCGGATCCGTGACCGTTCCCGAACGCTCACGGATCCGGGATTTTCTTCATGACGGGGCCTGTCGCCCGGTCATGGCAAATTTTATTTTAACAGAGCCGCGACGATGACTATCCTTCCCTTTTCGGAAAAGGCCACACCGGGCGGAGAGCCGATGCAGGTTGATTGCCTCATCCTGCCGGTAGCGCCCCAAGCCAACAGTAGAATTCGTTTTGCTGATAATGAAAAGCCGAATCAAGCCATGCTGCCCGTCGAGGCTATTGCCTGGATCGGCGAGATGAGCAAAGGGCACAAGCGGATCCAGGCGGTCGCCATCAACGGTCCGGGCGATGCCCTGGCATCCCCCGGACCCACCATGGAGACCGTGGATCTGCTGCGCAGCACCTATCCGGACATTGAGATAAGAGTCGCAACTCTTGGCTTAAACACCCCGCAGCTTGCCGGCACCCTGGCGGCAAAGGGAGTCAGGCAGGTCAATCTCCTGGTGGATGCGGTTGATCCGGAAATCGTGAAAAAAATCTATGCCTGGATTCGACCGGGCAAGAAAACGATTCCCTTGCTCATGGCTGCGGACATACTGATAGACGGGCAGAGAAAAGCGGCGGCCCTGCTGCGCGAGGCCGGCCTGAAGGTCAATGTTCAGACCACCGTCTATCCCGGCATCAATGACCGGCACGTAGAGTCCATCGCCGAACAGATGGCCGCAAGCGGGGCGGAGTCCATCACCCTGATCCCTTTCAAACCGGGAACAACCGGTGAAGACGCACCCCCGTCATGTGACGAATCAATGCTGGCGGCGGCCAGGAAAGATGCCGCCGGCCACCTGGAGGTCTGCGAATATTCCGAAGAATCAATCGCCCCTCCTCCGGGCGGTAATCTGCAAAAACCGGGAGCACCACTGCCCAAACCATCAAAAGAACGTCCCAATGTAGCCGTCGTCAGTTCAAACGGCATGGATATTGACCTGCACCTGGGCCAGGCCGGCCAGGTTCTCATCTACGGCCCCAGGGAAGACGGCCTGGCCTGCCTGCTTGAGGCCCGTCCCGCCCCGGCGGCCGGCGGTGGAGATAACCGCTGGCAGAAACTGGCAGAGGAATGCCTTTTCGACTGTTGTGCCCTGCTGACGGCCAGCGCCGGTGACAATCCGCAGAAAGTTCTGGCCGCCCAGGGCGTCAAGGTCCTCATAACCGAAGAAAATATCGAAGGGACCGTTGATGTCCTGTATGGCGGCGGCAAAAAAAAGAAGGGAAACAGATAAATTTCTTGAGCATAATAACCCGGGATCGGGCTCAAAAACCGTTTCCGGAAGGCGCAAGATAAGCAAGGAGAATAAAAAATGGCCATACCCGAAAAACAAATCATTGTCTGTCAAAGTTTTCGCGTGGCAGGTGATAAAAAGGGACTCTGTCACAAACAGACAAACGGGTTCCTGCAATATATCGAAGAAGAAATTCTTGACCGGGGACTTGACTGTCTTCTCAGCGCCACCACCTGTCTCAAACAGTGTGAAAAGGGGCCGATCATCGTGATTCAGCCGGAAAACTGGTGGTTCGGAGGAGTGAACAGCGAGGAGGCCATCGACGCCATCCTCGACGGCCTGGAAGACGGTGAGCCACCGAAAGAATATCTCATTTCCGCATAACCGCCTATCATTCTATGGCGTCATCAGGGGACATCGTCATCCGCCAGGCCCAAGCTGCGGACCTGGCCGATCTCACAGCCCTGCTGCAGGTCCTGTTCGGCATGGAAGAAGACTTCTCCTTTGACGAGGCCAGGCAGCGGCAGGGACTGATGCTGATGCTGGAGAACGAACAGGGAGTTGTTCTCGCCGCCGAAAACAGTGGTAAAGTGGTCGGCATGAGTACCGGCCAGTTGCTGATCTCCACCGCGGAAGGAGGGCCGGCGGTCCTGGTGGAAGATGTCGTCGTCCTCCCTGCCTGGCAGGACCGGGGCGTGGGCAGGCTGCTCATGCGCGCCATTGCCGAGTGGGCGGCAAGCAAAAATGCCGTCCGCCTGCAGTTGCTGGCCGACCGCAACAACAAGGCGGCGCTGAGCTTTTACGATAAGATCGGCTGGCAGATGACGGATTTGATCTGCCTGCGAAAAACGTAAACCTGGATCCGTGACGGCTCGAGGTGACATTCCATCAGCATGTGGAATTTATTGCATTATTGCCAAATAAACGTATTTTCTGGTCTTCACCGCGCCGGACTGCGGTCCGCCCGAGAACGGATTCAGGGTAAATTCACCAGGGGCGGCAGCCTCGGGAATACCCGGCCCGTTTGTACCGGAAAAACAGGGTAACTCAAAGAGGAAGCCATGATGACGAAAACCAAGCTGCAACCAGTGCAATTGATACCCATGGAGGCCATCACGGGGTGGGAAGAATTTCTCCGGGACGGCGAAGCATATTTGAAGACGGCCGCGGCCGCTCATCAGAAACGCCAAGACGTCTTTACCCCCGAAATCCTCTACAACATTATCGCCATGGCCATTGAGAAATTTGTCATGGCCGCCCTGATGCGCCACGGCACCCTGCCCTACAACCACACCATGACCGACCTGGTGGAATCGATGGAAGAAACCTTTCCCGATACCATGGGGGATATCAGTGAAGGTTTGATTAAACTGGACAAGTATCAGGATATCTGTGCCCTCGACAACTACCATATCCGCCCGCCGGCCATGGAGGAAATTCCGGACATGCTGGAACTTGGGCAAAAGCTGCGGTCGCTGGTCGTAAACAAGCTTTTAGCAACCGGAAGGAGCGTGCAATGAGCCTCAGAAAACTGGGAGTTGTCAGAGAAATCATTGAGACTGCCGGCATGGGCATATCCCATGCCTATGATGATCTTGTCTTCCTGGATCACAACGCCTTCCTCCTGCAATTTACCGATGAGCACGACAAGCTGCTCCTCCATAGCAACCATGAAGCAGACAAGGCTGCCATCAAAGACGCCATCGCCCAACTCAAGGGAGCGGCCCGGGCCCATGCCATGACATTCATCGACGGCTGCGACTACTCTATTTCCCGGGCCGATGATGAAAATCTCCGGCTTGAGTTTATGACGAACTGAAGGGGCAAACTTTCGCCGCCCTGCGGTCCGCCTGAGAACGGCCCAACAAATCCGCCCCGAACCCAGCCAGCCCTGTCGGGTTTCGCTCTGCCTGCGTATTCCCGACTTTCCGCCAGGAGCCAGGAAGTACTAAGCGAAACCCGACCAACCGACTACCCAACCAGGGAAATTCAGGATAGCGGAGGAACGGCCGATTATCCGGCCGCCTCCTGGCAGCAGCATTTCGGCAGGCAGCTCCAGCACCCCTTGAATTTACGTAAACCGTCACAGGCACCCCATCTTCACGCGGTCACTCCCGTCCGCGGTGACCAGTTACCACCGGACAGCTTGTCGCCGCCTGTCTTTCCCGGCCGGAATCCCGGATCTTCTGCCGAAAAGGTCTTGGTATTACCGAATATAAGCCGTATTCCGACACTACCAAAATGTATAATGTCTTCATTTTTGTTGCAAATGCTACAATAAAGCACCTCGCCTCCTGTCGCCCCTTCCGGCAAAAAAACAGTCCAACTGATTAAGATTACGAAACAAATCAAGCTGTCGCGTCCCTGGCATGCCTCTTGCCCTATAGAGGATAATCGAAGCAGTCTTTACAATAGAGGGATGCCATGGAAGCGGTTGCACTGAAGGAACGGGAAAACCAGATCTATATCAAGGGTGAAACGCCCTTTAATATCGTTTGCGACAAGGACAGCCTGGCCGGCGCCGTCAGCCAGCGCGCCTGTGTATTCTGCGGGTCGCGGGTTGTCCTGTATCCCATTGCCGATGCCCTGCATCTTGTTCACGGTCCCATCGGCTGTGCCGTTTATACCTGGGACATCCGCGGCGCCCTGTCTTCCGGACCGGAGCTGCACCGGCTCTCTTTTTCCACTGACCTGCAGGAGATGGACGTTATCTTCGGTGGTGAAAAAAAATTGCGCCAGGCCCTCCTTGAGCTGATCGACCGGCACAACCCCAAAGCCGCCTTTGTCTACTCCACCTGCATTGTCGGCATTATCGGCGACGACCTGGAAGCGATCTGCAGGCAGGTAGAGCGTGAAAAAGGCATCCCGGTGATTCCGGTGAAATCAGAAGGATTCAAGGGTAACAAGCGGGCCGGCTACCAGGCGGCCTGCGACGCCATGTTTCGGCTGATCGGCACCGGCGAGACCTCCAGTATCTCCAAATTCTCTCTCAACATCCTGGGCGACTTTAACCTGGCCGGCGAGATCTGGATGATTCGTGAGTATTACGAACGTATGGGGATCGAGGTCGTGGCCAACATCACCGGTGACGGCCGGGTCGACGATATCCGCCGGGCCCATGGCGCGGCGCTGAACGTGGTGCAGTGTTCCGGCTCCACCATGCAGCTCGCCAACATGATGGAGGAGCAGTATGGCGTGCCGTCCATGCGAGTCTCCTACTTCGGGGTCGAGGACATGTCAGAGGCCCTGTACGATATTGCCAGGTTTTTTAAAAAGAAATTTCCCGGGGACCGGGAAGCGGACGCAATCATGGAACGGACCACGGCCCTGGTCAAGGAAGAGGTGCGGAACCTGATGCCCGGCCTGGAGAAATACCGTAAGGCCCTGGCCGGCAAAAAAGCGGCCATCTACGTGGGCGGTTCCTTCAAGGCCTTCTCCCTGGTCAAGGCCTTCCGGCTGGTGGACATGGAGGTGGTTCTCGTCGGTTCGCAGACCGGCACCGAGGAGGATTACCGTGAACTCGAGGCCATCACCGATCCGGGCACCATTATTGTCGACGACTCCAACCCGCTGGAACTGACCTCTTTTCTCAAAGAAAAAGGAGTGGATATCTTTGTCGGCGGCGTTAAGGAGCGGCCGATTGCCTACAAGCTCGGTATCGGTTTCTGCGATCATAACCACGAACGAAAAGAAATCCTGGCCGGATTCGAGGGGATGCTCAACTTTGCCCGCGAGGTCTACTCGTCGGTCATGAGCCCGGTATGGCGTTTTGTCCCCCGGGCAAAGAGCATGGAATAAGGGACCAGGAAAATTCGGACAACAGGGAAAAAGTCATGAGTAAAAATCATCCCAACTATGTTTCCACCACCAATGCCTGCAAACTGTGCCGACCGCTGGGCGCCTGCCTGGCCTTCAAGGGAATCGAAGGCACGGTTCCCTACCTGCACGGTTCCCAGGGATGCGCCACCTATATGCGGCGTTATATTATCAGCCATTACAATGAGCCTATCGACATCGCCTCCTCGTCTCTTTCGGAGAAACATGCCGTATACGGCGGCGGCCCCAACCTGAAGCTGGGCTTGACCAATGTCGCGGAAAAATACCGGCCCAGGATGATCGGCATCGCCACCACCTGCCTGACCGAGACCATCGGCGACGACGTGGGCATGTATCTGCAGGAATATGCAAAAGATACGGCCGGATCAAAGGGGTTGCCGGACATTGTCAATGTCTCCACGCCAAGCTACGCCGGTACCCACATGGAGGGTTTTCACGGGGCCATAGACCAGGTTATCGAGCAGATGGCCGAAGGCGGACCGCAGAACAGGACCGTCAACCTGCTGCCTGGTTTTGTCTCGTCAGCCGACTACCGGCTGCTGCGGGAAATAATGGATGATTTCGGCCTGGATTGCACCATGCTGCCCGACCTGTCCGACACCATGGACGGACCGGCCATGCTGGAATATGAAAAGGTTCCGGCCGGCGGCACGCCGCTGGCTGCCATCAAGGCCATGGGCCGCAGCCGGGCGACCATCGAATTCGGCCGCACTCTCGGCCGGAAGGGCAGCGGCGGCTTCAGACTGCGGAAAAAATTCAATATCGACGACCACCGGCTCGGCATGCCCATCGGTATCGAGGAAACCGATCGTTTTTTCGACCTGCTCTGCAGCCTGAGCGGCCGGCCGGTCCCGGAAAAATATGTCGCTGAACGAGGCCGCCTGGTGGATGCCTACGTGGATGGCCACAAATATGTATTCGGCAAAAAAGCCATCATTTACGGCGAGGAAGACCTGGTGGTGGGCATGAGCGCTTTTCTGGCGGAAATCGGCATATTCCCCATACTCTGTGCCTCCGGCGGCACCTCGGGCCGGCTGGCTGAAGCCATTGCCGCAGTCACCGCCGACATCCTGCCCCGGCAGCCCGAGATTCATGAAGGGATGGATTTTTTTGACATCAGCGAGATGGCGGAAACCCTGGCACCGGATCTCATCGTTGGACACTCAAAGGGCTATCCCCTGGCCAGGAAGCTGAACATCCCCCTGATCAGGGTGGGGTTCCCCATCCACGACCGGGTCGGCGGCCAGCGTATCCTGCACCTTGGCTACAGCGGCGCCCAGCGGTTGTTTGACACGGTGACCAATGCGGTTATTGCCAAGAAACAGGCCGACTCCCGGGTCGGCTACTCATACATGTAAGCCGGCAGGCGGGAAACAAACAGAACAGCAGGCGCTTGGCGCTTAGAATATATCAGCAAGGAGAAGATAATGACAGCAAACATCGATTTCAACCGCCACCCATGCTTCAACGCCAAGGTCAAGGGACAGTATGGCCGGGTGCATCTGCCGGTGGCGCCTAAATGCAACATCCAGTGCAACTACTGTAACCGCAAATATGACTGTGTCAACGAATCGCGGCCCGGCGTCACCAGTACGGTGCTTTCTCCCGAGCAGGCGCTCTACTATATGGGCAAGGTCCTGGAAAAGGAACCTCGCATTTCCGTGGCCGGTATTGCCGGTCCCGGTGATCCCTTTGCCAACTCCGATGCCACCCTGGAAACCATGCGGCTTATCCGCAACACGTATCCTGAAACCCTGCTCTGCCTGGCCTCCAACGGTATGAACCTGGCGCCCCATGTGCCGGAATTGGCCGAGATCGGAGTCTCCCACGTGACCGTAACCGTCAATGGCATTGACCCGGATGTCACTAAAAACATCTACTCCTGGGTCAGGGACGGCAAGGTGCTGTACCGGGGACGGCAGGGGGCAGAGCTGTTACTGGCCCGGCAGATCCGCTCCATCGAAAAGCTGAAACAGTACGGCATTACGGTGAAAATCAATACCATCGTTATTCCCGGCATCAATGATCATCATATTATCGAGGTTGCCAGGGCCATGAAAAAGCTCGGCGTGGACCTGCTCAACTGCATGGCTATGTTTCCCAACGCCGATACCGTCTTTGAGGACGTCCCGGAACCGTCCAGGGTCGACATGACCGAAATCCGCAACGAAGCGGAACAGTATCTGCCCCAGATGCGGCACTGCACGCGCTGCCGGGCCGATGCCGTCGGCCTGCTTGAAGAAGACCGGACCGACGAGATGCGCGGTTGCCTGTCAGCCTGTGCCAGCCTGCCAAAACATTCCGAGGCCAAACGTCCCTATGTGGCAGTGGCCACCCTGGAAGGCGTGCTGGTCAATCAGCATCTCGGCGAGGCGACCAGCTTCCAGATATGGGGCGAGGATGGTGCCGGCGGCTACCGGCTGATCGAGGAACGCCCGGCCCCGCCGCCCGGCGGCGGTTCCCAGCGCTGGTTCAATATCAGCCGCATTCTTGGTGACTGCCGGGCCATCCTGGTCAATGACCTGGGCGACAGTCCGAAAGCGACGCTTAAGAAAAAAGGCATCAAACCGGTGATCATGGCCGGATTTATCGAAAGAGGCCTGGAAGCGGTCTACACCGGCAAGGGCTTGACCAGCCTGCAGGGGCGGATGCACAAGTGCTCCACCAAAGGAGCCTGCGTTGGCGGCGGTACCGGCTGCGGCTGAAATACGGCAGGCTGATTGCCGGAAAACAAAACGGGGCGCCCTTTGCGGGGCGCCCCGTTTGTGTTCCGGCCAGAGCCGGGGACCACAATACCGGCTCGGATATTATGGAAATTGCGGCCGCTTGAGGCGGAACTTCTTCATCCGGTAGCCGATCTGGCGCTGGGTCAGGCCGAGTTCCCGGGCGGCCCGGGCCTGGACCCAACCGTGACGGACAAGGGCCGCTTCCACCTGCTCGCGCTCAAGGTCCTGCAGGGATTTACGTTCTCGGATCGTCTCTGTTCCGGTAACTGTTTGCAGAGGTGACTGGATATCCGGTTTCCGCTCAACCGGGCGAATAAAATATTCCGGCAAATCCTCAATATGCAGCACATCGTCGGTGGATAAAATGACGAGTCGCTCCATCAGGTTCTGCAGTTCACGCACATTGCCCGGCCAGTCAAATTCGGTAAGAAAGTCGAGGAATTTTTTCGACATTCGCAGATTTTTTTCATTACGCTTGTTGCTTATCCGGAGAAAATGATCCAGCAACAGCGGGATATCCTCCCTTCGCTCACGCAGGGGCGGCATGACGATTGGAACCACATTAAGGCGGTAGTAGAGGTCATTCCTGAAACTGCCCGCGATTACAGCGTCTTCCAGTCTGACATTGGTGGCGGCAATGATGCGCGCATCAACGGTCATGGTCCGGGTGGAGCCCAAGCGCTCAAACTGCTGTTCCTGCAAAACCCGCAAAAGCTTGGCCTGGATCGGCAGCGGCATTTCCCCGATTTCATCGAAAAACAGGGTGCCCTTGTCCGCCAGTTCAAATCGTCCTATCCGCGTTCCGGCGGCCCCGGTAAAGGCCCCCTTTTCATGACCGAACAACTCGCTTTCCAGGAGCGTTTCCGGCAGGGCGGCACAGTTAATTTTGACAAACGATTTGTCGCGGCGCGGACTGGCCTCATGGATTGCCTGGGCCACGAGTTCCTTGCCGGTTCCCGATTCTCCGAGCAGCAGCACGGTCGCCCGGCTGGGGGCAACTCTCTCGATACTCCAGAACACCTCCTGCATCGGTTTGCATTGGCCGATAATGTAGTGCTGCTTGTGGCGGCTGTGCAACTGTGCCTTCAGGCTCAGGTTCTCCTGCACCAGTTTTTGCCGGTCCCGGCGGATGGCCTGGTTCAGGCTGAGAAACTGGGCAATAAGCGTTGCCAGCACGGTAAGGAAACGGACATCTTCTTCAAAGGACACCTCCAGGCCGAAGAGCCGGTCAACGCTCAGCACTCCCACCGGCGTCTCGCCAAGCACCACCGGCACGCCGATAAAGGCAATCGTTGTCTTGCTGAAGCGGTGGCGGGCGCCGGTGCGGTTCAGGAAAAGGGGTTCACTGTTGACGTCGGGGACAATGAAGGGCGAAACGGTACTGAAAACCTGGCCATAGATCCCCTCGTCCAGGCCGTATACCCCACGGCGCTCCTCTTCGACACTCAGGCCGTACGAGGCCCGGATGGTCAGATGCTGACGGCTTTCATCAAGCAGGGCCAGGGTTGCCCGCTCCATGCGCAGGGTGTCGTGCAGCACCTTTAAAATGGCCGACAAAGCGGTATCAAGATGAACGGCCGAGCCGATGAGCTTGACAATACGATACAGGGCCTGGACCTCGAAGACCTCGGTAGAAGAGGCATCAGGTATTACTCGATCCACTGTTATTTCATTATCCTTGTTGGGCTGCTTATCCATTGATGCTTCCGAGACAAAAGTAGTATAAGGCATACTTTGTGTATGCAAACATTATTCCAGAACTTGGTCTTCCGGTGGGCTCTCTTTTCCGGTTTTCGTATTTTACGGAATATTAATAGGTTGATGTATTGTGTGGCCCATGCCGGGCTGGCGCCATGTTGTCATGTATGCCATTTTTGTCTTCTTTTTCGTATTATTTTTCGACAAGATTGCATGAATGTAAATTTATTTACTTTGAGGGCACAAGGAAAACAATAAACAGCATTTACGCGCTGACAATTAAAACCTGAATCCGTGAGCGTTCGAGAACGGTGCAGATGCAAGGCGGCAACGATGTTGATTATCCTGGTGTGATATCAACGAGTTGTCAACGCAGCAGCTGCGCCGTTCTCGGGCGCCCCGCAGGGCGGCGAGGTGAAGACCAGTAAATGCATTCATTCGTCAATAATGCAATAAATTCCATATATTGCCTGAAACATCACTTCAAGCCGTCACGGATTCAGGTAAAATTAAAGCTGGAGCGGCACGCCGATCTCTATGCTCCGGCCCTTGGGAACGTCGAAAAAGGCGGCCGCGTCCATGGCATTGCGGGCCATGAAGAGAAAAAGGTTCGCCCGCCAGCGGCCCATCGCCGGATGCGGGCCGACGGTCAGCCGCTCCCGGCCGAGATAGAAACTGGTGTTTTCCAATTTAAAATCCAGGCCCTTGTCCCGCAGCAAGGCAAAAATTGTGGCTATTTTCGGTTCTTCCATGAAACCGGTATGGACGATGACCAGATGCAGGCCGTTGCCCAGGTTCTCGACTTCGACTTTTTCGAAATTCGACACCCGGGGGATCTCTTCTGTCCGGAAGTGGAGCAGGGCCACCTCGGAGTGCAGGACCTTGTTGTGTTTCAGGTTGTGCAGCAGACTCGCGGGTACGCTTTTGTGGCTGCCGGAGAGAAAGACGGCCTGGCCGTTCACCCGCAGGGGCGGATCCTTCCGCAGCATGGCCATGAATTCCTCCAGCGGCGGAGTAACGCCTTTCAGTTGCTCGGCAAGCTGCTCGCGGCCCTGTTTCCAGGTCAGCATAACAATGAAGAAGAGACCGGCGATGGCCAGCGGAAACCAGGCGCCGTGCATTATCTTGATGATGTTGGCAAGGAAAAACGGCAGATCGACCAGGTAAAAGAGGGCGGTGAGGCTCCCACTCAGCAGCCGGCTCCAGCCCCATCTCTTGCGGGCCACGAAGTAGAAGAGGGTCGTGGTGATCAGCATCGTGGAAGTGACCGCCACCCCATAGGCGGCGGCCAGCTTGCCGGATGACTGAAAACCGAGGACCAGGCCGATGGTACACAGCATCAACAGCCAGTTGACCGGTGCCAGGTAGATCTGGCCGATCTGGCTGGAAGAGGTATGGGTAATTTTCAGGCGGGGCAGGTAGCCCAGTTGAATCGCCTGGCTGGTGAGGGAAAAGGCCCCGGTGATCACCGCCTGCGAGGCGATGATGGTGGCCATGGTCGCCAGCACCAGCACCGGGATCATGGCCCAGCGGGGAACAAGGGCATAGAATGGATGAAGCGAAAGCTCCGGCCGGGCGAGCAGCAGCGCCCCCTGGCCGAAGTAATTCAGGAGCAGCATCGGCAGCACCAGGATGATCCAGATAATCCGGATGGGCCGCTTGCCGAAATGGCCCATGTCGGCATAAAGCGCTTCCGCCCCGGTGGCCACCAGGAAAACGGCGCCGAGGACGAAAAAGCCGTCCAGCCGGTTGTGGAGCAGAAAGGCCAGCCCGTGCCAGGGAAAAACAGCGGCAAGGACCTGCGGATAACGGACGATCTGGACGGTGCCGAGGACGCCGATGACGCAGAACCAGACCAGGATGACCGGCCCGAACAACCCCCCGACCATGGCCGTGCCGTGTTTTTGCAAGAGAAAGAGGCCGGTGAGGATCAGGATGGTCGCGGGAACGATATAAGGATTGAAGAGCGGGGTGATGATGCCGAGACCCTCAACAGCGCTGAGGACCGAGATGGCCGGGGTAATCATGCCGTCACCGTAGAGCAGGCAGGCGGCAAAGAGGCCGAAGCCCATCAGGATCCACTGGACGTTCCGGGTCCGGAAATCCCTGGTCTTCAGAAGGGCGGCGAGCGCCAGCACCCCGCCTTCGCCATCGTTGTCGGCCCGCATGATGAACGAAAGGTATTTAACCGTCACGATCAGCAGCAGGGCCCAGAACATGAGGGAAAGAACGCCGAGGACGTTGGCGGGAGTCACCGCGATGGCGTAATCACCGTGGAAACATTCCCGAATGGCGTAGAGGGGACTGGTGCCGATGTCGCCGAATACCACGCCCAGGGCGGCCAGCGTGAGTTTTGACAGCTTGCCGGCGCCGGGGGCAACGGCGGCAGGGCTCTCTGATGACGGGACGGCGGCGGAGTTGTTCATTGGGGCACCGGATTCGATTTTGGCGGCCGCGAGCAGGGGGCCGCGCAAAAATGAACTACCCCGCAACCGGAAGCTGCGGGGTGGTCGCGCCTGACAACTGACTGATCAATGCATAGCGTCTTGCTGCGGGGAGCTTCATTTTTTTGGTGCCCGGGGTCGGAGTCGAACCGACACGAAGATCAACTTCGAGAGATTTTAAGTCTCTTGCGTCTACCAGTTCCGCCACCCGGGCAAATAAATTGTCGACCATCACAGGCACCGCATCTTTATGCGCTCGCTCCGGCCGTACAGGGAAGCGATAACGACCGGCCGCGATCACACAAATCTGCAACACCGCAAATGGCCTGCAGGATATTGGCATGGAACATCACCTCAAGCCGTCACTGATTCAGGTATAAATAAAATCGCACTCCGGCAGCAGCCCCGTGATCGGACACCGGCGAATTTATCCCCAATGTACACAGCGGCCTGGTGTTTGTCAATTGTCAATAGTGGTGGCAAAGTTGTGCGGTTCCGGCAGGTTAACATTGGCACAATCATGACCGGGGTGTTATGCTGACCATGGAATAAATGAATAGAGGACATTTTTGTTTTGATCGAATATCATACCGGGCATATGCGTAAAATTATCTGTGTCGTCATCCTGTTTATTCTGATCCTGTCTATCGGCACGATTGGCTATATGACGCTTGAGCATCTCAATTTTATGGACAGCCTGTATCTTACCGCGATATCCATTACCACGGTAGGCTATGGCGACATTGTCCCGATTCACCCCCTCGGTAAAATTTTCACTATCTGCCTGGTTTTTGCCGGAGTGGGACTCGTTATGTATACCTTCAGCAAGGTTACGGAAACCATGATTGAAGGCGGTCTGCGTGATATTTTTGAGAGGAGAAAAATGAATAAGAAGGTCGCCGGTCTGCGGAATCATTATATCGTCTGCGGTTTCGGCCGCATCGGCAAGGTTATCTGCCAAATTCTCCAGGAAAATAATCGACCTTTCGTCGTCATTGAAAAAAACCCGGAGGAACTGAAAAATATCGAGTCAGAGGGATTTCTCGAACTGGCCGGCGAGGCCTCGGACGATGAGGTCCTGCTGAAAGCGGGAATCATGAAGGCGCAGGGCCTGATTGCGGTTGTGGCCTCGGACCCGGACAATATGTATATCACCCTGACCGCCCGGGGGCTGAATCCCGATCTCTTTATTCTGGCCCGGTCAAGCGGCACGCCGGGGGCCGAGACCAAGCTGGTCCGGGCCGGCGCCTCCAAGGTGATTTCGCCTTATTACATCGGGGCCAGGCGTATGGCCCAACTGGTTGTCAGGCCGACCGTCATTGATTTTATAGACCTGACCATGCATGCCGGCGAACTGGGCCTGCGCATGGAAGAGCTGTTGGTGACGGACAAGGCGTCATTCGTCAACAAGAACCTGTTGGAGTCGGGAATCAGGAAAAGATTTGACGTGATTGTCGTGGCCATCAAACGAAAAAACGAAGAGATGCTTTTTAATCCGGGCCCGACGACCACGCTCCTCGCCGGTGATATCCTGATCGTCCTGGGGGACCATCAGCAGATCAGTGAGCTGGAAAAGGAGGTCTGACCAGGGCCAGCATTTCGCGAACCGCCTGGTCGAGTCCGACCTGCACGGCCCGGCTGATAACGGCATGGCCGATGCTCAGTTCCTCAATGGCGTCCAGGGCGGCGATGCGGGCCGTGTTCCGGTAATCAAGTCCGTGCCCGGCGTTGACCCGGAGTCCGGCCCCTTTCGCCGTCTCTGCCGACTCGGCAATCAGGTTGAATTCCCGGTCCCGCTCCTGTTCCGTCCCGGCGTCGCAGTAACGGCCGGTGTGCAGCTCGACAAAGGTGGCGCCGACGTCCTTGGCCGCCTTGATCTGCTCCATGTCGGGATCGATGAACAGACTGACCGGAATTGCGGCCCGGCTCATTTTGTCGATGGTTTTGCGCACTTTGTTTTCATTGGCAATCACGTCAAGACCGCCTTCCGTTGTCAATTCCCGCCTTTTCTCCGGCACCAGGGTAATCATGTCCGGCTTGAGATCCAGGGCGATGAGGATAATTTCCTTTACCGCCGCCATTTCAAGATTGAGCTTGGTCTTGACCGTCTGTCGCAGGATCCGGACGTCCCGGTCCTGAATATGACGGCGGTCTTCGCGCAGGTGAACCACAATACCCCGGGCTCCGGCCAGTTCGCAGATGCCGGCGGCCAGGACCGGGTCCGGCTCGGCGCCGCCGCGGGCCTGGCGGACGGTGGCCACGTGATCAATATTGATCGCAAGTTGTGCCATGGTGCTACTCCTGTAACATTTAAGTTCTCGAAAAAGTTCCTGTTCTTTGTCCCACATGACCCAAGCCTCTTCTTCCGAACGTTCATGGTCATATCCCAGCAGGTGCAGAAGGCCGTGAATCATCAACTCGGTAATCCGGTCATGCAGTGTGGTGTTATTGTTTTGTGCTTCCCTGGCGGCCGTATCGACTGAAATCAGGATGTCGCCGATTTCATGTTCCGTCAGGGCGATGGCCGGCTGGCCGGGTGGCGGGCCGGCGGGGAAAGACAGGACGTTGGTCGGCCCCGGCCGCTGACGGTACCTGCTGTTGTAGGATGCCATGTCCCGGTCACCCATGAGCACGATACTGACATCTTTATCCGCCTGGTCCAGACGCCGCAACAACCAGGCAGCCCGCTTTACCAGCAGGTCGCGGCTGACGGGCCGGGTTTCGTTATCGTGCGTGAATGAAAGATTAACCGACATGACGACGCCACTCTATATCCCGGGGCCGGGACGGATTGAATCCCCGGACTTTTGCATCATCCCTTTCCCCTGTCCGCCCCGGACCCATCAGCGCCCGGCCGGGATGATCCCTTTTTCTCGTAAGCCCTGATAATTTCCTGAACCAACGGGTGGCGCACGACATCCGTTTTGGCAAAAAAACTGAAATGGATGCCCTTGACGCCCCTGAGGATCCGCCGGGCCTCGATCAGGCCGGATTGCCGGGAGCCGGGCAGGTCGATCTGGGTCACATCGCCGGTGACCACGGCGCGGGAATCAAAACCGATCCGGGTCAGGAACATTTTCATCTGTTCCCTGGTGGTATTCTGCGCTTCATCAAGGATGACAAAGGCATTGTTCAGGGTCCGGCCCCGCATGAAGGCCAGCGGGGCGATTTCTATAATGCCCCTCTCGATCAGATCCTGGCTGCGGTCCTGGCCCAGCATCTCGTTCAGGGCATCGGTGAGCGGCCGCAGATAGGGATTGACCTTCTGGGCCATATCCCCGGGCAGGAAACCCAGCTTTTCACCGGCCTCAACCGCCGGCCGGGTCAGAATAATGGAACGAACCTGCTCCCCGGCCAGCGCCGAAACGGCCATAGCCACGGCCAGGTAGGTTTTGCCGGTGCCCGCCGGGCCGATGCCGAAAACAATATCGTTGTGGCGCATGGCATCGATATAGCCTTTCTGGTTGATACTCTTGGGGGAGATGACCCTGTTTCTCGAGGTGATGTACACCTTGTCCAGAAAAATTTCCCGGAGCCGGGCCCCGGGTGATGACTCAAGAATCTTCAGGCCGAAGGCGATATCCTGGGTAAAAACGGGATGGCCCTGGCGGATCAGGTCATACAGCTGCTCAAAAAGGGCTCCGGCAAGCTCGACGGCGTGACTGCGGCCGGTGATCTGCAGGGCATTCCCCCGGACGTTAATCACCACTCCCGTGGCCTGCTCGACAGTGTGCAGGTTCCGGTTCAAGTCGCCGAACAGGACCTGGCCGGCTGAATTGTCCGAAAATTCCAGTTTCCTGGAGACCTGGCGGTTGAGGGCGGCGGACGGTTTCAAGTCAGTTTGTCGCTCCCTTCTTTACCTGGGCCAGGGCATGGTTAATCATCAGCTGTACGGCTTGAAAGCTGCGGTTACGCACCAGCCGGCCGTTGACGAACAGGGTGGGCGTCCCGTGGACTTCGGCCCGGTCCGCGTCGATCAGGTCCTTTGTCAGTTTTTCTCTGATCTTTTGGCTGCCCAGGTCTTTTTTGAATTGTTCCATGTCCAGGCCGATTTTCTGGGCCGCACCATTGATGGTCTCCGGGCTCAACTTGTCAAGAGCAAAAAGCGCATCATGCATTGGCCAGAATTTACCCTGGGCCTGGGCGGCCAGCGCGGCCAGCGCGGCCGGTTGAGCCATCTTGTGCATGGGCAGCGGCAGATTCTTGAAAACTATCTTTACCGTGTTCGGGTTGCGCTGGAGCACCTGGTGCAGAAGTGGCTGGAGCTTATGGCAATATGGACATTGGAAATCGGAAAAGAGTACCAGGGTGACGGGGGCCTTGGCATTGCCGAGAAACGGGGAGCCGGTGACGTCAATATGGACCGTGAAATCGACGGCAATGCTGGTAAAGGTTTTATCCTTGGGATTGAGCAGGTAAAGCCGCTCGCCTCTGGGGGCGATGTCAATGGCGGTCACGGCCTTGTCGACCGGGATGGCCCCCAGCTCTCTGCCGTTGGCGGAAGAAAAGATATGGACCTTGCTGTCCGCACCGAGCACATACACCCGCCGGTTGTCAAGAGTCTGGACAAAAGCCAGGGGTTTGGTGGCCATCTTCCAGGTTGTCAGTACGGACCAGTCAAGGGAACCGGACTGCGTCGTCGGCGGCGGCGAGCCGGCGTAAAGCCCGGCCGGTAACAGGAGCAGGAAGCAGAGTACGAGTGTTTTTTTCATGAGAATATCCTTATGCTCAGGGGTAAAAGTTAGTAACGCTTCAGTATTCTAACGAAAACATGCGAACGTAGCGAGTATACTTCTTCCTTTTTTTTGTGCAAGGAGTAGGTGCTCCCAAGTAAGGATCGAGAGAAAAGGGAGAATGGTGATCGACTGATTTTTTTTATCCGGCAAGGGGGCATAGCATGGATTATTCACCTTTGGGGATCTGTTGCGAAATCCGGGGTACCGGTGGTCATGATGGTTCTGATTTCGGGCCAGACCTTCAGCAAAGACGACCGGTCGGCAAAAGACAGCGACAGGACCACGGTGTCATCTTCAAAAGAGCGGGTATGATCGACATTGATTTTCGGCGGCACTTCAAGCTCGGCGGCAAAGCGTTTGAATTCGGTCTCGGCGGTAACGCTTTCGGGGTGGCATTTCTCGAACAGCCAGCGAAGAAAAGATGCCGCCTCTTGCGGTTTATTGTCTTGATTTCTTTCTTTATTCTCCCGCCGATAGTGCGCAATGGTTTCCCGCATAGATCTCTCGTGGCGCATCATCAAGTCAATGCTCTGGTCAATTAGTTTGTGTTGTTTTGAGCCGCCGAGCTGGAACTCCATGATGAGCCGCGCCAGTTCCTGCTGGTCGTCCGGCGCTAACTGCCGCATCTTTTGCGCGCTTTTGGGCTGAATCGTGCCCCGATGCAGACCAGTTATGACCGAGGGGTCCAGGGACAGGAAGTTGAGCAGTTCCTCTATCTTGTACTTTTGCGCCTTATAGCCGAGAGGGATCAGCAGGGGAAGGGCTCGGGCCATAGGCAGCCGGTTTAAGGCTTTGCGGAAAAAGTTGGCCTGTTCGATCACGCTGAGCTGGCCGCCGAGGAGCGCATGGTGCAGCAGCAGGGAAAACAGGGAAAAGGCCGGGATATCATGCGGGGCGACCAGGCAGATAATCTTCCCGGTTGCGGGGCGACGCCGAGCCGCCCGGATTCTTTTTTTGCCGGAAACAACCAGAAAACCGCCAGCGGGCTGTTCCTGAACCAGGGGGGGGCATAGGATCCCGAATTGCCGGACACTCTCGATCAGGTTGGCATCGGGCTCCGCATGGCCAGAGGGGCGGAGATTAAACGTCATATCCTCGAGATTCAGCGCCGCTGGATCAAGATGGAGGGATTGACAGTCGGCAACAGGCATGGGCTCGGAAGAGGACACTGTCTAACAGGGGGCCGGAGCGGGAGACGGGCAAAAAAACCGGGCGCCACCTAGGTGGCGCCCGGTTGATCGAAGAGCTGGCCCGGATCAGTCGGCGTTGATCCGGGAACGGAGAATCCCCGATGGTTTAAAGGTAACGACCCGCCGGGCGTTCAAGGTCAGTTCGTCACCCGTCTGCGGATTTCTGCCGCGTCGTGATTTCTTGTCCTTAACATTGAATTTGCCGAAACCGCTCAGGAGCAGATCGTTGCCGCTGATCAGGGCTGTTTTGGCAAGTGACAGGAAGGCCTCAACCGAGTCGGTGGCCTGGGCCTTGGTCAGAGAGGGATGAGTCTTGTACACTTGCTGGACAAGGTCGGCTTTTGTCAGGGTCATGATCGATAAACCTCCATGGTGTTACTGAATGGATTGGCGCCACTGTTAAATGAACCCTTTGCTTCTAATGTTATGATTTTTGTCGTTATTGTCAATACCGATCGGGAAAGAAAATGACGGCACGCCGGTTTTGAGGTCGAATTCGTCTTCCCCTGAGACGAGGAGACGTTTAAACATTTCCCGCCATTTTGAAAATAGGCAGATACATGGCGACCACCAGGCCGCCGATCATGCCGCCAAGGAAGACCATCATAAACGGCTCGATCATGGCGGTCAGGTTTTCCACGGCCTGATCCACCTCTTCATCGTAGAAATCGGCAATTTTTTCCAGCATGGTATCCAGGGCGCCGACCGATTCACCGACATTAATCATCTGCACCACCATGTTCGGGAACACCCCGGTTTCCTCCAGAGGTTCGGCGATGGGGCGGCCCTCGGCAATACTGTCCGCGACGCGGAGCACCGCTCTCTCGATGACTTTATTGCCGGCCGTTTTGGCAACGACCTGGAGGGCATCAAGAATCGGCACCCCGCTTTGCAGCATGGTGCTCAGAGTCCTGGTGAACTTTGCGACGGCGACTTTACGGATAAGAGGACCGGCAACGGGAGCGTTGAGGGCAAAGGAATCTATCCGGTAGCGGCCCTTTTCGGTACTGTATATTTTTTTAAAGATCACAAAGACCACGAAGGCGGCAATAATGATAAAGATAAAATTCGATTTTACAAAATTACTCATGTTGACCACAATCAGCGTGGGCGTCGGCAGTGCCGCCCCCATGCTGGAAAACATCTCAACAAATACGGGAATGACGAAAACCAGGATGACGACCAGGATCAGGATCGAGATCGACAGGCAGATGACGGGATAGGTCATGGCCCCCTTGATTTTTTTCTTCAGGGACATGGACTTTTCCTTGAAGGTGGCCAGGCGTGAGAGGATCGTATCCAGGATACCGCCCAGTTCCCCGGCTTCAATCATGTTGGCGTAAAGCTTATCAAAGACCTTGGGATGTTTGCGCATGGAGTCCGCCAGGGTCGTTCCTGACTCGACATCGGTTACCAGTTCGGTTAAAACTCTTTTGAATGTCGGGTTATCCTGCTGCTTGCTGAGAATCTGCAGACATTGAACCAGGGGGAGACCGGCATCAATCATGGTTGAAAGCTGGCGGGTGAGGACAACAATATCCTTACCGGTTACCTTGGGCTGGAAAAGAGGGATATTCGCAAAGAGATCTTTCGGCTTTTCCTTGATCGACCGGATGTCAATGCGCATCCGTTTCAGTTGCGCTCTGGCCGCGGCCTCATCTACCGCTTCCAGCTGACTTTTTCGTTTTTCACCGTAAGAATTTATCCCTTTCCAAATATATACAGGCATCAGCAACTCTCCCTATAAAATTTCGACGGCTCTGGACAATGAATCACGGATATTTTGTACGAGCTGAGTACTCCCGAGGTTGTTGCCCCTGGTGAACTGATACGATATCCTGAATCCGTGACAGCTTGAGGTGATATCCCTGGCAATACATGGAATTTATTGCATTATTGCCGAAAAAATGAATTTTATGGTCTTCACCGCGCCGCCCTGCGGTCCGCCCGAGAACGGCGCATCTGCTGCGTTGACAACTCGTTGATATCACACCAGGATAATCAACACCGTTGCCGCCTTGCATCTGCACCGTTCTCGAACGCTCACGGATCCAAGGATATATTTTGTTGACAGTTCTTTAAATTATCTTTATAAAATCATTTCTTCGTAAAGTGGGAAGAGATCAAGACAATTAATAGTATTCTAGGGGAGATTCTTTCCCGATTCAAGTGAAATGTAATATTTTTTCAGGAGGTTGGCATTATGCAGGCCAATAGAGCAATGAAATATGCCGAAATGGCATTTCAGCCGGTTGTTGATAAATGTGAGGGTTGTGAACGTATTGTTGAAGAAAACAGCGTTCGATTCTGTACAACATATGTGAGTCCCGATGCCAAGTGGCGGATGGGGATGTGTAATTTCGCCACCCATGCCAAGCCGGAAATCAAAACGGTCACGGTCCGGATTAACCCGCTGAAGGCCGCCAAACGCGCTTCGCGCCGAAAGTAGGACCGTCGAGGTTGCTCCCGTCCTGGACGGGAAGCCTCCCGGTTTCTCCATTTTTTTATCTCCGCCCCACGGCCGTGTAATGAAATCCCAGGGATTTCATTTTTTCCGGTTCGTAGACATTTCGTAAGTCGATGAAAACAGGTTGTCTCATGATTTCGATAATTCTGTCGAGATCCAGGGCGCGATACTGGTTCCACTCGGTCATGAGGACCACGGCGTCGGCATTGCCGCAGGCCTCGTAAGCGTCTTCAACATACTCGATCCCGGCGGGAAGATATTTTTTTGCCTCTGCCATGCCCTTGGGATCATGGGCCCTGATACGGGCCCCTTTTTCCAGGAGCGCCGGCAGAATGGTGGCAGCCGGCGCATCACGCATGTCGTCGGTCTCCGGCTTAAAGGTCAGGCCGAGCACGGCAATGGTTTTCCCCGCCTCCGAACCACCCAGCATATCCCGGATTTTCTTGACCATGCGGGCCTTCTGCGCCGCATTGACTTCAATCGCGGCTTCGACGATACGCATGTGTTCGCCATGCTCCTGAACAATACGCATCAGGGCCAGCGTGTCCTTGGGGAAGCAGGAACCGCCGTAACCGGGGCCGGGATGGAGAAATTTGCCGCCGATCCGGCCATCCATGCCGATGGCCTTGGCCAGGGCCGTTACATCCGCGCCGACCGACTCGCAGACGTTGGCTATTTCATTGATAAAACTGATTTTCACCGCCAGGAAGGCATTGGCGGCATACTTGGTGAGTTCGGCAGTCTCGATGGTCGTGCGGACAATGGGGGTATCGATAAGATAGAGAGGTTTGTAGATTTCCTGCATGACCTGGCCGGCCTTTTCCGATTCGAC
Organism: bacterium BMS3Bbin14; assembly: GCA_002897615.1. Classification (GTDB taxonomy): domain Bacteria; phylum Desulfobacterota; class Desulfobulbia; order Desulfobulbales; family Desulfobulbaceae; genus BMS3Abin13. The sequence continues at coordinate 72,808 of BDTX01000021.1, forward strand.
CCCGACAACGACCCGGTCCGGCCGCATGAAGTCGGCAATGGCCGCGCCTTCCCGCAGAAATTCGGGATTGGAGGCCACGTCGAAATCCGCCGCCGGGTTTTCTTTCCTGATAATACGCGCAACCTGCCGGGCCGTGCCCACCGGCACGGTACTCTTGTCGACAATAACCGTGTAACCCCGCAGGTACCCGGCGATTTCTTTCGAGGCCTCGTAAATATAAGTCAGGTCGGCATAGCCGTCGCCCCTTCTGCTGGAGGGAGTCCCCACGGCAATGAAAATGGCTTCGGCCTCGGGAATGGCCTCGGCAATATTCGTGGTAAAACACAACCGGCCTTCTGCAACATTTTTATTCACCAGCGTGTCAAGGCCCGGCTCGTAAATGGGAATCTCGCCGTTTTTCAGCCGCTCGATTTTGTCCTCGATTTTATCAACGCAGGTGACATGATGGCCGAATTCAGCAAAACATGTCCCGGTAACCAGGCCGACATACCCTGTTCCGATCATGGTAATTTTCATGCAGTCTCCTTATGAGTACCTCAAAAATTATTTTCCCGTTCCGGTAAGAATCTTCAGGAAAAAGTTCATCGTCACCCGGCCCGTTCACCGAAAAGGGCCGTTCCCACGCGGACCAGGGTCGCCCCTTCTTCCACCGCGACGATAAAGTCTCCAGACATGCCCATGGACAGTTCCACCGGCGAATCCGGCGAAAACAAACCTGCTGCCGTAAACTGCCCGGCCAGGTTTTTAAGTGCTTTGAAATAAGGCCGCGATTCTTCGGGAGAAGCGGCGTAGGGGGGCATGGCCATCAAGCCCCGCACCCGCAGGTGTGTGAGTTTGCCGACCTCCTGAATGAGTTGTCCGGCATGTTGCGGCTCGACGCCTGATTTCTGCTTTTCACGCCCGATATTGACCTGAATGAGAATGTCGAGACATCTGCCGAGCGCGGCCGCATGGTTATCAAGGGCCTGCGCGATCTTCAGCCGGTCCACGGTCTCCACCATCTGAAAGAGTTCGACGGCCGTCTTGGCCTTGTTGCTCTGCAGGTGGCCGATAAAATGCCAGGAAATTGCCGGGTCCAGCCGGGCGATTTTATCCCTGGCCTCCTGGAGATAATTTTCGCCGAAAAGGAGCTGGCCGCATTGAAAGGCCTCCCGGATTTTCTCGAGCCCCTGCCGTTTTGAAACAGCAAGCAGTCGGACATCGTCGGGATTCCTGCCGCTTCGCCCTGCCGCCTCGGCAATTTGTTGCCGTATCACCTGGAGCTTGGCGCAAATCATGCCGCTGCCCCTGCCGGTCCCAGGCGAAAAAGGGCCCTGGCGTTGTCGCTCGTCCGGCGGGCGACTTCGGCCGGTGAAATATTGCGCAGGTCAGCGATCTTTTGCGCCGTATGGAGAAGATATTCCGGTTTATTGCGTTTGCCCCGCCAGGGGACGGGGGCCAGGAAAGGGCCGTCGGTCTCCAGCAGCATGCGCTCCAGGGGGATATCGGCGGCCACCTGCTGGAGCGTTTCGGCGTTTTTAAAGGTGACGATGCCGGGGATGGAGATATGGAATCCCAGGTCAAGGACCTGGCGGGCCAGTTCGCGGTCTCCGGAAAAACAGTGCATCACGCCGCCGGCAGGGAAAGGAGCGGCCTCCCGGAGAAGCCGCATGGTGTCATCGTGGGCATCCCGGTCATGGATGATGACCGGCAGCTGGAGCTCGCGGGCAAGTCCGAGCTGCCGGGTGAACTCTTTGATCTGCAGGGCTCGGGGCGCGTAGTTTTTTGCATAGTCAAGACCGATCTCGCCATAACCGACGACCTTGTTTTCCGGCTTTTCCGCCAGAGCGGCCAGGCGCGCATAGTCGTCATCACCGGCCTCGGCCGCCTGATGTGGATGGATGCCGACGGCGGCAAAAACGCCCTGAAAACGGCCGGCGATTTTCACGGCCGCGGCCGAACTGGGCCAATCGATGCCGATGGCGATAATCTGGGCGACCCCGAGGGCGGCCGCGGCATGAACGACCGCCTCCAGGTCAAGGTCATAGGCAGCCATGTCAAGATGACAGTGGGTGTCGATTAGTTTCGCATCAGGTGGAAGTTGCGGTGGATTTTTTTTGGTATTGGTCATGATTTTACCCCGGCACCTCTCATACCAGAATCAACACTCATTCGCAATACACAATGCGTCGAGGAGAGGACCAGTCTGAATTCTGAATCCGTGACGGCTCGAGGTGATATTCCATCAACATGCGGAATTTATTGCATTATATGACGAATAAATGCATTTTATACTCTTCACCGCGCCGCCCTGCGGGGCGCCCGATAACGGCACATCTGCTGCGTTGGCAACTCGTTGATATCACACCAGGATAATCAACATCGTTGCCGCCTTGCATCTGTACCGTTCTCGAACGCTCACGGATTCAGGTGAATGGCTGTTGACAAAAAGTGCGGATCTCTTTACAAGATACGCTTGGAACCAGCAAACAGTGCCCTATCCGTCCAGAAACGAGGATTTTTCGAGATCAAGGCATGCGAAAAAAATAGCCGTAGGCCGGATATTCCGAGGATTATTTTTTGAGCATAACGCCGAGATCGGGCAAAAAGACCGTTTCTAGATGGGCACTAGATAATCCGGAGAGCCTATGAACAACCCCGTACGGGATGCCATCAGGAACCGGCGCAGTATCCGGGAATTTACCGGGGAACCGGTAGCAGCGGACCTTCTGCGCCGCATTGTTACCGCCGGAATCTGGGCGCCGTCCGGCCTGAACAACCAACCGTGGCGTTTCGTTATTGTCCGGGACCGGGAAATTCGGGAGCAACTGGCCCGGCAGACGAGTTCCGCCCCCGTCATCCTGGCCGCGCCCGCCCTTATTGTCGTTTACCTGGACACCAGGGTCATGTATAATGCGGTCAAGGATCATCAATCTGCCGGGGCCTGCATGCAGAACATGCTGCTGGCCGCGGAAGAGCTTGGGCTGGGCGCGGTCTGGCTGGGCCAGATTCTGCAGAACAAGGACCAGGTCAATGCCATACTGCAACTAGACAACCAGTATGATCTCATGGCGGTTATGGCCCTGGGGCATCCGCTGCACCGAAATCAGCAGTCTCAACGTAAACCGCTTGCTGACTTTATTCTCAAAGAAATCGGAGGAAATCAGGAATGAAAAATTGGACGAGAGACACCCGTGTCGCCCTGCTTCTGCTCTGTGCCGGCCTGTTTGTCCTGGCCGGTTGCAGCTCGAAGGCCAACCTTGCCGGCGCGCAGGGGGCGGTACCGCAGATATCCGGTTTTGCCGGCGGCTTGCAGGATATTGAGCTGCCGACCGAATTAACCTGGGACCGCGACGCCTCCATGACCATTAAAACCGCTTCGTTTAACGGCGGCATCTGGTGTTATGAAGGCCGTGTCGATGTCCTTTCCCTGAAAGATTACCTGGTCAGCTCCATGCAGGATAACAAGTGGAAGCTGGTCGGCGAGTCGACTTCAAAGAATATCCTTCTTGCCTTTGTCAAACCGCACAAGACCTGCATGATGGTTATTTCCAGCAGCAGGTTCGGCATGTTGGGCAAGACCAAGGTAACCCTTTATGTCACCATTGACAAGACCGCCGCCGCCGGGCTGAACCCCTTCGGCGAGGCGGTCGATAAATAGTGACCGGCGGTGCAGGGGCGCAAGATACTTTTCGGGGTGACCGGCGGCATTGCCGCCTTTAAAGCGGCGCAATGGGTTCGGTTTCTGGTCAAGGAAGAGGCCCGGGTTACCGTGGTCATGACCAGGGCCGCCACCCGGTTTGTCTCCAAACTGAGCTTTACCGCCCTGTCGGGCCGGCCGGCGTATGTGGAGCTCTTCTCTGACGACCCCCGGCAGGTGATGTCCCATATCACGCTCGCGGCCGAGGCCGATGCCCTGTTGATTGCTCCGGCCACGGCCCATACCATTGCCCGCCTGGCCCATGGTCTGGCCGATGATCTCCTCACCACGACCGTGCTCGCGGCTGCCGGCAAACCGGTTGTCGTCTGCCCGGCCATGAACTCCGGGATGTTCACCCATCCGGCCACCCAGGACAACTTGCGCCGCCTGCGCGAACTTGGTTATGTCGTGGTCGAACCTGATTCAGGCGTACTGGCCTGCGGTGCGGAGGGGCCGGGACGTCTGCCCGAATGGGACGGCGTCCGCGAAACCCTCTTGAGCTGCTTTGCCCCGGACGATCTGCGCAACCAGCACATTCTGGTAACTGCCGGTCCGACCAGGGAACCCCTTGACCCGGCCCGTTATCTCAGTAACCGCTCTTCGGGCAAGATGGGCTATGCCCTGGCCCGCACCGCCAGGAGACGGGGGGCGCAGGTATCTCTGGTTTCCGGCCCGGTCGCCCTCGAACCGCCGCCCGGGGTTGAACTCTTCCGCGTGAATACCGCCCGGGAAATGCACGAACAGGTGATGCGTTTGCGCGATCGGGCCTCAATCATCATCAAAGCCGCCGCCGTGGCTGACTTTCGCCCGGCCCGGAGCGAGCCCCGGAAGATCAAGAAGTCGACCGGGACACAAGCCATTGATCTTGTTGCCAATGTTGACATCCTGGCCGAACTGGGCCGTAAGCGCCGGCCCGGGCAGATCCTGGTCGGCTTTGCCGCCGAGAGCCATGATCACGAGAGCGAGGGGACCAGAAAGCTGCACGACAAAAATCTCGACCTGATCGTTGTCAACGATATCTGCGGCCGGGAGACCGGCTTTGACGCGGACACCAACCAGGTCACGCTCATTGACAAAAGCGGCAGCTCAACCCTGCCGCTTTTGTCCAAAGAGCAGACCGCGGAGCGGATCTGGGATCACGTTGTTTCTCTCTTGAACGAGTAGACCGCCCGGACTGCCCCGGCGGCACGGCATTTCATCTCCTTCCCGCCCCTGCCTCCCGGCCGTAGTGCTGCTGTTCATCCTTCCATGGCATTCTCATAAATGGCGATGATATCATCGCGCGACGGCTGGCGGGGATTGTTTTCCACCGGCCTGGCGACGGTCAGGGCAATATCCGCCATTTCCGGGATGCTGTCTGCCGGGATATCCAGTTCCGCCAGAGTTTCCGGAATGCCCAGATCCATATTAAGCTGATACAGGCCCTCGACAGCCAGGTCGGCCGCTTCCCGCAGCGGCAGGCTCTCTGTTTCATAGCCGAGAATGGCGGCCAGGTCGGCATGCTTCCGCAGGTTGCCGATCAGGTTGTATTCGGTGACGTAAGGCAGGAGCACGGCATTGGCCAGGCCATGCGGAACCCCGAACAAACCGCCCAGGGGATAAGCCATGGCATGGACCAGCCCGACCCCGGCCATGGCCAGCGCCTTGCCGCCAAGCAGGCTGGCCAGCAGCATATTGGCGCGGGCCTCCATATTTCTGCCGTCGGCGTAGGCGGTCCTGATGTTGGCCGCGATAAGTTCAATGGCCTCCAGAGAATACATCTCGGAAACCGGATGGGCCTGTACCGAGGTATAGGCTTCGAAGGCATGGGTCAGGGCGTCGATACCGGTTGTCGCGGTTACATGCGGCGGCAGGCTGAGGGTCAGGGCCGGGTCGAGCAGGGCCACGTCCGGATAGAGGTAATCGCCGTTCATGCCGCCCTTGGAGCCGGTCTCTTCATTGATGAACACGGCGGTAAAGGTGACCTCGGAGCCGGTGCCGGCCGAGGTCGGCACCATGATTTTGGGTACGCCGGGTTTGGTGATTTTGCCCAGTCCCAGGTAGTCGACGGCCTTACCGCCGTTGGTGAGAAGAATGGCTATGGCCTTGGCCACATCCATGGCCGAACCGCCGCCAACGCCGACGACACAGTCGCACTTGTTTTCTCCGGCCACCTCCGCACCCCGGTCGGCCAGCCGCAGTCCGGGTTCGGGATCGACCCGGGTATAGAGGGTAACGGCGAGCCCGGCTTCCTCGAGAGGCGCGGTAACGTTCCGGTCCAGACCGGCCGCTTGCAGGCCGGGATCAATGACCACCATGGGCCTGGCGCAGCCAAGCTGTTCAATGACCAGGGGAAGAGTCTTGATGATATCGACGCCGAAGTGAATCTGCGTGGGCTGGGTTATGGTGAAGGTTTTAGCTGATGTCATGGGAAGCTCCATTGAAAAAGGGTTGCCAAGCAGTAATGCTTTTGTATTATACTTAGTGTCCTGTCAAGCGCCAACTGTCGCATCTTGCTCGTCCTTTGACGTTCCTGCTGTGTTGCGGCTTCAGTTACATAGCGTTGCTATGCGCCTTCTCCGTGCCTTGCCGGAACACCAAATTACTTCGCAATCTTGCGTTATTTGTCCACTTGACATGACACGGGTTCCGGCTTTGCTCCTGCCTGAGCCTTGTCATTAACGTAACGACAACAATTTATCATTAAAATAATAATTGTCGCTAAAAAGTGAAAGAGAATCGTCTATGGTCATTCAACCGAGCAGATCGGAACTGAAGCGCCGGGCCAAACAGCTTGAGAAACTGGTCGAGGCGCTGTCGCGACTGCCAGCCGCCGTGCAGAAAACGATTCCATGCAATGACGAGATTCGCAGTCTTTTGCGGGAAGCGTCGTCTCTGCGGGGCGGGGCCGGCAAACGGCTGCTCAAATACATAACCAAAATTTTGCGGAATGAACAGGACGAAACCCTTGAAGAACTGTATAATTTCCTGTCCCGGCGCCAGGGGCCGGCATTGCAGGAAAAAAAGGAATTCCACGAGATAGAATATTTGCGCGATGCCCTTCTCAACGAGGCCATTGAGCAGCGACAGGCAGCGAAAGAGCAGCAGACGGACTGGGAAGAGGACTGGCCGAGCCTGGTTGCCGGACAGATGGGAGAGCAATTTCCCGGCATCGACCAAAAGGCCCTGATTCGCCTGGCCTGGCTCTATGCCGGGACCCGCAACCGCAGACACAGCCGGGAGATCTTCCGGCTTTTACGCGCGGCCCAGGAACGGCTTCATTACCGGCATTAGTAAGCCATCAGGGATACCCCATCTTCACGCGGTCGCGTCTGACCACATAGAGTGGCTATAGCGGACAGACACGACTGCGCAAATCTGGGGCACCCCTGATGGCTTACAGTTAGTCGGTAAATAATACATATAGTTGAGTTGGTTGGCTAACCTGCGATGGATTCCCGGCATTGAACGGTCCCGCAAGGGGCGCAAAGCAAACAGAGAAGAACTATGGAATATCAGTCAGGAACCCCGGGGCGGGTTTTTTATGCCCGTTTTGATGATGGTGACGATTTGCTCGAGGGCATAACCGGGATTGTCCGAGAGGAACAGATTCATTGCGCCTGGCTGCAGATCATCGGCGGCCTGAGAAATGCCGGCGTGGTAATCGGCCCCAGGGAACCGGTGATGCCGCCTGAGCCGATATGGCAGCATGTCGGCACGGTCCGGGAAGTCATCGGCGTCGGCAGTGTATTCTGGAGCGAGGGCGAACCGCTTATCCACCTGCACGCGGCCCTGGGACATCACGGCGAGACCCTGACCGGATGTGTACGCAAGGACACCAGGGTATACCTGATTATCGAGGTGATGATCGTGGAACTCGCCGGGATTGATGTAACCCGGCCCTGGTTTGCCAGGGGCGGCTTTAACCGGCCGGTGTTTTCTTCCCGCCAGGAGAAGGACGAACACTAACCAGGGATACGAACCTGCTACCTGAATCCGTGACGGCTTGAGGCGCTATTCCATGCAATATGCGGAATTTATTGCATTATATATCGAATAAACGCATTTCCTGGTCTTCACCGCGCCGGACTGCGGTCCGCCCGGTAACGTATCCAGGGGTTTATTCTTTTTCAGGGTCGATTTTCAATATTTTGTCACCAGGCTGTAGGGCCTGGCCCACTTTAGCGGAGATTTTTACGACCTTCCCCGCTACCTCGCTGACCACCGGGGTCTGCATTTTCATGGCCTCAAGAATGGCCACCCGGTCGCCTACGGCCACGTCCTGACCGGCCTCGACACTGATCTCACAGACATTCCCGGAAAAACCGGCCCGGATGTCCCCGGCCTTGGCCAGGCCAGCAATCTCCTCCTTGGAGAGGCTGACCTTGACCTTTGTTCCCGCCTGCTGTTCCGGTGCAAAAACAAAAATCTGCTGATGGTGGTCGACATTGAGGTAAATGGTGGTCTCGCCTTTTTTGTCCTGCTGTTCGGGGCCGATTTCAATCAGGTGCTCCTTGCCGGTGTGATCCTGAAAAACCAGGGTCTCGCCGAGGGCGAAGCCGCCGCGACGGAGAAAAATTGACGGCGGCAGCACATACGATTTGCCGAATTTTTCCTCGAACTTGAAAAACTCCACCGCGTCATTCGGGTGTTGCAGGAAGGTGACCAGCTGCTGCTCCGTCGGTTCACGTCCCAGCCGTTCGGCCAGGGTGCGCCGTTCCTGGTCGATATCCATGTCCTCGATTTCCAGGATCCCGCCCTCTTTCTCCAGGATCTCTTTCCAGTCAGGGCCAAAGACCTTTTCATATATCCAGTCGGCCGGCGAATAGAAGGGGAACGGGCCATATTTACCCAGCAGCAGGTTTTTCAGGTCACCGGATGGATTGCCGTAACGCTCGCCGTCCAGGACATTGCCGACCGCGGTGGTCCAGAGAATCTGCGAACCGGGAGTGACACTCCACCAGTTGCCGAGTTCTTTCTGCACCCGCGGCAATTCGTGGTGCAGGATATCCGGCATCTTGTTTAGGAAACCACCCTTGGCGGCCTGTTCCAGGCTGCTGCCCATGGCCCCGCCGGGGAGTTTGTGGATCTGGACGGTGGGCAGGAAGCCCTTGATCTGCGCCTCGAACTGTTCGTAGTACGGCCGCTGGTCATGGATGGTTTCCGAGGTCTCGATGACCGCGTCCTCGTTGATGTCAATAGCGGTTTTACCGTAATCCTTGAGGGTCTGGATGACGCTCAGGATCGGCGGCGGGCCGTAGAAACCGTTGAAGGCATGGTCCGAGGCATCGACGATGGTGGCCCCGTTCAGGACGGCCGCCGTGATCCTGCCGATATCGTTGCCGTCGGTATTGTGGCCGTGGTAGTGGATGATCAGCTCGGGATAGGCCTGTTTGATGGCATCGACCAGGTCGCCGATCCGCTTGGGAGTGCCGAGGCCGCCATGATTCTTGATGCAGAGGATAATTTCGTCCCCGGTCACGGCCATGATTTCCTTGACCTTGGCGACATAGAATTGATCGGTATGCTCCGGGCCGGTGGAAAAACAGATCGAGGGCTCGTTGATTTTGCCGGCCTTGGCGACCTCCTCGAACACGGCCTGCATGTTGGGGACATGATTCATGAAATCGAACGTCCGCCACACGTCCACATACTTGGCAAACTCCCGGACCGTCAAACGGATGACATTCTGCGGATAGGGCCGGTAACCGAAGAGATTCACGCCGCGGCACAGGGTCTGAAACAGGGTGTCGGGCATCTGTTCGCGGAGCAGTTTCAGCTTGAGAAAGGGATCGACCTGTTTGCGCAGGATATCCACGTGGACTGACGCGCCGCCGGTGATCTCCAGGGAAAAATAACCCGCCGCATCCCGCGAAGGCGCAGCCAGCAGGTCGGTATGGAGCAGGATCCTGTTTTTATAGTCCGACTGGGACATGTCCCGGGCCGTGTTGGTGATGAAATATCCGTCCGCCCGGTGCAGGGTATCAAGCACCTGGGCTGGATTCATCGCTGTTGTTATTCGTGTCATAGTCTTCCTCAAGGCATTTAAGGTGCGACCTGTGGGCTGCCGCACTCGAACGGTTTTTTTATTTCTGCCGGTGTCCGGCGCAGAACTTTCCGCTAGGCCGCGTAGATATTTTGTTTTTTATGGTGGATCTCGGCAATGAGGCGGGCCAGCTTGCTTGCTTCGCTTTTTTGTTCCCTGTATTCAAAGAGCTGTTGATGGGTGTCCAGGTACGAAGTATTAAATTCGCCGTTTTGGAAATCCGGCTCCTGTACCAGGTTTTTATAGAAGGGGATCGTGGTCTTGGGACCGGCAATGACAAAGTTGTCCAGGCACCGTTTCAGCCGCTGAACCGTTTCGTTCCAGGACCAGCCGAAGACGGTCAGCTTGACCAGCAGGGAGTCGTACACTTCGGGCACGGTAAACCCCTGGTAGCAGAATCCGTCCAGCCGGACGCCATAGCCGCCGGGTGATTGATAAATACTGAGGGTTTTTCCGCCCTCGGGCATAAAATTGTTCTGCGGGTCCTCGGCGTTGATCCGCATCTCGATGGCATGACCGCGAAGCTTGACGTCATCCTGGTTAAAGAGGAGCTTTTTACCAAGCGCCAGTTTGATCTGGGTCCGGACAATATCAATACCAGTGATCATTTCGGTGACCGTATGCTCAACCTGCAGCCGGGTGTTGATTTCCATGAAATAATAGTTGTTGTCGCTGTCCAGCAGGAATTCAACCGTACCGGCATTGAAATAGGCGGCCGCCTTGCCGGCCTTGATCGCGGTCTGGCAGATTTCTTCCGCCAGGTCGGGGGCAAGGTGAAAGGCCGGGGCAATCTCCACCAGTTTCTGGTTGCGCCGCTGGATCGAGCAGTCCCGCGTACCGAGGTGCACCGTTTTGCCGGAAGCATCGGCCAGGATCTGGACCTCGACGTGTTTGGGATTGATAACGACTTTTTCGATATAGACGGAATCATCGTTAAAGGCGGCCAGGGCCTCGGTCCGGGCTATAGAGTACTGCTCATGCAGCTCGGTTTCATTTTCAATCCGGCGGATGCCCCGGCCGCCGCCGCCGGCGGTCGCCTTGAGCATCAGCGGATAACCATAGCGCCGGGCAAAGGCCCGGGCTTCTTCAAGTCCGGCGTCGCCGGCCGGGAGGTTGCTGGTGCCCGGTACCATAGGGATCCCGGCCTCGGCCATAATCCGGCGGGCCGTCACCTTGTTACCCAGTTTTTCAACAACATCGGAGGGCGGCCCGATGAAGATGATACCCGCCTCTTCGCAGGCCCTGGCAAAAGCCGGATTCTCCGCCAGAAAACCATAGCCCGGATGAATAGCGGTAGCACCGACGCGTTTGGCCGCCTTGATCACCCGGTCAATGTTCAGATAATCGGCACGGGGTCCGTCCCCGATCCACACGGCCTCGTTGGCGATACGGATATGCCGGGATTCGTGATCAGGTGTCTCGTAGATGGCAACAGCCTCGAATTTCAGCTCCTGAATGGCCCGGATGATGCGGATGGCGATCTCGCCCCGGTTGGCGACTAAAATTTTAGTTTTCAATGGTCACACCTTGCTCGTTCTTTATATGAAAACCGTCTCGGACGAAGCTTGGGCCCGTGGAGATTTTCATTGTTCGTTATGGCTGCGGTCGCACCTGGTCAAGCCATAAATGGTTAGAGGTTGTTGGATTTATGCAACTTCTCTTGGACATGGAAAACGCAGGGGAAAGTTATGGACCCGGGATAACGGTTATGGAATTCCATGACTCAAATTGCTAAATAAAGCATATTTTGCAATTTGAGGCAAGCAAAAGCTGGGGGCATCAGAATGGCGGCGGCAGGAATCAGCAGGAGAACGCTGGCTGGCGACTGAAGATTAACAAACTGATTTGCCGCGAAAGTTTAAAGCTCAAAAAGTCTTGTTTTCCCAGGCCGGCGGGAACCCGGGCTGAACGGAGGGAGAAGCGAGCGCCGGGGGCGGACTGCAAGACGGCGTTTCCCGGCGAAAGAGTGAAATGTGAAAAAAACGGGACCGGAAAAATTCCGGCCCCGGGTCCTTTTTTCGTTCAAGTCTGCGGGCGGCGCCACGTCGCCGCCCGCAGAGCTGTTGCTTTAAGGCTTTGTGCCTATGAACCTGAACCGGGCCTCGTGTCGGTCAGGAAATCTCGTATGGTGAGCTTATTGCCGCTGATATCGGCGATGTACCAGAACTCACCTGAACCGGGCGCGGGCGAGAACTGCTGCACCAGTTTTAAACCGCCGCCGGACCATTTATAGATGAACACCTGTATGCCGGAGGTACTCCAAAGGGTACTGCCCGCCTTGTTTTGCCAATCATTTACAAATATTGCCGTCTGGCCGGGGAGCGTTTTGACCAGGCGAATGGACTCTGCCTGGCTTCGCAGAATGGAAGTCGTGCTATAGCTGTCCCAGAAATAACGAGCCCAGGGGTAGGCGGTTGTTTCGCCCAGATTATAATATGCATTAGCCCCAAGCCAGTCAAGCCAGCCGATGTATTGACTGTCAGGGAGGTAGGCCAAGAGGTCGTAAGCCGCCACGGTTGGATTGGGTTCCGTCCAGGTAATGGTGACAAAGTACCTGCCCCTGTTCGGGGGAACGGGCAGCACGCCCACGTTGACGCTTGTACAGTCCGCCGGGACCGGGATATCGTGAAATACCGGCCTGGCATATCCTTTCTTGACCACGTGCAGATCCTGGTCGCTGCCGCCGGGCGAGGCGGTTATCGTAAAGAGCCCCGGACCCTCCGTGAGCAGTGATTGATTGTCAGGATCAGTCAGTTGTCCCCACCAGGGAACCACGTCCCGGCCGGTTATCCGGCGGCCGGACTTGGTGTAAACTGTTGCCCCCGCCAGGGGTTCGCCGCTTTCGGCGTCCATCGCCGTGCCGGCGACGACACCAAACCCGCAGGTAGCGGGATCGCCCGCCTCCATGGCGGCCGGCAGGTTCAGTCGGCCAAAGGTCGAACCGTCGGCCGGCCAGCAGGTCCCGTCCCGGTTCAACGGATCAAAACTCTTGGTCGAATGGTCAATAAGCTGATCGCCGATCATGGTGTTGGTCCATCTGGGATGCTCGGCCCAGAGGACGGCGGCGGCCCCGGCCACAAACGGCGTGGCCATGGAGGTCCCGCTCCACTCGCCGTAGCCGCTATTAGAGGGAGTGCCGGCTAGATTGCGGATTTGATTGGGCGGCACGGTTGAAAGAATATCCACGCCCGGCGCACTGATTGAAATCCAGTTGCCATAATTGGAGAAAGAGGCCCTGCAGTGATCCTTGCCATGGGCGGCCACGGCGAGCACCTGGCCGGGAAAATCTATGGCATAAGCGGCCGGATAACTCGATGTTGTTGAATTTGTGTCACTATTGCCGGCCGCGGCCACGATCAGCCGTTTTCTGGTCACGACCGCGTACTGGACGGCGGCCTTCTTGGTTGGTGAATCTTCTCCGCCAAGGCTCAGGCTGATGACCTTGACGCCGGCCTTTCTGGCTGCGTAGATGATGCCTTGCACCACGTCAAAGGTCGTACCCCAGCCATCCGAACCGATCACCTTCACGGCCAGAATTTTGCTTTTCCACGAGATGCCCGAGATGCCGAAGCCGTTGGCCGGATTGGCGGCGATAATGCCGGCGCAGTGCGTACCGTGGCCATTGTCGTCCATGGGATCTCTGTCACCGTTGACAAAATCCCGGCCCTTGATGACCCTGCCCCTGAGGTCCGGATGGTTATAGTCGACACCGGTATCAACCACCGCCACCGTGGGCGCCCGCCTGGACGGGAGAGGAATGGTGTTCGCGCCGGTGTCATAATATCCCCATTGATCCGCAAGCTGCGGATCAGCGCTCTGGCTTAAAATGTTCGAATCGCCGATGCTGCGAAACGCCCGCTCAATGCCGTTCTTCTCGACGTATAAAATTTTTCCCTTATAGGCCGCGGCAGTCTTTTTGACGGCGGCAATATTGGCGTCAATCTCTTCCTGCGTGCTTGCCGGCATCCTGACCAGCCGGGCTTTCACCCGGGGCATATTTACCCTGCCCAGGATCCGGCCGCCCATTCGGGTCACGATTCTTTTAATCCGGGCATTGGACAGTCCCGGCCTGAAACCAATAATCAACTGGTTGGGCATGAAATTACCCGGGTCCCCGGTCGCCGCTTGACCTGACCAGCCGGTCGCTGCAAGCATGAACAGGACAAGCACCATGCTGGCAATCCTCACAACGTGTTTCATTTTTCCCCCTCCTTAAAAGTAAAAATTATTACATGATGTGGTTTGTAGATAAAAACGGCAGCAAAAATCATGCCGCCGCCTCGCCCAGGAGTTGCCGAAGGTAGAGAAGCCAGTCCTCAAATCCCTGACCGCCGGCGGTGGCGGAGAGTTCCGTGATCCGGATGGCCGGATTCAGTTTCCGGGCCTCCCGCCTCGCCTCATCGATGGAGAAGTCGAAATGAGGCAGGAGATCGGTTTTAGTAATGAGAAAACGCTGGGAACTGAGAAAGGCCTTGGGATACTTGGCCGGTTTGTCCGAGCCCTCGGGAACCGAGACCAGCACGACCCGTTCGTGCTCGCCCAGGTCAAAGGTGGCCGGACAGACCAGGTTACCGACGTTTTCGATAAAGATCAGGTCAAAACGGTCCATACCGCTCTCATGCCGCAACCGGTGCAGACCCTTATGAACCAGCCGGGCATCAAGGTGACAGGCCCCGCCGGTGGTGATCTGGACCACAGGGGCTCCTTTTTTCCTGATCCTGGCCGCATCACGCTCGGTTTCGATGTCCCCTTCAATGACCCCGAGACGCAGCTCCTTGCCGAGATGCTCGATGGTATGTTCAAGCAGTGTGGTTTTGCCGGCCCCCGGCCCGCTGATCATGTTGATGGCGACCGCCCCGAGGGTTTCGAAAGAGCGCCTGTTTTCCCCGGCCTGCCGGGTGTTAGCCGCCAGCAGGCTCTCATAGACGTCGATTGTCCTGGTAGTCTGCTGCTCATGATCAATACTGCAACCGCAGGATTCGCACATTTTTTACTCCATTTCAACCTGAGTCAGGATAAGGTCGTCAGCATCGCTTATGGTCAGCCGGCTTGAGCCGCATTGCGCGCAGACGGCAGGGACGTTGTCGGCCGCCGGCACAGTATGGCCGCAGTCAAGGCAACTGCAGAGCGGCTTGATTTCCGTGATTTCAAGAACCGCTTCCCGGGTCAGTTTACGTTCCCGGGCCAGGATTTCAAAGGCAAAAGAAAAAGAATCGATGACAATGCCGGCAAATTGGCCGACCTCCACCCGGACGATGATGATTTTTTTCGCCCGGTGCTGCTCGGCAAGCCGGAAGAGCTGCGTGAAGAGCCCCTGGGCCAGAGAAAATTCATGCACGGGCAACGGTCTCTTTCACTTGCGGAAAGACGTTCTCCTTGGCCAGGAGATCGGTCAAGGTAGCCATAACTTCGGCCAGCTTAGGCCTGAGCCGGGGGGACAGGTCAATGCCGACTCTCAAGTCTGCCGGGACCACGGTAATCATTCGCACCCGCTCCGGCGCCTTGTCCCGCAACCGGCAGATATCAAGAATTTCCAGCAAACCGACCTGGTGCGGCGACATCCTGGCCTGGATATTGCCGGCCCGCACGTCGTCTTCCGAAAAACAGTGAATCGAACCCGGTTCCGCATCCACGGCAACCGTATCAATAACATAGAGCAGACGAACGTCTTCGATAAAGGGGGCCAGCATGATGCCGGACGTGCCGCCGTCAAGGATTGCCACCTGATCGGGCAGGGTATAACGGCGGTTCAGGTATCTGATAAAATGGACGCCGAATCCCTCGTCGGACAGGAGGAGATTGCCGACGCCGAGAATGCCGATGGGAGGTGATGTATTCATAAATTTGAATCCGTGAGCGTTCGAGAATGGTGCAGATGCAAGGCGGCAACGATGTTGATTATCCTGGTGTGATATCAACTTTGTTGCCAACACAGCAGATGCGCCGTTATCGGGCGGACCGCAGTCCGGCGCGGTGAAGAGAGAGTATAAAACGCATTTATTCGTCAATAATGCAATAAATTCCACATATTGCCTGGAATATTCTCAAGCCGTCACGGATTCAGGATAAAATTCAGGAGCAGGCGGGCGGGCTGCCTGCTCCGGTCATTGTTTCAGCTTTTATCGGGGGTAAACTTTCGGCCGTTGACGATGGAGGAGATCAATCCCTCCTTGTGCCAGATATCGGTCCAGACCACGATATACAGATGGATAAAGGCAAAGAGGATAAAATACCACATGATCAGGTAGTGGAGATAACGGGCATGCTGCAGCGGACCAAGAAGCCAGAGGCCCCAGGTCTGCCAGACGACGTTTTCCGGATAGAGCATGTAAAAACCGCTCAGCACCTGCACGAGGGCCATGATGAAGGTGACGATGTAAAAGGTTCCCGCCAGGGTATTGTGTCCCGGCCGGCGATCATATTTGTCGCTGATGTACAGATAATTGGCAATGGTTTTGAACAGGTTGGCAATGTTTTTCGGGGTTATGGGGAGAAAGTCCCAGAATCGTTCCTGCCGGTTGCCGAAGAGAAGCAAATAGAGGCGGGCCAGGATGGCGGCGGTAAAGACAAAAGCGGCGATAAAATGAATATAGAACATGGTGGCCACGGGAAAGGAACGGCCGCCTTCAAGCATGGTATTGGTCCAGGGAAAGTTGATATAGAATCCCGTCGTCACCAGCACCACAACGGACAGCGCAAAACTCCAGTGAAACAGCCGCAGCAGAACGGACCAGGCAAGATATTGTTGATAGCGCATGTTGTCCTCCTTTACGCGTTTCCGGATGGGCACGAGGAGTGTCCGTTCAGAAACGAGGATTTTTGTTCGAGATCAAGGCATGCGAAAAAAATAACCGCAGGCATATAAATGATATTCCGAGGATTATTTTTTTCGCATAACGCCGAGATCGGGCAAAAAGACCGTTTCCGGATGGGCACTAGAGAGCCTTGACCTTGACCAGTTCCCGGCCCTGCGGGTTCAGCATGTGAACCGCACAGGCAATGCACGGGTCAAAGGAGTGAACGGTCCGCAGGACTTCCAGGGGTTTTTCCGGTTCCGCTACGGGATTGCCCACCAGGGCGGCCTCGTAGGGTCCCGGCTTGTCCTTGTCGTCACGGGGCCCGGCATTCCAGGTTGACGGCACGACGCACTGGTAGTTCTTAATGACGCCGTCCTGAATGACAATCCAGTGGGAAAGCGCTCCCCTGGGGGCCTCATGGAAGCCGAAGCCCAGTTGTTCACCCTTCGGGAAAGTGGGCTTGTTGAAGATCTCCAGGTCGCCCTTGCCGATGTTGTCAACCAGCAGGTCCCAGTGCTTGAGGGACAGGTCGGCAAGCATCGCCGCCCTGATGGCCCGGGCCACATGGCGGCCGGGTGTGGACTGCAGCACGGCCGGGCCGACCTTGACCTTGGCCAGGGAGGAAATCCGGGCCAGGACGTCATCCACGTATTTTTTCGTTAATGCATGCCCCTGGGCATAACCGATCAGGACCTGGGCCAGGGGACCGACCTGCATGGGCTGCCCCTGGAAACGCGGAGCCTTGATCCAGGAGTATTTGCCGTTATCCTGGAAGTCGGTATACTTGGGGATGGTGTCTTCCTTGTACGGAGACCTGGTCCAGTCGCCGTCATACCATGACCTGGCAATACACTCGACGACGTTGTCGCGGAAGTATGGATCCTTAAAACTCTTGAAGGGCTTGACCGTGCCCAGGTCGCCGCCCATGATCGTGCCGCCGGGCAGATCGAAGGAATCCGACTTGGTGTCAAGAACCATGTCCGGCACGGCCAGGTAATTGGTGACCCCGGCCCCGTACTGGAGCCAGTCCTTGTACAGGGCGCCGATGGCGATGACATCAGGCAGGTAGACCTGCTGAATAAACCCCCTGACCTCCCCGATCAGTTGTTTGATCCAGTACAGGCGTTCCATGTTGAGGGTGTTTTCGTTATCCATATTGATGGCCGTCGTCACGCCGCCGACCGACATATTCTGCAGGTGCGGATCTTTGCCGGCAATAATGGCCAGGGCCATATCGGCCTTGCGCTGATAGTCCAGGGACTCCAGGTAATGGGAGACCGCCATGAGGTTGGCCTCCGGGGGCAGGATCATGGCCGGGTGGCCCCAGTAGCCATTGGCGAAAGGTCCAAGCTGGCCGCTGTCGACCAGGGACTGCACTTTTTCCTGGACCGCCTTGAACCTCTTGGCGCTGTTGCCGGGCCAGTTGGAGAGGCTCTCCGCCAGCTGCACGGTTTTATTGATATTTGCCGACAGGGCGGAAATCACGTCAACCCAGTCCAGGGCGGAAAGGATATAAAAATGAACGATATGGTCATGCAGGGCATGGAGGGACAGGACCAGGTTGCGGATATACTGGGCATTGATGGGTATTTCCAGGCCCAGGGCGTTTTCAACACACCTGACCGAGGCCAGGGCATGGACGGTGGTGCAGACCCCGCAGATACGCTGGGTGAAGAGCCAGGCGTCCCTGGGGTCGCGGCCCTGGAGGATGACCTCGATGCCGCGCCACATCTGGCCTGACGACCAGGCCTTGTTGATGAAGCCGTTATTTATCTCCGCGTCTATTCTCAGATGGCCTTCGATCCTGGTTATGGGATCAACGACGATTCGCTGTGCCATGGACATCCTCCCTCAAGGTTATTCCTGCTCGTCAGGTGTATTGTTGCATTTTTTGCACTTAACGACCCGTTTGCCGATTCCGACCGCGGCATGGATGCCGACCGCGGCAGCGGTAACGCCCAGGATCTTCATGCCCACCGATGTCGCGCCGGTCACAATGCCTTTCCCGCCGCCGGGAATAGTGACTCCCGGCAGACGTTCATAGAAGGGAGTCATGGTATCCCAGAATTCAGGTTCGGTGCAGCCGATACAGCCATGCCCGACTCCGACCGGCCAGGCCCCCACACCGTTGAAGCGCACTGCCGGGCAGTTGGAAAAGGTCCCGGGACCCTTGCAGCCGACCTTGTAGAGGCAGAAGCCCTGTCGATGTGCTTCATCCCCGAATTGCTCGACAAAGCGCCCCTCGTCGAAATGGGCCCGCCGTTCGCACTGATCATGGATTTCACGGCCATAGGCAAAGAGCGGCCGGCCCAGCTGATCGGTTCTCGGCAACCGTTTGAAGGTCAGATAGTGCAGGACCGTGCCCAGGAATGAGATCGGGTTGGGGGGGCAGCCGGGAATATTGATTATCGGGGTGTTCTTGACCAGGTCCCGGACGCCGACGGCGCCGGTGGGGTTAGGCTTGGCGGCCTGGATGCCGCCGAATGACGCACAGGTGCCGATGGCGATGACGGCCGCGGCTTTCGGTGCCACTTCGGCCAGGATATCCACGGCCGTGCGGCCGCCGATCTTGCAGTAAATGCCGCCGTCTTTGGTGGGGATGCCCCCCTCGACGACGCAGATAAACTTGCCGTCATACTTGCTGATTGTTTCCTGCAGGACCTGCTCGGCCTGGTGGCCGGCCGCGGCCATCACGGTTTCATGGTAGTCCAGTGAAATGATATCGAGGATCAACCGGCCGATGTCCGGGTGTGAGGCCCGGAGCAGACTCTCCGTACAGCCGGTGCATTCCTGAAAATGCAGCCAGACTACCGGCGGCCGTTGGGCCGAGGTGGCTGCGGCCACCAGTTTCGGCACCATGGTCTCTGAAAGTCCCAGGGCGGCCGCCGCCATGGTACACCCTTTGATAAAGGTGCGGCGGTCGACCCGCATGTTGCCCTCGTTACCAAAATCATGACGTGACATGCTTCCCTCCTTTTTCCTTGCAGAAGGATTTGGGGTTATCCGTAAGTGCCGCAATGAGCAGGCGGCCCGGTCTTTTATTTCGACCTTGTTCCCGTCTGTCGCCCGGTATCCCAATGTGGTACCGCTATTGTGTAACGTATATCATAAGCAAGGGGAAAAACATAATTGACTTCATGGCCGGAGCCGGCCTTCACTCCATTCAAGCAATGCACCTGACCTCCATGACGGGGAAGTCTCAACGAAACATGAGAACGGGGAATCTGATGCCGGGATATCATATAACCCGGTAATTTTACAACGAGCTGGAATCACTGCTATAGATGTCTATCTGTATATAGATTATGTATAAATCAGCTCAAAAGTCAAATTTTTCACCGTTTTTTTTAAAAAATGTCCGGCGACCGGGATGCTCAGCAGATTCTTGGCAGGGGCTCGCCGCTGAGCGGTCCGACAATGCGGGCGCCGCCGATTCCGGTTTTCAGGATCACCCTGGCCGGGTGCTTTTCAGACGACGTTGCGGTGACGGTGCCGATGACCCGGGCATCGCGGCCCTCTGGTGTTTCCCGCATGGCCGTCAGCAGGATCTCGGCCGCCCCGGCCTCGACAATGGCGATGCATTTGCCCTCATTGGCGAGATAGAGGGGATCAAGGCCGAGCAGCTCACAGGCCGTCTTTACCCCGGGCCTGACCGGCAGCCGGTCCTCGTCGATTTCGATCCGGACCCCGGAACTCGCCGCAATTTCCGCGAGAACCGTGGCCGCACCGCCGCGGGTCGGGTCGCGCAGACAGCGTATTCCACCCGGTGCGGCCCGGAGCATGGCGGCGACCATGGTGTGCAGCGGTGCCGTATCGCTTTGGATCGCGCTCTGCATGGACAGGCCGGCCCGGGCGGCCATGATGGTTACCCCGTGGTCTCCCAGAAAGCCGGAGAGCAGGACCGTGTCCCCGGGCCGGGCCAGGTCCGCGCCCAGCACCAGGTGGTCCGGCACCAGGCCGATCCCCGAAGTATTGATGAAAATTTTATCCGCCTTGCCCCGCGGCACCACCTTGGTGTCACCGGTGACAATGGGGACCCGGCAGTTATCCGCCGCCCGGCCGATGGAATCGGCCAGCCGTTCGAGCTCGGCCATGGCAAAGCCTTCTTCCAGGATCAGGGAAAGGCTGAGCGCCAGCGGCCGGGCGCCCTGCATGGCCAGGTCGTTGACGGTGCCGTGCACGGCCAGCAGGCCGATATCACCGCCGGGAAAGAAGATGGGGTCGACCACATAGCTGTCGGTGGTAAAGGCGATCCGGGCGGCACCGGCGCTCAGGACCGCGCTGTCCTCGAACCGGGCCAGCACCGGATTGTTGAGCCTGGGCAGGAAAACGGTTTCGATAAGCTGGCGGCTGGCCATTCCGCCGCTGCCGTGGTCGAGAAGGATGCGACGGGTCATAGGTCACCGTATTTACTGTAGGCCGCGCAGGTCCCTTCACTTGAAACCATGCAGGGGCCGACCGGATGGGTTGGCGTGCACCGGGTGTTGAAAAGCGGGCACTGGGGAGGCTTGATCCGGGCGGTCAGGATTTCGCCGCAACGGCAGCCTTGGGGCTCCGGCACAAAAACGGCCGGCAGCTCGAAGCGGGTCCTGGCGTCAAAGTCCCTGAATTCCTCCTGCAGCTCCAGGCCACTGCCCGGAATCTCTCCCAGGCCGCGCCACCAGGCGTTACAGGGTTTAAAGACCCGGTAAATTATTTCCCGGGCCCTGGGATTGCCTTCCTTGCTGACAACCCGGCCGTAGCAGTTTTCCACCCGGGCCTGGCCCCGGCCTGCCTGGCGGGTCAGCATGTAGACGGCGCTTAAAATATCAAGAGGCTCAAAGCCGGCGATCACGCAGGGCATGTGAAATTGTGCGACCAGGGGCTGATAGGCCTGTTCACCGATGATGGCGCTGACATGGCCGGGACAGAGAAGGCCGTCAATGGCCAGCTCGGGATCACTCAGCAGGACCTCGAGGGCCGGCGGCACGACCTTGTGCGAGACCAGGAGCATGAAGTTGCGCACATTTTTGCTCCTGGCTTCGAGCACGGTGGCGGCGATGACCGGGATGGTGGTCTCGAAACCGATGGCCGGGAAGACGACCAGGCCGTCTGTGTTCCGGGCCATATCCAGGGCATCGGCCGGCGAGTAGACGACCTCGACCCGGGCGCCTGCGGCCCTGGCCATGGCCAGGCTTTTCCCTTCGCTGCCCGGTACCCGGAGGAGGTCGCCGAAGGTGGCCAGGGTGACCCCGGGTTTTGCGGCCAGGGCGATCATCAGGTCGATATCTCCGGTAGCGGTCACGCAGACCGGACAGCCCGGACCGGAAATCAGTTCGATTTCGGCCGGCAGGAGGGAACGGATCCCGTGCCGGAAAATGGCCATGGTATGGGTGCCGCAGACCTCCATGATCCGCAGCGGCCCGGCCTTGTTTTCCCGGATGCGCTCCGTCAGGGCGGCGGCGAGCCGGCGGTCGCGAAATCCTTCAGATATCGCTGCCAATGACATGCTCGGCCATCTCCCGCATCAGATTCAGGTTGGTTTCGGCCGCGGCCGGATCAAGGGTATGAATGGCAAACCCGGCATGGACAATGACATAATCCCCAGGGCGCGGCCAGCGGTCGACAATATCCAGGCGGACCTCTTTTCTGAGGCCTTCCTCCTCCACCACCGCGTGGGGAAATGACAGGGGATCGTTTTGTTCGCCATGGACTTCAGTGACGCGCATGGGAATCGCCAGACACATGGGTTCCTCCGATAGCAGCCTGGCCGAGGGCGATACCTCCGTCGTTGGCCGGGACCTGCCGGTTGATATGGACCTTGAGATGAGACTTGGCAAAGAATTCTAAAAAGCCTTCAACCAGAAGACGATTCTGCAGGCAGCCACCGCCGAGGACAATGGTGTCAATTCCGGTCCGCCTGCTCAGGTAGCGTATCATATTTCCACAGCAGAAGACAAGAAACAGATGAAAAAACAGCGCAATATCCCCGGCTGCCGCAGAGCCAGAGGTCATTTTTTCAATGATATATCGGATACATTGATCAATGGAGGCCTCAAGGATTCCGTTTTTTTCCGTGTACAGGGCCGCAGTCGGCATGGCCCTGCCGGCCGCGCAATTCATCATTGACGCACCACCAAGGGCGGCGGCGGCCAAGGTTTCCAGTTCCATGGCGGCCTGGCCCTCGAAGGTGTTGACATGACAGATGCCGAGCAGCGAGGCCACCGCATCGAACAGGCGGCCGCAACTCGAGGTCAAGGGGCAGTTGACGTTTTTGGCCATCATCTCCCGGATCAACCGCTGGTCATCACCGGCAACGGCGCCCAGGTTGACGGTCGCCGCCGCTTCGTCGATTCCGGCCAGGTGGAGCGCGGCCAGGGCCATGCGCCAGGGCTGCCTGGCCGCCTGGTCTCCTCCCGGCAGCGGCAGGGGGGCCAGCCGGCCGAGCCGTTTGTAAGCATGAAAGGAGCATTGCAGGATCTCCCCGCCCCAGACCGTGCCGTCAGGACCGAAGCCGCTGCCGTCCAGGACGACGGCCAGGGCTCGGTCCAGGCCATGTTCCGCCATGACCGAGGCGGCGTGGGCCCAATGGTGCTGGACCCGGACCAGGGGCAGCCCGAGTTGTTCGGCAAACCTGCCGCTCAGGTAGTCGGGATGCGGATCGGCGACCACCAGGCGCGGTTCAATTTCCAGCAGGACCTGCAGCCGTTCGACCGTCTCCGTAAAAAAATCAAAGGTGGCCGGATTGTTCATGTCGCCTATATGCTGGCTCATAAAGGCATCACGGCCACGGGCCAGACAGAAGCTGTTTTTCAGTTCGCCGCCAACGGCCAGCAGCGGGGGCAGCTCAAATCCAAGGCGCACCGGCGCCGGGGCATAGCCGCGGGACCGCCGCAGGAACGCCGGTTTGCCGGCCGTTACCCGGACCACCGAATCGTCGACCCGGGTATGGATGCCCCGGTTATGGAGCAGGAAACCATCGCCAAAGGCGGCCAGCCTCTGCCCGGCCTCGGTATTGTCCTTGCAAAGCGGCTCGCCGGCTGGATTACCGCTGGTCATAACCAGGCAGTCGGGGACCCCGGGCCGGGCAAAGAGCAGATGATGCAGGGGCGTGTAGGGCAGCATGACCCCGAGTTCGGCCATGCCCGGCGCCAGGTTTTCGGCCAGCCCGGCCGCCCGGCGTTTTTTCAGTAAGACGATGGGGCGGGAGTATGAATTCAGCAACTCCTCCTCTTGCGGGGTGACATGGCAGAGCCTCTGCGCGGTTTGCAGGTTCCGGGCCATAACGGCCAGGGGCTTGGCCGGCCTGTTTTTTCGCCGCCTGAGCGTTGCCACCGCCGGCGCCGAGTAGGCGCTGACGGCCAGGTGAAAACCGCCCAGTCCCTTGATCCCGATGATCGCCCCGTTCTCGAGCGCTGCCGCCGCCCGGGCCAGGGGGTCGCCCGCCGCCGGCCGTGAACCGTCGCCGGCCTGCCAGCTCAGGCGCGGGCCGCAGTCGGCGCAGGCATTGGGCTGGGCGTGAAACCGCCGGTCATGGGGATTTTTATACTCTGCCATGCATGCCGGACACATCGGGAACGCGTCCATGGTCGTGCGGGGACGGTCATAGGGCAGGGAGCGGATAATGGTATAGCGCGGCCCGCAGTTGGTACAGTTGGTAAAGGGATAGCCGTATCGCCGGTCTTCGGGGTTGAAGATTTCCCGCAGGCAGTCCGCGCAGGTCGCGGTATCGGGTGCGACCTGGGTGGTACTCCGGCCGCGGCCATCGCTGGCCCGGATCACGAAAACGGTGGCCGGGCCGGAAGCGGCCGCCGGCCGCTGTTGCAGGGAATCAATGCGGGCCAGGGGCGGGGCGTCACGCCGCAGGGCCGTCAGGAAGGAGTCGACTGCCTCGGCCGGGCCGGCAATCTTGATGACCACGCCGCTGCCGGTATTGGTGATGTACCCGGCCAGGCCGAGCCGCGTGGCCAGCCGGTAGACAAAGGGCCGGAATCCCACCCCCTGGACGATCCCGCCAATTTCTATTTCCCGAGCCTGTCTATTCACTGGCGGGACGCTTGCAAGTCGTCATGATAATAAAGGAGGGGCCATTGTTCATATCGCTCCGTTATCGGGCGCCCCGGAGGGCGGCACGGTGAAGACCGGGGAATGCATTTATTTGACAATAATAGAATAAATTCCCCATGCTGCCTGGAATATTACCTCAAGCCGTCCCGGATTCAGGATTATGGCCGGCCGCCGCCACCAGGGCGGTGGTCAGCTTGTTTAAATCGTCTTTGCTGATGATGTAGGGCGGCATGAGGTAGAGCAGTTCGGCAAAGGGCCGGATCCAGACACCCTGTTCGACAAAGAATTTCTGCAACCGGGCCATGTTGACCGGTTTTTTCATCTCAATAACTCCGATCCCGCCCAGGACCCGGACCTCGGCTACGCCGGGGAGGCCGGCCGCCGGGGCCAGTTCCGAGCGGAGCTGCGTTTCTATCGTTTGAATCCGTTGCCGCCATGGGGAGTCAAGCAGCAGGTTGATGCTGGCCGCCGCCACCCGGCAGGCCAGGGGGTTGGCCATGAAGGTGGGGCCGTGCATGAAAACACCGGGATCGCCGCCGGAAATGGTGGCGGCCACCTGGTTGGTGGCCAGGGTGGCGGCCAGGTTCAGGTAACCGCCGGTCAGCGCCTTGCCGACACACATGATGTCCGGGGCAACGCCGGCGTGTTCGGCGGCGAAGAGCTTGCCGCTGCGGCCGAAACCGGTGGCGATTTCATCAAAGATGAGCAACAGGCCCTGCCGGTCGCAGAGGCGGCGCAGGCGGCGCAGGTATTCCGGATGATAAAACCGCATGCCGCCGGCGCCCTGGACGATGGGTTCCACAATGATTGCCGCCAGTTCGTCCCGGTGGGCCGCCGCCAGTCTCGTCATTTCGGCGATATCGCCGTCATCCCAGGCCCCGGAAAACCCGCAGCGGGGCGCCGGGGCAAAGAGCTGCCGGGGCAGGGCGTGCTGAAAGACGTGGTGCATGCCGGTGACCGGGTCGCAGACCGACATGGCGTGAAAGGTGTCGCCGTGGTAGCCGGAGCGGATGGTCAGCAGGCGGTTTTTCCGGGGTTTGCCCAGGGCGTGCCAGTACTGCAGGGCCATTTTTAGCGCTACTTCAACCGCCACCGATCCGGAATCGCAGAAAAAGACCTTGTCCAGCGGTTCCGGGGTGATTTGCACGAGCAGGCGGGCAAGCTCGACCGCCGGTTTGTGGGTCAGGCCGCCGAACATGACATGGGCCATCTTGGCCGCCTGTTCGGAGACGGCCTGGTTGAGGACCGGGTTCGAATAGCCGTGGATGGCCGCCCACCAGGACGACATGCCGTCGATCAGTTCCCGGCCGTCCGTGAGCCGGATGCGCACCCCGGCGGCCGATTCCACCGGGTAGACCGGCAGGGGTGCGGTCATGGATGTGTAGGGGTGCCAGATGTGATGGCGGTCAAAATCAAGCACAGGTAAACCTGAATCCGTGAGCGTTCGAGAACGGTACAGGTGCAAGGCGGCAAGGATGTTGATTATCCTGGTGTGATATCAACTTTGTTGTCAACACAGCAGATGTGCCGTTATCGGGCGGACCGCAGTCCGGCGCGGTGAAGACCATAAAATGCATTTATTTGTCAATGATGCAATAAATTCCACATATTGCCTGGAATATTCTCAAGCCGTCACGGATTCAAGGGTAAAGCCCATCTCCGAGAATGTCCGCAGGTCATTTTCCATGGCGTTGCCGATGGTGGTCAGGTAGTTGCCGACCATGGCGCCGTTGGCGCCGGCGGTGAAACAGCGGTACTGGTCGCGGCCCAGTTGCTGGCGGCCGCCGGCGATGCGGATGACGACCAGCGGATTGATGAAGCGGAAGAGGGCAATGGCGGTCAACACCTCCTCCACGGCCAGCGGCTTGCGGTCGGCCAGCGGGGTGCCGGCGATGGGCGTCAGGATGTTGAGCGGGATGGAGTCAACCGCCAGCTCCCGCAGTTCCATGGCCAGGTCAATGCGGTCGGCCGTGGATTCGCCCATACCGATGATGCCGCCGGAACAGAGCGACATGCCCGCATCCCTTGCCATCTTCAGGGTCTCCACCTTTTCTTCCCAGGTGTGAGTTGTGCAGATGCGGGGGAAAAAATTGCGGCAGGTTTCCAGGTTGCAGTGGTAACGGCTGACGCCCATTTCTTTGAGGCGCCGTGATTTTTCAGGGGTCAGCAACCCCATGGAGCCGCAGAGCTGCAGGGATGTCTTTCGGTCAATGGCTTGGTAAACAGCGGCGAATTTATCGAGCAGGGTCATGCTGACACTGCGGCCGCTGGTGACCAGCGAAAAGCGGTGGACGCCGTGGCGGTCGTTTTCCTCGGCCATGGCCAGGGCCTGCTCCATGGCGGCGATTTCATACTCGTCGACCCCGGTGTGGTGACGGGCGGACTGGGCGCAGAAGCGGCAGTCCTCGGAACATCTGCCGCTCCTGGCATTGATAATGGAACAGAGCGAAAAGTCGGCGCCGTGAAAGTGGTTTCTGACGCGGTCGGCGGCGGCCCACAGTTCTTCCTGGTCGGCGGCGGCGGCAAGCTGCAGGGCGGTCTGCCGATCAACGGAATCTCCGTCAAGGACGGTTGTCAGTGTTTTTTGGATCAGTGATGTCATGGTGTCCCTATGGAAAAAAGGAAGGTAACCCCCGGCTGTTGAAGCTGCCGGAGGAACCGGTTAGCGCGCACAAAAGGGTTCGGCCACCCGGGGCGGCCCGGCCACAATCATGTCGGCGATTGTGCGTCTGACTCTGGGGAAGAGGTGGCGCTTGCCGCTCAGCAGTTCGTTTTCCAGCCCGGCCAGCTGCCTGAAGAGTTCGGTGCGGTCCATGCCGGGCGCGTCGGTTTCCTGTTCGTACTTCTCCTTGACAATCTCCTGGCAGTGGAAACACCCGGGGAAGCGGAGCTGCCTGCCGTCCGGCCGGGTCATGGTGGCCGGGATGCCGTGCAGGCGGCAGATCATCAGCCGGTACGGGTAGAGGGCGCAGAGCCCGTCTTCATTGAGGGGGCACATGAGCTGGGGTCGTTCGCCTTCGGCCAGCAGGGTGCGGCTCTCCGTGACATACTGTTTTGCCCGGTCCTTGATCCGGTGCAGCCGCCCGGCATCCAGGGTCCGGATTCCCTCCCAGAGATAGGCCCATTCGCTGTAGGTGTAGTGCTGGAAATAGCTGTCGCAACAGTTGTCCCCGCAGCCTTCGCAGGTCAGGCTGATTTCGCCGGCGACCTGGTCGTAACCGGCTTCCATGGCCGCATAGATGGCCGCGAGATTTTTTGAGAGTTCCGGCGAGAGCAGGATTTCTTTCATGAGATGATCAGGCCGTTTTACGACGGGCCTTCCTCAAAGTATTGCACCTGGTAGGTCTGCACTTGCAGGTTGTTCGTTTTCCACGCGTCCTCACGAAGCCCCGCCTTGAGGCAGAGCTGCCCGAGGAAAAGCGGCGCTGACGGCAGCTGTTCCCAGACTTGGGGCAGGAAGGTGGCGCTCCGGCCCGCTGCGTCCGCCAGGATAACTCCGTCAACCTGCGGCCGCAACTGCCGGACCAGGTCGTCGGCGTCTTGGTAGGCCAGCGACCGGGGCTCCGTGAGGACGCTGACCTCGATGGTCAGTTCGGGCAGTTCGTCTGCCGTAACCCGCGAAAATCTGTAGTCATTGAAGGCGGCGTTGGCGGCATGCCGCCGTACCCCGTCAACAATGGTTTCCGTGCCGGTCAGGCTGCCGATGCAGCCGCGCAGCTGCCCCCTTTTCTTCAGTGTAACAAAGACCCCTCGTCTCGCCTGCAGGGCGGGGTCGGCGAGTTCCTCCGGTCTGACCGGATCAGCAGAATCTACCTTCAGGTGTTTTTCGATGGTTTGTCGGGCCAGGCGGATGAGAATCCGGCCCTGTTGTTCACTCAGCATGGCTATCCTCGTTTTCTGGACTGGTATTCATTAAAGGATAAGATAAGGAATAAAAGAGGATATTGCAAACAGGAACTGGAAATCCGTCCCGCCGCCACATCCGGCCCCGCGTTTTCCTTCACCCGAAGGACGGTTCGGCGCTGGCGACCGGGAAGTGGAGGTGCCAGCTATCCTGCCGATTTTATTCCTGGTCGGTACGGTTCTCGGCAATTAGCCTTTAATGACCGCCAACGGATGCAGGGTCACGACCACTTCGACAAGGTCGATCTGGTTTTCAATCACCTGGTCGATATTTTTGTAGGCCCCGGCGGCCTCATCCAGGTCCCTCCGGCCGCGGATGGAATGAATGATGCCCTGGTTATCCAGCTTTTTGACTTCAGCCTCCAGGTCAAGCTGTCGCTGGGCCTGTTTACGGCCCATTTTGCGGCCGGCGCCATGTGAACAGGACTCGAAACTCTCGCTATTGCCCTTGCCGCGGACGATATAGCTTGGGGTCCCCTGGGAGCCCGGGATAATCCCCATTTCACCTTCCCGGGCACTGGTCGCCCCCTTGCGGTGGACTATAACCTGTTTGTGGAAATGGGTCTCCATGGCGGCATAGTTATGGGCGATATTGATGAACGAAGAAAACGACACCGGTGAGGCCACGGCCCGGAAGGCCTCTTTGACTCGTTCCATCATCAGTTTTCTGTTGGCCAGGGCAAACTCAACGCAATAATTCATTTCATGCACGTATTGCCGCCCGGCCTCGGAGGAGAGCGGCAGGAAGGCCAGCTGCCAGTTTCCGGGAATTGTCGAGCCCCACCGGGCGTTGAGCTGCACTGCCAGGCGGTTGTAATAGTTGGCGACCTTGAAGCCCAGGTTGCGGCTGCCCGAGTGAATCATGATCCAGATGTGGCCGTCACTGCCCTTTTGGATCTCGATAAAATGGTTGCCGCCGCCAAGGGTCCCGAGCTGGGTCAGGGCACTGTTATATTCCTGCGAAACAAGAGGAAGCTCTTCGAGGGGAATTTCCGTTTTCGGCATCAGGGCCTTGCTTTGGCGGGCCTTGTGGTGCTTGAAGCCAAGCGGGATGGTGCGCCGTATGATTTTGATGATTGCCTTGAGCTGATCGTTACTGATATCGGTGAGCGAGGTCTGCAGGGCACACATGCCGCAGCCGATATCCACCCCCACGGCATTGGGAATAACGACGTCTTCGGTCGCCATAACACCGCCGATGGGCATCCCGTAGCCAAGATGGGCGTCGGGCATGACGGCAATATGCTTGTAAACAAAAGGCAGGTTGGCCAGATTCCGGGCCTGGCCCATGGCCCCATCATCAATATCATCCAGCCAAAGCTTGATGGGCCTTTTTTCCGTGGTGATGATCTGCTTCATGTCGCCCCCGGGTAACTCATCACAGGATATATAACCAGGCGATTTCACGTACTCAACGCTTACGCCCCCGGCTCAGTGTCTGCGGCAGGAACAGCGCCCCGTTTTTACCTTGGGGTGTGAATATTGCAAGGTTTGGTTAGGCACCCTGGCCCGCAACCACCTGGTAATCTTGCGCCTGTTTATGATCAGTGTTTGACAGCGCCTGAAGGCAAAGCATATAATTTATCAGGATCATTGGCTGCGGTTGATTGGGCCGATGTCCGGCCCGGGGTCCTGGTTCAATCAACTTTTTTATATTATAGCATGTTCGAGACAAAAAATGTGCTGGTGATAACCTGAAAAAATCTTTTTTTAACCGGAGTGGCGGCAGGAGGTGAGCATGGCATTTACTATTCAAGGGGTCGACTACTATTACACCACGGTCAGGGATCAGCCGGGGGAGGCATATAAACTCCTGCACCTGCTGGAAGAGATGGGCGTGAACCAGCTGGCTTTCACGGCAACGCCTGTCGGACCGAGTTCAACCCAACTCGCTCTCTTTCCCGAAGATCCCGGCCTGCTGGTTCACGAAGCCCAGCTGGCCGGGATTGTTCTGGATGGTCCTCATCAGGCCCTGCTGGTACAGGGTGATGATGAACTGGGGGCCTTGGCGGGAATCCACCAGAAACTGTACGATGCCAACATCAATGTTTACGCATCGACCGGGGTGACGGACGGAAAGGGGAGTTTCGGCTATCTCATCTACATCAAAGGTGATGACTTTGCACGGGCGGCCGAGACCTTGGGAGTATGAACCTCACATAAAACAAACCAGGCGGCCATGTATCTCTCCTTTTATCATCTGCAGCAAAAGCCTTTTCTGATCAGTACCGATCCCGGATTTCTCTGGCTGGGCGAAAAACATGAAGAGGCCCTGGCAACTCTGAAATATGGTGTCCTGGACAATAAAGGTTTTTTGCTGCTTACCGGGGATATCGGAACCGGCAAGACCACCCTGGTCAATGCCCTGCTGAACACTTTAAAGAACGATACGCTGGTTGCCATGGTCCGGGACCCATCTCTGGACCTGCTGGATTTTTATAATTATATCGCTCATTGTTTCCATCTGGGGGAGACATTTACCAGCAAGGGGGCCTTTCTTATACGCTTTGAACAGTTTCTTCACGAAACTTATCATGCGAACAAGAAGGTTTTATTGATTATTGACGAGGCCCAGAGAATCAGCCAGGGGCTTTTGGAGGAGGTGCGGCTCCTCTCCAATATTGAGCGGGAAGACAGTAAGCTCTTGAATATATTTTTTGTTGGCCAGATTGAGTTTAATGAAATATTACTGCGTCCGGAAAACAGGCCTATACGCCAGAGAATAACAGTAAATTACACGATTTCACCCTTAACGGAAAAAGAGACCGGCGAATATATAAAACACCGGTTGGCTGTTGCCGGCTCCGCGAAAAGCATCTTTCCCGCCCAGGCTGTGCGCGAGGTATTTTTTTTCTCGCAAGGCTATCCCCGCTTGATAAACATAATCTGCGATCGCTCACTGCTTACCGGATTTGTGGAAGAGTCGACGATCCTTACCGCCAGGATTATTAAAGAGTGCATGGAAGAACTGAAGATTCCGCAGCCGAAGCGTGACCGGCAGCCAATCCGGCAGGCCCCGGCGGGGAAGGAAGAAACAGGCAATGAGCCAGGGCAACAAGCCGCATTGCCAGCGAGTCCCTCTCCTGACCCGAGGAGCAAGGATGATAATAAAAGGCGGTTGACGGGGCTGGGGGGTTGGGCGGCCTTTGTTATTGTTTTGCTGACCGTCGGTTATTTCAGTTTGTCGCAGCAAGGAGCCCGGGCTCTCCGTGAATATCCTGCCGTGGGATATGTGCAGGGCGTCTGGCAGGATGTTGTCAGCTGGGTAGAGACGGAAGGCGCTTCCTTGCCCCGAAAAACCGGATCGCCGCCGGTGAGCTCCGTGTCCCCGGACGGCGGGGTTCCCGGCGCCGGGGAACAAGTGGCAGGAGGTCGTCCGTTGTTACCCCATAACCAGGACAAAATCCCGGGAAAGAGTACAGCTGGCGAGATGGAGCAGGCTCCTGCCGAGCACATTCATGCGGCCGCCGTTCTGATTCCGGGAAAACCGCCTGTTCCCTCTGCCGATGATTCGACCGGACCGTCGCCGGAGGTTAATTATGGTGGCGCAAAAGTTACCTTTGATCATAAAAAAGAAGAAATTAAGGGTTCCGTGTCCGGTAAGATGGAGCAACCCCAACAACCCGTGGGGGCAAGTGGAGTTGACGAGAAGCAACGACTGGCGATCAATGCCGGTCAGTCGCTCCCTGTCTTGTCCATGGAGAAACTGGTTATCTCTTTTCCTTTTGATTCGAATTTCCCCTCGGGCCAATCCCTGGAAAAATTGAACATGCTGATTGACGCCCTTTTACAGCGACCGTCCTTGAGGATTATTATCAGGGGGTTTACGGATTCTCTCGGCAATGAGCGCTACAATAAAAAGTTGGCTGAATTCAGGGCCAACAGCATTAAAAGCTATATGGTGGGCAGAGGGCTGGCTGAAACACGGATCATAACGAAAGGATTAGGCCCGGCAAACCCCATCGCTCCCAATGAAACTAATGCCGGGCGTGAAGCGAACCGCCGGGTGGAAATTGAAATAATAAAGTAAACATAATCCCTCAGGCCGGCCCGGGCCTGCCACCCTCTTTCAGTTTCGCTGCCAACAAATCAGCTCATGGTTGGCCGGAGCTGCCATTCATGCTGTCAGTCGATCGTATTCTCCGCACCTTTTTCCTGGATCCATTATCGGGCGGACCGCAGGGCGGGCGCGGTGAAGACCAGAAAATGCGTTTATTCGGTCAAGCCGTCACGGATCCAGGTTTTTTTATTGAGAGGCCGCCCTTGCGTTTTATAGGACCTCGATGCGTCGCGACAAGATGATTTTGTTTTTTTGTCGGTTTTGTGAAATCGTTTTGATATTGTCCGGCTCTATGGTCAGGTGTAAGGCACGCAACTGGTGGATATCTCAGATTTTTTTAAATGCATAGGTTTAAAGCCTATTATTCCTGATTTCTGGAAAAAGCTTAACCTTGAAAAAAATATTTCTCTTGTTTAGCGCGTGGTATCAACAGGTTGAGCATTTGGGCCTGATTTTCCTGATTTGTGAACTTCTGCTTTTTAACAGGCGGCCGCCCGGCAAAAAATGTTTTTTGAACTATTGGATTCTTTTTATGGTTTTTCCTTTTCGATAAGAGGCGGACATTGGCTTTATCTTGGTGACTATGTTTTAATAAATACAGTAATTCTAATATATTGCATGTTGCCATTTTAAATGGCCAGTAGTGCTGAAAATTCTATTTTGATATTTATCGTCAATATTTAAAGAGAGAGGCATATTAGTGTAACATTTTTGGGTAGGGTCTATGGGGGGGAAGATGTAACATGTTGGTTTTACATGAATTAGTTGCATTGATTCTCATCGATAATGTAGCCATCGGTTCGATTTGTGCGTAAAATGCGACAGGTGTGGTTATTGTAGTGTATTTCGTACTTTTTTCGATAGCTGTTCAGCCGCTCACCATCTTCGAGCGCTGGATATGTGGATATGTGGACATCTGGAGCACATCTGGACAATCCCTTTTCTTGCCAGGCACTCTTCTTGCATAAAAATTAATAATTTTATGAGTTGGTAAAAAAACTACAAAGAAATGATGGCTCTTAATGAAAGGATGATATTGGCAAGACCGCCACGTTATTTTATGTGGGCGGGAGTCCGGTGTCTTGAGGTGAGGCTGAGTTTTGTATAGGGCCGCATAGGTCGTTGGTTTACTCATAAAAAAACAACATATTTGTTGAGTGATCAAGGGGGGCGGATATGAAAAAAATTATCGTTTTTAGTGTTGCATTATTGATTGGTATCGCTACTTATGCGTATTCTCTCCCTCTTATACATCATGGTATTGAACAGGGTGTTTATTCGGGAAGAGCGGGAGAGCTTGGTTGGGCGGGGCAAGGATATAATTCTACCACTTTGCTTAAGCTCAACAAATTTTCAAGCTCTATGTTTGAGGGCGCAAGTTTTGCTTCCCGCCAACGGGGTGGGCTGGAATATGCGCCTGGGTTCCCGAGATATGCCTCTAGGGCCGGGAACAGCAAACGCTTCATTTTTCTACATTCCGATAATGTCGGTGACATTGCTCCTGTTCCCGAGCCGGCGACTATCATGTTGTTTGGTGCCGGCCTGATTGGACTTGCCTGTCTAGGGCGCCGGCGAAGGCTGATGAATAAGTAGCTTTCCACAGATGGATGTCGCACTGGACAAAGAAGCCCCTGGCCCGTAAGCCAGGGGCTTCTTTGTTTATATCATCCTGCCCGCGGTATTGATGATGGCGCTGACAGGACGAAATCAGGCATCAGGCGGGATCTGTTAGAGAGTGTGCTCCCCCCAGATTTTGCCCAATCTCGGCGTTATGCGAAAAAATAACCCTCAGAGTATCACTTATAATTTATCCTGGATCCGTTATCGGGCGCCCCGCAGTCCGGCGCGGTGCAGACCAGGAAATACATTTATTTGACAATAATACAATAGATTCCACATGTTGCATGGAGCATTACCTCAAGCGGTCACTGGTTCAGGTTTATGATTTATTTTTTCGCATGCTCGAAGTCTGCACTTACCTGATCTCGAAGAAACTCCTCATCTCCGGACGGACACTGGAGTTAATTTTGTCGTGCAATTGTTACCGGGGCCGAATCAAGAGCTGGGCTTCCAGGATTTCAGGAGCTTTTCCGCTTTATGGCGTTCCGGGAAATCTGTTGTTTCTTTAAGGCATTGTTCCATTTCCTGTAAGGCCTCCCTGTCGGCTCCCTGGGCTTTCAGGGAAAGAGCAAGGTGATAGCGGATAGTAGGTGTATGAGGCAGAGCAGAAACCGCATCCTGAAATTGACTCGTTGCCAGGGCAAATGATCCTCGCAAATAATGGATATATCCCAACGTGTCACTTATCCTGGCATTATCAGGCTGGCTCTGCTTCGCAATCAACGCCAGCCGTAAAGCTTCTCCCAGATCAGGCGCTTTCTCCTGGGCAATGAGCCACGAGAGATTGTTGGCTGCCGGGGCGAACTGTGCATGACGTACGAGAATTTTACGGTAGGTCTCCTTGGCCTCGTTCAATTTGCCTGACTGTTCAAAAAGCGTGGCAAGCCCCATTAATGCCTGGAGTGAGTCGGGTTGTTTTTTTAGCAGCTTTCTATACTCTGCAATTGCCTCCTTGATGTTTCCCCTTTTTTCCTGAATAGCGGCCAGCATTATATAAGAACGGCGATTTTTCGGAATCTGTAACTGAAGTTGTTGAAAAATTTTGCTTGCCTCATCAAGTGATCCTTGTTGGTAGAGAAGGTCACCAAGCAGCAGCAGGTTACCGGAGGCATCGGGGGCCTTGGCGACCTGTTCGCGAACCCGTTTTATGAATTTTTCTGACTCGTTGTGCCGAAGATAAAAAACTGAAAGAAGGGCAAGGGCTGGAGTATAATCCGGTTTGCGGGAGAGAATTTGTTCTAATAGACGATTTGCGTCGGCAGTTTGCTTGAGAGCCATCTTGGTCACGGCCAAATTATAGAGTACCTCAATGTTTTCAGGAAAGAGTTTGTTTATCTTCTCCAATACTTTGAGAGCGCTGTCTGTTTTTTGTACATGAAGCAGACTCTGGCTGAGAATGAGTGCGGCATGAATATTGCGAGGAGCGAGACGAAGGGCGATGGCTGCTTCTTGCTGAGCGCGGTCAAATTGTTTTTGGCGGAGAAGATGCCGGGCAAGCAGGGCGTGGGCCGATGAGTTGTTGT
This sequence comes from bacterium BMS3Bbin14, assembly GCA_002897615.1. Taxonomy (GTDB): domain Bacteria; phylum Desulfobacterota; class Desulfobulbia; order Desulfobulbales; family Desulfobulbaceae; genus BMS3Abin13. The sequence goes on from BDTX01000021.1 coordinate 108,461, forward strand.
TACTGTATTTCACCGCCTGGGCAGCGGCCTTTTGTGAAAGCTCAAGCCGTCCCCTGGCTAACTGGGCAAGACTCAGTTGGAAATAAACCGCACCCCATTCCGGATTCTCCCTGAGCAGCTGATTTAAAATGGCAATGGCGTCATCGTTGGCACCATCTTTTATGTAAAGCTTAGCCTTAACCAGATTCGCCAGGGGGAGTTTTTTGTTTTTTTTGAGAATGTCAGTGATGAGCTTTTTGGCCTCGGTAAATTTCTTATGTTCAAAATAAAAATTAGCGAGCAACGCCTTGATTGCCAGAGGGTTGTTACTTTTGTTCAAAGCTTTGCGGAGAGCCTTTTCTGCCTTTTTAAATGCATTTGTTTTATTATAAAAAATAGCAGCAAAGAGATAAATTTGATCATTATCCGGTGCAAGAGAAATGGCTCGGGAAATAGCTTGTTCGGCCTTTTTGTTTTCTTTTTTTCGCATGTAATAGGAGGCCAGCCTCAAAAGAGGTTTGGTGGAAGAAGGAAAAGCACGGACAGTTTCAAGGAGCTGTTTCCCTGCTTTCTCTTCTTGCTTCCGGCTGAAATAAAAATCTGTCAGGGCTTGATGGTTTGACATGTTTTGCGGGTTCACCTCAAGTGCCTTCAACAGGGCCTGCTCTGCTTTTTGATTCATATGTTTTGCGGAAAAGATCTCGGCCTGCAACACATAAAGATGGTCCAGGTTCGGTTGGCTGGCTATGGCTTTGTTAATGGCCTTTTCGGCTTTATCAATGTTGCCGCTCTTAAGCTCAATGTTCGCCAGGACAGCCAATGCCTGGGCATGATGAGGTTGGTTGGCAAGAATTTTTTCAATGCAGGCCCGGCTTTCCTCAAGCCTGTTCGCCAGAAGGAGAAATTGAGCGGTTTTAAGCTGGGCGACATAATTTGAGGGATCAAGGATGGCTGCCCGCTGCAACTCCCGAAAGGCTTTTTGCGGCTCACCTGTTTTGAGATACGCAAGACCTAGCTGGAACCGGGCCTTGGCATACTTGGGATCAATCTGGATCGCGTTACGAAATTCTAATATTGCTTCTTTAATTTTGTTACTATGGACATACTCCAATCCTTTGTCAAAATAAGCCTGTTTTTTCATGCTAGGACTGGAGCAGGCTGAAAAAAACAAGGACAAACAGAGAATAACTGTTAAATATGGAACATATCGGTGTGGAATCATGGTAGTTTTAAAAGAGACATTTATTTGAAGTTTCCCGGTTTGGGGGAACAATTAAACGAAGTGGTAAGTTGTATTTTTTATTAACAATAACAACTCGTTATACTGAATTGGTTTTTCCGGGTTAGCAAATTTGCACTTGAGAAATAAGGCATCCGTAAATGTTTTTATCAATTCAACATGTTAAACTTTTGGAAAAAGGTGGGGACTTCAAACACTTATAATAATTATAACGAGATATATAATTAGAATAAATGAAAGGCTCAAAAAAGGCAAACGGAATTGACAGTGAAGCCGCATCCGGCCCAAAAAAAAACAGAATATTATGGAATTATAGAATGTTGTTGCGTTTTTTTCAGCTCTAGCTATAAAATATAAAAAATAACAGCGAAAAATTCTACCTGGCTGCTGCTCAGCAAAAATCCTGGTCAGGGGCAAAAGCGTATGGCGTTGGGTTTTTGACGGACATTGGTCGGGATCTCATCGTAAGAGTCAACACAAACAACTATTAGCCATTGCATTGTATGAATAGTGAGCAGAGACAACTGATCAAGAGGTTTCTCGATGTTCTTTTGCGTCGGGGAAAAATAATTATTGCTTGCCTGTTGTTAGGGTTAGCACTCGGGTTAGCGCAATATCTGACCATGCCGAAAGTATATCAGTGTACCTCGATGATCAAATATCAACGACAGCGCGTCAATCCTACGGCTATGTCGCCTGACGATGTCCGGACCCGCGTTGAGGATGTGGTTGACACGCTCGGCGAACAGATCATGAGCAGGACTAACCTCGGGGATATAATTAAGCATTTTGATCTCTACCCCGGAATGCGGAAGAGGTCGCCCCTCGAAGATGTTGTTGATAACATGCGTAAAAAATATATAAAAATCAAATTGCTCAAGGGGGGAAATATTTTTCGGCTTACCTATGAAGGCACAGATCCGGAAAAGGTTTTGCAGGTCACCAATACCCTGGCCGCAAATTTTATTGAAAAAAATTTACGTGTTCGCCAGGCACGGGCTTCTGAAACATCGTCCTACGTGAATGATGAGCTCAGGATGGCCAAGGAGGGGCTGGATAAAAAAGAACTGGTAATGCGAGATTACAAGCTGAAATATTACAATGAAATGCCGGCGCAGAAAGCAAATAATGTCAACCGGCTCAATGCGTTGCAGCAACAATATCAGAATAATCAGGAAAGTAGTCATGAATTGGAGCGTACCAGGCTTCTGGTGCAGGAACAGATATCATTGAGGCAGGAGCTGCTGGACCGGTCTCTGGCCGGGGCGGCAGCAGCAGGTTCAACTGGCTCATCCTTGTCTTCGGAAGGGCTGGATAACATTGAGCAGGTGCGCTTGAGGCTCCAGAGTTTGAAGGCTCGCTATACCGCTGCTCATCCTGAGGTGAAGAGACTGAAGAGAATTCTCCGTGATCTCGAAAAACAGCAGTATGCAAAATCGGGAGAAGGGGGGTCTCGTCTCTTTGATCCACAAATTGAAGAACTCCATAACCAGCTAAACGATCTTAAATTTAATCTTGCTCGTTTGGCAAAGGAGCGCCGGGCGCTTGCTAAAGAGATAAAAAAGTATGAGCGGTGGATCGCCAAGACCCCTGTCCGGGAAGCGGAATGGTCTGCCTTGACCAGGGATTATGAACAGCTCAATCGGTATTACCAGAGATTGGTGACCCAGAGTCTGCACGCTGAATCGGCCCTGAGCCTGGAAAAGCAACTCAAGGGCAGCCAGTTTGAAATTATTGAGCCGGCCCGCTTTCCTGAGAAACCTTTTAAACCTGATTTTTTGAGGATTATGCTGATGGCTGTTGGTGCGGGTTTGGGAGTCGGAGGCGCTCTGGCCTTTGGCCTTGAGTTTTTAGGCACCTCATTTAAAGACCCTCAAGATCTGGAATCTTATCTGGGCCTGCCGATAATATGCGCGGTTCCTGATATTCGCACAAGGAAAGAGTCGATTAAAAGAAAAATATGGCAGCTTGCCTGGTACGTCGTTTTGTTTCTTGCCGTTGGCGGAATAGTCCTCGCAACTGCGCATTTCTGGAACCAGGGAAAGATCGTTTTATAGGAGAGTGACAGTGGGAAAGGTTTCCAGGGCACTGGACAAAGCGGGGGCACCTATCAAGCCGGACGAAAATAGTTTTATTCCCGCTGATGTGACCCCAAGAAGTCGTGATGCGGTTGTTGAAAGAAAAAAGGTGCCAGGCGGGACGAAAACGTCTCCTTCGCCCGCTCCGACCGTGAATACGTTCGAGGGCTGGGATGAAAGGCTGGTCGCTGCAAGTAGGAATTTCTCCGGGGTGGTGGAAAGTTTCAGGAAGCTGCGGACCAGGATTTTGTATCCGGTCGAAGGTGATGTTCCCCGCAGTATTCTGATCATCAGTGCCGATGCCCAGGAAGGGAAAAGTTTTATCTGCGCCAATCTGGGGCTAAGTTTGGCCCATAGTGTGGCTCAGCATGCTCTCATGATTGATTGTGATTTGCGCCGTCCTTCGCTGGCCGGTATTTTTGGGTTGGATAATTCACGGGGGCTGGTTGACTATCTCAGGGGCGAAGAGGATTTTGCTCGACTGGTCTATGAAACCGGGCTCCCTGACCTCAGTATAATGCCGGCCGGGCTGCCGCCCGACAACCCTGCCGAGCTTATAGGTTCCGAGAGAATGGCCAGCCTGCTAAATGAGGCGGTCAACGGATATGTCGATGGTTTTGTCCTGCTGGACTGCCCACCCTTTCAGGCAGTTTCGGAATCTGCCGTCCTGGCTCAACTGGTTGATAAGGTGGTTTTGGTGGTAAGATGGGGCAGGGCCGGCCGGGAGAATATTAAAAAACTTGTTGAACAGATCGGCCGGGACAAGATTATCGGCATTGTTTTCAATTCCTTTGAAATGAATATTCTCGACAGAAAAATGCAAGATGTGGGATATCATAATTATTACTCGGAAAGATATTAACAACTCAACTCTCTTGGTTGCATAAAAGATGTTGATCTGTCGTAGAAAAACGCACATTTCACTGCTCGGCGACAGGGAGTATGCCGATTGAAATCATTACATTTTTCCATCAGGAAATTGCTGTTTTGCTTGGTGCCGTCAACATGCTAACAGTGGCACCGTGTTTATTTATAACGTAAATTAGCTACGATAAATCAAATCGGAAGCTTGAGTTGTTAATAGATGCCGTATATTCTGAAAAAATATTATCCGCCCAGAAATGTGTTTTTTTTCCTGGGAGAAGGATTACTTATTTTTTTTTCAATCAATGCGGTCTATTTGTTTTTCAAAGGTTCTGAGGTCTTTTATAGTACCATTCTTCTTTATGGGATGCGGTCCTTGTTCATGACCGCGATTTTTCAACTTGCTCTTTATTTTTTTGACCTTTATGACCTGAGCGAGGATCTGTCGGCGCAGCATGTTACTGCCCGAGTGGTTCAGGCCTTTGGCGCTGGTTGTATTGTTCTGGCGCTCGTCTATTATTTCTTCCCGATTATTGTCATTCCGACCAGGGTATTCGCGGCTGGATTCGTAGCTGTCTGCGCCAGTATCTTTCTCTGGCGCTTTCTGTATAATTATGTGCTCAAGAAGAAGATGTTCGCCCAGCGTGTTATTGTTGTCGGGACGGGGAAGATGGCGCGGGAGATAGCCGACGAGATAGAACGCAGACGGGATTCCGGTTTTACAATTGTCAGTTTTGTGGGGGACGAAGTTCCTCCTTTTTCCCTGCCTGCAGATATACCCGTTAGCGGTGATGTTGATAATCTTCTCCAGCTCTGTCAACAGTACAGGGTTGAACGGGTTGTTGTTGCCCTTGATAACAGACGCGGTAAAACCCCGGTGCAAAAGCTGTTGCTCTGTAAGTCGCGGGGCTTCCCCGTTGAATATGGTATCACCTTTTATGAAAGACTCGCCGGTAAAATACTGGTGGAAAAGGTAAATCCGGATTGGTTCATCTTCTCCCGCGATTTTAACAAAGGAAGGTTATTATCTTTCTGCAAACGATTCCTTGATGTTATGCTTTCGCTTTTCGGCCTGCTTGTCACTTTGCCTTTTACATTGGCCAGTTGTTTGATCATTAAACTGGAATCACCGGGCCCGATTTTTTATAGTCAGGAAAGAGTCGGGGAGCTGGGGAAGGTTTTCCGGGTGTTGAAATTTCGTTCCATGCGCAGCGATGCGGAAAAAGACGGGCCGGCGTGGGCCCTGAAAAACGACACCAGGGTAACTCGTTATGGCCGTATTATGCGTAACCTGCGCATTGATGAGCTCCCGCAGATGTGGAATGTTTTAAAAGGGGATATGAGCTTTGTCGGGCCACGGCCGGAACGTCCGGTATTTGTGAAAAAACTTTCCGGCGCTATTCCGTATTATTCTATGCGGCACAGCATCAAACCGGGCATTACCGGTTGGGCTCAAATTTGTTACTCTTATGGCGCTTCCGAGGAAGATGCCTTGCACAAGCTGGAGTATGATCTGTATTATATCAAATATATGTCATTGCAGATGGACCTTTGGGTGATTTTTCAAACCATCAAGACGGTTTTGTTTCAGAAAGGGGCCAGATGAAAGGGACTTTCTGTTCAGGTTCTTAAAAATCGGAATCTTCAATGTCAGGATACTTGAAAGCAAATGACGAGGTCGATCGTCTCGCCCGGAACTGGACAACATTACTCGATAATATGCTTGAGCTGGTCGTATTGATCAGGGCTGATTATGTTATCCAGTACATGAACCCGAGCGCGATTTCAACCTTTGGCGATTTGCGCCAAAAACAGTGTTATGATCATCTGTGCAATGCTGATGATCGGTGTCAAAATAACTGTCCGGTTAAGCAGGCGGTAGGTGAGAAAAAGAAAATAGAAGAAAAGGAAACCCGTATCGGCGACATTTCAGTGGCGTACACCTGTGTCCCGTTCCGCGGATATCTCGGCGACAACCTGGTTATGCTGGTGATGCGTGATATCACCCAGCGCGTCCAGCATGAATTGGAGCTTGCTCAATTCAATAACAATCTTGAAGCCGTTCTCAGCACGAAGATAGCCGAGTTAAATGAAACCGAGAGGGTTCAGGAAAAACTTTTTCAAGAGATCAATGTTTTAAAAACTAAGCTGCGCAATATGAGCCATGTCGATGAGATGATCGGCTCAAGTCGGAAAATGCGCGATCTCAGGGAGATGATCGAGCAGGTGGCAGCGTCTGATGCCACAATTTTAATTACCGGTGAATCCGGAACCGGTAAAGAACTTGTCGCAAATATGATCCAGAAATGCAGTGAACGAAGTGACAAGCATTTCCTGAAAGTCAATTGCAATGCCATTAATGACAGTTTGCTGGAAAGTGAACTGTTCGGTTATGAAAAAGGGGCCTTTACCGGTGCCGCTTCCAGCAGAAAAGGAAAGTTTGAGATTGTCGACGGCGGCACAATTTTTCTCGATGAAATAGGGGATATCAGCCCCAGGATGCAGGCGGCCTTGCTGAGGGTTTTGCAAAACGGCGAAATAATCAGGGTGGGCGGGAATAAGCCGATTACGGTGAATTTGCGCGTCATCGCCGCCACAAACGTCGACTTGGCCAGGAAGGTGCAAGATGGCAGTTTCCGGCTGGATCTTTTTTATCGCTTAAATATTATCAATATTGCCGTTCCCCCTTTGCGCGAAAGAAAAGATGATCTCGTTGATCTGACTATCCATTTTTTCAAGCATTATCGACAGGCTTTTAAAAAGAATCTTGATTTCCTGCCGGAGAGTATCATCAACCGGCTGTTGCTTCACGACTGGCCCGGCAATGTCAGGGAGCTTGAAAATGTAATCCAGCGGGCCGTGTTGATTGCCAAGAACTCGATCATCACGGAGCAGGATCTCGGTATTGCGGCCACGGCATCCTCTTCAGGCCTTTGTGATTACATGAAGCAGGTTTGTGAACAGTACGGCCGGAAATCTCTTAAAGAAATTGTCTCGGAGTTTGAAAAAGAAGTCATCCTGAGGTGCCTGCAGAAAAATGATGCCAATGTTCAGCTGGCGGCCAAAGAGCTCAAGGTTGGAAAAACAGGGCTTTATTCTAAAATAAAAAACTATGGTCTTAATCCGAAAATGATTAAAAAGATGTAAGTATCCTTTTATCTCTGTCGCCAAGCTATAATCCTGGATCCGTGAGCGTTCGAGAACGGTGCAGATGCAAGGCGGCAACGATGTTGATTATCCTGGTGTGATATCAACGAGTTGCCAACGCAGCAAATGCGCCGTTATCGGGTGGACCGCGGGGCGGCGCGGTGAAGACCATAAAATGATTTTATTCAGTAATAATGCAATAAATTCCACATATTGACTGGAGTGCCACCTCAAGCCGTCACAGATTCAGGATATTTTTTTAATCCTCCGCCCCTCCCAGACGGTTCCGCCTTCGATCTGTCTATTTTTTTGCAAAAAAATATTTATTTGGGAACTGTTTTTGCAAGAGATTTTTCAAGGTAATCATCTGCCTGTAATTCAAAATTCATCATTATATACCTCCATTATTAAGAAATTATGAGAGCGCAATAACTAATGGATAATAAAACATTTCATTCTTCCGGCAGTAAGTGCCCCTTCTATTCAAAAAACCGGAGTAATGAATGCGGGATGACTAAGGGAGGAATGTATATTCCCATGCCGGTACATGTGAAGATGTTTTGCCTCTCCTTGCGGTTTTCCCGGTGTCCGCAGTATATTTGCGGATATGAGCTTATTCGGCATAAGGTGGCGGAATCAGGGGGTATTGTAAGTGAAGTTCGAAGGAGGTCGCTTCGGTTCGCCGAACGGCTCTCTTTAACGCTGATGAGTTATTATAACAATATAAGGCCGCAGGAGTCCTTTTGTGATAAGGTGGCTACAATTGATGTGAGCCTTGGCGGGGTGAGGATAGAGGGTTCCCGGGAGCTTGCAAAAGATTCTTTTGTAAATTTTGAGTTTGGTTCTGATTTCCCGTCACCAGGTCTATCCGGGCTCGGTGAAGTGAAATGGTGTGAATCGCAAAAAGATTCAGACAGATTCGAGGCCGGTATCGCCTTTGCCGACCTCAGTTCGTCCCGGACACTTGAAGCGTATCTGGATTCGTTGATGGTGTAGTCGACATGGCCACGCAAGAGGACAAATACTTTTCCTGTTCCTGTTTCCTGCCCGTTTGAGGCCGGTTTTTCCCCCATTCTTCCCTTGTCTCCCGTAGTCTATGCTTCCCCCGGACTCTGCATTTTTTTAATCTCGAACAAAAAGTCCTCGTTCCCGGAATAATATCATTGCCGAAAACACGATCAACTGGTTTTCTTTCTTTTCCGGCTGTTGGCCAGGCAAGGGATATTTTTGGGCTGGGCTGGGCTGGGCTATGGCCTGGATTCTCTGGCCGGCACATCTGTTAAAAACCGCCTGGTTGATCCTGCCGGCATCATGCGTTACGGGAAACAAAATAAGGCGTCAAAAAGGCGGAGGTCGCCGATCTTGACGGAAAGAACTTGCTTCTCCGGGGCAGTCGGGGGATTATGGAACGAATGGATATTTTAACGATAGGCGTAACGGGTATAAATTATGAGTTTTCTGAATAGCGAGGCCCTGTTGGATCTTCTCTGCGCCGAGGGGTTGCTGACCTCTGAGCAGCGGCAGTTTGTCGTTTTACAGAAAGGGAAGCAGCGCCAGAAGCTGCTGCGACAGTATGCCGGGCGCCGCCGGAGTGACCAGCGGCGTGGAGAGAGACCTGAGCCTGATCTGCTGGACATTATTGTTTCTCTCCGTCTTGAGGTTAAGGGCAAAAAGTCCGTCCCCCTGACCGAAGAGATGATCATGCAGGCGGTCAGTCTGAAGTTTAAAATTCCGTTCAAGAAACTCGATCCCCTGGATCTGGATATCGATACCGTGACCCGGACGATCCCGAAATCTTTTGCTGTCTGCCATTTGATTGTCCCGGTTGATGTCCGCAACGGCATCCTCGAGGTCGTGACCTGTAATCCCGACAACCAGGTGGCGCTGGAGGATATTGAACGGGCCAACCAGCTCAAGGTCCGGCCTTTTTTGAGTACCAGGAGTGATATCCGGAAGATCCTGACCGAGTTTTTCGGTTTCCAGCGTTCCATCTCGGCGGCCGAGGTCCAGTTTGGCGCGCCCGGTGACGGTTCGTCGGTTGATATCGGCAACCTGGAACAGTATGTCCGGCTCTCCTCGGCCATGGAGCTGTCTTCCAGCGACCAGCACATCAAAAGCGCTGTCAACCATCTGTTCAGCTATGCCCTGGATCAACGGGCCAGCGATATCCATATTGAACCTAAACGGGATATCTGCCTGATCCGCTTCCGGATTGATGGGGTGCTGCATACCATTTACAAGCTGCCCAAGGCCGTTCATACCGCAATCGTTTCCAGGGTCAAGTCACTGGGCCGGCTTGATATCTCTGAAAAACGCCGGCCCCAGGACGGCCGGATCAAAATCGGCCAGGGGCAGGGGGAGGGGGGCAAAGAGGTGGAGGTGCGGGTTTCCACGGTGCCGGTGGCCTTTGGCGAAAAGGTGGTGCTGCGGCTTCTGGATCCCGATGTTATTTTTCAGGACCTGAACCAGCTGGGTTTTTCCCGGCGAGATGCCGTGGTGTATAACAGTTTTACGAGTTCACCCAACGGGATCGTCCTGGTGACCGGCCCGACCGGCAGTGGTAAATCGACCACCCTGTACTCGACCCTGAAGAAAATGGCCACCCCGGAAAAGAACGTTGTGACCGTGGAAGACCCGGTGGAGATGGTGTACGAGGAATTTAACCAGATTGCCGTCCAGCCGTTGATTGATGTGAATTTTTCCACCATCCTGCGCAACATCCTGCGGCAGGATCCGGATATCATCATGATCGGCGAGATCCGCGATCTTGAAACAGCCCGGTACGCGGCGCAGGCGGCCTTGACCGGGCACCTGGTGTTTTCCACCCTGCATACCAATGATGCGGTTTCGAGCATTATCCGGCTGGAAGACCTCGGGCTGGAGCCGTTTTTGATCGCGTCCACCCTGTTGGGGGCCGTGGCGCAGCGACTCGTGCGCCGTATCTGTCCACACTGCGTGGAGACCTATACCATGGACGCCGCCGACTTGCGGAAAATGGGTTTCCCGGTAAACGAGGACGGGGCTGTGAAACTGAAGCGGGGCAAGGGCTGCATTCAGTGCCGGAACACCGGCTACTCGGGCCGCTGCGCCGTATTCGAGGTCTTTCCCATGTCGGAACAGCTCAAAAAGCTGGTTTCCGATAAGGCAGCGGACGCGGAACTCCGGCAGGTGGCGATTCGCGAAGGCATGACCACCCTGCGTGAAGACGCCTGGCTCAAGGTCCGCAAAGGGGTGACCACCCTGGAAGAGACTTTGCGGGTAGCGGGTGAAGTGTAATGACCTGAATCCGTGACGGCTTGAGATAATATTCCAGGCAATATGTAGAATTTATTGTATTATTGACGAATAAATGCATTTTATACTTTTCACCGCGCCGCCCTGCGGGGCGCCCGGTAACGGCGCAGCTGCTGCGTTGGCAACCAGTTGATATCACACCATGATAATCAACATCGTTGGAGCCTTGCATCTGCACTGTTATCGAACGCTCACGGATTCAGGTAATGAGACAACGGATCGTCTGTAAAAATAAAAAGGCCTTTCATGATTACCATATTGAACGAACCATGGAGGCCGGCATGGTACTCTCCGGGCCGGAGGTGAAATCGCTGCGGGCCGGTCGAGCCAATCTGAAGGACGGTTATGCCCAGCTCAAGGGCGGTGAGGTCTTTCTTTATAATGTGCATATTTCGCCCTATGCCTTTGCCACCCATACCGCCTCCGACCCGTTGCGGGTTCGCAAATTGTTGCTGCACAAACGGGAAATAAGAAAATTGATCGGTAAAATGCGGGAGAAGGGCCTTGCGCTTATCCCCTTGAAGATATATTTTATCAATAATGGTAAGGCCAAGATAGAATTGGGTCTTGCCCGTGGCAAGAAACTTTACGATAAACGGGCGGCGCTGAAGGAAAAACAGTCCAACCGCGATATGGAGCGGGCTTTGCGCCGCCAGTAAAGTAACAATAAAAAAATTGAACAAAGGGGGCGAAACGGATTCGACGGGGATATATAAGCTCAACGTTGCATGCCGAGCTTCTGTCTGCTCGTAAAACCGATGGAATTAAAATATAATCGCAGACGATTATAACTACGCATTAGCAGCTTAGTCTGCTTTGCCGTTCCCCCGGTCCTCGCCCACTGGACCGGACCGGAGCGCCGACTTCGTGGGCTGGTCAGCGCGACGTGCCTGTCGTTTCGCTGACGAGACTTTTACAGGTTAGCGCCGGGATATCCGGGTTCCGGGTGAGCCCCTGGCGCGAAACTCAAACCTGGAACTAAGCATGTAGATACGTGAGGGGAGTATTTTCGGACGCGGGTTCGACTCCCGCCGCCTCCACCATTGTATTCAGAACGAACCGATCCGAATGCCCAACGCGGCATGTCGGTCGGTTCGTTTTTTTTTGTAGCAGGGAGTTGCGGCGTTTCTTGGTGCCGCCTTGCCCTACTTTACTATCAGCCGGTTTTCGGGAAATTCCTGGAGGGGATGGAATAATGGCGGGAGGCAACCCCGGTCAACATCGCCGTCGATCCATACGATTGGGGGGATACGATTATGCGCAAACCGGCGGATATTTCGTAACCATATGTACACAAACCCGACAGTGTTTCTTCGGTGACATTGTTGATGGTGCAATGGTATTGAATGACGCAGGAATAATGATCCAAACCGTATGGGATGACATCCCCCGGCATTATCCGGGCATTGATATCGACGCATGTCAAATCATGCCCAACCACATTCACGGCATTATCATAATCCCCGTAGGGGCAACCCCCCGTGGTTGCCCAGGTTCCCATGACCGCCCAGGTCCCCATGACCGCCCAGGTCCCCATGACCGCCCAGGTCCCCATGACCGCCCAGGTCCCCGTGGCCGCCCAGGTCCCCATGACCGCCCAGGCATGTCACAACAAACGAATACACAACAATCAACCGTAGGGGCGGCCCCCCGTGGCCGCCCAATTGCCCCCCGTGGCCGCCCAATTGCCCCCCGTGGCCGCCCAATTGCCCCCCGTGGCCGCCCAATTGCCCCCCGTGGCCGCCCAATTGCCCCCCGTGGTTGCCCAATTGCCCCCCGTGGTTGCCCAATTAATAACCCCTGTGGTTGTTCCAAATTAGGGCAACCACGGGGGGGTGCCCCTACGGTTGATTTTAACATTGAAATTCCGGATTGACTTTCTTGGTTCTCTCAAGGGCTTGATTATTCTGGATGAAATTCAGATAATGCCCGAACTCTTCAGTGTGCTCAGGGTGCTGGTGGACAGGCCGAACAATCAGGCAAAATTTTTAATCCTCGGGAGTGCTTCTCCCCATATTATTAAAAATGTATCTGAAACCCTGGCCGGACGAACGGAATTCATTGAACTCTCAGGCTTCAATCTTGAAGAAACTGGAACAGAATCTCAGAAAAAACTCTGGTTGCGAGGAGGTTTTCCTCGTTCCTTTCTTGCCGCTTCAAACCAGGACAGCCTGGCCTGGCGAGAAAATTTCATCCGCACCTTTCTGGAGCGGGACATCCCGCAATTAGGCATCTCTATCCCGGCCCAGGCCATACGACGTTTCTGGTCAATGCTTGCCCATTACCACGGACAAACCCTGAACGCCTCAGAACTTGGCAGGTCTATGGGCCTGTCCGACAAAACAATCAAATTCTATCTCGACATTCTGACCGGTACGTTTATGGTCCGCCAGCTACAACCCTGGCATGAAAACATCAGCAAACGGCAGGTCAAAGCCCCGAAGATTTATTTTCGAGATTCAGGAATCCTGCATAGTCTGCTCGATATTCCGGACCATCATCATCTCATGGGTCATCCCCGACTCGGGGCCTCCTGGGAGGGCTTTGCCCTGGAGCAGATTCTTCAGATCGTCGGCCCAACCGAACCATATTTCTGGGCCACCCACAGCGGGGCGGCAGTTGATCTGTTTTTTTCAAAAGATGGAAGAAGATATGGTGTGGAATTTAAATTCAACGAGGCGCCGAAGATCAGTAAATCCATGCACATTGCCCTGGCCGACCTGAGGTTGTCTCATCTCTATGTGATCTACCCTGGTAAAGAGTCTTATCCTGTTGCTGAAAATATTTCGGTTGTTTCCCTTGCGGATGCAGGAAATGGAGATAACCTCTCTTCGAGATAAGTGACCGTCAGGTAGTACGTATCTGTACTTCCACAGAGGGCAAGCCGTCTGAAGGACGCCGATGGATTTGCCAGTGCGGCACAGATTTTTTTCAAGGAGGCCTTGTGAAAAGAAATGATCCTTGTCCCTGCGGCAGCGGTAAAAAATACAAGAAATGCTGCATGCAAAGGAGTGAGAGTGATCACCTCCAGGATATGAAGGAGGAGCTCCACAACCTGATCGGTAGTCGGAGTTTTGAGTCAACGGAAGAACTACAGGCGGTGCTTGATCAGTGCAACCAGCAGAAAAACAGTGCTCCTGTTGATGATTTTCACGGCTTGTCGTCAGAGCTGATGCACCGCTTTCTCTACATGCCCTTTGATATTCCAAAGCTGGTTTCATTTCCGCTTGAACTGCAGACGGAACCAAAGAGTAAAGCCGCGTTTCTTCTCTCCATACTGGTTGAAGGCACCGGTGAGGACGGCATAAAGCTGACCGCCAAAGGCGGCAACCTGGGCCGGAAGTTCTGTCAGGAGGCAAGCAGGCGCTACTACAGCCAGTATCCGGATCCCATTATGTCCCGCCTTGCGGTACGTTCAGAAACCAACTTTGAACCACTGCATACCATCCGGCTCACTGCACAGCTCGGTGGGCTGACTCGCAAGTACAAGGGAAAATTACGCTTGACTAAGAAATGCCGGAACGCCTTGGACAAAGGAGGTCTCAAGGCCCTCTACCCCCTTCTGTTCCACTCTTATATCAAAAAAATTAACTGGGGATACCGTGACAGATACCAGGAAGTTCCTTTTGTTCAGCAGTCTTTTCTCTTCAGCCTCTACCTGCTCCACAAATATGGCGGCAGCTGGCAACCTGATGTCTTTTATAGTGACAATTTCTTCAAGGCGTTTCCCGTGCTCATGAATGAAATCGAGCCCAGGCAGTATGAGCCGCCGGAAGATACTCTGCAGCATTGCTATATTCTGCGCACATTGGTGAGGTTTGCCGGTTTTTTTGGTCTGGCTGATGTTGAACGGATTTCCCAGGAACCGCTTAATTGTGAGTACCGTATCCGCACAACCGGACTGCTGAAAGAAGCTGTTCATTTCAGAGTGCCCTGATGCCTGAAAAGAAAAAACGCTATAACTGTGATGAACCCGACGACGAAATCGTAAGGGACGAAGTGAGCCGCATTTTCTCGAAACATCCCAGTGATTACATCGAAAAATTGGAGGAAATCGGTTTCACATATTATGATGACGATTTCGACGATGAGGAACAGGAGGAAGCCCGGGCCAGACCGGTCAACAGTAATCAGCTTTACCTGGTTTCATTTTTCCGGGGTGATATTCCGTTATCAGACCGGACCATTGAAATATTTCTTGAGGAACGAAGGAGTTCCAAACCTAATTCCCCCCTGATACGAAAATATTTCAAACAGGCTAACAAGCACCTTCTCGCCTTGCTCCTCCATGGACTTCAGCTGTACCCTGTGTCGGAGGAGCTTCTTGCAGACCTTGGATTTTTCCATGAATTCAGGAATATTCTGAGTGTTCTCATCGAGCATTACACACTGGCCTGTGAAATAGAACAGGATCTCGAGTGTTTTTCAGAGCTGGCCCTGGATTTTTTTTTACGCAACTTCTTCGGACGGATAGGATGCGTTGTATGCACTGAAAGAAAAATATCCCTTGGGAACGAATAAACGCAGCGTTCTTGATTTTTTGTGCGAAATCGAAAACACCCAGGATGGTGACGACGGCAACGGGGTACAGTTTTAACCAAACTCCCTACGGAGGAGCTGGAGGAACGGTTCTTCAAAAGTATTCAGCGTATCGACATAAGGTCGGGCATCGGCAAGATATCCTATTTCATCCAGAAAGAGAAAAAAGAGGCGCAGGGCCGGTAGCCAGTCCACGTGTCCTTCCGGTTCCATTATGATTTTTCGCAGCACAAAATCATAGAAAAAATCCTCGAAGAAAAGTTCATCCGTGTTGCGCAGGACACCTGCTTCATCATGATCGTACTGGTAAACAAAATTGACAAAAAACGTGGCCAGGAAACTGAAATCATCGAGAAACTTCAGGTCGATACCCTTTCCCTTCAACCAGTTTTTGAATGCCTTGCCGCATTGCTCTTCCATGGGGTCATATTTCCGTTCCCACTGCTCATAGTCATCAACAGAGACCAGCTTGGCCTCATCAAGGTCTGTCAGCAGGGCAAGAAAACGTGCATCTTCTTCAGTAAGCGGCAGCTTTTTTTTATTCAGCACCAGCATACCATAGTCAAACGGTTCTATGACATGCCGGGTTGCCTTGCGCATGAACATCATCGGACCTCCCCTCGGCTGAATATCAGGGGGAAACATTTCATGTTTCAAAATGACCAGCTTTTCAACTATGTCTTCCGCTTCCTGTAAATTGACATTACAGGCCTGCATAACAGCCTTGCAACACTCTGATTTCATGGCTGGATTCGCATCGTCCAGTTCCACGGCAATGGAATAATTCCACAGGGGCATACCCAGACCAATGGCATTGTCCATACTCTCAAGCCCCCTGATGTCCGGATGCCTGGTCATAGCCTTGACAAATTCCATGAGAGCCTCGCTCATACCAACCTCTCGAAACCCGACAGGTACGGTATCTGGGGCCAAGTGTGGATAATCAAAATCCGGGGGCATGTAGTCATGTCCGGATTGGGGCCGCGGCCTGTTCTGTTTTGCCTTGACCAGCCGAAGCTTTCTCTTCTGAGCCTTACGCTGTCCTGCCTTGGCCTTACGTTTGGCGATATTTTTTTTATTTTTCTTTTTTGCCATGATGATCCGTTCTACAACCTGAAAATATTATTTTTTCTGCAAAGGCGTCTGACATGATAATATCGTCTGCTAATTATGCGTCGAGGATTTTTTTACCCAGCTTCATGTCCAGAAGAACAGGGGGGGGATGGAGCCTGGATTCCTAATGATCCAAACCGTATGGGATGACATCCCCCGGCATTATCCGGGCATTGATATCGACGCATGTCAAATCATGCCCAACCACATTCACGGCATTATCATAATCCCGTAGGGGCAACCCCCTGTGGTTGCCCGGATTTGGGGCAACCGCGGGTGTTAAAAGGAGGGCAACCACGGGGGGGTGCCCCTACGGGGAACGAAACCGCCGTTCCATACGATTGCGTGGATATGATTATTCACATCCGGGGCGTTTTTTGTGACGATATGCACACAGAACCGGGAATGTTTATTCGGTGAAATCGTAGGGGCAGGCCCCCGTGCCTGCCCCATGTCCTTTTTATTTGATTTTCGAATTGTTATCTTGATTTTTTCACCGTTGTAATTTTGTTTTAACCCTTTAGCTACAGCCATTGAGGCAGCCAAAGAGCCAACGGCAGATTCGACCCCCTTGTTTCACAGCCCGGCGGCTCGACTCTTTGCAGAACTGCCGCCCAGAGGCAGGACATCCGCAAATACGCTATCCACGCCCGGAATGCTTCTGGCCTGTGGATGTTCTGGAGCTTACAGAAAAATTGACAGGAAATTAAGTTTTGATATATATGGGGATTGACCATGAAAAAGAATAAAGACAAAACGCGCAAACTGACGGTTCGGGATGAAGTGACTGATTTTCTGCTTTATACCGCACCTGATGGGGCGGTGAAAGTTGAATGTTTCCTGCATGAAGAAACGATCTGGCTGCCGCAGAAACGCATTGCCGAATTGTTTGGAGTCGGTATCCCCGCCATCTCCAAGCACTTAAAGAATATATTTGAAAGTGGAGAATTGCAGGAAAAAGAGGTTATTTCCATTTTGGAAACAACCACTCAACACGGTGCTATAGAAGAGAAAACACAAACACAAGCTACCAAGTTTTACAATCTGGATGCCATTATCTCTGTCGGTTACCGCGTCAATTCTTCACGTGCCACACAGTTCCGAATCTGGGCTACCAAAATGCTCAAGGAATACATCATTAAGGGCTTTGCGCTGGACGATGAACGGCTGAAAAACGGCCGTTATTTCGGGCAGAACTACTTCCGGGAACTACTGGAGCGCGTTCGTTCCATTCGCGCATCCGAACGCCGGATTTACCAGCAGATTACCGACATTTTTGCCGAGTGCAGCGTTGATTATGACCAAAAATCTGAAACCACACGACAATTCTATGCCCATGTACAGGATAAGTTCCATTTTGCCATCACCGGCCATACGGCGGCGGAAATTATCTATCAGAACGCAGATGCCGACAAACCGCTGATGGGCATGATGACCTATAAAAATGCACCGGACGGGCGCGTATTGAAGTCTGACACCATGATCGGTAAGAATTATCTGTCCGAGAATGAGATAAAGAAACTGGAGCGTGCTGTTTCCAGCTTCTTTGACTATATTGAAAATATTATCGAACGCCGGAATACGTTTACCATGGAAAGCTTTGCTGAAAGTGTAAACCGATTTCTTGAATTCAACGAATACAAAATTCTGGAAGGCTATGGTTCCATTTCACGCAAGCAGGCTGAAGAAAAGGCGTCCGCTGAGTATGAGAAATTCAATAAAACTCAGCGCATTGAATCCGATTTCGACAAAATGGTTAAACAATTGCCGCCGTCTACCAATAAAAACGAAGAGGATTTGTGAGCGACAACACAAACCCCGGGCTGGCTATCATTTTTAACAACAGGATCCATACCAGGTTGGAGGAAGACTGACTTTTCTACTTCTGTGCCCTACCTAAGACGGTGGCGAAGTTCAAGATTAGCAAGAAATTAGCTGAGGCGGTGAAGTAAGCAGTTGCTAAAACGGTCGGATAAAACAATAACACCAAGAGAGGTGCCTGAATCTGTTCAGCATGAAGAGTTGCTGAGACTGCGTGAGGAAAACACTCGCCTTAAAGCCCTGCTCACCAAGCATTCCATCCCATGGGCGACGGAAGACTTTATCCCTGAAGAAGCAGGCAAAGCAGAATGGACAAATCAGGCTGAGCCTCAACTTTCCCCAGCATAAAAAGTTGCTCTCTTCCGCCGTTTGTTCCGAGGTCGCACCGATGTTTATCCTGTGCGGTGGAAATCCGCCAAGGGTAGGTCTGGTTACTCTCCTGCCTGTGGAAATGAATGGAAGGCTGGACTTTGCGACAAACGACAAACAAAATGCAGTGATTGTGCTAATCGCCAACTACAGCCAGTGACTGAGCAGGTGATATACGATCATCTTACTGGAAAGAGTACGGTTGGCGCTTATCCGTTACTTGATCCTGAATCCGTGACGGCTTGAGATGACACTCCATGCAATAGATGGAATTTATTGTATTATTCTCCAATAAACTCATTTTATTGCCTTCACCGCGCCGCCCTGCGGGGCGCCCGATAACGGCACATCTGCTGCGTTGACAACTCGTTGATATCACACCAGGATAATCAACATCGTTGCCGCCTTGCATCTGCACCGTTCTCGAACGCTCACGGATTCAGGTTGGAGACTATGCCAGTTCGAAAGTATTGCTTAATGACTATGTGAAAATTAGAAATTTCGTGCGGGTGGGAGGTGTGGGACGATTGGCTCTGCTTAACAGTTTGGGAGATCAGGCCGCCGCCCATTTCAAAGAGAATTTGCCTGGTGCTTTAGAGCAATACGATCATGTAATCGTGCTGACCCACCTCCCTCCTTTTAAAGAATCGTGCTGGCACCAAGGGGAGGTCTCTGCTGATGACTGGCTCCCTCATTTTTCATGCAAGGCTGTGGGTGATATCTTGGTAGAATTTATGGCGGATGCCCCAAACAAGCAGATGACAGTTTTTTGCGGCCATACCCACAGCAGCGGTCAGTGCCAGATTTTAGCCAATTTACAAGTAAAGACGGGTGGAGCAAAATATGGTTCACCAGCTCTTCAAGAGATAGTGGAGTTTATGCGGATGAAAATATCTGGCTGATACCGAAAATGATGGGAACTCTCTATGATATTGTGAAATAAAAGGGGGGCACCCATTAATAAAAAATATAAAAGGGGTCACCCATTAAAAGGCCTCTTGTTTGTTGACCCCCTTGTCTGTCCCGTGGTTGGACCGTATATCCGGGCAACCACGGGGGGCAACCGGGCAACCACGGGGGGTTGCCCCTACGGGGAATAAAACCGCCGTTTTATACGATTGGGTGGATATGATTATTCGTAATCCGGGGCGTTTTTTGTGATGATATGCACACGGAACCGGGAATGTTTATTCGGTGAAATCGTAGGGGCAACCCCCCGTGGTTGCCCAGATTTGGGGCAACCGCGGGTGTTAAAAGGAGGGCAACCACGGGGGGTTGCCCCTACGGGAACGAAACCGCCGTTTTATACGATTGCGTGGATCTTGATTTTTCATGGTGCCGGAGGTCGGAATCGAACCGACACGGGCGCAAGGCCCGCTGGATTTTGAGTCCAGTGCGTCTACCAGTTTCACCACTCCGGCAATATCCAGTACGTGCGTTTTGTGCTTGGTCTCAAGCAAGGCTACATGTTGGAATCAAACTGATTTCAAAGCGTTAACGCTTCATTTGTACCCTTGGCAATGCTTGAATATGATGGTGATATATACATTAACAAGGATCAAAAAACAAGCGTATTGATCTCCGGGTGCCATGAAGCGTTGGTTGCCGTTGCCGCCTTGCATCTGCACCATTCTCGAACGCTCACGGATTCAGGTTTACATCTACGCATCCCGGATTCGGGCGCTGATTACGCGGACTTATTTTTTTGCCTGAACCCGCGGAGGGTCGTTTGATGTTTCTTGACAAATGCCATTTGGTCTTATATATATTTCTCTTTTGAAGAGTTGACGGGCGGGTGTAGCTCAGCTGGTAGAGCACAAGCTTCCCAAGCTTGGGGTCGCGGGTTCGAGTCCCGTTGCCCGCTCCAGCGCAATGCCGGTCAACTTGTCGGTCATGTTCCGCTTGCCGGAGCCGGCCGGCGGTGATCATACTCGGCTTAATTGCCGGTGTCATGAAAGTGGGCTTTGCCCGCTTTTTTTTTTAATGTGGTTTGAGGCGGAATATTCAGGGCCGGGACGGGAATAGATTTTGCGGGTTGGAACGGACAAGATTATAGAGAGCATTCAGGACTATGCCGCACCCCTGGCAGCCGACAGGGGGCTGGAACTGGTGGATGTCCAGTTCCGTCGCGAGGGGCATGGCTGGGTGCTGCGGATTTTTATCGATCGGGAAGAGGGCGTTACCATAGATGACTGCGCCGGCGTGAGCCGTGCCATCAGCGCCTGGCTGGATGTGGAGGACCTGATCGAATATGCCTATCACCTGGAGGTTTCCTCGCCCGGCCTTGAGCGGCCGTTGAAAAAACGAGAAGATTTCGAACGGTTTTGCGGACGTAAAGCCAGGATTAAACTGCAGGAGCCGCTCGACGGGCAGCTGGTTTTTACCGGTATCCTGGAGCGGGTCGAGGACGACTTGGTCGTACTGGTGGTGGACGACCAGTCGGTGAGCCTGCATTTTGCGGATATTGCCAAGGCTCGGCTGGCCCTGTGAACAATGATGAGATATTCAAAATTATTTCTGTTGCCTCAATTTCTGGAGACAGTGAGTCGGAAACACCCTGTGCTGTTGGCGGTGACTGTGATAAGTGTGGAGTAGAACCATGAATATGGAAAATTTAAAGCGGATTATTGATCAGATCAGCCGGGACAAGGGCATTGATCGGGCGCTGCTGGTGGATGCCATCGAGGAAGCTGTTCGTTCCGCTGTGCGCAAAAAGTATGGCAGCCGCCGCGATATCGAAGTGCAGTTCAATGAAGAATCCGGAGAGATAGAGGTTTTTCAGTATCGCACCGTTGTCGAGGAAGTGGAAGATCCTGAGACTCAGATAGCCCTTGCCGATGCCAGGAAGCTGGACCCGGAAGTAGAAATCGATGATGACCTGGGGGAAAAGGTGGAGAATATCGCCGACCTGGGCCGGATCGCCGCGCAGTCGGCCAAGCAGGTTATTATTCACCGGATGCGGGATGCCGAACGCCAGGTCATTTACGACATGTTCCGAGAGCGCGAGGGCACGATTGTCAACGGTATTGTCCAGCGTTTTGAGCGGGGCAACATGATCATTAACCTGGGCCGCACCGACGCCATCCTGCCGCGTGACGGCCAGATCCCGAAACGTTCATTTAAACAGAGTGACCGGATCAGGGCGTACCTGCAGGAAGTTCGCCAGGAGGCCCGGGATTCGCCGTTGATTCTGAGCCGCACCTGCAACGAGTTTCTCGTCAAGCTCTTTGAACTGGAGGTCCCGGAGATTGCCGAGGGGATCGTCAAGATCATGGGGGTTGCGCGTGAGCCGGGATTTCGGGCGAAGATCGCCGTCTCCTCTTCCGAATCCGATGTGGACCCGGTTGGGGCCTGCGTCGGCCTGAAGGGTTCCCGGGTCCAGAACGTGGTACAGGAACTGCAGGGCGAACGTATTGATATCGTCCCCTGGAGTCCGGACCCGGCCAAGTACGTCTATAATGCTCTGGCGCCGGCCGAGGTGTCCTTTGTCATCGTTGACGAGGAGCGCAACCAGCTGCTGGTGATCGTGCCGGATGATCAGCTCTCACTGGCCATCGGCCGCCAGGGGCAGAATGTCCGCTTGGCCTCCCGGCTCCTGGGCTGGCGTATCGACGTGAAAAGCGATCAACGTTACGCCAATCTTG
The DNA here is from genome assembly GCA_002897615.1 of bacterium BMS3Bbin14. Classification (GTDB taxonomy): domain Bacteria; phylum Desulfobacterota; class Desulfobulbia; order Desulfobulbales; family Desulfobulbaceae; genus BMS3Abin13. The sequence continues at coordinate 130,549 of BDTX01000021.1, forward strand.
AGGACAAAGGCTACAAGAGCCTCGTTGCCCTGGAAACGGTGGATGAAAATCTGGCCGATAAGTTGTTTGCCGCGGAAATTGACTCGGCAGCGGACCTGGCTGCGGCGGAAATCGAGAGGATCATGGAGATTGCCGCGGTTGACGAGGAGCGTGCCCGGCAGTTGCAGGAACTGGCCGCTTCCCGGCCGGTCTCTGCTGAAGAGACTGAGGACGCTGAAGAGACTGAGGACGCTGAAGAGACTGAGGACGCTGAAGAGACTGAGGACGCCGGAGAGACCGAGGACGCCGGAGAGACTGAGGACGCCGGAGAGACTGAGGACGCCGGAGAGACCGAGGACGCCGGAGAGACCGAGGACGCCGGAGAGACTGAGGACGCCGGAGAGACCGAGGACGCCGGAGAGACTGAGGACGCCGGAGAGACTGAGGACGCCGGAGAGACCGAGGACACCGGAGAGACTGAGGACGCCGGAGAGACCGAAGAGACCGGAGAGACTGAGGACGCCGGAGAGACCGAAGAGACCGGAGACACCGGGGAGACTGTCGTGGAAACGGAAGCGAAAGAAGAGAGCGGTCCCCCGGACGCTCAGGAGACCGGTGACTCCGCAGCGGCGGATAGCGAGGAGAAACCGCCGGCGGAATAAGCAGGAAAAAGTGAAGCGTGGACATATACCTCATCGTACCTGTAAGGCCTGTGGCCGGAGCGCACCGAAAAACGAGTTGATCCGCCTGGTGCTCAGACAGGGCGAACCTGTGGAAGATGGAGCGCAGAAGGCGCTCGGACGCGGCGTCTATTGTTGTGCGGAGGCGGCGTGCCGAAACCGGTTGCTGACAAACCGAAAGAAATTAAACAGAGCATTTCGCCTTCAGGGCTGATGAGTATAACGTGGACGGGAGTAATTGATGAGCAAGGTTCGAATTTATGAACTGGCAAAAGAAGCCGGACTCAAAAGCAAGGAGCTGGCGGATAGATTGATTGAACTGGGCTATCCTGTCACCAGTCACAGTTCAACGGTTGATAACGATATGGCCGCCGATATTCGCCGCAAAGTATTTGGCAAAGCCTCGATCGAGGTTACGGGGAAGCGAATCAAGGTCAAGCGGGCGCCCGTTGCCGCCCAGCCGACAACGGTTGTGCGTCGTCGTTCCAAGGCGGTTAAGGAAGAGATTGCCAGGATAGCCGAAGAGGCCAGGGCCGAGGAAGAGGCCGAGGCCGTGGCAGCCGAAGAGGAAGAGATGGTTGCCGCCGGGACGCCGCCCGGGGACGAGGTCGAGGTTGCTGCCGGGCCGGTCGAAGAGCCGGAACAGGAAGGAGAGGCGGAGGCGCCGCCCGAGGAAGAAGAGGTGGTCGCAGCCAAGGACGAGGCGGCGGCGGAGCCGGATTCGGTTGGCAAAAAGCCGGTTCCGGTTGAGGCGAAGGCACCCAGGAGACTGGCCAAGGTTGTCGGCAAGGTGGAGATCCGGCCGCCGGTCGAGAGAAAGAAACGGGTGCCGAAACGGCCGGTTCGGCCGGCCCGGCCGAGTGGCCCGAAGCCTGCTATCGGTGCGCCGCCGCCGGGGCCGCATGACGGCCGGGGCGCGGTCAAGGGCAAGAAAAAGGGCAAACGGGTTGTGGCCATTCAGGCGGACTCGGATGAAGGCCGTGCCAGGCGGACCGGCAAGGTGGCCCGGCGGGGACGCCAGCGGGTCGATTTTATCCACGGTGACGATGTCGAGTTTATGCGGGCTCGCAAGGGCCGCAAAAGAAAAGGAAAAGACGGCGGCAAGAAAGAAAAATTCGCTCAGGCCCCGGCGGCCGAGACCAAGGCGATCAAGAAACGAATCAAGGTGTTCGATACCATCTCGGTCGGTGACCTGGCCAAACGGATGGGCATCAAGGCCAATGAGGTTATTGCCAAATTGATGGGCCTGGGGGTCATGGCGACCCTGAACCAGTCCCTGGACGTGGACACGGCCACCCTGGTTGCCGCCGACTTCGGCTACGAGGTGGAGCAGGGGATGACCGAGGAACTCGAGGTCATCAATCTCCAGGAGCAGGAACTGGGCGGTGAAGAGGTGGCGAGGCCGCCGGTGGTCACGGTTATGGGGCATGTCGATCACGGCAAGACCTCGATCCTCGATGCCATCCGCAAGACGGACGTGGCCGAGGGAGAGGCGGGGGGCATCACGCAGCACATCGGCGCCTATCATGTCCTGGCTCCGTCCGGTGACGTGGTTTTCGTTGACACGCCGGGTCATGCCGCCTTCACCGAAATGCGCTCGCGCGGGGCCAAGGTCACCGATATCGTGGTGCTGGTCGTGGCTGCCGACGACGGCGTCATGGATCAGACCCGGGAGGCTATCGCCCATGCCCGGGCGGCGGAGGTCCCCATCGTGGTGGCCATCAATAAGATTGACAAGGACAATGCCGATACGGAACGGGTCAAACGAGAGCTGAGCGAGTTCGGCCTCATCCCCGAAGACTGGGGCGGCGATACGATCTACTGTGAGACCTCGGCCAAGCGCCATATCGGTATCGAGGAACTGCTGGAAAGCATCCATCTGCAGGCCGAGATTCTTGAACTCAAGGCCGATGTCGACCGCAAGGCGCGCGGGACGGTCATCGAGGCGCAGCTGCATAAGGGCCGCGGGCCGCTGGCCACGGTGCTGGTGCAGGGCGGCACGCTCCGCATCGGCGATTATTTTGTCGCCGGTCGCTATTCCGGCAAGGTGCGCTCTTTGACCAATGACCGCGGCGTCCAGGTGAAAGAGGCCGGGCCGTCCATGCCGGTCGAGGTGCAGGGCCTGTCGGGAGTGCCTCAGGCCGGTGACGAGTTCATCGTGGTCACCGACGAGAAGATGGCCAAGAGTGTCAGCGAATCCCGGCGGCTCAAGGCCCGTGAATCCGAGCTGGCGTCGGTGTCCAAGGTTTCGCTGGACAATTTGTTCGAGAAGATGGCGGAACAGGAACTAAAGGAACTGCGGGTTGTCCTTCGCTCCGATGTCCAGGGGACCCTGGAGGCCTTCGGCCAGGCAGTGGAAAAGCTGTCCACCGATGCAATCCGGGTTCGGATCCTGCACGAGGATACCGGCTCCATTACCGAGAACGACGTACACCTGGCCGCGGCCTCGGAGGCCGTCATTATCGGCTTCAACGTCCGGCCGACGGTCAAGGTCAAGGAGCTGGCGGAGCAGGAGAATGTGGATATCCGCACCTATGACGTCATCTACCACGCTCTGGAAGATATCGAAAAGGCCATGGTCGGCATGCTGGAGCCCACCTTCGTGGAAAGGGTGATCGGCACGGCGGTGGTGCGGGAAACCTTCCATGTGCCCAAGGTGGGTACGGTTGCCGGTTGCGCGGTGATTGACGGCAAGATCGAGCGCAGTGCCAGGGTCCGGGTTATGCGCGACGGCGTGGTGGTCTACACCGGCAAGATTGACTCGCTCCGGCGGTTCAAGGATGATGTCAAGGAGGTCCTGACCGGTTACGAGTGCGGTATCAGTGTTGAAAATTTCAACGATATCAAGCTTGATGATCATTTAGAGGCCTTTGTTATGGACGAGGTTGAAGCGACCCTTTAACCGTTGCGGGAAGAAGCGGAAGGTTTTCGGTTTTTTCAGCCTGTCCTTGACTATGTTCAACGTCTACCTCGGGGGTTGCGTGAAGATGAGCAGTGATTTTTTTGCGCGGACCCCATAATAACGTATTCCATGGATTTTGATTTTACCCTGCCCGGACTTGGCCGTCCGAAGAGTACCCGGCCCAAGCGGGTCGCCGAGGCCATGAAGAACGAGTTGTCTATCCTCCTGTTGCAGAAGGTGAGAGATCCCAGGCTGCAGAAGGTGAGCATCTCCATGGTCGAGGTGACCCCGGACCTGAAGCAGGCCAAGGTCTATTTCGTGGTACCGGACGGTATTGATGCCGGCAACGTCAGGAAGGGACTGGAGAAGGCCAGGGGGTTTTTCCGCAGTCAGATCGCCGGGCTGCTCAACCTGCGCTATACCCCTGAACTGATCTTTTATTATGACGTCCACCACGAAGAAGCCGAGCGACTGGATGAGATTTTCCGGCAGATAGCCGAGGATAAAAAAGCCGATGATGACCCCGCCTGAGTTTCTGCCGGCCCTGATCCGGAAAACCGGTCACTTCGTCCTGGCGACGCATGTGAGCCCGGACGGGGACGCTCTCGGCTCTCTGCTCGGCTTGGCCGATATCCTGGAGTCCATGGGTAAGCGGGTTTTTTGTTATGCGGAACAGGAGGCAACCCCTTTTTACCGGTTTTTACCGGGCAGCGACCGGATCCATACCGGGAGGGATGACCTGGACAACTTTGTGCGGCCGGCTGGAGATGATGTGCTGGGCATATCCCTCGATTGCGGCGACCGGCAGCGGCTGGGACAAAACGGCCCCAACCTGTTAAAGATCAGGCCGTTTGTGGTGATTGACCACCACAAGGGCAACAACGGTTTCGGGGATTTTTCCTGGATCGATTCGCAGCGCTCGTCCACGGGTGAAATGATTTTCGACCTGGCGACGGCGCTGGGGCAGACCGTTTCGAAGGAAGCGGCCATCTGCCTGTACGCGGCGATTGTCACGGATACCGGTTCCTTTAAATATGAATTAACCCGGCCCCATACCTTTGATGTGGCGCGGCAGCTGGTGGAGTTGGGAGTGCGGCCTGAGTTTGTGGCCGGCAACCTGTATGACAATTTCACCTTTGGCCGTCTGCAGTTGATGCAGATGGTGCTGGCCACCCTGGAGGTCGTTGATGACGGCCGCATCGCCATCATCCGGGTCACCAGGAAAATGCTTGACCAGACCGGCTGTACCCTGGTGGATACGGAAAATTTGATTAATCTGCCGCGGTCGGTTGCCGTGGTGCAGGTGGCGGTTTTCCTGAAAGAGACCGGGGAAGACATTGTTTCGGTCAGTCTGCGGGCCAAGGATAGCTGCGATGTCGCCGAGGTTGCCAGGGAGTTCGGCGGCGGCGGCCATCGCAAGGCTGCCGGCTTTCGCCAGTCGTTAACCACGATGGACGAAGTGCGGAACCGGTTGCTGCCGGTTTTGCAACGAAAACTGAGCCGTTGACGCATGAACGTGATCCTATCACGGGGTTTGTAACTATGCGGTATTACATTGCTCAAAATTGTAAGTTGGCACAGGTGCCCCATATTTGCGCAGTTGCTTTCGCTCGCCATAGCCCCTCTATGCGGGCGGAAGGAACCGCGTGAAGATGGGGTGCCTGTGACGGCTTACGCATGAATGACGGTCTGGCCGCAGTCTCCGGTCGGCAGGAGTTTTCCGCCGGGATATTCCTTGTTGACAAGCCCCGGGGCGCGACCTCCTTTGCCATGGTCCGCCAGGTCCGGCGGTTGCTCGGCATAAAAAAAGTGGGGCATGCGGGGACGCTTGACCCCTTTGCCACCGGCCTGCTGATTATCTGCGCCGGCCGGCCGGCCACCCGGCTGATCGAGCGTTTCATGTCCGGCCGCAAGACCTACCGGGCGCTTCTGCAGCTGGGGGTGGAGACCGAGACGCAGGACCCCGAAGGCCGGGTAGTGGCAAGCGCGCCGGTGCCCGCCTTGACCGGGGACGACATCCGCACTTGTTTACGGACCTTTATCGGTCCCCGGATGCAGGCGCCGCCCCATTTTTCGGCCGTGAAGTATAAGGGCAAGCCCCTGTATTACTATGCCCGAAAAGGGATTAAGATTGACAAGGAAGCGCGGCCGATCGAAATTTTTTCGCTCGACTTCAACGGCTATGATCCCGGCACCCGGCAACTGGAGATCACGGTAACCTGCAGCCGCGGGACCTATATTCGGGTCCTGGCCCTGGATATCGGCAGACAGCTTGGCTGCGGGGCGCACCTGAGAGAGCTCCGGCGTCTCGGCAGCGGGATCTTTACGGCGGCAGACAGCCTGGCCGGCGAGGCGCTGTCCGGCCCGGCCGGTTTGCAGCATCTGCTGACGGGTATGATTCCGGTGGAACGGGCCGTGGCCATGATGGACGCGGCAGACGACGCGGCCGGGAAGGGCGCAGCTGCTGAGTTGGCAACTAGTTGATATCACACCAGGATAATCAACCTCGTTGCCGCCTTGCATCTGCACCGTTCTCGAACGCTCACGGATTCAGGTTTTAGTAACAGTCAGGTTTTAGTAACAGATCACCAGGGGCGACAACCTCGGGGGATACTCAGTTCGTACAAGTTCACCAGTGCCTTAGATTTGTTCGTTTTGGCCTCCTAATCTATCCTTGGCGGATGAGAGGAGGCCAAAACGGGCGAAGATGAGGTGCCGGTGAACTTGTACAATTTTTTATGCTGTTTGGTGGCGGCTATGCTGCCTTTGGTTGATAGTTTCTATCGTTCAGTGGTATATAGAATGAATAAAATTTCCTGAAACAGGTGAAGAAAACGAAACGGAGGTGCATTATGGCAAATGATGCAAGAAAAAAGAAAGAAATAATTGAAAAATTCAAGACTCATGAAACCGATACCGGCTCTTCGGAAGTGCAGATAGCTCTGCTTTCCGAGCGGATCACCTACCTGACCGATCATTTCAAGGTCCACCAGAAGGATCATCACTCCCGCCGTGGTCTGCTCAAGATGGTCGGTCATCGCCGTAGCCTGCTGAATTATCTGAAGAACAAGGATATCGGCCGCTATCGGACCTTGATCAAGGAACTTGGTATTCGCAAGTAACCAACCGGTGGAAACCGGATTCAGGACCGTGTGTTGAGCGGCCGGGACGGTTCGCATGTACCGGCCCGTTTGTAACTGCATCTGTATTGCAGCCGGCGTTGCTCCGGCAGGAGAGGGCAGGAGGTACGTCGGCAGGCGTTCGGGATGAGAGCGGTTGCGGAAGAGAGAAAAACAAGGTGAACCCGATTGGCGGGTTCCGCGCTGGAGGCCCTGCATGGTTTGAGGGTAGGTTCTCCGAACGCTTATGATTGATTGCAAGGAGTATGCATGTATAAAAAAATTGAAGTCGAAATCGGTGGCAAGGCCATAACTTTCGAAACCGGTAAACTGGCCAAACAGGCGAACGGTGCGGTGGTGGTGTCCTGCGGCGACACCATGATCCTGGTCACTGCCGTGGCGGAGAAAACCACCAAGAATATGGGATTCCTGCCGCTGACCATCGAGTACCAGGAGCGGATGTACGCTGCCGGTCGCATTCCGGGCAGTTATTTCCGCCGGGAGATCGGTCGTCCCAGCGAAAAAGAGGTGTTGACCTGCCGGCTGATTGATCGCCCGCTGCGGCCGCTCTTCCCCAAGGGTTACATGAGCGAGACCCAGGTCATTATTACTGTTTTTTCGGCCGACCCGGAGATCGATCCGGATGTCCTGGCCATAAACGGCGCCTCGGCCGCCCTGTCCATTTCCAACATTCCCTGGGGCGGCCCCATTGCCGCGGCCAGGGTTGGTTATGTTGATGGCGAGTATGTTCTCAATCCCACCCGGAGCCAGCTTGAGAAGTCGGCTATGGACCTGGTCGTTGCCGGGACCGGCGCGGCTGTCGTCATGGTCGAAGGACAGGTCGGCGAGTTGAGCGAGGAGGTGGTTCTTGAGGGGATCTTTTTCGCCCACCAGGGTCTGCTGCCGCTTATCGATCTGCAGAACCGGATGCGCGAAGAGGTCGGGACGGCCAAACGGGAAGTCGTGCAGACGCCGGTCAACGAGCCCCTGAAGGCCCGGGTGGAAGAATTGGCTGCCGCCGGCATGGAAGAGGTGGTCACCACGGCCGATAAACTCGCCCGGGGCGACCGGTACGACGAACTCAAGGCCACGGTGCTCGAACAGGTCGATCAAGAGCTGTACGAGAACGAGTCAGAGGTGTTGGCCCTGCTCGGTGACTTTAAGAAGCGCATCATGCGTGACCGCATCGTCAGCAAGGGAGAGCGGCTTGACGGCCGGTCCTTCGAGGAGGTCCGGCCCATTGCCTGCGAAGTCGGCATTCTGCGGCGGGCGCATGGATCGGCACTTTTTACCCGGGGCGAGACCCAGGCCATGGTCATCAGTACCCTGGGCAGCGAACGGGACGAGCAACACCTTGAAGGTCTGAAGGGTGATGAATACCGGCGTTTCATGCTGCATTACAACTTTCCGCCGTTCTGTGTCGGCGAGGTTCGTTTTCTGCGGGGGCCGAGCCGCCGCGATATCGGCCACGGCACCCTGGCGCGCCGGGGTATTGAGGCCGTGCTGCCGAAAGGGGAAGATTTTCCTTATACCATGCGGGTGGTTTCCGAGGTCCTCGAGTCCAACGGTTCTTCTTCCATGGCCACGGTCTGCGGTTCCAGCATGGCCCTGATGGATGCGGGCGTGCCGCTCAAGGCACCGGTATCCGGGGTGGCCATGGGGCTGATCAAGGAGGGCGACCAGGTGGTTGTGCTCACCGATATCCTGGGGGATGAGGATCATCTCGGCGACATGGATTTCAAGGTGGTCGGGACCGGCGAGGGAATCACCGCCCTGCAGATGGACATCAAGATCGAAGGCGTTGATCGTGACATCATGTCCCGGGCCCTGTCCCAGGCCCGCGCGGCCCGTCTGCATATCCTGGGCAAAATGCGGGAGGCTATCGAGGTCTCGCGCCTGGAGGTGGCGGAGTACGCCCCCAAGTATATCTCCCTGACAATCAACCCGGACAAGATTCGCGACATCATCGGCCCCGGCGGCAAGATAATCCGCGAGCTGAGTGCCGAGTACGAGGCCAAGATCGACGTGGACGATGACGGCACGGTCAAGATTTTCTGCAGCAACGGTGAGGCCGCCGATGCCCTGACGCGCCGTATCCAGGAGATTACGGCCATGCCGGAGGTCGGCAAGATTTATGACGGCCTGGTCCGGACGATCAAGGACTATGGCGCCTTTGTCGAGATCCTGCCCGGTACCGACGGCATGGTTCATATTTCCGAGTTGGCCGTAACCCGGGTGGAAAAGGTCAGCGATATCCTCAAGGAGGGTGAGACGGTCAAGGTCAAGGTTATCGACATCGATAGCCGCGGCCGGATTCGCCTGAGCCGCAAGGCCGCGCTTGAAGATAATAAATAGTCGCTGAAAAAACGCGTATAAGCCGGTTTCCTGGTCATGGGAACCGGCTTTTTTTATAACCCTGAATTAGTTATCGAACGCTCACGGATTCAGGATAACTCCAGCAATCGGCAACAGTTATGATACTGAAAGTGGATGTTCTGTTTGCCTGGCTTGACCCGGAGCGCTCCGGCGACCTGGTTCTTCCCGGCTACAAATCCGCGCTGGCCTCCGGCATGGATGTGGCGGCGGCGGTTGAGGAGCCGGTCACTCTCGAGCCCGGCGCGATTTCGCTTATCCCCACCGGTTTTGCCGTGGCCCTGCCGCCGAATTATGAGCTGCAGGTCCGCCCCCGTTCCGGCCTGGCCGTGAAACACGGGATCACGGTGGTGAATGCGCCGGGAACCATTGACGCGGATTATCGGGGCGAGATCAAGGTGGGCTTGATTAACCTGGGCGGGCAGGCCTTTCGCATCGCCCGCGGTGACCGGATTGCCCAGTTGGTGCTGGCCCCGGTCTGCCAGGCCGAACTGCAGGTTGTTGCCGGGCTTGACGCGACCGAACGTGGTAGCGGCGGTTTCGGCCATACCGGAGTTTAAGCCCGTCCTCCGTCATCTATTCCCGGCCTTCAACGTATGCAATTTTGTGTCCTTGGCAGCGGCAGCAAGGGAAACTGCACCCTGATCGAGTCAGGGAAAACGGTCCTGCTCATTGATGCCGGTTTTTCCGGGGTTGAGATCAGGCGGCGGCTGGAGAAGATCGGCCGGACGCCGGAGATGGTTACGGCCATCCTCGTCACCCATGAACACAACGATCATATCAGCGGAGTAGGCGTACTCTCCCGGCGCTGCGGAGTGCCGGTGTATGCCAATCCCGCGACCCACCTGGCAGCCGAGGGCAGAATCGGCAATCTCTCCCGGCGGCTCGAGTTCGCCACCGGCGAATCATTTACCGTAGACGGCCTGCAGATCCACCCTTTTGCCGTCTCGCACGACACGGCCGAGCCCGTGGGTTTTGTGGTCTCGGACGGGAGCAATACCGTCGGCTACTGCACCGACACCGGCCGGGTAACCCGGTTGCTTGCCCATCACCTGCGGCGCTGCCAGGCGCTGATCCTGGAGAGTAACCATGACCCGCGGATGCTCCGTGACGGCCCCTATCCCCTGGAGTTGCAGCAGCGGGTTCGTTCGAACCTGGGCCATCTGGCCAATGAAGATGCTGCTGATTTTCTTGCCGAACTGTTTAACGATGAACTTCGCTCCGTGGTGCTTGCCCACCTGAGCCAGGTCAACAATCTGCCGGAGCTTGCCCTGGCCGCCACCCTGGAGAAGCTGGGAGCCCGGGCGGCGCATTGTGACATTATCCTGGCCACCCAGGAGTCCCCGAGCCGGGTCATTGATCTGTGCCGGCCGGGTGATGCCTAGAAATCGATTACGAAGCTGTATACCCCTTCCTCCAAACGGCTCTGCACCCGGTAGCCCGAGTGATTGAAGATTGCCTGCATTCGGTAGTTATCCCGCAGGACCTCGGCGGTGAAGCCGGCAATACCGTTTCTCTTGGCAATGGCGATCAGGTGCCGGAACATGAAGCTGCCGATTCCTTTGTTCTGCCAGCCGTCCCGAACCACGAAGGCGACCTCGGCCTTGTTGTTCCGGTTGTTGAGATAATAGCGGCCCACGGCGATGATCTCGTCGCCGTGGGCCTCCGGGACCGTGCCGACAATGGCAACGTCACGACGATGGTCGATATAGACGAAATCCAGAATCTGGCGGTGGGTGAACCGCTGCTGCCGGCTCATGAAGCGGTAATAGATGGTCTCCTGTGACAGGTTATAGAGCAGGTCACGCATATGCGGCTCATCGGTGGGCAGGATGGAACGGAAACTCACCTGGGTGCCGTCGTCAAGCAGGAAGCTGGTCCGCATGGACTCCTCGCCCGGCACCATGAACCGGTTGCCCAGCCCGGCCAGCTCCGGCCGCAGATACCTGGCCTCCACCGCCTCCTGGAACAGCTGTTCCCGGAAATCGGGATGGGCGATGGAGATCAGGGCCATGACCCGTTCCTGGATGGATTTTCCGTGCAGAAAGGCGGTGCCGTATTCCGTGACCACGTAATGAACGGTGCCCCTGCTGATTACCACCCCGGACCCCGGCTCCAGGGTGGTGACAATCCGGGACCGGCTGCCGTCTTTATTGGTCGAGGGCATGGTGATAACGGCCCTGCCGCCGTCCGAGCGTGCCGCCCCGCGGTTAAAGTCCACCTGGCCGCCGATGCCGGAATAAAACCGCCCGGCCACCGAATCGGAACAGACCTGGCCCGTCAGGTCGATCTCCAGGGCCATATTGATGGAGACCATTCGTTTCTGCTTGCCGATCACGTTGGAATCATTGACATACTCTGTCGGCCTGAAACAGAATAACGGGTTGTCATCCACGTAGTCGTATAATTTTTTCGTGCCCATGCAGAAACTGGTCGTTATCCTGCCCCGGTCAATGGTTTTGCGGGCCCCGGTTACGGCGCCCGACTCGAGCAGGCCCATGAGGGAATCGCTGATCATCTCCGTATGGATCCCGAGATCTTTTTTATCATGCAGGAAGTCCATGACCGCCTGCGGAATCCTGCCTACTCCCGGCACCCGCCCCAGGCCGAATTCGACCGTGGCCCCGTCCGGAATAAGCGCGGCCACCTCCCGGCCGATTTTCTTGCTGACTTCATGCGGCGGATTCGACAGACGTTCGATGAGCGGCGCATCAACGGGCACCAGGAGATCGAGGTCATAGATGTCGAGCAGGGAATCGCCATGGGTCCAGGGCATGTGCGGATTGACCTGGGCGATGACCAGCGAGGCATTTTCGGCCGCGCTGCGGACGATGTCAACCGAGATCCCGAGGCTGACCTTGCCGCGACTGTCCGGCGGGGTCACCTGGATCAGGGCCACGTCAAGCGGCAGCCGGCCGGAATGCAGCAGCCTGGGCACATCCGACATCAGGATGGGCGTGTAGTCGCCCAGCCCCTCCTGGATCATGTCCCGCACATTGGAGCTGATAAAAAACGAGTTGATGGTAAAACAATCGGCCAGTCGTTTATCGGCATAGGGGGCGTCACCCTTGGTGATAAGCTGAATAATCTCGACGTCGGCCAGTTGCCCGGCCCGGTCGGTCATGGCCGAGACCAGGGCCAGCGGTTCGCCGCAGCCCGTACCGATAAATACGCGTTGTCCCGGCCGCAGCCGGGCCAGGGCCCCGGAGGCGGTGGCGATCATGTCGCTGTATTTTTCCTGCCAGTTGTTATCGTATTCCATATCGTATCCTCTTTACAGGAAGCTGTTCACCTTGCATCTGCACCGTTCTCGAACGCTCACGGATCCAGGTGTTCGCTCTACCCGGCGGCCGGGGCAAAGGTCATCCGGGCATCCGCCACCACCGGTTCACTGCCCAGTTCGCCGACAATCAGCGGATTGATATCCAGCTCGATAATCTGGGGGAAATCGGTGGTCAGCTGGCTGATCCGCTGCAGGCCCCCGGCAATCGCCCCGATATCCACCTCCTTGCGGCCGCGCTTCCCCTTGAGCATCTCGTAGGAGCGGGTGGACTTGAGCATCTGGATCGCCTCGTCCGCGGTGATGGGGGCCAGGTGAAAGGTGACATCCTTCATCACCTCGACGAAGATGCCGCCCAGGCCGAACATCAGCATGGGGCCGAACTGGCGGTCGCGGGTCATGCCGATGATGACCTCCAGGCCGCTTTCCGCCATCTTTTCCACGTAGATTCCCTCGATCCGGGCCTCGGGGGCGTGCTTCCTGATCCGCAGCATCATCAGTTCAAAGGCATCTTCAACTTCCTGCTTTGAACTGAGGTGGAGCCGGACCCCGCCCAGGTCGGTCTTGTGGATGATGTTGGGCGAGACCACCTTCATGGCCACAGGGAAACCGATGAAGCACGCGACTTCCACGGCCTCTTCGGGGGTGACGGCAAGGTGCCCTTCGAGCACATGGAAACCGTAGGCGTTGAGGATGTCCTTGGCCTTGACCTCGCCCAGCTGCAGACGGCCGGTGCGCTGGCGCCGGGAGATGATCCGTTCCACCCGCCGGCGGTTGACCGGGAAGCGGGTGACCAGCCGTGGCGGCCGCCGGCGCCACACCCCGTACTCATACATGGCCTTGAGGGCGGACACGGCCCGCTCCGGTGACTCATAGTCGGGTAAGCCGGCCGCGGCCAGCTCGAATCGACCCGGCAGGACATCGGTGCCGCCCATGAACGAGGCCAGTACCGGCTTGGAGCCGTCCACGTTTTCGGCAAGGGCCCGCGCCGTTTCCGCCGGCCGGGTCATGGCCTGCGGAGTCAGCAGGACAATGATTGAATCCACCGCTTTATCGAGCTGGGCCGCCTTGAGGGCGGCCACGTAGCGGTCCGGGTCCGCATCGCCCAGGACATCGATGGGATTGCCCAGCGAGGCGGCGGCCGGGAGTTTTGCCCGGAGAGCCGTGGTCGTGTTGCGATCAAGCATCGCCACCCGCATACCCGCCTTTTCCACGGCATCGGCGGCCATGGTCCCGGGGCCCCCGGCATTGGTGATGATCAGGATCCGGTTTCCGGCCGGGGGCGGCTGCATGGACAGGGCGGTGGCATAGTCGAACAGGGCCTCGAAGGTATCGGCCCGGCAGACCCCTGCCCGTTTAAAGGCCGCCCCGTAGGCGGTGTCCCTGCCCGCCAGCACGCCGGTATGACTGGCGGCCGCTTTCTGACCGGCAGCCGTGGTCCCGGACTTGAGAATAACCACCGGTTTTTTATTGCTTGCCTCCTCGGCTGCCTTGACAAAGGCGTCACCGGAACTGATATCCTCGAGATAGCCGACAATGACCTTGGTCTCATCGTCCTCGGCCAGCGCCATGAGCAGGTCGACTTCGGAAATATCGGCCTTGTTGCCGATGGAAACCAGCTTGGAAAGACCCAGGTGCCGTCCTGCCGCCATATCCAGCATGGCGGTACACAGGGCTCCGGACTGGGAGAAGACGGCGATATTGCCGGGGAGGGGCATACCGCCGCCGGCAAAGGAGGCGTTGAGATTGTTGGCGGTGTTGATCAGCCCCAGGCAGTTGGGACCGAGCAGGCGTGTCCCGCCCCGGCGGCAGATATCCGCCAGCTCCTGTTCCCGCTGCCGGCCGTCTTGGCCGGTTTCCCTGAAGCCGGCGCTGATGACGACTACCGTGCCGGCGCCCCCGGCCACGGCCTCCCTGACGACATCAAGTACCAGGGCGGCGGGCACGACCACGATCACCTGGTCAACGGCCTGTTCGCAGGCCGCCAGGCTCGGGTACACCTTCAGGCCGAAGAGTTCGCCGCCGGCGGGATTGACCGGGATAATCGTGCCCGCAAAACCACAATCCACCAGGTTCTTCAGGATATCATAACCGACCTTGCCGGGAGTCCTGGAGGCTCCCACCACTGCCACACTACGGGGTAAAAACAGTTTGTCCAGCATAATGGCCTCGTTTACGAAAACGTCCGTTTCACGGTACAAGTCAACGACTTGCAACGGAGAGGATGAAAATGATTTTACTCAGCGATAATGCAATAAATTCCATGTATTGCCCGGGATATCACCTCAAGATGTCACGGATTCAGGTTCTATTAAAAGATCAAGCGGTTATACTGTTCATGAGCAGACAGACACTTACTTCAAGACGTCACGGATTCAGGACCATTTGACGGAGACACGATCATGAAAGAAAAGAACATACGGATAACCTTTTACAAATCAAGCATCTGACCACGCTGCATGATGGTCAACCGTGCGTTGAAAAAACTACTGCCCGAGTTCCCGGAGATGACGGTGGCGGAGGTGGATATCGTCAGCCACCCGGTCAGGGCCTGGCAAAACGGCATCCGGATGATCCCCGCCCTCGTGGCCGGTAAAAAAACGCTGTCCGGTGTGTACCTGGGCAGCTCCCGGATCAGGGAGTTTCTCCAGGATTGTCGCCGGGAAGCCGCATCGGCCGCATAGGTTGCAAAGAACCATATCACCCCGCCCGTTTTTCATCGAGCACGGTACGGATGGTCTGCAGCAAGTCGCGCATGATCAGGGGTTTCTGGATGAATCTGCTGATGCCCATCGCCATTGCCCGGTCGTGATTCATGTTCTCGCTGTAGCCGGTGCAGAGAATGATGGGGAGATCCGGCCTGTCGGCGAGCATGCTGCTTGCCAGTTGCTCCCCGCTCATCGCCGGCATGGTCAGATCGGTTATGACCAGGTCAATACCCTGCGGATCGGCAAAAAAATGGTCCAGGGCCTTGGTGCTGCTGGTGAAGGTGGTCACGGTATAGCCGAACTGGGTCAACATCTGCCAGCTCATCTCGGTAATCTGCTCTTCATCGTCAACGAACATGATCCGCTCCGCCCCGCCGGCAAATTCATCGTCGGCATTGTCCTGCCGTTCCCTGGTGTTATCCGGGCCAAGCCGGGGCAGGTACACCGTGAAGGTCGCCCCTCGGCCGGGATGGCTCTCCACCGTGATCGTCCCCCTGTATCCCCGGACGATACCGTGCACCACGGCAAGGCCGAGTCCGGTCCCCTCGCCGATATCCTTGGTGGTGAAATAGGGATCAAAGATCCTTTTCCTGGTCTCGTTGTCCATCCCGGTCCCGGTATCTTTGACGGTAAGCTGGACATAGGGCCCGGGCGGCAGGTCGATATCCGGGGCCGAATGTTCACCGCTACACTCCACATCGGCCACCCTGATGCTCAGGATGCCACCATGTTCGCGCATGGCCTGGTAGCCGTTTGTACAAAGGTTCATGACGATCTGGTGGATCTGGGTGGAATCGGCCATGACCCGCCCCTTTGATTCAACTGACGACTCAATGGAAATCGTTGCCGGGATGGAAGAGCGCAGCAGCTTCAAGGCCTCCCTGACGATGGGGCCGACCTCCACGGGGTGCTGCTGCTCCCCTGTCTTCCTGCTGAAGGCGAGTATCTGCTGGACCAGGCCTCTGGCCCGTTCCGCGGCCTTCCGCACCTGTTCCAGGGGCCGGCGCAGCTCGCTGTCCGCCGTGACCTTGTAAAGTGCCAGCTCGGTATAGCCAAAGATCGCGGTCAGGATGTTGTTGAAATCGTGCGCTACGCCGCCGGCCAGGGTGCCGATGGCCTCCATCTTCTGGGCCTGGCGCAGCTCGCCCTCCAGTTGTTTCCGCTGACTGATCTCCTCGGAAATGACAAAAAAATATTCCCGGTTCTCCAGTTTGAAGTAACTGGTATTCATTTCAATCGGGATCTCGTGGCCATCCCGGTGCCGGATCCTGGTCTCGTAGGTCACCGCACCCTGCCGGCGGATGTTATCAAGGATATGGCGGAAGTTTTCTTCAGACCAGACCAGGCTGAGGTCGGCGATGGAGAGATCCATGAACTCTTCCCGGCTGTAGCCGGCGGCTTTGCAGGCCGCGTCATTGACGTAAAAAAAACGGCACTGCTTCAGGGTCTTGCCGGCAACATACCAGGTGATGGGCAGGGTGCTGTGGTCAAAGGCATACTTGGCCATGACCAGTTCACGGTGCGTCTGTTTTGCCAGGGTGAGGTCTTTGACAATCATCTGCACATACCCGGTGCCGCCGATATCCAGGGGGATGATGGTCAACTCGGCGGCAAAAAACGTTCCGTCGAATCGCCGGGCCCGCCCCTTAACGGTCTGCACTCCTGTCCGGACAGCATCCCCGGTGACCTGTGCTATCCCGGCTCCGTCACTGTCCCCGGCCGCCGGGCTGACCGGTACGAGATCAACCGGTTGCCGGCCGAGCACCTGTTCCCGGCGGCATTGAAAAATTTGGAGTACGTTGCGGTTGCAATCAATGATGACCCCGTCCTTCAGCAACAGGACCGGTTCCGGCGTGTTGGCAAAAAGGGAGCGATAGAGCTGCCGGTCGTGACGCAGGGCGGTTACATCATGACCCTGGGCGAGTATATAGAGCAGCTCCCCCTCGGCATTCCTGATCGAATTCAGGAAAAAATCGAGGTAATGAACGTCCTGTTCACTGTCGATATGGATGGTGTCGAAACGAACAGCATCATGGCCGGCAATTATATTGTCAAGCGCCCGGCGCAACTTTTTCTGTTCCACTGCTGAGTGTGACCACCAGGGGGTTTCCGGGAAAGGCCGGCCCAGTAGCTGCCGTTCGGAACAGCCGGCCGTTGCCAGGGCCTGCCGGTTGAGCGCCAGGACAATCCCGTCGGGATCAAGCAGCCCGCAAAGTTGTTGATCATTATGAAAAACCGCCTGAAATTTTTTTTCTTCCAGGAGTAATCCCTGCCGCCCCCTGGCGATCTCCTTTCGCAGCTTGCCATTAAACAGAAAAAAAGCAACAGCGATAGAGAGAACAAGACCGTCCAGGACCACGACGGCCCAGGCAAAGGACGAAGAAATCCGCAGCCCCTCCATGCCGGTCCCGATCCCGGTTGCGGCGCCGACGACCGACGGCAGCAGGGCAACCCGGAAAAATAAGGTGGCCTGCAATAGCCGGCGGCTCAGCCGCCGGATTTGCGAACGGATATACATGCTCCTGAATCCATGAGCGTTCGAGAATGGTGCAGATGCAAGGCGGCAACGATGTTGATTATCCTGGTGTGATATCAACGAGTTGCCAACGCAGTAGCTGCGCCGTTATCGGGCGCCCCGCAGGGCGGCGTGGTGAAGAGTATAAAATGCATTTATTCGTCAATAATGCAATAAATTCCATAATTGCATGGTACACAACCTCAAGCCGTCACGGATTCAGGATGCTGAAAAGAAAGACAGGGTACGCCGGTAAAGGAAAGAAAAAATAGTGTTCATTATTTTATCTAAGCACCTTTCCCGGTGAAAAATCAATACGTTTTTCATTGGTTATCCCGGCCCGGCACCTCCGGCGCCCAACGGCCGGTCCCGGCAGGGGGTTGTCGCAAATCCGCCGGCCTTTCGGCAACCTCTCCATATAACTTGAACCGTTTTATGTTATACTTTATACTTGAATCCGTGAGCGTTCGAGCACGGTGCAGATGCAAGGCGGCAACGATGTTGTTTATCCTGGTGTGATATCAACTTTGTTGCCAACGCAGCGAATGTGCCGTTATCGGGCGGACCGCAGTCCGGCGTGCAACCTGGTTGACATGAGCAAGGCAGGCCTGAATATGGACGACATAAAAATTCGCTACTGTTTCAACCTCGGCCAAGAGCGGCATGAGGTCTTTGACCTGCAACTCGACGGTCGCAGTCTTGAGGTGATCAATATACCCTGCCGGAATCTGCCGCCCTGGACCAGGCTCGAGTTTCATCAATGCTCGCATTGCCCTCTTGACAGCGAAGCATATCCTGACTGCCCGGTTGCCGTGAACCTGGCTCTTGTCATCGGCCGGTTCGATCATGTCTTTTCCCATGATAAAGTTGACCTGGAAGTGATCACGGACGAAAGACATGTGTCCCTGCACACGACTGTGCAAAGAGGAATAAGCTCGCTGCTCGGTCTTCTCTTTGCCGCGAGTGGCTGCCCCCATACCGCCTACCTGAAGCCGATGGCCCGTTTCCACCTGCCGCTCGCGTCAAAGGAAGACACTATTTTCAGGGCGGCCGGCATGTATTTCCTGGGCCAGTATTTTTTGCGCAAAGCAGGGAAGAAAAATGATCTGGAACTCGACGGGCTGAAAAAAATTTATGCTAATCTGCACTTGATAAATAAGAAGATCGCGGAACGCGTCAGGAGTGCAACCCAAACCGATTCATCGGTCAATGCCGTTATTTTGCTGGATATGATTACCCACCTTATGCCGTTTATCATCGAAGATCATTTAGACGAAATCCGCCATTTATTCACTCCCTATTTTTTGGATACGTAACGGCTCAGGTTCGTCCTCCACGTCTTTTATGCGTCTGCCGCCGTCGGTCACCGGGGCCGGCCCGTGACTCCCTCCCTTTACGTTTTATTCTTATCCAGATAGGGCCGATACTCGTTCAGATACATGTCGGACAAGGCCAGAAAGGCGGTGACAATGAGAGGACCATAGATGATCCCCCATATCCCGAAAACGCTCATCCCGCCGATAATGGCCAGAAAAACCAGCAGGGTATGCATCTTGATATGACTGCCCACAAACTTTGGTTTAAGCAGGTATTCCACCGATAACGACAGGACCAGGTAAAAAATGACCGTGATGATGGCCTGGCCGGCATGACCGTACAGCAGCAGGACGGCCGCCGTGGGAATCAGCACCAGGCCGATGCCGAAGATGGGCAGAAAGGCCAGAATGGCCATAACCGAGCCCCAGAGAACCGGTGACTTGAAGCCCAGTACGGCAAAAAGTACCCCGCCCATCGTCCCCTGGAAGACCCCGCTGAGACCGTTGCCGACCAGGATGACCCCGGCAATTTCCGTGAACTTGTGCAGCAGCAGTTCATCCTGGTCATCCGGCAGTGGCGAGAGCTTCGTCAGGAACCCCAGGAGTCGCTCCATTTCAATGAGCAGGAAAAACACCACCAGGATGAGAATACAGAACTGCAGGGCAAAGCTCATAATATGGGCCGCCCAGATTGAGGCCTGGTTGTAGACAAAAAGTCCGATTTTGCCGGCCAGGTTCGAGAGCATCCGGGTTATATCCGCCGGGTCGAAATTTATGCCGAACCCGGAGAGTACCCCTTGTGCCTCTCCCACCAATGTATTATTCTGGATAAAATGATGCAGTTTGAGTAACAGGTTGCTGTCCTTGCCCAGAGAATACAGGTTAAACGCCTCCGATGACAGGACGCCGATACAGAAGGTCATCGGCACAAAGACGATCACCACGATCAGGGTGCAGGTCAGCATGGACGCCGTCCATGACGAAATCCAGCGGCTGAGCCAGGAATAGAGAGGCCGGAAAATTCCCGCCAGGAGAAAGGCCAGGATCAGGAGCTGCCAGAACGGCGACAAGACCAAGCCGAGCAGCAGGATGGCGACGAAGAAAATCAGGAGGAAATACCTGACCTGAACCGAGTTGAGCGGCCGCTTTCCCTGGGGCGAACCCGGCCGTGAGCCTGGTGAAGGTTGGCCTTCAGCCTGTTTAACCTGCTTGGTATGCGGCATCAGTTTTTATATCCGGCAACGACATGAATCATGCCTGAATCCTGAATCCGTGACGGCTTGCATCTGCACCGTTCTCGAACGCTCACTGATTCAAGTCATGGTGAAAAAAATCCTGAGTTAATTGTACCCTCTCTGGCTGAAAAAGAAAATCGCTTTACAGGACAGGATAAAAAAAGATGTTAAACAACGATCTCGAAGTTACCCTGCGCAAGGCAGACAAAAATCAGCTCAAGGCCAAGCCGGACCAAGACAAGCTCGGCTTCGGCGTTTACTTCACGGATCACATGTTTGTGATGCATTGGAACCGACAACAGGGGTGGCATAATGCCGAGATCACCCCCTATCAGAATTTTTCCCTCGACCCGGCGGCCATGGTTTTCCATTACGGCCAGGCCATCTTCGAGGGGATGAAGGCCTACCGGGACAGCCGCGGCCAGATCCTGCTCTTCCGGCCCAAGGACAACCTGGAACGGATGAACAGCTCGGCCCTGCGCCTGTGCATGCCCCGCATTCCGGTCAACGCGGTGCTGAAGGTGCTGAAAGCGCTTATTTACCTGGACCGGGACTGGGTGCCGGAGAACGACGGCGCGACCCTGTATCTGCGTCCGACCATGGTCGCCACCGAACCGGTCCTCGGCCTCCGGTCCTCGGAGGAATATATTTTCTTCATTATCAAGAGCCCGGTCGGGGCCTATTACGCGGAAGGGTTCAATCCGGTGCGGATTTACGTGGAGGACACCTATGTCAGGGCCGTTCCGGGTGGTGTGGGCGCGGTCAAAACCGCCGGCAACTATGCCGCCAGCTTGAAGGCCATGACCGAGGCGCACAAAAAAGGGTACAGTCAGGTGCTGTGGCTCGATGCCATTGACCGGAAATATATTGAAGAGGTCGGGACGTCCAACATCTTCTTTGTTATTGGTGACCAACTGATCACCCCCGAGTTGTCAGGCAGCATTCTGCCCGGTATTACCAGGGACTCCATCCTGCAGCTGGCCCGCGACCTGGGCATAAAAACACAGGAACGGCGGATTTCCATCGACGAAGTCATCGCCGCCCAGGAGGACGGCTCTCTGCAGGAGGCTTTCGGCTCGGGCACGGCTGCCGTCATCTCCCCGGTGGGCGAGCTCTGCTACCAAGACCGGACCATCACCATCAACGGCGGCCGGGTCGGTGATCTCTCCAGGCGGCTGTATGAGAATCTGCAGGCCATTCAGCGAGGCCAGCTGGAAGACATCCATAACTGGGTGGTTCGCGTCGGCTAACAGACCGACCTCAAGCACACCCGGGGGGGTAAATAAGTCCCTGGAGATTGAGGCCTTGAGTCGATCCGATTGAACAAAACCGCAGAACGAGCAGCGCTAACCCGATAATTTTGTGATTAAGGATCAACGCAATTCAACCCAAATTCGGGCGCCGATTCCGGAACTTATTTCTGAGCAAACCATTAATCAAATAGATTATTAATTTCAACAAATTAAGAGATATGTATTTTTTTCCCCCCTCTCCCTTGATTTTTAGAAAACCATCACTATTATATTGCCCAGTTTGATGATAAAAACTGCGTTTTTTGTCAGATTGAAGCGGTGTTGAGCTGGCCGCCGGACAAAAAAACTTCTTTTCAGTTCAAGTCAAACCAATTAATCAACTTATTACATGAGGAGGATTGTCCATGAAGATTCGTCCGCTGAATGACCGTATTCTGGTCAAAAGACTGGAGGAAGAGGAAAAAACCGCAGGCGGGATCATCATCCCGGATTCAGCCAAGGAGAAACCGGCCGAGGGCAAGGTTATCGCCGTAGGTCCCGGCAAGCGGAATGATAATGGTGACCGGGTCGCCATGGATGTCAAAGAGGGGGACCGCGTCTTGTTCTCCAAGTATGGCGGCACTGATGTTAAGATTGATGGCGAAGACTACCTCATTATGCGTGAGGATGACGTTCTTGGCATAGTTGAAAACTAAAATCATAGAGAAGGAAAGGAGTTAAGAAATGTCTGCAAAAGAACTCAAATACGGCGGTAAGGCCCGCGAGGCAATCCTTACCGGTGTTAATACTCTGGCAAATGCCGTCAAGGTTACTCTGGGGCCCAAGGGCCGCAATGTGCTGATTGAAAAATCATTCGGCGCGCCGGTTATTACCAAGGACGGTGTTACCGTGGCCAAGGAAATCGAGGTCAAGGACAAATTCGAAAACATGGGAGCCCAGATGGTCAAGGAGGTTGCCTCCAAAACTTCCGATGTGGCCGGTGACGGAACCACCACGGCTACGATCCTGGCCCAGGCTATTTACCGGGAGGGCGCCAAGCTGGTCGCTGCCGGTTCCAATCCCATGGAGATTAAGCGCGGCATTGATGC
The DNA here is from genome assembly GCA_002897615.1 of bacterium BMS3Bbin14. GTDB lineage: Bacteria > Desulfobacterota > Desulfobulbia > Desulfobulbales > Desulfobulbaceae > BMS3Abin13. Next base: position 152,997 of record BDTX01000021.1, read on the forward strand.
CAGCGTTGAAGCGGTTGTTGCCGAGCTTCTCAATATCGCCAACCCGACCAAGGAGCAGAAGGAAATCGCCCAGGTCGGAACCATTTCCGCCAACAACGATGAGACCATCGGTAATATCATTGCCGAGGCTATGGATAAGGTCGGCAAGGAAGGCGTTATTACCGTTGAGGAAGCCAAATCCATGGAGACCTCGCTGGATGTGGTTGAGGGGATGCAGTTTGACCGCGGTTACCTTTCTCCCTACTTTGTGACCGATCCGGAACGGATGGAAGTCAACATGGATGAGCCGTTGATTCTCATCAACGAGAAAAAAATCTCCAACATGAAGAACCTGCTTCCTATCCTCGAGGCGGTCGCCAAGATGGGCAAAGGGCTGTGCATCATTGCCGAGGACGTAGATGGCGAGGCCCTGGCCACCCTGGTTGTCAATAAACTCCGCGGCACCCTGAATGTGACGGCGATCAAGGCCCCCGGGTTCGGCGACCGCCGCAAGGCCATGCTGGAAGACATCGCCATTCTTACCGGCGGCCAGGTGATCACCGAAGACCTGGGGATCAAGCTGGAGAATGTTACCGTCAATGATCTCGGTACCGCCAAGCGCATCATTATCAACAAGGATAACACCACCATTATCGACGGGGCCGGCGACCGGGCCAAGCTGGAGGCCAGGGTCAAACAGATCCGGACCCAGATTGACGACACCACCTCCGACTATGACCGTGAGAAGCTGCAGGAACGCCTGGCCAAGCTGATCGGCGGCGTTGCCGTCATCAATGTCGGTGCCGCCACCGAGATGGAAATGAAAGAGAAAAAGGCCCGGGTCGAGGATGCCCTCAACGCCACCCGCGCCGCAGTTGAAGAGGGCGTGGTTCCCGGCGGCGGTGTTGCCTACCTGCGCTGCCTGAATGTCCTGGACAAGCTGACCCTGGAAGGTGAGCAGGTCCTGGGCAGCAATATCATCCGCCGGGCTCTGGAAGAGCCGATTCGCCAGATTGCCACCAATGCCGGCTGTGAAGGTTCGGTCATTGTCGAGCATGTCAAGGGCCTGAAAGGCGCCCACGGTTTCAATGCCGTCACTGAAGGGTACGAAGATCTCCTGGCCGCCGGTGTTATCGATCCGGCCAAGGTAACCCGCTATGCCCTGCAGAATGCAGCCTCTGTCTCCGGACTGCTGCTCACTACCGAATGCATGATCGCCGAGGAGCCTGAGAAAGAAGGCGCCGGCGGCGGCGGTATGCCTCCCGGCGGCATGGGCGGCATGGGTGGTATGGGCGGTATGGGCGGCATGATGTAGCCTGTCCCTTCGACCCAAGCGTAGAACAGAGAGTCCTTTCCTCGTGATCAATGCGGGGAAAGGACTTTTTTTTTCTTGTTGACAAAAAACGAAAAATCTTGAAAAGTAGCACGGTTCCAGGGAATTTTTATAAAATATATGGCGATGTAGCTCAGATGGTTAGAGCATACGGCTCATATCCGTAGTGTCCGGGGTTCAATTCCCTGCATCGCCACCATTACACATTCCAGTATCGTCCGATACTGTCCGAAAAGGCCCGAAATATCGGGCCTTTTTCTTTTTGACAAGGATACCACCGAGGCATATCTCAGATGAGTCGTGTCAGGTTTATTGTCACAGCGGCGATAAGCGGTCCTCTGTCATGTTTCGTTACTCCGCCCCATTGAGCATCATCCCGAATTCGTGACTGCTTGGGTTAATATTGCATGCAATGTCTGGATATTTATTGCATTATCTCCGAATAAACGCATTTTTGCTCTGCACCGTGCCGCCCGGCGGGGCGCCCGAGAACGGCGCAGCTGCTGCGTTGGCAACTCTTTGATATCACACCAGGATAATCAGCATCGTTGCCGCCTTGCATCTGCACCGTTCTCGAACGCTCACGGATCATCTCTTTACCTGTTGGTATCTCATGTTGACCTTAATGTAAAATTCATATAATATATACAGCATGGAGCGTAAAGATATTATAAAAAGATCCCTGCAGAATACTCTTGCCGAACATTTATTCAAAGGCAAGAGTATCATTGTGCTCGGTGCCAGGCAGGTCGGCAAGACCACACTCGTTGAAAATTTGCTCTCTGAGCTGAACTATCCAGTTATTGAACTGAACGGCGATGAAGCCGACGTTCGGGAGCTGCTTGCTGATACAACATCGACCAGGCTGCGGGCCATTGTCGGCAGGAACAAAATCGTGTTCATAGATGAGGCCCAGCGCATCGGCAACATAGGCCTTACCCTGAAATTGTTTGCCGATAAATTGACGGATATTCAGGTTATTGCCACCGGCTCTTCATCTTTTGAACTGACCTCAAAAATCAACGAGCCTCTCACTGGCAGAAAATACCAGTACCAGCTTTTTGCGCCATCCTACCTGGAAATGGTCGGGCATCATGGCCTGCTGACGGAAAACAGACTGCTTGAGCACCGCCTGATTTTCGGATATTACCCGGAAATAATCACCCATCCCGGAGAGGAACGTGAGCTGTTAAAACTTTTGAGCGACAGCTTCCTTTACAAGGATCTGCTGCTCCTGGAAGATGTCACTAGGCCAATCCTCTTTGAAAAGCTGCTCAAGGCCCTGGCACTGCAGCTTGGCTCTGAAGTCTCCTTTAATGAACTCAGCCGCCTGACCGGTGCCAACCACCAGACTGTTGAAAAATATATCACTCTCCTGGAAAAGGCCTTTGTTATTTTCCGGCTGCCGGCATTTTCCAGAAACGTGCGCAACGAGATCAGAAAAGGGAAAAAATTCTATTTTTATGATAACGGTATCCGCAATGCCATTATAAATAATTTTCAGCTCCCCTCCCAGCGTACCGACATGGGGCCGCTATGGGAAAATTTTCTTATCAGTGAGCGGATTAAAGCTCTTTCCCACATGGGCCTCAATGTGGACCGCTATTTCTGGAGAACGACCCAGCAGCAGGAAATCGACTATATTGAGGAATCTGCGCAGTCCCTCGCTGCCTGGGAATTTAAGTGGAGTAATGAGAAAAAGGCAAGGATCCCCAAGACATTTACCCGTGCCTATCCCGATGCAGCATGTTCTGTAGTGAATCCTGATAATTTCATGGATTTTTTGTAACCGTTCACCTGCACCCCATCTTTGTCCGTTTCGCCCTCCTCAGGTACAGGGAGTACACCTCGGAGGGCTAAACGAACAAATCTGGGGCACATCTGAACGGTTACAGTTACGAGTTGAGGGTAGTTTATCACCTCTGGTGAACGGTTACGATTTTTTAACAGATGGAAAAACCGGGCAAAATAAGAGTTGAAAATTATGGATCGGAAAACAAATGAGATATTCTGCTGAAAGGGCCAAAGAATGACCATTCCACCTGGCCTGTATGAACAAGTCGTCAATACTGGTTTACAGCAAGAGCTTGAAGCACTTGGGCCTGAGTTCCAGGCAATGCTTGCTCAGATGGACCCTGCCGAAAGTCACTTTATCTTGGCCCAGTATGTTGGCCAATTTCTTAATGGATTGCTGGGCAGCATAACCGGAAGTGACAAACTTGAAAAACAGATCGCGGCATGTAATAGCCTGATAAAAAGTGCCGCAGCATGTATAGATGATTCTGCAGTTGACCAGGCAACGGTGGCCAAAGGTGGCCAGCGACTTCTGGAAATATTTAATCCGATTTTTACCAGACATACCAAACCGGAAACTCCTCTCTCGGTCAGCTCTTTACTGACCGCAACTTCCCGGGACCCATCACTGGTTTCACAGTTAAAACAGGAAATCATGCATGCAGACCGAATAGACATTCTGATGTCATTCATCAAGTGGAGCGGGATCAGAATTATAAAAGATGAGCTGGAGGAATTTGTTGCCCATGGGAAATTGCGCGTTATTACCACGTCTTATCTTGGAGCTACTGATCTGAAGGCCATTCGTTATCTTCTTGGCTTGCCAAATACCAATGTTAAAGTTTCCTTTGATACAAAGCGGACAAGATTGCATGCCAAGGCCTATATTTTTCACAGAAACAGTGGTTTTGGGACGGCCTACGTGGGCTCCTCAAATATATCCAACCCGGCCATGACCGATGGCCTGGAATGGAATGTAAAAATATGTCAGTACGAGACGCCCCATCTCTGGCGCAAAATCAATGCAACCTTTGAAACCTATCAGGTAGCAAAAGATTTTGAAGAGATAGATGCCAATGATCTCCCCCGCCTTGATGAGGCTTTACGCCAGGAAAAAGGCACCGGCAATACCGATCAGGAAAATTATCTCGTCTTTTTTGATATCACGCCATATCCCTATCAGCAGGAAATTTTAGACAAACTGGAAGCTGAACGAGCCCTTCACAATCGAACAAGAAATCTGGTGGTTGCCGCCACTGGAACCGGAAAAACCGTTATCGCGGCCTTCGACTTTAAGCGAATCAGCAAGGATCACAATAACTGCCGATTGCTCTTTGTTGTTCATCGCGAAGAAATACTGCGCCAGGCAAGGGCGGTTTTCCGAAATATTCTCCGTGACCAGAACTTTGGTGAGCTTTGGGTCGGCAAGGCTACTCCTGTTCACCGGGAACAACTCTTTGTCTCGGTGCAGACCCTTAGATCACAAAAACTCTGGCAACAGGTTCCTGCTGATTTTTATGATTACATTGTCATCGATGAAACCCATCATGCCCCGGCTGGAAGTTATAGTGAACTGACCAGTTATTTTACCCCAAGGATCTTACTCGGCCTGACAGCAACGCCTGAACGTGCCGATGGCGAGGACATTCTGCAATATTTTGATCGTCGTATCTGCGCAGAGATAAGATTGCCCGATGCCATAAACAGAAAACTGCTTTCTCCGTTTCAGTATTTTTGCATCACTGACAGTGTTGATTATTCTCAACTAACCTGGCAACGAGGCAGGTATGTCCAACATGAATTGGAACGTGTTTTGATCACTGGCGATCATTTCCGGGCCAGGTTAATTGTTCAGAAGGCGAGAGAAATTTTACTGGATGTCAGTCGTGCCCGTGGGCTCTGTTTTTGTGTAAATAAAAGACATGCCTCGTATATGGCAGATCAGTTTCAGCAACACGGGATACCGTCCACGGCTCTTACTGCGGACACCCCCGCCGAAGAACGTAAAGCTGCCATTAGCAGATTGAAGAATGTAGAGATCAATTTCCTGTGCGTGGTTGATCTGTTCAATGAGGGTGTGGACATTCCGGAAATAGATACAATTATGTTTCTCAGGCCCACAGAAAGCCTGACTATTTATCTCCAGCAACTGGGCCGGGGGCTGCGCCTATGTGAGGGCAAAGCGCATCTGACCGTCCTGGATTTCATTGGCCAGTCGCACCAGAAATTCAACTTTGAAGCTCGGTTTCGAGCATTACTCGGCCAGACAGCCAATAGAATTGAAGATGAAATAAACACGGCTTTCCCTTCCCTGCCCTCTGGTTGTGTCATCGAGATGGAGAAAGAGGCCCAGCGATATGTGCTGAACAACATCCGGCAGGCCCTTTCCCATGCCAACAAGAATCAACTTGTTCGCCGCATTGCTTCCTTTCTCGCAGAAACTGGTTTGCAACCCACACTGAGAAATTTCATCACCTATCATCGCCTGGAACTTGATGATATATACCGAAAAGGCTCCTGGTCCAGATTGTGCGCCAAAGCAGGCGTTAAGGAGAATTTCCAAGACCCTGATGAGGTCTTGCTCAGCAAAGGATTACGGCGTATGTGTCATCACAATTCACCATGGCAACTCAACAAAATGATTGAAGGATTGCAGGCGCTCAAGTCTGGTTATCCAATAACAAAATTTTCTAACCAGGAGAGGTCGATACTTACCCTGTTTACCTTCACCCTTTGGAACAACAGACCGCCGGGAAAATCTCTTGCTGAAAATATTAATCGACTGCTCAGGAATCCCACTTTTGTAAAAGAGGCTGTGGAACTGGCGTCTTTTCTTGTTGAACGTTCGGATGCCATTGTTCATAAACCTGACCTCCCCTATCCCTGCCCTTTGTCTGTGCATGGCTGCTACACCAGGGATGAAATTATGATCGCGCTTGGCTATCTCACCTTTGAACAACGGGTTGCTGTTCGGGAGGGGGTAAAATATCTGCCGGAGATTAAAACCGATATTTTGTTCATCACTTTGAATAAAACAGAAAAAGACTATTCTCCAACGACCATGTATGACGATTATGCATTGGATGAAACGCATTTTCACTGGCAGTCGCAAAGTACAACCAGTGAAACATCACTAACTGGTAGACGCTATATCAATCATCAGCAACAGGGAAGCAATATCCTGCTCTTTGTCCGGGAGGTTAAAAAGCAAAACAATCTTGCCTGCCCCTATTTTTTCCTGGGTCCTGCAAATTATGTGAGTCATACGGGCAGTAAACCCATGTCGATTATCTGGTGTCTGCAGCATCCCATGCCAGGCAGACTGCTCCGAACCACCACCCGTCTGGCTGCGGCATAATATTCTGATGCATAAGATTATAGATGTCGCAGCGGCGGTAATAAGAAAAAACGACCTGATTTTGGTCGCTCGCAGGGCACGTGGAGAGCATCTGGAACATAAATGGGAATTTCCCGGTGGAAAGATTGAACCGGAGGAAACTCCGCAGGAATGCCTGCAGCGGGAACTTAAGGAAGAATTTTCAATTATTGCCAAGGCAGGCGGATTTATCGGCGAATCCATTTTTCATTACCCTGATAAATCGATACGTCTATTGGCTCACGAGGTGAGATGGTTGGGCGGGGATTTTATCCTCCAGGTTCATGACAAGATTGCCTGGGTGACTCCGGAAGCACTTCTGAAAAAAGATCTGGCTGCCGCAGATATACCTATTGCGCAAATTGTGTATGAGAAAAATAGAACTACGATGCCTTGGTCGTCAACCGAAATTTTCTGTGATAGTCAGCATTGAAGGATATTTCATTGGTGCGGAGACGCAATATTATTTCACACGGTTACGGTATCAGTTTAATTGTCTGCATCTCTATAAAACCATTGTAATCTCCAGTGATTGCGAGGGTTTTTTTTGGATGAGGTTGTCGGAGGGCTCAAATGGGAAAAAAACCGGGGAAGAAGTCATCGCCGGGGCATAATGATTCCACCATTGAATTCACGTCGGCCCTGATCAGCACAAACCAATGAAGACCTCCTTTCTGCCGCGTACTGTTCTGGTCCTTGGCCTTGTGTCCTTTCTAAATGACACGTCCAGTGAGATGATAACTCCGCTGCTGCCCCTGTTTTTAACGGCCGCCCTCGGCGCCGGGCCGGCCGTGGTGGGGTTGGTGGAAGGCACGGCCGAGGCCACGGCCAGTCTGCTCAAGCTCTTTTCCGGATACATGGCGGACCGGGGCTGGAATCATAAGCGGCTGGTGCTGGGCGGGTACGGAATGTCCAATACCGCCCGCCCCCTGATCGGCCTGGCCCTGGGCTGGCCCTGGGTCCTGCTGCTGCGGTTTCTCGACCGGGCGGGCAAGGGACTTCGTACTTCGCCGCGTGACGCACTTATTGCCGGCTCGGTCGATGGCGCCCGCTGTGGCCGTGCCTTTGGCTTTCATCGCGCCCTGGATAATGCCGGGGCCATGTTCGGCTCGCTTTGCGCCTATGTTTTACTCAAATACGGCTTGCCCATGGGCCATGTTTTTCTCTGGTCTCTGGCCCCAGGCATTATGGCCGTCATGCTTTTATTCTTCGGCCTGAAAGGAACAGAGGTCAGGCCCCCGGCCAGCCAGCTTCCTGCCCTGCCGCCCCTGCGGTGGTCTGCTCTTGATTCTCGTTTGCGCGGCCTGATTCTGGCCACCGGCTGTCTCGCCCTGGCCAGCGCCCCGGAGGCCTTCCTGGTTCTCTGGGCCGCGGACCAGGGGCTGCGGATTGCCTGGGTGCCGCTGATCTGGGCGGCGGCCAGTGCGGTCAAGGCCCTGCTTGCGGCACCGGCCGGCAGCCTCTCGGATCATTTCGGCCGCGTGCCGGCCCTGCTGGTCGGATGGTCTCTGCGCATTGTCCTGCTGCTGGCCCTGGCTTATACCAGCCTTCATCACAGTGCCGACCTGGTGTGGATACTCTTCCTGGGTTATGCGGCGGCCCTGGCCTCTACGGAAGGCGCGGAACGTGCCCTGATCGGCGACCTGGCCCGTCGTGATGAGCGGGCCACAGCCTATGGTCTGTATCACATGACCATCGGCCTGGCCGCCCTGCCCGGCGCCTTTCTGTTCGGCGTGGTCTGGGAGCTCTGGGGGGCCGCTACCGCCTTTACTCTGAGTGCCGTTCTTGCCGCCGGAGCCATTGTCGTCCTGGTTCGGCAAAGTAAACGAAAACCATAAGCAGTAATTTTTTCCTGCCCCTATATTTGTTCAAGCAGGCGCTCTGATGCCGGCGCGGCATCGGCATGAAGTGTACCCCATACTTTCCGCCCGACATTTTTTACTCGTCGTTGAGAGAATCAAAATCAGCGAAATAATCCGCCTTCCCCTGGTGGATATCGTTGATGAGGCTTTGCGGACTCTGGATAAATTCGGAAATGCCCTTCCTGGCGCCATCATACATCTCTGATTTACCATGCGAGATGAGGTTGAGATGCCGCCATCTTTTGCAGTAGTAATCGATAATATCAGGCAACTCGGTATAGACGCTTAACTCTGAATACCGATTCCCGTAACTTGATTTTTGCAGTTTTTCGATCGAGAGAATCTGGGTTTTATAGAAATACTCCAGAAACATCAACTCCGCCGGCATCCGGACATCGACACCGATACGTACCAGCTTCCGGAGCAGAAAGTGCAGGCAGATCTTGCCGAACTTCGTCAGGCGATAGGGCAGGTACAGTTCTCTGGGGCTCTTGAGTTCCAGGTAGGATTTAATCGTAAAAATAAGTTGGCTCAACTCAATCGGGTTACTGTCGACAAAATGATAGGTCTGGGCGGAAAACTCCCCGCGATGTTCTAAAACATAATGGACAAAGGGCGGGATCTTCCTGGTATTGGAATAGGAATGCAGCACCCCCCGCCGGGTCATCATGAAGGGCATGGCCTGAGTGGCGACGGAAAACAGCAGCCGGTGAAACCCTTGAATTTTATGATCATGCTTGCCGTAAACTACGCCAAGCCTGATGATAGTGCAATCAAGCCCCCGGGTCTCCTGCAGGTTCCTCAGGCTCATTTCGGCCATCAGTTTCGACCGGGGATAAAAGGGGAGGTCCGCCGTCAGGGGCACATGATCCTCTTCCTTCAGATTATCGCCCATTGGCAGAACGGCGGCCGAGCTGAAGTGGATGTAGGGAATTTTCAAGGCCATGGCGGCCTTGGCCAGGTTGATACTGCCCAGATAGTTGACCTCGTAGGAAATCTGGGCATCACTGTCAATGGAGGCCAGGGCAGTATTAATAATGAAGTCTGGTTTGTATCTGCGAAAATAGAGCCGGATATCCTCGGGTTCTCTGAGGCTCAGGCGTTTACTGTTCGGGGCCAGGACTTCGACTTCATTTTTGGTCTCTGTCTTGAAATAATGCATCAGCGCGCCGCCGATCAGGCCGGAGCCGCCAATGAGTACGCCAAATTTTTTTGTAGATATATCAACGATTCTGGCAGGTTTCTTGAGCCGTTTCAAGAGGACGAAAGGTTTTTGAAAGTTATCGCCCTCTTCCTCCTGGACCTTTTTATAAAAGATGCAGGTTTTGCAGGCATTGAATTTTTTGGCAAAGGTCCCCTGTACTTTGCCGCCACAGAAAGTGCCGGCCACGACCCAGCATGCCCTGCCGGCCTGCCGACCGCCGTGTTTGCCGTCAAGACGCTTTTCGGTGGCAACCGGGCAGATTCCCATTTTATCGGCCAGCAACTCCCCCGGTCCCCGACCGCATTTCATAACCTCCCAGCAATTCAGTTTTTTCTGTGTCATCTCATTCGTTTCCCTGAAGATTTCCTGAATCCGTTATCGGGCGCCCCGGTGAAGACCAGAAAATACGTTTATTCAGCAATAATGCCATAAATTCCACATATCGCATGGAGTATTACCTCACGCCGTCACGATTCAAGGAATTTTTCAGACTGGTAACTGTTGATAACCTTGTAAAATATTTTCTGAAAGCACCTCTTTTGTGGACGATAATGATGAGAACAAAACGCTTCAATGTCCAGTCCTGGACACGTAACATGTATAATCAACAGATTCTAGCAGGGCCTGGTCGCCTTGTTTATGGGCTCTGCACGTGAAATGGAAAATACAATTCAAGTAAAATCGCCATGGTTTATCGAGGAAGCATTTTTATTTGAAGACACATATCCTATTTTCTTGTCAGCTTTTATTGTGTGTCATATAATATATTAACAATGATAACCAAATCCAGCCAATATGTAAAAAAGTGTTTTGCCGGCCTGCTGTCAGTAGGGAGTCGAAACTGTTTTGACGGCATAACCAAAACAGCTGGCCGAGTATTCCTGGATCCGTGAGCGTTCGAGAACGGTGCAGATGCAAGGCGGCAACGAGGTTGATTATCCTGGTGTGATATCAACTTTGTTGCCAACGCAGCAGCTGCGCCGTTCTCGGGCGCCCCGCAGGGCGGCGCGGTGAAGACCCAAAAATGCATTTATTCATCAATAATGCAATAAAGTCCATAAGTTGCTTGGAGCATCACCTCAAGCCGTCACGGATTCAGGGTATTATGAATGGTGTTATGTCTGGAGATTTTTTTTACGGAAAATAGATTTATTTCGTTTGGGTAATCTATGCAATGAGGGCAAGTTATGGCAGCCAAACAACGTCTTGGTGAACTCCTCGTCGAAGCTAACCTGATCACCGAAACTGATCTGGGTAAAGCTCTTCGTCTCCAGGTCGGGGGAAATCGCAGGCTTGGTTATCTCCTGATTAAAATGGGCTTTATCAGTGAGGATCAACTGCATTCGGTTCTGTCGCGCCAATTGGGCCTGGAGATTGTCGATGTCGCGTCGGAATTCTCCCCGACCGTCAAGAAAGTCCTGCCAAAATATCTTTGCAAGAGATACAGCGTCATTCCCCTGATGACAGGGGAAAATAACACTCTGAAAGTAGCCATGGTTGACCCGTCCGATAGTGAAGCCGTTTCGGATATTGAAAAGTACACCGGCAAAATAATCCAGCCCGTACTGGCCCCCAAAAGTGATATTGAATCAAATATACGTTCACGCATTCCCTGGTCATTCCGGGATATCTTCAACTCGCAGGCTTCGTTGCGGCTGACGGCTGCCGCCACCGCCATAGCTCTTCTCATGGTCATTTTTACCGCCATGCAGTTTTATCAGGATCGAAAACGCATGGAGTACGGCAATGTAACCATTTTCCCACATTCGATTACCTATGCGAATCATGAACTGATCCTCGGGTTTAATGACCAGAACAAAGTGTCTCTTTTTGGACACGGTTCATATTCTTCCGGATATTATTCCGTCACCTTTAATAATATACAATCTCTCAAAAAATTTCTTAATTCCAAAAAGGATGATTTTTCAGCCATCCAGCTCAAATGGCTTTCTTGGGCCATGACTAATCCGCAAGGCATTTAATCGAGATAGTGCTCCTGTCGGAATGGTCTTTTTGCCCGATATTCCGGAGTTTACGTTTACTTGAACTTAAACGAAATCCTCGTTTCGGGACGGATGCAGGTTTTTGAGATGTTCAAGGAGTCTCTTTTTGGCGACAATGCGTCCGGTTCAGAATGATGCGCGACTATTTGTTGATAATGTATCCCGGAAGAATTTTTTTGTTCTGAGCCGACCTGAGTTTCCAGCATACGATTCCGCTTGGTGAAATGCTCCGTTATGACCATGGATGCAATCATTACGGTTAGTTCCGGTGTATAAACGAGCGTGGTAACCGACGATTGATTTCCATCAAGAGGAAGTTTTCCCGACCCTGCATATTTGCAGTGGATTCGGATTTTATCTTTACCGTATGCTCTCCGCTCTCCACATAGTATGTCCCTGGCAATTGCGGTTACGAAATAGTAATTGGATCTTTTTGCCGTGGATGTTTATTTATACGTAAAAACAGTGAGTTGTCGATTGTCTCTTCTTGGCACGATAAATGCTATAAAGTGGGTAGCTTCAGGTATGATTTTTCAACTTAATGTTACCCGTTTTATTTTATGGCGTTCTTATGCGATTTGGAAAAATTTTTTTAATTTTATTGAGCATCTTAATCCTGCCCGTTCTGGCATCGGCCAATCCACGTGTTATTCATGTTGAATGGCAATATCAGTATAGCGGCAACAATCTGGCCGGATTCCGTTTGTATCACGGAAATAATCTTGCCTGCGAAACAGCCGATCCCAACGCTACTTCCATGGATTGTTCCGTTGATGTTCCTGACGGTGAATCTCTGTTTACCCTTACCTCCTATTTTAAGGATGGCACGGAAAGCCCGCCCTCCGCTCCCTTTCCTTATGTTTTTTCGAGCGTTCTCAAGGCTGTTCTGTCTGCAGATGTGCTGAAAGGTACAAGCCCCCTGGCCGTGGCCTTTAATGCGAATTCTTCGACGGGAAATATCCTCAGTTATGATTGGACCTTCGGCGATGGCGAAACAGGTGTCGGCAGCACGATCAACCATGTTTTCAGCCCGGCCGGTAGTTATAACGTTACCCTGAAAATTATTGACGACCAGGGAGCTACTGCCCAGGCAACAGTTGCGATTGTGGTTACCAGTCCTTCAAGCAGTAACACCCCTCCCACCGCTGTTGTTTCATCTTCGTCCACTGTCGGTGACGCGCCACTGCAGGTACACCTTGATGGCTCCGGTTCCACGGACAGCGACGGTACCATCCTCTCTTATAAATGGGATATGGGCGATGGCGGGGTCGCCACCGGTCCCAAGGTGAGCTATACCTATACCACCGCCGGCAGTTTTAACGCCACGCTGACCGTAACCGATGATGGCGGCCTGACCGATTCCATTTCCACCCCGGTTATTGTCAGGGAACCTGCGGCGGGCGGCAACAGCAACGTCCCTCCCGCCGCGGTCATCACTACCTCGACCAGCCAGGGATTTGCACCCGTCGCCATCAGCTTTGACGCCGGCGGTTCAAGTGATTCTGATGGTAAAATTAAAAAATACTTCTGGAATTTTGGCGATGGCACCCGGGGGTCAGGTATTGCGGTTGATCATGTCTATAAGCAGGCCGCTGATTATACGGTTACCCTGAAGGTAAAGGATAACAAAGGAGCAGTAGGCGAATCTTCAACCGTTGTGACGGTACAAGCAGGAATTACGAATCCCTCTTTGGTGGTTGAAGTCGGGGAACTGCTGCTCACCACCAACTGGTCTCATGTGACTTTAAAAGAGTCGTTTGTCAACCCTGTTGTTGTCGCTGGCCCGCTCAGTTATAATGACCCCGACCCGGCGGTAGTCCGCATCAGAAATGTCACGGCAACAGGTTTTGATATCCGTATTCAGGAATGGGGTTATCTTGACGGCTCCCATGCGGAAGAAACGGTCAATTATATTGTTATGGAACAAGGGCGCTATATCCTGGATAATGGAGCCCGCATCGAAGCTGGTACTTTTTTCGGCGGTGTTCGTTTCAAGAGGCATAAATTCATCAAGTCCTTCCGGCGCAGACCTGTATTGCTCATCAGTATTTTATCAAACAACGATGAAGGTGCTGTAACCGGTTGGGTTAGAGGACTTTCAAGGCGTCGTTTTAAATTCAAACTCAAAGGACAGGCCGCGAACAGGCTCCCCCGGCATGCCGTTGAAACAGTCGGCTATATTGCCTGTGAGCGGGGAACCGGGGCTATCGGTCAACTCCTTTATGAAGTCGGCCGGACACGTAGGGCTGTTTCCGACAAGTGGCATTCTCTGTCTTTTCGATCACCCTTCACTGCAAAACCCTTTTTCTTTGCCGGGATACAAGCCTACCGCGGGCGCAATAATACAACAGTCAGATATCAGGATCTAACCACCAAGGATGTACAGGTCAAAGTCGAGGAGGAAACCTCCAGAAGAAAAGCAGCTCATCGAAGAGAAGTTGTCGGCTATATGGTGTTTACTTCAAGCGCCAAATAGAACGTAATCGGCACAGATCAATTTACGTCCTGATTTGACCGATTTGGGGGGCAGTATCTGCATCAAGGATGTTGAATATACTGTCCCCGAAATTAATTCGACGATTGCCCCCCTCCCCGGATACGTCCTGGTAATCTCGATCAAGCGCCCTGTGCGGACTTGCATATAGCAGTATTGTTCCCCTTCTATTTCCATCCTTTCAAAATAAAAAGCCGGGTCCCTGGGCCCGGCTTTGGTCGTCTATTAAGGGGCGACTTTAAGGGATTCCCCTCTTGGCCCACAGCTGAACTGCATAAGATATCGATAAAGGAGTTGAGCGAAAATACATAGTGGCGTAGACTCCGATCATTTGAGCGAAGCTGGTTTTTTTAAACAAACACCCGGCAGCTTCGAGGAGCATAAAATGCATTTATTCGTCAATAATGCAACAAATTCCACATATTGCCTGGGATATTGTCTCAAGCCGTCACGGATTGACGAGTTCGTTTTCTTTGGGCAGGCAGGGGAAACAAATAAATACACGTCTCGGCAGGACCGGCTGGCCCTGGCCCGGCCGTGAGAAGCCGGATTTTTTTCTTTTTTAGTAGCAACACACAGGAAAAGAGATGGAAGAAGAGCAACTCAAGAAAAAGCCAAGGCGAAAGCCCGCCGGCAAAACCGTGGCAGCCGCTGTCATGCTTATCGGCGTCCTTGCCCTGTTATTTATGGCCGTCCGCTTTGTCCGTCACCGGATGGCCTATGCCGTGACCGATGCGGTTTTTGTCCGGACCGACAGCCTGGTCACTATTGGTTTCGACCGGGTGAACGGCAGGCTTGCCGTAATGAACAAAAAAGAAGGCGATGCGGTTCGCCGGGGGGAGGTGTTGGCCGCTATCGATCCGGCGGTTTACCGCCTGCGCGTCAAGCGGCTGACCGCGGAACTGGCCGAGGCCCGGCAGAACAAGGAAGGCCTCGGCATTCTTCTCGACCGTCTGCGCCAGGAAATAAAGTTGAACGAGGCTATCGCCGCCGGCCGGGTCGAGGAACTGTCCCGGCAGCGGGCGTCTCTGCTGGCTAAAGCCGAGGCGATACAGGCGGAGATCGAACAGCTGGCCCGGGACCGGACACGGCTTGAAACCCTGTATAAAGTCAAGGCGGTGTCCCAGACCCGGGCCGAAACCATTGACACCGACCTGGTCAGCAAGCAAAAAATGAAAAAATCCGTCGAAGAACAGGCAAGGGCTGTTGCGGCGTCGATGGCCATGGCCAGGAACCGGGTGAAGCTGGCCCGGGCCGGCCGTCTGCGCCTTCCGGAAACGGAAAAGGAGATTCAGGCCCTGGCTGACAAGATCAAGGGGTTGGTCGCCGCCCGGGCTACCGCGCAACATGATCTCGGTAATTGTGAGCTGAAAAGTCCGATCAACGGCCGGGTCGCCAAGCGATTTCTGACCGTCGGCAGCATTGTCTCTCCCAAGAAAGCTGTTTTATCCCTCATCGATCCCCGCGATGTTTATCTCGTAGCCCTGCTGGAAGAGGGCAAACTGCACGGGGTCGAGCCGGGCGCCGCGGTGAGCATCAGTATCGACGCCTATCCGGACCGGAAGTTCCGGGGCCGGGTAGAGGACATCCTGCCTGCCACGGCCGCGACCTTTGCCCTGGCCCCCCGCGATATCTCGGCCGGCGAGTTCACCAAGGTGGCCCAGCGCATCCCGGTGCGGATCAGCATCACCAGCGGCGATACTTCGCTGCTGCGGGTCGGGCTGGGAGGTGAAGTGGAGATCAAGCGGCAATGACCGCAACCTGGCCGGCCGGCGGCAATGTCAACGATGAGCAGCCGATCTACGACCTGATTTCACCGGGTTATCGCGCCTTCCTTACCATAATCGTCATGGTCGGGGCTTTCATGGCCATCCTCGACACCACGGTGATCGACGTGGTGATCCCCAAGATGATGGGACCGCTGGCCACCGACCTGTACGGGGTGCAGTGGGTCATCACCGCCTACATGATCGCCGCGGCGGTCGGCCTGCTCCTGACCCACAACCTGGGCCGGGTCATCGGCCTGAAATGGCTTTTTCTTTCCGGCCTGCTGATCTTCACCTCGGCCAGCGCCCTCTGCGGCGTGGCTGCCACCCTGCCGCAGATGGTCGGCTCCCGGATTATCCAGGGGCTGGGCGAGGCCTTTATCATGGCCAGCGCCCAGACCATCCTCTTTGCTATCTATCCGCCGGAGAAACACGGCATGGCCATGGGGATCTACGCCATGGGCGTGAGCTTCGCCCCGTCATTGGGGCCGACGGTGGGCGGCTGGATCACCCTGCACATGAGCTGGCGCTGGGTCTTCTATATCAACCTGCCTACCGGGATTCTCAACTTTATCGCCGGGGCCTCGTATTTACCTGTCCTGGTCAAGAACCGGCAGCGGCTGCATTTCAATTTCGTCAGCTATCTTTTTATGGGCGCCTTTACCGTTTCGCTTCTCATCCTGCTTTCCAAGGGCCAGCAGCTGGGCTGGGGCCAGTCTTCCACCATTGTCCTCCTGGCCTTCGGCGCCGCCGCCTCCCTGCTGCTCTATCTCCTGTCCGAGATGTTCAGCCGTAACAAGCTCATCGACCCGGCCATCTTCAAGATCAAAGAGTACACCTTGTCCATGGGGTTCTATTTCCTGATTATGGGGCTCTCCATCTACCAGCTTTTTTATCTCCTGCCGCTCTACTATGAAACCCTGAAACACCTCACCACTTTTGTCACCGGCCTGCACATGCTGGCCTTTGCTATCTTTATCGCCATTGTCTCTCCCCTGGCCGGGCTGTTGAGCGACCGCTTCGGTCCGCAGCGGGTGATTGTCGGCAGTACCATCATCTTTCTCTACACCAGTTATTTCCTGATCCCTTCTCTCAATTACTATACTCCATCGATCCGGGCCGCCATCATCACCATTCCGCTGGGCATCGCCCTGGGCTCCTTTTTTGCCCCGGTTTCCGCCATGGCCCTGGGCCCCCTGGGTGACAAGACCGCGCAGGGGGTCAGCCTCATGCATTATCTGCGTTTCCTGGGTGGTTCTCTGGGTACGGCCATTGCCACCAATACCCTGGAAATGCGGCAAGCCGTCCATTTTGAGGGCATTGCCAACATGCAAAATTATGATTATGTCCAGCGCTTTATCGATAACAACAAGGACATGATTTCACAGTACCTGCCGTCCGGACTCGCCGATGTCAAGGCGCAACTCCTGCTTGGCCGGGTGCAGCATCTCAAGGCCTTAAGCCTTGCTTTTCAGGATACCTTCCGTCACACCTTTGTTTTTGGCGCCTTTGGCACCATTTTCCTGGTTCTGCTCCTGCTTGCCGGCCGCCAGCCAAGACCGGGAAAATTACGCTCATGAATATGAAAGGAGAGCAAAAAAACTGGTATGGCTAAAAATGGGCACAAGTTAGATTCGGCCGGGAAACCATGGTCCATAATAATCACTCTTTCTTCTGAAATCGTGAGCGTTCGAGAGCGGTGCAGATGCAAGGCGGTTGTGATGTTTATTATCATGGTGTGATATCAACGAGTTGTCAACGCAGGAGATGCGCAGTTCTCGGGTGCCCCGGTGAAGATTGGATAATGCCATTCCACGTATTGTATAAGTATCACCTCAAGCCGGCACTGATTCAGGTTTTTCTTTAACCGGGCAATGTGCTATACTCGCCGGAAAATCTGAACGATGTACAGCGAGGCCATAATCGCCCGGTCGATCGTCGCCGGACAAGGGGGATCTATTATGACGGAGCCGCTCTACACAAGTGATGAAATTTCTTCTATTCTTAAAAAGATCGATGTCCTCAACACCCTGAAGGATGTTGATACCATCCTGGACCGCATTCTTTCGGAATCCCGCCACCTGTCCAATGCCGATGCCGGGTCCATATTTCTGGTCAGAGACGACTGCCTGGTCTTCAGCTATGTCCAGAACGACAGCCTCTTTGACCGTGAAAAAGGCCGGGCCGCCCTCTACACCAATCTCACCGTCCCCATGTCCCATAAGTCCATTGTCGGCCACGCCGCCCTGACCAAGGAACCGGTTATTATCAACGATGCCTATCACCTGCCGGCCGGGGTCCCTTACCGGTTCAATACCTCTTTTGATGAAAAGTACGGTTACCGAACCATGTCCATCATGACCATGCCGCTCCTCACTATTGAAAACCGCCTGGTGGGGGTCCTGGAGCTGATCAACGCCAGGGACAAGGACCTGAACGTGATTCCCTTCAAAGAAAGGAGTCAACTCTTTGTGTCGCTTTTTGCCAACAACGCCGCGGTGACCATTGAGCGGGGCATTATGAACCGGGAGCTGATCCTGCGCATGATGTCGATGGCGGAGCTGCGCGACCCCAATGAAACCGGAGCCCATGTCCAGAGGGTAGCGGCATATTCCGCCGAGATTTATCAGCGCTGGGCCGAAAACCAGGGGCTTGATGATAATCAGGAGATCAAGTCGACCCGTGATCTCATTCGCCTGGCCGCCATGCTCCACGATGTGGGCAAGGTCGGCATCCCCGATGCCATTCTCAAAAAAACCGGACGCTTGACGGATGATGAATTTGAAATCATCAAGAAACACACCCTGTACGGTGCCCGGCTTTTTACCTCTATCACCTCGGAGCTTGACCGGATGAGCCTGGAGATTGCCCTGAACCACCATGAGAGATGGGACGGCGCGGGCTATCCCGGCTGCGTTCCGGAGGTGGCCGAGGGAAGCGGCCATGGCGTGCTGCAGAAAAAAGGCGAAGAGATCCCGATCACCGCCCGGGTTACCGCCCTGGCCGATGTCTACGATGCCCTGTGCAGCCGGCGCGTCTACAAGGAGGCCTGGGACGACGAGAGGGCCTTTGCCATAATCAGGAAGAACTCGGGGACTCAGTTCGACCCGGAGGTGGTAGATGCCTTTTTTCAGATAACCGATGTATTGAGCGCTATTCGGGAAAAGTTCCAATAACGGCTAAGCCTGTCACCGGCACCCCATTTTCACGCAGTCGCTCCCGCCCCCGTTTTGACACTACTGGCAGTCAGATTATCGTCCGACCGGCAAAAAAAATTATGGAAAAATGTTGCATTGAACTTGCAACATGCAGTAATGATACGAGTTGTAAAATGTCAAGTTGGTTCTTCATGGCGGCATGA
This sequence comes from bacterium BMS3Bbin14, assembly GCA_002897615.1. Lineage (GTDB taxonomy): Bacteria > Desulfobacterota > Desulfobulbia > Desulfobulbales > Desulfobulbaceae > BMS3Abin13. Next base: position 172,169 of record BDTX01000021.1, read on the forward strand.
AAAGTCAGCCTGGTATAAGATTATTTCTTTATAACATATCGTCTGTGTAAGCAGAGTGTTAGAGGTGAAAAATGGGTAAAGGCGACATCAGGAGCAAACGCGGTAAAATTATTCGCAGCACCAATGGCAAGACCCGTCCCAAGCCAAAAAATATCAAGAAAAACAAAAAATAGCCCGGCGCTGATTATCAGGGAGCAGGCAAGGCTCGCAGGAAGAATAACTCCTGCCGCAATGGGTAAACCGGCTCAAACGGCTGGTCGCTAATGGGTACTTTGTGCGTTTAGGTTACTTGTTAGCATTTTGCAATGAACGCACAAAGTCTTGAGAGCAGCTGAATGAATATCTATGTTGGCAACCTGCCATACGGTGTAACGGATGATGAATTACGTTCTGCTTTCGCAGAATTTGGCGACGTCGCAACCGCCAAAATTATCATGGACAGGTATTCCGGCAGGTCGAAGGGTTTCGGTTTTGTCGAAATGGATAATGACTCCGAAGCTGAAGAGGCGATTAAATCACTGGACAGTACCGACATGCAGGGCCGCAAACTGAGGGTGAATCAGGCAAAACCACGGGTGGACCGCCCCCAGCACGATTCGCAATATTAAATCAACATCGTTGCCGCCTTGCATCTGCACCGTTCTCGAACGCTCACGGGGCCAGGGAAAAATAACTCCGCGGAATCGGTGCCTGACTCCGGGATGCGAAAATATGAAGTTGTTCCGGCGCGGACCCTTATCTTGCGCCCGGTGATCCGTAACTGGTCACAGGGTGTGAAACTCTGCGCTATTCCTTACCTCCAACCTGCAATCCGCCACAGGCGCCACAGATTTACGTAGTCGCTGCCGTTCGCAGGAAGCGACCGAAGGGAGACTCCGGTAGTCCCTCTATGCGGGCGGGAGTGACCGCGTGAAGATGGGGTGCCTGTGACGGATTACGGTGATCCGGTAGTAAGAATTTCCACAACCGGCACTTCCCAGCGCTCAGTTCTATAGAGTTTTCTGAATTCGGGGGCACCGTCTTCCCTGGTCCTGGACACCATGGCCAGCACCCGTATGGTTTCAACGGTATCAAGCCGGCCTCTCCACTCGGCAGCTGCTTTTTGCGACAGGGCGGCCACCGGCAGGTGGCCGGACAACAACAGGAGCCGGTCGCCCTGTTCCCTGAACTCCAGGGGGTCTCCCGGCTGCAGGGCCGCCAGGCGGGCATGAATGGGATCATGGGACGGCCGGCGGCCGGCAAAGCCGAGGTTCACGTCCTGCAGTCCCAGGACAGTATACGAACCAAGGGCGGGACAAGGGGATTCCGCAGTCTCGCCGGCTGAGAGGCGCAAAAGAAAATCGCCGTTCAAGCCGGCTGGAAAAGGATTGCCGGCCACCGGAAATTGATAAAGGGTCAGGGTTTGCATGGCCCTGGTCATGCCGACATACAGAAGGCGGCGTTCCTCGTCCGTTTTATCCTGGGCCACAGCCCGGTTCCAGCCGCCGTCCAGGATAAAAACATGCTTGAATTCAAGCCCCTTGGCGGCATGGACCGTACCCAGAAAAAGGGCGTTATCCGTCAGCCTGTTCTGCCTCTGTTCATACAGCGTTTCATATAAAAAATCCGTCACCAGGGTTACCGGCACCTCGCCGTCATCGGTTTCCCGGCGCCAGTCATTGAGCAGGCGTTCCAGGTAGTGCCACCAGCGGTTGCCCTTCCTTCCCCGTACCTCTTCCAGCAGGGCGGCAAGCCGGGGCCCGGATACCAGTTCGTCGCCGATCCGCCGCAACCGCTCAAGGAACACGGAAAATTCCCGGATCCGGTGCAAGGGAGGCAGGATGCCGGAATCCATGATCATCTCGACGGGAACATGTTCTTCTTCACAGAGAGCCCGAACCGGAGACAGGGCCGCCCATTCCCTGGCCAGGACGGCACAGTCCTGCCAGTGAAAATCACTGTCCTGTTCCTGCAGACGGCGCAGGGACGCCATGAGTGATACGGCCTGCCCATCCTGTCCCGGCACCTCGACACACTGCACCCGGCCCCGGCCGAAGGGATCAAGCTCTGTCCAGCGGCCGCCGGCGGGGTCGTTGCGGCGCTGCCGGTTTATGCGAATGGGATGATGGGCCTTCATTCTTATTTTTTCCTGGCGAATCATCATGTTGGCTGCCGCAATGATATGCGCCGAAGAGCGATAGTTCTCCACCAGGAAACGTACCTCGGCCTGGTAATCGTCCTGGAAACGCCGGATAAACTCCACTCCGGTGCCGCGAAAGCTGTAGATGTTCTGGTCATCATCTCCCACCGCCATAATGGTCAGGCGGTTGTCCTGTTCATCCAGGGTCCGGCCGCTCAGGGCGGACACCAGTTCGTACTGTGCCTGATCGATATCCTGGTACTCATCCACCAGGATGTAATGCCAGCCGGATAGCAGCCGGTCCCGGTACTCATCCGCCTCCAGGCCGTCAATCTCTATCTTCCCCTTGAGCAGGTCCACGGCCTGTTGCAGGATATTGGCAAAATCAGGCTGTTCCTCCCGCTTCCCTCCCGCTGTCGCGAGGGAGCGGCCGGTCAGCCGCATGGCCAGGCCGTGATAGGTGTACACGGCAACTCCCCGCGCATCCGCGCCGGCCAGCTGTCGCAACCGGCGCCGCAGGGAGGAGACCGCATTGCGGTTAAAGCAGAGTACCAGGATCGACCGGGCCGGAACCCGTTCAACCCGGAGCAGGTAGGCGCAACGATGGACAACGACCCTGGTTTTGCCCGATCCTGGTCCGGCCAGGACCAGGATATTCCGGGCCTCGGGGGCGGCGACCAGGGACTCCTGCTCCGGATTGCGCAGCGCCTCGACAATCTGCTGAAAGGACTGCCGGCTGGTGGCCCGCTCGAGGATCTCTTCCCGGCCGGGGAAGAAACGGCGGACAAAATCCATCTTGTTCATGCTGAAATAGGCCAGCACCAGGTGGAGGGCCCGGGCAATTTTTCCGGCCCCCTGGCGGGCGTACTCGTTCATGACATGGACCTGGAAGATGCGCTCGTTATAGTGGTGGGCAAGGGGGGCGAAATCGCCCCGGGTATAAGCCCGGCGGCCCGGTTGCACGCGAATGGTCATGGCCTGGCGAAAGACCCCCAGGCCGTGCTGCAGGGTGATCACCCGCTGTTCATGGAGAAACATGAGGGCCCGGTCCATGGCGGCCAGAGGATCTGTGAGTTCCGAGATCAGGACCAGGTCGCCGCGCAGGGCGGTCAGCAGGTCTTCAGCGGAAAACTCCACCAGGACCTGGGCCGAGGCCGGCGTTGCCGGCGGCACCCTGGCCATGATGGCAGCCAGGATGACAGAGGCCGCCCGGCTGCGCCGCCTGACGGTTTTGCGCAGGCTCTGCCAGTCGCGCTGTAACCGGACCCGGTAATTGTCACGGCTGTAATGCTTGAAGTCAATACTGCCCCGTTGTCCGGCCAGCCCCTGTCCGTCCCGGGACACGCTGACCAGCAGGTTCCGCAGGCTCTCCGGGTTGCTTGACTCCTGACCCAGGTCCAGGAGGCGCTGGTTCAGCTGCCGGAGCGACAGGTTCTGCCACTGGCCGGGTTCGGCATCAGGGGCCTCCTGCTCCATAAGGTCAAGCATGGTCTGTTCCAGGTTGCAGATCCGTTCCAGCAGCAATGGCGAATGTCTCTGCACCTTGTAGCGCACAAAAGCCGATAACATCAGGGTCGTCCGGATCAGGCCGGCGGCCGCCATATCGTGCAGGGTCCGCAAAACCAGGCGGGTGGCATCCTCGGGCCTGGCTGATTCCGCCAGCGGCGGCAATTGCTCGGCCAGCTGGTCGGCGCTGAAACTCTGATCCTTGCCGGCATTGATCAGGGTCTCCAGAAGCAGCAGCCAGCGTTGTTCCTGCCCGGCGGAGAGGTGCAGGCGCCTGATCTTATCACGGGCCTCATCCATGGTTCGCACCCGGGGGCGGCCCTGGAACACCTGGGTATGGTTTTCATTGCGCTCGACAAATCCGGCCCGTTCCAGCCAGGAAACGGCGGTATACACCTTGTTGCCGGCGGCGGGATCGTCCAGGTCAAACGAAGTTTCAACCCGCTCGGACCGCAGCAGCTCAGTCGGCGTCAGCACGACATCGCCGTCAGGGTCACGCTTGGCCGAACGCAGGCCCCGCAGCACCTGCGCGATATCCCGGCGGCTGAGCCGGGAGAAGGCGCTCATGGCAAACTGGCTTTCAATATCCTGTTCATCAAAGAGCAAAATACAGTCCGCCTCCTGCCGGTCCCGGCCCGCCCGCCCGGCCTCCTGGAGATAATTTTCCAGGGAACCCGGAATGTCGGCGTGGATCACCAGGCGGACGTTATCCTTGTCAATCCCCATGCCAAAGGCATTGGTGGCACAGATTATCCGGATCGCACCCTGGAGAAAATTTTCCTGGATATGTTGTTTCGCCGGGGCCTCGAGACCGGCGTGAAAGGCGGCCGCTTCCCACCCCTGGCGGGCAAGGTGCCCGGCCAGGGATTCGGTGGCCTTGCGGGTGGAGCAGTACACAATGGCGCTGCCGTTATCACCGAGACGTTCCGTCAGCAACTCATGCACCCGTTTGACCTTGCCGGTTCCGCTGACCTCCTGGACCTCGAAGTGCAGGTTATCACGTTCCACGCCGCTCTCGAAAAGCCGGAGCTCCCGGCCCAGTTTTTCCTGGAACAGCGTCAGGATTTCCTGCTTGACGTCAACCTTGGCCGTGGCGGTAAAACACTGGATGGCCGGGATTGCCATTTTTTGTTTTTCCGCAAATTCCTTGATAAAACGAACCGCGTACAGGTAGTCTGTGCGGAAATCATGGCCCCACTTGGAGAGGCAATGGGCCTCGTCAAAAACCCAGCAGCCGATCTCCCGCTGCCGAATCGCCGAGCCGAAGGAGCGGTTACGCAGCTGCTCCGGCGAGATGTACAGAATGCCGATATCGCCCAGGCGAATATTCTGCAGAACTTCGCCGCGTTGCGGCGGGGTGAGCATGCCGTACAGGGCGGCCGCCGACGGGGTCCCGGTCCGGTTCCGCATGTTATCCACCTGGTCCTTCATCAGGGCCTGCAAGGGCGAAATAACGATGGTCAGCACGCCGCGCCGCTGGTAGCGAATCAGGGCGGGCAGCTGGTAGCAGAGTGACTTGCCGCCGCCGGTGGGCAAAATGGCCAGCAGGGACCGGTCAGACATGGCCTCTTCAACAACGGCCCGTTGCAGGCTCTCCCCTTTAGCGTCTGCCGGTTGGGCGCGAAAGTCGTCAAAACCGAAAAAACGCTTGAGCTGCCCCGTGCTGTTATGCACATCGCGGCAGTAGACACAGCCGCGGTCATGGCAGGGACTGTCGCGGAGTTCCCGCAGTATCGTCGTGACCAGGGCGAAATGGTGGCGGACCCAGGGCGGCAGCACCGAGTTGCCGCCGGCGACGCGGAGCCAGGCAAGACAGTACGCCAGGGCCGGCCTGGTGCCGGCATCACGGAGCCAGGCTTCGATTTTGCCGGCCAGGCCGGTCCGGCAGACCAGTTCCGCGGCCAGCAGGCAAAACGATTGCACGGCTTCATCAAGGTTGAGCCGTTTTGCCCCAAGGGACTCAAAAACAGCCTGGATACCGGTAAATTGTCCCTCGGTCGCAAAACAAAAAAGATAAAATGACAGGAGATCCGGCACCCTGTCCCGCATCCCGGCAAAGGCCCCCCATTGGTCGAGGAAAAGGGTGGCTGCCAGGCGGGCATCGGCCACCGGATCGTTGACGGCGTCCCGGACCAGTTTGTAGCCTTTAACCAGGCGGTGATACGGATTTTCGGGAAAGGCCAGCGGCGACAGAAACAGCGTATCGACAGCCGGCTTGGCAAGGAGGTGCAGACCGGGGGCAAGCAGCCGCAGGGCCGGCAGATCATGGCCAAGCAGGTTGTGGCCGAGGAGAAAGTCGGCAGGTTGCAGGAAGGCATCGAGATCCTGGAGTGCATCCCGGATTCTCAGGGCACAATTCTGCCGGGCAAAGGTATGCCCATCAAGGACGGCGCCAATCTTGTATACCCGTCCGGCCGGGTTGATTTCAAGATCCAGGCAACCGCAGCCGCTCAATACCTGCTGCTGATTTAACACTGTTTTGCGCATCCCGACCAAACGGAAAACTTCATGGACATCACTCCCCGTTCAGATTCGTTACGACGTAAGCCGTCACAGGCACCCCATCTTCACGCGGTCACTCCCGCCCGCATAGAGGGACTACCGGAGTCTCCCTTCGGTACCTTACCTGCGAACGGAAGCGACTACGTAAATCTGTGGCACCTGTGACGGTTTACAGGTTGAATGTAAGTAATAGCGCAGAGTTTCACACCCTGTGATCAGTTACGTTACGACAGGTGGCAAGGGGGTGTAAATAAAAAATACGAACTTATTTTTGAGTGAACCTTTAAAAAAGCAGATTTTTCATCCGGTGTCTATCCTTTCCGTGAATCATATTCGGGAACAAAGCAAGGGCGACCTGCGAGGGCATCTCCGCCCAAACGATTGAACCCCGTGGGAGCCGGAGATGTTGGCAAGGATTCGGAATCATCCCTCCGGGCCGGATTTTTTGCCCGGCCCGGGAGAATGGAATCAACGAAGCGTTTAGAAAGTGTACCGCAACGACAGGGAAATCATGTTGGATTGATGATCCGTACCCATGGCGTCACCCGGGAAATTTTGCGTCTCCCCGGTGAGCAGGTCGGTTATCTTGGTACTGCCTTTGGTCTCATAGTATATCTGATAATGGTACGCAGCCAAGAGCGAAAATTGATCGGTAAAATTGTAGCTGCCGCCTAAATCAAAGGAGACCATTGACCCGGTATCAAAATCATTTTCAATGAGCAGATTACGCAGGTGGTGATGATCGACATCCTCTACCTTGACCAAGGTGCTGCCGATAAGGCGACCTGTTAAGGTTACCTTCTCCAACCTGGCATCAAAGGCCAGCCCCACATAGGGCACGCCAAACGTCTGTTCATAGGTTATCACCAGCTCATTGTCGGGAAAGGTGCCGACGGTATCCCGCAACGCATAGGTTGAGTAGATATACGATCCGCCCCTGGCTTTCCACTCCCAGTGATCATGCTTGTAACCGATGAGGGCGCTGAATGTGGTCTTGTCAAACCTGTAAAAGGGAAACTCGGCATTCAAATCATACATGAGCCCTTCGGACAACTCCACGTTATTGTGGTGGGACCAGTGGGTCCAGTCCCAGCCTTCGACAAACCAGTCATAGTCGTCCATGGAGCCGTTACCGTCGTTGACCTTGACCCAGATGTCTCCATGCAGCTTCAGCCAGGTAGTCGGCTGCACTGATACTCCGGCATTGAACATGAAGACATCCCTGAGCCTCCAGGTCAACTCGCTCAGTTTATATCCGGAAGAAGCCGCGTTATACACGGATTCGGTGGATTCTCCGGAGAGATAACCGGCACCAACGTGTCCGGACACAATGATCACATTCTTATTGATCTGCACCGTGGCCTGATTTTCCATCCGGACGCTTTCCGCTGCGAAAATCGGTGCCGCCCCTGAGACAGCAAGCACTGCGGCAAGGACGCTGCTCCAGAAATAAGTTGCCGACAAGATTTTTTTTGACTTCATAACCCCTCCTTTTTTTCCGGCAGAATGATGCATGCTACCAATAATTTTAAATATATCACGCTACTGGAGGATGTAAAAGAATTTATAAAAAAAGATGGAGGAGCATAGCGGCCGATCTGTTTCAAACTACTCATAAAAGTCTGGTTGCGTTTAATGTCGGCAACCCGGCGGCAATAATCTTGTCAAAGGTGCTTTGAATGTCATAGGGAATGTAGCGGATCTCAATCGTCTTTTCCTCCTCATCCCAGATGACGTATTTGGCATTATTATTGCCGTCTCGCGGCTGGCCGACAGAACCGGCATTGATCAGATGACGACAACGGGGCTCAAGGCCATATGTCCCCCTTTCGAGGCGCTGACCATGAATGTTGTCCGATTGATCAATGGTATAGAGGGCGAGGGTGTGAGTATGCCCGAAAAAACAAAGCGTTTCGGCAAATTCAGAAAAAATCTTTTTGAGGAGGTATTCTTGTGCGGTAAAGAGATAACGGGTGATGGAGGCAGGGGGACAGCCGTGGACCATCCGGGCATCCCTGTACAGCATGGTAGCCGGCATGGCCGAAATATATTGCCAGGTGGCCGGGGAAATCAGGGTACGGGTGATATCGAGTGATTGCCGGGCAATAAAATTGAAAGAGTTGTAGTAACGGTCGTTGATCAGGGCCAGTTCGTGATTGCCCATCACCGTGGGGATGGCGCGGTTGCGAATCTCAGTGATAACCTGTTCCGGCTCCGGACCATAGCCGACACAATCTCCCAGGCAGAAAATCGTGTGGATGGCAAGCCGGTCAATATCGGCAAGAACGGCCTGGAATGCCTCGAGATTGCCATGGATGTCGGAAATAAATGCTACTTTTTTCATCCGGGACCGTCTTGGCGGGCTCTATGGATCGACACTCTCCCCGGGGATATACCCCAACGACCTGCCGACAAAATCAGAGTAAAAAAATTTTCGACAAAAAGCAAGACCTTGCTTTCTACCTGGATCCGTGAGCGTTCGAGAACAGTGCAGATGCAAGGCGGCAACGATGTTGATTATCCTGGTGTGATATCAACTTTGTTGCCAATACAGCAGATGCGCCGTTATCGGGCGCCCCACAGTCCGGCGCGGTGAAGACCGGAAAATGCATTTATTCGTCAATAATGCAATAAATTCCACATATTGCATGGAATAGCACCTCAAGCCGTCACGGATTCAGGTTCTGGTTCAGAGAAGGATGCAGAACGTTTGAACAGTTGTGGGAAGAATTGTAATTCTTGAGGCAGGAACACCTTTGATTTTTTACCAAACTGTAACCGTTACAAAAAACCGGAAGAAGAAAGACCGGCCCGGCCGGGCGATGGTGACTTCTTATCATCTGGAAATGATAGGTAATTTCTCTGGGGGTGGCAACCGGCCCGGTCGCCTTTGCGATCGACCTTCTGCCGCTATACGCACCGAAGTTTCTTGACCATTAATGAAGATTTATGTAACGATAAAATAAGTCTTTTATAAAGGTGACCATTCATGATCCCCGTTATCTTTTGAGGTAAAATGTATATGAAGCACAATGGATCAAAACTGTTATTTCAGGGAATTCTCCTTGTCTTTGCTGTACTTGCCGTTGCCTCTTGGTGCCAGGCGGCGGAATCCACAGCTGATGTTTCCGCGAATGCGGCGTTAAAGGCCAAGGCGCGTCATGAAATTATAGGCGCCTCGGCAAAGCTGCCGATAGACCCGGAGTATAAGATTGGTTACCGGGATATTTTATACGTCAGTATTTACGGCGAAGGATCCATGGCCGTGGGGGAAGGGGTGCGGCCACCGGCGGCCGCAAACGAGATAGGGCGCAATGGAATCATCCGGGGCCGGGATCATGTTCGTGAAGGTGGCGGTGGCATCGAAGTTCGACAGGACGGCCGGATTTCACTGCTCCATATTGGCGATGTGTCTGTGGTGGGCATGACCCTGAGACAGCTTTCAGACTATTTGAAAAAACTCTACAGTACCATTTACGAAAATCCCAGCGTGACCGTAACGCTTGTTCAGAGCAACAGCCGCCAATACACGATTATGGGCCAGGTGCGAAATCCGGGGCTGTATCACTTGGATTTTCCCGTCACGATAGTGATGGCCATTGCGAAAGCCGGCGGCTTTACCGAATGGGCCAAATTCGATGTGACTGTTATCCGACAGGCGCCGCCCGGTGTCGCTGGAAAACAGAAAAAGGGCGCCAAGGGGAAGACCTTTGAATTTGATTATAATGATTTCCTCAAGGGTCGTAACCTCGGGAATAATATCGTTATTAAGTCCGGTGATGTGATAGTTGTTCATTAAAGAGATAAAGGGGGGATTTGTTATGCTCGTCAACAGCAGACTGTTACGTTTCGCGGCGGCCCTGTCCGGGGCGATCGTTCTCTTCGCTCCCTCTTGTGCCGCCGCCCGGCAAACTACGGTTACCGGCTCTCTCGGCATGGGATATAATTACTGGGAGAGAACGTACAAGAGTGAGAATGCCGAGGCATACCTCAATGATGGTGACCGGCGCGATTGGTCTGTCTGGCCGGAAATCGAACTCCGGTCCATCGGCATTCATGATCTGTTGTCGTTGCGATATCGGCCGGTCCTGACGTATGACGACCTGCGTGATACCACCTATGTGGATCATTACCTTACCTTGGCCGGCCAGCGTTCTCTGACCAGGAACTGGAACGTTTCACTCAGTAATAATTTTGTTCTTTCAACCGATCCCACGAGGGATGAAACTCCCTTCTCCCGCCTCGGGCATGAAGGCACTCCGCAGGGACCAGCAACACAAAATGCAGAACAAAACCGGGATACACAACTTACCCAGAATTTAGGACGAAGACGGTACTGGACAAATGATTTAACCGCTCGGACCAACTACACTTATGCGGCAGACAGTGAGGTGGGCGTCGGCTATGCTTACAATGTTCTGCGCAACGAGTCCGGCGATAACGGCATTGCTGCCGAATACGAGGAGTATGACCGGCACGACTTTTCCGGACTGTTTTCCTACCGCTTCAACCCGGCGTGGAAATCGAACCTGGAACTCCATTATATCGAAGGTCTTTATAATGATAACGGGGTTGCGCCGACAGCGGCGGCAGGGGAGGCTCCCGCCCGTTTATCTTCGGACTTGCAGGAATATCGGGCAGACTTCGGAGTTGACTATAACCGGCGGGTCACTGATACCTTCCCTCTCCTGTACAAGTTCCGGGAGACACGATATGATGATTACCGACGTAATGATATCTGGGTACACGAGCTCACTGTCGGCTGGGATCATGCCCTGGACGAGCGGACCCATCTGATCATCGGCGGCGGCCCTGCCTATGTCGATGCCGAGGACATGAACGGGGAGTGGGTTTACAGTCTGTATCTGACTTTTACCAGGGCCTACCAGCATGCGAATCTCAGCGCCCGGCTTGAGAAAACTTATGCTACGGAGAACTTTACCGGGGCGGGTGACATCGGCCTGTCTGATATAATCGAGGCAAGAACGGATTTGACCTATCGGTTCACAGAGAAATTGTCCTCCGGTATCTTCGGGCTCTATCGTTACCGGGCTATTCTCAATCCCCATGGTGAATATTATCAGGCAGCCACCGGGAACGAAGTAACGTCGACGGGACGGAATGTCGGAGACGTGACCTATATCGAGAACGGTTATTCCGCCGGGGCGAATTTGGATTATCGTTTCCTGAGATGGTTTGTTGCCAGTGTCCGGTATGTCTATTACAAGCAGGACGCGGATCTCCTCCGTGATTCCTATACCGACAACCGCATCATGTTGCAGCTGGCCGTGACCAAGGAGCTCTGGCGTTGATGTTTTTTGCTGTAAGGTTGCAGAGGCCGGTGGTGACACCTTAAGGTCGGCTGCCGGCCGCCATTTTCCTCCGGACTGGGACTGTTATCTCCTAGCCCCGGGGATGAAACCGCTGGTGAATGGATTTGAGGCGGGCCGTTTCAATCTTGGTGTAAATCTGGGTGGTGGAGATGTCGGCATGGCCGAGCATCATCTGGACCGCGCGCAGATCGGCACCGCCCGCCAGCAGGTGGGTGGCAAAGGAGTGGCGCAGCACGTGGGGGCTGATCCGGTGTTTGGTCCCGGCATGGATTGCGATGCCATTGATGATCTGCCAGAACCGATTGCGGGTCATGGCGCCGCCCCGGTTGTTCAGGAACAGAAAGGGGCAGGATTTTTTCTTGACCAGTTGCGGCCGTCCCCGGTCAAGGTAGTCGTCGATACGTTCCCTGGCCACCTCGCCAAAGGGCACCAGGCGTTCTTTGTTGCCCTTGCCCAGCACCCGCAGGTGACAGCTGGTCATATTGCAGGCCTGCACCGGCAGGCGGACCAGTTCCGAGACCCGCAGGCCGGTGGCGTACAGGAGATGCAGCATGGCATAGTCGCGCAGGATGAGCGGTGTTCTTTTTTCCGGCAGCTCCAGGAGCTGTTCGACCTCGGCGATGCTCAGGGCCTTGGGCAGGCTGTGGCCGATTTTGGGCGGGTCGATATCAAGCACCGGGTTGGCGGTGAGCCATTTTTCCCGGTCGAGAAAAGCAAAAAAACAGCGCAGTGCCGCCAGCCGCCTGGCATTGCTGCGGGAGCCGATTTCGTGTTCGTGGCATTGACGGAAAAAGGCCCGGATATGTTCGGTGGTGATGGCCGCCGGCTGCTCAAGCCGGTATCGGTCAAGAAAGTCCAGGAAAAAACGCAGGTCTGAACCGTAGGCGAGAGCGGTGTTGCGCGCGAGACGTCTCTCGGCAATAAGGTAGTGCAGGAAAAGATCGAGACAGGTTGAAAGTCGCTGTTGTTTCAGAACGTTCGCTTGGTCGTAGGTGGTACCGGAGATAACGGCAAAGGCCCGCCGGTTTGCAGTACGGCAGGCCGTTGCTGTTAATAATTATTGTTTTTCATGCGGTTAAACTTGCGAAGTTTACGGAGGGCTTCGGCGCTTTTGCGACGTTTGCGGACACTGGGTTTTTCGTAATATTCACGCCGTTTGAGTTCGCGTTTTATTCCGTCTATCTGTAACTTTTTTTTGAGCTGGCGGATCGCGTACTCAATGTCGCCTCTTACTTCTACATCGATCATGTTAAATCACATCCTTTTAACGGCCATCGCCGCCAGATTGGTTAAAAATTATAGTAGAAATTACAATTCTATTCTGCCGCAAAAAATCTGTCAATGAAAAATTGTCATGAAGGGATGATATTCAGAAAGCGCCGGGAAAAATTTTCCCCGGGTTGAGGATATTTGCCGGGTCAAAGAGCTGCTTGATCTGTTTCATGACGGCCAGAGCCCGGGGGCCGATCTCGAGCGGCAGGAATTCCGCCTTGGTGATACCGATTCCATGCTCGCCGGAGAGGGTGCCGCCCAGTTTAATCACAAATTCAAAGAGCTGCTTTCTGGCCGCATTGCCGTTTTCGAGTTCCCGGGCATTGTGGCGGTCGATCATGATGTTGACGTGAATATTACCGTCACCGGCATGGCCGAAGGTCAGGATCGTCAGGTCGAGCCGGCGGGCAAGATCCTCGGTGAATTGGACGAGATCCGGTATTTTTGAACGGGGAACCACCACGTCTTCACTGATCTTGTGCGGCCGGAGCGAAAAGGTCGCCGGCGATATGGAGCGCCGGGCCTGCCAGAGATGGTCGCGCTCCGTTTCATCAACGGCGTACCGGTACGCGATGCCCTGCTGCTCCAGGAAGGGCAGCAGCCGTTGTTTCTGCCCTGCGACCTCTGCCCCTGTTCCGTCAAGCTCCAGCAGGAGCAGGGCGGCCGTGTTCTCGGGCAGGGGCGGGGAAATGGCAGCGCCGACCACGCTGATGGCGGTCCGGTCCATGTATTCCAGGGTGCTGGGCATGATTGCCGCGGCCATGACTTTTGCCGCGAACCGGGTGGCGTCGGGCAGGGAAGAGAAGGTTATCAGAAAGGTCGCCTTTGCTTCCGGCCGGGGCAGGAGGCGCAGGATCAGCTTGGTAAAGATGCCCAGCGTCCCCTCGGAGCCGATAAAGAGATGGGTCAAGTCGTAGCCGACTACCCCTTTCTCGGTCCGGACCCCGCAGGTCATGATCTCCCCGGTGGGCAGCACCACTTCCAGGCCGATAACATAATCCCTGGTGACCCCGTATTTGACGGCGCTGGGGCCGCCGGCGCATTCGGCGGCATTGCCGCCGATGGAACAGAACTTGAGGCTGGCCGGGTCCGGCGGATAGATCAGGTGGTGTTTTTTCAGTGCGTTTTGCAGGTCGCCGTTGATCACTCCCGGTTCAACCACGGCGATCATGTTGTCCGGATCAATCTCCAGGATCCGGTTCATCCGGCTGGTCGCCAGGACCAGGCCGCCGGCGACCGGCAGGCTCCCGCCGGTCATGCCGCTGCCGGCGCCGCGGGGCACCACCGGGAACCGGTATTCATTGGCCAGTTTCAGGATGGCGGCGATCTCTTCGGTGGTGTCGGGGAAGGCAACCGCCTCGGGCTGAAATATGCGCCCCGTACCGTCGTAACTGTAACAGCTCAGCTCTTCGGCCGCAGTGGTCAGCCGTTCGTTGCCGACGATTCCCTGCAGTTTTTTTATAATCTTCCTGTCCATATTCCCGACCATACTGAAAAGAGCGGCGGGAAACCAGATTTTTTACGGAAAATTATTGAAAATATTGTTATTCAACACGTCATGTTATTATCATGGATCCGTTCCCGGGCGGACCGCGGGGCGGCGCGGTGCAGACCTGGGAATGAGTTTGTTTGACAATGACGCAATAAATTCCACATATTGCACAGGGTGTCACCTCAAGCCGTCACGGATTCAGGATTATATTTGAACGAGAATGCTCTTGCCGCACAGTGGGACCTGCCGCCGAACCACGGGGAAGCACGGGATTTTTTTGTGCCGCCCGGTCATTGCGTGGATTCCGTGGTCCGGATCTTCAGGCGTGCGGCCTTAAGCAGGGGGGTGGGTGAGATGAAAGCGGATCCCGGGGAGGAACTATGAGCAGATTACGACTGGCCCTCATCGCCGGCGGCACATCAGGGGAACGGGAGGTGTCGCTGCAGGGCGCGGCGGGAGTGGCCAGGGCGCTGGACCCTCAGAAATATAAAGTCAGCCGTTATGATCCGGCAACCGATCTGCCCCGGCTTGCCGCGGATGCCGCGCAACTTGATGTGGCGTTTATTCTGCTGCACGGTATTCACGGCGAGGACGGGACCATGCAGGGCTTTCTTGAGCTGCTCGGCATTCCCTACCAGGGCGCGGGCGTGCTGGGCAGTGCCCTGGCCATGGACAAAAACCTGGCCAAGACCCTCTATCGGCTGCACGGCCTGCCCGTGGCCTCGTGGGAGATGGCAAGTCCTGGTGATGTCCGGGACCCGGGGCCGCTGCTTGAGCGGTTGCGGCCGCCGCTGGTGGTCAAACCGGTCCGGCAGGGCTCCAGTATCGGGATGTCCATTGTCCGGGAGGCGGGGGAACTGTCCGGGGCCCTGCGCCAGGCCTTTGCCCATGACCGCCAGGTCATGGTGGAGGAGTTTATCCGGGGCCGGGAGATCACCGTCGGCGTGCTCGGTAACGATGAGCTGACTGCCCTGCCGCTGGTGGAGGTTATTCCGGGGGAGCAGTATGATTTTTTTGATTACGAGGCCAAGTACAAACCAGGCGCAAGCCGGGAGGTGTGCCCGGCCGAGGTCGGTGACGGGATCAGGAGCAAGGCGCAGGAGTATGGTCTTATCGCCCACCGCGTCCTGCAACTGCGGGGCTACAGCCGCACCGACATGATTGTTCGGGACGGGGACATTTTTATTCTGGAAACCAATACCATCCCGGGAATGACGCCGACCAGCCTGCTGCCGCAGGCCGCCGCGCAGGCCGGGCTCTCGTTTTCAGCCCTGCTTGACCGGTTGATCGAACTGGCTCGGGAACGGTGATAAACACGGCTTTTCCGTGCCGGCAGGATTCTCTGTCGCCCCTTAAAAACGCTTTTCAAAATAGGGCTGCAGGACCTCCGGCAACCGTACCGTTCCGTCCTCCTGCTGGTAATTTTCCATGATGGCCAGCAGGGTCCTGCCGACGGCCAGGCCGCTGCCGTTCAGAGTATGCACCAGGCGGCTTTTCTTTTCGCCGGCCGGCCGGTAGCGGATCCCCATGCGCCGGGCCTGGAAGTCATGGTAGTTGGAGCAGGAGGATATCTCCCGATAGGCGCTCTGCCCCGGCAGCCACACTTCGATGTCATAGGTCCTGGCGGCGGAGAAACCGAGATCGCCGCCGCAGAGCTGCACGACCCGGTAGGGCAGGCGCAGCAGTTGCAGTACCTCTTCGGCATCGGCCAGCAAGGCGTTCAGTTCCTGCTCCGATGTTTGCGGCGTGGTGAATTTGACCAGTTCCACCTTTTCAAACTGGTGCTGGCGGATAAGGCCTCTCGTATCTTTGCCGTATGATCCGGCCTCGGAGCGGAAACAGGGGGTGTAGGCCGTATATTTCAGCGGCAGGTCATCCTCGGCCAGGGTCTCGCCGCTGTGAATATTGGTGACCGGCACCTCGGCCGTGGGAATCAGCCACAGGTCCCAGCCCTGGATGCGAAACAGGTCGTCGGCGAATTTGGGTAGCTGGCCGGTGCCGGTCATGGTCTTGCTGTTGACCAGGAACGGCGGCAGTATCTCGGTGTAGCCGTGTTTCTGGGTATGAAGGTCGAGGAAGAAATTGACGAGCGCCCTGGAGAGGCGGGAGCCGAAACCCTTGAGGATGGCGAACCGCGCTCCGGCCAGCTTGGCCGAGGTCTCGAAATCCAGGATGTCCAGCTCTTCGCCGATTTCCCAGTGCGGCCGCGGCGTAAAGGTAAACTCCGGAATCTCCCCCCACTTCCTGATCTCGATGTTGTCACTGTCGTTGTCGCCCTCGGGCACGGAGTCGTCGCACAGGTTGGGAATGGCCATGACAATGTCGTTCAGGCGCGTCTGCACCTCGGCCAGTTCATTGTCCAGCTCCCTGATCCGGGCCGAAACCTCGCGCATCTTGGTGATGAGAGGCTCGGCCTGGTCATGGGCGCCGGTCTTTTTCAGCTCGGCAATCTCCTGGGAAACCGTATTGCGCAGGTTTTTCAGACTTTCAACCTCGCCGAGCAGGGCGAGTCGCCGGGAATCGGTCGCGGTAAACCGGTCAATGATGGCCGGGTCAAGGCGGCGCAGGGCGGTTTTTTTTCGTACCAGGTCGATATGTTCACGGATAAAGCGTAATTCAAGCATGATTCGTTTTTTTTGTTTTCCAGGCGTTTATGGATGGACTCTTACTATCATGGCATTTGCCGGAAAGCAACTGCTATTGCAGTAACAGTTCCCCATGGGCGACTACCCCGGGGGATACTCTGACCCTACCTATTGCATTGCTTTTCCTGAACCTGTCTGCTACTCTGAGCTGATCGTGAAAATCGTGGTTCCCTGACTCTTGAAATCCGGCCCTGATCTTTTGGAAATACATCAAAATATTGCCATATTTCTTACCGAGCTGCGCCGCTCGGTCCGGTCGCTTGGTCTGAGCATCATCGCGCTGACCGTGGCGCTCTTTTTTCTGTCGAACAACCTGCTGCTGGCCATGCAGGATCATCTGAACGAGAAACTGTACTTTTTTTCCGTGGCCGGGCCTTTCCTGGCCCATGTCAAGGTCGCCTTTTTCGGAGCCCTGTTTCTGCTGATGCCCTGGATCATGTACGTGGTCTGGAAGGGCCTGGGCCGTCCTTTCGGGGTGACCGGCAGGACCTTGTTCTGGTTTGTGCTTGCCACCTGTTTTCTTTTCTATGCCGGGACGTTGTTCTGCTATCTGCTCACTTTGCCTTATGGCATCAGCTTTCTGCTGAGCTATCAGTCCAAGGATTTGCGGCCGGTTATCTCGGTGAGCCGTTTTGTCAATTTCGTGATTATTTTCATTCTTGCCTTTGGGGTGATTTTCGAGTTGCCGGTCTTTATGGTGTTCAGTGCCAGGGTCGGTGTGTCTCGAAAGGTTTTTGAGAAAAACCGGCGTTATGCCGTTCTGATCATTGCCATCCTGGCGGCGGTGCTGACCCCGACTCCCGACATTTTCAACATGGCGCTCATGGGTTGTCCCCTGTACCTGCTCTACGAGACCGGTATCATGGTTATTCTTATTTTTAAGCTGGACCAGAAGCGCCCGGGGACGACGGAGGTCAGCGGCTATAAGGACGGGTAGCCGCAAGAGGAGTGGCGCCCGGCTCAGAATTCGATTATTTTGCAGCCGTGCTGTTGCAAAAGCGCCGCCGTGACTCCGATTTGCGGGGTCAGGCCGCAGGAGGGACTCCCGGCCTTCAGGTAGGCGGTTTTGATCCGCCGGGCCTGGGCAATGGCCAGGCACTGGCGGGCGCCCCGGATAAAGTTGTCGCTGACGTCAAGGCCGGCGCGATTGACAACCGCGGCCCGGCCGGCCAGCACCTCGTGGCCGTCGCCGCCGACCAGCTCGGCGGCCGTTCTCGGCGTGGGCAGGCCGCCAAGCTGTTCCGGGCATACCGGAATCCAGTTGCGGTTTTCCAGCTGCCGCAGGCAGGGGGGCGAAGGTTTGCTCCGGCCGTCATAGCGGGTGCAGAGTCCGGCAAGACAGGCGCTGACCAGACATCCTTCAGGGTTTGGCGGCGGCATCATGGCAGGACCGGGCAGCGCAGGACCGGGCAGCGGTTGATGGTGAATTTGATGCGGGACGGGTTATGGTTTCCAGGCAACAACAGGGATTGACCTTACAGGAGCGCCGGTTCCTCCGGCGCATTGTTGTGCTGGTCATTGTGTTCGGCATGCTCTGGCTCATTTTTGCGCCGGGCCGCGGCCTCTTAAGCTACAGGCGTCTGCAGAGCCGGATTGGCACCCTGGTCAGGGAAAACAAGGCCCTGGTAAAGCATAACGCCGAACTGCGGCACGATGTGGACCGGCTGCAACACGATGGCGCCTATCTTGAAGAACTGGCGCGGCAAAAGTACGGCCTGTTGAAGAAAAACGAGATGGTCTTCGAGTATAAGCCGGCAAAGAAAAAGAAAAAGTAACTGTTCAGCTGCACTCCATCTTCGGGCGATCAGGCCGCCTCACATAGCTGTACTATAGATTCGTTGGCCTGCTTACCCAAATATGGAGCACATCTGAACAGTTACAGGCCTCATAAATTTTGGTCCTTCTCTTCTGCCGGCAAGGGTTTAAATAAAAGCCGCACGGGCTTTCAAGGTCAGGCTCAGGAGAAGCCGGATTTTGAAGAGCAGCCGGAAAGGGCACCGGTCGGTATCGAGCTCCCGCCGTGGCTGACGCGGAAACTTGTGGTGGAGATTGTTTTTTTGACATTCAGGCTGCTGCATTTTTTGCACTTGATTGTTTGCGCGGTTGAAGAGGCCGTGGTGAGTACCTCGAAATGGGCTTTACAGTCTTTGCAGACGTATTCATAAATGGGCATTATTTGATCCTCCGGATTATGTATATCTTATATGATTATCAATATGTTGATCATGGTTCATTTTCCTCTGTTCGTCCTACTTTAAGCATTGAGGTTGGAGTTGTCAGCTAAAAATTCGACAGCAGGGCCTCGCCGGGCCAGACAGCGGAAAGCGACGGCACAACTTGCCCGCGAACTCGGCAATGTGCTGAGGTTTCACCAGGCCCTGGGGATTAATGAATATCCTGGTTCGCCAGAGTTGCGCCGTTTTCTGGAAAAAAGGACGGCCGGGGTGGAGACGTCGCGGCCCGGAAGGATTGCAACCCCGGTCAAGCCGCCGCGTCCCCGGCCCGAAGCGGGAGAGCCGGCAGGCCCCCGGCTGCAGTGTCTTGAGCGGGAGGCGGCCTCCTGCAGCTTCTGCCCCCTGGCCGCCGGCCGCTTGGGGACCGTCCCGGGTTCGGGCGGCGAAAGTTCCGCGCTCATGGTGGTTGGGGACTGGTCGTTGCAGGAAAAGGACCATTTTTCGCCGGCAACCGTCTTCGGCCTTGATGATGATGCCCTGCTGACCAGGATGATGGCGGCCATCGGCTTCCAGCCCGGCGATATTTATGTGACCAACTGTGTCAAATGCTGCCCGCCGCCCGGACGACCGGACCCGGACCGTGCCTGCCTGGATGCCTGCTTTTCATTTTTAGAGCGGGAGATCGCCGCTGTCAGGCCCCGGTTGATCTGTGCCATGGGGGACATGGCGGCCAGGATGCTGCTGGGCCGCGAGGAGCCGCTGGTCCGCCTGCGCGGGCGGTTTTATCAGTTTCGCTACCAGGCCGGTCCGCCGGTCGCCGTGATGCCGACCTTTCATCCCCGTTTCCTCCGGCGGCATGAGGAGATGAAAAAGGGCACCTGGCTTGATCTGCAGGCCATCCGGCGCCATCTCGCCGGTCGTTGACCGCTGCGGGGTTACCCCGTTTCGGGCCAAGGTTTTGAGGCCGCAGTTTTTTATCAGCGCGGTATCAGCCGCTCCCAGTCCGGGGTGCCCGGCTCCGCCGGGGGGGTCCGCCGGTGTTGAGGGCGGCCGGCATTGAAGCATTTTCGTTCCGCCTCTATGCGGTCTGGCATGGAGAGCTTGATCATGTTACCGATATTTTCATCCATGTTTTTCAGGTTATGCTGCAGGGTAAGGGTGATGCGGTTGTTGTCCTTGTCCGTGAACTCCCACTTCCATGCCCGGACAATGCCGAAGGTGCCGCCCGTGAATTTATAGGGTTTGCCGAATTTTTTCGTATAACGCTCCAGGATCTGCCGGTAAAATTCAGCGCTCGAATCCTTGAACTTGAGCTTGATTTTAACTATTTCCCCGGGCCGGGCGCAGTCCCCGTAATAGATAACGCCCTTTCTGAAGCCCCCGGTTTCGTCGACGACCACCTGGTGCAGAAAGTTACGGTTACTGATGACATTGTAGTTGTTGATGGAAGCGCCCAGTCTGAAGCCGCCGATTTCATGGGGGGCGCGGTCTGCGGCAGCGGCAAGATGTGGTGCCAGAAGAATAGTGCAGAATACACAGGCAAGTTGTCGGATCGTCATGCTCTCCTCCTCTTAACGGGCTTGATTTGCAGCACCGTCTCTCCCTTCATTTTTCTGCTGCTGCCGGCGTAACCGTTCACCAGAGGCAATAAACTACCCTCAACTCGTAACTGTCACCGTTCAGATGTGCCCCGGATTTGTTCGTTTCGCCCTCCGAGGTGTACTCCCTGTACCTGAGGAGGGCGAAACGGACAAAGATGGGGTGCAGGTGAACGGTTACGCTGCCGGCTTGTCGAGCAGGGTATGCGTCTGGTCGATGAGGCGCCTGATCCGCCACCGGATAATGTCGGCAACCGCTTCGGAATACTGTTCTGAATATTGCTCCATGACCTTGCGAAAAGCCTCTCTGGTCATGGAGAGCAGGGTCACGTCCGTCACCGCCCTGGCCGAGTAAAACCAGTCGAACTCGGCCAGCAGGGCAAGCTCGCCGAAAGAGTTGATTCCATCGGCGGCGAGGGTCTGCAACAGGAATTCCCGGCCGTTATGCTCTTCGCAGACGGCCACCGTGCCGGTCATGATGAGATACATGCGGTCGCCGGGCTCACCCTGCCTGATGATCGGCTCGTCTTTTTGAAAGTGCTCTCTTTGTGAGAGGTAGGCATAGAGCCGGAGCATTTCAAGCGGTATGTCGGCAAAGACGGGCTGACGCCGCAGAAAGGCCATGTTTTCCTGGAGGCTGCCGCGGCCGGGTGAGGCCATGTGCTCAGTGTTTCCGGGCGAGTTCATAAAACGCTCCCTGGTGGGCCATCAGTTCGTCATAGGTCCCCTGCTCGACCAGGGAACCGGCCTTGAGGACAAAGATCCGGTCATAGGAGGGGGCCAGGTCAAGGCGGTGAATGACGGCAATAATCGTCTTGTTGCCCCGGTACCTGGTCTCCAGGAGTTTTTGAATCCGGGCCTGGGAGGTGTTGTCCAGGCTGGACGTGGCCTCGTCCATGATCAGGATCGGCGTGTCCTTGAGCAGGGCGCGGGCAATGGCCACCTTTTGTTTCTGCCCGCCCGAGAGCCGGTCCCCTTTGCTGCCCACCTCGAAATCGAGACCAATGTCCAGGATTTCGTCCAGGAGCCCCTCCCGGGCAAAGGCCTGCCTGGTCACCTCGTACAGACCTTCCGCGTCGCGGGTATCCCTGATCGTTGCGCCGAAGAGGATGTTGTCGCGCAGGCTGTGCTTGTACAGGTATTCCGACGGGCAGTAGGCAATGAAGTTGCCGCCTTCCCCGGAGTCCCCGGCGCGCCGCGGCAAGGCGTTCGGATCGTTTTGTCCCCGGGGGGGCTCAGCTGCCCGGCAGTATGTCTTCAGGTCAATGCCCACGATCTGTTCGAGAAAGTGGTGCCGGGCCTGGAGGATTTTTTCAGCCAGGCCGGGCGGCATGGTTACGATGGTATGGTGTCCGGGAATAAAGCGCAGGGCGAGCAGGAGAAGGGCATCCTTTTCTTCCTTTTTTTGCGGCTGCCGGCCATCCAGGTCGGCAACCAGCTTTTTGTAGCGGTCGAATTCGTCCGCCTCCATGGGGCTGCCGCGGAAAAAGAATTCATCGTCACCGATCTTTTTGAGCAGCTCCACGGTGGTTTCGGCCAGAGTCCGGCCCAGGCGCAGCAGTTCCGGCTCCAGCCCGCTCCGGCCGAGGAAATCTCTGAAAACCGGGTTGTCCGGCAGCGCCTCGATGTCATACTCGCCGCCGGGACTCTCGCCGAAGATGATATTATCGCGCAGGGATGAATAAGCAAGAAAGGTGTCGGCATCATAGAATTCAACCACGCCGGCAAAGTGTTCTCCCAGTTCGTCCCGGATGATCCGGCGCATATGTAAAAAATTCTGTTTGAGCGGCAGAACGCGGTCCCTGGGGATGATGCTGTTAAAGCCGAAGCGCAGGAGGTCTTCTTCCAGGCCGACATCACGGATCACCTGGAAAAGCTGCTCCCGGCCCGGCAGTTCGCGGCCGTCTCCACTCCGGTCGGCCCGGACCGCATACAAAAGGTTGTCGCGGAGGCTGCCGCTGAAGATGAACGGCTGCTGGGCAATCATGCTGATATTGCGGCTGATATCGGCCTTGCAGAGCGTAGCGGCCTCCTTGCCGTCCAGGAGGAGCGAACCCTGGTCGGCATCGTAGAGCTGGGCAATGAGCAGGAGGAGTGTGGTCTTGCCGGCCCCGGAAAAACCGACCAGCGCCACCTGCTCGTTCGGGCGGATCTGCATGGTGATCCGGTCCAGGATCTTGACGCCGCCGTCCACGGTGCAGGAGACCTCTTTCAGCTCAATGCGGCCCTGCAGCCGGTAGGGTTCCCGGCCGTCCGGCAGCAGCGGATGCCGCGGCTGCAGGTCGAAGGTGCTCATGATCTGCCGGTAGAGGACCTGCGCGTTCTGCAGGGCCTGGTAATATTCCATCATCTCCTTCCAGGGGTCGTACACCTTTTCATAGGCGGAGAGAAAGGCCACCAGGGCGCCCAGGGTGAACTGGCCGTTGATGGTCAGGTAGCCGCCCACCAGGAAGAGGATAAAGGGGCCGAACGACTGGAACATGTTGTTGGCAAACTTGATGCCGTACTTGACGATGAAGAGCCGCTTGAGAATGTTGTACAGGGTCTCGATAAAGGCGGCCATGCGCTTTTCTTCCAGTTGATAACTGGCATTGGCATGAATTTCCTGAAGGCCGGAGACGCTCTCGTTGACTACGTTGCTCATGGCTCTGGTTGTTTTGATTCGTTTTTTGTTGAGCCGGTTATAGCGTTTCTGCAGCAGGGGGATAACGATCATCTCCAGGGGGTAGATGACGATGCTGAGGAGCGCCAGCAGCGGACTCAGGCTGAACATGAAACCGAGAAAGACCAGGAAGGTCAGGACGCTGGTCACCGGGATGGCCAGCGCGCCGCCGAGGAAGAAACCGATGCCGTTCAGTTCGGCGGTCATGGCCGAGATGACTGTTCCCGGCGGCACCGTGCGGTAAAACTGCAGGGGGAGCTGGAGGAGGTGACGATAGAGTTCGCTGCGCATCTCAACCAGGATTTTCTGGCCGATAACGGTCTGCATGACGTTGATGGCGTATTTTGAGACAGCGGCCAGGACCACGGCACCCATGTAGAGGCCGCAGTAGATGAAGAGGAGCTGTTCATCCTTGAGGTGGATGGCCTCGTTGATGATTCGTTTCTGCATCTCCAGGGGGAAGACCCGGAAGAAGAGGCTGGCCAGGATAACAAGCAGCAGCAGGCCCTGCAGCGGTCGCTGCCGCCGGAGAATCCAGTAAAACAGGGGGCGCTGGGTTATACGCACGGAGTTCTCCCGTCAGGGTAAGGTGCCACCGGTACCCCATCTTCACGCGGTCGCTCCCGCCGGCATAGAGGGACTATAGCGAACGGAAGCGACTGCGTAAATCTGTGGCGCCTATGGCACCTTACAGGTTAGATGCAGGTAATAGCGCAGAGTACCACCATACTCTTTTTTCCTTATACCTGAGAATGTTCATTTGCACAATGACGGCGCCGTCCCCGGCCCCCTCACGACCCGGTTCGGTGCAGGGCGTCTTTCGTCATTGACTTTTGAGTCATTTGGTTCTATGGACGAGGCAGTAGACCTTTACAATAAGCAACAACGGAAGCATCGGCGGAACCGCCTTGATCCAGGTGTATTTTTATGAATGTTATTCTTGCCAAGCCGCGCGGATTCTGTGCCGGGGTTAAGCGGGCGATCACCATTGTCCGGCAGGCCCTGGATCGATACGGACCGCCGGTCTATGTGCTGCACGAGATCGTGCACAACACCCGCGTTATTGGCGATCTGGCGAAAAAAGGTGCGATTTTTGTTGAAGAACTGGAAACGATACCCGAGGGTTCGGTTGTTATCTTCAGCGCCCACGGGGTTTCCCGGGTCGTTGAGGAGCGGGCCGGAGAACTGGGGCTGCGCACCATAGACGCGACCTGTCCACTGGTGTCCAAGGTGCATCGGCGGGCCGTCCGCCTGAATAAAATGGGTTGCGATGTCCTGGTCATCGGTCATAAGGGCCATCCGGAGGTCGAGGGGACCTGCGGCCGGGCTACCGGTGCGGTCCACGTTGTTTCCAGCATTGAGGAAGTTGCCGGGGTGCAGGTCAACGATTCCGCGAGGGTGGGGTATGTTACCCAGACGACCCTCAGCCTTGACGATACCGGGGCCTTGCTTGCCGCGATCAAGCAGCGGTTTCCGGCCATCAGTGAACCGGAACGGACCGATATCTGCTATGCGACGACCAACCGGCAGAATGCCATACGGGAATTGTCCGGCATGGTGGAACTTTTGCTGGTGGTCGGGTCGGAAAACAGCTCAAACTCCAACCGGTTACGAGAGGTTGCGGAGCATCGGGGCATTGTCGCTTATCTGATCGACCAGGCAGACGAGATCAAGCCGGACTGGCTGGCAGGGGTGCGGAATATCGGTCTGACCGCCGGGGCATCGGCCCCGGAAAACCTGGTCACAGAAGTGGTTGACTGGCTGCGAAATCATGGCGCAACGACGGTCCGGGAGATGGCCGGTGAGGATGAAAACGTTATCTTCGCGGTGGCCGACATGCCTTCTACCTGAAAACGGCGCTGGCAAAATTGGTCGGGGCGAGAGGATTCGAACCTCCGACCTCCTGCTCCCAAGGCAGGCGCGCTAACCAGGCTGCGCTACGCCCCGACGGCGTGTTTGTGGGTAGGGTTGAAAAGTGGGTATCTGATACCGGTTTTTGCCGGTGAGCGCAACTCCTTTTTTAATTTTCACTTGACTGGTATTCCCAGCTGTGCTAATAAATTCCGCTTTGGAACAGTGTTGTCCGCGTAGCGTTTGCCGCGGCAAAAAAAATAATACCTGAATCCGTGACGGCTTGAGGTAATATTCCAGGCAATGCGTGGAATTTATTGCATTATTGACGAATAAATGCATTTTATGGTTCGCACTGCGCCGCCCTGCGGGGCGCCCGATAACGGCGCATCTGCTGCGTTGGCAACTCGTTGATATCACACCAGGATAATCAACTTAGTTGCCGTCTTGCATCTGCACCGTTCTCGAACGCTCACGGATTCAGGTAATAATTACGAACAAACGAGTTACGTTCCTCGGTAGCTCAGTTGGTAGAGCAGGTGGCTGTTAACCACCCTGTCGGCGGTTCGAGTCCGTCCCGAGGAGCCAGGTATGATGAAGGCCGTTTCCGTACCGGAAGCGGCCTTTTTTATTTTGCCGAATGGATTATTTTGGTAGCCCTATTGCACAAATTCTCTTCCATGTAATGAGCAAAAGCTGTATCTTTATTTATTGTATACGGAGGTGTGGTGTTAGTGTGATCCTATAGAAATACTATTGGGAACGTTATGTTAAAGGGTAATTTTCACCATCGAGTTGAGCGGTTCCTGGCCTGTGCCGATATTGCCGTCAACGGCGACCGTCCCTGGGACCTGCAGGTTCATAACGAAAAATTTTTTTGGCGGGTGCTGACCCAAGGCTCGATGGGGCTGGGCGAGTCATATATGGATGGCTGGTGGGATTGCCGCCGCCTGGACGATTTTTTTTATCGGGTTCTCGGTGCAGGTTTAGACTGCCAGGTCAGGGCCTTGGCCGAGTTTTCGCATATTCTGAAGGCGAAGCTGTTTAATCTCCAGAAGGAAAGCCGAGCCTTTGAGGTCGGCCGGCGGCATTATGATAAGGGGAATGACCTGTATCGGGCAATGCTTGATCGACGCATGATCTATAGCTGCGGCTACTGGAAGAATGCCGCGACTCTGGACGAGGCGCAGGAAGCCAAGCTGGACATGGTCTGCCGCAAGCTGCACCTGCGGCCGGGATTGCGGGTGCTGGATATCGGCTGTGGCTGGGGCGGCATGGCAAAATTTGCCGCCGAGCGCTACCAGGTAGAGGTGGTAGGCATTACCGTTTCCAAGGAGCAGGTCCGGCTGGCGACAGAGTTATGCCGGGGGCTGCCGGTCGAGTTTCGTCTGCAGGACTATCGACAGCTGAACGAACCTTTTGATCGTATTCTTTCTCTGGGTATGTTCGAACACGTCGGCAAAAAAAATTATCGGACGTTCATGACGACGGTCCGCCGTTGCCTGGATGATAACGGCCTGTTTCTGCTGCATACCATCGGCGGCAATCTTTCCCAGGTCGATATTGATCCCTGGATCGAACATTACATCTTTCCCAATGCCATGCTTCCCTCGGCCGAGCAGATCTGCCAGGGGTTCGATGGCATCTTCGTGCTTGAAGACTGGCATAATTTCGGTGCCGACTACGATACAACCCTCCTGCGCTGGTTTGAGAATTTTGATGCACATTGGCCGTCACTGCAAGACAGCTACGATGAGCGCTTTTACCGGATGTGGAAATATTACCTGCTCTCCTGCGCCGGTTCCTTCCGGGCTCGGAAAAATCAGGTCTGGCAGGTCCTGCTCTCGCCAAAAGGCATACCGGGCGGCTATGAGTCGCCGTGGCGGGATCCCGGCCGGGGAGGAAAAGTCTGCTGTGCCGCTTTGGGCCAGCCCCTGACGTGATTCCGGTCGGCAAGAGACCTGCGGCCGGCGATTGATGGTTATCGGTCACCCCGGCTTTTCAGTTGATTGCAGGTGTGGGGGCATCCTATCTGCCCGCAGTTCGTAAGTGATCAGGGGCACCACATCTTTGCACGATCGCGATCGCCCGCATAGAGGGGCTATCGCGCTGGCACAAATATGCGGCCCCCCTGACCACTTACAGCGATTTATATATCCTGTGATGAGGTACCGCAGTTCCTTGGTCCAGTTCCTGCCAGCTAATTTTTTTCAAGAGATGCAAAACGGCCTGGTAGATGCGGGGTTCGCCGCTGGCCCTCGGGCCGGCGACATTGAGCGTGGCGATACGATTCCGGCGTAGCCAGGCCATGATCGAGGCCACGGCCTGATTGTCTGTCGTCTCTTCAAGGTTGATGTGCAGACAGGGGCGGTCATGGCGCCGGGCCAGGCTTTCGGTCAGGGCTGACCCTCCTCTGAGCGGGCCAAAGGAGACAATCAACGTGCCGTCGCTGGCCAGGATGTTTTTTTCCGTGCGCGGCCGGTATTCGGAACTGTCAAGTTCTTCAAGGGGGTAGCTGCGGGGCAGCGGGCCGTTTTCGGTTTTCCTGCCCCGGGGCAGCCAGCCGCCGTGCGGTAGTTCCAGTTCTCGGGCCGCGTCAAGAGCGGCCCGGTCCGCGCCTGTCTGGCCGCCGGAGATAATTTTCATCAAGCTGTCCCGGCGGCGGTGATTCGTTTTTTGTCTGCGGTACGGATGGGGCGCCAATTCGACGGGCCTGTTTTTGACCGGCTCCGGCTCCTAAGGTGCGGTTGCATGCAGATTCTTTGCCATTTTTCCGGCCATGGTCTTCATGTTGGCAATATAGTCTCGCGCCAGGGGGTCCAGGGCGACCACGGTGCCGCCGATGGCCTTGGCTATGGTCTTGGCGGCCTTGGCGGAAAATTGCGGCTGCACAAAGATGACTTTGACCCGGTCGCGCCTGGCCTGCTCGATGAGCCTGGCCAAACGTTTGCCGCCGGGTCTTTTGCCATGCTCGATAACGGCCTTCTGGACCAGGTTGTAGGCCCGGCAGAAATAGCCGTATGCCGGGTGAAAGACATAGACAGTCCGGCCCGCCAGGGGACGAAGAATAGTGAGCAG
Source organism: bacterium BMS3Bbin14 (assembly GCA_002897615.1). Classification (GTDB taxonomy): domain Bacteria; phylum Desulfobacterota; class Desulfobulbia; order Desulfobulbales; family Desulfobulbaceae; genus BMS3Abin13. The sequence goes on from BDTX01000021.1 coordinate 200,401, forward strand.
GCGGCTGTTCAGCGTCTCGAGGTCGCGGGCGAATTGTTGATAATTGGTCCGGTACAGCTTCGCCCCCTCGGGGTCGAAACGGATCAGGGTCTCCATGATGAGCCGGGCCTGTTTTTTGACCAGCAGCGGATCGAGCCAGGTATGGGGATCGAGTTCACCGGATTGCGCGCCTGCAAGTTCCAGAAGATCAAGGCCCGCCCGCAGATCAATAATGGTCAGATTCGGCATGGAGCGAATCAGCTTGGGAATGAGACCGTTTTCAAATGGAACGCCGATGCGGAAATAAATGCGGGTCCGGGCGAGCCGGGCCATCTGCTGCGGAGTCGGTTCATAGGTTTCCGGGCTTTGGCCGGGCCGGACCAGGGCCTCTACCCGGACCCGGTCACCGCCGATTCGTTTGACAAAGTACTCTTCCGGCAGAATGGAAACAAAGACGGAAAGTTGCCGCTGCCCGGCCAAAGCCCCGGCCGGCAGGCCGCAGACCAGGCAGAAAGCGAGAAATCCCAGAAAACAGGCGAAAAAATTGTGTCTCATCAAGGCGACCATTGTCAATATCCTGAATTCGTGACGGCTTGAGGTAATATTCCAGGCAATATATGGAATTTATTGTATTATCGCTGAGTAAAATCATTTCCTGGTCTTCACCGCGCCGTCCTCAGGGACGCCTGCTGACGGTGCATCTGCTGCGTTGGCAACTCGTTGATATTACTCAGGATAACAAGTAACATCGTTGCCGCCTTGCATCTGCGCCGTTCTCGAACGTTCACGGATACAAGGAATATTATACAGCAGATTGGGAAATAAAAAAGGGATTACTGCTTTCCATCGTAGTCCCTTGATCTCGGACCAAAAAGACCGTTTATGAATGGGCACTAACCGATAGATCCTCCGGGTACGGGTTAATTATGAGTATTTTGATATTTATATTATTCTTTTCAATTTTCCTGGTTTTTTATGCATACTTTGGCTACCCGTTGACTCTCCTGTTCCTGAGGTATATCAAGGGAAGAAATCATTATCGTGACAGAATAAGCCTGCCGGTTACTCTTATTATAACGGTATTTAATGAAGAAAAGCGTATTCGGGAGAAATTGGAGAATACCCTGCAGCTTGAATATTCAGGGGGAACGTTGGAGGTTCTGGTGGCATCCGATGGTTCAACCGATGCCACCAACAGTATTGTCGCGGAATTCACTGATCGCGGAATCGGTCTGCTCAATATCACGCCGCGGAGTGGCAAGGAGAATGCCCAGAAGGTAGCGGTACAGCATGCGAATGGAGAGATTCTTGTTTTTTCGGATGTTGCAACCAGGCTTGACTCGAATGCAATCCAGGAGATTGTTGCAAATTTCGCCGACCCGTCGGTAGGCTGTGTCAGCAGTGAAGATCGTCTCCTTAACCAAGATGGTCAACCGAGCGGTGAAGGGTTATATGTTCGGTACGAAATGTGGCTTAGAAGGCTGGAGTCAAGCGTTAATTCGCTGGTTGGTTTAAGCGGCTCTTTTTTTGCCGCCAGAAAGGAAGTGTGCCGGGATTTCTCCGGCGATGTGCAAAGTGACTTCCGGACATTGTTGAGCAGCATTAAACTTGGCTTAAGAGGAGTAAGTGATCCTGCGGCCATCGGTTATTATCTGGATGTTGCAAATGAGAAATATGAACTTGAGAGGAAAGTTCGGACTGTTGTCAGGGGAATAACCGTATTTTTCGGCCACTTGGAGTTTTTGAATCCTTTCAGGTATGGTTTGTTTGCATATCAATTCTTCTGCCACAAATTATTGCGCTGGCTGGTACCCTTTTTTTTGATATCCGCCTTGGTTGCAAATGTATGCCTGGCGTTGAACTCATTCTTCTTTCAGCTTTTATTGTTTGGCCAGCTGTTGTTTTACGGCCTGGGCATCTTGAGCTGGAAGACGCAAAAGTTACATGGCCTGCTCAAAACTCCCATGTTTTTCCTGATTGTTAATGCGGCGATATTCATTGCCTGGATCAAATACCTTAAAGGTGAACGTATCGTGCAGTGGACCCCGTCACAACGGTAAGGGGGGCAAAAGCGAAATGCAATGTGGGACGGCTCTACTCGATTTCTTTTATTAAAATTAATTTAGGAGCTTTATGTAAGGTATAGCGGACGACCAGTTTGGGCCGAATGGCCGCATCCTGGTTTTCCGATGCCGCAAACTCCCTTCCGGTTTCAATTGCTGTTGTTTCTCCCTCGATCAAGAGCCCGTGATTCGTGGACGGGTCGCGGACCCACTCCTGGACCATCCTGGTGACCAGCCAGGAGCGGTAGCCGTTCCGGGTATCCAGCAGAACCGTGTTCTCAGGTGGCCCAATATCCGCCAGTCCCAATGGCACATCGTTGTAAGTTGTATTGGCGGGAACCGGAGTCCATGGTTCGCCATTGTAAGCATTGTAACCTGATACCTGGCCGATTTGCGGGTCCTTGCCGGTAATTTTGTGGATACTGTTGTTGTATTCGGCCTCGCCGTTAGAGCCTGTCTGGTAGAGGTAAAGCCTTGCTTCCTGAATGGTAGCGGAACTGGGAATGCTTGCCAGGTCAGCCTTTATGATAATAGTGTTCGCGATTTTGTGAGGAGCGGGAGATGACCAGGAATAGGTTATGAGTGTGTCGGCAGCCGCATTAACGTTGTGATTGATGTCTGTGTAGGTGTCGGCGAGGGTTCCCGAATAATCGGCATCCGGGGTATCGCCGAATATTTTGGTGACTGTGGATGCCGGCAGTATGTCGACCTTTACGGTAGCCGTGTTCGAGTCGACGGTGCCGTCGTTGACCTTGAAGGAGAACGAATCGTTGCCGGTGGTATCGGTGTTCGGGGTGTAGGTGAACGCGCCTGTCGCCTGGTTGTTGATAACGGCGCTGCCAAGGGTTCCGTTGGTGACGATGGAGTAGGTAAGGGCGTCGCCGTCGGGGTCGTTGGCGCTGAGCTGTCCTGTTACCGGTGAGTTTTCATTGGTAGAGATGGATGCGCCCGAGGCTGTCGGCGGTCCATTGGCGGCGGCAGTGGCGGCAATGGCGACATTGACGGTAGCCGTGTTCGAGTCGACGGTGCCGTCGTTGACCTTGAAAGAGAAGGAATCGTTGCCGGTGGCATCGGTGTTCGGGGTATAGGTGAATGCGCCTGTTGCCTGGTTGTTGATAACGGCGCTGCCAAGGGTTCCGTTGGTGACGATGGAGTAGGTAAGGGCGTCGCCGTCGGGGTCGTTGGCGCTGAGCTGTCCTGTTACCGGTGAGTTTTCATTGGTAGAGATGGATGCGCCCGAGGCTGTCGGCGGTCTGTTCGCGGAAACGGGAGGTAAGACAATTTCTGTTGCATAGCCGCTTTCCTGGGAACCGGCATAGGCGGTGAGAGTAAAATAATAGGTTTCGGTGTCTGACAGGCCGTGCAGGGTAAAAGAAGTGACATTGCCGGTTGTTACAGGAGATGAGCCCTCGGTGGCGCCGGTGCCGTCATAAGGCGCGCCGCTGGTTCCTGTTTTGTAATAGAGCTTGTAACCGTCTACGGTGCCAGTGTTTGCCGTCCAGACGAATGAGACATCGCGGCCGAATGAACTGGTAATCGGCAGCAATAAAAATGAGATGCCGGCCAGGAGCCATATCCATAATATGCATCGAGTGCTGCTGCTTATGAAATTATTGTATGGTATCATTGTTATGAGTTCCATGAGTCGCAAAAAAGCAACAGTTGTTATAAAAAGCCAGAGCCTTTCTGTTGTTCATTTCTTTTGTTCCGTTTTATCCCTGGAGCGACCTCGGTAGAAGTTGCTTGGAGTTTATCTGGTAACTGTCAATAATGGCCGATGCCGCCGGTACGGTTTGAAACTCTGTTATTCCTCATCGTAGCAGTATTTATATAATTTATTATATCATATATTTTGTCATAAGTGCCAACGGAAAGGATGATGGCATGATCATTGGTCTCTGTACGTTCCCCTTAAGGACAGGCCGCATTACGTTTTTGTTATTAGGGGCCGGGCCGGCAGCGGTCGCATCCCCTGCCGCTGCAGCTGCGGCCGCGACAAAATAGAGGGTAATAATGAAGACAAGACTGGTAAAACTCATATTAATTCAGACGGCAGAGCATGACAACGTGATCGATTTGATCCTGAATGGATAATTGCTATACTGTTTCAAAGCAAATATTATGCCAAGCCTGAACGCGTGTCGCACCGCGTCCCGGGCCTCCCCCGGTTTGCGCAGCTCCGTACTCGAGCCGTCACGGATCCCGGATTATTTTAACGTCGAACCGGTCATTGCCTCCGTGCTTTCATGAATGCCTGCCGATTATTTATTTTCTTGATAGGTTTTGTCAGGATAACTCCTCGCTTTTTTAGCTCTTTTGGGGGATAATTCAGGCTGGCGGAACGAAGTCGACCAATTCAAAGGAGTAAGGCGTTCTCGGTCATGTGTGGAATTGCCGGATTTTTTAACTTAAACAGCAATCATCGTCCTGGCCAGTCGGTTCTTGAGCGGATGATTTTTCCGGTCCGGCACCGGGGGCCGGATGGTTTTGGTTTTTACCTCGGCGACAGGGCGGGCCTGGCGCATGCCAGATTGTCTATCATCGACCTTGAGGGGGGCTGGCAGCCGCTTGCAAATGAAGATCAATCCTTGTGGATTATTTTTAATGGTGAAATCTTCAATTATCCCGAACTCCGTCAGGGACTCGAAAACCGGGGCCATATATTTTCAACTAACTCTGATACCGAGGTCATTGTTCATCTCTTTGAAGAAAAAGGCCGGGACTGCCTGGATGAATTAAACGGCCAGTTTGCCCTGGCCATTTATAATGTCCATGAAAAAGAACTTTTTCTGGCCCGGGACAGGATGGGAATAAGGCCTCTTTTTTACACCTTTCATGATGGCTGTTTCTATTTCGGCTCAGAGGTCAAGTCAATTTTTAATGCTGACCCTTCGGTGCCAAGGCGGTTCAACCCGCAAGTCCTCAGCGAGATTTTTACCTTCTGGATGCCAGCCGCCGATGAAACGGTCTTCGAGTCTGTTTATCAACTTTCGCCCGGTCACTGGATGCGGGTCGACATGGCAGGTGTCCATGCTCCCGAACAGTACTGGGAGATCCCTTTTAACCCGGACCCCGATGGCGCGGTGTCCGAACATGAATATGCGGAAGAACTGCGCGAACTGCTCATTGATGCGGTTCGTTTGCGTCTGCGGGCCGATGTCCCTGTCGGGGCCTACCTGAGCGGCGGCCTTGATTCCTCCGCCATTACTTCGCTGATCAAAAATTACACGAACAACCCTCTCAAGACTTTCTCCGTAGCCTTTGCCGACAAGGTCTATGATGAACGGCAGGAGCAGGGAGAAATGGTGCGATACCTGGGTACCGATCACCATGAGGTGGTCTGCACCTATGACACCATTGCCGAATTTTTTCCCGATGTCGTCTGGCACGCGGAAGTTCCTGTCTTGCGTACGGCTCCGGCTCCCCTGTACATGTTGTCGGAGCTGGTCAGGCAAAATCATTACAAGGTGGTTTTAACCGGTGAAGGGGCGGATGAGATCCTGGGCGGCTATGATATTTTCAAGGAGGCCAAAACCCGGTTTTTTATTCATCGCGACCTGAATTCCTCCCTGCGGCCCCGGTTGCTCACGCGGCTTTATCCCTACCTTGCTCTTTCCCCCACCAGGTCGGCGGAATATGCCCGCAAATTTTTTGATACGGGGGCCGATGTTACGGATTTGTTTTATGCCCACCGTCCGCGTTGGAAAACCACGGCCCGCACCCATGTTTTTCTTGCCGACCGGATCACGCAGGGTGCCGGTCGACCGGAGCAGCGACTGGCTGCTATTGCGCCCTCTCTGGCGGGACTGGATTATTTCCTGCGGGCACAATTTTTAGAGTCGAAATTGTTACTGGGGAATTATCTTCTCTGTTCCCAGGGTGACCGGATGGCCATGGCACATTCAGTGGAAGGACGATTTCCATTTCTTGATCATCGGGTTGTCGACCTTGCCGGCCGTATTCCGGCAAAACTCAAAATGAAAGCACTTAATGAAAAAAATATATTAAAACTGGCAATGCGGGATATTTTACCTGAAAATATAGTAAAACGAAAAAAGCAGCCATATATGGCCCCTGATATCTTAAGTTTTTTCAGGGATGGGGAGCCCGAATATCTTGAATATTACCTCTCTGGTTCAATGTTGCGGGCGGCCGGGGTCTTCAAGCCCGCCGCTGTCTGCAAACTCCTGGCAAAGTGCAGGAAGAAAAGCCGGCAGGGATTTAGTGAAAATATGGCATTTGTCGGTATATTATCCACCCAGATCGTATATGATAAATTTTTGAAAAATTTTAATGTTGATATGCCTCCGCGGCTGCAGAATGTAAGAGTGTTGTCCCAGGATTAAGGTGGAAGACTGTTCCGCTACGCCCGCCTGCCAATCTAATGGCCCGCGCCAAAAAAGACGCCACCTTGTCGCATCCCGGCTGTCTTTCGTCGATCCTCAATCGCAGCATTCAACCCGGATCCGGCTGCCTGAGTATTTAAAAAGTAGAGGTGAATATGTCCACGACTGTTGATGCCATCAGGACCTTCATTTTTGAGAATTTTCTTTTTGACGCTGATGATGATGGTTTGCAAAATGATGATTCATTTTTGGATAAAGGAATTATTGATTCTACCGGCGTGCTGGAACTGGTCGAATGGCTCGAAGATGAATTCGGTGTCCCGGTAGAAGATGAAGAGTTGCTTCCTGAGAATCTTGATAGCGTCAACCAGCTGGCTGCTTTTATTGCAAGGAAGAAAGAATATATCTCCTCCGGGGAGGGTAAATAAACAGGTCCTTGGAATTCGTGCCCTGAAGCCGGGATGAAAAAACGATGATAAAAAAACCGCAGCGTCTTTTACGTGAAGGAATGCTGGAAAATGCCGCCCTGCACCCGGAAAAAACGGCGCTCGTTATTCAGGGTGAATCTTTCACCTATGGACAGCTGGCAGACGGGGCTTTACGGCTTGCCTCGGCGCTTGTCGATCACGGGGTGCGGCGCGGCGACCGGGTCGCCATCTACATGGATAATACCTGGCCCTGCGTGCTGTCCACGTATGGAACCTTGTTGGCCGGCGCGGTTTTCCTGCTGATTAATCCTCAAACTAAGCAGGAAAAGCTTAGATTTATCCTGGAAGACAGCGAAGCGGCAATCTTAATCAGTGACAGTCATCTGGAAAATATCTTTATTCCTGCCGTAAACAGGGCGCCTGCGGTCCGGACCGTCTTGGTTGCCGGAGATATTGCGCAAGCCGGACAGGAGATTGCCGCAGGGGTCGAGGCCCTGGCGGACATTTTGGCACATACCCCGCCCTTAAAAGAGCCGGTCTTTACAATTCCCAATGATCTGGCCGCGCTCATCTACACCTCCGGCAGTACCGGTACCCCTAAAGGGGTGATGCAGACCCACCAGTCAATGGTATTTGCGGCCTGGAGTTTGATTGAATATCTGCGACTGTCGGAAGATGATAGAATTATGCTTTTTTTGCCCCTCGCCTTTGACTACGGTCTTTATCAGCTTCTCATGACGATGAAGTTGGGCGCCACTTTAATCGTTGAGCGCTCTTTTGCTTTCCCGGCCGTAGTTTACAAGCGGCTAATCGAGCAACGGGCGACCGTATTCCCGGGGGTGCCGACAATTTTTTCAATGCTTCTGGAAACGTATAAAAGGAAGGCGATCTCCTTTCCTGATATTGCCAGGGTTACAAACACGGCGGCAGCGCTTCCGGTCGAATATATTCCTTTTTTGAAAAAAATTTTCCCCAATGCCCTGATCTTCAAAATGTATGGTCTGACGGAATGCAAAAGGGTTTCGTACCTGGAGCCGGAATTGCTTGATAGTAAACCGGGCTCGGTGGGAAAGGCCATCCCCGGTACCGAGACATTTTTGTTAAGCCCGGCCGGGGATGCCGTCGGGCCGGAGACCCCCGGGATTCTGCATGTTCGCGGCCCGCATATTATGGCGGGCTATTGGCGCCGGCCCGAGTTGTCGGGGCAAATGCTTAAGGCCGGGGACCTGCCGGGGGAGCGGATATTATGCACCCATGACTGGTTCAAATATGACAAAGACGGATTTTTATATTTTGTCGGCCGCAGCGATGACATCATTAAGACCCGTGGAGAAAAAGTAAGTCCGGTTGAGATTGAGAATGTTTTGCATGGCATCAGCGGAATCAAGGAGGCGGTAGTCATTGGTGTTCCCGACGCAACCCTGGGTCAGGCTATTCATGCCTTTGTTGTCGTGGCAGAGTCGGCCGGTTTGACCGATGGGAAAATCAAGAAAATATGTATGTCAAATCTGGAAAATTTTATGATTCCGCAACACGTTACCTTGGTCGATGAAATGCCGCAGAGCCCAAACGGCAAAATCGACAAGAAAAAATTGCTTGAGTCAGGGCGGGCATGAACAAGGATCAGACCTGGGCCAAGCTTCTCGCTTGTCTGCAGAAAGAATTAAAAACGCTGCCGGACAAACCGGAAGAGAATCCGGAAACCACCTTGAAGGCCCTGTGGTTCAAGGCCGCCGGTGACGCAAAGTCCGCCGGGGCAGCGGCGGCCTTAATCGTGCCGGAGTTGACTGCCGAACAGGGCGAAGTCTTACTTGCCCTTGTCGCGCAACGCTTGAGCGGAACCCCTTTGGCCCATATCACCGGCTGGCAGCAATTTATGGGAGTCGATATGCCGGTCGGCCCGCAGGCTTTAGTACCCAGGCGGGAAACCGAGCTTCTGGGCCGGGCCGCTTTGCAACTCCTGGCTGACACAACCGGCATCGATTTGAGGATTATCGATGTCTGCACCGGGGCCGGCAATCTCGCTGTCGCTATCGCCATGCATGAACCACGGGGCCGGGTGTTTGCCGCCGATTTATCAGGCGATGCGGTGGCCCTGGCCCGGCAGAATGTAAAGGTGCACCGCCTGGAACATCAAGTCACAGTGAGAGAAGGCGATTTGCTGGCCCCTTTTGCTGCGGCAGAATTTCATGGTAAAGTGAACCTGCTGATCTGTAATCCGCCTTACATCTCAACCGCAAAGGTCGGTACGATGGTTGACGAGATTTCCGCTCATGAACCCCGGCTTGCCTTTGATGGCGGACCCTTTGGCGTAAAGATCCTGCATCGCCTGATGACCGAGGCCCCGGTCTTTCTCCGGCCGGGCGGCTGGCTTGCCTTTGAGGTCGGCCTGGGACAGGGCCGGGCCATGGAGCGGCGGCTTAAGAAAAAACATGACTACCGCCAGGTCCGCAGGGTCTTGGATCACAATGGCAACATCCGGGTTTTGCTGGCCCAGGTATAACATTGGTGCAGAGGGACAAAATGAGTAAAAAACAACCGCAACTCCGATATTGTTCCAATTGTGTGCTGCCTTCGACATTCCCGGGCATTACCTTTGACGAAAACGGTGTCTGCAACCATTGCCGGCACTATAAGGGTAATGATGCCCGGGCCGCCCTGAAAAAAAAATATGAAGCAAAATTTCTGAAACTTCTTGATGAGCGGGAAGAAAATGGTGCCTACGATGTGATCGTCGCCTACAGCGGCGGCAAGGATTCCTCCTACACCCTGGATGTGTTTGTCAATCGATACCGGCTGAAGGTGTTGGCGCTTACCCTGGACAACACCTTTGTCTCGCCCCGGGCCTTTAAAAATATCAGCAATGTCTGCAGCAGTCTCGGTGTTGATAATCTGCTTATCAGGCCAAGCCGGAAAATGCTCAGGACCATTTTCAAGGCAGCGGCGGTGCACGAGCTTTATGCCGCAAAAACCCTTGAACGGGCGAGCACGATCTGTACAAGCTGTATCAGTTTTGTTAAGGGGAGTGTGCTGCGAACCGCGATTGAAAAACAGATTCCTTTTGTCGGTTTTGGTTGGTCTCCCGGCCAGGCGCCGGTTCAGTCCTCTGTTATGCGGACCAATCCCGCCCTGATGAAAAATACCCAGCAGGCTACCATGAAACCTCTTTACCGGATCGGCGGCGACCAGATTCTTCCTTTTTTTGTTACTGATAAACAATTCGAGTGCAAAGAATTATTTCCCTGGAATATTCATCCGCTGGCCTTTCTCGATTATGACGAAAATAAAATTATTGAGCGTATCGGCAAACTTGGCTGGGAACCCCCCGATGACACCGATCCGAACTCTTCAAACTGTACCCTCAATGCCTATGCGAACCAAGTTCATCGGCAGCGCTATGGTTTTCATCCTTATGTCTGGGAAATTGCCAATATGGTCCGCACCGGCGAGTTGAGCCGGGAAGAAGGCATGGAGAAGCTGGTACCGCCGGAAAATTCGGGAATGGTGGCCTTTGCCAAGAATGAACTGTTTGCAGGCTCTCCTCTCCCTGCCCCGCAACCCTGAATGCGGGGGCGGGCACATATTTGCTCTGTCTCACCTTTTTATTCCTAAGCGCCGGCCTGCTCGAACTTGCGGTGCCGGGATGAAATATCCGGAGATAGGTGGTGGTTGTGCTTGACACGGTTTTTTTTTCCTGTTAAAAAAGAAAATTTTGCACTTGATGATATCTGCGGGAGATAGGCTGTTCCCCTGCCCCTTGCCCGGCGAAATAGAAGGGCGGCAAGGCAATGATGGAGCAGGGTAAATATTTCTTGACTGGATAATCTGAATTAGGCTATACAACAGCTTTAAGCTCGGGTGCCGAGATAGCTCAGTCGGTAGAGCAACGGACTGAAAATCCGTGTGTCCCTGGTTCGAATCCTGGTCTCGGCACCATAGAAAATGCATTGAAGGAGTTGCAGAGCTCACCTGTAACTCCTTTTTTATTTTATTGTTTTTCCCTGGAAGAACAACTGGAGCCGGAAGAGATAAAGCAACAATCCGGCACGAAGTAACTGAGGAACGCGTGATGAGAAGAGACCTGACAAAAGTACGAAATATCGGCATCAGCGCCCATATCGATTCGGGCAAGACAACGCTTACCGAGCGCATCCTGTTTTATACCCAGCGCATTCATGCCATCCATGAGGTTCGCGGCAAGGATGGTGTCGGTGCGACCATGGATTCCATGGCGCTGGAGAAGGAACGCGGCATCACCATTCAATCGGCGGCTACCTACTGCAATTGGCAGGGCTATGATATCAATATCATCGATACCCCCGGCCATGTCGATTTCACCATTGAGGTGGAGCGAGCCCTGCGGGTCCTTGATGGCGCCGTGCTCATTCTCTGCTCCGTTGGCGGAGTGCAGTCCCAGAGTATTACCGTGAACCGGCAGATGAGCCGCTACAAGGTTCCGCGGATTGCCTTTATCAACAAGTGTGACCGCACCGGCGCCAATCCGTACCGGGTAACCCAACAGATCCGTGACAAACTGGGACTCAACGCGGTTATGCTGCAGTTGCCGATCGGCCTTGAGAATGACCTGGAAGGCGTGATTGACCTGGTCACCATGAAGGCGGTGTATTTTGACGGCGACCAGGGAGAAACGATCCGTCTGGAAGAAATCCCGGCACATATGCAGGCCGAGGCCGATGAGAAGCGGGAGGAGTTGCTGGATGCCGTGTCCATGTTTTCCGATGAACTCATGGAGGTTATTATTGAAGAACAGACGCCGAGCGAGGACCTGGTCCGCGAGGCTATTCGCCGCGGGACACTGAGCCTGGAGCTGGCTCCGGTCATCATCGGTTCCGCCTACAAGAACAAGGGCATTCAGCCGCTGCTGGATGCCGTTAACGCCTATCTCCCCTGTCCGACCGATGTGGAAAATACGGCCCTGGACCTGGATAATGACGAAAAAGAAGTGCAGGTCTCCAATGATGCCGATGACCCCCTGGTTGCCCTGGCCTTCAAGCTGGAAGACGGGCGCTACGGTCAGCTTACCTATATTAGAACCTATCAGGGGACGTTGAAAAAGGGTGACACCATTGTCAACTCGCGCACCGGTAAAAAGGTGAAAATCGGGCGCCTGGTCCGGCTGCACGCCGACGAGATGGAGGAAATCGAAGAGGCCGGCTCCGGTGATATCCTCGCCCTGTTCGGCATTGACTGTGCTTCCGGCGACACCTTCTGTGGCGCCGGCATTAGCTGGTCCATGAGTTCCATGCATGTGCCGTCCCCGGTTATCTCCCTGGCCATCAAGCCGAAAGATAACAAGACCCAGACCAACGTGTCCAAGGCCCTGAACCGGTTCGGCAAGGAAGACCCGACCTTCAAGAGTTTCGTCGATCACGAGACCAACGAAACGATCATCTCCGGCATGGGCGAGTTGCACCTCGAGGTGTATATCGAGCGCATGAAGCGGGAGTACAATGCCGAGGTGGAGGTTGGGGCTCCGCGGGTCGCCTACCGCGAGACCATTACGAAGCGGGCCGAATTCAACTACACCCATAAAAAACAGACCGGCGGCTCGGGGCAGTTCGGCCGGGTCGGTGGTTACCTGGAGCCGCTGGAAGAGGGCGAGTATGAATTTGACGACAAGATTGTCGGTGGTGTCATTCCCCGCGAGTTCATCCCTTCCTGTGACAAGGGCTTCCGGAAGTGCCTGCAAAAGGGCAAGCTGACCGGCTCGCCGATTACCGGCATCCGGGTTGTTATCAATGACGGTAGTTCCCATGCCGTGGACTCTTCCGATGTGGCCTTCCAGCTCGCGGCTATCGGCGCCTTCAATGAAGGATATGCGAAAGCCGGGCCGGTGATCATGGAGCCGATCATGAAGGTTGCCGTGGAAGGGCCGTCCGAGTTCCAGGGCGCTGTCATGGGGAGCCTGAACCAGCGTCGCGGCGTGATTGTCGGGACCTTTGAAGAAGGAAATTATACGGTTGTTGAAGCGGAGATGCCGCTGGCCGAGATGTTTGGTTATTCAACCACTCTGCGTTCTCTCACCCAGGGCAAGGCCGAGTTTACCATGGAGCTGTCCAGCTATAAGAAGGTGCCCAAGAGTGTGGCCGACGAGTTGATCAAGGCCTTCGAAGAAGAAAAGAAAAATAAATAGACTGTGGTCCGCCATAGAGCTAACATATAATATACGAATTATTTGGATGGAGTGGAACAATGGGATATGAGCCGCTGGTAAAGCAGAATCCGCTCAGGGTTCTGAAGATTGGGACTGAGAATGCCAGGGAGATGGGCCTGGTTATGGCCCGGCCCGGCCTTGGCAAGACGGCGCTGCTGGTCCAGATTGCCCTGGATTCGATACTCCGGGGCAACCGGGTTATTCACGTCAGTATCGGTGAATCCATTGACAAGACCAGGTGCAGGTATGATGATATTTTGCGCACTATTCTGCAGGAGTATAGTGTCTCTCAGCCGCACGAGTTGATTGAAATGGTGCAGCATCACCGGATGATCATGACTTTCAAGGAATCGGTCTTCAGCCGGGCGAAGCTGGAAGAACGGCTCAATGATTTGATTATGCAGAATATTTTTAAGCCTAATTGCCTGGTGATCGACGGCTTTGATTTTGAATCGGTTGATCGTGAGAGTCTGGCCGATCTCAAGGACCTGGCGAATATGATGAGCATGCAGTTCTGGTTCTCGGCCGTCACTCATCGCGATGACAAGAGAAAATCATCATCCGGTGTGCCGGCGCCCTGCCATGAGGTGGACGATCTTTTTGATACGGTGATTCTGCTCAAGCCCGAAGGCAGTAATATCCGGCTCGATATTGTCCGGAACAACGGCAAGGCGAATGGTTCCGGCGTTTGTCTCGATCTTGACTCTTCCACCATGATGATCAAGCAGAGCTAAATTTTAAACTGGAACCTTGTATCCGTTATCGGGCGGATCGCAGTCCGGCGCGGTGAAGACCAGAAAATGATTTTATTCAGCAATAATGCAATAAACTCCACATATTGTATGGAGCATCACCTCAAGCCGTAACTGATTTAGGGGGAAGACTTCTATGCGTTTTCGTCCCTGCATTGATCTGCACGATGGACGAGTCAAGCAGATCGTCGGTTCAAGCCTCCGGGATGGCCAATCCGGGACCCTGCAGACCAATTTTTCCTCTGAGGCCCCACCCTCCTATTATGTCCGAATTTACCGGCGGGATCAACTGGCCGGCGGTCATGTGATTATGCTCGGCCCGGGAAACGAGGCGGCCGCCGTAGAGGCGCTGCAGGCCTGGCCCGGCGGGATGCAGGTCGGCGGCGGTATTACGGCCGACAACGCTCCCTGGTGGCTGGAGCAGGGCGCTTCGCATGTGATTGTGACCTCTCATGTCTTTCATGACGGCCGGCTCAATGAAGAACGCCTGCGCCGCCTGCGCGACCTGATCGGCCGGCGGCATCTGGTCCTGGATTTGAGCTGTCGCTGGCGCGATGACGGTTATTACGTGGTTACCGATCGCTGGCAGAAGTTTACCCGGCTCCGTATTTCCGGGGAGGTTTTGGCCTGGCTGGCCGGCTTTTGCGATGAATTCCTGGTGCATGCCGTTGATGTGGAAGGCAAGCGCATGGGAGTGGATGAGCGTCTTATCCGGCTGCTGGCCGACCACGCGACCATTCAGACGACCTATGCCGGCGGCGTGGCGACTATGGCCGATCTGGAGCTGGTCCGGGAGGCCGGTCAGGAACGTCTTGATGTAACGGTAGGCAGCGCCCTTGATTTTTTTGGTGGGACCCTGGCCTACCGGGATGTGGTTGCCTTTTGCCGCGAACAGGACGGACAGCGGGGCCGGTGATGAGTCGGCAGCGGCGGCACGAAAGTGATGAGCAGGTTCAGCAGATTCCGGAATTGATCGAGCTGAAACTGTTCGTGCCCGATGACCTCTACCGGGCCTTTCAGCGCTGTGTCTGGATTATCGTCAATGAGACCGGCCGTGATCAGCCTGATATCATGCGGGAGGTTGTGCATGATTTCCTTGTTAAACATGGGTGTTAGATAGCACTCATCCCCCCTGACTGTTCTTCGTGCAGTTCGTCGGCAGGGTTCAAGCCCATACTCCGTACCTGGTTGCGACCGTGATTTTTGGCCTCGTACAGGGCCTGGTCGGCGGCGGCAATCAGGTCCTCCTCCCTGGAGCCGCGCTCGGGCACGGCCGTGGCCACTCCGAGGCTGATGGTGACATGATCTGTGACCTTGGAGTTTTCATGGGGAATGTGCTGGGCCTCAACATCGGCCCGCATCGTCTCGGCTACCGCAAGCACGCCCTTGGTTCCGGTCTCCGGCAGGACCACCACGAACTCTTCCCCGCCGTAGCGTGCCACCATGTCGGTTACCCGTTTTACCGACTTTTCAAGGGTCTTGGCCACCTGTTTCAGGCAGTCGTCACCACCCTGATGGCCGTAGGTGTCGTTAAAAAGCTTGAAAAAATCAATGTCTATCATGATCAGCGAAATGGAGGTCGAGTGGCGTATGGCCCGCAGCCATTCCTGTTTCAGGACCTCGTCAAAACGTCTGCGATTCGGCACCCCGGTCAGGCCGTCCATGGAGGAAAGTTTTTTCAGAATTTTATTGGCCACTGCCAGCCGGCGCTGGCTTTCCTCTAAGGCGAGAAAGGCCTCGTCGCGTTGCTTCTGATTGATATAGGCCTGTGAATGGTAACGGATGCGGGCGATCAGCTCAATCTTGTCCGGCAGCTTGACCAGGTAATCGTTGGCGCCTAGTTCAAAGGCCTTGCTCTTTATCTCCGGTTCCTCCTTCGTGGACAGGACGATAATCGGTACCTGGGAAGTGTCCTGGTTGGCCCGGTAAAACCGAACCATGGTCAATCCGTCAAGCTCAGGCATCACCAGGTCCTGGAGGATGATGGTCGGCTTAAGCTCTGTCGCCGTTTTTATCGCTTCGGTCGGGTCCTGGCAGTAATGAAAGTCGATGTCCTCCGTGGCCAGCGCCCGCCGTACCGCTTCGGCAATGATCGGCTGGTCGTCAACCAGGAGCACACTGATTCTATACCTCCGGATATCATCAAGTTCCTGTCCCGCTCCTGCCAGATGTTCAGTCATGATATTTCTCCTAACTTGTCAATGATCTTCGAACCAATGTCCTCAACCGGCAGAATATCCTGGGCGGCCCCCACTTCGATTGCGGCCTTGGGCATACCGAAAACCACCGAGCTCTCCTGATCCTGGGCAATGGAATAATTTCCCTGCCGGCGCAGGGCCAGCAATCCGTCGGCGCCGTCTCTTCCCATCCCGGTCAAAATCACCCCAATACAGCCGCCCTGCCAGTAACGGGCCACGCTTTTGAAAAAAACATCCACCGAGGGATGGTAATAATTGTCAGTCGGCTCAACCGAATAGCCGAGGGTGTTGTTGCGATGCATGACGAGGTGATGGGAGGTGGCGGGGATCAGCACTACGCCTGGCCGGGGCCGGTCACCTTTGCTCAGCACTTTTACCTCCAGGGCGACCTGGTTGTTCAGCCAGTCGACCAGGCCGCTGATAAACTGCTCGTCCATATGCTGGGCAACGACGATGGATGCGGGGAAGTCCCGGGGAAAGGTGGAGAGAATCCGGAGCAGGGCCCGGGGGCCGCCGGTGGAGCAACCGATGACCAGCAGGAGGTCTTGCCCTTTTTCCCGTGGCGCGACGCCTGGTTGTAATGGGCGGACGGGCCGTTGCGGACTGGTTCGTTTGGTCATGCCGGAAAGTATTCCTATTCTCTCTATTTTGGTGAGCAGATCCTGGCCGCTGGTACCATTTTCCGTGCCCAGCACCGGCGTTGCCACAACGTCGAGAGCTCCGGCCCCCATGGCCTCGAACACCTTACCGCTGTTGCTGGCAACACTTGCGGTCACCACCAGAATCTGGCAGGGACTTTCCTTCATGATCCGCCGGGTTGCCTCAACGCCGTCCATAACCGGCATGATCAGGTCCATCAGGACCAAGTCGGGTTTTTCCTGCGCGCAACGCTCAACCGCAATCGCCCCATTTTCCGCTACCCAGAGAATCTGGTGGCCGCCGCTTATCATGGTCCGGCGCAGCGCCTCCATGGCCATGGGCATATCGTTTACTATTCCTATCTTCACATACACCTCGTGGGTGGCTCTTTCCTGGTTTTACTCTCAGTCCTGATCCGGACCGCCGATCAATTCTTCAACGGTCCGCAACAGGGTCTCATCCTGAAAGCTCCCCTTGGTCAGGTAATAGTCAGCCCCGGCCTCAAGGCCGCGTTGCCGGTCTTCCTCGCGGTCTTTGTAGGAAACGATGATTACCGGCAGTCTCTCGAATCGTGCATCGCTGCGGATAAGGCTCACCAGCTCGATACCGTTCATCCGCGGCATGTCCACGTCCGTGACGACCAGGTCGAAATCCTCATTGCGGAGGGCGTTCAAGCCATCCTTTCCATCTACCGCCGTCTTCACCTCATACCCCTTGACGGCCAGCATCTTCCTTTCCACCTCCCGGACGGTGATGGAGTCATCAACCACCAATATCCGCTTTAAGCGGCGTCCATCCATGATATCTTCACCGCCTATACGATGCAGCCGGTTGCCGTAAATCAGGTAATCAACGGAGTGAACCATGTCTTCCACGTCGACAATCAATACCGGCGTTCCGTTCTCAAGAATAGCCACTGCACTGATATCCTGAACTTTTTTCAACCTCCGGTCCAGCGGCTGGACTACCAGGTCGCGAATTTCCAGAAAACGGTCAACGATCAGACCGTATCGGTTATAGCGGTCACTGACAATAACAATGGGCAGTTCATCTCGTTCATTTTCCGGAGCCTCTGCCAACCGTTTCTCCAGGACCTGTCGCGCTGATATCAGCCCGACCCGTTCCCGGTTGAAGGTTACATACTGTCGTCCCTCGACCTCCTTGATCTCACCCTGAACCCTGATGACGTGATCTATGGCCACCAGTGGAAAGGCATAGACCTCGTCACAGATTTCAACCAGCAGGGAGCGCATAACTGAAAGGGTCAGAGGCAGCTGCATTTCAAAGGTAGTGCCGGCGCCCGGCTTGGTGCTGATTCGGACCAGGCCCCGGACCTCGTGTACCGCACTGTGTACCACATCAAGGCCGACGCCCCGTCCGGACACCTTGCTCACGGTGTCCCGGGTACTGAAGTTTGGCAGGAAAAGAAAATCAAGCAACTCCGTCTCTCTCAAGTCCCGGGCCATCTCTTCGTCAATCATTTTTTTGTCGATGACCTTGCGGCGTAATTTTTCAATATCAATGCCGTAACCGTCGTCACTGACCACGATGTTGAGCATGCCGGCACTATGCCGGGCTTCGAGACGGATGAGTGCTTTTTCCGGTTTGCCGGCCCGCAGCCGCTCCGGCGGCGATTCAACGCCATGGTCAATGGCGTTTCTGAGCAGATGGTTCAGGGGGGCCTCTATTTTATCAAGGATATCCCGGTCAACCAAGGTGTCACTGCCGATGATTTCAAACTCCACTTCTTTGCCCAGTTCCCGGGCAAGGTCCCGAACCATGCGGGGGAACCCACGGATTCCGTCGGCAAAGGGCCGCATCCGGTTGGCGATTACCTCATGGTAGAGATGGTGTGAAATTTCCGTGGCACGCCGGGCATGATCCTCAATCTCGGCCTGGTACTCATTCACCAGGCTGCGGCAGATATCCATCCGGGCAAGCAGATCGTGGAGGTCGTTATTGCTTAATCCCTCCGCCGCCGGGGCGGACGCCCGGACTTTATCCAGATAGCTGTTCAGCCGGCGGTAGACATCGTCCTGCCGGCGTTTGAGTTTCAGTACCTTATGGGCAAAGGCCGGCAGCCACCGGGATTCCACCTGGACTTCTCCGGCAAAGCCCATCAGACGGTTCATGCCCTCGGCCGATACCCGCAAGGCCCGGTCGACCGCTTTTGCCTCTTCCGGCGGCGGCATTTCCGGTTTTATCTTTACCTGTTCCCGGGGTTGAGGCGGCGGCGGGGACGCGGCCGCAACCTCTTGCCCCGTTGAGATGGACTTGCAGGCCGTTACCAGGGAAGCGATTGCCTTTTCCCGGCCCTTGAGCCAGGCGATTGCTTCATTTTCATCTTGCCGGGCCAAATCTGTCAGCAGGTCCACGCCTTTGAGCAAGATGTCGATATGGTCCCGGCCCAGAAGAATGTCGCCTTTTTGGGCTGCGACAAAGACATCCTCCATGGCATGGGCCAGTTCGACCACGACCGGCAGGTCGACAATCCGCGCTGCACCCTTGATGGAATGGGCCGCCCGCATGAGCGAGGCCAGGACCTCCGGATCGGTCGGCTTGCGCTCCAGGGAGAGCAGGTTGTCCGAGAGGGTGGCGCAGTGACTTTCCGCCTCCTGCCGGAAAAGATCCATCATGGACATGGAACTCAGGTCAGCCGGACTTTGCCGGGCGGTTTTCTTTTCGGGTGCGGGGGAGGGCGGCGGCACGGTCCGGATGTCAGGAGGTGCTTCCTTTCCGGCGGCGGATTTTTTCCCGCCACCGGCGGCCAGGGTTTTAAAATCAGCGACCAGGGTGTTGATGGCCGTACTCTGGCCGGCAAGCCAGGCCGTCATTTTATCCTCGGCCACGCGGCCGATGCCGTCAAGCATGTCCATGCCCTGCAGCAGGAGATCAATATCCTCCCGGCCCAGGACCAGTTTGCCGTCCTGGGCCGCGACAAAGACATCCTCCATGGCATGGGCCAGTTCAACCACGACCGGCAGGTCGACAATCCGCGCCGCGCCCTTGATGGAATGGGCCGCCCGCATGAGCGAGGCCAGGACCTCCGGATCGGTCGGCTTGCGCTCCAGGGAGAGCAGGTTGTCCGAGAGGGCGGCGCAGTGACTTTCTGCCTCCTGCCGGAAAAGATCCATCATGGACATGGAACTCAGGTCGTTACCCTTGTCGGTCATGAGAGATTCCTCATCAAGGTCTTGAAAAGGGCATGGTCGTCAAGCAGGCCGACATCAATATCCGGCAGGGAAAGAATTCCCTTGGTAAAAGCAGCCCTTGATCCGGAGACGGTAACCGGCAGCTTTTGCAGCGTCCCTTCGGCATAGCGGAAGGTCCCCCGCACCTCGGTCACCGGGAAGACGATCCGTTCATCCTCCCGGCCCGCCACGATCAGCCGTTCAGGGGAAATATAATTTTTTTCCTCCCTGTTTTTTTTAAAGCGCTCGATGTTCAGCAGCGCTCCTATTGAAAAACAGAGTTCCAGTTTACCGCGGATGTTGACAATTCCTCTCAGGATGGCATTGCTGCGGTGAGGAAGGCTGTGAATGATATGCATATCAACGATTTCCTGGATGAGTCTGGCTGGCAGGGCCAGCCACTCGCCGCCGGTCCGGAAAACAAAAGCAGAGTGAATGTTTGCCTCTTTTACCGCCGCCGCCCTGGCCAGGACAGAGGTCCATTCCCGCCGGTAATCGTCCGGCACCGGCCGGTCGAGCAGACGCCGGCCGGTCAGGGAATAGGTCGGGCAGTTGCGGCAATGGATGACCTCGGCCAGCTTGGGACAGCGGTCGGTCATTTTGCCCCAGACGCCGATCCTGTTCCAGCAATCATCGATGGCTACAGGTTTTTCGGTCTTTCTCTCTTCCGGCACCGGTGCTATCCTCCTTCCTGAAGTCTTTTGGCCCGCCGCTTGTAATTCGCAGCCCCGGCACTATCTCCGGCCCGTTCCGCCAACAGCGACAACTGCAGCAAACTCTCCACATGTCCGGGGTCAAGATAAACCGCTTTGCGGAAAAGTTTCAGGGCCTCCGCCGACTGTCCCCCGCTGTCGCGGATAACGCCGAGGAGATAATACCAACGGGCCGAGGGGTCGTGTTCCCGCAGGTACTGTTCACTGCGCCGGGCCGCCTCTGTCAGCTTACCCTCGTCGGCCAATTGCCGGACAAGGTTGAATTCTTCATCTTTGCCGGATGGCCTGGCAGCGGGCCGGTTAAAGACGGACTTCGATTTTCTGACGGCCGGCAGCGATGGTGCCAATAGGCTGTCTTCACCTGTGTTGTCCAAAATTTCCTCTTGCCGGGCGGCCGCGGCTGCAGCAGATTCTTTTTTATAAAAGGCGAAGGCCTTGGAGCGGGCGGCGGCAACGAATTGGCCCCCAAAAAACAGGCCGGATTCCGCATGTCCCGTGAAGAGAAGTCCTTCGGGCATGAGTATGTGGTAAAGGGCTGATATTGCCTGGCGTTGAGCCTCTTCACAGAAATAGATCAGGACGTTGCGGCAGAAAACGACATCGTAACGGCCCAGGCCTTTCATAAAGGCCGGGTGCAGGATATTACCCTTCAGGAAACGGACTTTTTCGCGAACCGTTTTGTCCAGCTCAAAACCTTTGTCCGTTTTATGGAAAAACCGCTGCCGGAAGGCAAGATCCCTTGAGCGGAAGGAATTTTCTCTATACACCGCCCGCCGGGCAAGGGCCAGCACCCGTTCGCTGACATCAACGGCGTCAATATAAAAACATGATGGCGGCAGCCCCGTCTGCAACAGGGCCATGGCGATGGAGTAGGGCTCCTCGCCGGTTGAACACGGCAGGCTCAGGATGCGGAA
The DNA here is from genome assembly GCA_002897615.1 of bacterium BMS3Bbin14. GTDB lineage: Bacteria > Desulfobacterota > Desulfobulbia > Desulfobulbales > Desulfobulbaceae > BMS3Abin13. The sequence continues at coordinate 221,799 of BDTX01000021.1, forward strand.
GACATATTGTTGCTGGAATTTCCCGGATTTCAGGACATGTTCGCCGAGGAGAGTGAAGGGGGCCTGGTCCCGGAAAAACCAGGTTTCAGGAATAACGATCTCCTCGATCAGCTGCCGCAATTCCACGGTCGAGGCCGAGAATTTTTCGGCATAGGCGTCAACCTCGGCGATTCCCAAAGCCTTCATGCGGCTGTTGACGGCTCTTTCAAAGGTTGAGTCGCCAATGGTCGTGATCGCCAAACCGATCGACCGCTCAAGGGAATCGACTATTTTCTTTTTAGCTGATTTCATGCAAACATGGTTGATGCAATCTTGTCGAACAGCCGGTGTTTCTTGGGTGAAAAAGCAGATATCTTCATGCCCCGAGGTGAGTTTATCCGTCATGGAATTGTCATTGGAAATGAGCGCAACCCTTATTGGTGTCAATCCTTAAAAAGTTCGCGGACAACATTTTTCGGAATGATACCCCGCAGATCGAACCTTTGTATTATTTCATCGTTGCCGGACCCGGCGGCAGACGAATTCAAGGCCTCGTCAATCAGGATTCCCGACGACCCGAGATCCGTATGGCCGCTCTTGACGACATCGGTCACCCGTTCGGCGATCAGGCCGACCAGTTTTTCCCGCCCAGCAGCCAGGGGATAGCGCACCAGAATAATCCGGGTGCTGTATAAATGTTTGCAGGGTGTGCCATCGGCAAGGGCGCAGAGGTCAAAAACCGGCACCGGCTCGCCGCGGTAGTTGATGATTCCGGCCATATAGGCCGGGGCTGCCGTGATTTTTTTAGGTATGACGAGAGGAATGATCTCAACCACGTCTCGCGAATCCAGGGCATACCGACCATCGCTGGTCTCGAAAAGCAGAAGCAGCATATCGTTTTATGTTACCTTGAAGCGGGAAATCGCTTTCTGTAAACTCTGGGCGGCCTGTTGCAGCCGTTCAATGGTTATGTTCATCTGACCGATGGATTCCGCTGACTGCTGGGCCGCGCTATTCAGCTGATTAGTGGCGTCACTGATTTGTCTCGCTCCCTGTGACTGGGCCTCAATGCCTTCGCTGATCACCTTCACCTGAGGTCTGAGTACCTCGACCTGCTCAATAACGCCTTGCAGCCGTTCGCTGCCGTCACGGATGTTCGTGACGCTGACGCGTACATCTTTCGCGAACTTGTCAATGCCCATCACTGCCGAGGAGACGGCAGACTGTACTCCCTGGACCATCTGTTCAATATCATAGGTGGCCACGGCGGTCTGATCCGCCAGCCGGCGGATCTCCGTGGCCACTACGGAAAATCCGCTGCCATACTCACCGGCTTTTTCCGCTTCGATAGCGGCATTCAGGGAAAGCAGGTTGGTTTGGTCGGCCAACTTATTAATGGTTTTGACCACCCCGGCAATATCGCCGGCCTTTTCGCTCAAAACCGACAATTTGTCGACAATAGCGCCGGTTGCCTCTTCCATTCGCACCATGGTCTGGTCAATGTGCTCCAGCCCTGCATGACCATCTTCCGCGGCAAAGGCGGCATTTTTGGTCAGGCTGTTTACCCGCTTCATGGTTGTCATTAAGTTCGCCGAAGTGGCGGCAATCTGATTGGTTGAAGCCGCAATTTCACTGGCGGTGGCCGCATGTTCATTGGCTGTTGCTTCCTGCTGCCTGCTGCTGGCCGCAATCTCGGTTATGGAACTGGTGACCTGAATTCCGGCCCTCTGAATCTGGGCGATCAACTCTTCGAGATAACCTGCCATCCGGTTGAAGCCGTCAATCAGGACACCAAACTCATTTCGGGCGTCATAGTCAAGTTTTTGCGTCAGATCGCCCTGCATCATGATATCCAGGGCCTTCTGCATCCGGACCAGGGGCTCGTCTATGCTGCGCATCAGGAAGAAACCGGCAATGATGGAGATAATGATGCCAAAAAGAATGGTGGCGGCAAAGGCCGCCTGTGAAATAACAAATCGTTTTTCAGCCCGGTCATATTCGTTTTTGACCCCATTAATCCTCCCCACGATCAACGAGTTGATTGTCTTTTCAAAATTTTTCTGAAAGGGTTCCAGGCGATCGGCGAATAAGCTGTCCAGCTTATTCACATTATTTTGTTGCAGGACCGTGAGCAGGTCACCGGTCAGGACCTTGGCTTTGATTATCAAGGGCCGGGCGGTTGAGAGCCACTTGTTGTCACCCTGCCCGCTGTTTCCATTGCCGGCCAGCAGCGAAGCCACATTTTTTTCCAGGAGTGTCTTGGCCCGCGCAACCTTGACGGCTGCCTGTTTCGAGGTTATCTGCTCGTACAGCACTCTTTCCGCAGTATCGGCCACGGAGAACTTGAACAGGTCATTGATTTTACGCAGTTCCTCCATGGGCTTGACATGGTTGTTATAGACGGTGGACAAAGATTGCTTCGTAGCCCGCATGCCAAGAAGACCGCCGGTTCCTGACACAACAATAAACAACAGCAGGCAAAAGATAAAACCAAGCAGGCGCCATCGAACACTTAAATTTCGGATAAAATGAGTCGCCATTGTTTCCCCTTTTTAATAAAGTTAAATGGATGTGGCGGAATCGGCAAAAAAACCATTTCTGAACGGATATTATCAAGCGGGGGAAGGAAGGCCACGCCTTCCCCGCCTCTATGTCACCATCCTGTCCGGAGCCTTCGCGGACAATATGTTGGCCGAAGGCATGAGGGCGGGTTGCAGTTTTAAGGTTTGCCGGGGAACGACAGTCAAGTTCAACGGCAAACTGCCCCATATTTCCCTATCATACCAATTATCTCTATTGCAAACAAATTTTTAAAGCACGGATGCCATATTTTATAAGTGCTTCTGTTTTAACCAGGATCTGTGACGGCTTGAGGTAATATTTCAGGCAATATGTGGAAATCAGTGCATTGTTGCCGAATTAACTATTTTCTGGGCCGCACCGCGCCGCCCTGCGGGGCGTTCGAGAGCGGGGGCATGGCGGCACGTAACTGGTCACAGGGTGTGAAACTCTGTGCTATTCCTTACATCCAACCTGTAAGCCTGCCACAGGCGCCACAGATTTACGTAGTCGCTTCCGTTCGCTATAGCCCCCCCTCTATGCGGGCGGGAGTGACCGCGTGAAGATGGGGTGCCTGCGACGGCTTACGGCGGCACGGCAATGAACTTGCCGCCGCCCCGGGATTGAGTTATCTTGTCAAGGGTAGCAGGACGTTCAGCAAGGACCTGGGTTCACTGCCCTTGAGCGGAATTCTCAGGTGCAAAATCCGACTGCGGACAAGAGAAAAAGTATGGTAGAGAAAGAGGAGCGATTCAATAGTATCAGCCACCTCGTTGGCGCGACGGCAGCGCTTGCCGGGCTGGTGGTCCTGGTGGTCCTGGCGTCGCGTCGCGGCGATCCGTGGGAGATTGTCAGTTTCAGTATCTACGGGACCTCCCTCGTCCTGCTGTTTACCTTTTCAGCGCTGTATCACGGTTTGCATGGTCGGGTCAAAAAAATTTTTCGCCAGCTTGACCATCTCTCGATCTACCTCCTGATTGCCGGGACCTACACCCCGTTCACCCTGGTTACTCTCCGGGGGGGCTGGGGCTGGTCAATATTCGGTGTCATCTGGGGGCTGGCGGTCCTGGGAATGATTGTGGATTCGTTGCCGCAAAAGGGCAGGCGCCTCCTGCCCATGGTGATTTATCTCCTGATGGGCTGGCTCGTCTTGATTGCCCTCCGGCCCCTGCTGCTGGCCTTGCCGCCGGCCGGTTTTGCCGGCCTCCTGCTGGGCGGAGTTCTGTATACGGTCGGGGTGATTTTTTACGTATTGGATAAACGGGTACGCTGTTTCCATGGCATCTGGCATCTGTTCGTCCTGGGGGGAGCTGTCAGTCACTATTTTACCGTGCTCTTTTATGTAAAGTGAGCCGGGACCGGCAAAGGGCGGGCAAGCAAAAAAGCCCGCTGTCTCCTTCAAGACAGCGGGCTTTTTCACAGATTTTCCGGCAGTGGGCCGGCCGTATTAGTAGTTGCTGAAATAATTATCGATTTCCCAGTCAGTCACGGCGGTGCGGTATGCATCCCACTCTTTTTCCTTCCCTTCGATATACTTGTTAAAGATATGCTCGCCCAGGGTATCCTTGGCCAGGGGGTTTACTTTGAGCGCCTCTATGGCCTCCTGCAGGCTGGCCGGCATGCTGGCAATCCCGGCGGTATCCTTTTCCGCCTGGGTCATGGAAAAGATATTCTGGTTTACCGCAGCCGGGGCTTCCAGCTTATTCTTTATGCCGTCAAGGCCGGAGTTCAGCATCATGGCCAAGGCCAGGTAGGGGTTGCAGCTCGTATCGGGGCAGCGCACCTCGGTCCTGGTCCCCAGGCCGCGGGAAGCCGGAATCCGGACCAGGGCGGAGCGGTTGATAGCGGACCAGGCCACGTAGACCGGGGCCTCATAACCGGGAACCAGCCGTTTGTAGGAGTTGACCAGGGGGTTGGTCACTGCGGCGAAGCCCGGGGCGTTTTTCATGATGCCGGCGATGTAGTGATAGGCCGTTTCGCTGAGCTGCAACGGACCCTTTTCGTCAAAGAAGGCATTGGTGCCGTCCAGGTTGAAGAGCGACTGATTAGTGTGCATGCCGGAGCCGTTGATGCCGAAAACCGGTTTGGGCATGAAGGTGGCATGCAGATCGTGCTTGGCCGCGATGGAACGGACAACCCATTTGAAGGTCACGGTGTTGTCGGCAGCAGTCAGGGCGTCGGTATATTTGAAGTTAATTTCATGCTGCCCCCCGGCAACCTCGTGATGGGACGCCTCGATCTCGAAACCCATGGCCTCCAGGATCTCGATGATCTCGCGGCGGCAGTCGATACCGGCGTCATCGGGATCGACACTGAAATAGCCGGCGTTATCGCTTGTCTGCGTGATGGCTTCGCCATATTCATCCTTCTCAAACAGGAAGAACTCGCATTCCGTGCCCACGTTCATGGTATAGCCCATCTCTTTGGCTTCGGCCAGGACCCGCTTCAGGTTATTGCGCGGGCAGCCCCAAAACGGCGTGTTGTCGGATTTGTACACATCGCAGATAATCCGGGCCGCGGCAACACCATCTTTGATCCGCCAGGGCATAACAACAAAGGTGTCATAGTCCGGTTTCAGATACATGTCCGAGGCGTCGATGCGGACAAAGCCGTCGATGGATGAGCCATCGAACATAATCTGGCCATCAAGGGCCTTGCCGATCTGGCTGCGCGGAATGGCGACATTTTTCGTAAAACCGAAGATGTCGACAAATTGCAGCCGGAAAAAGTTAACGTTTTGTGCTTCAACAATTTTCATTATCTCATCGCGTGTCATGTTGGGTCTCCTTTTGTGCAACGATTGAGAAGGGAATTGATCCGATCAGGATCGGAACAACTCGGTTATCGGTTATTTATTTTTTCTTGTTTACTCTTTCTTGTCCGTATCCGCATCAAAATCCTGCGCTAAAAAAATGTCAGCCTGCGGGAACTGCCTCTTGTTTGATAAAGTGCAGCAGGGTCTCCCGCACTTTGTCTATCCGGACGGGGTCAACAATTTTACCGCCTTTGCCACAGGTCACATAAAAAATATCAATGAGCTGTTCGACCTCCGTGGCAATTCTGGCCTGGTGGATATCGAGCCCGAAATCAGAGAGCGTCTGGGTCAGGTGGTAGAGGGTGCCCGGCCGGTCACCGCAATATACCTCCACGACGGTAAACCGTTCCGAGGTCTTATTGTCAATAATCACCTCCTTCTGCAGTTGCTGCACCTGCCGTTTGGGACGCAGCCCGATCGTATGCATTTTACGGTGCAGGCGGGAACCCACATCGAGACGGTAGTTCAGCGCCAGGTTGATATCCTGTTCCAGGCCCTGCCAGTCCTGCTCCGCAAAACCGGCATCGGCGACCGGCGCCACGTCAAGAACGTCAACCACCGTGTCGTCGGGCCAGGTGAATATATGGGCCGCCAGCACCCTGAGATTATGGAGGGCCAGCACACCGCACAGCTTGGCCAGCAAACCGGGCCGGTCCCTGCTCATGACGAGGAGCGACCAGTAACCCTGCCGGGTCTCCTCGGGAAAAAGCAGGACCTGCTGCAGCAGGCGGGACGCCTTTTCATCGTGTATCTGCAGATGGTGTGCCACCGTCTCGGGGCTAAAGCTCATCAGGTAGTCGGCCGGCAGGTCGTGAACACTGATTCTGGTCTTCCGGCCCGCCGTCAGCCGGGCTACCTGGGTCTTCAGCCATGAAACCCCCTGTTCCTCGCCATTGCCGGTTACGGCCCGGTCCGCCATTGTGACGCAGCTTGCCTCCAGGCATGATTTTACCCGGAGATAGAGTTCGGAGAGCAGGGCCGCTTTCCACTCGCTCCAGGCCGAAGGCCCGGTGGATTTCGAGTCGGCAATGGTCAGGAGATAGAGCATGGTCAGGCGATCCGGATTGCCGATCAGATCGGCGGCGGCACGAATAAATTCCTGATCTTCCAGGTCCCGGCGCATGGCATTTTCCGGCAGGTACAGATGGTAGCGTACCAGAAAGACCAGGTCTTGCCGTTCTTCCTTTTTTAAGCCGAGCCGGACGGCTATGCCGTCAATCATTTCCGCCCCGAGAATCGAATGGTCCGTATGATGCCCCTTGCCGATGTCATGCAGCAGGGCCGCAAGATATACCAGATGCGGGGAGGCCAGTCCCGTGAACAGCTCCGGTTGCAGTTTGTGCAGGCGGGTCATCTCCGACACCGTTTGCAGCTGGTGCCGGTCAACCGTGTAAATATGATACAGGTCATGCTGGGCCAGTGATTCTACCCCGCTGAATTCGGGGATATAGGAGGTCAGTAGTCCGGTCTCCAGCATGACTTCCAGCACCGGCATGGGGTCCTTGCTGCGCATCAGGACCGCAAAAAAAATTCTTGAAATCCGCCGCGACGAGCGGAAAGAGTCATTCACCAGCCCGAGATTCCGGGTGACGGCCTGCCGGGTGCGATGATGCAGGGACTGGCCGGTTCGTCCGGCCTGTAAAAAGAGCCGCATGAGCAGATAGGGCCGTTCGGCGAGTTCTCCGGGGTGGGCCAGGCGGATACTGCCGTTCCGGCCGATAATGCCCTTCTCCAGTTGCCGTTCGGCCCGGCCGCCTTCCGTGAGGCCGAGAACCTCCTGGACCTGTTCGAAAAAAAGATCCGTGATCACGGCAATGGTCTGCAGATGTGCATATACCCGGCGCATGAAATGTTCCACCGCCAGCATGCCGTCCCGGTCTTCACAGCCAAAGGAGGCGGCCATCTCTTCCTGGTACTCGAAGAACAACTGGTCGTTTTTCCTCCGGCTGATGTAATGCAGCCGGTTGCGGATGCGGGTCAGCATATCCCATGATTCTTCAAAGGCCCGGCAGTCATGGGGCTCAAGCATGCCGGACTCTTCCATGGCGGCTATGCCGTCCAGCCCGAACACGGCCTTGCCTGTCCAGAGCATGCCCTGGATATCACGCATGCCGCCCTTGCCTTCCTTGATATGAGGCTCCAGCAGGTAGCTGTGGCTGCCATATTTTTCGCGTCTCTCGCTGCGGAATTCCTCCATGATCCGGACAAAATCCCGGCGGCGGCCGTCCAGAATTTTTTTTCTGTAGCGTTGACGCAAATTGTCAAAGAGCGATTGCGAACCGGCCAGCAGGCGGGCATCCAGCAGGGCCACCTGAAAGAAAAAATCACTGCGGGCAAAGCTGATCGCCCCGCCCGGAGTGCGGACGGAATGACCGACCTCGAAGCCGCCGTCCCAGAGGGGATACAGGATCGCCTCGGCAACATCCCGCATGGACCTGGATGCCCGGCGGTCATGGAGCAGGAGCAGGTCAACATCCGAAAAGGGATAGAGTTCGCGGCGGCCGTAGCCGCCAAGGGCCACCAGGGCAATCTTGCCGCGGGCAGACCGGACTGCCGGCGCCTTATTAAAATGATCGATTATAAAATCATCGGTCAGGCCGGTCTGCCGCCGGAGCAGTTCTTGGCCGGAAAGCCCGCGCTGCCACAACTTTTCCAGGGCCTCTCGCTGCAGCCGCAGCTCGGAGCTCATATTAGATTGCCTCTTGGCCGGTCTCCCCTGTCCGTACGCGGATAGCATGCTCTACCGGCAGGACAAAGATCTTGCCGTCACCGATTTTACCGGTCCTGGACGTCTTGATGATGGTATCTATCACCGTGTCGACCTGATCGGCCGCAACAATGATCTCTATTTTGATTTTTGGCAGGAAGTCAACAAGATACTCGGCTCCCCGGTAGATCTCGGTATGGCCTTTCTGGCGGCCGTATCCCTTGACCTCCGAAACTGTCATACCCTTGATGCCAATGCCGTTCAGGGCTTCCTTGACATCGTCGAGCTTGAATGGCTTGATAATGGCCTCGATTTTTTTCATTGTGTTTCCTCGTTTGATTATAAATCTTCCGGCCGTCCCGTACGGCTTGTGCTAAAAATTGTAGCCAACCTCCTGGTGCTCGACCACGTCAAGCCCCTGCTCCTCTTCTTCGGCCGCCACCCGCAGACCGACAAGCGCATCAACCACTTTCAGGATGATAAAGGTCAAAACTAACGAGTAGGCGATAACGCTCGCGGCGGCAATGGCCTGGATGGCGAGCTGTTGGGGATGGCCGTAAAACAGGCCGTTGGCGCCGTCAGGATTCAGGGCCGTGGAGGCAAAAAGGCCGGTGGCGAGAGCCCCCCATAGACCGCCCACGCCATGCACGCCAACAACATCAAGGGCGTCGTCGTAGCCTATTTTTGTTTTGCAGAGTACGGCAAAATAACAGATGGCCCCGGCAACAAGTCCGATCAGGATCGCCGGCAACGGGCCGACAAAACCGCAGGCCGGCGTAATGGCAACCAGGCCGGCAACCGCCCCTGAAGCGGCCCCCAGGGTAGTCGGCTTGCCCTGGATCTTCCACTCGGCCAGGACCCAGGAAATAGCCCCGGCCCCGGTGGCGACCTGGGTGGTGATGAGCGCCAGGACCGCGACCGGCCCGGCTGACAGGGCGCTCCCGGCGTTAAAGCCGAACCAGCCGAACCAGAGAATGCCCGCTCCCAGGATGGTCATGGGCAGGTTGTTCGGATGCATGGATTCTTTACGCCAGCCTTTACGTCGGCCGAGAACCAGGGCCGCCACCAGGGCCGCCGCGCCGGAGTTGATATGGATGACCGTGCCGCCGGCAAAATCAAGAGCGCCCATTTTGCCGATCCAGCCGCCGCCCCAGACCCAGTGGCAGACCGGCAGGTAGACCAGGGTGGTCCAGAAGATTGTAAAAAGAACAAAGGCCGAAAATTTCATCCGCTCCGCATAGGCACCGGTAATCAGGGCCGGTGTAATGACGGCAAACATCAACTGAAAGGCGCAGAACAGGAGATTGGGGATGGTCTTGGAATAGGGGCCGATACCGGTGGTTACATGGTTCAATCCCAGGTACTGCAACCCGCCGATAAAACCGCCGATATCCGGGCCAAAAGCCAGGGAGTAGCCGTAGAGGACCCATATTATTGAAACAATGCCCAGGCAGAAAAAGCTCTGCATCATGATTGACAGTACATTTTTCGACCTGACCATGCCGCCGTAAAAAAGTGCCAGGCCCGGCGTCATAAACATGACCATGGCTGTTGCCACCAACATAAACGCGGTATCTCCGGAATTCACCCTCTAGTACTCCTCTTGTTTTTTATTTTACAATGCCTTGATTTAGATAATGCTGACAACCTGTCAGGTCTTCAAATATGTTAGCTGGTGCCATCACCAACAATCAAACTTTATGCCAATTTCGGTAAAGAATGATTAACTAGCTATTATATAACTAATAATAACAATAATTCAAGCCGAAACTATGCCGGGGTAAAATTTTCATTTTTGTAAAAAATGATACTGGATATGCCAATTTTGTAAGGAAGGCGGTCGAGGATCAGCGGAAAAAAGCGGTACAATCTGGCGTTTTGTCACTGGAGATGATAATGCCTGGATCCGTGAGCATTCGAGAACGGTACCGATGCAGATAGCGAGCCTGCGAGACCTTCGAGGCGGCAACGATGTTGATTATCCTGGTGTGATATCAACTTTGTTGTCAACGCAGCGGCTGCGCCGTTCTCGGGCGGACCGCAGGGCGGCGCAGTGAAGACCGGGGAATGCGTTTATTTGGCAACAATGCAATAAATTCCATATATTGCATGGAGTATCACCTCAAGCTGTCACTGATTCAGGGTTTTGTCACTGGAGATGATACTGGTCAATGGTCGAGTATATCATGCAGGATTTTGCCGAGGTCGGCGATTTCAAATGGTTTGGCGGCGACGCCGCTGAAACCGTATTTCCGGTATTCGGCCATGATCGGATCATTGGAATAACCGCTTGAGACAATGGCCTTCACCTGCGGATCGTATTGCCGTAATTTTTCAATGGCTTCCTTGCCGCCCATGCCCCCGGGGATAGTCAAATCGATGATGACCGCATCGTACGGTTTGCCGGCTTCCTTGGCTTTGATATAGAGCGCGACCGCCTCGGCTCCGTCGGCGGCAAGATCGGCTTTGTAACCGAGATATTTCAGCATTTCCGCGACAATTTCTCTCAGCTGGTCCTCGTCATCCATGACGAGGATCCTGCCGGTGCCAAGGATTTCAGTTGGTCTGTCGGCGGCATTTTCAGACGGGCTTTCTTCTTTCAGGGCCGGGATATAGATGGTAAATGTCGTGCCGGCGCCTAACTCTGATTCGACCACCAGGCGACCGTTATGCTTGCTGATGATAGAGTGGCAGATTGTCAGTCCCAGGCCGTTACCGTCCTGTTTGGTGGTAAAGTAGGGGTCGAAAATTTTTTCGATATATTTTTTTTCTATGCCGGTACCTGCGTCGATAAATTCGATTTTGACATATTCACCCTTGCGCAGGGGCGGCAATTCACCCTTTTCGACGGTCACATTCTCCGCCCTGACCGTTATTGTCCCGCCCTTCGGCATGGCCTGGGCGCCATTGAGGGTGATATTCTGGATGACCTGGCTGATCTGCCCTTTATCGGCCTCGATGGGCCATAAATCTTCCGGGAGCTGATAGTCACACCTGACGTTGGAACCGCTCAGGACAAAACTGGTCGATTCTTTGAGCAGCGGGGCAATCGGGACAAGCTGTTTAACCGGTTTTCCGCCCTTGGAAAAGGTGAGCAGCTGCTGGGTCAGGTCCTGGGCCCGCACTGATGCCTTTTTGGCGTTCTCCAGCCAGCCCCATATCTTGTCGTCAGGGTCAAGGTTCCTCATGGCCAGGTCGATATGTCCCAGGATACCGGTTAAAAGGTTGTTGAAGTCATGGGCAATACCGCCGGCGAGGACCCCGATTGATTCCAGCTTCTGGACCCTTAACCGTTCGGCTCCCATTTTCTTACGGTCGGTGATATCCCGGATAAAGCAGAAAAAATTACCCCGTCCTTCCATCTCGGCGAAGCTCGCGCTGATCTCGACCGCGACCAGCGTCCCGTCTTTTGTTTTCTGGTCGGCCTGAAAGATCAGGGAACGGGCTTCCTTTATTCGCTCCAGGAGATCCGCCGGATCTAGCTGTGATTCGAGGAGTTCGATATCGGCGAATTTCATCTGCACCAATTCTTCTTTCGTATATCCGGTCATGGTGCATAAGGACGGATTGGTATCAACGATATGACCATCTTCGCCAATAAGGGCAAAGCCATCGGTTGAGGTCTGGAGGATCGTCTGGTTCCGGGTCATCTGGGCCAGGATCTTCTCATTCGTTTCCTTTAAGGTCAGGCTCATGTCATTAAAGGATTCGATGAGTTCCTTGAATTCATGTTGCCCCTGGTAGGATGAAGTCGCGCCCAGTTCGCCGGCTTTTATTCTCCGGGTCGCCATTAACAATTCTGAAACGGGTTGAGTGATGCTCCTGATTAAATAGATCGCAATGGCCAGGGCGATCAGGAATGAAAATGCCAGGGTAACGACAAGTATCCATTTTGATTTTTTAACTTTCTCTGATGCCGCTATCGTCTTTTTGCGTAGACTTTTGTTGGCCGTCAAAGCCATTTGCTGGGATTTGGCAATTATGGTGTCACCGATATCGGCGGCAACGACCTGGAGCCTTTTGATCCTTTGCGGATCAGCCGTTGAAGTGATGAAATAGCTGAGGGCGTCCTTGTACTGTTCCGTCAATTGCTGTAACTCTTTTATGCTCCGGGCTACAGGCGGGGCATGATGGCAGCTGCCGCATGATCGCACCCTGTTGTCGAGTTTGAGGACGTTGTCCGCAATAACGTCCAGTTCCTTGCCGAACGACGTTCCGGTCGTGTAGAGATTGGCCTGAACCGTCTGGACGTTGATGACCAGTTCCTGCCGGATAATCTCGACCTTGTGCAGGGCGACCAGGTAGTCAAGGTTATTTATGGTCTGGGAAATCAGGTAGAGGTTGGTGATAACCCCGGCAAGAAACAGAAGGAATAACGACAAAAATAAAAGGAGTATTTTCTTCTTCATCCGTTTATTTGTAATCCGACATGGTTATACCGGCTTCTTTTGCCATGTTCGAGATGGGTGCGAAGTCTGAATTATTGGCCTTGATGAAGCGCAGCGCTGCGAATTTTTTCAGAACCTGTCGGCCTCTTGCCGTGTTTTTCATGTTTAACAGGACGGACAGTATCCTCTGGCGCAGGCTGGCGGGGATATCGTCTCTGAGACAGAGGGTGACTTCCGGTACGGGCGGGGATTGGGCGATGATTCGCAGCTCCGATTTGATTGATGGGTCACTGGCTATCTGTTTGTTGAAAACCGTGTCCTTGGCCGCGCCGATATCTGCTCGGCCGTCAAGCACCGCAAAAAGTGCGGAGGCATGGCTGCCGGAGAACCAACAGCGGCTGAAAAAGCTATGTCGGTCTTTGACCCCGTGCCGCCGCAGAAAGGCCATGGGGAAAAGGTAGCCTTCGGTTGTTGCCGGGTCCACAAAGACAAAACTTTTGCCCCGCATATCCTTTACCGTCTTGATCCCGCTGTCGCGTCTGACGAAGATATACCCCCGCGAAGTCGATTTTCCTTCAAGATTAACGGGGCTGGCCACGGGTTCGAGTTGAAATTCCTTGATACCCAGGGCGGCGGTGAAAGAACTGAGAAAGGCCCCGTCGAGTTGCCGTGATTTAAACCTCTTGATCACTTCCCCGTAGCGGCTCATGATCGTTAACCTGACTTTGAATCCGAGCTGGTCGGAGAGGTATCCGGCCAGGTCCCGGTATCGTTCTATCTGGTCGAAGATATTGTGCTCCGGCTCAATTCCGATCAGCAGGCCTCTGGCTTTGGCCGATACCCGGGGCGCCTGGACGGTCACGGCCGTTAGACAGAGAAAAACGAGCAGGAAAAGTCTGCCGGCAGAGCGGAATTTTGTTGCACAACAAACAATCATCTTATCACCGTGGTTGCCTCCACTATTAAGTGAATCGGGAAATTGATACCTATTTTTTTGGCTGCTCTGAGATTAACCACCAGTTCGGTATCCCTGAGAACTTCGGGCGCGATATTTTTTGGTGGCGTCCCGAGCAATATTTTTGCGGCCATTTTGGCCGCTTCTTTCCCCTGTTCGGCAGGAGGCTGGTACAATGCAAGGGTTACGCCATCTGCCGTTTGGTCCGGAAAAATACTTGCGGATGGCGCCATCTTTTCCTGTAACATAGGAATGATATCGCCTATGAACGAGCTGACGATAGCGCTGCCGGTTATAAAAAAGGCGCCATCGTCAGTGGTAGACTTCAGCTTCTCAATATCGCGACGGCTTTTGATATTGATCTTCGTCAACCGGATGTGCTGTTCTATGGTCAGGCGTTGAAACTCATTGGCCTGCCTGACCGAGTCTTCTTCCAAACTGCTGTAGACAACGCTGAGCGTTGAAATTTGTTTTAGGCTCCGAAGATACCTGAGGATGCTGGTGAGGGGTACCTTAAAACCGCAGCCGGTCACATTCCTGCCCTGAACGGCAGTGGCCTCGGGATTATAGAAACCAGCATAGACCAGCGGAATATCTGTTCTTTCCTGGATGACAGCCAGGGTGGCGGATGAGCCATAGGCGACAATGAGATTAACATCGGCGGCAATCAGTTTTCTTGCCGTGTTGCTCAAGGCGATGGGATCAGGGAAAGGCCTCTGCAGGATGATTTTGAGGCGTTGTCCTGGCGGAGTCAGCCTCTTCAGCTCCCTGACAAAGGCGCGGTGCATGGTGCTGTAATAGGGGGTATTGTCGGGCATTACCACCCCGATCAGCGTTTCCCTCGCCGATGCTGATGGAAGATGGAAAACGAACAGGAACAACAGAGACAGCAGGAATCTGTAAATAATTCTGCCAGCTCTTGCCTTCAATTTAGAAAGACCTTTTGAGGCTGAAGGTGGTGATATAGACGGTGCCGTCCTGACGGTCGTCGATCTCGTCATTGTATATGTGCGAGAGTAATTTGAGTCCGACCTCCCAGCCTGGCCGGAGTTGTTTGGTTATTTTTATTGATAACTCGGTTTCGGATATCTTTAACGCTGAAAAAGAGGTCAGCGAGTCCGGCGTTTCGGTTATGGCCGTACCGGGCAAAAGTTTGCCGGCGGAAATCGTATGGCTGATATCGGCCGTGCAGGTTGTGTCGTCCCGGGGCCGGAAATTTAAACTCAGAGTGTACGAGTTCGACTCATTCGTGTAGGGAACTCCGGGGTCGATGTACGGCAGGTCGCCGTCCCATCCCGGAGCGTCCCATTTTCCATAAGCCAGATCCTGTTCGATCTCGCCCCGGTAATAAGCCCAGCTTGCCGTAAGACTTGCTTTGGGAGAGAGCATAAAGGACAGGCTGCCGAGGAACCGGTCGTTTCTTGACGTCCTTTTCCCACCGTCGACAACAGTATCCGGTTCGACATTGAGATACCGGATATGATTCCTGACGTTGAGGGTCAGGCTGTAATCTAGCAGGGCCGTAACCTGGGGAATAGGCAGATATGTTGTTGAAAACCTGACCTGGTTCGAGGAGTCGGGTTCAATGTTGTAGGCAGGATGGTCATAGTATTTGTAATCGTAAATGGCCTTAAATTTGAGTTTGTTCAAAGGTCTGGTATAGGCGGTCAATTTTATGCTGTGGATGTTCGTGTATTCAGGCAGGATTCTCCAGGCGGCACTGTCCTGCCTGGCAAGATGTTCAAAGTGGTACGCCGGAATAATGGTCAGGCGGGAGATGGGCCTGAAGCTCGCCGACCAGGAAAAAATATCCTTCCTTGAGGAAATCGACCGCCTGACCGGATAGGTCATTGTATGGGCAAGCCCTTTCAGGGTGACAAAATCAGGATTGTCCAAGGCCAGGTCTCTGTGTCGGTACTTGAAAAAAAACATCAGGCTCGGGGCGGGAACCCAGCTGACATCCACGGCCCCCTGCCAGGTGTCTGCGACCGCGCCGCTGTAATTATTTTTCCGGTGTCCGTTATCGAGGGTCACCGACGCGACAATTCTACCGGTATAGGAGGTATGCAGCTTCAGGGAGTTTGCCCGGGACTCGGTCTCGGGGATGACGTTATGCGGGTATATATCAGCAGGTCTGGTGGCGGCCGCAGGATAAAAGTCGTAAAGGACATTGTTGTTGCCGGGATCAAAGCGGCTGAAATCGTGTGTATATTCGATCTCCAGGGGTCCCAGGTGGCTGTTTACCCCCAAGGTTATAGCATTCGATCTCCAGTCTATCTGGCGGGTTTCTGATATTTTGTGGATATTTTCGAAACCACCGAGCAAAAAACGCTGCTGTATGGAACCTTCTTTTGCAACATATCGATGCTTCAGGAAGATATGAAAGGGGAAATCCGGGGCCTTGAGCCGGAGGGAGAGAAAATTATTCGATATATTGGTAGAATAGCGGGCACCGACATTCCGGTCCTCGTAATTGATCTCCGGCGGCTCGCCGCTATGCTGATAATCAGAGTGCTCCAGATTATGGTGAACCCTGATGAAAATATCCCTGAATAGCAGCAGGTCGCTATAGGCATAGCCCGTGTCCGCGTACACGTCGTTTTTATTGAGAAACTCTCCGTTCAGGTGAAACCGGTACGGCAGCGGACACGAGAATGCGTCAATGCCGGCGGTCAGGGATGAATGGAGATCCTGATATTCTCCGGCCCGTTCAGAATCGTCCAGGTTTACCCAGCGGTATCCTGCAAAAAACTGGGTTTTCGACTGGCAAGAGGGAAGCCGGGCATTATTCTCCACCCCTTTCGGAGTACCTTCCGCCAAGGCCGGCGCAACCGTGCCGCAGACGATCAGCCCCAGAGACAAACATTCTCTCAGGAAACGGCGGGCCCTTGAACGTTTCATTGCGTCAACCTGCCCTTACCGGAAAAAGACGGGGTGTCGGAGCCGTGGATATTGGAGTGGCAGTCCGTGCATTTCGAATAGAATGCGCTGCCGATTGCTGCCGAGGCCTTGCCGCCGGCGGGTGAATTGATCCTATGCCCCACATGACACTGCAGGCACAGAAATGGTTGCCGCGCAACCAGGAGGTTGTTGTTGACCGAGCCATGGGGGGTATGGCAGTTCATGCAGTCAGCCGCGACATCCGCATGCTCGAAAACAAAGGGGCCTCTTTTTTCGGGATGACACTGGACGCAGGTTGCCTTTATGGTCTTTTTCCGCAGCAGCATGGCCGAACTGCCGCCATGGGGGTTGTGACAATCGGTGCAGAATACCCGCCCTTCATTTACAGGATGATGGCTGGGCAGGGAAAATTCCACCTGCGTTGTTTGATGACAGCGAAAACAGAGCCGGGCCGTATCTATCGGCCTGACTTTTAAATCAGGGCTCTTGTGAACAGTGTGGCAATCGAAACATGAAACGCCGTTTACGGCATGGATGCTGGCATTCCAGTTATGCAGGTTAAACGTGGCATTGGCGGTGTGGCACTTGAGGCAGATCAACGACTGGGCCGGCGCGGGCAGGGCCTTCAGGTCGATCAGGGTTTTGTAGTCACATGTCGTTTTTATGCCTTTTTTGGCATTCTCCGCCACCAGTTTCCTGGTCAGGCCTTTTATGGCAAGGCTGCCCGGTCCATGACAGGATTCGCAGTCAACGAGCGGCAGGCCGGATTCCTTTTTCAGCTGCGCCCCCATGGTGCTGGCATCAAAGTATTTCTTCAGCCGGTCATGCGCATGGCAGGCCGCAAGGCAATTGGTCGTACCCACATAGTCGGCATCAAACCTGCCGACGATCATTTTTTCGTATTTCTTGATCGGCAGAATGGGTTTGGACCCCTTCAGAGCGTTGCAGCCGCTCAAGGAGCAAAGAAGCGGAATTATGAACAAGGAAAATGTATTGAGAAAGCGACCCTTGAAAAATATGTACATAGCTCTGGATTCCCTTTGCCGCCTCTGCCGGTGGATGCGGCCTTCATGGCAGAACATTATTATAATTATTTTCCAACAATTTTGCAGTCGTGTCAAGCATACTTTTTTCCCGAAAATGAGTCTGCCAGGGCAACTAGGTGCTGCTACGGGCCGGGCTGGCGGCCCGTGGTCAAGGAAGACTTTGTCAAAAAACGTCCGGGCGGGACCGTTTTCGGTCTATCCTGAATCCGTGACGGCTTGAGATTATACTCCATGCAATATGTGGAATTTATATGCATTATATGCCAAAAAAGTCATTTTATGGTTTTTTGCTACGCCGCCCTGCGGGGCGTCCGAGAACGGATCCAGGTCTATGTCTACTATAGTTTGACAAAAAAAAGAGGGCCTTGTAGAGTTCAGAAGAGCAGAAACGATGTATCAGTGCATAGTTAGTTCAATGGATCAGTACATTTTCGTATACCAAGAACCCAGGCAGGTTGACTCATGAGCGACAGCGAACGCAGACGCTATATTAGGCCGGAATCATTAAATCTTCTCGACTATCTCGTGGTTGATAAACAGGGGAGGCAGGGCGTTTACAGTATGGGCCGGACGCTCAATATCAGTGTCGGCGGCATCCTGATGGAGACACATATTCCCCTGCCGGCCGGCCAGCAGGTCATGATTACGATGGGCCTGGGAGACGAGCTGATTGACGTGATGGGGCGAATCATCCATTCAACCTGCGGTCAGGATAATATGTATCATAACGGCATCGAGTTCTTCCATGTTCCCGATACCGACCGGCATATTCTCTATCGGTATGTTGAACTCTTCCACGAGCGTTTCCCCGACGCCCGGCATGTCGCGCTTTTTTAAGCCGACCTTCCCGCCGCCTGCCGGCCAGCAGTTCCCTCACGCTTGTTCCGGAGTTGCTGAATTCGTTATCGGGCGCCCCGCAGGGCGGCGCGGTGAAGACCAGTAAATGTATTTGTTCGGCAGTAATACAATAAATTCCATAAGTTGCATGGGGTCTCACCTTGAGCCGTTACGGATTCAGGATGTTGTCTCCCGGCGGCCGTAGACGTCATCAAAGCGGACAATATCGTCTTCGCCGAGATAACTGCCGATCTGGATTTCAATCAGTTCAAGGGGGATGGTTCCCGGATTTTCCAGCCGGTGCCTGGTGCCGGCCGGAATATAGGTGGATTGATTTTCATAGAGCGGAATGACCTGCTCGCCGTTGGTCACCTGCGCCGTTCCCGAGACCACGACCCAGTGCTCGTGCCGGTGGTGGTGCATCTGCAGGGAGAGTTTCGCCGCCGGGTTGACCGTGATCCGTTTGATCTGAAAGCGCTCATGCAGCTCAAGGGTGGTATAGCTGCCCCAGGGACGGTAGACGGTCTTGTGAATATGAAACTCGTCCCGCTTTCTCTGTTTGAGCTTGTTGACGATTTTTTTCACCTCCTGCGACCGGGAGAGGGGGGCGACCAGCACTGCATCCGCTGTCTCCACGACCATGGTGTCCCGGAGCCCGACTGCGGCCACCAGGCTGTCGTCCGAGTGGATCAGCGAGTTTTTCACATCTTCCAGGATAACGTCGCCGGTGACCACATTGCCCTGTTCGTCCTTGGCCGATGCCCGCCATAGGGCCAGCCAGGAACCGATGTCGCTCCAACCCATATCCGCCTCGATCACGGCGGCCTTGTCGGTTTTCTCCATCAGGGCATAGTCAATGGAATCGTTCGGGCACCGCTGCATGGCTGTCTTCTCGAAGCGGAAAAAAATGCCGTCCGTCCGTCCTTTATTCACCGCTTCGGTCATCTGCGTCACAATGGCCGGCTCATGCTCTGTCAGCTCCGCCAGGAACGTTGCCACGGAAAAGGCAAACATGCCGCTGTTCCATAAATACTCGCCGCTGGCCACGTACTGTTTTGCCGTGGCCAGGTCCGGCTTCTCGACAAACGACCGCACCTGGTCGCCCTCGCCCCGGGCAATATAGCCGTAACCGGTCTCCGGGCCGTCAGGGACAATGCCGAAGGTCGCCAGCCTGCCGTTTTCGGCCAGCCGGACGGCCTTGCCGACCGCGGTCTCGAAGGCTGCCGGGGCGGTGATCAGGTGGTCGGCGGGTAGCACCAGCAGGACCGCCGCCTCTCCCCCATGTTGGCGGGCGTAGAGGGCGGCCCCGCAGATCGCCGGCGCCGTGTTGCGGCCTATCGGTTCCAGGAGCAGGTGGTAGGCCGGGAACAGATCCAGTTCCTCCAGCTGCGTCTTGGTGAGAAAGCGATGCTCTTCGCCCGCCACCACAATGGGTGGCAGGATATCGTCAAGCTCGTTGACCCGGGCCAGCGTTTCCTGCAGGAGAGAGCGGTTGCCGATCAGGTTGATGAGCTGTTTGGGATAGAGTTCCCTGGAAAGAGGCCAGAGGCGGGAACCGCTTCCTCCGGCCAGGATGACGGGTTGAATGGACACAATATGACCTCTGTAGTATCTGGATGATGTTATTGTTGAATCCGTTAATTCGGGCCGCGAATAAGGTCGAGCAGTTCCCTGGTTTTTTCCCGCAGCAGCTTCTGGTCGCCCCGGGTTTCCACGTTGAGGCGTAAGACCGGTTCGGTGTTTGATTGGCGGAGATTGAAACGATAGCCGGGAAAGGAGATGCTCAGGCCGTCGGTATAATCCTGTTCGCCGTCGCCATACCGGTGTTGGATTGCCCTGATCACTGCGTCCGGGTCGGCCACCTTCGAGTTGATCTCGCCGCTGACCGGGTAGGCGGCCATGCGGCTGTCCACCATTGAGGAAAGCGTTTGCCCCGACTCGCTGAGCAGCCGGCAGACCAGCAGCCAGGGGATCATGCCCGAATCACAGTAGCCGAACTCCCTGAAATAATGATGCGCCGACATCTCGCCGCCATACACGGCATCCTCTTGCCGCATTTTTTCCTTGATAAAGGCATGGCCGGTGCGGGTCATGACCGGGATGCCGCCCGCCGCCTCCACCACTTCCCTGGTGTTCCAGATGAGCCGGGGGTCGTGGAGGATGGTGGCCCCGGGATGCAGTTTGAGCATGGCCACGGCCAGCAGGCCGACAATATAATAGCCCTCAACGAAGCGGCCGGTTTCGTCATAGAAGAAACAGCGGTCAAAGTCACCGTCCCAGGCCAGGCCCAGGTCCGCCTTGTGTTCCCGCACCGCCCGGGCCGTTGCCTCCCGTTTCTCCGGCAACAGCGGGTTGGGCACCCCGTGCGGGAAACGGCCGTCCGGCTCGTGCTGCAGTTTCACCAGGGAAAAGGGCAGGTAGTTCTCCAGCAGGTCAAGCACCGGCCCGGCACAGCCGTTACCGGCGTTGACCACCAGCTTCAGCGGCCGCAGCCGCTCGGGATCAACCTGGCCGGCGGTCAGGAGCCGGCGGAGGTAGGCGCTTTTGTCGCCGGCGGCTTCGGCCTTGCCCGGCCGGCCGCAGGGCTGCCCCATGGCGGTCTCGTACCAGGTGTCCGAGGCGGCCCGCGCCGCAATCTCACGGAGGCCGGAATCACTGCTTACCGGCCGGGCGCCGTGCCGGACCAGTTTCATGCCGTTATAGTCTGCCGGATTGTGGCTGGCGGTCACCATGATGCCGCCGTCCACCCCCCGGTCCTCGCCGCTGAAAACGGCATGGTAGACCTCTTCTGTGCCGCAGAGCCCGAGATCCAGGACATCCACCCCGTAAGCAAGCAGTGTTTCGGTCAGCGCCCCGGCCAGCTCGGGGCTGGTGAGGCGCATGTCCCGGCCGATAACGATTTTTTTAAGGGCAAACAGCTCGGCAAAGGCCAGGCCGACCCGGCGGGCGATTGCCGCATTCAGTTCATCGGGCACCCGGCCCCGGATATCATAGGCGGTAAAACAGCGCAGCTGTACGGTCATCAATAAACCCCTTTACAAAACAGATCTTGAAAGTGGAGAAAAATAGAGTATAAAGGACTTTTTTAAGAGGTCAACTCAAAAGATCATTGTATCGGGAGCTTACCACCGGCAGCATTACCCCGGCAAGGATCAGTTTACCCGTACGCATGAGGAGTTTTGATGAAAGGCATCATCCTGGCCGGCGGTTCCGGCACCCGGCTCTACCCCCTGACCCGGGTCATCAGCAAGCAGCTGATTCCGGTCTACGACAAGCCCATGATCTATTATCCCCTGTCGGTGCTTATGCTGGCCGGGATCAGGGACATCCTCATTATCTCCACCCCCGGCGACCTGCCGCGCTTTTCCGAACTCTTCGGCAACGGCTCGGACCTGGGACTGAATATCTCCTATGCGCCGCAGCCGCGGCCGGAAGGCCTGGCTCAGGCCTTTATCATCGGCAAGGAATTCATCGGCAGGGATTCCGTCTGCCTGGTCCTTGGCGACAACATATTTTTTGGCCACGGTTTCGCGGAAATCGTCCGGGAATGCAGCAGGATTACGGCCGGCGGCATTATCTTCGGCTACCTGGTCCGTGATCCGGAACGGTACGGCGTGGTTGAGTTTGATCGAGACAACAACGTGATCGGCATAGAGGAAAAACCGGCAAGACCAAAGTCGCGTTACGCGGTCCCCGGCCTCTACTTCTATGATAACGAGGTGGTGGCCGTGGCCGAGTCCATCAAACCATCCGGCCGGGGCGAGCTGGAAATCACCGAGGTGAACAACCGCTACCTGGGCCGGGGCAAGCTCAAGGTGGAGCTGCTGGGCCGCGGCTTCTGCTGGCTTGACACCGGCACCCACGATTCCCTGCAGCAGGCGGCCAGTTATGTTCAGGCCGTCCAGGAACGCCAGGGCCTCAAGATCGCCTGCCTCGAGGAAATCGCCTACCGCCTCGGCTATATTGATCGCCGGCAGGTCGAGCGGCTGGCCTCCGGTATGCTGAAAAACCAGTACGGTCTTTATCTCATGGACCTGTTGCGTGATTTAGACAGCAACAGAACGGCAGAGTTATGAAAATAGTGATAACCGGGGGGCGCGGTCAGCTGGGGGGGGACTGCCGCCGGGTTCTGGCCCCTGGTCATACGGTCCATGCCTTCGGCTCCGGCGACCTGGATATTACGGATGAACAACAGGTTGACAATGTCGTCCGGCGGCTGCAGCCGGACATCGTGATCAACTGCGCCGCCTATACGGCCGTGGACGCCTGCGAAGACGACCGGGAGCGCTGCCGGCTGGTCAACGGAACAGGGCCGGGTCTTCTGGCGGCAGCCACGGCGGATACGGGCTGCAAGTTGATTCATGTTTCCACGGATTATGTTTTTGACGGCAAGAAACCGCTGCCGGCGGCCTACCGCGAAGACGACCCGGTTGCGCCCCTGTCGGCGTACGGTTCAAGCAAGCTGGCCGGGGAAGAGGCGGTGCGGCAAAACAGCGACAACCACCTCATCATCCGGACCGCCTGGCTTTACGGCATGGGCGGCCGGAATTTTCTCAAAACCATGCTGCGCCTGGCCGTCAGTGATCCCCGGCGGACGATCAGGGTGGTCAACGATCAGTTCGGCTCGCTCACCTGGACATACCGCCTGGCCCTGCAGATCAGGCGCCTGCTTGACAGTGACCTGACCGGGACGGTCCACGCGACCGCCGAAGGGTACGGCTCCTGGTTCGACGGGGCCGGCCGTTTCCTCCGGGCCATGGGCGTGGAGCACTCCCTGGAGCCGTGCGCCACGGCCGACTATCCCACGGCTGCGCCCCGGCCGGCCAACTCAATCCTTGAAAACAGACGTCTGAAAAAATATTGTTTGAACAGCATGGTCTCCTGGGAGGATGATGTCGAACGGTTCGCCCGGGAGTTTCGTGGTCCGCTCCTGGCCGAGGCGCGGCAGTGAAACGATAAGGGAGCGCCCAAAAAATAAGTTCGCAGAATCGGCTCCCGGCCGCGGGTTGGCAGACCGACGAATCCGTAGTATGGCTTGTCTGGCCCATTAAAGACCTGGCAGGAGGTAACTCATCACTCTGTGGCAAACCGTAACCGGAATCAGTGACGTGACGACTTAAGGTGATGCTCCATATAATATGGATTTATTGCATTATCGCTGAGTAAAATCATTTTATGGCCTTCGCCGCGCCGCCCTGCGGGGCGGTCGATAAAAAAATTATTCATGACTTTTTTGTTTATCGCCACTGGTTGGCGGTGGCGGGATGAAGGAATAACAAAAAAACTCTCACTCCTTCTCGTCGGCAAATAAATCTCTGAGATCGACATCAAAGCTGTCAAGGGCCGTGCCGGTTTTTGTGGAAGATATTTTGCCGGCGGGGACGGCATCCTGCGCGGATATTGTCTGGGTTTTAAGGTCAATCCCCTCAAACTGTAAATCTTCAAGCGCCGCCGACCTTGTCCGGGCCGAGGGCGCCGCCGCCGGAGCTTCTTCTGCAACGACAACTTCCGCAACCGACTCGGCAACCAACAGATTATCCGTTTCTTTTTCCGTCGGAGCCAGGTCGGAGATGTCTATTTCCGCAAAATCAAACGTCGGTTCCTCTCCGGCTTGCTCCGCCGGTCCCTCTTCTCCAAGGTTTATTGTAAAATCCTCCTCCTGCGGGGCCTCCTCAATTTCTCCGAGACCTTTTTCTCCGGCTGCCTCTGCCGGTGTGGTCTCCTCCAGGCGGATATCCGCCGTACGTGTCGCCACTTTTCCAGTATCCGGCTCATCGTCCAGAGAAAATTCAATCTCCCGGCTTGTCTCTTCCTCCATGTCCATGACGGCATCTTCCGTCTCAAATTCCATCTCCCCCGCAACACCTTCCGGCGCTTCGGGGTCTGCCTTGGCAGCATCAAACCGGAGGAAGAGGGGGGACTCAATATTAGTTGCCGTGCCTCTGGGAAGCCCCGCCTCCTCACTGATATCCCTGCCGCACTTGCCGCAAGTTTTCACTAGATCAAAAGAAATAAAGCCGCATTTTGGACAACGCATAACACTCGCCTTTGCTGAAAGTCATTGCAGGCATTCATCATACCCATGCACTCAACCCGAAAACGGATCACCTTTTAATTGCCGTATTATCGCACACGCTATAATAAAAAATCAAGGTACAATTTCACGGAACCACACGATTATCCTGAAAATCTCCCCCTTGCAAAAAAAAACGGCTATTGCTGAGCGGAATAACCGCAGCCTCTCATTCCTTCTCCAGGCCACTTCTCCGTGATCATGGCGGCGGCCGAGAGGCAAAGAAAACTTTGGCTCAAGCCCGGCAAAAATTGAGACGAAAATTGAAGGAAAATAGGGATGAACGAAACGGCAACGCCGTTTATGTAACTCATCACAGGATATATAACCAGGCGGTTTCACGTACTCAATCACTTACCCGTTCATCACTCCGGCACTGGGCAACACCTGGTGGCGACGGAAGAGGGTAAAAAGCAAAAAAAGGGCGATTGCAATATTAAAATCGCAAGCGCCCGGCGAGGATGGTGCCGAAGGCCGGAGTCGAACCGGCACGAACGAGGTTCACTGCCCCCTCAAGACAGCGTGTCTACCAATTCCACCACTTCGGCAATGTGTGTTTATCGGGGTTGAGAGTTCCGCTCTACCGGCATTTTCTTTTGTGACGTTGCCGGTGTTGCAGGTGCCGCCTTGGGCGCCGGCAGCGGAATGGTTGCCGGTCCTTTCGGCACTGCGGTCTTCGGAGCGGGCGCCTGCACCTTTACTCCGCTCATGACCGTGCCCGAGCTTCTGTTGGCGGAAATATAGGCGAGGGAAATGGATGTGCCCATGAAAATAATTGCGGCCAGGGTTGTAATCTTGTTGAGCAGCGGCAACGGCCCTTCGGAACCGAACAGCGACTGACTTGAGCCGCCGAAGGTGGCACCGATGTCGGCCCCTTTGCCATGCTGCAAGAGCACGATGCCAATGAGGAACAGACAGACGACAATGTGTACAATTATAAGTAATGTTGTCATGAAAAATGAATAATCCGGTTAAAAGACTCGGATTTCAGTGCAGCGCCGCCCACAAGCGCTCCATCAATGTCGGGCTCGGCCATGAGACTGTCAATATTCTCTGGCTTAACCGAGCCACCATACAGTATCCTTATGCTCTGGGCAAGTTTTTTCTCGAACATCCCGGCCAGTACTCCGCGAATGAAGCAATGGGCCTCCTGGGCCTGCTCCCTGGTCGCGGTCTTGCCGGTGCCGATGGCCCATACCGGTTCGTAGGCGATCACCAGCCGTTCGGCCTGCCCGGGTCGCACATCTTCGAGATCCCGGTGCAGCTGACGCTCCAGGACCTTGAAGGTGGAGCCAGCCTCCCGCTCATTCAGCGTTTCTCCGATACAGAGTAGCGGAGTCAAGGCAAAGCCGAGGACCCCGACCAGGCGGCGATTAATCAAGTCATCGTCTTCGGCAAAGATGTAGCGGCGCTCGGAATGGCCGAGAATAACCATTGTCGCGCCGACATCGCGGAGCATGACCGGGGAGATTTCGCCGGTATAGGCCCCTTCTTTTTCCCAGCCCGCATTCTGTCCGGCGACCTGAATAACGGAGTCCTTGACCGCCTCCGCTACCGCCGCGAGAGCAGTATAAGGCGGCGCCAGCATCACCTCCCGGTCTGTCAGGTTCCGGCAGCCCTCGGCGATAGATGCGGCCAGGGCCGCCGCTTCGGCGACCGTGAGGTTCATTTTCCAGTTGCCGGCAATCAGTGGTTTTCGGCTCATATCGTCCTCCCTGCGAATCGTTTCGTTACACCCCGTCCAAGGCCTGCACGCCGGGCAGGGTTTTGCCCTCCATCAGCATCAGAAAAGCACCGCCGCCGGTGGACATATAGGAAATATTGTCGGCTGCGCCGAATTTTTTGACTGCCGCGTTGGTGTCCCCGCCGCCGGTAATGCTGAGAGCATGGGCAGAGGCGACCACGTGGGTCAGGGCCATGGTGCCGCGGGCAAAGGCGTCCACCTCGAAGGCGCCCATGGGGCCGTTCCAGATAATCGTCCCGGCATCCGCCAGGGCCTCGCTGAAAACCAGGACCGTTGCCGGCCCGATATCGAGCGCCATCCAGCCCGCGGGAATATCCTGGACCGTCACCTGCTTCGAGACCGCATCAGGAGAAAACCGGTCCGCCGCAATCACATCCACGGGCAGATAGACCTGCACTCCTTTTTCCCGGGCTTGATGCAGCAGTTGCTCCGCCGCCGCCAACCGGTCATCCTCCACCCTGGAGGCACCCACATCAAGACCCTGGCTTTTGAGAAAGGTATTGGCCATGGCCCCGCCGATCAGCAGCCGGTCCACCTTGGCCAGCATGTTCTCAAGCGCGCCAAGTTTGCTTGAGACCTTGGCGCCGCCGACTATGGCCGCCAGCGGCCGAACCGGCTCATCCAGGCAGCGGTGAAAATAGTCCAGTTCTTTCTGCAGCAGGAAACCGGCCGCCTTGTCCGCGAACTGTTCCGGGACCGCGACCACGGAAGCATGAGCCCGGTGGGATACGGCAAAGGCGTCATTGATGAAGACCTCGGCCAGGGAGGCCAGCCGTTTTGCAAAATCCGGATCGTTTTTCTTTTCTTCGGCATGGTAACGCAGATTTTCCAGCAGGACGACGTCACCGTCCTGCATCGCCCCGACTATGGACTCGACGTCCGGGCCGACGCAGTCCGGCGCCATTTTGACCGGCCGTCCGATCAGGCCGGCGAGATGGACGGCGACCGGCGCCAGTGAATATCTGGCGACCCGTTCGCCCCCGGGCCGGCCCAGATGGGAACAGAGAATAACCCTGGCTCCCTGCTGTAACGCATACTCCAGGGTCGGCAGGGCCGTCCGGACTCTGATATCATCGGTGATCCGTCCCTCTTCGTCCATCGGCACATTAAAGTCCACCCGGATCAGAAGCCGTTTGCCTGCAATATCAAGGTCCCGCACTGTTTTCATTTATTTCTCCCCGAATCCGTGACGGCTTGAGCATGATATTTTATGCAATATGTGTGATTTGTTGCATTATCTTCGAATAAACGCATTTTCCGGTCTTCACCGCGCCGGACTGCGGTCCGCCCGGTAACGGATTCAGGTCTTCCCTTGGCATGGGCCGCAAGGTCTGTGGCGCTGGACATCCGCGGCGGGTCCTCGGCAACCGGGCCGGAGAATCAGACCATTCGTTCCGCTACGGAGGCGGTCAGTTCCCCGAGCATATTGGTGTAGCTGCCCAGTTCATTATCATACCAGCCGTAAATAACGGCCTGGGTAACCGGGACCTCCATGATGGGGGACGTCCGGCCCGGTTCGAAATTACAGCTCTTGATCTTGTCCAGGTTCACACTGATCGAGGCGGTGCGGGTATGGGTTTCCGTCGATTCGATCACTGCCGCCGCCTGGGGGACCCCGACGATATCGGAGGAGACATTCTGTTCCTCCGAGTATTCAAGGTAGGGTGAGTTGGCCGCATAATCCCGGTAGATCGAGTTGATCAGGTCACGGCCGATGGGACTTTCCAACTCATCCTGCAGGTTCAGCACCAGGACAATCAGCGAGCCGGTGGCGGTGGGAACCCGTACCGATTCGGCAAGGAAGCCGATGGACCGCATTTCCGGGATCACGAGGCGCAGGGCCTTGGCCGCACCGGTGGTGGTCAGGATAATGTTATTCAGGATAGAGCGGTTCTTCCGCAGGTCGGTGGCCCCGGCGCCGGGCAGCCGGTCCAGCACCTGCTGTGAACCCGTGGCGGCATGGATCGTAACCATGGAGGCGGAAAGCAGCCGGTCGGCGCCGAAATGATCGATCAACGGCTTGATCATATAGGAAAGACAGGTAGTGGTACAGGAGGCGGCGGAAATCATGCTGTGCCGGGTCGGGTTATAGATATCATCATTGATGCCCATCACCGTGGTGACGGCATCGACCGGCATATCAATCCCCTTGGCCTTGATTTTATACGGGGCCGAGAGGATGACTTTCTCTGCCCCTGCCTGCAGATGACCGCGCAGCGAACCTCTGGCATTATCAGCATCCGCCGTCGGATCCCTGAATGCGCCGGTGCTGTCGATCACCAGGCGGACATCGTTGCTCTGCCACTTGATATCCTTGGGGTTGCGGGACTCGCGCAGGATGGTGACCGGCACCCCGTTTATGGTCATGGTCCCGGTGTCTTCACGCAGGTTTTCAATAGCCCGTTCCCCCCGGTGACCATGCAGGAAGACGGACAGGCGGCCGTATGAGGAATCTTTTTCTATAACGGCGGCGATATCTTCCAGGCCCATGCCGACCTCGCGGCCGAGATTGACCACGATTCCTGAAAAAAACTGGCGGGAGACATGATGCCATAGCGACAGTTTACCGATTCTGCCAAGGCCATTGATTCCGAGTTTCATTATTGCGCTTCTCCTTTCCTGTTGTCGGTATTCCGTGGCATCCCCGAGCCGGCCGGCTGCCCGAGAACTCTACTGAAGGGGTATCAACACACCTCCTTGGACAATTGTCAAAATAATGACTATTATAATCCAAATTGAATCTTGTCGAAAGATTAACCAGCATGGCCGGGCCGAATTTTAGGCCGCAGCCACCATGAACAATGAAAATCTGCCGGAATTCAGTGCGTTGACGCGGACTGTTTTCTGTGCGGGCGAAGTATCTCCCGAGATGTCGACCCGGGTGAACTGTTACGATTTTTAAACACCTCATGAATCTGTCACGGATAGACTATGTCACACGACCACAGAGAAGCTGTTATCCTGCTCAGCGGCGGGCTTGATTCCACAACCGTTCTGGCCCTTGCCCTTTCGCAGGGCTACGCTTGTTCCTGCCTGAGCTTCAGCTATGGGCAGCGCCAGAAAATCGAATTGCAAAAGGCCAGGGCGCTCAGTAAAAAAATGGGCGCCCGGCGCCATCTGGTCCTGCGGCTTGACCTGGATACCATTGGCGGCTCGGCCCTGACCACGGCGATCGATGTCCCCAAGGATCGCGACTTTTCGGCAATGGACCAGGGGATCCCGGTTACGTACGTGCCCGGTCGCAACATTATTTTCCTGTCGCACGCCGTGGCCTGGGCCGAGGTGATCGGTGCCTCCGACATCTTTCTGGGAATCAATGCCGTTGACTTCAGCGGCTACCCTGATTGCCGGCCGGATTTTCTCGCTGCTTTTGAAAAAATGGCCAACCTCGGCACCAGGTCGGGCAGTGAAGACAAACCCTTTACCCTGCACGCGCCCTTGATGCATCTGCGGAAAAAGGAGATTATCGAAATGGGCATGAGTCTCGGGGTGGACTATTCCATGACCCACAGCTGCTACGATCCCCGGGGCGGACTTGCCTGCGGCCGTTGTGATGCCTGCCGGCTCCGGCTCCGGGGATTTGCCGAGGCCGGAATGGTTGACCCGGTGAGTTATGACCTGAATCCGTGAGCGTTCGAGAACGGTGCAGATGCAGATAGCGAGCCTGCGAGACCTTCGAGGCGGCAACGATGTTGATTATCCTGGTGTGATATCAACTTTGTTGCCAACGCAGCAGCTGCGCCGTTATCGGGCGGACCGCAGGGCGGCGCGGTGCAGACCAGAGAATGCGGTTATTCGTCAATAATGCAATAAACTTCATATATTGCATGGAACATCACCTCAAGCCGTCACGGATTCAAGGTATGAGGTTGTGCGGAAATAAGTTGGGAGGATTGGCGCCCGGCTTCGGGCCTTGAAGTCTGAGGCTGAAACGCCCGGCCAGGCTGCCGGCTGAAGTCGGCCGTCCCGGGCGTCAGGACGAGCGCTGCTCACATCGTTGATTCAGGTCATACATAACCCTGCCGTCGACCATGGTTAAAACGGCACGGCCCTGCAGGCGCCAGCCCAGGAACGGTGAGTTCCGGCTCCTGGATACAACCGTGTCCTGCGTGTAGTCAAATTCCAGCGCGGGATTGATTACCGTCAGGTCGGCGGGTACGCCGGTGGCCAGAGAACCGCCCGTCACTCCAAGGATTCCTGCCGGATTCACGGAGAGCAGCTCGACAAAGCGCTTCTCGTCAATAAGCCCTTGGCGAACCAGGGCCAAGGTCAGCGGCACCGAGGTCTCAAGGCCGATAATCCCATTGGCGGCCAGGTCGAACTCCACCTCTTTTTCCAGGGTTGAGTGCGGCGCGTGGTCGGTGGCAACGGCATCAAGAGTTCCGTCCGCCAGGGCCTCGCAGACGGCCAGGCGATCAGGTTCCGAGCGGAGCGGCGGATTCATCTTGGCGTTGGTGTTGTAGCCTGCCACCGCCTCGTCGGTCAGGGTGAAATAGTGCGGGGCGGTTTCGGCCGTTACCCGGACCCCGCGGGCCTTGGCCGAGCGGATCAGGTCAAGCGACATGATTGTGCTTACATGGGCGATATGGACCGGTTTGCCGGTATATTCGGCCAGGGCGATATCGCGGTAAACCATGATGGACTCCGCTGCCGTGGGAATCCCCATCAGGCCGAGGCTGGTGGACACCACCCCTTCGTTCATAACTCCGTGCCGGCCAAGCGCCTGCTCTTCACTATGAGAGATGACCCGAAGGCCATAGTCCCCGGCATACTCCAGGGCCCGGCGCATAAGCTGGCTGTCACGGACCGGCCGGCCGTCGTCGGACAGGGCGACCACTCCCGCCGCCTTCATGTCGCCGAATTCGGCCAGGCTCTCGCCGCGGCTTGACTTGCTGATGGCCCCCACGGGATAAACCCGGGCAAAACCATCCCGGGCCCGCTGGAGAATCAGGATGGTGACGGCCATGCCGTCGTTCACCGGCCGGGTATTGGGCATACAGGCAACCGCCGTGAAACCTCCGGCCGCCGCCGCCCGGGTGCCGCTGACGATATCTTCCTTGTATTCCTCTCCCGGCTCCCGTAGGTGTACATGCATATCAATCAGGCCCGGCACGATCCAGCACCCCTGCACGTCAATCTCGCGGACCTCGTCGGTCGCGGCTTCACCCGGCCCGGCAACGGTGCCATGAACAACCAGAAGATCTCCCTGCCGGTCGACACCGTTTTGCGGGTCAATAATCCGCCCGTTTTTTAACAGCCAGCTTTGTGACATCGTTGAAAATTCCTTGGCAAGATTCAGGTATTCAGGTGTTTCCCATAACCAGGTACAAAAGCGCCATTCGCACGGCAACACCATTGGTCACCTGGTCAAGAATAACCGATTGGGAGCTGTCCGCGACATCGGGCATAAGTTCGACCCCTCTGTTGATCGGCCCGGGATGCATGACCAGCGCATCGTCACGGGCCAGGGCCATGATCTCACGGGTGACGCCGTAACTCTGCGCGTACTCGCGAAAGGTAGGCAGCAGCGGATCACTCTGCCTCTCTTTTTGTATCCTGAGAGTCATTACCACGTCGGCATCCCTCACCGCCTCTTCCAGGCTGCCGCAGACAACCGCCCCGAGCTTTTCAAGTCCGACGGGAATCAGGGTGGCCGGGCCATAGACGAAGACCCGCGAACCCATCCGCGCAAAGCCGATGATGTCGGAATGGGCAACCCGGCTGTGCAGGATATCCCCGATGATGGTGATCTTGAGGCCGTCAAGCCGCCCCTTGTGCTCCCGCACCGTCATCATGTCCAGAAGCCCTTGGGACGGATGTTCATGAGTCCCGTCCCCGGCATTGATCACCGAGGCCCTGACGTATCTGGTCAACATCTCCGGGGCGCCCGAACAAGAGTGGCGGATGATAATGATATCAGGATGCATGGCCGAGATATTCCGGGCCGTGTCGATCAGCGTCTCCCCTTTGGTGGCGCTGCTGGTGGAAGCGGAAATATTAAAGGTATCGGCGCTCATCCGTTTGGCCGCGATTTCGAAAGAGAGGCGGGTGCGGGTGCTGGGCTCGAAAAACAGGTTGACGATGGTCCGGCCCCGCAAGGTGGGGACTTTTTTGATGGAGCGGCCGGAGATTTCCTTGAACGACTCGGCGGTTTGCAGAATATGATCGATGTGTTCCGCCGAGAGGTGTTCAATACCTAAAATATGTTTGTGCGAAAAATGACATCCGGTGGTCATGGTCTTGCCGGAATTCAATGCAGGATCTCTCCCAGCCTGTTCCAGCGAATAGAGGTAAAACGATCAAGAGAGAAAAACGGTTGCCGCAGGTTCCAGGACCAGTAAATGATCCAGGCTTTACCGAGGATGGCCTTTTGGTCGACAAATCCCCAGAATCGACTGTCGTAACTATTATCACGGTTATCGCCCATGACAAAGATCTTGCCCGGCGGCACCCTTACCGGCCCGAAATTGTCACGCTGGCCCACCAGGTGAGAGTCCAGGTGGACGCCGTGTTTATCAAGAAAAGGCTTGCCGTTGACAAAGATTTTTTTGTTGCGAACCTCTACGGTATCCCCCCCCACGGCAATCACCCTCTTTATATAGTCGATGCTGGGGTCCTTGGGAAACTTGAAGACGACAATGTCATTCGGCTTGGGGTTCGTGATCGGAATGATGACCGCGCCGGTGAAAGGTACCTTTATCCCGTAAATAAATTTGTTGACCAGGAGATAATCGCCGATCTTCAGGGTCGGCAACATGGAACCGGAAGGAATTTTAAAGGCCTGGACGATAAAGGTACGGATAAACAGCGCCAGAACCAGGGCAATAATAATTGCTTCCGTATACTCGCGAAGGCTTGATTTTCGTTTGACGACTTGTGATTTCGGCACGGTGGTCATTTTGGTGGAAGATTTAGGGGAGAAGAATCTTTTTTATACAGCCATTGCGACAAAAAACTACCTGAAAGTAAAAGAAAATTCAAGCGGCTTTTCTCCTGCTCCCGGTAGGGGGCAACCCCCTTGACAACACAAAATAGGCTATTTCAGACAGATAGAGCACAACCTGTGGTGCGGATAAAAACGTTGGGAATGTTTATCTGCTTGTTATTTTTAGCATAACAGGTCTTAAAAAAAAAATCGAAAACCTTGACAAACACTTTTTTTTAGTCCTAAATACAAAAACAGACTAAAGAAAGTTAACTCTTGTTTCGTATTACAGTGCCTACGCGGACCAAAGGACGCACTTCAAGCAGCCTGAAGGAAGAGATCTTTTTATGGCCAGAAAAGAAAAATTACTTGTTGGCGTAGACATCGGCTCCCATGCCGTGAAAGTATGCCAGCTGCGAAAAACCGGCGACGGCTACAGTCTGGTCTCCCTCGGTAGCGCCGCCATCCCGCCCGGTGCTGTCGAGGACGGTGTTTTGCAGGAACCGGACCAGGTAGGCCAGGTTCTGGGCACACTCTTCAAAAATCTGAAATTCAAAAAGAATACCAAGGTCGGCATATCCATTTCCGGCTATTCCGTTATTGTCAAAAAGGTCAACCTGGAAGTCATGAGTGAAGAGGAATTGGCCGAGTACATCACTGCCGAAGCGGAACAATACGTCCCCTTTGATATTGATGACGTTTACCTCGACTTTCAGGATTTAAAAACCGCCACCGAAGAAAATGAACGGACCGATGTCATGCTGGTTGCGGCGAAAAAAGAAGTCATCGACAGCTATCTCGATATGCTGGCAGAGCAGAAAATCAACCCTCTCCTGGTTGACGTTGACGGGTTTGCCTTGGAAAATATCTGGCAAGTCGTCGAGGAATCCAACGAGGATATCGTTCTCGTCGATATCGGCGCCAGCAAAATGAATATTAATATTATTTCAGACGGCACCTCCGTCCTGGCCCGGGACGTCGTGGTCGGCAGCCAGCAACTGACCGAACAGATCATCAATACCTTTGACCTGGAATATGAAGAAGCTGAACAGCTCAAGCTGGGGATCATTCCGGCCGCAGACAAAAAAGAGGCATTAGAGGAGATCGTGACCTCGGTCTGTACCCAGTGGGTTTTTGAAATCCAAAAGGCTGTTGATCTGTACCGTTCCAAAAATCCCGATAAGCCTTTGACGCGTCTCGTCCTGAGCGGAGGCGGTTCCAAGGTCGCCGGCCTGGATGAATTCATCAGCAGGAAAACCGGCTTGGAAGTGACGCGGTTCAACCCCTTTGTCGACATGGAAGTGAACGAAAAAAAGCTTGACCGAAACTATGTCAGCGCCGTTGCCCCGGAAATGGCCATTGCGGCTGGCCTGGCAATCCGACCGGTTACCCTGTAACCACCGTCACCTATGATTTATATTAACCTTTTACCAATAAAAGAAATCAGGGAGCGAGAGCGGGCCTATCATCAGCTCTTGGCGTTTGCTGTTGGTTTTCTCTGTCTCTTGCTCGTCCTGGGGGGAGTCGGAGTATTTCAGGCAACGACGGCGGCACAGCTGAACGCAGACCTGTCCCGCCTGCAAAATGAAAAACATAAATACACCAGGATTCTCAATCAGATCAAAAAGTTTGAACAGGACAGAGCCCTTACAGAAAAAAAGATTGCGGTTATCGAGGAACTCAAGAAATCATCCGCGCTGACCGTCCACATTCTCGATGAAGTGGCCAGGCTGACTCCAACCAAGCGTTTATGGCTCAAATCTCTTGCCCAGACAGGCAACAAGCTGCAGTTGACCGGTATGGCCTTGGATAACCGCACTATCGCCCAATACATGGATGATTTAAAAACCTCTCCTTATATCAATGAGGTGAGTCTGCAAAACAGTACTCTGGCGAAGTATGCCGGCCGGGATTTGAAATCTTTTGCTATTTCCTGTTTGGTTTCGGTGCCTGATAAAACTCCCGGGAAAACCGATAAGATTTCTGCGACAAAACAGTAACAAGGTTTGTTATTTATGGCCCCAGAAAGCATGAAATCAAAAATAGACGCTTTTATCGCTGAAAAATATATTCCGCTTGATAATAAGATCAAGCTGCTTATCGGCGCCGCCATTCTCATTCTGCCTGTTATCCTGTTTTATTTTATCTTTTTTGCGCCGACCAGTAATAAAATACAATCCCTGACCAACCAGAAAAAATCATTGATCGCGGAAATAAGCAGGGCCAAAAAGGCGGCAAGCGAATTGGGCAAAATCAAGCTGGCCATGGCTGAAACGGAACAACTATTCGAGACAACAGCAACCCTTTTGCCCAAACGAAAGGAAATCCCGGCCCTGCTGCGCAATATATCCGATCTGGGTAAAAATGCCGGCCTGGACTTTCTCTTTTTTAAGCCGGGGCCGGAAAAGGCCAAAGATTTCTATGCCGAGATCCCGATCGATATATCAATCAATGGCCCATACCACAATATGGGTTTTTTCCTTGACCAGGTCAGCAAGCTCGGCCGAATCGTGACGGTGGATAATATTAAAATGGGCTCACCCCATAGAGAAGGGGGGGAGATGCTCCTTAAATCCACCTGTCGACTGACTACTTACCGGTTTACCAATATTGAAAAAAAACAAACTAAGATTGCTAAGAAATAACCGGCTTCATTAACAGGAAATGTTATTTACGATGCACAAACATCTGCCATCGGTAACCATTATACTCGTCTTCGGCCTGCTCGCCGGTCTCTGTTTTGTTTCTCCCGGCCGGGCAACGCCAAAAACGAAAGATGCGGAACAGATCGTTCAACCGATCCCGCCGCCGGCCTGGATGAAGCCGGATCAATTTAAATACATCATGGAGGGGAGGCCGGATCCTTTTGTGCCATTTATCGAGCCGAAAGTAGCAACAAAAATTAATCCGGATGAAATTGTGGAGGAAAAGGGAAATCTGACCGGGATGCAGCAATTTGAGCCGGGCCAGTTAACCTTGGTTGCCGTTTTATTTACAGACGGTAAAAAAATGGCCATGGTTGAGGACGTAACCGGCAAGGGATACATCCTCACCAAGGGCAACTTGATCGGCAGGCATGGCATAGTCAGCCGCATAGACAAACGACGGGTCGTTATAACAGAAACGGCTCACACCAGATCGGGGAAAGCCATTATCTCAACCATTGTCATGCGCCTGAACCAGGAGGGAGACCAGTAAATCATGTTTCTATTTTCTTCTCTATTCCCGAGGGAATCGAGCTTCCTTTACATTTTTAATCTCGTTACGGTGCTGATTATTTCAATGTTTATGATTGAAATGACACACCCCGCCCCGGTCCGGGCAGAGGCTGTATTGAACAACCAGCTTGCCGGAATCAGCACGGAAACAACCGGCAACGTCTTGAAAATTCGCATCAAGGGAAGCATGGAGCCGGTCTATACGGCTTATGAACTTTTCGGTCCGGACAGAATCGTCGTTGATATTGCGAATTCCTCAATCGTCGAGCCGTCCAAGCTCAAACTGCCGGCCGGTATCCCCGTCACCTTGAAGGTGACCTCTATCACCGACACCACACCGCCGCGGCAACGTTTTGAATTCGTCGTTACCAAAAAACCGTTTTCCTTTAAAGTTAAAAGAGTCAACGACGATATCGTCCTGACCCTGGACACGTCAACCCCGACGCCTGCACGGGTGGCGGTGACAGGAAAATCAACGGCAGCCACGGTGGTCGCCGCCACCGGCAAAAATACGGGTTCTAAGACTCCGACGGATCGGCTCGGTTCACTCATTG
Organism: bacterium BMS3Bbin14; assembly: GCA_002897615.1. Classification (GTDB taxonomy): domain Bacteria; phylum Desulfobacterota; class Desulfobulbia; order Desulfobulbales; family Desulfobulbaceae; genus BMS3Abin13. The sequence goes on from BDTX01000021.1 coordinate 258,500, forward strand.
AGCAAAAACAAAGCATTGAAAACCAACTGCCCCAGGCCAGTTCCCTGGCGCCCCCCACAACCCGGACGGCCGGGATAGCCCAGGCTCATAACAATACAAACAAAAAATCACTCCAGGACAGCTTCAGCTTTGGCGGCTACAATAAAAAGCGGATCAGTGTAGACTTTTACAAAATTGATCTGCATAATGTTTTCCGTCTGCTCGGGAAGGTTAGCCATAAAAATTTTGTGGTCGACGATTCCGTAACCGGTTCCCTGACCCTGTCGCTGAATAATGTGCCTTGGGATTTTGCCCTGGATATCATTTTGAACTTGAAGGATCTCCAGAAGGAAGAGCGCTTCAATACTATCGTCATCCTGCCCAAAAACCAACAATTCAACTGGCCGGCCCGGGCTGAAGACAACCTGAGTTTTCAAGAGGACAAAAATATCTCTACCCGGCAGGCCATTATCATTCAGCGGCAGCAAAATATTCCCCCAGCCGTGGTCGAGGCGAAAGTACTCATTCAGCAAGGCCATGATTTTGAAAAAAATGAAGATTATGGGAACGCCCTGGAAAAATACCAGGCGGCGTTTGAAAAATGGCCGAAAAATGAACGGCTGGCCAATAAAATCGCGGCTATTTATCTTGTCCGATTCCGCCAGAATGCCAAGGCGCTGTTTTATGCAAAAAAGGCCCTGAAACTGAACCCTGACGATGGCAAGGCGGCTCTCAATGCCGCCATTGCGCTGGCCAACATGCAGCAAAACGATGCGGCGCAGCAGTATTTTGACCAGAGCGTCAGTGTGAAGAAACCTTCCCGCGAGGCCCTGCAGAGTTATGCGGCATTCAGTGAGCAACGGAATCGATTCGCTGCCGCGCTGAAACTTCTTGCCCGGGTTGATGCGCAGTATGGCGAGGATCTGGACTCCATGATTGCCGAAGCCCGCATCCTTGACAAGCAGGGCAAGCGTGAGTCGGCAACGGCAAAGTATAAAACAATTTTGTTGTCCGGTTACCACGTTCCACCGGACCTGAGAAAATACATCCAAGGCCGCATAGCGCTCAGCCAGTCAATGTAATGTATGTCAAGACAATGACAGAGGGAAATTCATGAAACTCCATAAAGCTCAACTGGCGTACACTTTATGTGCCATTCTTTTGATTTTCCTTGTTTCCTGTGCCAAGAAGGAAAGCACTAAAGCGCCGGCCGAAAAATCAGTCAGCGGGACATCAGCGACATCCGGGACATCGGCCGTGGCAAAAAAGGCGGAGTTGACCCAACTGCCGGTCCGTTTCCGGCAAACTGGCTATATAACTCAGGAGGAGCCGAGCAAAGATGTTCTCGGCCAGGCCGGTGAATATCAGATCAAGGTCGGTGCCAATATCACCTCAACCAAGGGGCCCCAGCCCCTGTGGGATATTCTCAAGCGCCTGGCCAACCTCAAGGGAATGAGCGTCAGCTGGGCCAGCGACGTGGATCCCAATGTCCGGGTTGACGTGGATATCAGCGCCGATGACAATTTTTTCGATGCCATAAATAATCTGTTGCGCCAGGTAGATTATTTCCAGGTAGTCAAAAATAATGTCATTATTGTCAAGTATCGGGAAAGCAAACGGTTTCAGATTTCCATTCCTTATATGACAAGTGAGTATACTACCAATGTCGGTGGTGATTTTATCCCCACCGGAGGATCATCGAAGGCTGGAATGAATACCGCCGGAACGGTCAAGGTTAACAGTCCCAAGAATAAGTTCGATTTCTGGGCGCAGATTACGGCTAATCTGGACACCATCATGCGGCAGGGGCGAACTACGACAACCGAGAAAAAAGAAACCGAAAAGGAAACTAAGGGCAACGCAACCGCCGGGGCAACCGGGAAGACGAATACCGCAGTAAGTACCAACCTGGCAACACGCCGTGTTGCCTTAGGCGGCTCATATTATACCATTGACAAATCAGTCGGCATGATCATGGTTACCGCTTCGCGGCCACTGTTGCGTAAGGTTGCCTTTTACCTGCAAAGTCTGAAAAAGAAACTCTACCGTCAGGTTATTATCGAGGCGAAAATCATTGAGGTCACTCTCACCAATAACTCCCGCCTCGGCCTTGACTGGTCCAAGGTGCTGAAGAATTTTGCCATAGCCGGCAAGATTGATTTTGGTGATGCAGGGCAGATCTGGCCCTGGATACCGGCCAAGGGTGATGCGGAGTCCCCCACCCGTTTTATCAGCAAGGTTACCTTGGGGTCGGCAAATTTTTCGACCATGCTCAATGCCCTCAATGAACAGGGACATGCCAAGGTCCTGTCAAATCCGAAATTGACGGTACTCAACGGTCAGCCAGCGGTACTTAGTGTATTTACAAATACCACATACATTAAAAAAGTTACGGTCACCAAAGGTACAACTGATTCTCCCGGGGATACCTACGCACCCGAACCGGGAACGGTTAGTTCGGGTATTGCCTTAGGGGTATTGCCGTCCATCGTTAATGGTAACACCGTTATTCTTCATCTGACACCGATCACCACTGATTTAGCCAATGGAAAAGTAGCAGAACGGACATTTGCAGATGGTACAATAATCGGTCTGCCCCAGGTCAGTGTCCGCGAGATGTCGACGACGGTGGAGGTGCATAGCGGCGAGATGCTCATAATCGGCGGCCTGATCGACCAGGTCAGGCACAACACGAGTGACTTTGCGCCGCTGGTCGGTGACATCCCCATCCTGAAGTATCTTTTCGGAGTTGAAGACAAGCAGATGCAAAGACGGGAGCTTGTCATCCTGCTTACACCTCGAATCATCTAAGGGAAAAACAGATGCTCGAAACATTCAGTTATAACAGGAGAAGAAGAATGAACTATTGCCGATATCTGCTTTACGGACTCTTGGCACTTCTTGTCAGCGGCTGCGGCCAGACCGTAAAAGAATCGCTTAAGGTGCAGCCACAGAGTACGGTGGGGGCCGACAAGACCGTTGTCGTCCTGCCCTTTGCCGATTACTCATATGCGGATAACCTGGAAACCGCCTATCGCCGGAACCTGTTTATCATGGCAGACCTGACAGACCAGTTGGTGAGCAACAGCTTCCACCTGCCTGTCCAGGAGGATGTCTTCCGCTATCTCGTTGACCAGAAAATCATCAATGTCGTTTCCTACGCGAATAAGCAAGACTCTGTCATGCAAAGTGAGCTGGAGGATGAATGGTCGGCACCGATGAAAGCGGAGCTAAGGCGCTACATGGAGCTGAGCGAGTTCCGGGATAACAACAAACCGGTCCTGCAAACCCCCGGCACCCACGGTCTGACTCCGCAGGAAATTGTCAAAATCGGCCAGCATTTCAATGCCGATTATATTGTCCGCGGCCGGATTATCCAGTACAAGGCCCGTCAGGATCCGTCCTGGGCACCATGGAAGAAGGGTATTCTTTCTTTTGTTTCCGGAGTATCCAGCAAACTGGCCTTTGGCAACGCCCGCGCGGATAAATATGACATGTCGGGCAACATGATTGCCGGCGGCGCCTGGGGCGCAATCATCGGCAGCGGAGCGAGTTGGCCGTACGAGCCGGGCAAGGCCGATCAGACCATTTTCGGCGTATCCGGGGGCCGGGATGCCAATACCCTGATCTGGGGCGCCGTCGGCGGCGGCCTGGCAAGATTGGCGCGACACAGTGGTGACATCCCCCAGGCGGTTGTCCAGTTGCGGATATGGGTCCAGGATGCCCATTCGGGTGATGTGGTATGGACCAACCGGGTTGACGTCAAGGTTTCGCCTGAATCCGTGCTGGCCGACTCCCAGTATGACGCACTCTTTGAGAGTGCCACGGCAAAGGCCATCCATACCCTGGTTCATAACTTCGTTACGGAGGCTATGTAAAAAATATCCACCGACTTAGGCGTAGACAGTCAAACGGCCCGGTCATCTATCTGTGATGACCGGGCCGTTTTATTTGCAAGGCCACCGCTTACTGCTTTTCTTCAGAACTCTGCTGCCGGGCGTTGTCATACAGGGCGAGAAAATTGATGGGTTCCATGAGAAACGGCATGAAGCCGCCATCTACTGAAACCTGGCTCACCACCTGCCTGGTAAAGGGAAAGAGCATGAGCGGGCAGTCTATGGCCAGCACCCGTTCAATATGTTCGGCCGGGATATTCTTCAGCAGGAAGACCCCGGCATGCTCGATTTCCACGACAAACATCACCGTCTCATCGGTATTCTTGTCCATGACCTTGGCCGTGATGGCGATGGACACCTCCCAGTTATCATCGTCAATCTTCTGATTATTCAGTTGCAGGTTAAAATCAACCTTGGGTTCCTGGCCGTGGGCCAGGAAAATTTCCGGGGCGCCGGGATTCTCAAAAGAAAGGTCCTTGATATACAGTTTCTGCAGCCGGAAAATCGGCATCTCCTGGTTTGTCTTCTGTTCTGACATGTTTTTCCTTTTGTTTTAACGTTAAATGATTTTTGTACCCGCCCGCACAGCCTCTTTTTAACCGTAAATAAAAGTCAGCGCAAAGAGAAAGCGCTAAAATTTATCCCTTTATTCTCAGCCGGCAAGGGTCTGTTTGAGAAACATGCCGGTATAAGAACCCGGGAAATCCGCCACCTCCTCCGGGGGACCGCAGACCACAACCCGGCCTCCGCCATCGCCGCCTTCCGGTCCCATGTCGATAATATAGTCGGCGGTCTTGATGACGTCCAGGTTATGTTCAATCACCACCACCGTATTGCCGCCGTCCACCAGGCGGCCCAGGACCGTGAGCAGGTGCCGGATATCGGCCGGATGCAGGCCGGTGGTCGGTTCGTCCAGGATATACAGGGTCCGGCCGGTGGCTTGCCGGCTCAGTTCCTTGGCCAGTTTAACCCGTTGCGCCTCGCCGCCCGACAGGGTTACCGATGACTGCCCCAGCGTCACATAACCAAGGCCCACATCAAAAATCGTCTGCAATCGTTTTTTAACAGGGGGGATATTCTGAAAGAACTCCAGGGCCTCTTCCACGGTCATGGCCAGGATCTCGGAAATATTTTTCCCCCGGTACCGGATTTCCAGGGTTTCCCGGTTGTAGCGCTTGCCGCCGCATCGTTCACAGGTCACATAGATATCGGACAGGAAGTGCATGGCGATCCTGATTACGCCGTCGCCTTCGCAGGTCTCGCAGCGGCCGCCCTTGATGTTGAAGCTGAAGCGGCCCGGCTTGTAGCCCCGAGCCCGCGACTCCGGCAACCGGGCCAGCAGCTCCCGGACCGGGGTCAGGACACCGGTATAGGTGGCCGGATTGGAACGCGGCGTCCGGCCGATGGGACTCTGGTCAATATCGATCACCTTGTCGATATTATTGATGCCGGTCACCGCCCGGTCAGCCGCCCGGCCGCGTTTTTTATTCTGCAGGGCGCTCTGCACCCTGGCATACAGGGTTTCGATCACCAGTGAACTCTTGCCCGAGCCGGACACTCCGGTCACACAGGTCATAACTCCCAGGGGAAAACGAACCGTCAGCTCCTGTAAATTATTGGCCTTCGCCTTGAGTACCGTCAGGCCCGCCGTGCCGGCTTTGCTGATCCGCCGGCGTTTTGTCGGTGTGGCTATCTCCAGGCGTCCCGACAGGTAGCCGCCGGTCAACGATGCCTGGCAATCAAGCAGGCCCGGGACCGGGCCGGAATAGATAATCTCGCCGCCATGCACCCCCGCCCCCGGCCCCATGTCCAGGACATGATCAGCGGCAACGATGGTATCGGTGTCATGCTCCACCACAATGACCGTGTTGCCGAGGTCCCGCAGGTTGAGCAGGGTTTTGATCAACTTGGAGTTGTCGCGTTGGTGCAGGCCGATGCTGGGTTCATCAAGGATGTACAGGACCCCGGCCAGGCGGGAACCGATCTGCGAGGCCAGCCTGATCCGCTGCGCCTCGCCGCCGGACAGGGTCCCCGCCTTGCGCTCCAGGGAGAGGTAGCCGAGTCCCACATCCTGCAGAAACGTCAGCCGGTCAAGGACCTCTTTCAGAATGGGTTCGGCAATCACGGCCCGCCGCTGGTCAAAGGAAATGCGGCCGATCTCCCGGACCAGGCGGGTAATGGACAGCCGGGTCAATTCAATGATGGACCAGGGGCCGACGCGGACCGCCAGGGCTTCGGGCTTGAGCCGGGCTCCGTCACAGAGAGGGCAGGGCTGTTCGCGGATATAACGACCCAGTTCCTCCCGGATCATGGTTGACGACGTTTCATGGTAGCGCCGTTCAAGCTGCGGCAGCACCCCTTCGAAGGGGGTCTTCGATATAAGCTTTCGGCGGCCCTTGCGATAATGAAACTCAATCTCCTCGCTGCCCGATCCCTGGAGAATTACCTTGTGGACGGCTGGTGGCAGCTGGTCAAAGGGGGTGGCGAGGTCAAAACCGTAATGAGCGGCCAGGGCCGCGAGCATCTGGCCGCTGTAGCTGGACATGGAACGACTGCCCCAGGCGGCAATGGCGCCATCCTTCAAGGCCAGCGACGGATCGGGGACGACCAGCTGCGGATCAAAAATTTGCCGGACGCCCAGGCCGCCGCAAGCGGCACAGGCCCCTTGCGGATTGTTAAAGGAAAAGAGCTGGGTGGACAGTTCCGGCACCGAGACCCCGCACCGGTGGCAGGCGGCCGATTCACTGAACAGGATCTCATGGCCCGAGTCCGGAAACAGGGCCAGCATGGTGCCGCCGCTCTGTTTGACCGCCATGGCGACTGATTCCTCCAGGCGCCTCCGGATGGAGGGTTTCAGGACCAGCCGGTCCACCACCACCTCAATGGTGTGGAGGTTGTTTTTTGGCAAAGCGATCTCATCGGCCAGCGGCAGGACCTCGCCATCCACCCGTACCCGGACAAAGCCGTCTTTGCGCAGCCGGGCGAAAAGCTGCTCATGCCGCCCCTTGCGGCGGGTAATCATGGGGGCCAGCAGCAGCAGCTTTTCGCCGGCGGGACGAAGCAACAGGGCGTTGACCATGTCCTCAACGGACTGGGAGCGAATTTCCCGGCCGCAGTCCGGACAGTGGGGCGTGCCGGCCCTGGCAAAAAGCAGGCGCAGGTAATCGTAGATCTCGGTCACCGTGCCCACCGTTGAGCGGGGATTCTTGCTGGTCGTCTTCTGTTCGATGGATACGGCCGGCGACAAGCCCTCCAGTGAATCCACCTCGGGTTTGTTCATCTGCCCCAGAAACTGCCGGGCATACGTGGAGAGCGATTCGACGTAGCGCCTCTGGCCCTCGGCATAGAGCGTATCAAAGGCCAGGGTTGATTTGCCGGACCCGGAAAGACCGGTAAAGACCACCAGCCTGTTTCGCGGCAGATCAACGCTGATGTTTTTCAGGTTATGCATCCGCGCGCCGCGAATGCTCAAAAACTCCGGTTCCATATGTCCTTTCCGGATCAAGGCATGAAATGCAGGTGATCCACTTTCATGCACCGATCCATGATTACCGTGAGGCCGGCCTCTTCCGCCAGAGCGGCAGCCTGCTCGTTGACGATGCCCTGCTGCATCCAGACGACCCGGGCATGAATGGCTATTGCGTCCCGGACCACGGGTTCCACCAGCTCCGGCCGGCGAAAGATATCGACCACCTCCACCCGGCCGGGGATAGCGCGTAAATCAGGGTAACATGGCTGGCCCAGGATTTCCCGCTGGCCGGGATTGACCGGAATGATCCGGTAACCGGCCTGCTGCAGGTAGGCCGCCACCTGGTAGCTTGGCCGCGACGGCTTGGGCGACAGGCCGACAACGGCAATGATCGTGTTCTCCCGCAAAACAGCCCTGATTTTTTCCAGCGGCGCGAGCCCGGTCATGGCTTCCGCCCGTTACTCTTTTGCATGGTTGACCTCTTCTTGACAAAATCATTTACCCACCTGACCGGCTATGGTATATTAAGCGTTTAATGTAGTCATGTTCTATAAACAATCAACCGGAAAGAGGCAGCCCCTGCCGTGTATTTTCAAGATATCATCGGAGCGCTGAACAGCTACTGGGCATCGGCCGGCTGTGTCATTCTCCAACCCTATGATATGGAGGTGGGGGCCGGAACTTTTCACCCCGCCACCCTGTTGCGTGTTCTCGGGCCGGAGCCATGGAAGGCGGCGTATGTCCAGCCCTCACGGCGGCCCACTGATGGCCGGTATGGTGAAAATCCCAACCGCCTGCAGCATTATTTCCAGTACCAGGTTGTCCTCAAGCCTTCCCCGGTGGAAGTACAGGAACTGTACCTTGAAAGTCTCAGGCGCTTTGGCCTTAACCTGCTGGAGCACGATATCCGTTTTGTCGAGGATGACTGGGAGTCACCGACACTCGGTGCGTGGGGCCTGGGCTGGGAGGTCTGGCTGGACGGCATGGAGATTACCCAGTTTACCTACTTTCAGCAGGCCGGCTCCATTGATCTCCGTCCCATCACCGTGGAGATTACCTACGGCCTTGAGCGCATCGCCATGTACCTGCAGAAGGTGGATTCCGTCTATGATATCGCCTGGAACCGGGATATCACCTATGGCCAGATCTTTCATCAGGCCGAGAAGGAGTTCTCCGCCTTTAACTTTGAAGAGGCCAATGTTGACGACCTGCTGACAGCCTTTGACAGCTATGAGCGGGAAGCCCTGAAACTGGTGGCCAAGGGGCTTATCCGGCCGGGTTACGATTATTGCCTCAAATGTTCACACACCTTTAACCTGCTGGATGCCCGCAAGGCAATCAGCGTGGCGGAGCGTACCCGGTACATCGGCCGCATTCGCAACATCGCCCGCCAGGTAGCACAGCGTTATGTCGAACAGCGGCAGGAGGCAGGTTATCCGTTGCTGGGGAAAGGGGACTCGAAAAACAGGGAAACCGAAGCGGCAATATGATCAATGACCAGGGACAGAGATCGATTATGGCGGAAGTGCATGGGAATCGAACCCACCCGCCAGGCTATTCACCCGACACGCCGGATTTGAAGTCCGGGAGAGCCACCAGTGCCCTATCCACTTCCACCTGTGACCGCTAGTCTAATAATTATTGACGAGAAAAACAACTATTGATTATGTATCAGATCCAACCGCCGCCGAGCGGCCCAATAAGCAACCATTCAGGAGAAGGACTTTTTTGTCCGTGATTTTTCATGCAGTGTAACCAACTCGTACGCCTGATCAAGGAATGGTATCTTCACGTCAGCGAAGAGACCATGGCTCCTGCCCGCATGATGGAGTTTATCGACAAACACGTCAAAAGTTGTGATGTGTGCCGGGAGGATCCGCTCCTGCAGCGTGATATTGAAAAAATCCGGGCCTTTATTCTGCCGGAATCAAAGATCCCCAAGGCCGTCCGCAGCCAACAGAACGGGCCGACGCCGGAGATTTCTCCGGAGGTCTCCCCGGATGATGAAACTGTCGAAGAGGCAGCTGAGAAGCAGCAGCCGACTGCCGCCGGACAGGACAGTGACGCGGCGGAAGGGCCGGCCGGCAATTAGTGTCCGGCTGCGTGAGGCGGCCTGCTTATGACATTTGCCAAAAAGGACCAGACTCTTTTTATCTGCGGCCGTTGCGGTTACGAAAGTCTCAAGTGGATGGGCAAGTGCCCCGACTGCGGTGAGTGGGACTCCCTGACCCAGCAAGTTCGCCGGGCTCGGTCCGCTGCCAAGAGACCCGTGGCCCGGATTCAGTCTCTGACCAATCTCGCCCCAAGGCAACACACCAGGCTGGTCACCGGTATCGGCGAACTTGACCGGGTCCTGGGAGGGGGAATCGTCCCTGGTTCCGTGGTGCTCATCGGCGGTGATCCCGGCATCGGCAAGTCCACTCTTATCCTGCAGCTGTTGTCAACCCTGGCCAGGGACGACCGCCGGGTTCTGTATGTCACCGGCGAGGAGTCGGCCCAGCAGATTCGTATGCGGGCCGACCGGCTCGGGGTGCGGAAGGAACAGATTTACCTGGCCACCGAGAACTGCGTGGAATCCATTATCGCCATGACCGGCGAACTCGGCCCGGCCCTGCTGGCCGTGGATTCCATTCAGACCATGTTCAGCGAAGAGGTGGGGTCCGCGCCCGGCAGTGTCACCCAGGTGCGGGAATCAACGGCCCGGCTGCTGGCCCTGGCCAAGGGCAGCGGTCTGCCGGTGATCCTGATCGGCCACGTCACCAAGGATGGCGCCATCGCCGGGCCCCGGGTGCTCGAACACATGGTGGATACGGTCCTCTACTTTGAGGGTGATCGCGGCCAGGTGTACCGGATTTTGCGCACCGTGAAAAACCGGTTCGGCCCGACCAACGAGATCGGGGTCTTTGAAATGAAGGAGAGCGGCCTGGCCGAGGTGGATAATCCGTCGGCCCTGTTTCTGGCCGAGCGCCCGGTCAATGTGCCGGGTTCGGTGGTGCTGCCCAGTATCGAGGGGACCCGGCCGATTCTGGTCGAGGTCCAGGCCCTGGTCAGCCCCAGCAGCCTGGGTACGGCCCGGCGCACCGCTATCGGCGCCGATCCGCAACGTCTGGCCCTGCTCACCGCCGTGCTTGAAAAAAAAATCGGCGTGACCCTGTACGATCACGACATCTTTCTCAATATCGCCGGCGGCATCCGCATTGACGAGCCGGCGCTGGACCTGGGCGTCGTGGTGGCCCTGCTTTCCAGCCTTTTTGAAAAAACAGTGGCGCCGGCCATTGTGGTCTGCGGCGAGGTCGGCCTGGCCGGGGAAATCAGGGCCATCGGCCAGATGAACATGCGGCTGCGCGAGGCGGAGCGACTCGGTTTCAAACAGTTTATCATGCCGGACTCCAATACCCAGCATCTTGATGCCGGTCCGGATTCCGCCATGCGGGTAGTCGGCGTGCAAACGCTGCGGGACGTGGTTGACAACCTCTTTCAATGACCGCCGGCCGGATGTTCCTCGGGAAACAGTCTTTTTTGCCCGGTCCCTGCATTATGCTCAAAAGATAAGTTCGGAGAATCAGCATCTGGATGTGAAAATGTGAAGTTGTTTCGGCGCACCGACCCCCAAAATTGTTTGTTAATTCCGGAGGAATATTATGGACTTTAAAGATCATTTCGAGCGGGTCTGGAAGGTATTTACCAGTTTTCTGCCGGCGATGCTGCTCAATACCGTGGTCCTGATCGGGGTTTCCATCATTACCCTGGGTATTTTGCAGCCGGTGGCCATTGCCGGATATACCCAGTCACTGCTGCTTGCCCTGCGGGACCGGAGAAAGCCCGAGGTCCGCGATCTCTTTTCCTATATGGCCCTCTTCTGGCCCCTGCTCGGCTTTACAGTTCTCCTGTTTCTGGCAATCATGCTCGGTTTGGTCGTCCTGCTGCTGCCCGGGATCATTATGGGGCTGGTCGCCACGTTTTTCTGCCTCTACATGCTGCCGCTCATGACAGACCGGGGGATGGGACTCGTTGACGCAATCAGGGAAAGCAGCCGCCTGGCTATGGAAAAACCCGTGACCGACCACCTGGTCGTTGTGGCGATCTATGTCGGCCTGGTCTCCGTGGGCCAGTCCGTTATTCTCGGGGTTCTGTTTACCTTGCCACTGGCCACACTCTTTATCCTGTCCGCCTATGAAGTAAAGGTCAAAAAGGCGCTGCCCGGACCCGGGGAGACATAACCTGGACCGAACCCGCTCCGGCTGAAGCCTTGGGTCCCCTGATCAGTTAAAAACCAATGAGCCGTGATTTTTCTGCCGCTGGCAGCCGTAGCCGTGAAAAAGCGGCTGCCAATTAAATCTATGGCGGAATTTGATCGCCACAATGCCGGGTTCGCTCCGCATCACTTCGCCTTCCAGCTTGTTGACGACCAGCTGGGAATAGAGGCCGTTAATCAGGATTGTTACCGTGCAGGGGGAGCCGGTCGCAACTTGTTCCCTGGTCTGAATGGACATGCCGCTCATGCTCAGGTCTCTTAATCCGCCCCGGATTGTCGTATCCTGCCGGGGCAGGGTAACGCTTACATCGGTAATAAAGTTGACCCGGATAGTATCCCGTCGATCATCCAATGCCTGGACAAACATTATTGCCCTCCTCTAATCCTTAATCAGTGACGGCTTGGGGTGATGCTCCATCTTACGCCCTGACCATCTCCTCCTGCAGAAGCCGGTCGGCGAAATCGAGAACGAACGAGCGCTGGGTCTCGGTGGCCCAGGCAATGCAGGTGCAGTGCATATTGGCGGCGCTGCGAACCAGGAATTCAAAGCGCAGGGTTTTTTCTTCCAGCACCACGGAAAAATAAAAAGGGGAGCACTTTTCATGGCCGAGCTGTTCCGGTCCCAGCAGATCAGGGGGGACCTGCAGCCAGAACACCCCCTCGATCGGGCCGGGCTTCAGGGTCCGTTTTAAATAACTTTCAATATTGTCCCTCTCCAGGAAGGAGATTTCGTCAATGAGATACTGGCGCATGGTTCTGCTCCTATAGATAATCGGCCGCCAGGGCGGACAGCCGGCTGCGTTCGCTCTTGGTCAGCGTTATGTGTCCGCATCCCGCGTGTCCCTTGAGACGTTCCACGGTATAAGTAAGGCCGTTGCTGTTCGAGTCGAGATAGGGATTGTCAATCTGATGGGGGTCGCCGGTCAACACCATCTTGGTGCCTTCGCCGACCCGGCTGATAATGGTCTTGACTTCGTGCGGGGTCAGGTTCTGGGCCTCGTCAATGATCACGAACTGTTTGGAGATGGAGCGCCCGCGGATATAGGTCAGCGCCTCCATTTCCACCACCTCTTCCTTGAGCAGCCGGCTCACCGTCTGCTGAGTGGTCTCCTCCAGGTAGCCGTTATGCTGCAGGCTCATCAGGTACGAGAGATTGTCAAAAATGGGCTGCATCCACAGCTTCATCTTCTCGTCCTTGGTGCCGGGGAGGTAGCCGATATCGCGGCCCAGGGGGATGATCGGCCTGGAAACCAGCAGTTTCTCGTAGCGCTCCTCGCTTAAGGTCGTGGTCAGCCCCGCGGCCAGGGCGAGCAGGGTCTTGCCGGTTCCGGCCTGGCCGATCAGGGTCACCAGGTCTACCTTGGGATCCAGCAGCAGGTCCAGTGCCATCCGCTGCTCCTTGCTCCGGGGCCGCACCTTCCAGGCGGTTTCAAATTTTGCATTCATGTGCAGGATATGGTTCCGGTCGACAGCCCGGCCTATGCCGCTGTGCTTGGGATTCGACTCATCCTGCAGCAGGACGAATTCATTGGTCATCAACTCAACGCCCTCCAGCGCCTGCCGGTCATCCTGGTGAAAGCCGTCCACCACGGTGGGCGGCACCAGCAAGGTCTGCCAGCCGGTATAGAGGGAATTCAAGTCGGATTTTTCCTTTTCAAAATCCATGACATCCAGGCCCAGGGCATCGGCCTTGAGCCGGGCATTGATATCCTTGGACACAAAAATGGTCCGCTTGCCGTCTTGGTGCAGGTTATAGGCGGTGGCAATGATCCAGTTGTCCGGGATCGAGTGATCGATGCAGGTGCCCGGGATCTCTTTTTTCTCCACGGTGATCATGAGGGTGCCGCCGTTATCCATCTCCACGCCATCGCCCAGACGGCCGCGACTGCGTAATTGGTCCAGGGCCCGGATGACATGACGGGCATTGCGGCCGAGCTCGTCATTATTTCTTTTAAACTTGTCCAGTTCCTCGATAACGGTTATGGGCAGCACAACGGTGTTGTTGGCAAAAGAGAAAATGGAGGCGCTGTTGTGCAGCAGGACGTTGGTATCGAGAACAAAGAACTTTGGCATAAGCACACCGTGTTTGTGATTGTGTCGGTTGTAAGAGCGCAGCACCCCATCTGCACACGCTCAGGATGTGCATGGTATCGCCCATCCGTCCTGAGCGTGCATTTACGGGGCACTGCTGCACCCTTACAGGTTTGAGATAGAGACTATCTTGGCGCGAATCCATAACAGTTATAAGTCAAGAAAGGTGAGGTCCCTGTTGAGCGGTTCGCAACCGTGGTCGCGGACCACCACCATGTTTTCCAGCCGGATACCGCCCCAGTCGGGCAGGTAGATCCCCGGTTCAACCGTGACCACCATGCCGCTGCGCAGTTGTTTGCGGCTGCCGGAGCTAAGGTGCGGATTTTCGTGCACGTCCAGGCCGACCCCGTGCCCCAGGGCATGGCCGAAAAACTCGCCATAGCCGGCATCCCTGATTACGGCGCGGGCGGCCAGGTCCACCTCCCGGCAGGTCACACCGGCGCGGATGGCATTCATCCCGGCCAGTTGGGCCCGGCGCACGACCCGCAGCCGCTCAACAAAAGTCTGCTCCGGCCGGCCGGCGACAAAGGTCCGGGTCATGTCGGAACAATAGCCGTCCAGCACCAGGCCCATGTCGATGAGCACCATCTCCCCTGGGGCAAGCGTGCGGTCCGTCGGCACGGCGTGCGGCCTGGCCGCATTGGGGCCAAAGGCGACAATGGTCTCGAAACTCGGCCCCCGGGCGCCCAGCCGCCGCATGGTGGTCTCAAGGGCCAGGGCAACTTCCAGCTCGGTCATTCCCGGTTTGACGGTGGGGTACACTTCTTGAAAGACCTGCTCATTTAACCGTACCGAGGCCCGGAGCGCCTCGATTTCATCTTCGGACTTGACGACCCGCAGGCGCTCCACCATCTCCGTTACCGGCTGCAGTTCCAGGTCGAGCCCCTGGGCGGCCTTCTGCAGGCGGGCGGCCGTGGAATGGAGCATGTAGTGACTCTCGAAGGCAAGGCGCCGGATCCCGAGTCGCGGCAGCAGCTTCCGCAGGAAGGCCATCAGGCCGCGGGGATAGAGCTGGACGGTAAAGCCCGGGGCCTCTGCCGCTGCCTGGAGGTAAAAGCGCGAGTCGGTCAGCAGGTACGGCGTTCCCCGGGCCGGGACCAGGAGCACCCCGGAGCTTTCCTGGATACCGTGATCAAGGGCGCTGTAACCGCTCAGATACCGGCGGTTGCCCGGCTGCGTGACCAGGAGCGCGGAAAGTCGCCGCCGCCTGAGCGTAGTTTGCAGGCGGGCGAGACGTTCAGGAAAGCGCAGCGCCGGCATGATCAGGCGCGCAGCCTCTGTTTGAGCGTCGTCTTGTATTGTTCCAGGGCCTGCAGATATTGACTGTCCAGCTCGGCCTCGATACGGCTCCACTCTTCCTGGAACTTGGGCTGCAGGGTGGGATCTATGTTGAGTCCACCCGCCTGCTCTCCCATCTGCTGGGCCAGGGCCTGTTCGTACTGGGCCCTGACCTGCTCCTCGAGCTGATGCCGCAGCTGCTCGCGATGCCGGGTATAGCCGTCAATGATATGCCGGAGTTCCTGGCAGATCGACGCCACATCACGGGCGTTGCCGGCAAGCTCGACGAGTCCCTGGCTCGCCCTGGTCACCCGCTCCAGCTGGACATCGTCACGGGCCAGAAAGATGTTGCGCAACAGGCTTTCAACCATGCCCCGGCGAATGGCCATCTGGACCGCCGCGTCCTCTCGTTCCAGTTCATCGAGCAGCCGCGCCGACTTTCCGTCCAGGTAGTCAACGGTGAGATGCATGCCCCTGGTCCGGGCCTCACCCTGCCGGAGTTCTTCGCTGGACGCCTTACCTATTCGGGCCGCCCGTTCCATTACCAAATCCATGGTGCTTCTAATTTCAGCCATGTCCTGTTCTCCCGGGGAGGTTGCCTGGTCCGTGACGGCTTGAGGTGGTGCTCACGGATCCAATTACTTTGAGCAGAAAACTATACGCAAAATCCGGCCGCACGACAAGACCGCAGAGCATCTTATGATGAAATATATTTAAGGCGGGCGGCAAAGAAACCGTCCAGGCCGTCAGCCGGGGTGGGATAAAACTGGCCTGGACATCACTGGTACCATACAGTTTGCAGGCCTCTTCTGGCCTGTCCTGCGAATAGTTACGATTCTACAATACGGTTGCGCCTATTTCATAGTAAATTATCTTGACAATGTATTACAATATGTCACAATGTGGTATAAATTACAAAATGTAGTCGGGAGGCTGTCTATTCTTAAACAGCCTCCTGGACAATGATTGGGCCATATCGTTTTTTTTATGCGTCGCCCTTCCCGGGCTCATGATTTTTTTGGAGAGCCTTTCACCAAGGCGTTGCCCCTGGCTGGTATGTCATGCCTCTTCGGGGTGGGGAAAAAGCATCTGCACAGCTCATAATATCCTACAAAGGCTTGTATAAATTCATATGCGAAGAACCATAGTCAGTATAAGAAATTCGTCAGCCATTCAGCTCTACGGACTTTATATTATGGAGTGAATCCGGATTTGGCTGATAAAATGCAAATAAATTAGGAGATGCGGAAGGATCGCTGATTTATGATGCAATTTTTTACATCCAAAAGGTTGCGCCTTTCCTTGTTTTTCTTCCATCCTCGGGGCTACCCATGCTCCGCAGAGATGGCCGCCCCGCCATCCTGGCCTATGTTACTGTTGTTATCTTACCCCAAAACTGCTCGCCCTCCGCCCATATCATTCCGTATATCCGCTTTATCTCTCCACAAAAACTACCCCGGGAATCCGTGACGGCTTAAGGAGTGATACTCCATATGCAATATGTGGAATTTATTGCATTATCGCTGAGTAAAATTATTTTCCGGCCTTCACCTCGCCGCCCCCTGCGGGGCGCCCGATAACAGCGCATCTGCTGTGCTGACAACTCGTTGATATCACATATGATAATCAACATCGTTGCCGTCTTGCATCTGCGCCTTTCCCGAACGCTCACGGATTCAGGTACCAGTTTATTAGATTGATAATGTTCAGCTACACCCCGCCTGAGCGTGATCAGGCCGGATCACATAGGACTGCTATGGTTCTCCTGTCTGATCATGATCATGCACATCTGAGGCATATTTGAACAGTTACAGTGCGGTGGTTATGCTCTAATTATTTAGCTCCGCCTGAATAGTTTTTACAGGTCCTTGGATTGTTTCCTAACAGTGGCTATTTGACTCTTCGGCAGGCCTGCGTAGCTCCTTAGGGGAGATAAGCCGTATTGTTAAATATGAATTCAGCTAATATCAAGGGAGGACATAGGTGACAACTAAAAATGAAAAACAGGAATCAGGATCTGATGTGGAACGCGTTAAGAGTGTCGGCTGGAAGGAAATGTATCTTAAGGAGGACTGGTGGGCAATCTGGCTGGGCGTGGGAATTGTTATTGTCGCATATTTATTTTTCGTCAGTGGCAGCTCCATCAAATGGATCGCCGTGCATCCGGCGAAATGGCATAACTTTGGTCAGTTAGGTGCTGATTTCAGTAAGCATATCTGGCAGTATGTCGCCCAGTTCATTATGTGGTTGATTATTTTTTGCATCAGCCTCAAGGCCATGGGATATAAGTTAAAGGAGTTCATTCCGGCCTTTGTTTTTGTCTATCTATGCTCCATTCTTATATTCATGGTCGGAGCCTGGGATCAAGCCCATCATTACAACCTGGAACCCCCGTTACTGGCTCTCGTGCTGGGCATGATTATTGCCAATTTAGGTAACTTGCCCAGATGGATGGATAGTGGTTTCCGGGTTGAATATTATGTTAAGACCGGTATCGTGCTGCTTGGAGCTACTTTGCCCCTCACCCTTATTGTATGGGCGGGACCAATAGCGATTATGCAGGCATCCATTGTGGCCATTATCACCTTTTTGGTAATCTTTTTTGTGGGCCGCAAGATTGGCCTCGATCGGCGGCTTTGCGCTACTTTAGGCGCCGGGGGAGCTGTCTGCGGCGTGTCCGGCGCCATTGCCATTGCCGGTGCCGTTGGTGCCAAGAAGGAGCACGCTCCTATCGCCATTACTATGGTTATCCTTTGGGCAATTGTCATGATCTTTTTTCTGCCCTTCGTGTCGAGGTCGCTGCACCTTAATACCGGAGTAGCCGGCGCCTGGATCGGCACCTCTGAATTTGCTGATGCTGCCGGTTTCGCGGCCGCAGAGACCTATGGTAATCTGGCCGGTCATGTGAAGGGAATTCCTGGGTCGCCTGATGCCGCTGTTTGGGGATTTACACTGATGAAGGTCGTGGGCCGCGATATCTGGATTGGGATTTGGGCCTTTATCATGGCCATTATTTCCACTACCTGGTGGGATCGTAAAACCGGCACCAAACCAGATCCAAAAGAGATCTGGTGGCGATTCCCCAAGTTTGTGCTGGGGTTTTTCCTGGCTTGCCTGATAATGACACTTGTCGCCAGTCACTACAGCCTGGCAGATTATGATAAGGTGTTAAAGCCCTTGCTGGTTGGCCCTATTAAAGCATTGCGCACATGGGCCTTTATTTTCTGTTTTTTCAGTATAGGTCTTACTACCCGTTTCCGTGAATTGGTCTCAGCCGGCAGTAAGCCATTTTGGGCTTTCTCTGCCGGCGTCGTAGTTAATGTCACTCTGGGATTTATTCTGTCAACCATTGTCTTCGCACATTACTGGCAGAACCTTGCCCGTTGATAGCAAGCGTTCACCGTCACCGCTAATTCGGCCTACGATAAGGGCAGACGGAATAGAGAAGAGGCTGAGTCTTATCGTAGGCTTTTTTTGCCACCAGTGAAGGTTTGTCGAGGAAGTGCCACCCCCGCCGGGACAGTTGCCATTGAGATAGGGATGTCGCGCGGCACGTCCAAGAGGGCATCAATGAGTACTATAAAAAAAATAAATATACTTGAGAATATGACCATGCAAAAGATATCAGCCAAGTCTATTTGCCTGAATTGCCTTAATTTTCGTAATAGTCCGGTATACCTGGAATCAATTTTCAAAGGCATGACCTCCCTCGGCTCGGCCTATGGTTCAACCCGTAAGGATGACGGCATTTGCCTGAAAAATGATGTCTATCTTTCCGCCGATGACTGGTGTGAGCATTTCAGCCGGGCATCTAACTGAAGATGAGAATCTGAATAAGAGATACAGGACCAAAAGGGTGACCGCTTGAGGTGATACTAATGTGCAACATGTGGAATTTATTGTATTGTTGCCGAATAAATTAGTTCTCCGGCCTTCACCTTGCCGCCCTGCGGGGCGCCCGATAACGGTGCCTCTGCTGCTTTGGCAACTCATTGATATCACAGCAGGATAATCAACACCGTTCCCGAACACTCACGGATCAAGATATTACTTTGGGCAGAAAACTATATGCAAAATCCGGCCGCACGACAGGACCGCAGAGCATCTTATGATGAAATATATTCAAGGCGGGCGGCAAAAAAACCGTCCAGGCCGTCAGCCGGGGTGGGATAAAAACAGCCGTTGGCCGCAATGAGCCGGCCGGCCGCCGGCGGCAGGAAATCACGGCAATCGGCCGGGGTGAAACCGCTGTGCGTTTTGCGGAAGGCGGCAATGACCTGCTGGTTTTCCTCCGGTTCCAGGCTGCAGGTCGCATAGACCAGGATGCCGCCGGGGGCCAGCAGGGATGCCGCGGCGTGGAGAAGAAGACCCTGCTGCCGCTGATAGGACCGCAGGTCATCCTCCTGTCGATTCCAGCGGATATCGGGATGACGGCGGATGACGCCGGTGCCGGAACAGGGGGCGTCGACGAGAATGGCGTCAAAGCGCTTCCCGCCTGACTGGGCAAACTCGTCAAGGCCGCCGTTAAAGAGGGTGATATTCCCGTCGGCCCCCAGCCGGCGCAGGTTTTCTCCCAGCAGGGCGAAACGCCGGGGGTCGGGTTCCACTGCGGTCAGTTCCGCGCCGGCGGGCAGGAGTTGAGCCAGGTGGCCGGTTTTGCCGCCCAGTCCCGCACAGGCGTCCAGGTAACTCCGGCCCGCTGCAAACGGAGCGAGCAGTAAGGTGGCCAGCTGGGCCGCCTCGCCCTGGACCTGGAAGAACCCCTCGGCAAAGCCGGGCAGGTTGGCAATCGCTCCGGCCCCGGATTCCAGGATCAGGGCGTCCGGCGCATAGCTGCCGTTTCGCACCTCGTGTCCCGCGCTACGGCAGCGGTCGGCCAGCGCCTCGCGGCTGATCAACCGGGTATTGACCCGCAGGGTAAGAGGCGGCTCCAGGTTGTTTTGGCGGCATATTTCCTCTGCCCGCTCTGGACCGTAGCGCGCCCGCCAGCGCCGCAGCAGCCAGTCGGGATGGTTGAGTATTGGAGTCCCGTTTTTACCGGCCACGTCGGGACCGGGCAGCGACGCCCTTTGCCGGGCAACGGTCCTTAAAACGCCGTTGACGAAATTGATGAGCCAGCGCGGCTGTTTCTCCGCCCGCAGGACCTTCACGGTCTCGTTCACTGCCGCTGAGGCGGGGATGCGATCCAGGAAAAAAAGCTGGTAGACGCCCACCCGCAACGCCATCAGGGTAAGCGGTTTCATCTTGCCCGGCGGAACGCTGGAGAAACGGGCGATAACCGCATCCAGAAACTGTTGCTGGCGCAGCACTCCCCGGACCAGCATCACGGCCAGCTGGCGGTCCGGCCCGGCCAGGGATGAACCGTGGATGAGGCGGTCGATATGCACCTGGACCACGCTCCCGTCCCGGTCCCGGCGGCACAGGCACAGGACGGCCAACCGGCGGGATGTCGGCTGCTGCTGCCGCCGTCCGGTCCCGGCGGGCCGTACCCTCATCTTTTCCCTCCCCGGACCGGCCGGAAAAAAGAAAGAAATTCAATCACGCGCATAACCTCAAACAATTTACACAAACATCGATTTTATTTTTGCAGGACCCTGAATCCGCCATCATAACATGACCCGGCTTTGTTCCGCATTTTTCCCGGAGAAAACATTATCAGCGATGAAAGAGAACTGGTTTTTTTGCTCTTTGCGAGTATGATTAATGTACCTGTCGGCGTTGTCCGGCAGGATTATGTTGATTTCATCAAGACGGAATATTCGACGGGAACAGTATGCGGAACGTGTCGGTTATCATAGTTGTGGTGTTGCTGATGCTCGTCTCTGCCGCCCGGGCCTCGACCCTGGATGATGTTCAGAAAAAAGGCGTGGTGCGGTGCGGCGTATCAACCGGGCTGCCGGGTTTTTCAAGCCCTGACGCAAAGGGCAACTGGACGGGCCTGGATGTCGATATCTGCCGGGCCGTTGCCGCGGCCGTGCTCGGCGACAAGAACAAGGTCAAGTTTGTCCCGCTGACGGCAAAAGAGCGCTTTACCGCCCTGCAGACGGGGCAGATCGACATCCTGTCCCGGAATACCGCCTGGACCCTGACCAGTGACACCTCGCTGGCCCTGAAGTTTGCCGGCGTCAGTTTCTATGACGGCCAGGGCTTCATGGTGAGCAAAAAAATCGGGGCCAAAAGCGCCGGGGAGCTGAACGGTGCGGCCATCTGCATCCAGGCCGACGCCACTGCGGCCAGGCAAAACCTGGCCGCCTGGTTCAAGACGAAAAAAATGACCTATAAGCCGGTACTCTTCGACACCTTCGGCCAGGCCGCCAAGGGTTTTGCCGCCGGCCGCTGCGACGTGCTGACCGGTGGCCGGTCCCGGCTCTACAGCCTGCGGCTGACCCTGGCCAATCCGGATGATGCCGTGGTCTTGCCGGAGATGATCTCCAAAGATCCCCTGGGCCCGGTGGTCCGGCAGGGCGATGACGGCTGGTTCAATATTGTCAGGTGGTCCCTGTTTGCCATGATCGATGCCGAAGAGCTGGGGGTGACCTCCAAAAACGTCGATGCAATGAAGAAGTCCGCCGACCCGGCTGTTCTCCGCCTGCTGGGCGAGGAAGGCATCAAGGGCAAAGGCCTCGGCCTGGCCGCCACCTGGGCCTACCGGATCATCAAGCAGGTAGGCAATTACGGTGAGATCTACGCGCGCAATGTCGGTCGGGATTCACCCCTGAAAATCGCCCGCGGCCTCAATGCTCTGTGGGACCGGGGCGGCATCCAGTATGCCCCGCCCATGCGCTGATTCCCGCAGCCCTCCCCGCGCCGGCCCGGCTTCAGGCGACCGCCTGGCTCAGGGCTACGGCTACCGCTACCGAGGCGCCGACCATGGGATTGTTGCCCAGGCCGATAAAGCCCATCATGTCCACGTGGGCGGGCACCGAAGAACTGCCGGCGAACTGGGCGTCGCAGTGCATCCGGCCCATGGTATCGGTCATGCCGTAGGAGGCGGGGCCGGCCGCCATGTTGTCCGGGTGCAGGGTGCGGCCGGTGCCGCCGCCCGAGGCCACGGAAAAATAACGCTTGCCCTGCTGCATGCACTCCTTCTTGTAGATGCCGGCCACCGGATGCTGGAAGCGGGTCGGATTGGTGGAGTTGCCGGTAATCGACACGTCAACGCCCTCGAGATGATTAATGGCCACTCCTTCCCGGACGTCATCGGCGCCGAAACACCGTACCTTGGCCCGTTCGTTGCTGGAATAAGAGGTTTCCTGCAGGACCTGCAGGGTCCCGTCCGCATAGTTCATCCTGGTTTCCACATGGGTGAAGCCGTTGATCCGGGAGATGATCTGGGCGGCATCTTTGCCCAGGCCGTTCAGGATGACCTTGAGCGGCTTGGTGCGCACCAGGTTGGCGGACCTGGCGATACCGATGGCCCCCTCGGCGGCGGCAAAAGACTCATGGCCGGCCAGGAAGGCAAAACAGCGGGTCTCTTCGCTGAGCAGCATGGCGGCAAGGTTGCCGTGGCCGATTCCCACCTGGCGCTCGGCGGCAACCGAGCCCGGAATACAGAAGGCCTGCAGCCCCTCGCCCAGGTCGGCGGCGATTTCCGCCGCCTGTTTGTGGCCCTTTTTCAGGGCAATGGCGGCGCCGAGCACATAGGCCCAGCAGGCATTGTCGAAGCAGATGGGCTGCACCTGCTTGACAATGGCGTAGACGTCGACACCCGCTGTGTCGCAAAGCCGCCGGGCCTCGTCCAGGTCCGCCAGCCCGTACTTGTGCAGAGCCTCTTCTATGGCCGTAATTCTTCGTTCATATCCTGCAAAAAGTGTCATTATCGTTCACCCCTACTGTTTACGTGGATCAATAATCCGGACAGCCTCGTCAAAACGGCCGTAGGTTCCGGTCGCCCGGGCCAGCGCCTCGGCCGGGTCGATCCCGTCCTTGATCGCGTCCATCATCCGGCCCAGGTTGACGAACTTGTAACCGATGATTTCGTCATTTTGGTCAAGGGCCAGCTCCAGGACATACCCTTCCGCCATCTCCAGGTAGCGCGGGCCTTTTATCTTGGTCCCGTACATGCTGCCGGTAACGCTGCGCAGCCCCTTGCCCAGGTCCTCGAGACCGGCGCCGATCAGCAGGCCGCCCTCGGAGAACGCCGACTGGCTGCGGCCGTAGACAATCTGCAGAAAAAGTTCCCGCATGGCCACGTTGATGGCGTCACAGACCAAGTCCGTGTTCAGGGCCTCCAGGATGGTCTTGCCCGGCAGGATCTCGGCGGCCATGGCTGCCGAATGGGTCATGCCCGTGCAGCCGACGGTCTCGATCAGCGCCTCTTCAATAATGCCCTGCTTGATATTGAGGGTCAGCTTGCAGGCCCCCTGCTGGGGCGCACACCAGCCCACCCCGTGGGTCAGGCCGTTTATGTCCGTGACCTCGCGGACCTGGTTCCAGCCCCCTTCCTGGGGAATGGGCGCCGGACCGTGGTTAGGCCCCTGGGCGACGCAGTGCATCTGTTCGACTTCATTGGAGTAGTTCATTGATTTCTCCGTACGTTGTGCAACAACATTATTTTTTCCGGCTGAAAATCGTTCAACCTCTTCATGATAATTTCGGCTCAGATCGACTCAAGCCCCGCCTCCTGTAAAATATACTTGAGGAACACGTTCGCCACCGGGGACAGGGCCCGGTTTTTTCGCTGGATCAGGAAAAAGGGACGGTGCATCTGCCGGATTCCGGCGATGGGAACGGTCACCAGCGCGCCGCAGAGGACATCCTGCTCCACCGACCGGCCGGAGAGGATGGAAATGCCGAGCCCGGCCCTGACCGCCTGCTTGACCGCCGAGGTGGAGCCGATCTCGGCCACCTCTTTCAAATCGGATGGTTTGATGCCGTGCTCTTCGAGAATCTGCTCGATGACCTTGCGGGTTCCCGAGGCCCGTTCCCGCAGAATAAAAGGCTCCGCTATCACTTCATCCAGGTCCACTTCCTTGCGGCCGGCCCACGGGTGCCCGGCATGGACGATCAGGACCAGTTCGTCGCCGAAGACCTTCTGCCACTGCAGGCCGTTTTCATTCCAGCGGGCGCCGACCACGCCGATCTCAAGCTCGCCGGCCAGCACTTCCCGGGCAATGAGTCGTGAGCCGGCAATGCGCAGGGTGGCCTTGATCGACGAATAGCGGCTGCGGAAACGGCCGATCAGTTCGGGAAGAATATAGGTGCCGGGGATGGTGCCCGAACCGATCTTGATCCGGCCGATCAGTCTGCCGCCGTAGTGTTCCACCGCCTGCAGCGCCTCATGCTGGAGGCGCAGTATCTTTTTGCCGTAATCGTACAGGATCAGGCCGACCGGGGTCGGCTCGACTTCGCGGCCCAGCCGGTCAAACAGCTTGTAGCCCAGTTCTTCCTCAAGGCTGCGGATATGTTCACTGACCGTGGGCTGAGACAAGAGCACGGCCTCGGCGGTCCGGGTAAAGCTTTTCAGCTCCACGATTTTACAGAAGACATCAAGTTTTCTCATATCCATGGCAATCCTTTCCCCTTTACGGGCGATCCGATTCATTGGCCGATGTTATGCCTTCTCAGGTTTACAAAAGAAATTTCCGATGTGCATTATAATTTTAAGCGGCGCCCCGGAATAGACCGACCTGGAACAGCTTTTTTGTAACTCATCACAGGATATATAACCAGGCGGTTTCACGTACTCAATCTCTGCGCCAGGCCGGAATAGCGGTTGACCCGGCGCTCCACGGCCAGGTCGAGCAAACGCCGGTCGCCGCATAGCTCCAGCTTGGTCCGGGCCCGGGTGACGCCGGTATAGATCAGTTCCCGGCAGAGGACCCGGCTGTCCTGCGCCGGCAGGATCAACAGCACCTCGGCGAATTCGGAGCCCTGGGCCTTGTGCACCGTTATGGCATAGGCCGTCTCGTGTGCCGGCAGCCGGGCCGGCGCCACCGGATGCAGGGTGCCGTCGGCATGCAGAAACCAGGCCCACAGCCGGTCCCGGTCGTCCGGCCACAGGATGCCGGTATCGCCGTTAAAGAGCTGCAGGCCGTAATGATTGCTGGTGATCATCACCGGCCTGCCCCGGTACCACGGATCGCTGCCGGTGATCATGCCCCGGGCGCGCAGGGCCTGTTCGGCGATCCGGTTCACTCCCGCCACCCCGGCCCCGCCTTCCCGTACACAACAGAGAATGCGGAAACGGGCCAGGGCGGCCAGGGCCGTCCCGGGATCGGCGGCGGCAAAGCAGTCCCGGAATCCGGGGACGATTCGCTCGACCAGCCATTGCCGCAGGTTTTCTTTTTCCACCTGGTGCATAGTGAAATCATGAAAATGGCCGGCCAGTACCCCGGCCAGGGCTTTGCGGCTGCCGCTGTTAACGGCCCCGGCCAGGGCGGCGATACCGCTGGCCGCGGCAAAGCGGTAACTGGTGCGCAGCAGGACAACGGAGTCGGCAAACGACTCTTCCCCGGCTCCGGGGTCCGGCGCCCTGCCTGTCAGGCGCCGCAGCCGGCGGCACAGCGGGGCTGACCAGCCGGGCTCCCGGCCGGCGCAGATGTCACCGAACAGGCTGCCGGCCTCCACCGAGGTCAACTGGTCGCGGTCACCAAGCATGATCAGCCGGGCGGCCGCCGGCAGGGCCTCGATCAGGGCGGTCATGAGCGGTACGTCGATCATCGAGGCCTCGTCCAGCACCAGCAGGTCGAGGGGCAGGGGATTGTCCCGGTTGTACCGGAAGGCATGGTCATGCGGCATAAAGCCGAGCAACCGGTGCAGGGTCCGGGTTTCGTCCGGGACCACGGCGGCGAGATCGGGGGCCAGCGTGTTTCTGGCCGTGCGGATCGATTCCCGCAACCGGGCCGCGGCCTTGCCCGTGGGGGCGGCGAGACCGATCCGCAGCGAATTGCCGGCCAGGGTCTGCAACAGCGCCAGGATCCGGGCCACCGTATGGGTTTTGCCCGTTCCCGGGCCGCCGGAGATCACGACAAACTGTTTTAAAATCGCCACCGCGGCGGCCTGCTGCTGCCAGTCTATTTCTGGCGCTGCCGGAAAAAGGCGGGCCAGGAGCTGCCCGGCCCTTTCTTCATCCACGGCCGCGATTCCCCGGCTGCGGCGGAGCAGGTCCTCGCCGATCGTCCGCTCACAGTTGAAATAGCGGGCCAGGTAAAGCCGGTCATCGGGATCAAGAACGAGCGGGGTCCGGCCGTCCGGCCCGGCCACCACGCCGCTGGCCAGGAGTTGCCCGCGCCAGGTGGACAACTCCGGCGCCTTGCAGATCGGCTCCGGGGCGAGGACGGGTTTGCCGGCCACGTGGTCCAGCGGCAGGCAGATGTGCCCTTCGCCAACCGCCCGGCTGGCCAGGGCCGCGGCCAGGAGCAGCCCGGGACTGTCGCCGCCGGCCAGTTTTTCAAGAAACAGGGCGACATGCAGGTCGATCTGCCGCAGTTGGCCCCGGGCCGCCGCCTGTTCAAGAAGGGCGCGCATCAGTCGTCCTCCCGTCCCCGGCAGCAGGAGTCCAGCTGCTCGATCAGTTCCCGCGGCGGCCGGGTAAAGTAGATTCCGCTCGCCGGGCCGGCGGCCGGGTCCAGGCCCCGCAGAAAGAGGTAATAGGCGCCGCCGCAGTGGGCGTCATAGTCGTAACCGTTCAGCCGGCGGCCCAGGTAGCGGTGCAGGGCCACGGTGTAGATAAGATACTGCAGGTCGTAGCGGTGTTCCGCCATTGCGCCGGCCAGCTGTTCGGGTCGATAGGCCGGCAGGCCGGAGCCCAGGTAGTTGGACTTGTAATCGGCGAGAAAAAAGCGGCCCTGGAAACGAAAGACCAGGTCGATAAAGCCCTTCATCAAGCCGTGCAGCCGGGGGGCGGGAAACTCGAGCGGCCGGATGGCGAAAGCGGTCAGCACCCGGTTGAAACGGTCAAGATCCAGGCCGGTCAGGGAGAAATAAAAGGCCATCTCCGTCAGCCGGTCGTCTCCTGGCAACCGGCGCAGACAAAAATCGCTGTCCGGGGCCAGCCGGGTATCCAGGATGTTTGTCAGCCATCGGCACACCACCGGCGTCCAGAGGCGGTCAAAGCCGAACCGCTGCAGGCTGTCCTGCACCAGGTCCCGCATCTCCCCGCCGCCGGCCCGGGGGAAATCAAGCTGTTCCAGCAGTCCGTGCAGGCAGGTCCCGGCCGCCGGACCCCTGGGAAAGTTGAAGACGGAAAGGGGTTCTTCGGCCAAGGGTGCGGTATCCGCCAGGTCCAGGTTTTCACCGGCTTGCCGGGGCTGCGGACCGGGGCTTGATGCAAGCTGCGAATAACTGGTGATCCGCCATTCCCGGTCGATGCTGCCATGAAAGACCTTGACGGCCAGGCCGGCCCCGTCATGACCGGTCGCCGGGACCGCTGCCGGGGCGGCAGACGAATCCGGCCAGGGCGGACAATTAACGAGCCGCCCGGCGTTGTTCAGGTTGGTGATATCCTCCCGGATCCGTTTTTCGCCGAGGCTTTTCAGCACCGGTACCGTCTTCGCGTCCCGCCGGTGCAGCAGCCAGGCCAGGGCCGTGTTGTCCATGCCGCTGATCCTGCCCCAGCACCAGTAACAGCAGTAGCGCGCCCGGGTCACGGCGACATAGAGCAGGCGGAGGTCCTCGGCCAGCCGCTCCTGCTCGGCCAGCCGGTAATACTCATTATTTTCGCTGCCCAGGTCGACCGTGAAGCGGAAATCCGCCTTCGGGTCGTGGAAGGTAAAAACCGCATCCCGGCGGACCGGACGGCAGTTCCAGGCAAAGGGCAGAAAGACCACCGGGTATTCCAACCCCTTGGCCTTATGGATGGTGACGATGCGGACCAGGTTTTCATCGCTCTCCAGGCGTAACTGCTGGCTGGCGGCCTCCGGGGCGGGGTTGGCTATCTGGTCTTGCAACCAGCGCAGCAGCCCGTCCATGCCCGGCTGCTGTTCGGCGGCCTCCTGCAGGAGTTCCGCCAGGTGGAGAAAGTTGGTCAGC
Source organism: bacterium BMS3Bbin14 (assembly GCA_002897615.1). GTDB lineage: Bacteria > Desulfobacterota > Desulfobulbia > Desulfobulbales > Desulfobulbaceae > BMS3Abin13. The sequence continues at coordinate 286,440 of BDTX01000021.1, forward strand.
CGCCGTTCGCCGTCAGGCCGGGCCAGCAGCCGGCGGACGACCCGGCGCTCGGCCACCAGGGTCAGGAACATGACGTTCGGACCGCGCTGTTGCCAGGTCTCCTGGTAGTTCCGCATGGTCCCGAGCAGCCGTGCCCATTCCAGTTCATGACGGGCCAGTTGGTCCAGCTCCCGGCCATCGAGCCCGAAAAGGTCAGTAACTAAGGCGTTGCGCACCTGCGGTTCATCGCCCGGCGCCAGGAGCGCCGCCAGCACCTCCTGCATCTGCCGGGCCTCGTCCGTCGCCAAGACCGAATCCTGGCTGTAATAGACGCTGGCAATATCCCGCTCCCGCAGGGCCTGCCGCATAACGGCCGCCTCGTGATGAGTGCGGACCAGCACGGCAAGGTCCCGGGCGCCAAGCGGCTCGTCGCCGATGGTTGCCGCCTGCCGCCGCCCCATGGCGAGCAGGCGGGCAATCTCGGCCGCGCACCAGGCGGCGGCAGTCCCCTCGGCCCGGTCCTTGGCTATGGTTTCTTTTCCCGCCGCGGCCAGTTGCGCCGCCGGCAGGACCAGGGCCGTCAGGGGCGGCGCCGGGGCACCGTCGAGCAGCAGTGGTTTTTCATCGGCCCGGCCGCCGGCCTGTACCGGGGCAAAGGGGATGTCCCCGGCAAAGATGAAGGAGTCCCGCCCCGCAAACAGCCGGTTGACCGCCTGCACCATGGCGCCGGTTGCACGGTAATTGGTGGACATTGTATGGTGGCCCGCTGCCGGCGTATCCTTTTTGGCCTGGATATAGGTAAAAATATCGGCCCCGCGAAAGGAGTAAACGGCCTGCTTGGGATCGCCGATCATGAACAGGCCGGCGGCCGGGTCAAGGCCGAATATCCGCCGGAAAATTCGGTACTGCAGGGGGTCGGTATCCTGGAATTCGTCCACCAGGGCCACGGCAAAACGATTGCGGATTCGCCGGACCAGGGCGCCGCCGCTGCCGGCAAGGGCCCGGTCAAGGCCGCTCAACAGGTCGTCGAAAGACATCCGGGCCTGGTCGCGTTTGCGCCGCTCCAGCTCGGAACGGATGAAGTCCCAGGCGTCGAGCAGGACCCGGACCCGGCTGGCGCGGAGAAAAACGCCGTGGGCCAGGTAAAACGCATCAAACAGTTGAAAAAACGGCAGGGGCGGCAGGATTTTTTTTCCCTTGAGCAGCCCGGCCATCACCGAGGCCGCCAGCAGGGAGACGCAATCCGGCAGCTCCCATGCCATCTCGCCGGCCGCGGCCAGCGTATCCATGCCGGTCAGGGCCAGGTGCACCCGCTCCCGGCCGTAGCTTTTGTTTTTATCACGCTTCAGGCAGGGGTCATGGGCCAGGATATCCGCGACTTCGGCCCGGTAGCGGGGCCAGGCCTGCTGCACGGCCTGGAAACGGTCCTCGGCCTCCCGGCGCCGCCTTGCCGGATCATCTGCTGCCGGATCAGGCACCCAGGCCATTTCGGCGCGGGCCGGGAGCGGGTGCAGGACCCTGAGCAGGCCGGCCGGGTCGCCCCACTGTTTGGCCGCCCAGGCGGCCTCGGCCGGAGAAACCGGGTAAAAGCGCCGGCGCCAGAAATCCTCGATAATCTGTTGCCGCAGCGGTTGTTCGTTTTCCAGCAGCTCCGCCTCAAAGGGCGAGCCGGACTCAAAGGCATGGTCCTGCAGCATGCGCTGGCAGAAACCGTGAATGGTGTAAATGGCCGCCTCGTCCATGCGGGTCAGGGCGTCGATCAGCAGCGTCGCGGTCTGCCGGCGGTCCTCGATCCCCGCCAGGAGGCGGGTGAGCGCCGGATCGTCGCCGGGCACGTTCCTGCCCTCCAGCACGTCCAGGGCCTCCCGCAGCCGGGTGCGAATCCGGCCGCGCAGCTCCTCGGTGGCGCTGACGGTAAAGGTCACCACCAGGATGGCATCTACCTCGAGCCGGCGCTCAAGGATGAGCCGCAGGTACAGGAGCGCGATGCTGTAGGTCTTGCCGGTACCGGCGCTGGCCTCGATGAGCTGCTGGCCGGTCAGGGGAAAGGCGAGCGGATCAAAGGTCTGCATCGTCATCCTCCAGGTGGGCGAAAAGCGGCCCGAAGACCGCCTGGGCCAGCGCCGGGAACGGGCTCTCCAGGGGGTGGTCCCCCTGGAAGGCGATCCGGTAGGCCGGGTCTTCGCCCTCGCCCGGCCGGCGGAAGCCGCCGGTCCAGGTTTTTTTCGCCGCCTCGGCTTCCCGGCCCTTGCCCGCCCGCCAGGCCTCCAGCCAGGCCCGGCTGGTTTCCGGGTAGAAGCGGAGCGGCTCGCCAAGCCCCTGCCGGTACAGCTCCAGCAGCTGCCGCAGTTCGGCGCCCGGGTCCGCAACCGGCCGGAGCCGCACGGTCCGGTCGGTCGCCACGTGGCAGCTCTTGAGGGCGCATTGCCGGGGGGCCAGGAGATTGAGGACCAGGTGCTGCAGCCAGAGGCTCAGCAGGTCCCGGCCCTTGAGCCGGGCGGCGCGATAGCGGACACAGCCGCCGCCATACAGTCCGTCGAGCCGGCCGCTGAGCTGGAAGCCGTCAATCTCCGCGGCAACGTCCAGGGCAGCCACGGGGTCTGCCAGCAGCGGGGTGACCGTGGCGGCCAGCCCGGCCGCCAGCCGGGCCAGTTCATGGAAGAGGTTGACCCCGAAGCTGCCGTGGGGCAGCGCGCCCGTGGCCTGCAGCCATTGCAACTGCTCCTCGTTCCCCTGGCCGGCCAGCACGGCGGCCACGGCCGCCTGGCCCAGGGCATAGCGTTGCAGCGGCTCCGGCAGGAAGGGTTCGTTTTCAGGGAGGAGTTCATCGGCGGCCCGGAGCCGGAGCCCCAGCCGCTCCTGCAGAAAAAACCGAACCGGGTGCGACCAGAACCGGACCAGATCCTTGACCGCCACCTGGCGCTGTTCTTCCCCGGCCGCGGGCAACGGCGAGGACAAGAACGGCGGCGGCTCCGTCGCCGGCCCCGGGATCGGCAGCCATTGCTCCGCGTAACTTGCCCGGCCGGGCGAACCGTCGAAGCAGCGGGGACTGAAGGGCTGCAGGGGATGTTCCACCGTCAGCTGCCGGCAGGCCCTGCCGGCGTCCGAGGAAAAGGAGCGGTCGATATAGTCCTGCAGTTCCGCCACCACCACCGATGGCGGCCGGACGCTGTTGTCACGCCGGTCCCGGCCCACCCGGGAGACAGCGAGGACCTCCCGGGCCGAAAGCAGGGCTTCGAGAAAGAGATAACGGTCGTCATTCCGGCGGTTTCGATCACCAAGTCGCGGCGTCCCGGCCATGAGATCAAACGTTGCCGGCCGCTGGTTGCGGGGATAATCGCTGTCGTTCATGCCCAGCAGCCAGATGACGCGAAAGGGCACCGAGCGCATGGGCACCATGTTGCAGAAGGTCACCCGGCCGGAGAGAAAGGCCTGGCCGGGGGACGGCGCGCTCAGGGCCTGTTCGAAACAGGTCTTGATCACCACCGGACTGAGCAGGCCGGCGAAACCGGCCCGTTGACACTGGCCCAGGCAGTCAACAATGGTTTCCCGTAGTTCGGGGAGGGCATCATGGTCGTCTTCATCGCCGGCCGGAGCAAAAAAATCATCCAGCAGCCGCAGCAGGAGCTCGGTCCAGTCCCCGGCCGACCGGGCCTCCCGCAGGCGGCCGTGCCAGTCGCGCAGCCGGTCGAGAAATTCGGCCAGCCTGCCCAGCAATGCCGCTTCGCCGCCCGCGGCGGCGGCACAGGGGGCTATCCCCTGGTAGAGCTCGCCAGCTCCCGCAATATAGCCGAGCAGCAAGCGGTCCAGGCCGAAAGACCAGGTATGCAGTCCGGACATCTCCAGGCCGAGTTCCCGGCGGTGTCCGGCATCAAGCCCCCAGCGGATACCGCTCTCCCGCAGCCAGGCGCGGACCCGGGCCAACTCCTCCTCTTCGACGGCAAAGCGGCGGCGCACGGCCGGGGTTTCCAGAAGCGAGAGCACGGCCGGCGCGGCACAACGATTGGTTGGCAGGTCCAGCAGGAAAAGGAAGGTCCCGGCCAGGGATTGCTCTTCGCGAAACGAACGGTCGGCCAGGGACCAGGGGATTCGTTTCTCAGCTGCGGCCGCGCCGAACACGGCGGCCACCGCCGGGGCATACGTTTCGATATCCGGGGCCATGACCAGGATATCGGCGGGTTTGAGATCGGCGCCGGCGGTAAACAGATCGAGAAGCCGGTCGTGGAGCACCTCTATTTCGCGTAACGGGCTATGACAGACATGAAACTGGATTGAGCGGTCGGCCGCGGCCAGCGGCAGGGGTTCCCGGCCCGGCTCCGTGCGGTCGACGAGATCAAGAATGTCGTCCTGCAACCGGGCGAGCAGGCTCCGGCCTTCAGGTTTTACATACTGCTCGTTCTCCTGCACCTGCAGGTCGACGAGCTGGCGGAAAAACTCCCGGCCCACGGTGCCGAGCGAGGCCAGGAGGGGGTTGCCGGCCTCGAAATACTCGCTGACATCCGTTTTTTGCCGGCGCCGCCAGGCGGCCCGTTTCCGGGCCATCTCCCCGGCCGAGGCCAGGTCCCCCCAGTAATGGCGGCAGGGACTCAGGTGCAGGAGATGGACCTCGGTCAGGGCGCTGACCGCGTCAACCAGTTCCAGGTAGACCGGGGCCAGGGAACTGATCCCGAAGAAACAAACCCGCCGGGGCAGGCCGGCAGGGGAGAGGCCGCCGCGCTGCCGCAACTTGCGAAAGTCATGGACAAGGCGGGCCCGGTGCCGGCGGTTCGAGGCGGTCAGGCGGCGCCACAGTTCGGCCTGCCACTGTTCGTCCCGGCCCTCTTCCCACTCGATCAGCATCTCAGGCCGGAAAACGAGGTATTGGTCAAAGAGATCACTGAGCCGGCCGGCAAGCTGGAAGGCCTTGCGGCCGTCCCGGTCGTCCCGCAGGTAGCCGGCCACCTCCGCGAAACGCCGATCGCGGCAGAGTTCGGGCAGCAGGCCCAGGATCCGCCATTGCATAACCGAACGTTCAAAGCCGACTTGCTCCGGGAGCTCGCCCAGCTGGGAGGCAAAGACCTGCCAGGCGAAACGGGCCGGCAGCGGGAAGACGAAATTGGCGGCGATACCGGTCTGCAAGGCGATCTGCTGCGAGAGCCAGCGGGCCATGCCCGGATTCTGCACCACGATCATTTCCGGGGCCAGGGGGTCGGCCGGGGGTTCGTCCAGAACGGCGCAGAGCAGCGCCAGGAGACGTTCCAGCCGGTTGGACTGATGGAGCTTGATCATGGGGGTCCCGGTTCGGATTCAGACAATAAAAACAGCCATTTTAATTTATACCAGCATTGTTCCGGAACAAAAAGAAAGAGAGCGTGAATTTATGTATTTTTTTGAAAAAACAATTTGTTCTGCTATAGTTAACTTAAAAGAAAAGGCTCGCCCATGCCTTCAGTTTGTCCGCTTCTGCGGTGCCGATAACAGTACCATAAAAAGGCCGGTTTTTTGTCCTCTTGTAAAAAAATAAACATCCTGCGCAATGTCCTGCGCGCATGTCTTGTCCTGGTCATGCTCGGCGGCCTCCTCGTCCTTTTTTACCTGCCATACCTCGCGGTCAAAAAGAAAACCATTGACGCCTTTAACCGGGAACAGATGATGACGATCCGGCAGTCAGCCCTGGGACTGGAGCATTTTTTCTCCATGTACGGAAGGGCGCTCAACTATGGTGCGGCCCAGCCCCCGGTCATTCATTTCAACGAGATCGGCCGGAGAATGATGACTGATTTTTACGCCATCCATAAGCCCTGGCTGATCGCCATTACCCGCCGTGACCGGAGCGGCAAGATTATCTACCGGGTGCCGGTCGCTAGAGACGGCTCGGGCAGGGACACGGCCCGGAGGCCTCAATCTCCGGCCGGAGCCGCCTTTAGGAAACCTTTGCTCGGCGTGGTAATGGTTAGAGGGCATAAATACGTCCGCTTTTCCCGGCCGGTTTTCGAGAACAATCGCTTTGCCGGCAGCATCACTTTCCTTGTCTCCTTTGACAGCCTCGCCAAAAATTTTTTACAGACCATGAAAGAAAATCATGGCAAACGGTTCTGGCTGATCAATCAGAAAGGCATCGTCATCTTCTGCCCGCAGCACGAGGATTTCGGCCGCCGGATCCGGAGCCTTGTCGCTGGTTCGTCGGGGTTCCAGAGCCTGACGGAAAAGATGACGGCCGGGGGGCGGGGCAGCGCGACCTTTATGTTCCGGCAAGAGGACGATCCCGGGAAGCGGATAAAATATCACGCCGTCTTCATGCCGATCACTCTGCCCGGGGGGCATTTCTGGTCCATTGCCGTTTCCACCCCGGAAGACCAGGTTCTGGCCAACATGCAGGCCTTCCGCAACCAGTGGCTGGCGGCGGCGGCTCTCACGATCGGCGTGCTTTTTTTGCTCTGCTACGCCCTTAAACGGTCGATGAGCCGTGTTGATGATGAAAAAAGACAACGGGCCGCCGGCGAGCAGCTCCTCCGGCTGCTCGACATCAGTCCCATCGGCATCATTGTCTATGATGACAGGGGGCGTCTCAAATATGCCAACCGCTCAGTTGTCGATCTGTTCGGGGCCGGGAATGGAGACAACCTGATCGGCAGGAACATCTTTGCTTTTGTCCACCCGGACTATAAAAAAATGGTGCGAAATCGTTTCGCAGCTGTTCTGCGGGGGGAACCCACCGATCCGGCCGTCATCAAAATTATCCTGCCCGGCAAACTGGTCAAAGATGTTGAAATCACCTCCGCCCCTTTTGTTTTTTTCGACCGCAGTTGCGGGATGACGATCTTGCAGGACATTACGGAACGGCTCAAGGCCGAGAAAGAGCAGCAATTGCTTGCCACGGTTATTGAACATACCCGGGAATCCGTTGTCGTTACCGATGTGGAGGGCAATATCGAATATGTCAACCCGGCCTTCACCCGGATCACCGGCTACTCGCGGGACGAGGTCATTGGCCGCAACCAGCGGCTTCTGAAAAGCGGCGAACATGGCCAGGTTTTCTACGAGGAGATGTGGGCGACCCTGAAACGGGGTGCCGTCTGGGAAGGCCGCCTCATCAACCGCAGGAAGGACGGCTCGCTCTATACCGAACGGGTTTCGATTTCACCGGTGCGCGATGCGGCCGGCGCAATCACCCATTTCGTCGCAGTCAAGCGCGATATCTCCCATGAAGTTGCGCTGGAGATGCAGTTGCAGCAGGCCCAGAAGATGGAGGCCATCGGCACGCTTGCCGGGGGGATCGCCCATGATTTTAATAATATCCTCGGGGCGATTATCGGCTTTACCGACATCTCGCTCATGCAGAGTAAACCGGATTCCCCCATTTATAAAAATCTGCGGAATATCCGTAAAGCCGGACTCCGGGCCGCGGACCTGGTCCGGCAGATTCTTACCTTCAGCCGCCAGGCGGCCGGCAACCGGAAAATATCGGTTGCCATTGTCCCCCTGCTCAAGGAAAGCCTGAAATTGCTGCGCGCCTCTCTGCCGACAACCATTGAAATCGTCCGGCATATCAATGTGCCCGAGGCCTTGGTGCTGGCGGACCCGGCGCAGATCCGGCAGATGATTATAAACCTCTGCACCAACTCCTTCCAGGCCATGCGCGAACATGGCGGCGTCCTGACCGTCACCCTCGACAAACTGCCCGCCGGCCAGGGACCGGGAGCCGCCATATTGGCGGGAGGCCCCGGCATTGAACTTAAAGTCGAAGACACCGGCCCCGGCATGAGTCCGAGAATCATGGACCGTATCTTTGAGCCCTTTTTTACAACCAAGGATCCGGGGTCCGCCACCGGCCTGGGCCTGAGCGTCGTCCACGGCATTGTCCACGACCTGGGCGGTGAAATCACCGCGGAGTCGGATGAGCACCGCACCTGTTTCACGATCAGGCTGCCCGTCATTGAAAAACCGGTGGTGGTGCAGAACCTCGATGAGGACTCACTGCCGGGAGGCAGCGAATCGGTACTGATTGTGGATGACGAACAGCCTATCCGGGAAACCTGCCGGATGATGCTGAGCCAGCTCGGCTACAGCGTCACCACCTCCGGTGACCCCCGGGAGGCACTGGCCATGATCAAGCGGCAAAAGGACCGTTTCGACCTGGTCATCGCCGACCAGACCATGCCGGGGATGACCGGCCTGGAACTCCTGCATGAAATACTCCGGATTCGGCCCGGTCTGCCGGTCATCCTCTGTACCGGTTTCAGTGAACAGCTCAATGAAGAATCGGCCCTGCGAGAGGGGGCCCGGCAACTTCTTCTGAAGCCGGTGACCTTTATGCGGCTGGCCGAGTCGGTCCGTAACGTTCTTGACGCCAACCCCCCGGCCTGATCCGGGATTGCCAGGTTCCCTGGTCAGGACTATTTCATCCGCACCCGGCCATCCGCGCCCCGCCTGCCGATGATGGCCGGTTTGAGCCGGCGGCGCAGTTTGCCCTTCAGCAGGAAACGATGCAGCCAGGTCAGGGGCGGGCGGGCAACCCTGACCTGGTCCGCCAGGGTCTTGTCAGGATCAAAAAAAAGGTCCAGGACATGACTGACTGTCGTCCTGCGTCCCAGCAGGTGTACGCAGCCGGCACAGTAGGTGATGATCCGCCGGCCGGCGGCCTCCTGCTCTCTTATCCGGCCCCAGTTGTCGGCAAACTGCGGGGCCAGGCAGCCAGCCGCTCCACCCTCGCCGCAGCAGACGGTAGTCGTTCCGTGATGCGGCATCTCCTCGACCTGCAAGCCCCGGGCGGCAATCAGTTTGCGAACCGCCTCGTGAATATGAGTCTCATTCCGTACCGAGCAGGGGTCGTGTACGGTCACTGTCGCCGGGTACTGTGCCGGGCCGCCGATATCGCGGCCGGCCAGATCCTCGTAGAGCGTCCGCACGGTTATCTTGCCGCCGTAATCACGCCACATGGTGTAACAGCTCGGGCAGGCCACCAGGACGTTTCGCACGCCATCCGCCTGCAACGCCCTGACCAGCTCGCCGAACACGTCGGCACTGTGCCGGGTTCGTCCCAGGCTGTGGGACGGCTTGGTGCAGCAATCCAGGACAACGCCGAGCGCGGGAATCGTACGCTCGAGGTGTTCGTAAAGCTGGAGAATTCGCCGGGGCCGGGTGCCGGCGAGGCTGCAGCCGGGGAAGAAAACCGTATCGCACCCCGTCGGCAGTCCGTACCAGGACAGAAGCGGCGAGCCGCCCCAGCGTTCATAGCTGATTAGGCCCCGATGCCGTCGGAACCGGCCTTGACCGCGGCGCACCGCCTCCCGGCGCATTTCGGCAAACATCGCCGCCGGGTCGATGTCCTGGGGGCAGACGGACGTGCACAGGCCGCAGAGACTGCAGGCAAAGACCCCCCGCAGGTCCGGCCGCCCGGCCAGGGCCTCTTCGGCAAACCCCCTGGGCATGCCGTTTGCCTGGAGAAACCGGCATGCTTTCCGGCAGCGGCCGCATTCGATGCAACCTTGGGCCACCATTGTATACAGTACTACAATGTTGCCCGATCCTTCCTGTTTCTGTAAGGTTTTATCTTTACTTTCTGACATCATTCAGTATAAATTATTGTTTATATGTTTCTGAGTCTATAATCGTTCGATAACGGCGCAAATGCGCCGTTATCGACAGCCCCGCATGGCGGCGCGGTGACGGAAAATGAGTTTATTCAGCAATAATGCCATAGATTCCACATATTGTATGGAATATCACCTCAAGCTGTCACGGATTCAGGATATTGTCTGCCTCTGAGTCTGCATTTACCTGATCTCGAAGCAAATTTTCGTTTCCTGACGGACACTGGCCGATCACCGGGCAGGCAATCACGCAGAGTGCGGGGAAATTTCTTGTCATAAACATATAAAGGTCTATTTATATGTTTATGACATTGTGCTTTTTTGCTCCTGCTCCGAGAGGGAACCGGATTCTTATTTCATAAAAACCGCTCAGGACGAATATGGAACATTTTCTCAGCCAGATGACGACGTACCTGCAGACCTCCTTGCTGCTCTCATTTGCTGCCGCTTACCTGGGCGGCCTGCTGGCCAGCCTGACGCCCTGCGTCTATCCGATGATCCCCCTGACCGCGGGCGTGATCGGCAACACCAACCTGGGCGGCTCCAAACTGCGGGGCTTCTTCCTCTCCCTGGCTTATGTAACCGGCATGGCCGTGACCTATGCCCTGCTGGGAATCTTTGCCGCGGCTACCGGCCATTTTTTCGGCGCCATCAGCACCAATCCCTGGGTTTTTCTCCTGGTGGGCAATATTATCCTCTTCTTCAGCCTGAGCATGCTCGGCGTCTGCAACATCCCTTCCTTCGGGCCGAGAGGACGGATCAAGATCAATGGCTTTTCCGGTGTCTTTGCGCTGGGCCTGGCCTCGGGCCTGGTGTCCAGTCCCTGCACCGCGCCGGTACTGGGCGTGCTGCTGACCTATGTTGCCACGACTCGAAACCTGCTGCTGGGCGGCTCCCTGCTCTTTGTCTTTGCCTTCGGCATGGGGGCGATCCTGCTGGTCGTCGGCACTTTTTCCGGCCTGCTCGTCTCCATCCCCCGCTCCGGGCGATGGACCGTCGCCATGAAAATAACGCTTGCCCTGTTTATGATCGGCCTGGCAGAGTACTTCTTTATTCAGGCCGGTAAAATGCTGATATGAACATCCGCACTTCATTTAATTATTTTACTTTACTATTGGGAGTACAATCACCATGAGAAAAAAATGGTCGTATACACTCATCCTGGCCCTGATCCTTGTTCTGCCGACTGCCTCTTTCGCCCAGCGGGTCGGCAGTAAACTCAAGCCTTTCGCGGCCACAAAAACCATGGCCGGCAACACCATCAACATGCAGGAGATGATCGGGACCAAGCCGATCATGCTCGTCTTCTGGGCGTCCTGGTGCCCCAACTGTTTACACGAGGTCCCCAGGATTAATCAGCTGAAAAAAATCTATGGCAAAAAAGGCATGGAATTTATCGGGATCAACGTGGGGCGCAACGATTCCGAAACCAGGGCGGCCTTGTTTATCAAGAAAACCGGCATGACCTACCCGGTTGTTTTCGATCGTGATTTAAAGATAATCAGGCAGTATATGATTATTGCCGTGCCGACCGTCATTGTGGCCGACCGTAAAGGTATCATCGTCTATCGCGGCCACGGCATCCCCGAAGAGCAGATCCTCGATAAAGCCGTTAAGTGAGCCGGACGCCGCGTTGGCGGCCGGGCGGGCTTGAGCCTTCCGGCCGGCGAAGAAGTCCGGCCAGGTCTTCCCGGCTGAGCCGCTTCAGGACAGAGGCGTCATCCTGGCTGAGAATATCCCGGGCCAGCGCCTTTTTTCCCTCGATCAGGGCGTGGATCTTCTCCTCCAGTGTGCCCAGGGTGACCAGTTTGATAACCTGGACAACGTGCTTTTGCCCCATCCTGTGCACCCTGGCCGTTGCCTGCTCTTCCCGGGCCGGATTCCACCAGCGGTCATAATGGACGACCACCTGGGCTGCGGTCAGGTCGATACCCACTCCGCTGGCCAGCAGGCTGGCGCAGCACACCATGCATGACTTTTCAGTGTTGAACCGTTTAATGGCCTGCTGCCGCGCTCCGGGAGACAGGTGGCCGCGCAGCGCCGCGTACTCCACGCCCTGAGCGTCCAGGTATGATTCGAGGATATCGAGCATCCTGGTGAACTGGCTGAAGACGACGACCTTTTTGTCCCCGGCCCGGCACTCCTCCAGCAGTTCCAGCAGCAGATCCCATTTGCCGCTTTCATACATGCCCCAGTCTCTGCTCCCTTCAAGCAGGCAGGGATGATCGCATATCTGTTTGAGCCGGGTGATGATGGCGAGGATGCCGATATAGTGTCGCCCCTCGTTCCGGCCGTCCAGGAGATCATCTACCAGCGGGGTCGAGCTGTCGACAACCTGCCGGTACAGCCCGACCTGGTCGTCACTCAACCGGCAGCCGAGTCGTTAAAAACCGCGCCCACCCCGGAGCGATACAGAACAAACCGGCCGACGGCACCATGTATGAGCAGAGCCAGGCCTTCCTGCAGGGTATCGCGGTCAAACCATGGTTTGAGGGCGACGGCCGTTTCCAGGGGCAGGAGCCGCCGGCCGGCCAGGGGCCAGGCGCAGTCGATTGCGTCAACAAGCGAACCTGCCATGGCCGGCTACTTTTCAGGGCCGTTGTTGGCCGGTGTTCCTGTCTGCTTCTCAAACCGGGCCAGGTTGCGGCCGGTGGCGGCCAGCAGGTTCTGGCGGGCCAGGTGAAAGGCGACCAGGGCCTGGGCCAGGCGGCTGTGGGTGGTGGTCAGGTCACGCTGGGCCTCGTTGAGCCGCACCAGTGAAGCCTCGCCCGCCTCATACTCATTCTTGGCCAGGTCACGATTTTCCGCCACCAGCTTGACGCTGTCCCGTTGCAGCCGTACCTGCTCCCGGGCGGCGGCGAGCCTTGCTATATCCTGGCGGATCTCGGCTGCGACCCGGTTGCGAAGATCGGCCAGGGTAAAGCCGGTCTCCCGCTGCTTCTGCCGGGCCGCGAACAGCCGGGCCCGGTCCGCGCCGCCGGCAAACAGGTTCCAGGCCAGGTTCAGCGACACGGTGTTGCCGAAATCCTCGCTGCTCAGGGCCGCATCACCAAGACGCACGCCGTTGACCGCCCCGGCCAGCTGCAGTTTCGGATAAAACGGGGCTCTGGCCGCCCCTGTTGCCGCCTCGCTCCCGTGCAGCTGCATCTCCAGGCGCTGGACATCCGGGCGCCGGGCGAGGGCCTCGGCGATCAACGGTTCCGGGTTTTCCTCGTGGCCGCCGGTGTCAAGGTTCCTGTTGAGAGGAGCCAGGTCGAGCCCCGGCGGCAGAACGGCACCGGGAAGGCCCAGGAGGGCCGCCAGGCCGTACCCTGCCGCTTCAAACTCCCGGGCGGCCAGCATCAGGCTCGTTTTCGCGGAATTGATCTGGACCTTGATGTTGAGGACATCGCCCCAGGCCCCGGTACCGACCTTGTACCTGTTTTCGGCGTCCCGGAGCTGCTGGTCGTAAAAATTTTTATCCGCCCTGGCGATCCGGACCTTGGTCTGGGCCAGCTGCGCGTTCAAAAAGGCTCGCGCCACCGCGGAAATCAGCAGGCGCCGGGCATCCCGCCGGGCGTCCCGGGCGGATTTTTCACCAAAGCTTGCCTGTTGCCGGTTAAACGAACGGTAAAAGCCGTCAAAGAGCACCCAGGCGGCCTGGATGCCGGCGGTATACTCATCATAGCTTTGTCCGCCTGACTGCGGGTAGGAAGCGGCGGCCGACGATAACAGCAAGAATGAATCAGGCAACCTGACATGACTGCCGCTGACAGACAGATCCAGGCTCGGCCACCAGGCCGCTGCCGCCTGCCGGACCCGGGCGCGTGCCTGCCGGACCCTGGCCATGGCCGCCGCCATGGACGGATTGTCCTTCAGGGCGATACCCTGGGCCGTTGCCAGGTCCAGGGTCTTGATCCCCGACAAGTCCCGGGCCGCGGCTGCCGGCTGCTCATTTCCCTGTGCACCTCCCGCGGCCAGCAACACGAAGATCAGCACAAAAATATATGGTTTCATTCTCACACCTTAATCAGCTTATGGGCGGAGTTATGCCATTTCTCCGCAGGTACCTGAATAGTTTTCATTGTTTTGCAACCGTCCCGGCAAGCCGCCTTAGGTTGCGAATCCGGACAGGCGCCAGCTGCTAGCGGCGCCGGCCCCAGAGGGGGTCCTGGCCGAAGCGGTCCAGCCACCAGTCTTCGGCATCCACGATGTCGCTGTCACCCGGCTTCAGGGGAAAACGGTATTTCCGGCAGTAGCGCATGAGCAGCTCGTAGGCCTCGGTCAAGCGGTAGATCATCTCGGTATTTGCTTTTGCGGCAGCAGTGGTCGTATCCGGATGATATTTTTTACAGAGCCGGCGGTAGGCCCGTTTTATCTCGTCCGTGGTTGCCCGGTCGCCGAGGCCGAGCAATTCCCGGGCCTGATCGAGACCCTGCCATTCCTTCCTGTTCACCGGGTCCGCCCTGGCTTTTTCTTCCAGCTCTTCTCGGTACCGCTCAGCAGGCGACCGATATTCCGATAGTGCCTGATCCAGATCATCACCACGACCCCTGCTGCCAGCCAGAGTTTCCAGGGCGGCTCGGCCAGGAGAAAAAGACCCGGAATCATCGCCGCCGAACCGAGCAGTGAACCCAGCGAGACAAAACCGGACAGCCGGACAGCGACCACGAAGACCGCCAGGCAGAGCACCACGGCCAGGGGCGCCAGGTAGAGAAAGACACCAAGCCCGGTGGCCACGCCCTTGCCGCCCTTGAAACCGAGATAAACGGGAAACATGTGACCGGCCACCGTGGCCGCGCCGCACAGTCCAATTGCCAGGTTAGCCTCGGGGCCGCCGGCCAGAATCCGGCCGGCTATGAATATGGGCAGGAAACCCTTGGCGACATCGGCCAGCAGGGTGAGAACGCCGAGTTTCCGGCCGAGAAGACGGGTAACATTCGTGGCCCCGATGTTCTGGCTGCCCTGTTGACGGATATTCACTCCGCTGCCCAGGGACAGCAACAGGCCAAAGGGAATGGCGCCGACCAGGTAGGAGGCGATGATCAGCAGCAAGGCGGTCAGGGGCATGGTATCTCGTAAACAGGATCAGCTTTTATTTTCTTTCCAGGCCAGGTGCAGCTCGGCGGCCGCCGCGTACCGGGCAATATCATCCTGCAGTTCCCGGACGTACGGACAGTCGACAACGGCCAGCAGGGTCTGCCGCAGCCGGTACACCGGACTGCCGGCCCGGGGTTCGTCAAGACGTTCGAGCATGTACGGAAAAATCTGCGGCCGGCGGCACACCTCGGGCCGCTGTGCGTAGACCCGGCAGCGGCCGCTGCCGGCTTCCAGGTTCGGACATTGCGCCCCCCGGGGCAGGATCAGGCTCCAGCCGTTTTGCCAGTGAAAGAGGCCGGGCGACCGCCGCCGGTAAAAGGGCCGGCCGTCACAGTACAGTTCCTCTTCATCCCGGGCGCGATGAGCCCGGCTGCCGGCATGGTCACAGCGATCAACGTCAAAGAGGTCAATCTCCCGCGGGGCCAGCGGAATCTCGAAAAACTCCTGGCTCATGCCCGCAGACGGCCCGGTGCAGCAGAGCGTACAGTTGCATGGCCCGCAGAGCCGGCTGTTGATCTTTTCCAGTTCGGCGGTCAGGACCTGCTGCATAACCAGGGCCGAGACGGCCGTCATCCGGTCCACGGGCTCACCCTGCTCGTCAACCACGTCTTCCCCGATTTCCTGCTCTGATTTCAGCGATTCAAGCGGCTGCAGGAACTCCAGGTATTCACGCAGCAGGGCCACGGGATGTTCATAAACGGCCAGCTCCGTTTCAATAGGTTCGGGCATCTCCCCGACGACCTCGGCCACCGTGGCGAAGGGCCCGGTCAGGTAAAGAAACTGCACCATGGACACCAACGGTGCCACCGGCTGACGCAGCAGAGATAGTCCCGGCTCGAATGTGTTTTTGTTCATCTTTTTCCTTTTTTCCCCAGCCTGATCCGTATCCGGATACTACACAAAACAGCACGGGAAAACAAGCCGCTGCCGGAGGAACTTTTCGCTGGCGCTCGCCTGGACTTTACTTTACAGTACATCATTTTATGCATACAATGAGGAAACAAACTATTATCGCACGACTCGTTTTTAAAGAAAATTTTTCATGGCTATCCTGACAATACTGACCTTTCCCCATCCCATACTGCGCCGGAAGGCTGACCTGGTAACCAGGTTTGACGACCAACTGAAACAACTGGCCGCCGACATGGGGGAAACCATGTACAAGGCTCCGGGAGTCGGCCTGGCCGCCAACCAGATCGGCGTTTTGCAGCAACTGATCGTGATTGATATTTCCCGGGAAGAAGAGGAGAAAAAATACTTTGTCCTGGTCAACCCGGTCATCACGCACGGAGAAGGCAGCGAAGTCGATGAGGAGGGCTGCCTCAGTGTCCTGGAGTACACGGCCAAGGTCAAGCGTTTTACGCAAATCCATGTAACGGCCCAGAACCTCGACGGCAAGACCTTTGGATTTGACGCGGAAGACCGCTTCGCCCGCATCATCCAGCACGAAATCGACCATCTGCACGGCAAGCTGTTCATCGACAGGATCAGCTCTCTCAAGCGTAACCTGTACAAAAAAAAGCTGAAAAAAATTCTCCGCTCGGAAGCAGCATGAGCAGCAAGCCGCTCCGGATTATCTTTATGGGGACCCCCGATTTTGCCGTGCCCGCGCTCCAGGCCCTTATCGACGGCCCGGACCTGGTCGTTGCCGTGATCTGCCAGCCGGACCGGGCAAGAGGGCGGGGCCGGAAGACCGGCGCCCCGCCGGTCAAAATCCTGGCCGCAGAACACCATCTTGCCGTCCTGCAGCCCGACTCCATCCGGACCGATGACTTTTTTGAGCACGTAAAAGAACTGGCCCCGGACCTGGTCGTGGTTGCCGCCTACGGCAAGATCCTGCCGGGCCGCCTGCTGCGGCTGCCGCCGCTGGGGACCATCAACGTGCACGGCTCCCTGCTCCCAAAATACCGGGGGGCCGCGCCCATTCAATGGGCGCTTATCAATGGCGAACAGGAAACCGGTATAACCATCATGCAGGTTGATGAGGGCATGGACACCGGTGATATCCTGCTGCAGGTGTCCCGGCCCATCAAAGACGATGACACTGCCGGCTCCCTGTTCGCCGCCCTGGCGGAACTTGGGGGCGAGGCCCTGACGGACGCGGTGGCGCAGCTCAAGAAAGGGCAGCTGCAGGCGGTCCGGCAGGATGACCGCCTGGCCACCGGGGCTCCCATGCTGACCAAGGAGCAGGGCCATCTGGACTGGCGCCGCCCGGCCCGCGACCTGCACTGCCTGATCCGCGGCCTGGACCCCTGGCCTTCGGCCTACAGCTTCCTGGCCGGCAAGCGCTTTCGTTTCTTTAAGCCGCTGGTCGTCGACGGCCCGGTGGCCGAACCGCCCGGCACCATCTGCCGGGCCGACAAAAACGGTCTCCTGATCGCCACCGGTCATGATTATCTGCTGGTCCGGGAAATCCAGCCGGAAGGCAAAAAACGCATGAGCGTCCAGGCCTGTCTCTGCGGCCTGTCCCTGCCCGTTGGCGGGCAGCTGCACTGATGAAAATCGCCTACCTGGACTGTTTTTCAGGGATCAGCGGCGACATGCTGCTGGGCGCCCTGCTGGCCGCGGGCCTGCCTGAGCTGGTTCTGCACGACACCGTAAACGGGCTGGGTCTTGCCGGCTGTTGCCTGGAAATCAGCAGGCAGACGGCCGGTTCCCTGGCCGCCACCAGGGTCCGGGTGCAGGTGACGGCACCGCAGCCGTCCCGGCACCTGGGCGACATCAAAAATATTCTCGACCATGCCCGCCTTGCCGAGACGGTCAGGCAGGAGAGTTATGCCGTCTTTGTCCGCCTGGCCCGGGCCGAGGCGGCGGTGCACGGCGTCCCGGCCGAAGAGGTCCATTTTCACGAAGTCGGCGCCCTTGACGCCCTGGTGGATGTGGCCGGGGTCATTGCCGGTCTGCATCACCTGGGCATCCGCAGGCTGACCTGCTCGCCGCTGCCCATGCCCCGTGGCTGGGTGCAATGCGCCCATGGCGAGCTGCCGCTGCCGGCGCCGGCAGTATGCGAGTTGCTGCGCGGCCTGCCGGTGTACGGGGAAGATATCGACCAGGAACTGGTGACGCCGACCGGGGCCGCCCTGGTCAGGGAAAAAGCGGCAGGGTTCGGGGCCATGCCGCCCATGCGCATGCAGTGCACCGGCTACGGCGCCGGCAGTTTGGAGCGTCGCGACGGCCGGCCCAACCTGCTGCGGCTGGTGATCGGCACCGGTTACCATGCCGATGAGGCGCAGCGGATCGAGGTCATCGAAACCAACCTGGATGACTGGAATCCTGAAACCTGGCCCCATGTATCCGAACGGCTCATGGCCAATGGCGCACTCGATGTAAGTTTGGTTCCCGTCCTGATGAAAAAGGGGCGGGCAGGGTATCTCCTGCGGGTCTGTTGCGAACCGGCCCGCAGTCCGGCCGTCAAGGAAACGATCCTGGTCGAGACCAGCGCCATCGGCCTGCGTTTCCGTACCGAACAGCGTCTGACCCTGCCGCGGCAGCCGGTCATGGTGCGGACCAGGTGGGGGACTGTCCGGGCCAAACGGATCGACACCCCGGCCGGCCCGGTCATCACCCCGGAATATGAAGATTGCCGCCGCCTGGCCAGAGAAAAAAATATTCCTCTCAAAAGAGTGTACGAGGCAGTGGCGGCCGGAAACCAGAAATCAGAAACCAGAAACCAGAAGTCAGACACTGGAAACCGGCAACCGGAACCTTGAAATGGATCGTCTGATTATGTTCATCGCCACTGGAGCCTGGTCCGGCTACCTGCCCAAGGCCCCCGGGACCTGGGGCTCGGCGGTCGGAGTGCTGCTGTGGCTGGGGCTCGGTCAGCTGGCGCTCGCCCCCTATCTCGGCGGGGTCGCGGTCCTCCTGCTCATCGGCACTGCCTGCGCCGGGTCGGCCGAGAAAATCGTGGATCGGAGCGATCCCGGCCTGGTGGTCATCGACGAGGTGGTGGGTCAGCTCATTGCCCTGACCATGGTTCCGGCCCGTCCGCTGCCCGTCCTGGCCGGTTTTCTCCTGTTCCGCCTCCTGGATATCACCAAGCCCTTTCCCGCGGGCTGGCTGGACCGTCATATCCACGGCGGCCTGGGCATCATGCTCGACGACGTTGTCGCCGGACTCTATGCCCTGCTGATCCTGCAGGCCGGACTCCGGTTTTTTGCCTTATAACCATAGCCGTGTCCGGGACGATTTTTATATAAATTTATCTTTTGTTCGCTGTGAAATTCAATTTTTCTCAATTTCATGTATTGACGGTTTAGCCTGCAAAGTTTATACTTTGAAATATAAACTTAAAAGAGTGGGAGGTTGATTATGAAAGCCACGGCCAAAGACCTGAGATTTCATTCAAAGGAGCTGATCGAGTCAGTTAATAGAGGAGAAGAGGTCGTAATTACTTTTCGAGGGAAACCTTGTGCAAAGCTTGTCCCTTTCGGTGAACAGAAAAATAAAGAAATAAAGCATGAACTTTTCGGAATGTGGAAAGACCATGATCTGACAAAAAATGTAGATGAATATGTCAGAAATTTGAGAAAAGGACGATTCTAATGGTTGTTGATACCGATGTGCTCATCTGGTATATGCAAGGCAACGAAAAGGCATTCCATCTAATCGAAAATACAGATAATTTTTTTATATCTGTTGTCACCTATATGGAACTTGTTCAGGGAATGAGAAACAAAAAAGAACTGAACAATTTTCGCCAGGCTCTTTATGCTTGGAACACTAAGATTTTATACATTTCTGAAGAAATATCGGCCAAAGCAATGTTTGCGGTCGAGCAACATTTTTTGAGCCATTCTATGCAGCTAGCTGATGCACTAATTGGATCAACAGCTATCGCTTACGGATTACCTCTTCTTACTGGGAACGACAAGCATTACAAGGTGATGAAAGGAATTCAAATTAAGAGATTTCGTCCATAACTTGTTTAAATAAAAACATAAACAGCAAGCAAGCCAATTAAGCCGACCCGCAGGCGCTGTCTTTGCTTTTTAGGTTGTTCAAGTTCAGTTCACATAGCCAATTTCGGTTAAGTGTTTATCCGCGGCGGGCGGCTTATCGGTAGCATTATTCTGGAGAAACGCATGGAGACCTATTACGATCCGAACGATCTGGCAAGATTTGGTGAAATCGGCGAAGAAGTCCCGGAATTGTCCCGGAAATTTTTTGAATATTATGAAGCGGTTTTCAAGGAAGGGGAATTGACGGAGCGGGAAAAGGCCCTCATCGCCCTGGCCGTTGCCCATGCCGTGCAGTGCCCGTACTGCATTGACGCCTATACTCACGCCTGTCTCGAAAAGGGCTCCAACAAGGCGGAAATGACCGAGGCCGTTCACGTGGCCTGCGCCATCCGCGGCGGCGCATCCCTGGTGCACGGCGTGCAGATGCGCAATATCTGCGAAAAAATTTCCATGTAACGCCGGCAGGTAACGATTCGTGGCAGAGAATGTTTTTCAAACGGCCCTTGCCGCCAGCGACCTGCAACTGAACCGGGACCATACCACCACGTTGCAGATCAATGTGGGGCGCCTGTGCAACCTGGCCTGTAAGCACTGCCATGTCGATGCCGGACCCGGCCGCCAGGAGGTCATGGGCCGGGAGACCATGGCAGCCGTCATCGAGTTTGCCCGCAACAACTCTTTTACCACCATCGACATCACCGGCGGCGCGCCGGAGATGGTGCCCGGTATCGCCGGTTTTATCGAACGGCTCGCGCCGTTGACGCAGAGGCTGATGATGCGGTCAAACCTTGTCGTGCTGCTGGAAAGAGGCCAGAACGACCTGTTGGAGCTGTGCCGCCGGCTGCGGGTGGTCATTGTGGCCTCCCTGCCGTCGACCAACCGGAGCCAGGCGGATTCCCAGCGTGGCCGGGGGGTATGGGACCAGAGCATCAGCATGTTGAAAAAGCTGAACGGGCTTGGTTACGGACAAAAGGGAACCGGGCTGGAACTCTATCTTGTGGCCAACCCTGCCGGGGCCTTTTTGCCTGTTGATCAGTGTACGGCGGAACGAAAATTCAAAAGCGATCTGGCAAGGAAATGGGGCATAGAGTTCACCGGCCTCTTTACCTTTGCCAATGTCCCCCTGGGACGATTCCGGACCTGGCTGGAACAGTCGGGCAATCTCGATGCCTACACGGACAAACTGGTCAACAGCTTCAATCCGGCAACGGTTGCCGGGCTCATGTGCAAAAAATTGATCAGCGTTTCCTGGGAAGGTTTACTGTATGATTGCGACTTTAACCTGGCGGCCGGCGTCCCCTATACCGGCACGCCGGTTCACGTTGCCGATGCGGGAGTTATTGTCCCGGGTACGCCGATCATGACCGGTATCTATTGTTTTGCCTGCACGGCCGGGTCGGGATTTACCTGAGCGGGCGCAATAACCGCCGAGGCCGGCGGTAAGCAATTGCGCAGAAATTAATTGGCAGAATTGGCGCCCGGATTTGGGTTAGATTGAGGCTCGGCTCAAGATGGCCGGTCTTCTTCCTTTTGATGGCGATGTGGTTTTTATTATGCCTTTTTCTAGCAAACTTCTAAGCGGTTTTCGAGGGGCAGATTCTGAGGAATAAATGGTTTTGGCATATTTTCGTATCCTTTCAGCATAGATTAAGATACGAAACTGTTTTTTGTCAATCATTCATGATACGCAAAATACAACAAATCCATATCGATTAACCTATTAAACTAACTCCTTTTCCCCGATATTATATTCTTGGGCTATGAAGCTTGATTGGCAACACAGCTTGAAAGTTTAGAAAATCTTTATCTGTGGTTAAAATAGACATTTTACGGCGTGTAGCTATGGCACAGATGAGGAAGTCTGTATTTGAGCCCTGAACGCCCTTGTTTCTTGCCATATTAAAGTATTCTGCTGCCAATTCGTAGTCTTCTCTTTCAAGTTCAAGATCCTCAAAAGCTTCAAGGTGGCTCCTGAGTAGATTAAATTGTTTTTTTGATTTTATACCACTGAGAAGTTCTTGGCGGATTGGGCCAACGAGTTGAGCACGGACTTCTTTTATTAATTCTTTTAATTCCTCAACGTACCCGTTGCTCTGTGGTTCATTTCTCCTGAGTGCTAACGACCATACACAAGTGTCAATTATGATTTTCATTTTACAGCTCTTTGTTTCTTGTAATCATAATTTTGGTCGTAGTCTATTTTGCTGAAAACATTAAATATTTCTGTTTGCTTCCTCCTCTGGATATATTCTTGCAAGGCTTCTGTTACGGCTCCTTTTTTTGTTTTATGCTTTCCGATTGCTTTTGCTTCATTAATCAGCCAGTCATCGATTGCGAGATTTGTAGCCATGTTGCACCTCCTTTTCAGTTTACACAATATTATAATGTTTTTTGTGTGTAAGGTAAAGAGGGGATAATTTTTTCTTTTGGCACACCGGGTCAGGAGGGCTTCGCACCCCATCATCAGCGCAACGGTAGCACGCCTCCCTAGGATACCGGCGGGGACACGCCGGGTGATCACAACAGTTATGACAACCTACTGTAATCACATATAAAAACGAGACATCGGGCGAAAGGGGACGACCTTAAATATTTAAATAACTCAAGCTTCCAGTTGGTAACCTCGTTCCTTGGCCATCTTCTCTCCTCGCTGAACTGCGTAGCTTACAGCGGCCAGCGTTATGGCAAATTTCCTCGCCAGATCAACCATGGGCATTCCCAATTCAGCCACAGCCCAATAGCAGAGTAAATCCCTGGCCCGAACCCGGTCCTTTTGCTTCCCTCTTGCGGGTATGTAATCCTGGCCGTATGCATACGGCCAAATATACTTTATGCCAAGCTATTTAACTATTTAAGGTCGTCCCCCTTCTTCTATAGAATTCACCAGCCTCTTTACCTTTGCCAATGTCCCCCTGGGACGATTCCGGACCTGGCTGGAACAGTCGGGCAATCTCGATGCCTACACGGACAAACTGGTCAACAGCTTCAATCCGGCAACGGTTGCCGGGCTCAT
>BDTX01000022.1 GCA_002897615.1 bacterium BMS3Bbin14
GCCCGGGCCGGGCCGGAAAACAGCAGCGGCATGACAAAGAAAAAAATGACCCACTCCTGCCAACGCAACCTGCAAAATCTTATTTTCATATTCATGCCCATATTCATTTCATGTAACGATTCAGGGGACCGGCGAAAACCTGACCCAACCCCGGACAGTAATGATCCTCCCGCAAAACGGGGGCATCGGGAAGCCCCCGCAAATGGAGCGCGTCAACGTCATGGCGTTGCTTTTCCCCATTGGCACTTGCCGAGCACCGGAGAAGTTGTCATAAAGGACTTACCTCACCTCCGGGCCAGGTCAATTCTTGGTGGTATGGCAGGTGGCACAGCCGTAATAACCGGCCGTGCTGCCCGGCCACGCCTTGTAATTCCAGCGCAACAGTGAGGCATACGGCGAACCGTGCGCCCGGTGGCAGGAAAGGCACATGACGATGGCACCCCCCGAATCACCATACGCGGTAGCGTCGCTTGTCGTACCGTTTAATGTTTTATGACCGACAGGAACCATGGGGTCATAGGTGGTGTAGGCGGCGTACTCGGTGCTACCCCCCTTGTGGTTCATGTCGTAATCGGTGGGATGCCTGATCCACGGCGAGACCATGGTTCCTGGGGTCGACGCGATACCCGCCGTAACAGTAACGCCATTAGCGTTGATATAAGTGCCGTTGCTGTTGTGGAAAGCGCCATGGCACTGGGCACAAAGCGAACTGATGGTGGTGGGGTCGACCACGGAATCATCGGACCGATCGGCGCCCTTGTACTCGTTGTGGTGAGTGGAGTCAGGCTGATATTCCCAGTCAGGGTCCTCGGTACCCGTTACCCCCTTTAGGAAACGGAAGCTTGCTGCGGAAGTCGAGTTCGGGGTGTTATGATGGTCACCCCACATAGCACTTAAATTAGTGGACTTGGTCCGGTCGCCGTGACAGCCGGCGGTACCGGCGCAGGTCAGATGCCCCCCGCTCGCCATATCGGTCTGATTCCCGACCCTAGTGGCCCAGGAAGTAGCGTCCGAATCGCCGGGCGGAGAGGTCAAGGTGGCGCTGGCAGACACGCCGAGCATATCGACATTATGGCCGCCGCCGACGGCAACAACGCCGGCACCGGTGCCGCCGCCGTTGACGCACCAGTAAAAATTGCCGCCAGCCAGGGTGTTTCCGGTCAGGCCGTATGTGGGAAGTGACGTTGTGTACACATATGGGGTAGTATTATTGCCATTATTAACACCGGTGTGACACGCGAGACAGTTGCCGCGCAGCAGGGTGTCGTTGGGGATGAACGAACCGCCGGTTGTCCCAAAACCGGCGCTGTAGGTCATGGGCAAACCGCCCTGACTGTTATGCATGGTGTGGCAGTCAGAGCAGGGACCATGAACACTGGCCCGGCCGCAGACCGGCAGAGCCGCCAGGCCCAGGGCCACGGCAATCCATACATATGTTGATCCACGCATCATCATGCTTCACTCCTACCGTCTGAAGACCTCGACCCTGGAATTGCCTTCATCAACCACGCAAAGCCCCCCCCACGGATCGAAACGAATCTCGATTGGATAGTCGAGCTCGCCCCTGGAAAAGCCGTGCCTGAGAAAATGATACTTGAAGATTCCGGATTTGTCATAAACCGCTATATCCCGTTTATGGCGGTCGAGAATATAAAGATAACCTGACGGCCCCACGGCCAGGGATACCGGGAAACTGACAAAATTACCCAGGGAAATCGTGCCGTCCAGGGCGCCGCCCAAGTCAAAACGATACACGGTCTTCTGCTGCCGGTCCAGGGCCCAGAGCGTCTGGCCGTAAATTCTGAAATCAACAAAGCCGCGGGAGCACTTGTCACAGGAATAACGCTGCCGGGGCTTTAAGGCCTTGGTATAGGAAATGATATCGCCGGTTACCTTGTCCAGGACGTAGAAAAGACCGCCGACATATTCAAGCCGATCGGGATAAATAAGCCGGCCGTCATAATGCAGGGTTGCCCGCGTAACCTTCCTGGATTGCAGATCAATGCTGGTCAGACTGTTCCGGCCCTTTTCCACGACCCAGATCATACCGTCTCCGGTTCTGACCATATCATAGGGAACATCCAGCGACTTGCCGGCATTGAGAATATTGAGCAGTTCTCCCTGCCGGTTAAAGGACAGCAGGCGGTTTTTACCGCTGTCAACAACATAATAATGTTCCTTGCCTTTATCGATAAACAGGGCCGTGGGCATGTTCATGGAATCTTGCAGCAGATCCTGCTTCATGGCAAAAGCCCAGTGCCATGGAGCCGCCGCCCACGCTGACGGTATATTACATGAGACAATAAAAATCAGGGCCAGGACGGTTTTCCCTGACCATGATACCCATTTTTTTTTCATTATGCGGATCTCCGGTGAACTAAACAGAATTTGTGCATGAAATGCACCCTACCTTCTGAACAGGCTCACCCATTTTTTTCATTCATGAATTGGTGTATGGAATGCACCATTTGTGCATGGTACCATTTGTGCATAAAATGCACCCTACACCTTTTTCAAGCAATAATTATACCGAAACAGCCGTCATTTCCAAGGCTCACGACCCTCTGTCTCCTGTCTCCTGATTCCTGTCTCCTGATTTCCGGTTTATAAATAGGTCCGGTGACAGAGGATGCAGAGCTTCTCCTTGCCGTTCGCCACCAGGTGATATTTATAATCGGTGCCCATGGGATTGTGGCAGGTAACGCAGGAGAGTGGATGTCCGGTCCGCGGATCCAGTATCTTGGGACCAATGGGATGGGTAAATCTCCCCTGATCCTTGTGACAGCGGACACAGACCTCGGTGCCGTTCCCCTTGAGCATTGCCAGTTTTTTGCTGCCATGAGGTTCATGGCAGTCACTGCACTTATTGATATTGTTGTGTTTATAGGGACTATCCCGAAACTTTTTCATGGTATCCTGGTGACAGGAGGTGCAGACCTGCGCCTCACGCCCTTTGAGCAATGACTTCTCATCGCCGGCATGGGGAGAATGGCAGTTGAGGCAGCTGTTTCCCTTATGCCTGGCGAGATGACTGTGGGTCGCCAGCATCTGGCCCTTGACATCCGGGTGACACTTGAGGCAGACGGCCATGGACACCTTGGCTTTATCTGGTTTATGGCAGGACGAGCAACCCTGCGCATAGGGTTTGTGCAGGACATTACGCACCAGGGCGGGCCGGTTACTGCCGTGCGGATTATGGCAGGTCAGACAGTCCTTGAGCGGGGCGGGATAGTTCCGGTGGCCCTGCCGCAGGTCCCGCGCCTTGTGGCAGGTGCCGCACAATGTGTCGGCTGCGGCCTTCAGCAGCAGCGGATTCCCGGCGTTATGAGGACTGTGACACGCCAGGCATTGTCCTTTGGCATACGGTTCATGGGTATATTTGAATTTCCGCGGCAGCTTTTTATGGCACTTCAGGCAATCCCGGGCCAGGTCCTTGCGGACCAGTCCCTTGACGCCGCTCGCATGAGGGTCATGACAGGCCGTACAGTTTCCCCGGTGGACCGGCTCATGGATAAATCCCTGCTTAAACGAGGCGGCCTGCTTAGGATGGCAGGAATAGCAGAGTTGCCCCTCGGTCAGGCGCAACAGCCCTTTAAACCGGGCCACGTGCGGATTATGACAGGCAGAGCATTTACCCGCGGCCACGGGCTTATGGACCACTTTGCCCTGAAAGAGTCTCTGTTGATGGCACTTAAAGCAGACATTGGCCGCCGAGACAGTTCCCGGCACAAGCAGCCCGAACAGGGCCGTAATGTAAAGCAGGCGGACCGCGATTGACCTGGACATTATTTAGCCCTCCCGGGATGACAGGGGCTGCAGTTCCCCTCCTTAAAAGGCGCGTGGCTGACCGGATAGAGCAACCCCTTGTCCGGACCGCCGTGAGCATCGTGGCAGGTAACGCAGGAAGATGGCCGCGGCCGGATGCCATGGTGGGCCTTCAGAAAGGCCTTGCCGCCCGAATCATGACACTGACTACAGAGCGCCCCACTGGCCTTTGTGAGCATGCCTTTTTCCCTGGAACCGTGGGGACTGTGGCACAGCAGACAATTCTTGAGGGCGGGCCGGTGCGGCACCCCTTTGCGCCAGTATTTGGCCACGTCGGCATGGCAGGTCAGGCAGAGCATGGGCTGCCCCTTTTTCAGAATATACTTCCGAGAGGAGCCGTGGGCCGAGTGACAGCTCACGCAGTCCCCGTTGACGGCCGGCCGATGATCGAAGGTGTCCCTGTCCATGGCCTGCTTGATTTTCTCATGACAATCCAGGCAGAGGGCGCCGGGCGCCTGTTTGAGCACCGGGGCGTAATCAGCGGCATGGGGGGCATGGCATTTCCGGCATTGTCCATCGACAACCGGTTGATGCCTGGAGCTGTTGGCCGCCGCTTTCTGCATGGTCTTGTGACAGGGCAGGCAGAGGGCTCCTCCCTGGTTTTTCGCTTTGAGAAAATCGGCGGCCGCCGGCTTGTGCATTTTGTGACAGCCGCCGCAATCCCCCTTGGCAAACGGGCGATGCAGACTGAACATGCCCCGCTCATCCGCTGTCTGCCGGTGGCAGGAAAAACACAGCCTGGCCTCCGGCTCACGCAGCAGGGAGCGGTTGGTCGATTCATGGGGCGTATGACAGGTCCCGCATTGCCGGCCCCTGGCCGGCGGATGAGAACCGCCGCCGGCCCCATAACCGGCCCGGTCATGACAGTTAAAACAGAGCTTATCCGGCGTGGTCTTCAGCAGGGCCTTCTCATCCGAGACATGGCCCGTATGACAGTCCAGACATTTCCCCTGGCTGACGGGCAGATGCCGGCTGCGGATCGCCTTCGTTTTTTTCTTTGTTTTTTCGGGCGGCGGCACGGTGGTCTTCTGCTGCCGCCCGGCCGGAGCCGCAACAACCTGCGCTCCGGCTTTCTGCTCCGTCCCGGCCGGTTCCTTCAGCCTGGTGCTCTTCTCGTGGCAGGTGAGGCACACCTTCTCGGGCGCCCTGGCCAGCAGGGAGGGGTAATCACTGGCGTGCACGGCGTGACAAGCCGTACATTTGCCTTGAATAAATGGCGGGTGAGTACTCTTTTTGCCCGCCGGGGAAAAATCATGGCAGGTGAGGCAGAGTTTGTCCGCCGTATTTTTAGTGGAGATCACCCCGTCCTTGACCGTATGACAGGCGTTGCAGCGGCCCTTGAGGACGGGGGCGTGGATATTTTTCTTGAGCAGGACCTGCCGGTCGCTTGAATGGGGCGAATGACACAACAGGCAGCCGTTTTTGACGGGATAGCCGAAATGAGCCTGTTTGAAGGTCTTCTGGTCGACCTGGTGGCAGGAACGGCACAGTTTGTCCGGTGCCTGCTTGAGCAGGGCGACATTCTTCGACAGGTGCGCATTATGACAGGTCCCGCAACCCTGCTCCAGGGGGGCATGCCGGTATTTTTTTGTAAAGGCGGCACGCGGATGACAGGTAAAACAGGTCTTGTCGCGGCCGGTCTTCAACAGCATCTTATAGGCGCTGTTGTGCGGGTCGTGACAGACCGTGCATTTGCCGGCGACGACCGGCTTATGAACGGATTTATCTTTGGCCGTTGGTTTCTTATCCTCGTGGCACTGGTAGCAGAGAGCGGGCTGGGGCGCAACCTGGAAAAGGCCGCCGACAATGCCGTGCGGCCGGTGACAGACGCTGCACTTCTTTTCCCTGACCGGCTCGTGGACATAACCGCTTTTAAACCTGTCCATCATCTTCGGATGGCAGTCAAGGCAGGTTTTCGCCGGCGCCCTTTGCGGCTGCATGCCGGTGGAGGAACACGCGGCCAGTGCCAGCAGGGCGGCGGCCAGCAGCAACCCCGTCAAACAGGTTATCCCGTTAAGTCTATTTTTTTTCATCTTCACGTCGCAGTTTCTGGCGGAGCCCCTGCCATACCCTGTCATTCACCTGGATGACAGAGGCAGCCCGCAGTTTTTTGAGGTAGCCGGCCCGGACAGCCTTGATTTTATCCTGCTTCAGCTGTCGGGCGATAAAATCCTTGACCCGCTCCAGCGGCAGGGTATCAGCGGGCTTATGATCAAGCAACTGAACCAGGGCATACTGCCCCTGCAAGGCAAAGACCTGGCTGACATCACCCTTGATGGCCAGACCGGCAACGGCCTTCTTCATCGCCAAATCCATATCGTCTTCCGTAAAGGCGTGGACGAGAGAAGCACCATGGGGAACTTTCCCCCGGGCCAGGGTCATAAAATCACCGCCCGCCACGGTCTCCACCCAGAGATCTTTCATCTCCTGCCGGCTCCCCTTGATAAGGGCCAGCCGAAAGGAGGCCGGCCGGGAGAACTCTTTAATATTTTTGTTATAAAAGGTCTTGATTTCGGCAGCGCTCACCTTAACCTGCGGCAGGAAAATCTGTTTTTCCAGGGCCATGACCAGCCGGTGCCTGGTGTAGAATCGAAATATCTTGTCAAAGGGCGGCTTCTTTTCATAATGGCGGTCAAGCCCTGCCCGGGTGGTCAGAGTCTGACTGATGATTCCATCCAGCACCTGCTCCTTATAACGAAACGCGGCGTCCTTGAAACCGTATTCACGCCTGAACCTTCGCTGCGCCCGGAGCTTCTGCATGAATTCCTTTACAGACACCGAGCCCTCGTCCATGGTAATAATATTTTCAGCGGACAGGTCTGCAGCGGGAGTGTTGACATCCAGTTTCTTCAGCAACTTGCGGTTGACTTGAACATGATACTTCTTCCAGAGTCGCTGCAGCAGCCGGTTGGTATAAACCCCCTCTTTCTCCCGCCACAGTTTTCGGGATATCCCTTTCCTGAGTCTCGCAAAATCTTTTTTATCCGCGCCGACAGTATTCAGCAGTTGTAAAATAAGAACTCCGTTCCGGTAGGACGTCGGCTTGGAGAAGCCGTGCTTGCCGAGGCCCAGCAGGATCTTCTGCCAGCCGATGTTGGTATTGTCCGGGCGCTGCCAGCGGCTCTTCACCGCAATCGCCCCCCCTTTTGAACCTGCCCGCTTGTGCAGTTCCTCCACGGTGACGGTACCGGCCATAAGCTTCTTATAGGCCGCATCGGCATCCTGCTTGTTATGGAATGAAATCACATTGACCTGCCAGCGGGGAACATACGACTTCAGGTAGCGCTGCCACAGTTCCTGCCTGCTGATTTTGATTTTCGAATCCACCTCGTCATATTTGAGCATCATCAGGGACCGGGCCTTCAGAAAAATCATCACCTTCATCCGGTAGGCAGGGGTATCGTACAGGTGCATCTTTTCACCTTGCCGATAGAGGAGAACCCAGTCAACATACGGGGCAGGGGTATCGGGAATACTCATACCCTTTTCCCGCCAGTTTTTCCACCAATTGCTGAAATCAGCGGTACTGTACTCTTTCCCGTTAACGGTGACAAGGGTGCTGCTGCTCCAGGGCAGCCACGATGCCCGCAAGGGAGAGAGAGAAACAAAAAAAAGCATAACGGCCAGCGTCAGCGGCCTGATTATTTTGCACATTGATTCATACCTTGTTCAATCCAGAGATTAATAATTTCCTTCGACATTCGCCGCGCCAGGCCGGTAATCGTATTGACCCGGCCGAAATGCATGATTATCCGGTAATCTCTGCCGCGGCGCTTGTGGTAGGTCTCCCATAAAAGTTTGCCGGTTCTACCGTCATAGAGACGCAGAACAACCGTGAGCTCGGTCACGACCTCCAGACCGCTTCTCCGTTCCACCATCCTCAGAATATCACCGCCGATAAAGAGCTGAACCCCCAGGCGACTGCCTATAATCCGCAGTTGTTCCAGGGTGGGCTCCTGGGAAGGGAAGATGGTCAGTTGCCGGTACAGATCAAGAACATCGCCCTCCTGGACCACCTGGAAGGCGGCGGCGGATACCAGTTCGGTTGAAAATACCTTGTAAAACAACTCCGCTCCCCGGGGATAATTACCATGGTCCTGGAACGGCAGCACGGCTACCCGGCAGGTAAAATTCCCTGGCAGGGGCGCCATCTTGTCCAGCCTGGGGGTCGCGGAACTACAGGCAACAAGCAGGCACAGGGCAAAAAAAGCCGCAACCTTGTAACACCAGTGAATCACCTAGAAATCCTCCAGCCACTGGCTTTCGGTTTCGTTCTCCTGCTGTCGCATCTGCGCTTTCGCCGTCAGGGCCAGCAGATCCTTCACCTTGCGCCGGGTTCTGTTCCCGAGAACGTCCTGGGCCACCAGTATCAGCTCAAACTTTGAGCCGGCGGCATGCTCAGGCAGGTCCACGGTCACATCAGCCGGGAAATGATCGCCGGCCGCCGCCTTGACGATCCGGCCGCCATCCTGGTAAATCCTCAACCACCAGAATGACAGCGGCGTAGACACGGAATTGGCCAGGGCCAGCCGCAGCTTCCTGTCCTTTTTCTCCACATCCAGGCTGATTTTCGGGGGGGTACGCCGCAGGGCGACCTTCTGTTCCGCGGATGCGGTCAGGCCGGCCCGGTCCCAGGCGCTTACTCTGATCAGGTAGACCCCGTCCGGTGCCGGTATGCTGCCGCTGGTATAACCGTTCCAGTTTATCCGTTCCGGAACCTGACCGGCGGCCTCCTGGTAAACAATAGTTTCATTGTCCTTGTTGAATACGGCCACGTTCCACCTGTCTAGCAATTCCGGGTCGGGCATCGTCGTAATGATGGCCAGGGAACGGCTGAAGGTGACCAGTCCGTCAAGCTCCTTGCCCACGGCATGGACGACCAGGGACGGGGGGGCGTTGTCGACATGATACCGCCCGAGGATGACTGTTTCCCGGCGGCCGGAAGGCTGTTTAACAACCAGGGTCACCTGGTAGGTACCGGCTGCTCTCTGAGCCGGCCATGATGCAGTAACGCCATATTCTTCCTCATTCAGGGTCGCCGGGTAGACCCGGTCACCGACCTGTATCGACGCCTTGCTCCCCGGCTTGATCCGGCTCGTCGCACTGATGATGACCCGGCACTCAACCCGCCGGCCGGGCTGAACATATTCAGGGCGCAGGACAATGGAAGTGAGAGTGAGCCCCACTCCGGCCGGGCCGGCCGGGTTAATCTTACCGGGAAAGGAAGCCAGCAGCGTCGGAAAATAGACCTTGAACAGATCAGCCATTGTTTCGGGGTCGGACAGGGCCAGCAGATTCTGCAAATCATCCAGAGACAAGGCCTTGGTCGTTGTCCAGATGGTCCGGCCGTCGCTGGTCCTGATGAGTTGCAGGCTCAGGGCCACGGCGGCTGACGGAGTCTGGTCCAACTGGCAGACTGTCCCCTGGAGAATCAGGTCCGCACCAAGCTCTTTCCCGGCCGCTGCTATGGCCTGGCTATCCAATCTCCCCAGGGTCCGGATACGATGCCTGACCATGAACGCCATGATCTCCTTGGCGGGGATGAGTGTATTCCCCAGCTTCCCGGCCTGCCGGCGGAGATAACCGGTAAGGGGTAAATTCACGCCGTTGGCGTCCCGGGTCAGGTCCAGTAAAGGGAAAACGGCCAGGGATCCTGCCCCGGCGGCGGCAGGCGGAAAGAACGCGGCCAGGAGGAGAGCAAGTGCTGTTAAACGGAAAAATTTCATTAAGTTTTACGCACCAAATTTACGGCGCATAGGTGCATGAAATGCACCTACCGGGGGATGGTGGCCAGCATGTCTCTGGTCAGGACCAGCGCCAGTTGGAAACTATCCTGCGGGTCCAGGCCAAACAGCCTCTCCCATACCGAATAGCCGTTCCGATGCGCGCTGGACTGCCATAAAACCTCGGCCGACTCGCTGTCTACCAGCTTCAGGGTCAACGAAACCTCGGGATAGGAAAACGAGCCGGCTTTGTTCGAGCCGATGTCGTTGACGGTCCCGTCGATAAAAGCCTGCACCCCGAGCCGCTGCCCCAGCCTTTTCAAAATAGGCGTCCCCATGGGTTTGTCCTTGCCGACGGCCATTTCCTGAAGGGCGCTGTCGACAATCCCCTTGTCGACAACGTCGAAAATGCCCATGGATAAAATCTGGGTGGTGGTGATGTCCCGGATCCGCCTGGCGGCAAATTTATCACCGGTGTTATTGGTAAAGGGCAGAACCGCCACTTTTTTCACATAACGCAGATCCGTTTTCTGGCGGACAAAGGTCGATTCGTCCTGCCGGGCGGCGCAACCGGACAGTGACATAAGAATGATTACCGCCAGGGCCAAAACCTGGAATTGACCGAGATAAGCTAAAAACTTGCGTTGAGGCGTGTATTTAAGTTCCATGAGTCCCCTTCTTCCATCATTGAATAGTTGGCGTTTGTATCGAGCGTCAGGTAGTCACTCAGGTTCCAGCTCCACTTAAAATTAAAACTATTGATCGTCTCTGCCGGTATTGCATTCAACCTGTACCCCACGGTCACGTGGGTTTTGTCCGTTTGCAGCACG
Organism: bacterium BMS3Bbin14; assembly: GCA_002897615.1. Taxonomy (GTDB): domain Bacteria; phylum Desulfobacterota; class Desulfobulbia; order Desulfobulbales; family Desulfobulbaceae; genus BMS3Abin13. The sequence goes on from BDTX01000022.1 coordinate 10,379, forward strand.
GAAAGCTGGCTGTCGAACAGCATTGATGAACGTCCCCCCCCGCCGTCACCATAACCGAGGGTGCCCTGAAACAGAAAGGCGAGCATGTCCGAGGGCCGATAATTCGCCTGGATCGTGGTGTTGCCGGACGACCGGCTGCCACTGCTGGTGGTGCCGATGGAACTGACATCAGCGGCATTATAATCAGTAAGCAGGTCAACCACAAGGTTATCGCGCATCCGCGAAGTCATTCTCAAGCTTGCCCCCAGGTAGTGACTGCTCTGATTTGTTTTCTCATTGGTGTTGAAATTAAGATACAGATCAAGGTCGGAGGTCAGACCGGGATAGAGAGTGGCCGAGTTCAGCCAGTTGATGGTGTGATTGGTCGATAGCCGTTGACCGTCTTCATAATTCTCGTAGCGGGTGAGGCCCAGGCTTGACTCCAGGGTATTGAGGGGCCGGGAAAGAATGGTCAGACCATAGCTGCGGGATTCCCGGTCGGCACTCTCGGAATTGTTTTCAATGGTATTGTTGACTGTCAGGCTCGGCTGGAAATACCGGCTATACAGCCACTTGAAAACGGCCGACTGATCAAGACGGTCCCGGTCATTGCCCCGGTTGCTGTCATTTTTGTTCCACGAAAGGGTATAGGCGAACCGGGTGTCCGCGGTCGGATTGACGCCCAGGCCCAGGTTGGTCTTGTAGTTCGTGGTACGCTGCCGGCTCGAGACGTAACCATGCTCACCGCCCAGCCGCTGATACGCCGCCAGTTCGGTAACCTGCACAGCCAGGGCCGCCGGCCAGCCGGTCACCACCAGCTTGAGGTAGACTCCCTTGACCCCGCCGGCGTTGACCTCAAACCGGAATTCATCCTTATTGAATACCGTCCCGGCATTGGTAATTTCCTTTTTCCAGGTCATGCCGTCATCACTGGAATACAGGTCCCACCTCAGAGACGAGGTATCGGCGGTGAGCAGGGCGTTATCCTTAGTCGTGTACACATAAATGGTATCGACGGGCTGCAAATTCGTCATAATGGCCAGATTGACCGGCTTGCCGAAACTGATGCTCACCGCGGCCGTCGAGGTGTCGCCGTCAATCAGGGCCGGGACCGACGGCAGGGTGCCGGTTTCCGGGGTGGCATCGTCACCGGCCAGGGCCTGGGAGACGGGGACCGGCACCAGGGCGGTCCCCCCCTTCCCGGTCCGGGCGGCAAAATCGGTATTGGTCCGGTCGATCTGCTGCGAAAAATTGAACATGACGCGGTTGTGCCAGAACCGGTCCTGGTAATCAAGACGGCCGAAATGCCGAACCTGGTCGGTTTCGCTGCGCTGCACGTCATCGGTATTCAACGATTTAAAGTAGTTGTAGTTGAGTTTGAGTTTTTGATTGTAGTTCCAGCTGGCCAGCAGTTCCCGCCAGTTCCTGCTGCTGTTGATGATATGAACGGCTGCCCCGTCGTCCACCCGGCTGCCGCCGGTTCTTACCTGCAGGACGGGCCACCAGCGATAGTCCCAGGCACTGGCGAGGCTGGTCTCCCAGGAGCGGGTCAGCTGGTCCGCCCTGCCGGCGCCGTGGCTGCTGTTGACATAGCCGGATAACCGGGCCCGAAAGAGGTCATTGTTAACATCCAGGTTCAGAGAAGGCGATATCGTTTCCCTGGTGCCCCGGCCGGTTGTCCGGCTCTGATTGTAATCCATAGCGGCATTGAGCCTGATTGCCTTCGATATCCGGGGATACCACTGGAGATAATATCTCTGGATGTACCTCCGGATGTTATCCGAACTGGTATCCGAGCTGGTGTCCCGGCCGGAGATATCGGCACGCCACGACGCATCAAGGCTGAGCGGTTTGGCCGCACAAGGGCCGGCCATCAAAATGCAGGCGCAGGTCAGTACTGCGATTGACAGAAATCCTGCCCTGTATCGAGTTGTCTCTTTCAAATCAACGATGAATAAAGTCGATGGAGGCCGCCGACAGGCCACCCTCCGGGTGAATGAATCACGGCAACTGTGCCGGGGCGCCTTTTTTTTCAGGGTAAACATGACACCGAAACCGGCGCAAACTCCACCGGCCAAGAACCATGCCGCGCCATCATTGTCTCATTTTTTTCTCCCCGTCATCAAACAGAAATCCGGCGGGCCGGATGCGGGGCAGGCTTGCACTATTGGTGACACCACAGAATCAATAAATCATAGAAATACATTCAAAGTCAATCAATAAATGAACGGGAAATGTTGAATAACCTGATAAAATTGAAGATAAAATGCGGTCCATTCCGCAACGGCTGCGCAGAGAGAGGCGGGGCCTAACCGCCAGCAACTCTTTTTCGCCCGGACAAAAAAAAACCATCCCCGGCCGGGGATGGTTTTTTTTTGTTGCAGGAGCACACCTCCTGCTGTTTTCAGCCGTCCTTGGTCGTGTGACACGTAAAGCAACCGGTGCCCTGACCAGCGCCGGTCGTGCCAACCGTTATCAGGCTGTAATCCCAGCGCAGCAGATCGGCATATGGCGAACCGTGGACCCGGTGGCAGGAAATACACATGACGATGGCACCATTCGTAGTATTACCATATGCGACGGAGTCGCTTGTCGTGCCGGTTAATGTTTTATGACCGACAGGAACCATGGGGTCATAGGTGGTGTAGAAAGAGTACTCGGTACCTGACGCCTTGTTGTTCATGTCATAATCGGTGGGATGCCTGATCCACGGCGAGGCCATGGTGCCACCTGAACCTTGGATACCCTGAACACCGGTGTAGGTGCCGGCGCTGTTATGGAAGGCGCCATGGCACTGGGCGCAGAGCGAACTGATGGTGGTGGGGTCTACCACGGAATCAGTAGCCCGATCGGCACCCTTATACTCATTGTGGTGAGTGGAGTCAGGCTGGTATTCCCAGCGATTGGTTGAACCATTCAACTCCGTACCCTCTACTCCCAGGAGAAAACGATAGCTTGTCCCGACAGTCAAACCGTCGATGGTCGAATCGTTGGCATGATGGGCACCGTGTACGGCACTGAAATTGTTGGTCTTGGTCCGGTCACCATGACAGCCGGCGGTACCGGCGCAGGTCAGATAACTCCCGGATGCGAGGCCTTCAGCAGCTACCCTCGCAGACCAGGAAGTAGAGTCCGAATCACCGGGCGGAGAGGTCAAGGGGCCGGCAGTAACGCCAAGCATATCGACATTATGGCCGCCGCCGACAGCAACAGGATCACCGCCGCCGGCAGAGCCGCCGCCGTTGACGCACCAGTAAAAATTACCGCCGGCCAGGGTGTTCCCGGTCAGGCCGTACACCGGAGCCGTTGTCCCTGAATACACATAGGGCCTGGTGTTGGTGCCGTCATTGGTACCGGTGTGACACTCGATGCAGTTGCCGCGCAACAGGGTATCGTTGGGCGTAGTCGAACCGTTATAGGTCATGGGCGAGCCGTTCTGACTGTTATGCATGGTGTGACAGTCAGAGCAGGGCCCCTGGGCGGAAGCCGAGGCGAACCGGGGCAGACATATCATAGCCCCCACTCCCAATGCCGCCGCCGCGACCAGGTAACCTTTTTTGATCTTTGCCAATCTCATTCCGTTCATCCTCCCCTCTTTCTTAATCGTTGTCCACCCAGTAATCATCCCCTCTCTTCCCGGCCGCCCACCGGCGGCTGTCATGCGGAATCAAGGTTATGCCTGGATTGGCCGTAGCATAAGCTACATATACCTATCCTTATATAATCTCTATACCCTCCCGGCTCCTTCCTTCCCCTCTATAACATCAATTCAAGCCCGCGACAAGTTTTTTTTTAATCTTTTAATAATGTTAGCATGCAAAATACAAGCCAGAGTTCACCTCCGGCCCAGATATCCCTCTTTCAATTTCGACGGCCCTGCCAACCGAAAAACCAGCTGCTTGCTGCCTGTACCATGCTCCATGATTACAATTCAGTCATCCGATTGTTATTCGAGCTTCATAATGGTAACCAGGCACCAAATTCTATCGCCACTTCCGTCAAGAGATCAAATGGTGCCGGCGGGGCCGGCATGCCCCTTGACTTCCGCCTGCTGGCCGGACTCGAACCCGGGCCCCAGGTACTGCCGCATCTCACTGGTTTTCATGGGCCGAGGTTTATTCGTGTCCCGGCTCCGGTCGTAAACGAACGGGACCCGGAAAAGTGGAAACTTATAAGCAAACCGGACATCAAAGATCTGGACCCGCTGGTTAAAAAGGTCGGAAACCAACAGCTGATCCTTGCGGTTCAAGGCCAGCCTGGTGGGATAGCGGAACCAGCCCGGACTGTAGCCCATGCCGCCGAACTCATACATAAACCTGCCGCTCATATCATAGATAAGAATGGCCTGGCGCATGTAGTCCGCCACAAAGACTACTTGTCTTTTTTCATCAATGGCCAGCCCCATGGGACGGCTCAACTTGCCGGATACACCACCCTTGGCGCCGAACGAATAGAGCAGTTCTTCGGACGAATTATAGACATAGACCTTGCTGGTTTCCTCGCTGAGAAGAAAGAGATCCCCATGGGAGTTAATCTTGAGAGCGATCACCTGCACCGGCCCGAGCGCGGACTCGTTCTCCCGGGGATAGCCCTTGCCGGATACCCTGGGCCGCAGTTCCGCCGGCAGCCCCGAAAGGTCAATCCCCGACTCCGGCCGAACTTTCTCCTTCTGTTCGGCTTTCTCTTTATTTTCGGCCGCCTTGCCGACAGCGGCAACGGCGGTCCGGCCAAGAACCATGTCTATGGGTTTCAGCCAGTGGGAGAATTGACCGTCCTTATTCAGGACCAGTACGCCGCGGCTGCTCAGCCCGGTCACATAGATCAAGCCGGCCCGGTTGACCGCAATAGAGGTGGGGACAAAATTTTTCGTCTTCGGCATACCCGCCAGGGGAAACGTCTTGACCGGGAAAAAGGCCTGGTTTAGAACAGTGATCCTGGCCGGTTCCGTCGCGGTCCGCCCCTGGCAGACATAGATCAGGTCGTCGCGGCCAATGAAAAGCGCGCGGGGAGCATCCACGCCCCGGCCCCGGCCCAGCGCCACCTCGGGGAAGTCGTTGGCTCCGTAGACCACCACCTTGCCGCCGTCACCGCCCACCACCACATAGGTTTCGTCCGCCCGGCGATCATAGAAAATTGCGCCGGGAAAGCCGAATGGCCGGCCGTTCTCGTCCCGGGTCAGGATGGCAACGACCTTGGCCCTGATTTTGCTTTTCCGCCCGTTACGGTTATTGGCCTCTTGCTCCCGGCCGCCCCCTGCCGCCTGTCCGGCAGCGGCGGCCGGTTCAACCGAGGTCCGGGGAGCCGTGGTATCAGCCGCGGCGGGCGTATCTGCCGGCCGCACACCACAGCGGCCGGAGACCGGCACCAGGAACATAGACAACACCAGGACCGACAGCGGCCAGGCCCGCTTCATGATATCAATGATGACATTTAGTGCAGACATTGCCACCGAGCGGGCTCCCGATCAGTAAATATTGATAGTTCGATCCGTGGGGCCGATGACAGCTGGCGCAGGAAAGCTCGCGGCCCTTATGCCGGGGGTCCGGTTTGCCCGTCAGGGGATGGCCGCCTACCGGATGGCCGTGGGTCATCCCCTGCATGCGGAGATGGCAGCCGGCACAGAGTTTATTGATAGGCTTGTGAAGCTGAAACTGGTAGTCACTGGCATGGGGGTCATGACACGCTTCACAGCCACTGCCCACGATAATGCCGTGGCGGTGAAAGCCCTGAGTTTTCAGCACGCTTTTCTGCTTGTCCGTGTGGCAGGAGATACAGAGGCTGGTCCTGGAATCCGCCCAAAGCTCGAACCTATACCTGGCGCCGTGGGGATCGTGGCAGACCGTGCAGGCGCCGAGGCCGACCGGCCCATGCACATGGGCCTTGGTTTTCCATTTCCGTTCGTTGACATGACACCTGTAGCAGAGGCCGGGCACCCGGCCGGTCGGCACGGCAATTTTCTTATTACCCTCGCCCTGACGATGGCAGGCCAGACACTCCAGGTTGGCAGACGGACCGTGCCGCCACTTGCTCCCGTTGACCAACCGGCGATGACAGGAAAAGCAGACCGGGGAAAAATTAGAATTTTTCTCGAGCTCTTTCATATCCAGGCCGGAATCGGCTGGAAGTTTCCGGTCATGGCAACCGCTGCACGCCGCGGGTACCACCTCTTTGCGGTGAAAGAGATAGACCCCGGACTCGTTCGAGGCCGACCGCAACATGGTCACCCGGGGCCGGTACAGGACAATGACCTTTTTATCACCGGGATTGATGACAAAGGTATTGATTCCCCTTCTCAGGGATAGTCCATAATGGACATAGTACGAACCGTCCTTCTGCCACGAGCCGGCCGGGGGCAGGGGTTCGACCGTGCCCTGCCGGTTGATCACCCGCCCGACCTTCAACGACCGGCGCTCAGCATTATCCACGGCCAGAATAACCAGGCTGGCGTTCCCCCGCCTGGCACGAACCAGCAATTTTTCCCCCGTGGGCGGGGTCAAAATGGTATAGGCTCCGGCAGGAAGGCTTGGCAGGATAACGAAACTGAAGATAACCATAATCAAAGCCCAAGTCGGGAGAACGCACCGCTTTTCCATTTTCATCCTTTTTTTAATCCATGTCCAATCGTCTTACAAAACACATTCCCCAAAAAAAACGCCGCCAGCCGCTATACCTCGGCAGAAGGCGCCCATCATAATCAATCCGCGTTTATTCGGCAATAATGCATATAAATTCCACATATTACATGGAATGCCACCTCAAGCCGTCATGGATCCAGGCATCATAGCACTTTTTTGCATTGCCACTTCATCCTGCAAACAGAGCTTCCCGGCAACGTCATAGAAACATGACAAATTCCCTGGAAGACTAAAACATACCTGAAAAAAAAATGCAAAACCTAGTGCCCTGTCAAGCACCAACTAACGCATCTTGCTCGTCCTTTGGCGTTCCGGCTGTGTTACGGCTTCAGTTACATAGCGTTGCTATGCGCCTGCAGCCGTGCCTTGCCGGAACACCAAATTACTTCGTAATCTTGTGTCATTTGTCACTTGACATGACACCTGCCTGTTTTTTTATCCTGGATCCGTGAGCGTTCGAGAACAGTGCAGATGCAAGGCGGCAACGATGTTGATTATCCTGCTGTGATATCAACGAGTTGCCAACGCAGCAGATGTGCCGTTATCGGGCGCCCCGCAGGGCGGCGCGGTGAAGACCAGTGAATGAGTTTATTTAACAATGATGCAATAAATTCAACATATTGCACAAATAATCATCTCAAGCCGTCACGGATTCAGGTTTATCTCCATGCCGCACGGTTGCACAATTTGTATTTTCCACTCAAAATCACTTTGCAAGGTGCGATTACCTTTCTTCTTTATTGCTTTCTTTTTGACAGGCAGTATGGTTGAATGCAAAATAGATAAGTGCTTCTTTGTTCACCTTTTTCACTGCCATGACCATCAAACTCGTCACCATCATATTCGTGTCAATCGGCACCATCTGCATCTCGATAGCCATTTTGCCCACCAGGCAGATCTGCGGTCTGGAAAGAAAACATCGTTTTGCCTGGAGATGCCTCGGCGCGCTCATCCTTCTCTTTCTGCTTGGATATCTTTATTATGGCGGCCAGCTTCTCATTCGCCCGGCCCGGATACATGATCTTATGATCTCCATCATCATGATGGCCGGCGGTTTTTTTGTTATTCTGGTTGCCCGTCTCAGCCTGCAGACGCTTGAAGGCATAAAAAAAATCGCGGACCGGGAACGACACCGCGCCCTGCATGACGAACTTACCGAACTGCCCAACCGAACTCTTCTGTATGAACGAATCGAGCAGGCCATACTGGAGGCCCAACGGGACGAAACGACCATTGCCATCATGCTGATGGACCTGAACCGTTTCAAGGAGATAAATGATACCCTGGGCCATTTTTACGGCGATTACCTCCTGCAGATGATTGCCCCGCGGATGTGGGAGTGCATCCGTCAGGCCGATACCATTGCCCGGTTCGGCGGTGATGAGTTTGCCGTTGTCCTGCCCGGCGTCGAGCTGGAGCAGGTAATCAACATTGCCGAAAAAATTACCCGGGCCATGGAAGAGCCCTTCCATATCGAAGGCAACTCCCTGAGCATTGATGTCAGCATCGGCATTGCCCTCTATCCCCGGCACGGCACCGACAGCGACACCCTCCTTCAGCATGCCGACATCGCCCTCTATGCCGCCAAAAAAACCAGCGGCGCCTTTTACTCCATCTACAATGCGGAACTGGACGACCACAGCATGAAACGCCTCATGTTCACCGTGGAACTGCGGGAAGCACTCAAAAAGGAACAACTGGTGCTGCACTACCAGCCCAAGTATTCCCTGGTCAGCAGGCAGGTCTGCGGGGTCGAGGCCCTGGTCCGGTGGCCGCGAGCCGACGGCAAGGGACTCACGGCACCAGCCGATTTTATCCCCATTGCCGAGAAGACCGGGCTGATCCGCCTTTTGACCTACCAGGTCCTTGAAAAAGCCTTTGCCCAGGCGGCCGAGTGGGCAAAACGGGACATTTTTCTTCCCGTGGCCATCAATATCTCAACCAAGGTCCTGCATGACCTGGACCTGCCGGGCCATGTCAAAACCCTGCTGGAAAAATGGGAGATCGATCCCGGAACCATCACGCTGGAGATAACGGAAAGCAGCATGGTGGCCGACCCCGCACTTGCCTTCAAAACCATCACCGCTCTCGGGGAACTGGGCGTTCACCTCTCCATCGACGACTTCGGCACCGGCTATTCGTCGCTCGCCCTGCTTAAACGGCTGCCCGGCTGCGAACTCAAAATTGACAAGTCGTTGGTCATAAACATGATCAAAAACCAGAATGACCTGACCATCGTCCAGGCCTCCATTGACCTGGCCAGGAGCATGAGCCTGCAGGTGGTTGCCGAGGGAGTTGAAACCAGGGAAGCCCTGGAAAAGCTCACTGAGCTTCATTGCGAGATGGCCCAGGGCTTTTACCTGAGTCCGCCCCTGCCCGCCGAAGAGGTCCTGGCCAGAATCGCGGAACTTAATGCCGGGCCGCACCCGGCCAAGACCGCGGACAACCGCGGTGTCATCGCCGATCTCCGCCTAACCCAACCTACAATATAGGGTGCGTTTTACGCACCAATTTGTGGTGCTACGGCATCTCAACCAACAATATAGCCCGTAGCCCGTAGGGTGCATTCCATGCACCAATTACCCCTAACCGACAAAAAAACTCCGGGCCATCTCCACATCCTTCCGGTTGCCGATGATGAGCGGCACGCGCTGATGCAGCCTGGTGGGCTCAATCTCCAGGATATCCCTGCCGTCATCGGTCATGGCCAGGCCGCCCGCCTCCTTGACCAGCATAGCCATGGGCGCCGCTTCGTAGAGCAGACGCAGCTTACCTTCTGATTTCTCCGCGCTCTTCTTGTCCCGCGGATAGAGAAAAATACCGCCGGAGATCAGGTTGCGGTGAAAATCGGCGACCAGGGAGCCGATGTAACGGAGGCTGTAAGGACGACCGCTTTCGCGGTCAATCTCCTTGAGATAGGAGACATAACGCCGGGTGGCCTCAAACCAGTAGTTGGTATATGCCTCGTTGACGCTGTAATATCTGGCGCGTTCAGGAATCCGGATATCAGGATGGGAGAGAAAAAACTCCCCGACACTGGGGTCCAGGGTAAATCCGTGGACCCCCTCGCCGGTGCTGTAGACCAGCATAGTGCTGGAGCCGTAGATAATATAACCGGCCGCCACCTGGCGGGAGCCTTTTTGCAGGAGGTCCTCTGCGGTCCCCTGCTTACCGCCGGTTATCTTCCGATGGACGGAAAAGATAGTGCCGATACTGACATTGACGTCGATATTCGATGAACCGTCCAGGGGATCAAAGGCCACGGTGTACTTGCCTTCATAACCGTCAAGGACCGGAATAATTTCTTCCTCCTCCTCCGAGGCCATGACGCAGACATACCCGCACTGTTCCATGCGCCGCTTGATGGTGGCGTTGGCGAACTCATCAAGCTTCTGCACCTTTTCCCCCTGGATATTGGTCTTGCCGGCATGACCGAGAATATCCGCCAGTCCGGCCATATTGACTTCGGCGCTGATGATCTTGGCGGCCACGATGAGCTCGTTCAACAGCCCGGACAGATCGCCGGTCGCCTGAGGATGCAGACGCTGGCTGTCCATGATCTGCCGGCTGACCGTCACCCCTAAACGCTTGGGCATCTTCTTAATCTTATGTTGTGTCATTTTAAGCTCGTCAATGGTTTTGTATGCAAACGCGTAGGGTGTGCGTTTATGCGTAGGGTGCGTTTTACGCACCAGGAATGCTTATGGTGCATGGAATGCTTAGGTGCATGAAATGCACCCTACCGGTTGCGGACATTATGGCCGTCTTAGATTATTGGACGACCGGGACAATGTCAAGAACAGGTTCCATTTTCTCGATGGGATCAGAGAATGCAGGGTGCATTTTACGCACCATTTTATGGTGCATGGAATGCACCCTGCCAGTTGCGGATCAGGGACAGCAGGGTCCGGGTGCCGACGCCGGAGGGGCCTTTTTCAGGGACATAGGATTTTTTGGTAAAATCCCAGGCCGTGCCGGCGATATCGAGATGAGCCCAGGCCGTGTCGCCGACAAACTCCTGCAGATAGGCGGCGGCGGTAATCGTCCCTGCCGGCCGGCCGCCGACGTTTTTCAAATCGGCAATCTCCGATTTAAGCTGTTTTGCATACTCCTTGTCCAGCGGCAGCCGCCACAGCGGTTCGCCGCAGAGTTCACCGGCCAGAATAAGCCGGTCCGCCAGGCCGTCGTTATTGGCCAGCAGTCCGGTCCGGTGATGACCGAGACCGATAATTACCGCACCGGTAAGCGTTGCCAGGTCGATCACGGCATCAGGCTTGAACCGGTCGATGCCATAGGCCAGGGCATCGGCCAGGATAAGCCGGCCCTCGGCGTCGGTGTTGACCACCTCTGTTGTTTTGCCGTTATAATGAGTGATAATATCACCCGGTTTTACGGCCCTGGCGCCGCACATGTTTTCCGTGGCCGGCACCAGGGCGACCAGGTTAACTCCGGCCGGCTTTTCCTCGGCCACGGCCTGCATGGCGGTGAAGACCGCCGCGCCGCCGCACATGTCGTACTTCATGGCCTCCATACCGGCTGCGGGCTTGAGACTGATACCGCCGGAGTCAAAGGTCAACCCCTTGCCGACCAGCATCAAGGTCGGGTTCTTTTTCCCGGTCCGGTACTCGAGGATGACAAGCTGGGGCGGCAGAACCGACCCCTGATTCACGGCCAGGATGCCGCCCATGCCGAGTTTTTCCATGGCCGCCCTGCCCAGCACCGTGCATTTCAGGCCCGATCTGCGGGCGAGCTCCCGGCCGAACCCGGCAAAACGGTCCGGGGTCCAGCTGTTGCCCGGTTCATTGGCCATATCCCTGGCCGTACAGGCGGCCCGGGCGGCCCGACAGCCTCGGTCCATCCCCCGCCGCACGGCAGCATGGGGCAGACCGCCGTCATGGAGAATAAATTGCTCCACCTGCCCCGGCTGCTCATCTTCCCGATCCGTTTTTTTATGCTTGTATCGGGCAAAGCGGTAATTGCCCAGGATCAAGCCCTCGCAGAGACATTCGGCGGCCTCGTCGGCATCGAGTCCCGTTGATTCCGGCAACACCGCCAGCATGACGGCGGCCTGCAACTTTCCCGCCTGGCCGGCGGCGGTCCCGCCGGCCAGGCGCAGCTGTTCCCGCCGGCCGGCCCGGTCATCCTCCGGCCCGCCGAGCCCGACCACCAGGACCCGCCCGGCCCGGAGAGCTGCTCCTCGATTGCCCGCAGCGGCGGCGGGATAAAACAAAAAAACCTGCCCGGCCCGGCCGGAGAAATCACCGGCCTTCCAGGCTTGCTTCAGGGCCTTTCTCACCGGCACGCTCTGACATGCCGGCATCTTTCCAGACGACTCCATAACAAAATAAACCAACAGATCAACGGCTTCTCCATCCGGTTTTTTTGCGGTCAACTTCATCATAATTTTGTCTCTCCTGCTTGCCACAACGGTTGCTTGCAGCTTCTTGCCAGGTTACCCCGGTAGGTTGGCGTAGAGCGAATTGTATTCAAGACGTCGGGTTTCGCTTATGACTTACTCTTACCGGAAAGTCAGGAATACTGCAAAGCGCAGCGAAACCCAACAAACCTGACTCACGGATCCAGGTACGACTGACGATGCCGGGGAAGTAGCCGAAAAACAGATTTTCTGCAAGGTCATTTACTATGTCTGCAATTGGCAAAATGTTCTTTTTTCGCTATGATATGGTCACTAACTATCAGCCATTCCCGAAAGGAAGGAGACCACCCGTGCTTACCGAACTTATTGTCGCTGTCAGTCTGTCCCTGCTCATCTCCGCGCTGTGCAGTATATGTGAAGCTGCTCTTTATTCCCTGCGCCTGAGCCATATAGAGCTGCTGACAACAACCAGGCCTCATGCCGCCCGACTTTTAAGGCAGATGAAAAAGAACATCGAGCAGCCCATCACCGCCATTCTCACCCTCAATACCATCGCCAATACCTTTGGCGCCGCTGTTGCCGGGGCCGCGGCCGCAAGCGTGTTCGGCGAGACCAGGCTGATCTGGTTTTCCATGGTCTTCACCATGTCCATCCTGTTGTTCTCGGAGATCCTGCCCAAAACCGTCGGCATTGTCTATGCCCGGCGCCTGGCCCCCTACATCGCCTCGCCCCTGAAATGGCTGATCCTGATCCTGCGTCCCTTTATCTGGCTCTGCCAGGTCGTCACCCGCCTGATCCCGAACCGGGGCCAGGCGCACCAGATTTCGGCCGAAGAACTCCAGGCCATCGCCATGATCAGTCGCAAATCCGGGGAAATCAAGGCCGAGCAGGAACAGGTCATCACCAATATCCTTAAACTGGGCGACCGGACGGTCAGGCAGGTAATGACGCCCCGCACCGTCACCTTTTCCCTGAACAAGGACATGACCGTCGGCGAAGCCGTCGCGCTCAAGGATAACTGGCAGATGCACAGCCGGGTGCCGGTCTACGATAAAAGTATTGATAACGTGGTGGGGATCGTTCTCAGCCGGGACGTCTACATGGCCGCCGCCGCCGACCGGCATCACACCAAGTTGGCCCAGATTATGCTGCCGGCTCATTTTGTGCCGGAAACCGCACCGCTCAACCTGGTCCTGATCGATTTTTTTGAACGTCACCAGCATCTTTTCGTGGTGGTGGACGAATACGGCAGCGTCACCGGTATTATCTCCCTGGAAGACATTATCGAAGAAATCGTAGGCCGGGAGATTGTTGACGAGTCGGACAAGACCAAGGATATGCGGGAGCTGGCCAGGAGCAGAAACAAGGGCATTCGCGACAGGGCGGTGAAGTAAAAAAATCGGTACCGCGCGGCAATCGCCCCCCTATTCCATGGCCTCCAGCCGCACGTTCACCTCCTGGGAACTGTTGTCACGCAGGATGGTCAGCGTCACGGTGTCGCCGATTTTGTATCGTCCCAGTTCATCGCGCAGACCGTTATAATCCTCTACCGGCCGGCCGTTAACCGCGGTAATCACGTCACCGAGAACAATCACCCCCCGGACCTGTCTGAGCCCCCGCAGCCCGGCCCGAGCCGCGGTGGAGCCCGGCTGGACCTTGAGAATCACCACGCCGGCAATGCCAAGCTCCCGACTGAGACGCCGGCCGGCCAGGCTGATCCCAAGCCCCGGACGAATTACCCGGCCCTTGCTGATGATCTGCGGCACCACCCGGTTGACCTCGCTGACCGGCACGGCGAAACCGATACCGGCACTGCCGCCGGAAGGGCTGTAAATCGCGGTATTCACGCCGATCAGCCGACCGGCGCTGTCCAGGAGAGGGCCGCCTGAATTGCCGGGATTAATGGCGGCGTCGGTCTGGATCACATTGTGGATGATCCGGCCGTTCGCCGTGCCGATCTCGCGGCCCAGGGCCGAAACGATACCCGTGGTCAGGGTCTGGTCCAGGCCGAAGGGATTACCGATGGCAAAGACCTTCTGGCCGACCTGCAGGTTATCCGATTCGCCGATAAGGATAGGCCGCAGTTTCCCGGCAGGGGCTGAAATCTGCAGGACGGCTATATCCTGGTCAGGCGCGACGCCGACCAGGACGCCCTTCCAGGTGGAATGGTCGAACAGGGTCACCTCGATCCGGTTGGCATCGCTGATCACATGATAATTGGTGACAATCCGGCCTTTTTTGTCCCAGATAAAGCCGGAGCCGGTGCCCTGGGGAATTTCGTATTCATTGAGACTGAACAGATTGCGCTTGACGGCAATACTCGTAATGTAGACAACCGAGGGCGAGGCGGTGCGAAACAGCTCTATGGTATTTTCCTCATCCGCCGCCAGGTCCCCCCGGGCCGTCACGACCCGGGGCCGGGCGCCGGGCTCATGCAGCGCCGGCTGCCAGGTCTGGTAGGCAAGCCACAGGCCGGCAACGGCCAGGATGACCAGGACCACGGGCGAGACCCGGCCCGGCGGGCAGCCCGGCCTCAGCGGCCGGGGCAGGCATAATCGGTGCAGAAAACGACGAACAAAGCGCATAAACCGAACCTGCCGGCGCCGAATAATCACAGGCCGAGCAACAGTCTGGCCAGGGTGAAAAACAGGGTTACCCCGAGCACATCGATGGAGGTGGAGATAAACGGTCCGGTGCCCAGGGCGGGATCGACATTAAGCCGTTTAAGAATCATCGGGACCATCGTGCCGATAGTAACGGCCACGGACATAACAACAAAAACGGAAAATCCGACCACCAGCCCGAGATACGCGGGCGTTACATACCTGAAATGGGCCAGTACCCCGAGGAGAAGACCAAAGGCGGCCCCCAGAACGATGCCGACCACGAACTCCTTGGCAATGATCTTGAAAAAATGCTGGATATTCACCCGGCCGGTGGCCAGTCCCCGGACCATGATCGCGCTTGACTGGGTGGCGATATTGCCGCCCATCCCGGAGACGATGGGAATAAACGAGGCCAGGGCCAGGACCTTCTGCAGTTCCGACTGAAACGAGGTAATGATAAACATGGCGGCCACCCCGCCGACCCAGGAGGCAAAGAGCCAGGGCGCCCGCAGGAGAATCTTCTGGTGCAGGGGCTTGAGCAGAATTTCACGCTCCTTGCCGGCGCCGGCCATCTGCAGAAAATCTTCGGTCGCCTCTTCCCGGATCACGTCAATCACGTCATCGACCGTGACGATACCGACGAGATGAAAAGAGGAATCCACAACCGGTACGGCCAGAAGGTTATACTGGGAAACGACATGGGCCACCTCTTCCTGGTCCGTATCGGTGGTCACGGAAATGACGTTGGTGTTCATGATATTTTTGAGCTTCCGGTGCATGGGGTGCAGAATCAGCTCGCGCAGGGAAAGCACGCCGACCAGCTGGCCATCACCGTGGGTAATGTAGAGATAGAACACCATCTCCTTCTCTTCACTGCGCTTCTGGACCTTTTTTATAGCCTCCTCGACAGTGAGCTCTTCGTCCAGGTACATGAAATCCGGCGACATCAGGCCGCCGGCCGTATCCGGACTGTATTTGAGCAGTTCCTCGACCTCGTGGCGGTCCTCGGTCTCCATGTGGGAGCGAATCTCGGCGGCAATATCCTCGGGGATGGCTTCCAGCAGGTCGGCGGCGTCATCCGAGGCCATCTTGGTGACCACCTTGGCCATGAAGCCGGGGGGAAATCCGTCCACCAGGTCCACCATGATGGACGCATCAAGTTCGCTCAGGAAATCGGCGACAAGATCGGTCTGCGCAATAAGCTGAAAGATATCTTTCTGTTCAAGGGGAGTAAGAGAACGGAACACCCAGGCCAGGTCGGCAGGATGGATTTTTTTGAGCAGCTTGACGCAGTTTTCGACAGCCCCCTTGCGATGTAAACGCCGTAAGGTGTCGAGCAATACCTTGCCCTCACTGCCGAACATCTCGCGTTTAGGTGTCTTTTTCATGGGCACTCTCCCCTGAATCCGTTACGGCCTGAGTGACAATCCATACAACATATGGAATTTATTACATTATTGCCGAACAAACATGTTTTCTGGTCTTCATCGCGCCGGACTGCGGGGCGCCCGATAACGGACTCGGGGCTCATGCAAAAAAAAATACAGGCATCATGCCGGCCCGCCCCGAAGTAATACCCGTCCGGAGTTTCCGGAAGGACACTGATTGGCCGGCGCAAAAAAATATTATATTTTAGCGAAGGATCGCGAAAAAAGCTATCCTAAAAATCGGGTCAGCGGACGAGCCACAACAGGGTAAAGCCGACGGCCATGGCGACCAGGCCCATGAACCGCAGTTGACCCGGCTCCATGTTCACGAGTTGTCGCAGCCACTTCCGCATCGCCTCGGGCGAGGCGACATACGGCAGGCCTTCAAGGACAAAAATAAGACCGACAAGGGTTAGAAAAAACTTCATGCCCACAGCGTAACAAAATAAATTAATAGAATAAAGGGGGGTGTTGCAATCTACTGACAAACACGTTGACAAGGCCCCTGAAAAACAGTAAATTTTCGCAAATATTTCCTCAAGGTGAGCGGGTGCTCCGCCTTATTTCCTGCACGCATCGGGAATTAGCCCCGGTTCATGACCTTAGACTTCTAAAAACAAAAAATATCATCCATGACTGATTCATCTTCATCACGATACAGCGACGCCGGTGTCGATATCGACAAGGGCAATAAACTTGTTTCCCGAATCCGGGATATTGTTGCCGAGACACACGGCCGTGGCGTTCTCAGCGATATCGGAGGTTTTTCCGGACTCTTTGCCATCGGCAACGCCGGTTACAAGGATCCCGTTCTCATCTCCTCGACCGACGGCGTGGGGACCAAGCTCACCGTGGCCAAACTCTGCGGCCGGCACGAGACCATCGGCATCGACCTCGTCGCCATGTGCGTCAACGATGTTGTTGTCAGCGGCGGCAAACCACTTTTTTTCCTTGATTATTTCGCCATCAGCCAGCTTGACCTCGACCTGGCCGTCGACGTCGTCAAAGGCATTGCCAAGGGCTGCAAGATCGCCGGCTGTTCCCTGATCGGCGGCGAAACGGCGGAGATGCCGGGCCTGTACCAGCCCGGCGATTACGACCTGGCCGGCTTCGTCGTGGGCATTGTCGAACGGGACTCTATTATCGACGGCAGTGATATCCGGGTGGGCAACAAGATCATCGGCCTGGCCTCTTCCGGCCTGCACAGCAACGGCTATTCGCTGGCCCGGAAAATCTTCTTCGAGGAACAGGGACTCACGGTTGATCAGCAGATTGAAGAATTCGGCTGCACTCTCGGCGAAGAACTGCTGCGGCCCACCCGGATCTATGTTGAAAGCCTGCTCAAGACCATGCGCATTTATAAGATCAACGGCCTGATCCACAATACCGGCGGCGGTTTTATCGACAACGTCCCCCGGATCCTGCCGACCGGCTGCAAGGCCGTTATCCATCCCGACTCATGGCCGGTACCGCCGGTCTTCACGTTCATGCAGGACAAGGGCGACATCCCCCGGGCGGAGATGTACCGTACCTTTAACATGGGTATCGGCATGATGGCCCTGGTCGACGACGAAATCGTGGAAGATGTGATGGCCAGGTTTGCGGCCCTCGGCGAGTCCCCCTACATCATCGGCGAAGTCCAGGCCATTGACAATGATGACGCCAACTGGGTAACGATTGCAGGGATAACGGATTAACGGCCGGGGGGGACGCCGGCCATCCCGGAGCCGCCGCAATCGGCCGGGCCGCCCTGCAGCTTGTAGAGCGCGTGTTGCAGGACCGGCAGCACGACCTCGATATTTTCCCGGGCCGCCTTCCTGCTCCCCGGCAGGTTGATAATCAAGCTCTGCCCGCGGATTCCGGCAACGCCCCTTGACAGCATGGCATTCACGGTCTTTTCCAGACTTGCCTGCCGCATGGCCTCGGCAATACCGGGAACCTGCCTGTCGATAACCTCAAGGGTCGCCTCCGGGGTCACATCCGTGGGCGACACGCCGGTGCCGCCCGTGGTGATAATCAGATCAATCCCCTTTTCATCAACCCATGCCACCAGGGTCCGGACAATCAACTCCCGGCGGTCGGCAATGATCTCGTAGGCGGCCGGTTCAAATCCCTCCGCCCGCAGAAGTTCGCGGAGCATAACGCCGCTGGTGTCTTCGCGTTCACCCCGCGCCCCCTTGTCACTCAGCGTCAGCACGCCGCTGGTGTAGCGCCGGCGGCCCCGGTCCTGAAGCGACACCGGTTTATTCCCCGCCCTTCGCCCCGGCAACAATCTTTGCCGCCAGATGGCCCGGCACCTCTTCATAGTGGGAGAACTTGACGGAAAAAGATCCCCGGCCGCCGGTCATTGATGTCAGGTCCGGCGCATAGAGCAGGATTTCCGCCTGCGGCACCTGGGCGTTGATAACCTCGTACCTGGCAGTGGAATCCATGCCCAGGACCCTGCCGCGCCGGCTGTTGAGATCACCCATGACATCACCGACATGATCCTTGTCCACCCGGATCTCCATCTCCATGATGGGCTCGAGAAGAATCGGGTCCGCCTCCTGCACGGCCAGCTTGAAGGCCAGGGAACCGGCGATCTTGAAGGCCATTTCCGAAGAATCGACGGAGTGATACGAACCGTCCACCAGGGAGACCTTGATGTCGACAAAGGGATAACCGGCAATAACCCCTTTTTCCATGGCCTCCAGGATGCCCTTTTCTACGGCCGGCCGGTACTGCTGCGGGATAACGCCGCCGACGATCTTGTCGACAAACTCGAAACCGGCGCCCCGTTCCTGCGGCTCCATCTCGATCCAGCAGTCGCCGAACTGCCCGCGGCCGCCGCTCTGTTTCTTGTGTTTGCCCTGCACGCGTGCCGTGCCCTTGATCGTCTCCCGGTACGGCACCTTGGGAAGCTGGAGGGCCATTTCCACGCCGAATTTGCGCTTCATCTTTTCACCGATTACCTCGAGATGCACCTGGCCGACGCCGGAGATCAGGACCTCGTGGGTCTGCTGTTCCCGGGACAGTTTCAGGGTCAGATCCTCATCCAGCATCCGGGTAATCGAGGAAAACAGTTTTTCATCGTCGCCTTTCTTAGCGCTGACAGCGTAGGAAATAACCGTATCCAGGGGCGTCAGCGCGTCATAGCGTATCGGCTGGTCCTCGGCACAGAGCGTATCGCCGGTGGTGGTTTCCTTGAGTTTGGCCACGGCCACGATCATGCCGGGGACGGCCCGGTCCACCGGTGTCTGCTCTTTGCCTTCCATGACGAAAAGCTGGCCGAAACGCTCCGTCGTCTCCTTGGAGGAGTTGTAGAAAGTATCGCCGGCCAGGGTGCCGGAAAAAACGCGGAAGATGGTCAACCGGCCGGCAAAGGGATCGGCCATGGTCTTGAAAACCAGGGCAGAAAACGGCTCGTCGGCGGCGGGACGGCGCTCAACCAGCTTACCGCTCTTGGGATCGCTGCCGATCCGGGCCGGGCGCAGGTCGGGCGAAGGCAGAAGGTCGGCAATGGCGTCAAGAACCAGGCTCGACCCCAGGTTGTTCAGCGCGGCGCAGGGACAGACCGGGGCTATGGCGCCGGTCTGTACCGCCCTGGCGAGTCCTGCCTGCAACTCCTGCTCCGTCAGCTCTCCCTCTTCCAGGAATCTCTCAATCAGATCATCATCGGTCTCGGCCACATACTCCATGAGATTTTCCCGCAGCACGGCGACCTCGTCGAGCAGATCAGCGGGAATCTCCCCGGCCTCGACTCCGCCGCTGCCGTCACTCTTGAAAAACAGGGCCTTGTTCCCGGCCAGGTCCACCACCCCGCGGAAATTATCCTCGGCCCCGATGGGCAGATACAGGACCACGGGCTTGAGAGCAAAGGTGCTGCGGATCTGCTCCACGGTCCGCATGAAATCGGCCCGCTCCCGGTCCAGCTTGGTAACGCAGATCAGGCAGGGCAGCTTCCGCTCCAGGATGGCGTCGACAAACTTTTCGGTCTGGTTGCGGACACCGACTACCGCGCCAACGGCCAGCACGACGCTGTCTGCCGCCTGAACGGCGAACAGTGCCTCATTGACAAAGTTGTCATCACCAGGAGTATCGGCCAGAAAAATCTCATTATTTTTCCAGGCCAGGTGGTTAAAGGCAGTGCTGATGGAAATATGGCGCCTGGTCTCTTCAGGCTCGAAATCCATGGAGGCGGTTCCTTCATCAACCCTGCCCAGTCGCTTGACCGCACCGGCCGTAAAAAGCAGTCCCTCCGCCAGCGTGGTTTTGCCGCTGTTGCCGTGGCCGAGAATAACCGTATTCCTGATCTGTTTGACGTCGTACATAAATGCCTCCGGTGAACGGTTGTGATAATAAAAGTTGACCATTGACCCTGAAAGACGCCAGCGCCGTGACGCCGATACGGCAGGATGCAAGCCCCGCCATACAGTTCGGGGGCAGAGGCCTTCAAGGCCTTTTCCCGCCGATAAATCATAAAAAATCAGAGAAAAAGGACTTTCTCTTTTGACGCAGGGATGGTAACCATTTGAGCCGACATAACAGCTTTATATTCTTATTATACTTGCGAAGTCAAGTAATACCTGAATCCGTGACGGCTTGAGAGATATCTCATGCAATATTTGGAATTTATTGCATTATTGCCGAATAAACGTATTCTCCGGTCTTCACCGCGCCGCCCTGCGGGGCGCCCGAGAATGGTGCAGCTGCTGCGTTGGCAACTCGTTGATATCACAACAGGATAATCAACATCGTTGCCGCCTTGCAGCTGCACCGTTCTCGAACGCTCACGGATTCAGGTCATAACCTGTTGAATTCCCATTCCAATCACACAGGAAAAATGGTCGATAAACCAAGCGCCTCAACCGGCCGGATAGCACGCTCCGCGGGAGCGGTGAGCAGTGCCGTCATGTGCAGCCGGGTCCTGGGCCTGATCCGGGAACAGGTCTTTGCCGGCATGTTCGGGGCCGGCTATGCCTACGACGCCTTTGTCGTGGCCTTCCGCATCCCCAACCTGCTGCGTGATCTCTTCGGGGAAGGGGCGCTGTCCGCCGCCTTTGTCACGGTGTTCTCGGATTACGACACCAACCGGGGGCAAGAGGCTACCTGGCAACTGGCCGGCAACGTCCTCACTTTTTTTGCCATTCTCCTCAGCCTGCTGACCCTGGCCGGTATTTACATGACCGGCCCCATCGTCAACCTGCTGGCGCCCGACTACCAGCTCATTGCCGGCAAGACCGCGCTGACCGTCCACCTGGCCCGGATCATGTTTCCCTTCCTGATTTTCGTCTCCCTGTCCGCCGTGGTCATGGGCATTCTCAACACCAAGGGCCGCTTTTTCGTGCCGGCCATATCATCGAGTTTTTTCAACCTGGGCTGCATTATCGGCGGGGTCCTGCTCGCCCTGCTCTTCCGCCGTCTCGGCCGGCCCGCCATCGCCGGCATGGCCTGGGGCACCCTGATCGGCGGCCTGCTGCAGCTCCTGATTCAGCTGCCCTCGCTGGGCCGGATCGGTTTCTCGTTCCGGCCCCGGCTCAACCTGCGCGACCCCGGCCTCAGGCGCATCCTGCTGCTCATGCTCCCGGCCACGGTCGGCCTGTCCGCCACCCAGATCAATATTTTCGTCAACACCAACTTTGCCTCCTCCTGTGCCCAGGGTTCGATGTCCTGGCTCAACTATGCCTTCCGCCTGGTCCAGTTGCCCATCGGCGTCTTCGGGGTCGCCCTCTCCATCGCCGTGATGCCGGTCCTGGCCCGGCACGCCGCCGAGAAAGACCTGGACGGCCTGAAACAGACCGTGACCTCATCCCTGATCATGGTCCTGAGCCTGACCATTCCGGCCACTGTCGGCCTCGTCCTTCTTGCCCAGCCGATCATCCGGCTTATCTTCGAGCACGGGGCCTTCACCGGCCTTGACACCATCAGGACAGCCGCGGCGCTGACCTACTATGCCTACGGACTCTTTGCCTATTCGGCCGTCAAAATCATGGTGCCGGTCTTCTACGCCCTGGGCGACACCAAGTACCCGGTAATCGGCAGCTTCATTGTCGTCACGGCCAACATCATCATTGTCACCCTGACCATTGATACCTTTCAGTACAAGGCCATTGCCCTGTCCATGTCCTGCACCATGGTCCTCGACTTTCTTTTCCTGGGCACGGTCCTGTATCACAAGCTGACCGGCTACTCGCTCGGCACCCTTTGCCGCGGGACCATAAAAATTATCGGGGCCTCGGCAGTGATGACCGCCGTCCTCTGGGGGCTGAGAGCGGAGCTGGACCAATGGCTGCACGGGCCGATCCTCCTGCAGCTGGCCGGCGTCATCCTGCTGATCGGCACCGGCGGCCTGTCATACGGCATCACGCTCCATGCGTTGAAACTCCCGGAAATGGCCCTCATCACCGACAAGATCATTCAGCGCCTGCGCAGCAAGTCCTGATAAGACGGACATCGCCAAGTTTGTTGGGTTTCGCTCTGCTTTGTGGTATTTCTGACTTGCCGGTAAAAATAAGGCATAAGCGAAACCCAACGTTCTGGTTACGACCCGCTCTACGCCAACCTACCCAGGGAACCCAGGGAACCCGGGAAACCCAGGATGGCCGATTATTTCGCAACCCCCGGCAACCACTTGCGGTCAGGATAATTTTCATACCAAAATTTACGCTCCCTGCCAAGAGTTCACCTGTGCCCCATCTTTACACAATAAGGACTCGGGGTGAAGGTCTCTTAGCAGTTGCAATTGGGCCAGCAGGGCCACGACCGCCGTATCGACGTGCAGAATCCGGGAACCCATGGAAAAGCCCCGGAAGCCTCGGGCCTTGAAACACTCTGCCTCGTAGTCGCTCCAGCCGCCTTCCGGGCCGATGGCCAGGACCGGGTCGCCCCGGATTTCCCCGGCCGCAAACAGGTCCGGCAGGGTCGCCGGTTCATCGGGATGGGCGAAAAGACGGCAGCCGGAGACGAGCGCGGGAACCACATCTTCAATAAAGGGCTTGAACCGGTGATGGATGAAGACCTCGGGCAGCCGGGTATCCATGGCCTGCTCAAGCCCCTGAACCAGGAGTGCTTCGAGGTTGTCCGGTTGCAGCAGGGTGGTCTGGAAAAACGACTTCTGCACCCGGCGGGAACGGATAAGATGAAACCGGCGCACCCCCAGCACCGTGGCCTGCTTCAGCACTCGCCGCAGCATGATGGGACGCGGCAGGGCCAGGATCAGTTTCACCCCGCCGGCCGCCGGCCCGGGTGCCGTCAGGGTCACGTCCAGTTCGACGCAACCGCCCTCGACCCGGCAAACCCGGCCGCTCCCCCGGCCGCCGTTGATCATGCCGAGGCGCAGGCTGTCTCCCGGCTGCAACCGGAGGACGGTCAGGATATGCCGGGCCCGGCGGTCAGTCAACCGGAGGCGGGAGCCCTCGAGTTCGTGTCGGGCAAAGAGAAGGAGATTCATCGATTTTTACCTGCTCGGTTTGACAAGTATGCCGGCCGGGAGATAATCTGGTGGCAGATTGTTTCAACCTGGATCCGTGACGGCTCAAGGTAATATTCCTTGCAACATGTGGAATCTATTGCATTATTACCAAATAAACGTATTCATAGTCTTCACCGCGCCGCCCTCAGGGGCGCCCGATAACGGCGCAGCTGCTGCGTTGGCAACTCGTTGATATCACACCAGGATAATCAACGTCGTTGCCGCCTTGCAGCTGCACCGTTCTCGAACGCTCACGGATTCAGGGAAAAAACAAATTCGCAGAACCGGGGCCGGGGTCCGGATTTCGCCGGGCCGGTTGACCAAAAATACCAGGGTACACATCCTTGATGATCTTCGTCTATAATTTTCTGCAGATTCTCTTCCTGGCTATCGGCTTTCCCCTGCTGGTACCGCTGGTTCTCATCCGGCGGAAATACCGCGGCCGGATCATGACGCGGCTCGGTTTTGGCCCGGCCGGGACCATAGCCGCCCCGCCGCCGGGCCGGGGAAAAATCATCTGGATCCACGCCCTGTCCGTCGGCGAAGTCACTTCCGCCCTGCCCCTGGTCCGCGGGATCAGGGAAAATCTGCCGACTGCGGTTATCATCTTTTCCGCCGCCACCCGGACAGGAATGGAGGTGGCCGAACAGTACATACGACCCTTTGCCGACCAGGTCGTGCCGGCGCCGCTCGACCTGCTCTTTGCCGTCAACCGGTATATCCGGACCATCCGGCCGGATCTCTTTATCCTGGTTGAAAGCGATTTCTGGCCCAACTGGCTGAATCAGCTCAGGAAGCACAACATCCCGGCCATGCTGGTCAACGGCCGGATGTCGGACCGCTCCTTCCGCCTCTACCGGCGCTGCGGATTTTTCTTCAAGCCCATGTTTCGCTGCCTGACCCTGCTCTCCATGCAGACCGCAGAGGGGGCCGCGCAAATGCGGCAACTGGGCCTGCCGGGGCCGCGCATCCTCTCCCTGGGCAACCTGAAGTACGACACGGTCCCGGCCGCGCCTGAAACAGAGGACCGGCAGGAGGCCCGGCGGCAAACGGCGCCGAACATTATCGGGGACAGCATTATCTGGATCTGCGGCTCAACGCACCGGGGCGAAGAAGAGATCATTCTTGATGCCTACGCCGAGCTGAAAACCGGGATCGACCGTCTCGCCCTGATCATTGCGCCGCGGGATATCGGCCGGAGCCGGGAAATCATGCACCTGGCCGAAACCAGGGGCCTGCGGGCCGGCCGGCGCACCGCAACGTCTGAGCGGCCGGGCCGCCTGCTGATCCTCGACACCATCGGCGAACTGGCCTCGTTTTACCGCCTGGCCCGAGTCGCCTTTATCGGCGGCAGCCTGGTCGCCCGGGGCGGACACAATCCCCTGGAGGCGGCGGCCCACGGAGTGCCCGTGCTCTTCGGGCCGCACATGGAAGACTTTCGGGAGATCGCCCGCGACCTCGTGCAGTGCGGCGGCGCCATCACCGTCAGCTCGGAGGCCGATCTGACCCGGGCCGTGCAGCGAATCCTGGGTGACGACCGGGTCCGGGCATCCATGGCCAAAGCGGCGGCCGGCCTGGTTGCCGCCAACGCCGGGGTCGTTGCCCGGCACCTGCAGGAAATCGAAAGTCTCCTGGGCAAAACCTCCGGCGCCCCCTGACTGCCGTCAAGATGGACCGGATGCGTTTTTCACTGACAACCGTTCAGCACCGGCTGGCGGCCAATCTTCTCCTGCCGGTTGTCGTCTGTTATATCCTGGGCGGCGTAGCGGCCAGGTACCTGGCCCCGGACCCGGCCGCCCTCCAGTTTACCGACCTTGCCGGCCTCATGATGCTGGCGCTGCTCTTCCTGGGCCGCCGCCGGCGCCTGGCCCTGTACCTTGTCCCGGTTGTCTTTATCCTGATCGGTTTCGCCCGGACCGGCCAAAGCCTCCTGCCGCCGGATAACCCGGCCGCCATCTCCAACCTGCTCACCACGAAATCCAGGGTGACCCTGACCGGCACCCTGTTGCACATGCCGGAATATAACGGCCGCACAACCAGGTTCGACCTGGCGGTTGACAGCGTCCTCTTCCGCCGGCCGCGGGCCGGCAACAACCCCCGCCTGGTCCCGGCGCAGGGGCGGGTCAGCCTGTCCCTGAAAGGAAAACCGGAGAACACTATCCGGCCGGGCGACCGTCTCCTGGTCATGGCCGTAATCAACCGGACCTATAATTACCAGACCCCCGGCGCTTTTGACTACCGTCTTTACCTGGCGGAACGGGCTATTTTCGTAACCGGCAGGATCCCGAAACCGGCCGACATCATGGTATTCCGGGAGCCGGAAAATCCGTGGTTCCGCCGGGTCCGCTTTCTCCCCGAACGTTTGCGGCAGCACATCGCCGCCTTTTTAAACAACCATCTGGAGCCGGAAGCCGCCGGGCTCTACCAGGCCCTGCTCATCGGCAGCCGGTCAGGTATCAGCGCCAAAACACTGGCGCACTTCAAGGCCACCGGCTGCATGCATCTCCTGGCCATATCGGGCATCCACATGGCCCTGCTCGGCCTGATGATCACCCTGTCGCTCACGTGGCTGATGAAACGCTCGACCACCCTGCTGCTGCATGTCCATGTCCCGACCGTGGCCACTCTTCTTGCCCTGCCGCCCCTGGTCGGCTATGCCCTGATCGCCGGCATGAACACCCCGGTCATCAGGGCCCTGCTCATGGCGGTGCTGTTTCTCTTTGCCGTCGCCCTGCGCCGGCAGCGCTCTCTTGTCCATATCGTCGCGGCGGCCGCCCTTATTCTCCTGCTGTTCAAACCGCAGGCCCTGTTCTCCGTCTCCTTTCAGCTCTCGTTTGCCGCGGTCCTGGCAATCACGCTCATCTATCCGCGCCTCCTGACAATCCTGGACCGCGGGGAGGAGACAGCCGCAGAAGGAATACCCCGCTGGAGCAAGCTGTACAGGTACATCCTGGCCGCCTTCATGGTCTCTATCGCCGCGACCCTGGGCGCCCTCCCCTTCCTGCTCTATTACTTCAACCGTTTCTCGACCATCGGCCCGGTCGTCAACCTGCTGGTGGAACCGCTGCTCTGTTTCTGGGCCCTGCCCATCGGCCTGCTGGCCACCCCCCTGATCTTCTTCGCCCCGGGAGTGGCCGCCATGCTTCTCCGGCTCGGCGCCCTGGGCATCACGGCTGCCGACAAGGTCACCTTGCTGGGCAGCCGGCTCCCTTTCGCCTCATACTGGACCATTACCCCGACCCCTATGGAGATCATCCTCTATTTCACCATTCTCTGCCTCTGGCTCGCCGGTGGCAAAAAAAGAGGCACAGCCCTGATCCTCCTGGCGCCCGCCCTGCTCCTTATTGTTTCTTTTACCCACGGATTATGGCTCCCGCGCACCGGCAGGACGACAACGGTCTCCTTCCTGGACGTCGGTCAGGGCAGTTCGACACTCATGCAGCTCCCCGGGGGAAAAACGGTGCTGCTGGACGGCGGCAGTACAACCTCGGAGAACTTTGACATCGGCGAGCGGGTCATTGCCCCCTTTCTCTGGAAAAAACGGCTCTGGCACCTGACCGACCTGGTCATCAGCCACCCGCACAGCGATCATTATAATGGAATGGGCTTTATTCTTCGACACTTCCGGCCGGCGCGGCTCTGGATCAACGGCGACCGGGATGAAGCATGGACCTACAGGAAAATTCTGCGAACAGCGGCAAGGCAAGGCGTTAAAATTATTGTGCCGAGGCCCGGACAACGCCTGGTCTCGGCAGCCGCAACCGAGCTCGTCTGTCTCGGCATGACGAAGACCGGCGCTCATAACCGGGCAGTGCCGCCGCCGGGCGTGCCCGTCAACGACCAGGGCCTGGTCCTGCGGCTGAGTGACGGTGCTTATGCCTTTCTTTTCCCCGGCGACATCAGCAAGGCGGCCGAAAAGAAACTGCTCGACCAACACCGGGAGCTGCGGGCGGACATCCTGCTCGCCCCCCACCACGGCAGCAAAACATCAAGCAGCCGGGCATTTATCTCGGCCGTCAACCCGAAGATCATTATCGTGTCCGCCGGGCACCGGGGCCGGGGACACTACCCGGACCCGGCCCACCTGAAACGCTGGCTCCGGGCAAACAGGACCGTCCTGGAAACGGCAAAGGTGGGCACAGTGACCTGTATCACCGACGGCAGAAAGCTTGAGGTCAAAACATGGCAGGGGAAAGTAACTTATCACAGGATATATAACTAGGCGGTTTCATGTACTCAATCGCTGTAAGTGGTCAGGAGTGCCGCATATTTGTGCAAGCGCGATCGTTCGCGATAGCCCCTCTATGCGGGCGATCGCGATCGTGCAAAGATGCGGTGCCCCTGATCGCTTACAGGGGAGATGGCGGCCCGCCGGCCCGGTTACACCTCGGTAAAATCAACCGGCGGTTTTTTGAGAAACTTGACAAAATTCTGCTTTTCCATGCAGTTGATATAGGCATCCTCGACGCTGATCTTTTTCTTTTTCATAAGTTCCATGAGGGCGTCATCTAGGTTCTGCATGCCGTACTTCTTGCCGGTCTGCATGACGGACGGAATCTGGTAGGTCTTACCCTCCCGGATCAGGTTGCGCACGGCCGGGGTACAGATCAGGATCTCCAGAGCCGCGACCATGCCCTTGATATCAATCCGCTTGAGCAGGGTCTGCGAGATGACGGCGCGCAGGGCATCGGCCAGGGTTGAGCGGACCTGGGCCTGCTGGGAGGCCGGGAAAATCTCCACTATCCGGTCAACGGTTTTCATGGCATTCAGGGTATGCAGGGTGCCGAAGACCAGGTGACCGGTCATGGACGCCTCCATGGCCAGGGAAATCGTTTCCAGGTCCCGGAGCTCACCGACCAGGATGACATCCGGGTCCTCGCGCAGGGCGCCGCGCAGGGCGGCGGTAAAACTCTTGGTATGGGTTCCGACTTCCCGGTGGTTCACAATACACTGCTTGCTCTTGTGCACGAACTCGATAGGATCCTCGATGGTAATAATATGGTCCTTGCGGATCTTGTTGACCTCGTCAACAATGGCGGCCAGGGTGGTCGATTTACCGGAACCGGTCGGCCCGGTTACCAGCACCAACCCCTTGGGCAGCGTGGCCAGTTTGCTGACTACCTTGGGCATGCCCAGTTGCTCGCAGGTCAGGATATCGCTGGGAATCTCACGAAAAACGGCGCCGATACCGTATTTCTGTTGGAAAAAGTTGCACCGGTAACGGGCCAGACCGGGGATTTCGTAACCAAAGTCCATGTCGCCCAGTTCCTCGAAGACCTTGATCTTGTCCTCGGGACAGATCTCATAGAGCATGGCCGTCAGTTCCTCATTATTCAGGACCTTGTACTTGACCCGTTCCATATCACCCCGGATCCGCAGCACCGGCTGCTGCCCGGAAATCATATGCAGATCAGACGCGCCTTCGTCGTTCATCAATTTAAAAAAAGCATCAATTTGGGCCATGTCGTTCCTCTTCCTCCTTGTGCAAATCCTCAGTTTAAAAGACCACGGTTTTCCGAATATAGCTGACAATTTCATCCGGCTCGTCAAGCACTTCAAAGAGATCCATATCTTCCGCGCTTATCTTGCCGGAGGCAACCAGCTGTTCCCGGAACCAGTCAACAAGGCCGCTCCAGAACGAGGAACCGACCAGGATGATGGGAAACGGCCTGATTTTCCTGGTCTGGATAAGGGTCAGCGACTCAAACAGCTCATCCATGGAACCAAAACCGCCCGGCATGCAGATAAAGGCCATTGAATATTTCATAAACATGACCTTGCGGACAAAAAAATACCTGAAGTCAAGGGGCAGATTGACATACGGATTGGGCTCCTGTTCGTGGGGCAGATCGATATTCAGGCCGATGGAAAGGCCCTCGGCATCGGTGGCGCCGCGATTCGCCGCCTCCATGATCCCGCCGCCGCCGCCGGTTATAATGCCGTATCCGTGTTCGGCCAGACGCTGAGCTATATCACGGGCCAGTTGATAATCCGGATGATCCGGCGTGGTACGGGCCGAGCCGTAGATAGTGACGGAGGCCCGGTGGATGCTGGACAGGGTGTCAAACCCCTCCACGAACTCGGCCATGATCCTGAACATCCGCCAGGAGTCGCCCTTGACCATATTGCTCAGGAAATATTGATGTTCCCGGCTGACTTTAAACTTGTACCCTGTACCCATTCCTTCCCCACCTTCCGTCCTGACCCGTCGCAATCCGGGAATTGATGCCGGAGACTGAAGCTCATCCATTTTTTGTACCCCCGGCCGTGTCCGGAGCGGCGAGGCAGCGCCGGGCCTCGGCAAAATACCTGCTTGCCGGATTCGCCGTCCGCGCCACCCGTTCATACCTTTTTCTTGCCGGATACGGCTTATTCATCATAGTATATACCTTGCCCATAAGCAATGTTGCGGGGATATTATTCCGCCGGAGCCGCAGACTTTTCCCGGCCGCGGCCAGGGCCTCTTCCGGACGATGAAAATGCAGCAGGACCCAGCCGAGACGCTGCCAGTGTTCACTGCCCTGCCCGTCAAGGACCACCGCCCGGCGGCAGAAACCGAGGGCGATATCGTCGCCCTCGCCTGCCTGCAGATAGAGAATGCCGAGCATACTCAGACTGGCGGCATCCTGCGGGAAGAGATGCAGGGCCCGCTGCAGGGAACGCATGGCCTTTTTCTCCCGGCCGGTCTCCATGTACGCCTCGCCCAGGAGGCGGTAAAGAGAAAATTCCTGCCGCCCGGCGCCCCGGTCCTCCAGGGTCTCCAGCACCTGCAGCGCCTCGGTAAAACGTCCGGCGTTGCAGTAGAGCCGGCCAAGCTGCAACGAAAGCTCGGGCGCAGCGGACGACCCGGTATACCCCCGGGACTGCAGGGCCTGTTGAAAAGAATCCAGGGCCTCTTCATCCCGGCCCAGCATGCGCAGGGCAAAGCCCTGGTTGGCCAGGGCCATGAAATTATCCGGCTCTTTTTTCAGCACCTGCTTGAAACAGGCCACGGCCTGACGATGTCGATTCAACTCGGCCAGGGCGACCCCGAGGCTGTTCATCAAGTTGATATCACCCTGGTTCATCCGCACCCCGGCCTGGTACTCGCGAACCGCCTGCCGGTAATCACCCTCGTCGAAATAGGCGTCGCCGCTGACATTCAGGCTGACGTGATCAAAGACCGTAACTGAACCGGGGCCGAAAAAACGTCCGTGCAACAGGGCCTTCCGGCAGTTCACAGCCATGGCCGTCTTGGTCTGCTCCGGACAGGGCCAGTGACAGACGCCGAAGGCGACCGGGACGGACGGGTACTCCCGTTCCAAACCGGCCTTCGCCTGCCGGGCCCAGTCCAGGGCGCCGTCCCCTGATGCATCAGGCAGCAGCACATATCCTTCCGTGTCGGCGACAGGGATATATACGAGACCGGCCGGCAGAAAACCGGCCACGGCCGGGTGCAGACCGGGCATGGTGTCACCGTTCCCCTCAAGCCGGAGCAGGACGAGGCCGAATTGCGCCAACCCCCGCCAGGCCCGCCGCAACCGGGCAAGAACGGCCGGCGGGGGCGGCGCAAGGGGGTGGTTTTCCCGGTCACGCAGGGACGAGGCCTCGCACAGGCTGAACGGCCCGCGTCGTTCAGCCACCTCAAGGGCCTGCAAACATTCGTCCACCAAAAGGGAGACTTCATCTTTTTGTTGTTCCCCCTGCCGGACCGCGATACCGATATGGACCTTGCTCAACCCCTCGCGCCGCAGACGCCCCTGCAAACGGTGCGCGAAATCCCGGGCCGCCGGCCGCAACATGCCTTCCCGCACCAGGCCGAAAACACCGGCGCCGAGATGAAAAACCGGGCCGCCGGTCATGGCCTCGAGAAAACGGGCCACCCGGACCATTGTCAACAGGTGTCCCGAGGCCTTGCGAACCCTGGCCACGACACCGATAAGGAAAAAGGCCCGGCAGGACTCTTCAGGGCAGGGGTGCTCCAGGCAATGCATCAGGGCCCGGCTGTTGTAGAGCCCGGTTTCGGGATCAACAAAGGCCAGCCTGGTCAGGTCAAGCCTCTGCCGGACCCGGCCCTGGAGTTCCCGCAACCATTCAGGGGCCATCTTATCAAGCAGGCCCGGGTCAATGTCCGCAACCACGGCCGCGACATCTTCGCCGCCCTCAACCTGGACGGGGAGAATAAGCAGCCCCTGACAGCGCCCGGGCTCGGATGAGGCACAGAGTGCTTTCACCTGCCCGGTCAAATCTGCCGGCGAAATTTCCAGGGATTCCGGCAGGGATCGCGTCCCGTTCCGCGGCCAGAAAAAAACCGAGGCGGCAACCGGCAGCTGCTCCTCGACCACCTGGGAAAAAAAGTCATGGAGAAGCGCGAAATCCCGGCACCGAAGCGGTGTCTCCCGGGAGAAAAGGGTTGCCATGGCAGGTCGGACCGACAAGAATCAGGCGGAGGCGGCCGCGAAGGCCTGTTGCAGACAATCGGCAAGCAACGCCACCTCGTCATCGGCCACGGTGCGCATGTCAAGCAGGAGCCGGTCATCTTCTATCCGGCCGATCACCGGCACCTCCAGTTGCCGCAGCAGAACTTCCAGGCGGCTGACCTTGACGGCGGAGGGTTCAAGAACGACTGCCCGGCTGGCCAGGTTCTGTTCCGGCATGGCGCCGCCGCCCACCCTGGACATGATATCGGTCAGGCCGATTTTGCAGTAAGGGCGGAGCTTTTTGCGAATTCGCCGAAGCAGGCGGCCGGCCCGGCGATTGATCTCTGCCGGCGTGGCGGCGATCATGGCCAGGGTGGGAATGGTTTTCAGCGCGGTCTGTTCGTCAAAATAGAGCCGCAGGATCGATTCAAGGCTGCACAGGGTAAATTTGTCGATGCGCATGGCCCGGTTCACCGGATTTTTTTTGATCCGGTCGATCACCTGCCGGCGGCCGAGAATAATACCGGCCTGCGGGCCGCCGAGGAGCTTGTCGCCGCTGAAGGTGACGACATCGACCCCGGCCGCCACGACCTCCTGGACCGTGGGCTCCTTCATGAGACCGAAACGGCTCAGATCGACGAAACAACCGGACCCCAGGTCCTCCATAACCGGCAAACCGCGGCGGCGGCCGATTTTCACCAGGTCCTCGACGGTAACTTCCTTGGTAAAACCGATGATCCGGAAGTTGCTGCAGTGTACCTTCAGGAGCAAGGCCGTCTCCTCCGAGATCGCCTCTTCATAATCCCGGACGTGGGTCCTGTTGGTCGCGCCGATCTCGACCAGCCTGGCCCCGCTGCGCGACATCACATCGGGGATCCTGAAGGAACCGCCTATTTCAACAAGCTGGCCCCTGGAGACGATGACGTCCCTTCCTTTCGCCAGGGTTTCCAGGACAAGCAGGACCGCGGCCGCGTTATTGTTCACGACGAGAGCGGCCTCGGCGCCGGTCAGGTCGCAGAGCAATTTTTCAACCAGGCTGTAGCGGCTGCCGCGCCGGCCAGTTGCCAGATCATACTCCAGGTTCGAATACCTGGAACCCGCCCCATGCAGCTTGTCCATGGTTACCTGCGGCAGGATGGACCGGCCAAGGTTGGTGTGGATAATGACCCCGGTACAATTCAGCACCCGGCGGAACCGGGGCTGCATTTCCTGCCGGATATGCTCGCAGATCACGGGCTGGAGGGAAGGAAGCGACAGGAGGCCGGGGTCGATCCGTTCCCCGGCCAGAATACGCCGGCGGAACTCCGCCAGGACATCGCGCACACTGTTTTTAATAACCAGGAGGGGAACATGTTCAACCTGCTCAAGGTCAAAGAGGCTGTGAATGCATTCATCCACCTGGGGGATGGTCCGGAGGAGTTCCTGTTGAACCTCTTTATCCACTGTATGTCCTGATAACTGTTTCATAAAGGCATTAGCGCAAATAGAAAGTAATGAGCAACCGATCCGGGGGTAAGGTTCGGGCCAACCACCCAGCCATGCAAGTCCGGCACCATCGGCACCGTTCCCGAACGCTCACGGATTCAGGATCATGTTACGATATAAGGCAAGGGGAAAGCAACGAGAAAAAGAAAAAAATCAATATGAAATCAATATGTTTAATTGAAAAGCAAAAACCGGGCCGTCTTCCCGCCGCCTGCCAAGGCGACGGAATGGCTTTGAGTTTGTTGGGTTTCGTTCCTCAACCCAACCTACAGGTTCAAATATTGATGACGCTGTCGGCGAGCTGCATGCCGGTGACGATATCGAGCATGTTCGTAGTTTCGCCGACCTGCTTCTTGTCCAGAAGCTTGTAGTGCTCCAGGCAGGTGCCGCAGACCAGGATTCGCACGCCTTCTTCCCCGGCAAGCTCCTGCAGGATCGGCACCGCCGCCGAGCCTGGTGCCGTCAGGGTAACGCCGCTGTTTAGCAAAACCAGGCACCAGAGGTCGGGCCCCATCTCCTTGAGAGTCTTTAAAAAATTGATGAGCAAGCCGGCGCCCAGCTTATCGTCGCCGTGGCCGATCCGGTCCGTCGTCACCATGACCAGTATTTTTTTATTGTGCCGCTCACCTGCCGCCGGTTCCGGTGCCGGTTTGTTGTCGGCCGCGACGACATCCTCGCCCGTCCTGGTGCCGACGACGCGGAAATCATGACCTGACTTCTCGATTGATACCTGAAAGTTCCGGTACTCCAGGAAACGGCTGACATTCTGCCAGGCCGCCTCATTGTCGACGATAACGGTCAGGCAGTCCGGGGCGTCTTTTTCCAGAACCTCCTTGGCCTGTAATACCGGGGCAGGGCAAGCCAGTCCCCGGCAGTCCAGTTCGTTTATCATGCAACCCTCCTTTGTCCTGCTGATTATTCGTAACCGAGTTTAAATACAAGCGAATAACCGCCATAACCTCGGCCTGTAACTGTTCAGATGTGCTCCATATTTTGGCAAGCAGGCCAACGAATCTATAGTATGACTATGTGAGGCGGCCTGATCGCCTGAAGATGGAGTGCAGCTGAATAGTTATAACTATTCGACGATGATCTTTTCTCTTGGTCCGGCAACTACCTCGCCGACAATCGCGGCCCCGGCGACCCCCTGGGCGGCCAGGGCGTCGAGCAGGCTGGACGCGGCCCCGCTATCGACCGCGATGAGCAGCCCGCCCGAGGTCTGGGGATCAAAGAGCAGGTCCTGAAGGTTTTGCGGGACGCTCCGGCTGAAATCGACAAAATCCCCCCGGAAATTTCGATTATTGTAGGCCCCGGCCGGCACAAGTCCCATGGCGGCCCATTCCAGGGCCTCGGGATACAGCGGCACGTCTGTTGCCCGGATCCGCACGCCCTGCCCCGAGTCCACCACCATTTCGGCCAGGTGGCCCAGGAAGCCGAAACCGGTGATGTCCGTGCAGGCATGGACCGGGTAGTCCCGCATCACCAGGGCCGCATCCCGGTTCAGGGTGGCCATGGCGCGGATAACCTTGTCCGTCACCGCCGGCCCGGCCATCCCGCCCTTGATTGCCGTGCAGATGATCCCTGTCCCCAGGGGTTTGGTGAGAATCAGACGATCGCCGGGCCGCAGCTTCTTTTTCGTAAGAATCCGGCCGGGATGAATGAAACCGGTCACGGCAAGCCCGTACTTCAGTTCATCGTCCTCCACGGTGTGACCGCCGACCAGAACGACTCCGGCCTCACGCATCTTATGCAGACCGCCGTCGATCACGGCCCGCAGGATCGAAATATCCATGCTTTTGGCGGGAAAGGCGACCACGTTCATGGCGGTTTTCGGCGTACCGCCCATGGCGTAAATATCGCTCAAGGCGTTGACCGCGGCGATCTGCCCGAAACAATACGGATCGTCGACCATCGGCGGGAAGAAATCAATGGTCTGGACCAGGGCGAGATCGTCCGAAATCCGGTATACGCCGGCGTCATCCGCCCGTTCAAGGCCGACAATGAGATTTTCGTCCACGGGCAGATCCAGGCCGCAGAGCGCGCGGTCCAGGTCTCCCGGCGCGAGTTTCGCCGCGCAGCCCGCCCCCTTGACGGTCCGGGTCAATCGTATCGTCGGGTTGGTCATGAAAGTGGTCTCCTTCCTGAATCCGTCATTCACGCGTCGGCGGGAATCCAATTCTTCGAGCTGAGTTTGGTATAGAAACACGTTAAAAAATAACTCTGCCCCATTCCTGCCGAACCTGTCAAGTCCCTGGTGACGAATAATTGCCCCGCAACCTGAAATTCCCCATTTTTCCACCCAACTCTCTGCAATTAATTGATAAAATCTATGCGACGAACCATCAGGGAAAGGTTTGACCTATGACGAGCCGGCCGCCGATGCAGCACAGCGCCACGATCAGGGCGGAGATCAGGAACAGCCGGTTTGCCAGGAGAATATCCCCTGGCTCCGCTTTCCTGCCCGGCCGGCCGATGGCCGGTTTTTCCACGACCGCACCGAAATAGGAGGCCGGGCCGCCGAGCTGCACCCCGAGGGCGCCGGCCATCGCCGCCTCGGAGTGGCCGGAGTTGGGGCTGACGTGCTGCAACCGGTCGCGCCGGAGCGTGGCGTACGCGCGCACCGGCCGCAGGCCGGCAAGCGCTGCCGCCGCTACCATCACGATGCCGGTAAGCCGGGCAGGCACGAAATTCAGGAGATCGTCGAGCCGGGCGGCCGCCCAGCCGAATTCCCGGTAGCGTTCGTTTTTGTAGCCGAAGACGGAGTCCATGGTCGAGGACGCCTTGTAGAGCATGATGCCCACCGGCCCGCCGAGCGTAGCGAAAAACAGCGGCGCGCTGACCCCGTCCACCAGGTTTTCAGCCACGCTCTCCACCGTGGCGCGGACAATCTCCTCTTCATCCATGTCGGCAGTATCGCGGCCGACGATCAACGCCACCCGCCGGCGGGCCAGCGGCAGGTCGGAGGCAGCCAGGGCGGCGTGGATCTGCCGGCTGTGACGGAGCATGTCCCGGGCGGCAATGCCGTAATACATAATAATGACGGCGGCGAGATCACCGGCCGGCCACGGCAGCCGGCGGGCAAGCAGGAGCAGCCCGGCCGCCGCGCTCCCCGTGACGAGGAGGACCAGGAACACGGTGCCGACCCCGGCCAGGCGCTGATTTTGCACCAGTCGTCTGAACCGGGCTTCGAGCCGGAGGGCAAGGGTCCCTATCGCCCGCACCGGGTGCGGCAAACCGGGCGGATCGCCGATCAGGAAATCGAGAGCCACGGCCAGGGCCAGGTGGATGGCGGACAACATGGCTAGATCTCCTGGAGTCGATAGACGGCGGTCATGTCGAGGGACTGCCGCACCGCCTGCACCTGCCGGTCGCGGGCAAGATAATTGCGGCCATGGCTCGGCAGAAAATGTTGTTTTCCGCCGCAGTGCGCACCGCCACCCGGAAATATTTTTTATCAAGCCCCCGGTAATTGTCGCAGACCCGGATCGCGATCCCGGCCTCGACCAGGAGCCGATTGGCCAGGACGCGGCCGTCGAGGTCCGGGTGGTCGATCCGGAGCAGGAGGAAGTTGGCGGCCGACGGGAACACCCGGACATGGCCGAAGTCCGCGAGCGCGGCGGCAAAAGATTCGCGGAGCGCCCGCACGGCGGCCCGGCTGCGCCCGTCATACTCCCGGTCGCCAAGCACTGCCGTGCCCACGCCGAGGGCCAGGGTGTTGACCGACCAGGGCGGGAGCTGGCTCCGGAGCGCGGCGGCGGTTGCGGGCGCGGCCACGGCAAAGCCCAGGCGCAGGCCGGGGATGGCATAGAACTTGGTCATGGAGCGGACCACCACCAGGTTGGCAGGCATATCCGCCGTCAACAGGCTGACCGCCGCCGGGTCTTCGCAGAACTCGATAAAGGATTCGTCCACTACGAAAAATGTCCGGGGCCGGGCGGTCACCAGCTTCAGCAGTTCCCGCCGGTCCAGCAGAGTGCCGGTGGGATTATTCGGATGACCGAGAAATACCAGGTCTCCGGCCCGGAGTTCTGCGGCAAGCGGCTGCCACTCCGGCCGGAAATCATTCTCCGGGACGAGGGGGAAAAAATCCAGCGGCAGCCCGGCCCGCCGGGCCGCGGTTTCGTAGTCGATATAGGCGGGACAAAGGACGACCGCCCGGAGACAGTCCAGGGCCCGGGGCAGCGCAAAGAGCAGTTCGCTGGCGCCGTTGCCGGGAACGATACCATCGGGCGCCAGGCCGTGCTTCTCCGCCAGCGCCTGCACCAGTTCGCGCCCGGCCGGGTCGGGATAGTGAACAAGCTCGCCCAGCTGCCGGTTGATCACCATGCGCAGGCAAGCTGGCGGCCCCAGCGGATTGATGCTGGCGCTGAAATCAAGGATTTCCTCCGGCCGCCGGCCGGTCATGGCGGCCAGCTCCGCCCGGTTGCCGCCGTGACCGGTTGCCGCGGGCTGCCGCAGCAAACGCGGGACCTTCAGGGGCTTCGGCTTATCCTGCCTCAGCTGTTGCACTTATCGCCCTTCAGGTAAGTGTTAAGGGTAACCGCCGCGTTTTTGAGGGCGCAGAGTTCGCCGCACATGGAGCAGCCCTTGTCGGAGAGAGATTTACGCGATTCAAGGATCTTGCGCGCATCCTCAGGAAAGAGGAGGTTGTCGAACTGCCGGTTCCATTTAAAATCCCGGCGGTCCTTGCTGAGCTGCTTGTCGCGTTGATCGGCCCGGCCTTTCAGCTTCACCACGTCGCCGATATGGGCGGCCAGCCGCGCCGTCTTGACGCCCACGGCCACATCCTCCTCGTTGGGCAGCGCCAGGTGCTCGGCCGGGGTAATGTAGCAGATAAGATCCGCCCCGTACCTGGAGCTCTGGGCCGCGCCGATGGCGGCCGTGATGTGATCCCAGCCGGCGCCCACGTCGCAGGGCAGCGGTCCCAGCATGTAGTAGGGGGCGTCGTTGGACATCTTCTTCTGGACGATAATATTGGCCTCGATCTCGTCGAGCGGTACGTGGCCGGGCCCTTCGACCATGGCCTGGCAGCCGCGTTCCCTGGCGCGCTCGGCAAGCTCGCAGTTGAGGACCAGTTCCGCCATCTGGGCCCGGTCGAGGGAATCGTGAATGGCCCCGGCCCGGATGCCGTTGCCGAGCGACAGCACGGTGTCGTATTGCTTCAGAATGTCGCAGACCCGTTCGAACTGCTCGAAGAGCGGGTTTTCCCTCTTGTTGGTCAGCATCCACTGAATCATCAGGGTGCCGCCCTTGGAGCAGAGGCCGCCATAGCGGTAGCCCTGGTACCGCATGCGCTCCATGGAAAAAAGATTGATGCCGCAGTGTACCGCCATGAAACCGATGCCGTCGGCGCATTGCTGTTCGATGAGGTCGAAGAGCCGCTCCGGGTCGAGCTTGCCCGGGTCCTTATGTTTCCTGATCGTCTCGCAGAAGGCCTGGTAGAGGGGGACATTGCCCACCGGCATGGAGACGGAGTCGAGCACCTGGCGGCGGATAAAATCGAGGTCCCCGGCGGCCGAGAGCTCCATCAGGGTGTCGGCGCCGCTCTCTTCGGCGATTCGGGCCTTACGTTTTTCGTGTTCCACGTCGCAGACATCGCTCGAGGTCCCGATGGAGGCGTTCACCTTGGTGTGGAGCCCCTTGCCGATCCCCACTACCCGTTTCTCATTCATGCGGCCTTTCAGGATGACGATTTGACCGTCCTCCACCCGCTGGCGGATGAGTTCCGGCTCAAGTCCCTCCTGTTTGGCAACAGCCTCCATTTCGGGGCTTATGCACTTTTTCACGGCCAGTTGCAGTTGATTCTCTTCCATATTTATTGCTCCTTGCAATGGATGGACTTTTTTTGTTTTTTGTCGATTGAAAAGGATGGCCCCGGCAAAGAAGAAAGCAGCTCATACCGGCTTCACTATGCAACACGTCCGGAAACCGGAGCCGCGATGCCGAATCGGAAGAATTTTCCATGTTATTCCAATCCATTATGCCAATACCGCGACTTAAAACAGGGCAAAAAAAAACGGACCGATGAAAACATCGATCCGGGGATTTCCCAATATTATCCGCCTGATCAGCCGGCACCCCTGGCCTCGGGGGCATACGTCACTTGCATCATCCAGGCAGGTTTTCTGGCTCCCGGTTCTTCCTCCTCCCGCGCCTTCCCGGTTTGCTAAAAAAAACCAGTGGCATCCTGCGGGATTCGTCCCCGGTCACAGCGGCGGGCCCGTCTCCGATTCGCACGGAGTTCCCTTTTACCTGGATCCGTGAGCGTTTGAGAACGATGCAGATGCAAGGCGGCAACGAGGTTGATTATCCTGGTGTGATATCAACTTTGTTGCCAACGCAGCAGCTGCGCCGTTATCGGGCGCCCCGCAGGGCGGCGCGGTGAAGACCATAAAATTCATTTTTTCGGCAATAATACAATAAACTCCATGTATTGCCTGGAATGTCACCTCAAGCCGTCACGGATTCAGGTTTTAAGCTCGGTCAAGAGCACCTGAACAACAAAGAATTAATTTACTAGATAATCTTCACACCGGTCAAGAATTATTGAAAAATTATTGAATTTTCCCGCGTCTGCCCGCGGACCCCGGCGCTCCCGAGCCAAAAAAACACCTGGGGCGGACAGGTTTCCTTCCCTTGTCTATGTTGAATTCAGCATAAGACGTGATTAGACGTGAGACGGTAGACTGCAACCAGCTCGGGCCGCCGCCTCGGGGAAATGCCTCCGTTACAGGTCATTTTTCCAGGGGCAGTTACCGGCTTCAGGAAAGATGTTGACTTAAGGATAAACTATTTCATAATAAGAAAAAGAGGTAGCCCTTACCCATTATTGCCAGAAAATTTGTTTTCTATGAGGGATAAAAAGTGGAACCAGATAAAATTACTTCTGAAATTAACATGTTGAGCGTATCACAAAGATTACTTTTAGCTCAGGATATTTGGGATTCAATTGCCAGGGAGAGTGGGAAACTCTCCATGCCTGAATGGCAGAAAAATGAACTTGCCAGAAGGTATAGTGAGTACCAGCAAGGCAAATCCACACTGCATGACTGGCAGGAAGTTCATAATGAGTTGCGGGACAGGTATAAATGAAACTGCGCTATACCGGCAGGGCCAAAGATGAACTTGAGATTGCCTTTGCATGGTACGAAGGACAGCGCAGGGGGTTGGGCTTTGAATTCCTGGATTGTGCAGAGGCTGCAATTGAGACGATACTCCAGATGCCGAAGATGTATGCTGAACATCACCGTAATTTCAGACGTGCCTTGGTGCGACGTTTTCCTTTTTCGATCTTTTACACCATTGAAAAAACGCAATAGTGGTACACGCTGTTTTTGATAACAGGCAAGATCCGGTCAGGTTGCCGGAGCAAATGAAAGCCTGAGGGAGCTCAGGGAACCTTCCACTCGATTTCAAAAGATAAATATACCGTCCAGGGAATTCCATTTCAGGTACTCATCGCGCCAGGAGCGCTTCCATTCGATATTCAGATCTTCCTTCATACCAGACGAATCCTGCCGGTGAGCAGGTTGTGCATCCTGCCCTGCTTGAGTTGGCGGGTTTTGGCGAGTTTGGTTTCAAGGGCGGCGACTTCGGCGTCCATGTCGGGGAGGATGGTGGCGATACGCGTTTGCTCTTTAGGACTTGGCCCGGGCAGGACAAGATCTTTCAAAGCTGCCTTTGAGACGCAGTATACCTTCATGCCTTGTTGCGACTCGAAGAAACTGCTCGTGCGGGAATCATTTCTGTTTCCTGAATCCGTGAGCGTTCGAGAACGGTGCAGATGCAAGGCGGCAACGATGTTGATTATCCTGATGTGATATCAACTAGTTGCCAACGCAGCAGCTGCGCCGTTATCGGGCGCCCCGCAGGGCGGCGCGGTGAAGAATATAAAATGCATTTATTTGTCAATAATGCAATCAATTCCACATGTTGCCTGGAATATTACCTCAAGCCGTCACGGATTCAGGTGTTTGTTTTCATGGCTTCCGTAGTCGTTAATCTCTCTCTGGGTTTAATCCAATGCCGCCCGCTTATGATCCGGCCGCTTGCCACTTATCCAGAATATCGTCCACCCGGCGGCGAACCCTTTCACGCGCCTCGCCCCTGTCCAGGCCCTTGAACAGCAGTTCATCATAATCGGTTTCCTGGTGGCGGATATGGGCAATGACCGCCAGGCGCACCGCGTTTCCGTCCAACTCTTTGGCCGCAGCACTGCGGCCGACCCGGCCGCTGTATTTGCGGCAGGCATGTTCGGCAACGACCTTGTCCCGCCCTGCCGGACAGCCGGGGTATAATTCCCGGACCTGGGCCGTAAAACGGTCAATGTACTCCTCGTCAAGCTCGGCCCTCCGCACTGCGGCCTGCGCACGTCGCAATTCCCGTTGCTTTGCATCGGCCTTGCATTCGATATCGGCCCGCTCGACGGCCTCGTTTTCGACCAGGAGACCCTGACGCTCGTAGCATTTTCGGGTCCGGCTCCACTTTACCACCACGGCCGCGAGCTTTGAATACTTCCGAGAGCGACGGGTAAGCGCCATATCACCGGAGGGCAGAAAGACCAGATGGTCCAAGTCGGCGCAACTCAGGCACGCCGCCTTCCTGTCACTGCCCTGCAGGGTTATCCAGGCGCCTTTGCCAAGGTTTTCACCACACTCGTCACATTGCGACTCACGGGAGGTGATAAACACGGTCAGTTCGTTCGGTTTTGGTTTTTTCTGGATCACGCCTTTTCCCATCACGGAAGTCGGTGCCCCTGCCGGTGTCGAAAATCAGGCCTGCCCCGTTCTCTCCCTTTTTTCAAGACTCGTTCCTCCATCTTTTCATAGTCACCCAGATGCGCTCGCATGAGGCTCTTCCAGAGCTTGCCATGGTTGGGGACAAAGAAGTGCAGGAGCTCATGGACGATGACGTAGTCCCAGAGGTCCCGATCAAGTTCCAGTAGCTCGGTATTGAAGTTCAAATGGCCGTTGGTGGAGCAGGAGGCCCATTTGTTGCGCATGGGCCGCACCCCGAGCCAGACCACCTTTACTTCGAGCTTCTCGGCCCAATAGCGGACCCGTTTCTTGAAATCGCTCTTTTGCTGCTGTTCTGCCATCGCCTAACCCTGCAGAGCTGGACTCTTTTCAGTACCCACTTGATGGGTATAAGCCCCTCTATCTTTGCTTTTCAATTTCATGTTTAGATTTGGCTCCTGCCAACTACACACCGTAAGTGTAAATGGCTCAAAAAGAGGGGCTAAATCCGGTTTGCCTTTTCCAACAGATTGAAGAGTTCATCTACCAATCCGGTGACTTGATCAAGATCATCGGTTTCGGCAAAGATGGCAAAGGTCACTTTCTTGCGAAGCTCCCGCAACGAACTCTCGCTTTTTTTCCAGTTGGGGTACTCGACAAAGGCCTCCTTAATCTTCCCACTCACCTCCTCGGCCTTATTTATCTGTGCGTCCAGAAGGGTGCGATAGACAAAATAGGTCAATCCGTCGAAGCCCTTTTCTGCCTGCTCTTTCTTGCGTTTTTCATTGGCTTTCACCTCCTGCAGCAGCTCGGCAAGCGCCTCGGCGGTAGTGGTCTGGCGGTTCTCGAAGTTTTCCTGCACTACCAGGGCACGTTCCGCCATGGCAATGAGATACGGGTCGTCACTTTCTTCCTCGGCCTTCTTCTCAATGCTCTTGACCAGATTGATGATCTTGGTGGTGTCACCGCCTTTTTTAGCAATGATATATTCGACGGTCTCCCGGGTGATGGGCAGGACTTCTGAAACCTGCTGGAGATAAGTGGTGCCGACACGGCTCTGCACCAGCTCATTGGTCTTTTTCTGGAATGCCCCGTCGACCTGGATGCGTTTGCTGTAGGCCTTCCGTACCACGTCGCAAATCGCGGACAGGGTGGAGTAATCATCGATAAACGGCCGCATGAAAGCATCCGGCGAGATGATCTCATAAAGCATTTCGATTTCCTTATACTCTTTGAAGAATTCCTTGCGCCGGGCCGGGTCGCGGAAATGCTCGATCAGGGCATCGACATCCTTGTCGTCGAAATGCCGTTCAATCAGGCCAAGATATTCCGGCGCCTTCTGCTCCATCTTGTTTTGGAAAAGGACTTTGAGCAAT
Source organism: bacterium BMS3Bbin14 (assembly GCA_002897615.1). Taxonomy (GTDB): domain Bacteria; phylum Desulfobacterota; class Desulfobulbia; order Desulfobulbales; family Desulfobulbaceae; genus BMS3Abin13. The sequence continues at coordinate 53,848 of BDTX01000022.1, forward strand.
TTGAGATCCTTGACCACTGCGTTGATCTCGTCACTGTCAAATGCAAGCGCTTTTTCCAGCTTGTCGAAGATGCCGACGAAGTCAAGGACAAAGCCGTGTGGCTTCACCATCTCCAACTGTTCGTTCTCATAGGGCCGGTTCACCCGGGCAATGGCCTGCAGCAGGGTGTGGTCGCGCATCGGTTTATCGAGATACATGGCATAGAGAATCGGCGCATCAAAGCCGGTCAGGAGTTTCTCGGTAACGATGAGAATCTTGGGCTGCCGGTCGAGCTTCTTGAAACTCTTGCGGATTTCTCGTTCCTTTTTCAGGTCGAGGTGAAACTCCTTGAGCAGTTCCGAATCGTTGTTGTTTCCCGTATACACCACCTCGGAATACTCGGGCGGCAGGAATTCATCCAGGGCGTGCTTGTACAAGGCGCAGGCCTCCCGGTCCCCCCCCACCAGGAAGGCCTTGTAGCCCAACGGCTCGACATTCTCGCGATAATGGTCGGCCACAAACCGGGCCACTTCGGGGATACGGTCCTTACCCTTGAGGAAATTTTTCAGGTTCACGGCCCGTTCGAGGATCTTGTTCAGTTCTTCAATATCGGCCACGCCTTCGGCCTCGGCCAGGGCCAGAAATTCCTTGTCCAGGGTTTCATGCGGCACCAGCATCTCGTTGGGGGCCAGGTTGTAATAAAGCGGCAGGGTGGTGCCGTCCTCAATGGAATCGGCAATGGAATATTTATGCAGGTAGCCCTTGTCGTCCTCACAACCGAAGGTCTTGAAGGTCCCCTTGCCGTATGCCGTCTTGTCGATGGGCGTGCCGGTGAAGCCGATATAGCTGGCATTGGGCAGCCCGGCCATCAGGAAGTTGCCGAGATCGCCGCCGGTGGTCCGGTGGGCCTCGTCGATCAGCACATAGATGTTGGAACGTAAGTTGATGTCCGCCGGCATGTCGCGGAACTTGTGGATCATGGTGACGATGATGCCCCGGTAATCATCCCGCAGCAATTTGTTGAGGCGGGAGATGCGGCCGGCATGTTCCAGATTGCCCAATCCTAGAGCGGCCAGGTTCTTAAGCATCTGATCTTCCAGTTCATTACGGTCGATCATCAGCAGCACGGTCGGTTTGTCGGCCTTGGGGTGGCGGAAGAGCATCTCCGCCGCCTTGATCATGGTAAAGGTCTTGCCGCTGCCCTGGGTGTGCCAGACCAGGCCGCGCCTGCGAGTCGATTCAAGCGCCCGGCGGACCACCTTCTCCACCGCCCCGGTCTGGTACTGATGCAGGATGTACTTGTTCAGCTCCTCATCTTTCTCGGCAAAGACGATGTAGTCTTTCAGAAAGGCAAGCACTTTCGGCATAGCGCAAAAATTCTTGACCTTGGACTCCAGCTTGCCGACTTCTTCGTCTTTCCAGTTGAAGATATTGCGGCGCACCATGTTCCATGTCACTCCGTAGGAAAAGCCGATAGCATCGGTGGCGGTAAAAATCTGTTCAGGCACGAACAGTTCCGGGGTCTCCCGGTGGTAACGGCGGATCTGGTCCACTCCCAAGGCAATGGCCTCATCCTTGCTGGCGTTCTTGCACTCGATCACCAGCACCGGGATGCCGTTGATCAGGAAGACCACATCCTCGCGGATGGAGTAATGGCCGTTGTGGAAGGCAAACTCCTCGGTGACTTCAAAGATATTATTTTCCGGTGTCCCGTAGTCGATCAGGACCAGGTCGCGTTCCCGGCTCTCTTCATGATCAAAGAACTTGCCCCGGTTGCGCAGATGCTCGACAAATTCCCGGTTGCCGTAGATGTCTGTATGGAAATGCCGGAATTTCCCCAACAGCGCCCCCTCGGCCTCACTGTATCGCGGGTTAAACTCCCGCACCTTGGCATCGAGCAGGTTGTCGAAAAACAGCGAGGCACACTTTGCCCGATCCTTTGGAGGAACCTCCGTGCTAAACCTACGCCGCTGCTCAGCCTCTTCACGGAGCACGAATGTCCAGCCGATTTCCTGGGCGTATTTCAGGATTCGTGCCTGAACGGTTTTATGTTCGGAGGGTTTCATGCAAACCTCGCCAAACGGAGCGTACTCTGTATCTGCTCACGCCAGGTGGCAGGGACGCCGACTTCATCGGCGTAATCCCGCCAGTGCAAAACCTTTTGCCGCACTTCTTCGACAATAACCTCTGCGCGGCCGCGTTTCATCGAGGCGGTTTTGGCGCAGACCTTGAAATCTTCCAAGATGAAGTTGTCACGCTTACCGTTCATTGTCATCTGGTGGCTTGCCGTCCAGGTCCCGGAGGGATTGAAGCTGTAAATTATGTCAAAGGCCGGCGCCAGCGACCATGCTCCGGACTTGTCCATCAGGAATGCAATGTTTTTGACATGATCATCCTGGTTGCGGCCGATGATATTAAAGACCATACGGCGAAACATCTCCTCGATCGCGCTCATCGGCAAGCCGAGCTGTCTGATGACGAGAAGGGCCTGCTCGTAAGAATAAGCGCCCGCCATGTTATAATCATAGTGCGCCAGCGCGCAAAGAGACTGCATGTGGAGTTTTTCGCCACCGGCAAGGCGATCGAAGCGTCGGGTCATAAAATGGCGCCTGCCGTTTTCTTCGAATAGTCGGCATTCGCTCATCGTGATCCCGGCGTCGGTTGCCATCTTTGAATAGGCATATTCAATAAGACCATACCCCTTCGGATCCTCGAGTTCCTTGTCCTTGTTGCCGCTGACCCCGTCAAATTTCAACAGCCAGTATTCGAAACCCTCGCCTGCCGGAAGCTGACCCGTGCGCACTTCATTGGTCGATGGGTTCCAGGCAATCACCGCCTTGGCCCTTGCCCCGCCGGCCGAGGTGCCGACTCGCAGGATATCCCGCAGGGCCTGCTCCCTGTTTTTGTCACCAAATGAAACGTTCAGATTGGTGCGATGGGTGAGAATTTCGGAGGCGAGATCCACGAGTTTGTCGATTTGGATCCGGGTGGCTTGCCGGGCTTTGGGCCCGGTTGCGGGTGCATATTCCAGGGCGCCCATGCCCCGCATGCCCATGTAGCAAAGGCGTTCGACGGCATTGAACGAATCAGGTCTCCGTCCCTGCGTGGCCAGCCAGGCGTTGATAAGGGCGTTGCCGAACCTGTCCGGCAACGAATCCGCCAGCAGACCGGGCAGGCCGTGAAAGGTTTGCCGGGATAATTCGGGAAAGGTATAGACCTTGCCGGCGAGCGGCATGGTAAGCGGTGAAATCTCAATGCCGCTCCCGGCAAATGTCGGATCGTACTCAAAGGCGGCAATATCCGCATCATCTGCCAGAGAAACCGCACCGATGGTGCGCCCCCAGAGTCTGACCTCGGCAACTGTAGTCATGAGCCGTCATCCCAGGACCATTTTTTATCTGCTCGACCAGGCAGCCGGCTTGAAGAGGCGCGTTGCCGCACTTTTCCTTTCTGTTTCAGCAGGTCCATGGGCCGGGGGCCGGGTTCGGGGATCAGATGATCCAGATCTTGCAATAGATCAAGAACCCGCAAGATTCGGATGATGGTCGAAAACTGCGCCGAGGCCCCGGCCTCGATCCGTTCAACGGTGCGCTTGGACACGCCTGCCTGCTCCGCCATGTCTGCTTGAGTCATCTGATGATCAAGGCGATAACGAGCGATACGTTTTCCTATTTCTGCAAGAATAGCATCATCTGTCAACAGTTTTGATATATCCATAATCGTCTCTTTTGTCGGCTTACATGGCAATAGTCCTATTTTATCGCCATATATTACGATTAGCAAGGCAATATTTAATTGCCGTGCCATAAAACGACAAATTAGACGATTAATATCATTTTTTACCTATAATTATAAATTATTGACGATTTAAGATAGATTGAAACGGCATACTCACCTTGTTTTGTATTCCTCTTTCTTGTCGAACAGACTCAGTTGCCCATCCGACCCTTCAATGCGATAGGACTTGCTTTTGTACATCTCCGGCTGGGGTATCTTTTCTTGATTCGCAATCATGTTAAAGATTTCTCTCATGTTCGCACGATTTGTTGCACGGTTTTTATAAAGCTCAAGGGCGCCTTGCTGCAACAGCTCCCGATTACCCACCGCTGTTTCCGGCATACCCCGATACACCGGCGCAAACAGCGGTATCCCCATCTTCAGACAAGCCCGTCCGGCTTCAATACTGCCCCCCTTGCTGGAAGACTCGATCAGGATCATCGATGAGGTTAAGGCGCAAATGGTCTTATTGCGCTGCATGGCGTTTCTGACACTCCACGGGACACCGGGGAGAAACTCACTTACCACGGCGATCCTGTCCCAGTCCCACAGGTCTTTCAGATCACGCTTGATTTTGAAGTGCAGTATTCCCTCGCAAAGCACCAGGGTCGTGGTCCCGCCGCATTCAAGCGCGGCGCGATGTGTTGCCATGTCCACGCCGGCCGCGTAGCCGGAGACAATATTGATGTTTTTCCGTGCTGACTGGTCGGCACAGTCCGTTGCAGTGTTCAAACCTTTTTCGCTTGCCTTGCGCGAACCGCAGAAACCGACGGAAACCTTCCCCAGTAGCTCAGGATTGCCGAGGACCATGAGCAGGGGCGGCGCTTTTTTCAGAAGTCTATCCCGCAATTGATGAGGATAGCGGTCTTCCAGAATGGAAATGAACGTCACCTCCATTTGTGCAAGGCGCTCCCAGTCTTGCCGGACCTTTTCTTCGCAACCGACAAATTCTTCGTACTGTTTGGCGGAAAGAAACGGCTGCAATCGGTCCGAATCAAAATCAGCGCCTATTTCGGCCAGGATCGTATTGGCTTTCACAACCCCGATTCCGGGTGTTTCCAGTAGGCGAAGTATATTGTATGCCGGATGTTTTTCCATTTCTCTAACGTCTGCTCACATTTTCATATAACACCTGTCTTCTCTGCCCTCGCGCAATCCCATGTGGTCAGCAGAACATAAAGAATGAAATGCATTTCTCAAAGTTTCGCAGAAAGGCAGGACCAGACTCCAATCTTTTCCTTCTTCCCGAGGAGGATGCAAAGACTCGGGCCATTCTAACGAGAGTTTCATCCTCCTGCGCCGTTCTGGAGTAATCATCTCCTCAATTTTTTCTCGCGTTATCGGAGATTGCATCGGTCTGGAGTCGAAATCGATTTTCACCCGTTATCCTCCAGTATCGCGGGTTGAACTCCCGGGCTTTGGCATCGAGCACATTTAATGAAGAACAAACTCCCAATTCTAAATTCCAGATTCTCATAAGTGCGGGCCTGAACGGTTTTATGTTCTCCAGGTTTGGGCATTGGTTATTCCGCCTCATTGTCGTTTTGCAAATGCCAGAGCACGAGCGACAAATCCGGTTAGCTGACCGTTGTTAATGACTTCCGTTCGGTGTCGAGAGATTTGCCTGTTTCATGCCCTTCGCAGTTGGATAGAGGAAATCAAGAAACTTTCGAGAAAGGAGGAAATAGTGCACGAAGTCCTTCTGTAGTCTTGAATCCGTGATATCGAGGGTACGGGTAACCCGTTGATTCAATAACAATGCCCTTTCGGACTTAGGGAGCTTAACAGTAAAGCCGTAATCTTCTTTTCCGCTCGTTCCTGTGAGAGACATTATCAAATCACCCTCCTTCAAAACGAAACGTTGGTGGTCTGTTGCGTAGGAATCCGGAAAGTAAATTGGCTTTCGGTTTAGGTCGAGTTTATTCTGATTAAGATTGCCCATTCGAACGAGCTGGGTATTCGACTGAGGAACGGCCTCCTTGGATTTGAAAGCGTAGCCAGCAAAGAGGTTAATGACATCATCCAGCTCCACCACCTCCCATCTCTCCGGCACCAACCCGATTTCAGTTTCCTTCTGCGGTTCACCCCTGAGACCTTCGGTGAAGAGCTTTTGCATGAGGGCCTTTTTCAGTTCGGTGGTGGTGGCAATGATCCGCTCCTGCGCTTCAATCGCCCGCTGCACCGTCGAGAGGATGTGCGCGATCTTTTTCTGCTCGGGGAGCGGGGGAAGAGATAATTGAAATTCCTTGAGTGAAGGCCACGAAGTACGTGGGTGCTGAACGCCTGATGTCGTTGATTTTGCGTAGTCGATGAACGGGTCGCTATGAACCAGATACTTCAGGAAGTCAGACTTGCAGCACTCCGCATTGCGGAAGGCAAGGATATCTGTTGAGCAGATTCCATCGAAGTCGGCTTGAACAGCTTTGCGGAGATACGGACGCAGTTTGCCGAAGAGGATGTCTCCGGCTTTGAACGCGGTTTTAGATGACCTGATTTCGCTTTCGACACCTCGTCCTACAAAAGACGGAAACCCTTGAGCAAGGTGTTGTAATGGCCGCTTCAATGCCCCTGGCGGTCACGGCCGCCTCAACCACTTTCTGCGCCTGTTTACAGGATGCGCACCCCGGACCGCATATTTTGATCTCCATGTTTGTTCTCCTTTGTTCAGATTACCAGGTTAAACAGATAGCCGGTAAACAGGATACCGCTGCCGACCACTATGATAAAGACGGCGATCAGGCCCGGTTTGAGTACCTTCCGCAGAATTACCATTTCCGGCAGCGACAGGGCGATGACGCTCATCATAAAGGCCAGTACCGTCCCCAGGGCTGCGCCCTTGCCCAGGAGCGCCTCGACCACCGGGACAATACCGGCGGCATTGGAGTACATGGGAACGCCCACCGCAACGGCGGCCGGAACCGACCACCAGGCGTCCTTGCCCATGATCGAGACCATGAGCTCCTGAGGCACATAGCCGTGAATGGCGGCACCTACTCCAATACCGGCAATCACGTAGATCCAGACCTTGCCGACAATGTCCCGCACCGCCTCGCGGCCCTGCTCTATACGGTCGGTCCAGGTCAATTTTTCTTCAACCACAACCGCCTCGGCAGCCCGCAGGTCCCGGACCCAGTCTTCAATCCAGTGTTCCAGCTTGAGGCGGCCGATCACCCAGCCCGCGACAATGGCGATAACCAGTCCTGTCCCCAGGTAGAGGGCAGCCACCCGCCAGCCGAGCAGTCCATAGAGCAACACCAGGGCGATTTCATTGATCATCGGGGCGGCAATGAGGAAGGAAAAGGTCACGCCCAGGGGTACATCGGCCTGGATAAAGCCGATAAAAAGCGGTACTGCGGAACAAGAACAGAACGGGGTCACGATGCCCAGCATGGCAGCCATAACGTTACCCGCTGTCTCCCGTTTGCCGGCCAGGTATTTCCGGGTCCGTTCCTGGGTGAAAAAGGAACGAATCATGCCCACCACAAAGACAATAAGGGTCAGCAGCATCATGACCTTGGGCGTGTCATAGACGAAAAACCGGACCGCCTCGCCAGGATGTCCTCCCCGCTCAAGGCCGAGCAGGTAGTAGGTAAAAAAATCGGCCAACGGCCCTAACTGCCTGTAGACGGCATACCAGAGCGCGAAGCCGGCCAGAGCGATAAAAGCAGCCCTGGCCAGGCTTACACTTTTTATCCCGGCCGCCTGGCCGGAATCCGGTTTTGCTGCCCGGCCGCAGCAAGAGGGCTTAATCGGTTCCATGGTCTTTCCCCTCAGCTTTTCAAGGTGCCGTCGCGCAAGTTTGCTGCTGCCGGCAAGGCCTTGAGCATCCGCACCAGCTCTTCATCGTCATCCAGCCAGTGGCTCAGGCCGGCAAGCATGGCAGCGGCATACTCCGACTCGCTGCCATCAGCCAGACTGTACAGGATCCAGGTTCCCTGCCGCCGGCGCTCCACCAGGCCGGCATCTTCAAGGAGCTTCATATGTTTGGAGACGGTGGACTGGGCCAGGCCCAGGACTGCCTGAATTTCACAGACACACAGTTCCCCCGCCTGCAGAAGCTTGAGTACCCGTACCCGGTTAGGGTCGGACAACGCCTTCATGATTCGAACAAATGATTTCATCGCTATTTCCCAATATTCAGATATCGCCAACTAACGATATAATAACGCGGTTATTATATCTGTCAAATATTTTTTCGGCATTCTTTACTTTTTTTTGGTAACCGGGTCATTCTTGCCGACATTTGAGTGAATTGTCGGCAGCTTGTTCCCTGGTATGGAAATAGGTAGCAATCGGGATTTGTCGGTCCAGTGAGATTATATCCTGATTTTGTAAAAATTCCGGGCTTGGCTTCCACCGTTTTTGCTGGACTCGTAAAAATCCCCCCGCTCCGTCATCCCGCGAAGGTAGGAATCCAGAACTTATTGAAATCATTGGATTTCAGCTTTCGCGGGAACGACGAAAAATTAGCAAAATGTAGTTTTTACGAGTCCATCATTTTTTAAGAGCTATGATAGGCGGCACGCGACCCGGATTTTTTTGTGGAATATGATTGTTATATATTATCCAGGAGGCCTTTCAGTATGTGCCTGGCGCAGAATAAAGCCTGAATCCGTGACGGCTTGAGATAATATTCCAGGCAACATGTGGAATTTATTGTATTATTAACGAATAAATGCATTTTATACTGTTCACCGCGCCGCCCTACGGGGCGCCCGATAACGGCACAGCTGCTGCGTTGGCAACTCGTTGATATCACACTAGGATAATCAACATCGTTGCCGCCTTGCAT
>BDTX01000023.1 GCA_002897615.1 bacterium BMS3Bbin14
AAACGCCTCGGCAGTTTCATCAAAGCGCTGTCGCAGAGTTTCGGCTGACGGAACTTGTTTGATTCCAAGGGCTTGTTTGAAATATTTATCATTTCTCATGTCAGTAACGGCTTCGTAATCGCTCTTGCCAAGGGCAAGAAGACCGAGGTAGCTTCGAATGACATCCGTGTTGGCAATGTCCTTGGTGTCAGGAATCGCCCGTTTGATTTTGCTGTTCAGGCTGGTATGGCGGTTGACTCCAAGGCCGATAAGCGCCAGGCCGGAATGAGAGGTGTAGAATTCATCGTTTGATTTTTCTAGGATAAATCGTTTCATTTTTTGCACCTGCTGAGTGAATTTTTTCTACAGGTGTATATTGCAACATTTTCAATTAAAAATCAAGAGGTTAAGCTGATTAAAACAGCATTTTTTCTGTAATTTTCTCACGGATCCAGGGTTTACATCGGAACGACTCCTACTCCAACTTTATTATGGAGCATTCTAAAAAGTAGTCTTACATCTAAAAAAGCGAAGTTTGTAGCGGTGAGGCCAAACACAAAAGCTCTACGTGATATTTGTCGTCTAATGGAAAGAGGTAGGATGAAAACTAAAATCGATAAAATATTTAGTCTTTCCGAGATAATAGAATCACATGGATACAGTGAATTGTCTCGAACTCGTGGCAAAGTAATAATTCAAATAAGTGGGAATAAGGGGACGGAGTTAGTTTAATAGTTTAATCGACATGGATTTGTTGTATCTGTAACATGCGGTCATGTCGAGATGTCGTTGAAGATAATCGTAACCGTTCACCTGCACCCCATCTTTGTCCGCTTCGCCCTCCTCAGGTACAGGGAGTACACCTCGGAGGGCGAAACGAACAAATCTGGGGCACATCTGAACGGTTACAGTTACGAGTTGAGGGTAGTTTATTGCCTCTGGTGAACGGTTACAGATAATCAAAAATGTAAACTTTTTTTGAGCGGACCCTAAAAATAAATAGCCGACAAGATTGGACGATTAGACTTGTCAAGAACATTTCATGTGGAGTATGAATTGACAATTCAATGAGATCGCTAAAAGTATCGTTGTAACCGACCGGGCTGTTTCGAGATTTTTGTCGGGCAGAGAAACGATGGGGGATCCTTGCGCTCGATTTGCTATTCCTTGAACGTAAACCTCACAGGCACCCCATCTTCACGCGGTCACTCCCGCCCGCATAGAGGGACGATAGCGAACGGAAGCGACTACGTAAATCTGTGGCACCTGTGACTGCTTACAGATTGGATGTAAGGAATAGCGCAGAGTTTCACACCCTGTGACCAGTTACCCTTGAACAACCAGAGGTTAGTAGTCTATGGAAAATCTAGTGCAAATACTGCTTGAAAACGCGACTCTCTGGGTACCGAGAGTAATCGGTGTTGTAGTGATTTTAGTCGTTTTCTTTATTCTTGCGAAAATAATAAAGAGAATAATCACCAAGGCGGCAGAGCGATTGAAATTTGATGGAAATCTTACTTCGCTACTTTCCCGGACAAGCAATATTACGCTCACTATTTTGGGAATTATTACTGCGCTCGGCACTTTAGGTGTCAATGTATCCGCGCTTGTGGCCGGTCTGGGGTTGACTGGATTTGCGCTTGGTTTCGCCATGAAAGATACTATTTCCAATCTTCTTTCCGGCGTCCTCATATTGCTATATCGACCGTTCGAGATAGGAAACCGCATAAAGATATCAGGTTACGAGGGCATTGTTATTGCTATTGACCTTCGATATACGGAGCTTGATTCCGAGAGCAATAAGGTACTGATTCCGAATTCAAAATTATTCACAGACCCGATCACTGTTCTTCAATAGTGGGAATCGGCAATTTTGGGTCATTGGGCAAATGAGCATGAATGCATAAAAGGGGACTCGTTTTCATAATGCGTCCCTGCACTTTTTTTGAGCGGACCCTAAAAATAAAATCTGTATTCCAGGGAAAACCGAACCGGCAGGGAGCCGAATTCGGAGCGACCCGCGGCGGCCACGGGTTCATCGCCCTGGGGCAGGACCGCCGTAAGGGCTATTTCTGACTCATCAGACAGGGAATAAACGGCATACAGAGAAAAAAGTCCGGAACTGTCGGTCCAGTTCTTGAGCAGGAGAAATTCGCCGGTTAAAAGCGGTGAGAATTCATAGCTGAGATCAAAGGCCGTGTAATTGCGGCCCAGGTAACCGGCCGGCGCCTCTCCCGTGGCGAGCGCCCTGTCGGCCTCAGCCATGGAATGATAGCCGCTGCCGTGAAAAAAGTACTCCAGCCGGGCGGTCAGGCTGCCGGCAAACCGGTGTTCCAGGCCCAGGCTGATCTCCAGGCCGTTTCTCTGATTATCTTTTTCCGTGTCCTGATAATGGCCCTCGGCCCGGATGCCCAGCCAGTGAAAAAGATCCCCCTGTAACGAGGCCCCGAATACACGGTAGTCACAAACCCGGCCAGCCACGAGCCCCCATTCGAAATCGCCGCGATTCTGCGTAAGACGGCCGACCAGGGAGGTGCGCCCCCAGTCGGGCGCCCGGCTCCAGCCGTTGCCAACGTCCCGCTCCTCATGATATCCCAGCACCCCGACTAACGTGAACTGCGAGAGATCCGACAGGCGCAGGTCAAAGCGGGCCGCATCCACACCGGGCTTATACACCCGGTAAAAATTCCGGGCCGCAAAGGGGGCGAAAAAATCATTGGGCGTAAAAAAGAAGGTCGTGGCCAGGCTGACAGGCTGACGGCCCACGATCAGTTCACTGTTTTCGCCGTTCCACCTGAGATTGACATTGTCCAGGACCAGGCCGGCCTGCGAGTTGCCGCTGTCTTGCTGCTGCCAGGCGAGAAGGCTGCTTCGCTCAACGCCCGGGGCGTCGCCCCGGAGCACGGCCGGGTCCCGAGAGGGGGCGGCGCGAATGCTCTCCAGGACATTGGCTTCAACCCGGAAATGTCCGCCCAGCCAAGCGTTGGCGAGGAGGCGAAGATCTCCGTTCCACACCGTTTCGTCCCGATCGCCGGAGATGAAAGAATCCGCCGGATTTCTTGTCAATCCGGCTCCCGCATCAACAAAGCCGCGCAGGCTGACCCCGTTATCACCCTTGGCGGCCTCATAAAAGGCGGATGATTGCGCCGGAACAAAAAGCAAAATCAATAAAAACAGCCAGCCTCTATGGACAAACCGGAAAATCATCGGTCCTGGTTCTCATCAGCTTCGAGCCTGCCGTCCCGCAGACGGATCAAGCGCCTGGCCCGATCCATTACCCGTTGATCATGGGTTGAAAAAAGAAAGGTCACGCCTTTTTCCCTGTTCAGCATGGTCATAAGGTCAAGGATCGTATCCGCCGCCTCCGAGTCAACGTTGGCCGTCGGTTCGTCGGCCAGAACGATGGCCGGTTCCGAGACCACGGCCCGGGCAATGGCGATACGCTGCTGCTGGCCGCCGGAGAGTTCGTCCGGCCGCCGATCGACATAATCCGCCATGCCCACCTCCCGGAGTACGGCCATGACCCGTTTCCTCCGTTCCGCCGCAGGGACATTCTGCAAACTCAGGACAAACTCGGCATTCTCAAAGGCGGTCAGGACCGGGATCAGGTTATAGGACTGAAAGACAAAGCCGATCCTGTCGCGCCTCAGCCTTGAGAGCCGCCCCCGGTTCAGCTCCGCCAGGTTCTGCCCTTCCAGCCAGACCCGGCCGCTGCTGGGTGCGTCAAGGGCGCCGATCAAGTTGAGGATCGTGGTTTTGCCGGACCCGGACGGACCACAGAGCACGCTGAATTCCCCGGCCCGCACCGTCAGATCGAAGTTGTCCACCGCCTTCACTTCAACCTGCCCCTGTTGATAGATCTTGCTGACCTTCTCAAGTTGGACAATCGGTGCATCCTGCATCTTATCTTTCTCCTGAATCCGTGACGGCTGAGGTGATACTCCAGGCAATATGTGGAATTTATTGCATTATTGACAAATAAATGTATTTTATATTCCTCACCGCGCCGCCCTGCGGGGCGCCCGAGAACGGCGCATCTGCTGCGTTGGCAACTCCTTGATATCACACCAGGATAATCAACATCGTTGCCGCCTTGCATCTGCACCGTTCTCGAACGCTCACGGATTCAGGTTTCTTTCAGACTTTCAACCGGCATGGTCCTACCGGCCCGTATTGCCGGATACACTCCGGCGGCCATGGTCAGTCCGAACGCGGATAACAGGATGACCAAAGCGCTCTCCCTGTAGAGCCGCAGTTTCATGACCGGATCGACCAAGACCCCGCCGGCGCTGTAATCCTGGCCGATGTGTCGGCTCAAATCGATTCCCACCCGGCTCATGTAGATAAACCAGGGAGTGGTCAGGATAACGCCGAGCAGCAGTCCCAGGACCCCCAGCCAGAAGGATTCGATCAGGACCAGGCCCACCACCTGCCTCGGGGTCATGCCCACCGCCATCATAATACCGAATTCCCGGGTCCGTTCCAGGACGCTCATGAGCATGGTGTTCAGGATGCCGGCGGCAATCACCAAACCGACGAGAAACTGCAGAAGATAATTGAAAAGGCGATCCACGGCGATCAGCCCGGCAAGATCCGGCTGGGTTTCCTGCCACGGCAGGACCTCGAGATTCGCCTTATGGTCAAGCTTTGCCGCAAGCAGGGTCCGCACCCTTTTGACCTGCCGCAGGTCGTTCACATACACGGCAACCAGGGTGGCGTCATCCGGCCCATAGTTCAGGACCTGACGCATGCGGCCCAAGGGCAGCAGGACCATGCCGGAGTCAACCGAATCGTCCCCGGTTTTGAAAATGCCGCAGACCCTGGTCAATTCGCTGGTCAATTGACCGTTTTTATCCGTCACCGTAACAATGACCTTTTTGCCGAGACGGAGATTGAGCTTGACCGCCATCCCGGCGCCGACTACGGCCCCCCGGCCATTGGTGTCGTCAAAGAGCCGGCCCTCGACAATGGAGCGCAGGAAAAAATTATGTAACGGTTTCTCAAGTTGAGGATCAACAGCCATGAAAACACCGCCCACACTTTTTGCCCCGGTGGCAAACATCGCCTGTCCCATGATTCGGACATAGGCGCCGGCGACCCGGGGCAGGCCGAGGGCGGTCTTGCGTACGCCCCCGGCCTCCGTCAGCCTGCGGGCGAGGCCGGGCCGGTCGTTATAGCCGGCCGCTTCGACCGAAACATGGCCGAACCCCATGACGGCGCTGGTATCAATCATGCTGGTATAAGAATAATCCCCGGAACCGGTAAAGGTAACGGCTAAAAGGATCCCGAAGGCCACGGAAAACGACGTGATCAGTGAGCGGCGTTTATTGCGGGCCAGTGTCCGCCATGCCATTTTATTCAGTTGCATCTCATCCGCCCTGCCCTACCGGTGATGAATGGCCGCAACCGGCCTGATCATGGCGGCCTTGACGGCCGGATAGATAATGGCCGTCAAGGCCGCGCCGAACAGAAAAAGGACCGGCAAAATAACGCTGTAGCGGGTTACCTCGCAGTACCATTGGGGCTCAAAGGCGATACCGGCAATAGTTGATGAGCCGCGGAGCAAAAAGGAAAAATCCAGGGGATGGACCGAGAAATAAAGGGAAAGCGGGACCCCGGTTACCAGGGCGAGCGTTGCGCCGATTGCGACCTGGGCCACGGTTTCCAGCACAATCAGGCCGAAAAGACGGCTGCCGGAAAATCCCAGGGCCTTCATGACCCCGAACTCGGGAATCCGTTCAAACACTCCCATGAGCATGGCATTCAGAGTCAGCATTCCGACCGCGGCATAGGTGATGAGCAGCAGGATAATGAGAGAGACATTGGAGAGATCGAGCAGCCTGGCCAGCGTGGGTTGCAGTTGCCGCCAGTTTTTCACCTCAAGGTCCGGGAACAAGGCCCGCAAGCGCGCTGTCGCCACCGTCAGGGGTTCCGAGCGAAGAGTACGCCGCAAAACTATTTCATGAACGCCGGCAGGCAAGACAAAAAAGGCCCGGAAGGCCGCCGCCGTCATAAAGAGGCCGCCCCGGTCAACTTCCTGGCTCACCGATTTCAGGACCCCCCGCACGGTGTACAGGTCGTTGGCCATTGAACCGTCGGCGGCCTGGCCGACCAGCACCAGTTCACTCCCCGGCCGCACGGCAAGAATGGTGGCAAGTTTGCTGCCGATGACCACGCCGTTGTTTTCTTTTTGGGACAACCAGCGCCCTGCCTGAACATGGTCGTGCAGCCTGGTGACCAGGTCATCGGCTGCCGGATCAATGCCCCTGATACTCACGCCGGTGGAATTCTCATCCGCGGCAGCCAGACCGCTGCCCAGCAGCCGTCCGGCGCAGATAAAACCCGCTGCCGAAGCCTGTTTGATTACGCTCTTCGCATCAACAATAACATTATAGAGGTCGGGGTCCTGACGAAAACCGGGGGCATGGATCTGCAGCTCACCCGTCTCCATATCCACGGCGTTCCTCTCCATGGAGCGCAACCAGCCCTGCAGCAGGCTGGCATAAAATATCATAATACAGCCGGCAAAGGCCATGGCCGCGATCGTCACCCAGGTTCGATGCCGGGAGCGCAGGACATTTTTCAAGGCCAGATGCAAAAGCTGCATTTTCTCACTCCTGAATTCGTGACGGTTCGAGCCGCGTCACCTGGTCTGGACGGACACGGGTTTCCCTTATTACCTCCGGCGGAGCTGAAGCAACGAGAACCGCGAGTCCCGGAGAGGTACCCCGAAACGGATCGATTCATAGGTCAGTTCCGTATACTCCCCCGGTTTGTCGGCCGGGACCATCCGGAGAACAACCGGCAGTTTCCGGCCCCCCATCTCACGAATATCCGAAAAGGTGAGGGTCCGGGCCAGAACCATATCTTCATTATAATAGAGGGAAACAAGGGGCAGGTAATCCTCTGCCCGCACGGTGGTGACGATCTTGCCCCACACGACCGGGGCGTCCGGTTTCGGCAGCAGGGTGAGGCGGATGATCTTCCGGCCGTCGCGCCTGCCTTCATAGGTGATCTCGGGATTATAATCATCAGCAAGACGTGATTCCTTGACCAGGTCGTCATTGGTAAAATGACTCCCCATCCAGGACCCCATCATCATCCCGGAGGTCAAGCGGATAACCCGGTCGGTCTTGGGCAGGTAGGTGTACATGGCATTGCCGTTTTTGAGACTGACTGTTCCCGCTTCCTTCAGCGGTGAAACAATGCGGACCAGCGACTTCTCCTTGCCCTTGGTCCAGCTGTCCAGGACCAATGTCCTGGTATAATGCTCTGTTTTAACAACCATTTTCAACTTGGCCACGGACGAGGTGGAACGCCACAGGTCATCGATTTTCTGCAAGATCGCCCTCGCCCGGTCACTATCAGACGTTTGCGCGAAAAGCGGCTCGGCAACGAGCCCGGTCAGAACCAGAAAAAAAAACAGGAATGCCAATCTCTTCATCCGCCGCTCACGCCCTCAGCTTTCCCGGCCCACGAAACAAAAAATATCAGCCATGATTATCCTTTCCCCTTGACAGGGGCAGAGAAAAACATAATGTTCAATATATTATTGTTTTTATTATATCTTGAACCAATTGAATATACAAACATTTCCGGATAAATAATTATTTTGCCCAAGGGGAAAAAACCGGATTTTCAAAGCAATAAAAAAGTGAGAAACCTCATGAAAATCATAAGCCGTCTGATCCTGGTTATCCTGGCCGTCTCGACCACCATGTTGACAACCGCGCCTTCCGCTTCGGCGGCCGGCTTTTCCCGGCCCGAGGAACTGGTTGTCAAAAGCGAGTTTGTGTTCAAGAACTTTATGGCCGATCCGAACATGGCATGGTTCCGGGACAATGTCGGCAAGGCCAAGGGAATCCTCATCATCCCGCAGATGCTGCGGGGCGGTTTTATCGTCGGCGGCTCCGGCGGCAGCGGCGTCCTGCTGGCCCGGGATGAAAAAACCGGCAAATGGAGCTACCCCGCCTTCTACACCATCGGCTCGATTTCTCTTGGGTTTCAGATCGGTGCCGATGCCTCGGAACTGATCTTCATGATCATGACCGACAAGGGGCTGAACGCCATGCTGACCACGGAATTCAAGCTGGGCGGCGATATTTCCGTTGCCGCCGGCCCGGTGGGCGGGACGGCCAAGGTGCAGATCGCCGACGTTCTGGCCTTTGGCCGTTCCCAGGGCGCCTACGGCGGCATTTCCGTGGAAGGCGCCGTTGTTGCGCCCCGTTACGCATGGAATTCCTCCTACTACGGCCGGGATGTGATGCCTTACGATATCCTGATCAAACAGAGTGTGACAAACCCGCAGGCAGACCCCCTGCGTGCGGCCCTGCCCCCTCCTGTTATCAAGATCAGGAGACGGAACGTACAGACTCTCGGCAGCATATAGGCCCGCCGGGACGGGGTTATCCCTGAATCCGTGACGGCTTGAGGTAATATTCCAGGCAATATGTGGAATTTATTGCATTATTGACGAATAAATGCATTTTATACTCTTCACCGCGCCGCCCTGCGGGGCGCCCGATAACGGCGCATCTGCGGCGTTGGCAACTCCTTGATATCACACCAGGATAATCAACATCGTTGCCGCCTTGCATCTGCACCATTCTCGAACGCTCACGGATTCAGGTTATCTCCTGCCGGCCGGGCCGGCAGCTTCCCGGTCCTCGCCGTTGGTCCGCAAGTCCAGGGTTACCAGCCGGGCGTAGGCGCCGCCTGTGGCCATCAGTTCATCATGGCTCCCCTGCTCGACAATCCGGCCGTGGTCCATGACCACCACCCGGTCGGCCCGGCGCACCGTTGACAGACGGTGGGCGATAATCAGCGAGGTCCGGCCCTCGAAACCGGCGACAACCGCCTGTTCAAGAATGTTTTCCGTTTCGGAATCAACGGCGGACGTGGCCTCGTCAAGGATCAGGATTGCCGGGTCACGGCACAGGACCCGGGCAAAGCAGAGCAGCTGTTTTTCCCCGGCGGAAAAATCCAGGTGGCCCTCTCCGATCATCGTGTCAAGGCCGTCGGGCAAGCCGGCCACGAACGGCCCCATACCTGTTTCTCTGATGATCTCCTCAACCCGGGAACGATCATGGCCCGTATCCATGACAATGTTGGCCAGCAGCGTGTCGGGCAGGACAAAGACATCCTGCATGATGACGCCGACGATCATTCTCAGGTCATGCGGCCGGTATTCCCGCAGGTCCCGGCCATCGATCAGGATTCTCCCCTGCTGCGGGTCATAAAAGCGGACAAGAAGGTTGATCAGGGTGCTCTTCCCCGACCCGGTCGCGCCGACTACGGCCACGGTTTCGCCGGCGGTGACGGTCAGGCTGATATGATGCAGAATCGGCTGATCCGGTTCGTAGGCGAAACAGACATCGTCAAAAACCAGGTCGCCTTTAATCCTCTCCGGCTCCACCGGCACCAAGGGGGCCTCGATCCTTTTTTCAGTGTCGAGAAGGTTGAAAATTCGTTCAGCCGAAGCCATGGCCGACTGGACAATGGAATACTTCTGGTACAGTTCCCGCAGGGGTTGAAAAAAAAGCCGCATGTAGGAAAGGAAGGCGACCAGTTCACCGAGACTCAGCTCCCGCCTTATAATTTCGCCGCCGCCGTACCAGAGAATCAGGGCAATGGCGGCTGAACTCATGATTTCGCTCATCGGCATAAAGGTGCCGAACAGTTTGATCTGTCTCAGTGTCAGGTCCTGGTACTCCCGGGTCAGGACGTCGAACTTCCGGAAGCTGTCCCGCTGGCGGCCAAAGAGCTGGAGAACGCTGATACCGGATATCGCCTCCTGGAGGAAGCTGTTCAGCCGGGACAGCTGGCGGCGGATGGCCCGGAACCGTTCCCGGGCCAGCCGCGAGAAGACCACGGTAATCAAAGCGGCCAGCGGCACAAAAACGGACATGACCAGGGCCAGCCGGACGTTCATGAGGAAAAGGATCACCAGGATGCCCGCCAGCCTGAGGAAATCGTTAAAAAGCGTGACCATGACCGAGGTGAACATTTCGTGCATGTTCTGGATGTCGTTGGTCAGCCTGGTGACCAGGCGGCCGACTGCCTGATTGTTGAAAAAGGCCAGGTCAAGATCCAGCATGTGGGCGTAAAGGTCACGGCGCATGGCATGCATTATCCATTGGCCGATCGTCTCCAGGACCACAACCTGGAAAAAACCGGCCAGGAAAACAAGCCCGACCAGGATGCCGTAAACGACGGCGATCCGGCCAAGCCCTGCAATGCGCTGAACCGCGGGCAGATGGGTGTTCATGATAAATCCGTCAATACCCATCTGCATCAGGTGAGGCAGTCCCAGGGTCGCACCGGTCACCACCAGAGACAGGAGAACGGCCAGGACCAGGCCCAGCCGATGGCCGGAACCGTAACGAAAAATTCTCAGCCAGATATGCAGGTCCCGGAGCGATCCCACCCGGCCCTCTTCACTGTAACCGAAATTATACATTAATCCCCTGCCTGAAAGACGAAGTGGTTTTCCCCGCAGTTCCGTTGTTTATTCCTACTCCTGGCTCATGCAGCTGCTTTTCATACATAAACCGGTACAAGGCGTTTCTCTGGAAAAGCTCTTCATGTCCGCCCCGGTCGGCAATGGTTCCCTGCTCCATAATCACGATCTCGTCCGTTTCCGACAGCAGCTTGATCCTCTGGGAAACGATGAGGACCGTTTTGCCCCGCAATCTCTGCCGGAGAGCGACGATGACGGCATATTCCGTCTCCACGTCAAGGGCGGACAGGGCATCATCGATTATGAGCACCGGCCGCCGGCACAGCAGCGCCCGGGCAAGGGCCAGGCGCTGTCGCTGGCCGCCCGAGAGTTTAACGCCCCGCTCGCCGATGAGGGTCTCGTACCCCTTGGGGAGCTGCAGGATCTCGTGATGAATAGCCGCCTGCCGGGCGGCTTCTTCTATTTCCGTCCGGCCGGCGCCGGGACGCCCCATGGCAATGTTGGCGGCCACGGTATCGGAAAAAAGTACCGTTTCCTGACCCACATAGCCGATCCGGCTGCGGACGGCGTCAAGCGGGAGACTGTTCACGTCGCTGCCGGCGAAAAAAAGGCAGCCGTCCGCAACCGGATACAGCCGGGCCAGCAGCTTGCAAAGGGTTGACTTGCCGCTGCCGGTCCGGCCGGTGAGGCCGAGGATGCCGGGGCCGATGTCAAGAGAGACATGGCGCAGGGCCGGATGGGTTGCCGCCGGATAGGCAAAGCTGAGGTCCCGGAGCCGGAACCCCGGCACGGGTATCGTGAGCCGCTTTTCCGGGACCCGGACCCGGTCCTGCAACCGGGGGGCAGCGCTCAGCAGCTCATGAATGCGGCCCAGGGAGGTCATGCCCCGCTGGCCCAGACTGGTCACCCAGCCGATGGCCATCATCGGCCATACCAGCATGTACAGATAGGTGATAAAAGCGACAAAGTCCCCGAGACTGATGCGGCCGGCAATCACCAGGCGGCCGCCGAAATAGAGAACCAGGAGCATACCCACGTTGCCGACCAGGCCGGCAACGGGAAACAACAACCCCTGAATCGTCGCCACCCGTATATTACTGCGGACATAGGCCCGGCCCAGTTGTTCAAAGTCGCGCTCCTGCAGATTTTCCATGGTATAGGCCTTGACCAGGCGGATGGAGACCAGCGTTGTCCGGACGAATTCGGTGAGCAGGGAGAACTGCTCCTGCACGATATTGAACCGCTGATGCAGCCGGGTGGCAAGGAGGCGGGTACAGAGGGCGAGAAGCGGCATGGGCAGCAGGGCCAGCAGGGTCAGCCGGAGATGGATATGCACCATGAAACCAATGGCCGCGCAGGACATGACCAGGGCGTCGACGGCAGCTACCAGCCCCATGCCGCAGGCCATCTGGACCGCCAGCAGGTCATTGCTGGCGTGGGCCATGATATCTCCGGTTGTCCGTTGCTCGAAAAAGGACCGGTCCAGGGTGAGAATATGGGAGAAAATACGGTTGCGCAGGTTGCACTCAAGCAGCCGGGAAAAACCAACGATCAGGTAACGCCAGGTAAAGCGGAGTATCGCCACAACAAGGGCGATAAGAAGAATCAGGCCGCCGATTGCCAGCAGGTGATTTTCAGTGGCCGTGCCGTCGGCCAGGCTGTCGACGCCAATCTTGAGCAGGTGGGGAATAATGAGCTGCAGGAAATCGACGGCGATCAGGGCAACCAGGCCCAGGGCGAGCCGGCGGCGATGACGGAAGAAAATAGGCAGCACCAGGCCCAGAACCGCCCGTTTGCCGGCCGGCCGCCTGCCCTGCCCGGCTTGCGCGGTGCTTTCCGGCTTCACGTCCGGGTCCGCGGAAGTTCATTGCCGGCCATCAGCAGACGCCTACGGCATCTCCAATAACGCCTTGACTGCGTCGACAATTTCCTGCACGTCAAAAGGTTTGCTGAAAATCCGATCCGCCCCGAGTTCCAATGCGGCCGGCAGGTAAGCCTCCGGCCCGATCCGGCCGCCGCCTGAAATGGCGATTATTTTTATGTCTTTGTATATTCTTTTAAGGCTGGTGATCGTTTCAAGCCCTTCCTGTTCCGGCATGATCAGATCGGTAATCACCAGGTCGGCGGGTCGTTGTTCCTGCAGCCGCATGGCCACCCGGCCGTTTTCCGCCACCGCCACATTAAAGCCCGCCCACTCCATTACCTCTTGGAGCAGTGCCCGGATCTGTTCATCATCATCAACAATTAAGACTCGCATTCCTGATCACGACCGGATAAAATTTCACGGATTGTCCTGGCGAGGACCTTCATATCAAGCGGCTTGGACAAAAATCTACAGTTAATCGCCTTGCTCGCCTCGCCGACTATAACAGCTTCACTGAAACCGGAGCAGAGGATGACGGGCAATTTCTTGCGAATCTTGATTATTTTCTCCGCAAGCTGCAGCCCTGTTATCCCGGGCATGGAGTAGTCGGTGATGACGAGGTCGATGTCCGCCGCCTCCGCCTTGATCATGGCCAGGGCCTGGTCCCCGCTTCTGGCGACATAGACCTGATAGCCAAGATATTCTAACATCCGGGTGCTCATTTTTACAATATCTTCTTCATCATCGACAAACAAAATTTTTTCATTGCCCCGGGGCAGCCCCAGCACCGCGTCTTGTACCTCAACATCGGCCTCTTTGACCGCCGGGAAGAAGACAGTAAAAACCGACCCCTTGCCCTTTTCGGACTGAACATCAATGATTCCTTCATGGGCAGAGACAATGCCGTGAATAACGGCCAGCCCCATGCCGGTACCCTCGCCGACGCCCCTGGTTGTAAAGAATGGATCAAAAATGCGATCTATTACCTCTTTGCTCATGCCGTGCCCCGTATCCCGAACAGCCAGGGCCACGTAGCGGCCCGGTTGCAGTTCGGGATAGCGCTTCAACTCCTCCGGCCCCGCTTCGATTGACCGCAGGGAGACATCAAGCCGTCCCCCTTTCTCCTTCATGGCCTGGGCCGCGTTGGTGCAGAGATTCATGAAAACCTGGTGCACCCGGGTCAGGTCGGCATAGATATGGTCGATATGCTTGTCCTGGACAAAGTTGATCTCAATGTTGGCCGGCAGAGATGCGCGCAAAAGCTTGATCGCCTCCTTGATGACCGGGGTAACCAGGACATTGCGGCGTTGCGTCTGGGTTTGCCGGCTGAAGGTAAGAATCTGGCTGACCAGTTCCTTGGCCCGGTTGCCGGCCTTCTTGATCGCCTGTAGATTCACCCGGACATCCTGCAGGGTGATCCCGGGGTCCCCTGCTGGGGCACTGCCATTATCCTGCCGGGGCGGAGGTATACGATACAAGAGCAGGTCGGCGTTGCCGAGGATCGCCCCGAGGATGTTATTGAAATCATGGGCAATGCCGCCGGCAAGCGTGGCTATGGCTTCCATTTTCTGGGCCTGGACCAATTGCTTCTTCAGATTTTTTTCTTTGGTGATATCTCTTGCCGTATGCACAAAACCCAGGATTTCCTTACCGTCAACGATAGGGGAACAGGAAACGATGAAGGTTTTGCCGAGATAGTTGTGCTCTATTTTTTGTTCATGGGAGACACCGTCATAAGACGCGGCAGAGGCCGGGCAGTTTTGGCACGGCTCGGACCCGGCGGCAAACAACGTGTAACAGTTCCGGCCGACTACCTCCCCGCCGTCCGGGCTCAGCAACTCATGAGCAGCCTTGTTGGCAATGACGATAACCAGGTTCCGATCAAGGATCGTGACCGGATCGCTGATGGCGTCAAAAGTGCTTTGCCACTCATGAACCGAACAATGAAGCGCGCGGTTGGCCTCCTGCCGTCGTCGCACCTCCTCTTTAAGATGACGGTTTGTCTCTTCAAGTTCGGCCGTCCTCTTCTCGACCAGGGCTTCGAGCTGCTCGCCCGCCCTGCGCAACTCTTCATTTTTCCCGCGCAGCCTGTCGTTGAGCTCCCCGATCCGGCCGAGTATCGTGTTAAAACTGAAATAAAGGATCACGGTGGCAACAGCAAGAAGTGCCAGGGTGATCACAATCAATCTGAATAGATCACGGCGCTGGGATTCAACCAAGCGGGTCACATCCAGGGCCTGAATGATCCGGCCGATCTCTCTGCCCTGAATATTCTTGATCACATATGAGGTAAAAACATCGTAAACGCCATTTTTGGTGTCCAGGGTCTGATTTTCATTGCGAATATGCAGCCGTTGCGCATTCCCGGTGAAAAAAGGGTCATTGTAGGCATAGATCACCCCGCCGCCAATCGGGAGGGCGGCGTGGTTTTTCAATGCATCCTTGTCAAGCCGGGCGCCGGTCAGAAACAGCGCCACGGGAAGATCAAGTTTTTCCCGGAGCGCATCGAGAAACTCGTCAATCCGGATACCGAAACTCATGCTGCCGATATACTTTTTCTGCTCGTAAACCGGCTGGACAATAAAAAAATCAAGGCCATAGCAGTCATCTTCAAAACCACTTGCCATCCTGGGACCACTCACACCGTCGGTCACCTTGGGGAAGCAGGCACACCCTTCTTCATTTTGCCCCGGTTTGTCTATCTGCAGGAATAGCGAATTATCCGGCAGGACAAAATTAATGTGAGAGAAGTACTTGTCTTCCCGCCTGAGCTGTTTGAAGACCGGGAGTATCGCCTTAAACAACCGGCGCCGTTCACGACCAGCGAAAAGTTGAACAATATCGCGGCGGGAATAGATTAAACCCTGAATGCGGCCTCGGTACTGCTGGCTGAGGCGATCGGCAACCGTGGCAATCAGGGTCCTTGCCCTGATTTTATTGTTGTCAATAATCAACTGCCGGTTTTCCCGTTGCTGGTGGATAAAAATATAAAGATAGCAGCCGGACAGCGCCAGAATAACGATAAGCACTGACAGAATGGTCTTGGTTCGGATCTGCATAACGATTATGACCGGGTTGCAGTTACGATTTTAATCGGTGCCTGAACACCGTTTCACGGAAAAACCGGGTGAGCCCGTTCCGGCGGCCGACAATCCGGACCTGTTCGGGGATCAGGTCCGAAACCTTGTCTCGCAAAATTGACATCTTATACTCGATATGACCGGCAAACCTGTTGTCCAGGTACCAGGCATAGAAGAGGCCGAACAGGAGTCCCGGCGGCGTAAAGCCCTCTTCACCGTTCACCAGCCGGGTATAGAGCAGCGGATTGTTTTGCGAGACGCGCATGCGGGCGAGCTGCAGATACGTTTTCAGCTCGTCGCCGACCAGGAAACTGTTGCAGTCCCGGGGCTCTCTCAGGGTCAGGCGGAAAACCCGGCCGATACTCTCTCCTTCAGCGTGAACATCCGCCATCCGTTTCTCCCGGGCATAATTGCCGAGAAGCGACTCGCCAAGGGCCACGAGAAAGGCCATTTCAAAATGGCCGTGATTTTCAAGCTGGTCCCGGCGGATTGTAATACAACCGTTCAACGGGTCATAAAAGGAAAAGACATTGTCCCACTGCTGGCAGCGCCGCCAGCGGGCGGAATCCACCAGGATAATGCCCTGGACGAATTGCAGGTGCTGAAGCAGAATATCATGGTGGTGCCAGATCACCTCGGCGACGCGTTCAAACAGCCGTAACCGCTCATCCCCGGGCAGGGACTGCGTCAGCCCGGCCCGGCCGGTAACCTGTTGCCAGGTAAGGCCCCGGAGCCAGGCCCTGATGGAATGGTAGCGTTGACAGGGAAGGGCCAGGTCGTCCCGGACAAGGGGGCTGGTTTCCCCCGGGCCGGGGATGGTTGTGCCCCGGGGATTCGGGGCAAGCAAGCCATGGGCGTTCAGGTTCCAAAGGGTTCGGATCGACATGGCCAGGGCATCGGGATCGTGCTGGATAACCCGGCGCCGGGAAAGCATTTCCTTGGAAAAAATGCAGGCCTCCACCGGTTCGAAACCCATCTCGCGCAAGGGCTGCCGGTCCAGGTAAATAGGCTCCTTGTCTTCCAGCGCATAGTTCCGCAAGACGGAGCCGGGGATATCCCCGAGTCCCAGGGCCAGGACATGAGAGAACAGTTGCCCGACCCCGCCCGGGATGTTCCGGGCATAGGCCCGGATGAGATCGGAGACATGAAACTTGCGCTCCGGCGCATCACGGGCGGCATCGGTTTCCCCTTTTTGCACCCAGATATTGGCAATCAGCAGTTTCAAGGCCCGGTCGTTCGCCCTGACCGTTTCGGCCAGGCCGGGGATCTGCAGAATGGGGACAACGGAAGAGTAGAGACTGCCGGGCGCAAAGATTATAATATCCGCCTCGCCGATGACCTGGCGGACCAGGGGCGGCAGACGGGGAGGACGGAAAAACCTGACAATGACCCGGTCGACCGGATAACCCCGCCGGGCATGGCCGGATTTATACTCACCGGTCGCCAGCACCCCGTTGCCGTACAGGATCTGCAACTGGGCGGAGGTTGTGGTACAGGGCAGAACCGCCCGGGCCGGTGCGCCGAGGCGGGACGACAGCGCGGCCAGGCCGCGAATGGTGGCCTCGTCGATTGCCTCGTCATCGGCCGCCAGCTCGGTATGACTTGCGGCCGGATCAAGGTGCTCGTAAATGGCACTGGCCAGGAGCAGATTCCCCAAGCATTGCGGGCGGTCAAGGGTTGGGGCCAGGCGGCGGTCGGCAAACAGCCGCCCGGCAAGCTCACGGAGGAACAGGTCCAGCGCCGCCGGCAACCGGCCCGGGCCGAGACCGGCGGCGGCCAGCATTTCGTCGCCGGAACCCGGCCGGCCCGTGAAGCGGTAATTGAAAATCGCGTGCAGCTGACCGGCGAGCCGGACGGCCCCGGAATCGTCCAGGCCATACCGTTCTTTTATTTTCTCCCGGCGGATGGAGGAAAGTAAAACATGTCGCAGGTCACCAAGGGCGACCAGGGGAAGCTCCTTGAGCAGCTCGCCCGAGGAACCGCCGTCATCGGTCACGCAGACGATGCTGTTGATTTGGGGAAAGATCTCCTTGAGCCCGGTAAAGGGCGCGGCACACCAGTCCGCCTGCCGGGAATCGCCGCCGATTATATTGGACAGGCCCGTGCCGCCGCCGAATATCACGACCTTGAGATCACGGGTATCGACATCGAAAAACTGCGGCATAAATTCCTGGAACAGATTGGTCAGCCTGGAGGACGGACTGGGAGGCGGTCCGTTCAGCACCAGGCTGATCATTTTTTCCGCCAAGCTGCCGTCGGGCAGAAAATCAAGCAACGACAGGTTCTGCCCGGCCAGGGTTGCCAGGACCTTCGTAAAAACCTCTTTTTCTGAGTCTCTCTCCATGATCCCCGGATTCTACAGGCCTGTGGCCGCCGTCTGTTTTGCTACGGCCTGGACGGACAGCTTAAGGGCGGCCCGTTCAGCATCGGTCAGGGCAAACTCGAGAATCCGCTCAACGCCGCCGGCGCCCAGAACCACCGGAACGCCCAGGAAACAGCCTGATATCCCGAACTCGCCTTCAAGATAGGCGGCGCAGGGAAGAACCCGGCGGCTATCATGCAACACGGCCTCCGCCATCTCGACGGCGGCGAGACCGGGGGTATAAAAAGCACTGCCGGTCTTGAGATGATTGACGATTTCAATCCCGCCCATCTGCGTCCGCTTCACGATCTCTTCAATCTCGGCCGTTGGCAGGAGATCGGTAACCGGCACCCCCGCCACATTGGCAAGACGAACAAGGGGCAGCATATTGTCGCCGTGAATACCCATGACCGGCGCATAGACATCCTGGGGTGCCACGCCGATGGCATCGGCAAGAAAGGTTCGGTAGCGGGCGGAATCAAGGACGCCGGCCATGCCGACGATACGGTGCCGGGCCAGGCCGCCGGCCTTGAAGGCCGTGTGTACCATGGCATCGATGGGGTTGGTCACCACGATCATGAAACAGTCGGGCGAATACCTGACCGCCTCCTCGGCGCATGATTTGACGATGGCCACATTTTTAGACAGCAGGTCATCCCTGGACATGCCGGGCTTGCGGGCCAGGCCGGCGGTGATAATCACCACGTCGGAACCGGCGGTGTCGGCATAATCGTTGGAGCCCCGGACGGTGCCGGAAAAACCATGCAAAGGACCGGACTCCCAGAGATCAAGGGCCTTACCCTGGGGAATACCTTCCATGACATCAAGCAGCACGACGTTGCCGAGCTTGCGGACCAGGGCCCAGTGCGCCGCGGTGGCGCCGACATTGCCGGCACCGATTATAGTTATCTTATTTTTCATGCTCTCCTCTTTTTTTGGTGACTTAATAGACCTGAATCCGTGAGCGTTCGAGAACGGTGCAGATGCAAGGCGGCAACTATTCCCGGACGAAGCTCGGTGTCCGCGAAAATTTTCATTGTTCGTTGGTCCACTCAAACTTGGTTAATTGCCCTGCGACAGCAGGAACTTTTCGACCCTTTCAATGTCTTTTGGTGTATCGACCTCAATGGAATCGTGCTCGGTCAGCACCACCCGGATGGTGTAGCCGTATTCCAGGGCCCGAAGCTGTTCAAGCTTTTCAAAATGCTCCCATTCCCCCTCCGGCAGGCCGACGAAGGTCAGCAGAAATCCTTTGCGGTAGGCGTAAAAGCCGAGATGCTTATAGTATGTCGGCCTGATTTTTTCTTCCGGATTCCGTTGAAAGGGAATAGCGGACCTGGAAAAATACAAGGCGTTTCCACGACGGTCAAATACTGTTTTGACGTGATTGGGATCATGAATCTCTTCCGGCCGGACAATCTTATAAATCAAGGTCGACATGGGCAGGGCCGGGTCGGCCAGCAACGGCCGGGCCACCTGTTCCACAATTTCAGCCGGAAAAAGCGGCTGATCGCCCTGAATATTGACAACCACGTCATGCTCGGAGATGCCCAGCCGTTCGGCCGCCTCAGCCAGCCGGTCGGTTCCGGAAACATGGTCGGCGCGGGTCATCACCACCTCGCCGCCAAAGGACCGGACGGCAGCGGCGATACGCTCATCATCCGTAGCCACGACAACCCGGGACAGCAGGTCCAGCCCCATTGCCCGTTCCACTACATGCTGGATCATGGACTTGCCCAGGATAGGCGCCAGGGGCTTACCTTCAAAACGGTTGGAATGGTAGCGCGCCGGAATAATGGCCACCACTTTTGTCTTCTCTTCCATCTCCCTCTCTGTGAATTTAATTAACCTTTTATTTTACATTTACGAAGTCGAAATAGCAACCGGGCAAATCCGCCGGACAGGGCGGAATTATAGAGACAGGGAAGTATCGCACGCCAGATGTCTCAAGAGCAGCGATCCATGCCCGCATCATTATTGCGACCGGCTGTCAAGGTAAAATAACCGAAGTTTCCCGTTTCTCCCAAATTTTTAACATATTTAATTTACGCGATAAAGATATATCGCTGTTGGTTGTATGAATAGAATCAGGAGAGCAGGTAAAAAGGCCCCTCCTGCCGCAAATAAAAAGTAACCGTTCACCTGCACCCCATCTTTGTCCGTTTCGCCCTCCTCAGGTACAGGGAGTACACCTCGGAGGGCGAAACGAACAAATCCGGGGCACATCTGAACGGTTACAGTTACGAGTTGAGGGTAGTTTATTGCCTCTGGTGAACGGTTACAATAAAAAGCAAAAAAGCAATCAGCACAATTCCTCTGTGGACACTTTGAGAGTGAAAGGGTACATTCGGCAACAATCTTTTTACTCCCGGTAAAGGTCGGAAGACCGCAGGGGGTGGATAAATTTTGTCGCCACAACAAAGCTTAATAATTTTCCAGGGATTTAACGCTACCCTCCATGTCATTTGAATGGTTTGTCAGCCGCCGGTATCTTCGGGCCAAACGCAAGCAGAAATTCGTCTCTCTGATCTCCCTGATCTCGGTCATCGGAGTGGCGGTCGGGGTGCTGGCGCTTATCGTGGTGCTGGCGGTGTACACCGGTTTTACCGAAGGTCTGCGTAACCAGATCATCGGCATCAATGCCCACATCCTGGTCCAGCGCTATGGCGCAAATATTGATAATCCGGACGAATTAGTCCGCCGGCTGGAAACGATAAAAGGGGTGGCGGCGGCGGCCCCCTATATTTACGGCCAGGCCCTGATCACCTCCAATCACGGCTCCACCGGCGTGGTCCTGCGGGGCATCGACCCCAGGAGCGCGGAGCGGGTCATCAACATCGGCAAGGATATGAAGACCGGCCGCCTGAAAAACCTGGACCGGACCAAGGGGAGCCCCGGCATCGTTCTCGGCCGGGAACTGGCCAGGCAGCTCGGCGTCGGCCGGGGAAGCAGGATCAGGCTTATATCGCCGAACGGCCCGCTCTCGCCCATGGGCATCCTCCCCATGATCCGTACCTGCAAAGTCATCGGCATCTTTGAAACCGGAATGTTCGAGTACGACTCGACCCTGGCCTTTATCAGCCTGAACACGGCCCGCAGCCTGACCGGCATGACGCGCGGGGTGGACGGGCTCGAGGTGCGGGTCACCGATATCGACCAGGCGGGCAGCATCGCCGCCAAGATCAGGAAACAGCTTGGCCGGGGCTATTCGGTCCGCGACTGGATGCAGATCAACCGGAATCTCTTTGCCGCGCTCAAACTGGAGAAGACCGGCATTTTCATCGCCCTCGACCTGATTATCCTGGTGGCCGCGCTCAACATTATCAGCGCGCTGGTCATGGTGGTTATGGAAAAAACCCGCGACATTGCCATTCTTAAATCCATGGGCGCGACAACCGGGTCCATCATGCGCATCTTCTTTTACCAGGGCGCGGTAATCGGCCTGACCGGCACCCTGCTCGGGGTCATGGGCGGCCTCGGCCTCTGCGCCATCCTCAAACGCTACAAATTGATCGAACTGCCCCGTAACGTCTATCCCATGTCCACCCTGCCCATCCAGGTGGTGCCGAGCGATGTCACCATCATTGCCGTGTCGGCAATACTAATTACCCTGGCCGCCACCCTGTACCCTTCCTGGAAGGCGTCCAAAATCCAACCGGCAGAGGCCCTGACCTATGAGTGAAACAGCGGCAAAAACAGCCGCCGCCGACCGGATAATCCTTGAGGCCGAGGACATTCACAAATCATTTGTCAGCGGCAACAACACGGTCGAGGTCTTGCGCGGCGTGGACCTGAGGGTGCGCCGGGGCGAGATGATCGCCATTGTCGGGGCCTCGGGTTCCGGCAAGACCACGTTACTGCAGATCCTCGGCACCCTGGATACGCCGGACCGGGGCCGGCTGCTTTTCGAGGGCCGTGACCTGGCCGCTTTAAACGAGGCGGAGATCAGCCGGCACCGGAACCGGAACATCGGCTTCATCTTCCAGTTTCATCACCTGCTGCCGGAATTTACCGCCCTGGAAAACATCATGATGCCGGGCCTGATTCGGGGACAGAAAAAAAGCGAACTGAAAAAACAGGCGCGGGAGATCCTCGATCAGATCAATTTCACCGACCGGGGACACCACCGCTGCAGCGAACTGTCAGGCGGCGAACAACAGCGGGTTGCCCTGGCCCGGGCCCTGGTCATGCAGCCGACCATGCTCCTGGCCGACGAACCGACCGGCAATCTTGACTCGGCCGGCGGTCAGCGCATTTTCGACCTGTTACGCAACATGAGCCGCTCCCTGTCGCTCTCGGTCGTCATGGTTACCCATAACCTGGAACTGGCCGGGGCCATGGACCGCTGCCTGACCCTGAAAGACGGCATTCTCCATCACTGAAAACGTCAGGGGCGGTGGTTTGAGGAGTTCGCCGGGCGGGGATAGAACCTGTTGGGTTTCGTTCCTCTACCCAACCTACAGACTTACGGGGTTATACGATATTCGGCATGCGTCACCGGTGCCTCATATTTGCGCAGTTCCTGGCGCCCGCCATAGCCCATCTATGCGGGCGGAAGGAACCGCATGGGTGCCGGTGGCGGTTACAGGTAATCAAGGATGATTTTCAGCATACGGCGTACCGGTTCCGCCGCCCCCCACAGGAGCTGGTCCCCGACGCTGAAGGCGGTCAGGTAATCCGGGCCGATACTGAGCTTACGCAGACGGCCCACCGGGATATCCAGGGTCCCCGTCACCCGGGCCGGCGTCAGTTCCCGGAGCGTTTCTTCCTTGCTGTTTTCAACCAGGTAGCTCCAGTCGTTATGCGTGGCGATGGCCGACTCGATGTCGGCAAGGGGAATGTCCCGGTTCAGCTTGATGGTGAAGGCCTGGCTGTGACAGCGCATGGAACCGATCCTCACGCAGCAGCCGTCGACCGGGATCGGCTGGTCCCGGCGGCCGAGGATCTTGTTGGTTTCCGCCCCACCCTTCCATTCTTCCCGGGTCTGACCATTCTCCATGGGCCGGTCGATCCAGGGCACCAGGCTGCCGGCCAGGGCCGTGCCGAAATTCTCGACCGGGAAGTCAGTACTGCGCAGGGTGGAGATAACATTGCGGTCGATATCCAGGATGGCCGTGGCCGGGTCATCGAGCAGGGGGGCTGCCGCCTCGCCGATACAGCGCATCTGGCCGACCAGTTCCCGCATGTTTTTCGCCCCGGCCCCGGAGGCGGCCTGATAGGTCATGGCGGTGAGCCACTTGACCCAGCCCCGGGCAAACAGCCCCCCCAGGGCCATGAGCATCAGCGATACCGTACAGTTGCCGCCGATATAGTCCTTGATCCCGCGGGTCAGGGCCTGCTCGATCATCTGCCGGTTCACCGGGTCAAGGACAATGACCGAATCTTTTTCCATCCGCAGGGTGGAGGCCGCATCGAGCCAGTACCCCTGCCAGTTGTTTTTGCGCAGCTCGGGATAGACCGCGCTGGTATAGCCGCCGCCCTGACAGGACAGGATCACGTCCAGTTCCTGCAGCAGTCCGGTATCATGGGCGTCAAGAAGCTCATGGCTTGCGCCGTTTATCTCCGGACCCGCTTCTCCGGCCTGCGAGGTGGAAAAAAAGCGGACTTCATACCCCTGGAAATCATCCTCCTGCCGCATCCGTTCCATCAGGACCGAACCGACCATGCCCCGCCATCCTATAATTCCCACTTTTTTCATACTGTTACTCCGCCGCCTCAAAAAAATTTTCAATTCGCAGATAATGAACCAACTCCCGGGCAATCAGCGGCGCCACGGAAAAAATATCGAGCAGATCGTCACTGTGCCTGCCCGGGAAGGTGTCGGTGCCGATAATCCGGTCAATCCCCCGGGCGCGGAACCGGGCGCAGGCGTCACCGGCCAGCACCAGGTGGGTTGCCAGGATCAGGACCTTGACCGCGCCCGCCTCGTAGCAGCGATCAACGGTCTGCAGCATGGAACCGCCGGTGCGAATCATGTCATCGCAGATAATGGCCGTTTTTCCCCGCACCGCGCTGGACATCTGGCCGACAATGGTCCGGTCCACATCGTAGCGGTCCTTGTTGGCAGCCGTATGAGGACAGTCGAGCAGGCCGGCCAGCCGGGCCACCCGTTTACTGAACCCGTAATCAGGAGACACCAGGACGTAGTCGCTGAGGCCCATCTTTTGAATCTTCCGGGCCGCCAGGCTCTCGGTCCACACATGCCTGGTGCGGATTTCGCCGGCATGGGCATGCGACACCGCCTCGGAATGAAGATCAACAAAGGCCACATAGTCGGGACGGCTGCGAAAAATCTGCCGGGTGCGGGTAATACCCTTGGGAATCTCGCCGGATTCCGGCCGGGCCCGCTCCATGGTCGAATAACCGAGGTAGGGGATCACCACGTTGACGGAGCCGCTGTTCCAGTAACGGCAGCCGGAGATCAGATCAACGAGTTCCTGGTGAGCGGCGTCATCGGGGGTCGCCGCGATGATGATGATATCCCGGCCGGAAATATCGCAGGGGAAGGCATGGTACACTTCACCATCGGCAAACTGTTTCATGGCCATCTGCGACAAGGGAAGCGCCAGCTCGACAGCCACCAGACCGGCCAGTTCCTGCGATGCCTGGTTGGCAAACAGCAGAATATTCTTTTGTTCCGTCATTTTCATCCGTCCGTTGGCGCTTGACAGGACTAAATAGCCTTGACAATGGCATCGCCCATTGCCGCGGTGTCCACGGCCGGGCCACGATCCCCGGCAATATCGGCGGTCAGGATATTGTTATCAAGCGTGGCCGCCACCGCGTTTTCAATGGCCGCCGACGCCTCAGGAAGGCCCAGACCGTAACGCAGCATCATGGCGGCGGACAGAACCTGGGCAATGGGATTGGCGATCCCCCGGCCGGCGATGTCCGGGGCCGAGCCGCCGGCCGGCTCAAAAAGCCCGAAATTATCAGCATTAAGACTCGCCGAGGCCAGCATGCCCATGGAGCCGGTCAGCATGGCCGCTTCGTCGGAAACAATATCGCCGAACATGTTGCCGCAGAGCAGGACGTCAAACTGGTGCGGGTCCCGTACCAGCTGCATGGTGGCGTTGTCCACATAGATGTGGTTCAGCTCCACATCCGGATAATCGGCGGCAACATCCTTGACTACCTCCCGCCACAGCACCATGGAGGTCAGAACGTTGGCCTTGTCCACCGAAGTCACCTTCCGCCGGCGCAGCCTGGCCGTCTCAAAGGCGATACGGGCAATGCGCTCGATTTCCGAACGTTTGTAGACCATGGTATCCCAGGCCTGCTCGTCAGGACCGCTGCCTTCCCGGCCCTTGGGCTGACCGAAATAGATGCCCGAGGTCAGCTCACGAATCACCAGGATATCAAAGCCGTTGCCGGCGATATCGGCCCGCAGCGGGCAGGAGGAAACCAGTGATTTGAATACCCGGGCGGGACGCAGGTTGCAGAAGAGATCGAAATGTTTTCTCAGCGGCAGGAGCGCGGCCCTTTCCGGCTGTTGGTCGGGCGGCAGGCTCTCCCATCTGGGACCGCCCACCGAACCGAAGAGAATGGCGTCACTTGCTTCGCAGACCTGCAACGTCGATTCTGGCAGGGCGTGACCGTGGTTGTCGATGGCAATACCGCCGACATCCGCCTGCACGTATTCGAGAACAAAGCCGAATTTTTCCTGGACCGCAGCCAGCACCTTGACGGCTTCGGCCATCACCTCGGGCCCGATCCCGTCACCCGGCAAAAGCGCTACCTTTTTCATCATGAGCAATTCCCGTGAAATTGTAACTATCAAGGCAGGAGTCGACAACCTTGATTCTCTACCGAACAGTTACTGAATTTTTTTATAATATTTGCAATACCGAAAATGGATCAATCTATCAAATCATAAAGGTTTTGACCAGCAATAGTTGTCTTTTCCGTCTGTCCTCGGACCGGCAGGAATTTCCCCGCAACCCGTAAGAGACTGAATAATCGCCAACAAGGTCAAGACCGCGGCTGCCGACCTTCAGCTTCCGGCCGCCACAAAGTCGGACCCGCCATTGCGCCCTCTGCTGAATATTGCTTTGACAATTTGTGAAATTACAGCTAAGAATCCGACATTAATCTTTTTTATTATTAACCTCTGCCGTGAGTTGAAAAAATGTTCAGCCGCAATGAGCAGACCCGAATGACCAAAAGTTAACCGCACAACCTGTTTTTATGGTTATCCTTCATTATCTCTCCATCTCCCTGGTCTGTATCGGGGCGTTGACCATGGCTATCGCCATCTGGACCAGCCTGAAAATAAATAAAACCGTTGCCCCGGAACTCCGCGGCAAATGGTCTCTTGTCACCCGTTTTATGGGTTTTTTCCTCGTCGGCTACTGCGCCTTCATTGTCATCAAGCTGACCGGGGTCGATTATTTCCTCGAACTCATTACCACTCTGATTTTTCTGTGCGGCGCCCTGTTCGTCCTGCTCATTATCAACCTCAGCCGGGAAACCATTGATCAGCTCGACCGGAATCGAACTGTAATCGCCAGCGTCAACGAAAACCTGCGGGCAACGACCCTGGATCTTGCAGAAAAAATCGAGGAACGGATTCAGACCGAGGAAGAGCTGCGGCAGTCCAAAACAATCATTGAAAACATATTCAACAGCTCCATCCCCATCTGCATCACCAGTATCAACTACGAAATTATCAGGGCCAACGATGCCTACTACGCCTTGTTCAAAGGGACGGGCGCCGGCGGGGGCAAGAGGTTCTGCTATGATTCCCGGCCGGGCGCAGCATGCCACACCGAAGACTGCCCGATAAAACAAATTGTTGCCGGTAAAGACCAGGTTGTTGACGACTATTTGAAAATCGATGAATCAGGCAAAAAGAACTATTTTATCATTACGTCCAAGCCCTTCCGCAATGCCGCGAACGAACTGATCGGCATCGTCGAGAGCTTTCAGAATATTACCCTCCGCAAAATCGCCGAAGACTCGCTGGCCATGGAAAAAGAACGCCTGGCCATCACCCTGCAGAGCATCGGCGACGGCGTTATCACGACCGACCTCAACGGCGACATTCAACTGCTGAACCGGGTGGCGGAAGACCTCACCGGCTGGAGTTATAATGAGGCCGTCGGTCAGCCGCTGGAAGAGGTTTTTCACATTGTGAATTATGCGACCAGGAAACGGCTGGAAAATCCGGTAAGCGAGGTCATTGCAAGTGGTCAAACCGTTAACATCATCCCCGGCACCGTCCTGATTGCCAGGGACGGTTGGGAACGCTTCATTGCTGACAGCGCGGCGCCGATTTTTAGCAGCAAAAGCAAAATTCTTGGCGTTGTTCTTGTTTTCAGGGATATCTCGGAGAAAAGAAAAATGGAATCCGAGATAACCAAGCTGGACAAGCTGAAGTCGATCGGCCTGCTGGCCGGCGGGATCGCCCATGATTTCAACAACCTGCTGGCCGCTATTCTCGGCAACATTTCACTGGCCAGAATAACCGCGGGTTCGGGCTCGGCCGTTGATGAACGGCTGGTCAAGGCTGAAAAAGCCGTCATGAAAGCCAAGGGGCTGACCCAGCAGCTTCTTACCTTTGCCAAAGGCGGGGCGCCCGTCAAAAAAATCATTTCGATCGAAAAACTGCTCAGGGAATCCGTCATCTTTGCCCTGCGCGGCTCCAATACCAAATATCAGTTTGAGATCAAGCCGAATCTCCGGTCTGTCGAGGCGGACGGCGGCCAGATCAGTCAGGCGGTCAACAACCTGATCATCAATGCCGACCAGGCCATGCCCACGGGCGGGACAATCACTATCGCCGCGGAAAACTGTACGCTCCGGCCGCACAATATCGTCTCCCTGCCTCCGGGCGACTATGTAAAGGTGGCCATCCGGGATAAGGGCGTCGGCATTGCCGAGAAGCACCTGCCCCTGATTTTTGACCCCTACTTTACCACCAAGGAAGCCGGCAGCGGCCTGGGACTGGCCACCGTTTATTCCATAGTCAACCGCCATGGCGGCGCTATCGAGGTATCTTCCCAGGAAAATATCGGGACAACCTTTACCATGTATCTGCCGGCCTCGGCCCAACAGACAGCTTCTGAAAAACATGCGCACAAGGCCATTCATAAAGGAAGTGGTAATATCCTGGTCATGGATGACGACCAGGATGTGTGCGAGGTCGCCGGCATGATGCTCACCGAACTCGGTTATGCGGTCGCTTTCGCCCGGGACGGACAGGAGGCCGTCCGTCTCTACCAGGAAGCAATGAAAGACCGGCACCCCTTTGACTACGTCATTCTTGACCTGACCGTCCCCGGCGGCATGGGAGGAGAGGAAACCATTAAAGAACTGCGGAAAATCGACCCCGAGGTTAAAGCCATTGTCTCAAGCGGCTATTCCAGCAGCCCGATCATGGCCAATTTCAGAGAGTACGGTTTCACTGCCGTGGCTGTCAAACCCTATAATATCGTTGAGTTGAGTCGAATTTTTCATGAAATATCGAAGCGGGCCAAGGGTTGAAGAAGCGACCACGGATCCTTCCCGGGTCCGGCAACGAATCTATAGTATGGCTGTGAGAGGCGGCCTGATCGCCCGAAGATGGAATGCAGATGAATAGTTACCAAAAAACAATAAATCGGCGGCACAGGAGAAACAAAGGCAGGTTGTTTACCGAGAGAAGGGGTATTATAGTCACCTTATAGAACCTACAAAAAAGTCATCACGGAAGAGGGATAATTTCCCCGCATCGGCAAGGAAGAGGTAACGATTATGTCCACCATCGGTTTTGAGCAGGAGGAACTCGATTTCGCCGGGCCGCTGCGCCTGGCGGCCAAGCTCACGCTGGCAGCGAACAACGAGACGATCAACGAACCCCGGCGGCTGTACGACCTGGCCCTGGCCCAGCCCAACGTCACGCAGCTCTGGCGGCCGGTGAAAAACCCCGCCGCCTTCGGCCTGCAACCGGGTGCCAAACAACTGCTCTGGAATCACGGCAATCCGGTGGGCCGGACCACCAAGGCGCGACGTTTCTGGCATGAAGCGGATGCCGAACAGCAAAAGCGTCTGGCCGGCCTGGCCCGGGAGGCGGCCCTCGGCCTGCAGGCCGGAGGATCGTTTTCCTGCCGGGCCTATTCGGGCCTCGATCCCGAATTCTGCGTGGGTCTGCATTTCGTCGGCAACCGGAATTACCCGCTGGCCGCCCTCTCCTTCCTCCTCAACTTCCAGGCCCTCGTTACCCCGGCCCACGAAACATTTTACCGGCAAAGCGAACCCCTGGGCTGCCCCGACCTGCTGATGGTCTACGACCCCGACTGGCGCCATCCCGAGTATCCCCAAGGCCTGGTGATCATCGACCGGGAGGACAAAACCATCTTCGTGCTCGGCCTGCCCTATTTCGGCGAAATCAAAAAGGGCTTTCTGACCCTGATCTGGCACGCCGCCATTCACGAACGGGTGCCCGGCACCGAGCTCCGCCGCTTCCTCCCCATCCACGGCGCGATCTGCGTGATCAACGGCAAGACGGTGATCATCATCGCCCTGTCCGGCAGCGGCAAGAGTTCGCTGTCCCGGCACGCCGAATCCATAGCCCATGACGACGCCTTCGTGATCAGCATGGTCACCGGCCGGGTAATCGTTCTCGAGCCCACCTTCTTCAACAAGACCGACGGCGACGAGCTGGGCGACGAGACCACGGAGCGGGGCCTGATTTTCTACAACATGGGCCTGGTGGAAACCGGCCGCGGCCTCGACGTGGTGCCCGGCGACCGGCTGGTGGCCAACGGCCGGGTGATCCAG
This sequence comes from bacterium BMS3Bbin14, assembly GCA_002897615.1. Classification (GTDB taxonomy): domain Bacteria; phylum Desulfobacterota; class Desulfobulbia; order Desulfobulbales; family Desulfobulbaceae; genus BMS3Abin13. The sequence goes on from BDTX01000023.1 coordinate 29,505, forward strand.
GAACGGCCGGCCAACGCGGTGGACGGCTATGACAAGGTGGACATCGTCAGCCTGGTCATGAAGGACGATACCCTGCCGCCGATCTCGCTGATCAACGACCCGGCCCTGTTCGTCGCCTTCGGCGCCAGCCTGATGACCAAGCGCTCCCTGGCCGAAAGCCTGAAAAACCTGGCCGATCAGTTCAAACTGGTGATCGAGCCCTTTGCCCAGCCCTTCCGGGCCTGGCGGTTGAATACCGAATGCCGCATGTTCCAGCTCTTCCTGGAACTGTTCCAGCCGCAGACCGTGATCCTGAACACCGGTGACTTCCTGGGCGAGGATATCTCCCTGACCTTGAGCCGGGACCGGATCCTGCCGACCCTGACCGGCGGCGAACTCGAGTTTACTCCCTGGCGAATCGTCCCCGGCCGGATGGTTTCCCTGCCCCGCAAGGGCTCTTTCGGCGGCGGCTACGACCGCCGGTTCGTGCCGAAGATCTCCGACCCCGCCTACGTGGCCCGCTTTGTCAGCCGGATGCAGTCGCGGATCGATTTTCTCACCGCCACCCGGGAACAACAGGGAATCCACGCCGATTTTGTCGATCCTCTTCTCCGGGTACGGATCGCCCTGGACGAATTCCTGCAGCGCGATCCCATTGCCGGCGACTTTTCCTGGACCGACGCCGATCTCGCCCGGCTGCATGAACACCGGACCAACCGTGCATAACCTGGCGCCGTTATTTCACCGGCCTTCGTAACTGGATTCCCGGTGCCCCTTGCCGGGCATGACCTTTCACCGGATCGTTTGAAAAAGCAGGATAAACCGCCGGGCTCCGGAAAAGGGCAGGACGGTCTCGCGCCGGCCGAGACAACGCAGGTTGCCCGCCCGTGAACCCTGCCGCCAGTCCTGTTTCCCGGCCGGCCCCTGCATGCAGGCAACAACGGTTGCCGGGCCGACGCGGGGACCGACCATTTCCAGGAACCTGGCCACATCGGCAACCGCGCGGCCGGTTATGATTGCAAAATTCTCAAAACCCGGCCGGGGCTCGTCGTCTTCGACCCGGGCGGTCGAGACCTCGATTCCTTCCAGGGACAGGGTGCGGATGATGTGGCGGAGGAAGACACTGCGGCGCTGACGCGGCTCCAGCAGCAGGACCGGGCGGGCAGGATGGGCGATTTTAACCACCAGGCCGGGGAAACCGGCGCCGCTGCCGACATCGAGAAGCGGGCCGGGGGGCATCTCGCTGAGCACCGGCAACAGGGTCAGGGAATCAAGAAAGTGCTTTTCAATAATATCCGGCAGCGACGTATTCCGGGCAATGAGATTAATTTTCCGGTTCCACTTTTGCAGTTCTTCGCAGTAACGCAACAGGCGGCGGCGGGCATGTTCGTCAAGCCCGATCCCGAGCTGCTCTAACCCCTGCCCGAGAAGCCCTGCCGCTGCCGAGTTTTCCGGCCCCATAACAACTCACTCCCGATCCTTCTCGAGCCGGACGGCGACCGACCGGCCATGGGCGGTCAACCCTTCAAGGGCGGCCAGGCGCTGAATATGCTCCGCATCATTTTCGAGGGCCTGGCGCGAATAGGAAATGATCGAGCTTTTCTTGAGAAAGGTCTCCACGCCCAGGGCCGATGAAATGCGGGCCGTCCCCATGGTCGGCAGCACATGGTTGGGACCGGCCACATAATCACCGGCCGCCTCCGGGGTATAAGGGCCGAGAAAAATGGCGCCGGCATGGCGAACGCGGGCCAGCCATTGCCAGGGTTCCCGGACCTGCAGCTCCAGGTGCTCGATGGCAATCTTATTGGCCAGCTCTATCGCCTGTTCGACGCCGTCAACAATAAGGACCGCCCCTCTCTTCTCCAGGGCAGTCCGGGCAATGTCCCGGCGGTCGAGCTTCGCGACCTGGGCCTCCAGCTCGGCAACGGTCTGCGCCGCCAGGGTCTCGCTCGTGGTCACCAGCAGGGCCAGGGCCTGGGGATCGTGCTCGGCCTGGGCCAGCATGTCGGCGGCGACAAAGGCCGGATCGGCCTCTTCATCGGCCACGATAAGGACCTCGCTGGGCCCGGCGATCATGTCGATGCGCACCCGGCCCATGACCTGCCGCTTGGCCTCGGTGACAAATTGATTGCCCGGGCCGACAATGACATCGACTCCGGGAATGGACTCGGTGCCAAAGGCGAAGGCCCCGATGGCCCAGGCCGACCCGGCCTTGTAGACCTCGGTAATGCCGACCTCCCGGGCCGCCAGCAACAGGGCCGGGCTGATCTCGCCTTCCCGGTTGGGCGGGGTCGCCATGACCCGGCGGCCGACCCCGGCAATGGCGGCGGGAATCCCGTTCATCAGGACCGAAGAGACCAGGGGGGTTGAACCGCCCTGCCCTCCGGGCACATAGAGTCCGGCGGAATCCACGGGCCGTACCAGCCGCCCGGTCACGGTGCCGTCGTCACGGGTCAACAGCCAGGAATCCTCCATCTCCCGCTCGTGGAAGGCGCGGATCCGGCCGGCCGCGAAACTCAGGGTCCGGCGGAAGTCGTCATCAACCCCGGCCTCGGCCCGGGCGAATTCATCTTCCGTGACCCGCAGCTTTTCAACCGTCATCCCGGGCGCATCGAACCGGGCGCTATAGGCGGCAACGGCCGCGTCACCTTCCTGCCGCACCCGGTCCAGGATCTCCGTCACCGCGTTACGGCAGTCATGATCCGCAAAACTGAATCTGTTGCGCAGGGTCCTGACCAGTTCCTTCCCTGCCCCGGTATCAACATGCACTGTCCTGATAATCATACTAGCTCTCCCTGATCAACTCCAGCAATTCGGCGGCGCTGATCCGGGCGCTGACATCGGCCCCCTCAAGCAGCGAATTGGCAAGGTCCCGTTTTTCCTGGTGCAGGCGGACGATTTTATCTTCAATGGTATTGGCCGTAACCAGCCGGTAGACGGTGACCGGCCGTTTCTGGCCGATCCGGTGGGCCCGGTCCGCAGCCTGGTCCTCCACCGCCGGATTCCACCAGGGGTCCATATGAATCACATAGTCGGCAGCAGTCAGGTTCAACCCCAGCCCGCCGGCCTTGAGACTGATCAGGAAGAGATCGCCCTCGCCGTCCTGGAAGGACTCGACCTGTTGCTGCCGCTCCCTGGTCGGCGTGGTCCCGTCAAGATACTTGTAGACAATCCCCTTGTTGTCAAGGTATTCACGGATCAGGGCCAGGTGGCCGGTAAACTGACTGAACACGAGGGCCTTATGCCGGCCGCCGAGCAGTTCATCCACGAGTTCGGCGAAGACTTCCAGTTTTTTCGAGGGGATCTTGGTTTCCGGCATGATCAGCCGGGGATTGCAGCAGGCCCGGCGCAAACGCATGATCTCGGCCAATATCTGCAGGTGCCGGCCGGACTTCTCCGAGCTGCCCTCAATGTTTTCCAGGGCCTGCCGCCTGATGGCCTCGTAGAACTGAATTTCTTCCCGGCTCATCTCCACCCGCAGGGTCACCTCGGTGCGCGGCGGCAACTCGTCGAGCACCTGGGACTTGATCCGGCGCAGCATAAAGGGCCGGATGATTTTCTTCAGCCTCATCCGGGCGTCCCGGTCATGATGTTTTTCAATGGGAATACCGAAGCGGGCGTTAAACTGTTTATACGATCCGAGCAGGCCGGGATTGATAAACCGGAACAGGTTCCAGAGCTCCCCGAGATGGTTTTCAATCGGCGTGCCGGTGGTAATCAGGCAAAATTTTCCCTTGAGCCTCATGGCTGCCTTTGAACGCTTGGTCGCGGAATTTTTGATCGACTGCCCCTCGTCCAGGACGACGATTTGCCAGGGGACCGACTCAAGCAGTTCGACCTCCTGCTGCAGCAGGGTATAGCTGGTAATCAGGACATCAAATTTGCCCAGCTCCTTGACCATATTCTGCCGGTCGGCGCCGCTCAGAAAATGGATTCTGAGGGTCGGCGCAAAACGGTTGATCTCGTGTTCCCAGTTCATGCAGACCGAAGTCGGCGCCACCACCAGGGAAGGACCCTTGTGAGTCAGGTGGAGGATAACCGCCAGGGTCTGCAAGGTCTTGCCCAGCCCCATGTCGTCGGCCAGGCAGGCGCCGACCCCGAGGTGCGCCAACCTCGTCATCCAGACAAAGCCATCGGTCTGATAGTCCCGCAGTTCCGCCTGCAGGGTCGATGGCACCTCCGGCACCATTTCCTGGGTTTCCTTGATGGACTGCAGCTGTCGCCGCCAGCCCTCGTCGACCGTGGTCTTCGCCTTAGAGGTCAAACCGTCAAGCGCCAGCGCCGCCAGGGGATGAACAAACACCTCGTCGCCGCTGTCAGCCGCCTCGTTGTCGGCCACCAGGATCAGTTCATCAAGGCGTTTGCGAAATTCCTGGGTCAGGGCCAGGAACTGGCCGTCGCCCATGGGGATGAAACGACTGTGTGCCGCCCGCACCTTTTCAAGAAGCGTTTTGAGCTCGATGACCTCGTCCTGATCGATCTCCAGCCTGCCGCTCAGGGCAAACCAGTCCTGCTGGCTGGTACGGATGTTCAGGTTCAGCTGGTTGACCCCGGCCTGGCGATAAACAGCCAGCTTTTCTCCTTCCGGCCATTCCAGGATAACCCGGTCACGGATTTCATCAAGCTCCAGCAGGATCTGGAGGCATTCTTCCGGGTCGATCAGGTGCCATTCCCGGTCATTTTCCTCCTCCATGTCAATGGCCAGATCAAGGATCGGGCAGCTTTCCTCGATCTCCCTGGCCTTTTCTTCCTCCAGCTTGAGGTCGCGCCGCGTTTTCTGCCGGCGGCCGTTGACCTCGGCCATGACATTGGCCACGCCCACGCCCGGTTTTAAATACGGCCCGACCCGGGAAAAAGGCTGCACAAACATCTCCAGGCGAAAACCGGTGCCATAGGGGATCAGGTGGACATGGATGGTCGAATCGGCCTCGACGACCTCGGCCCGCTGGCTTTTCAAGTCAATGCCGATGGATGAATGCACGGTCATAAACGAGGCGATGTTGCCGATGGCATCCAGGACCTGCCGGCTGGCACTCATGGGGACCCGCAGACCGTCGCGCCCCGTGATCCCCGCAACCCGGCGATGATTATCATTAACGAGAATAATCCGGAAACGGGTCGGGGTTTCCTGCCAGACGGCGACCTTGCCCTCGCCTATATCCTGGGTAAAACGAATAAAAAGAAAGCTGCCCTGCTGCTCCACCAGCAGCTCGGGCTCACCGGCCAGCAATTCAACCGGGGTATAGACCGATTTTTCGAGGAAAATAAGGGGGTGGCCGACCATGGCGGGCAAGGCGACATCCAGATCAAAGCAATAAGCGCTGACCTTCGTCGACACCTCGCTGTTCAGCCACAGGGCGGCACAGATGCGTCGATCCTGCGCGGTCAGGAAATCCAGCTCCCCGGGGGCGGCCAGGCGGCTCAGCGCAATAGACCGGCCCTTGCTCCAGCCGCCGCCGGCCTTCTTCATCTGTTCCTTCGGGGTAATATGCAGAACGCCGTCCCGGTAATCCACCAGCCAGACAAGCCTGGTGGTCTGTTCCGATTCACGGACCCGGCTGGTAATACTGATCAGTTCCTGCAGACTGTGTTTCCACGAACCCTGCGGTTCGATGATATTGACAATGGTCCGGCAGCCAAGATCACGGCGCAACTCCTCCGCCGCCTCGCCATATTTCGCATTCCCGTCCCCCAGTTCGCCCAGCAGCCGGGCCGCCTCCATGGCCGGCCACAAGAAACCATTGGCCAGCCCCTCTTGATACAGGGCAATGAGCGACGCCTGAAAATCATCCGGGATCTCGACCCCGATCCAGTAAAGCGACAAGACGGCAAACAGCGTGGTCGGAAAACGGTTTTCCGCCTTCAATTGTTCGGTGAGCACCATCATGTCGGGCATGTCACTGCCGGCCGAGCGGACAACCGCATCGAGAAAACGAAACGAGGTCTCCTCGAGACTGCCCCGGAACAGATTCATCACGGTCGCAACATGGTGCCGGATGGCGGCCCGGTCTCCCTCCCGATTCCGGTCAAGCAGGGCCAGCAGGAAGAACAGCCCCGGCAGGCCGAAGAAAAAATTGTCCCGGCGGCCGGAATATTCCTGTTGCAGCTTCAGGTCCTGCTCGTACAGGGCAATGGCCTTATCGGTATCACCGAGAAGGAAAGCAAGCGTGCCCGGAAAACCCGCACCCTCGAACGAAGCGCCGTGGTCCTGCAATAATCCCTGCAGATCTATAAAACGTCCCTGCATGAGAAAATACGTGGCCAGCAGACGATGGAACGGCACCAGTTCGTCAGGGGCATGGGCCATGGCCGATTCTTTTTCAAGATATTCAAGCACCGGACCGTAATGTTGCAGATGCTCAACACTGTAACGACAGATTTGATTCAGAAGAAAAAACTGCATGGACCGCGGCAGACCGCCGAACCATTTGGCATCAAAGTCCCTGGCGGCGACGAGAACCACCGGCGGCTCCTTGCCCGCCAGTTCCGCGCACTGCTCATTAATGAAAGCAAGGGCCTGGTCGATTTTATCAAAATCCCCACTGTAGACACCGATACGGAACTGCCGCATGGCCCGCCAGCAGCGGGTCGCCAGCTTGCCGTACATATAGGAAACCGAGGCCTCCCGCTCGACGAACTCGGCCAGCTCGCTAAACAGACCGTTTTCCACGGCCTTTCTGGTCAACCGTTCCGCCAGGTGTGCAGGACAGCGATTCCCGTCAATCAACAAACCGGCCGCGTGCAGACGGGAGATAATCAACCGGAATTCATCTTTAGACGGCCGGGGTTCATCCGGGAACGGGGCATCGGCCCGAGTCAGGCAATTGAACAGGAAAGAAACCGAAACAGGTTCGTAGATAACGGAGATCAGTTGCAGGAGATGACGTTCAAAGGGCGCAAGGGTATCATAGGCGGTAATATCGTTATGGTGGTCTTCTTTTTCTGAGATCATGAATCATCCGGGATAGTTGCTGAATCCGTGATGGCTTGCATCTGCACCGTTCTCGAACGCTCGCGGATCCAGGTAATAGCCAAAAAAATCAATCGTGACACATTACCACGGATCGTCTTTTTATTTAACAAAAAAGTAGCAGTCAGGGAGCCGTAATGAAGGCCGGAGACCGGGAAACGGAAGGATGGCGACCGGTCCGCAAGGCGACAAGACGCCAGCCCCTTACGGCCTGCCCCGGCGGGGCGCCGGAGACCGGGGTCGGGCGGGAGCATAGCTGGAGGATGGCTGACTCTGGAGGGGCGTCCGGCCCTGTTCACGCGGGGCAGAGAACAGGGCCGGACGCCGGTGGCTTTAAGCCGCTACTGCAAGATCTGCTCATTGGTCCAGATTTTAGATTTGCTCTGCATATACACAAGCCAATCCCTGAGCAACCGGCTCTGGGCCGAGGCCAGAAGCTGGGCTTTCAACTGCTGACGCTGGGCTTTGTTGATTTCCTCCGCCCCCTCCCGTCTCGCCTTCAGCTGAAAAACATAAAATTCGTTGCCGACAGCTACCGGCTCCCTGGGCAGAGGATTTTTCAACGACAGGGCAAAGGCCTGAACAACCACCTGGCGCGGAATACCGGCTCCCGCGGCGGAACGTTTCAGATAACCAGACTCTTGCAGCCGGGCGGTGCCGCTCACGACGGCGGCAAGTCCTTTCTTCTCGCGGGCCGCCTTCAAGAGGGACTCCGCCGCCTGCCGGGCCAGCTCGACCCCCTTTTCCTTCCGGTAATCCGCCACCACCCGGTCGCGGACGTCCTTCAGGGCAGGCACCACCGACTCCTGGATATCATCGACAAACAGGATAGCATAGCCCTTGCCGGTCTCGACCAGGGAGCTGAGTTCTCCCTTTTTCAGGCGAAAGGCCTCCTGCAGAAACTTCGGGTCGGCGACAATTGTTTTCGGCGGCGCACTGCGGCTGAAATAACCCGTTTCGATGACCTTCTCGCTCTTGTTGTTCTGGCTGTACTTTTTGAGACTGCCTGAACGGATAATGTCTTCATAGGCAGTGGAGGCGCGTTTAAACGCCTGCGCTTTCGCCAGCCGCCGTTTCATGGCGGCCGCTATTTCGCCCTTGACCTGATCGAAGGAACGGGTGAAAGCCGGCCGCACCGCTACCAGTTTGATGATATGATAGCCAAATGGTGACTCGACGACCCCGCTTATTTCGCCAGGCTTGAGGCTGAAAACCACATCATCAAAAGACTTGACCATCCGGCCGCGGCTGAAAAAGCCGAGATCGCCGCCGGTGGCGGCAGTGGGGCCCTCGGAATATTTTCTGGCCGCCGCGGCAAAATCCATCCCGCCCCGGACCAGTTTTAAAACCGCTTCCGCTTTCTTCTTCTCGGCCTCGCGCACCTGGTTACTGTCCTTCTTGGACACCTTGAAAAAGATATGGAGGGCATGACGCTGTTCCGGTACTCTGAATTTTGCCTTCTCCGCCTCGTACTGCGCCTTGACCGCACCGTCGGCGAGCTTGATCTTGTCCATATACCGATCAACATCAAAATAGAGATACTTGAGGCGGATCTTCGGCTCGGAGCGATAATTATCCCGGTGCTTTTGGTACCAGGCCGCCAGGTCCTTATCTTTCACTTCAACCTTGTCCTGAAAATCCTCTCCCTTCATAACAACATAGGCCAGCTTCACTTCCTCCTTGGCATAATCAAGCCGACTTTGTACCTCGTTGTCGTCGACCAGGGCAAATTCGCGAATACTGTCGCTGACCCGCTGGATCAGCAGGTCATGCCGCAGTCCCGCTTCAAACGAGGCCGGGGTCATTTTGTTCTGGGACAGTACGGACCGGTAGTGCTTCATGTCAAAATGGCCGTTTTGCTTAAAAACATCCATATTCTTAATTTTCAGCTGGATGGCCAGCTTGCTGACGGGAATACCCATAGCACGGCCGCCCTGCCGCAGCAGCTCATCCCTGATGAGCTGGCCCAGAACCTGGCGTTTCAAGTTCAGTTTTTTAAGAATGGCCGGGGGGATTGAGCCGCCGAATTGCTGCCGGTAATTCTCAAGTAGCCGATCATAGCTGCTCTGAAAATCCCGGACCGGGATGTCCTCTCCATTCACCACGGCAACGGAATTGCGCTTGTTCATGAAATTGGTGCCGACCCCCCAAAAGACGAAGACAATTATAATGGCCAGCACCATGATCTGGATCACCGTGGACTGGGCCTGTTTCCGTAACATAGTCAGCATAGTCTGTCTGCTCCTTAAATAATAAACAAAAGGCAAATACGTACGAAAAAGGCAAATACGTACGAGTTAGTGCCAAAATTAGAAATGATGGCTATCATTACCCTGAAATCGGGCTAACTTGCCAGTGAAAAATGCAAGGCTTACCGGGAACATGAATGATCGACCATTCATTTTAAAAAAAACAGGCCGTGTACTTGACAAAGGAGTTGTGCTATAGTAAATATTTCACACTCTGTGTATATGGGAAAAATGATCAAATCAATAATGACTTTGCACCAAGGAGGAAAACATGGCAGCAGTTATCGAACACAACGGTAAAACCTATAATGTTGATGAAGACGGATTTCTCGCCAATGGTATGGAGGAGTGGGATGAAGGCTGGGTCGATTACGTCAAAAGCGCCGAAGGAATCAGTGAATTGACCGACGAACACCAGAAAGTCATCGATGCTCTCCAGGAGTATTACAAGAAGAACGGCATTGCCCCGATGGTACGTATTCTTTCCAAAACCACAGGTTTTCCCCTGAAACGTATCTACGAGCTGTTCCCCAGCGGACCCGGCAAAGGAGCATGTAAGATGGCCGGCCTGCCCAAACCGACTGGTTGTGTCTAATCAGTAGCAGGGCATTTTGAAGTTTACGGGGAAGGTTGCCTGCAACCTTCCCCTTTTTTTTGCCGGACCCAATATCCGAAGTAAGGGTTTACGCAAAATAAGCAACCATCGTCTTGATCACCGATCAGCCGGGCTCTTCCCCTGTTTTATTCGTGCGGCAATACTATGTCCTGAATCCGTGAGCGTTCGAGAATGGTACAGATTGCAAGGCGGCAACGAGGTTGATTATCCTGGCGTGATATCAACGGGTTGCCAACGCAGCAGATGTGCCGTTATCGGGCGGACCGCAGGGCGGCGCGGTGAAGACCTGCGAATGCAGTTTATTTGATAATGATGCAATAAATTCAACATATTGCCTGGAATATCACCTCAAGCCGTCACGGATCCAGGTATGTTGTACCCTGCCGGCCATGCCGCTGTAACTGCCCGGCAACGAGGGCGGCATGAATCTTCTCCACCGCGCGGTCATAATCATCCTGGCAGATCCGGGCGCCGCGCAGGCCGCCGCGCAGATTTATTTCCGTCAGCCGAAAATCGCCGGCCGGCGACAGCAGCAAATCAATATGGGCATAGGGGAAACCGGACCGCGCCATGACCTTATGGCAGAATTCGGCCTGTTCCGCACTCAAAACCCAGGGCGACCCGGTGCCGCCGCAATGCAGATTATGGCGAAAGTTGTGCGGATTGTGTCGCTGGTATGCGTCCACGGTATCACCCAGCATGACGACCCGGACATCGCAACACTCCTCCTGAAACGGCTGGGCCACAAAGGGAAAGCGAAGCACGCCCAGAACCGCCTGGCTGTACACCTCTTCGATGGATGAATACAGCAGGACCCCCAGGCCGCCATTAGCGCGGTCAATTTTGCAGACAACCCGTTCCACTCCCTGTTTGCCATATTCAGAGACCAGGCGCATCATGTCGTGCATGTCATAAACCGGCGCCGTGCCCGGGATCATGAAGCGGCCAAGCAGCCGGGCCTGGAACACCTTGGAACGGCTGCAGAGCTGGGAGGTTGCGGAGGGAAACAAGACTACGCCCCGGGCCACCAGGTCGAGTAACAGGTGTTCCTCCCCCGGCCTGAGCCGCACCCGGCCGATAACGATATCGCCGGCGCTCAATTCCTCGAAAGACTCGAAGAGCGTCTTGTTGTCATGGATAATCCGGGGTTCCACGCTCACCAAACCATGTCGCCGAAAGGTTGACGAGAGAAGCCGATATCGGCGTTATACCGGCCGGGGACTTCATCCCCGCTTGCCCGGGGCGCCAAGCTGCCGCCGTCATCCCGGACATAACAGGTGCCGACAGGCACTTCAATAGAGGACAAAAAAACCTTCATCCTCGCCGATCGGTTCTTCTTCGACCGCATCAACCGCACTGACCCGGGAATGCGGAGAACCTTCATGGAGCCAGGCCAGCATGGCCTCGACCTTGTCCGCCTCGCCCTCGAAGACGGTCTCAACCGTCCCGTCCGGGAGGTTGCGCACCCAACCGCCGAGGCCGAGATGGCGGGCATGGCGCCTCGTATAATCACGAAAGAATACCCCCTGGACCTGGCCATGAACGATGGCATGTATACGTTTCAGTGGTGTCATGATCCCTGCGACCTCCCCAGCAACCGCTGCAGTTCCGCCTCGGAAATTATCCGGAGCCCCATTTCCTCGGCCTTTCTCAGTTTGCTGCCCGGCTTGGCCCCGGCGACCACGTCGGTCACCCGGCGGCTGACCGCCGAGACAACCTGGCCGCCCAACGCCTTGACCCGCTGTTTGGCCTCGTTTCTCGACATGGACTCCAGGCTGCCGGTGAAAAGAAAGACCCGGTTATCAAGGGGCCGCTCTCCGTTCTTCTCCGGCATAATCACAATGTCCGCCTCAAGCAGACTCTCGATCATCTGCCGGACGGCCGGATCGGAAAAATAATCCACCAGGCTGGCCGCCGCCTGCTCGCCGATCCCCTCGACCTCCAGCAGGTCTTCTTTGCCGGCGGCCATCAACCTGTCCAGGGAGCCGAAATGCCGGGCCAGCAGGCCGGCGGTCACCTCACCGACATAACGGATGCCCAGGGCGCCGAGGAAACGGGCCAGGGTCGTCCGGGAGGCGGCCTTGATGGAATTGACGAGGTTTTCCGCCGACTTTTCTCCCCAGCCCTCAAGCCGGGCAAGATCGGCGGCCCGCAGACGAAAAATATCCGGGATATCACGGACCAGGCCGGCCGCCACCAGCTGTTCCATGTTTTTTTTGCCCAGCCCCTCGATATCCAGACCGTCTTTCCCGGCAAAGTAGATCAGGCTCCGCAGACGCTGGGCCGGACAGTGGGGATTAACGCAGCGGCTCACCGCCCCGTTATCGGGACGAATCAGCCGGTGGCCGCATTCAGGACAATTTTCCGGCCAGACAATGGGCTGTTCCCGGCCCGTTCGCAGATCCTTGATCGGCTTGATCACCTCGGGAATGACATCACCGGCCCGCTGGACCAGCACCTGGTCGCCGATCCGCAGATCCTTGCGCACGATCTCGTCCTGGTTGTGCAGGGTTGCCCGCCTCACAATCACCCCGCCGACCGACACCGGTTCCAGGATGGCGACCGGGGTCACGGCGCCGGTCCGGCCGACCTGAAACTCCACGGCCCGGATCGTCGTTGTCGCCCGGGTGGCGGGGAACTTCCAGGCCACGGCCCAGCGGGGCGCCCGGGTCGTATTCCCCAACCGGTTCTGCAGGGCAAAGGAATCCACCTTGACGACCATGCCGTCAATCTCGTAGTCCAGGGTCAGGCGAATTTCCAGCAGCCGGTGATACCGGGCAATCACCTGCTCCACGGTGGTACAGCGCCTGATCAGCGGGTTTACCATGAAGCCGAGGCCGGCGAGATACTCCAGCAGTTCCTGCTGGCAGCCGCAGGGGGTAACTGCCGTATCGGCAACCGCGTAGACGAAAAAGGCCAGCGGCCGCCGGGCGGTGATGCCGGGGTCAAGCTGCCGCAAAGAGCCGGCCGCCGCATTGCGGGGATTGGCAAACGGCATCTCCCCCGCGGCCAGACGCTGCCGGTTCAATTCTTCAAAACCGGCCCGGGGCAGATAGACTTCTCCCCGGACCACCAGCCGACCGGGCGGATCTTGCCCGCCGGTCCCGCGCAACCGCAGGGGGATGGTCTGCACGGTCCGTAACTGGGCGGTGATATTTTCACCGACCAGGCCGTTGCCCCGGGTCGAACCGAGAACAAAGACCCCCTCGTCATACACAAGTTCCACGGCCAGGCCGTCCAGTTTCGGCTCCGCCACATAGACCAACTCCCCGTCAAGCTGCAAAAAACGCCGGACCCGCTGGTCAAACCCGGCGAATTCGCTCTCATCAAAGACATTGTCCAGACTGAGCATGGGGAAAGGATGCTCCACCTCCTCAAAACGGGAAAGCGGAGCACCGCCCACCCGCCGGCTCGGCGAGTCGGGCGTGACCAACTGCGGATACTGCTCTTCAAGCTCAAGTAGTTCGCGAAACAACCGGTCATATTCGGCATCCGAGATAACCGGATCATCAAGGACGTAATAGCGCCGGTCGTGAATGCTGATCTGTTGCCGCAGCTCCTCAAGGCGCGCCGCCGCCTGTCGTTCATCCATGGACGTGCTTATTTCCCGTCAAGCAGAATTCCGCCGCTGGCAACATTCTCCCGGCTCTCTTCGTCGATAAAAATGAGAATCGAACTTTCCGGTTTGTCTGTTTCCCTGGCGATCACCTCCGTCACCCCCCGGGCGATATTCTTTTTCTGCCGGCGGCTGAGTTTCCCGGCCACCCGGATATTCACATACGGCATGGTTCACCTCGTCTGTCATAGATTGTCCGGTATGGACTCCATTGTCGATATTTTTTAATCATAGCAAAGAATCATTTTGAAGTCGATCAGGTTTTCATGGTATACCAGAGAACAACTATCAAACGCACTCGCCACGATTATCCGGGATAAAAAATGCATATCATAATTACCGGCGGCGCCGGTTATATCGGCAGTCATACCTGTCTGGAACTGCTCAACGCCGGGCACCGGGTCACGGTCATCGACAACCTGAGCAACTCCAGCGAAGAGGCACTCCGGCGGGTGCGGGATCTCACCGGCAAACCCCTGGAGTTTTTTAAAGCCGACCTGCTGGATATCAAGGCCGTGGACCGGGTCTTCGGCCTGTGCGGCGATGCCCGGGCCGTAATCCATTTCGCCGGACTCAAGGCGGTGGGCGAATCCGTGGACCGGCCCCTGCTCTACTACCGGAACAACCTCGGCGGCACCATGAATCTCTGCCGGGTCATGCAGGACAGAGGGGTCAAAAACATCGTCTTCAGCTCATCGGCCACCGTGTACGGCAATCCGGCGAGCGTGCCCATCAAGGAAGATTTTCCCCTCTCCTGCACCAACCCCTACGGCCGGACCAAGCTGATGATCGAGGATATCCTCCGCGACCTGAACGTGTCCGACGGGGACTGGAACGTGGCGCTGCTGCGCTACTTCAACCCCGTGGGCGCCCATGAGAGCGGCCGGATCGGTGAGGATCCGAACGATATTCCCAACAACCTGATACCCTATATCTCGCAGGTGGCGGTCGGCAAGCTGCAGGAACTGTCGGTCTTCGGCAACGATTACCCCACTCCGGACGGCACCGGCGTCCGTGATTACATCCATGTTGTCGACCTGGCTCTCGGCCACCTGAGCGCCCTGGAAAAACTGAATACCAACCCCGGCGTGGTGACCTACAACCTCGGCACCGGCCGGGGTTACAGTGTCCTTGACATGGTCCGGGCCTTTGCCCGGGCCAGCGGCCGGGAGATCAAGTATAAAATTACCGGCCGCCGGCCCGGCGACATCGCCCGGTGCTACGCCGACCCGTCACTGGCCGAGGCGGAACTGGGCTGGAAGGCCCGGCGTGGTATTGACGAGATGTGCATCGACACCTGGCGCTGGCAGTCGCAGAATCCCGACGGTTACAAATAAACATAACGGCGGCCCTCCACCCGGGAACTATTGCAAAACTGAAATTTCCAGTTTTTCTCTAAAAAATACAAAACTCTAAAAACACAATATTGTCAGGTCCGGGGCCAACCGGCAGGAAAAATCCCCCGGGGGTTATTTCTCTGCCTGGACCCTGTTTTTTCGTCACACCGTTGACAAAGGCGCAGATGTCGCTTACTTGTTGTTGGCATTCCTTGCCGGGGCGGGGCATCTCTGTTACCTGCACGCACCGGATACCTGGCATAAGGCGCTGATTAATTTTCTCAACACCTTAAACAACTGATTCTTCCACCTCCGACCTTACTATATATATGGGAAAAACATTAATTATAGCCGAGAAGCCAAGCGTTGCCGCCGATATCGTCAAGGCGCTGCCCGGCAAATTCACCAGAACGAAAACCCATTATGAAAACGATGACTACATCGTTTCCCATGCCATCGGCCACCTGGTATCAATCGCCTATCCCGAGGAAATCGATCCCCGGTTCCAGAAATGGAACCTGGAGAACCTGCCCATTCTGCCGGAAGAATTTCCCCTCGCCGTCCTGCCGGCAACAAAATCGCAGTACAACGCCCTGTGCAAATTGATCCGCCGCCGCGACGTGTCGGTCATTGTCAACGGCTGTGACGCCGGCCGTGAAGGTGAACTGATTTTCAAATACATCCTCAAGCAGGCCTCGACCAGCTCTGTTGCCGCCAAGACTATCCGGCGGCTCTGGCTGCAGTCCATGACCATGGGGGCCATCCGTGACGGCCTGGCCAACCTGCGCGACAACAGCGAGATGCTGCCGCTGGAGGATACGGCCATGTGCCGATCGGAATCAGACTGGTTGATCGGCATCAACGCCACCCGCGCCCTGACCAGTTACAATTCCCGTTTCGGTGGATTCCGTAAAACTCCTTGCGGCCGGGTGCAGACGCCGACCCTGTCCATGATCGTCAAAAGGGAGAATGAACGCCGCAGTTTTACCCCCGTAACCTACTGGGAACTCCACGCCACCTTCGCCTATAACGACCACACCTACGAAGGGGTCTGGATCGATCGGGATTTCAGGAAGGACAAGAGCAATCCCCACGGCCGGCAAAACCGTATCTGGGACAGTACCCGGGCCGAAGAGATTACCGGGCGCTGCACCGGCAAAGAGGCAACGGTTGAGGAAACCAGCAAAAAAACGACCCAGAGATCCCCCTTGCTGTTTGACTTGACCGCCCTGCAGCGCGAGGCCAACAGCCGCTTCGGTTTTTCAGCCAAGAATACCCTGGCCATCGCCCAGGCCCTCTATGAGCGCCACAAGCTGATTACCTATCCGCGGACCGACAGCCGGCATCTGCCCGGCGACTACCTCCCCACGGTGCGCGAGGTGGTTACCCGGCAGAAAGGCTGGCAGCTGGGCAGCTTTGCCGAGGAAGCGCTGAATAAAAAATATCTACGCCAGGACGGCCGGATTTTCAACAATGCCAAGATCAGTGACCATTTTGCCATTATTCCCACCTCGAACCTGCCAAAAAACCTGAGCGAGGCCGAGTTTAAAATCTACCTGATGATTGCCCGGCGCTTTCTCTCCGTCTTTTTCCCGCCGGCCGTGTACCACAACACCAGGAGGATCAGCACGGTGGAGCAGGAGCCCTTTCTCACCGAAGGAAAAATCCTGGTGGAACCCGGCTGGAAGGCCATCTACGGGAAGAACCAGGAAGAAAAGACCCTGCAGCCCCTGCCGCCGGAGGCGAAGGTCCTGTGCCGCGAAATCGACCGGCAGGAATATGAAACCAAACCGCCGCCGCGTTACAACGAGGCCACCCTGTTGTCGGCCATGGAGCACTCCGGCAAACTGATCGATGACGAGGAACTGGCCGAGGCCATGAAGGAACACGGCCTCGGGACCCCGTCCACCCGGGCGGCCATTATCGAAAAACTGATTAAAGATAAATACATGGTCCGGGAACAGCGCGAACTGGTGCCAACCGGCAAGGCCTTCGAACTTTTATCCCTGCTGGAGGCCATGAAAATCGAAGTCCTGGCCTCCCCTGAGCTCACCGGCGAGTGGGAGTACAAGCTCAACCAGATCCTGCGGGGCGGCATGACCCGGGAACAATTCATGGCCGAAATAAGGCAGACGACCAGCAAAATCGTCAACCAGGTCAAAGGGTTCAAGGACAACGAAGGACAAAAACAGGAAGCGCCGTTTTCACCGCTTGACGGGGTCCGTTATTTTGAGACGCCCACCGCCTATATCTCTGAAGATGAAAAAACCATGCTGCGCAAGGTGATCGGCGGCCGGGTCATGGAACAAAAGGAGATCGTCGCCCTGCTGCGGGGAAATACCATCGGCCCCATGGCCGACTTCCGTTCCAAGCAGGGCAAGCCTTTTTCCGCCTCGCTGCGCCTGAAAGACGGTAAAGTGGAATTTCTCTTTGACAGCGCGAACCAGTTTGACGTCGAGGAAATCAAGAAAACAGCGCCCCTGGGGCTCTCTCCCGTCGACCAGACACCGGTCTTTGAAACTCCGGTCGCCTTCATGTCCGAGTCCGCCCTGAACGGCGACAGCAAAAAAGGACTGCGAATCAGCAAAATCATCCTTGGCCGCCACATTGATCGGGATTATATTGTTCAATTACTGGAAAAAGGCAAGACCGAGCTGATCAACGGTTTTATTTCCAAACGAAAACGTCCTTTTGACGCCTATCTGCTTCTGGATGCCAAGGGAAAACTCTCTTTTGAATTTCCGCCCCGCAAACCAAGGGGCGGGTCGAAGAAAACAGCAAACAAAACACATGAAAAAAATAAAAAAAATACATCAGGATAAAAGCGGCCGTAAACTGGCCGAACTCTGCGCCCGGGTCGCCATGGACACCAAGGCCGAAGACCTGGTTATCCTTGACGTACGCGGGCTGGCCTCGTTCACCGATTTCTTCGTCATCATGAGCGGCCGGTCCACGCGGCACGTGCAGGGACTGGCCGTGGTCATTACCGACGAGTTACGTTCCAAACGGATATCCGGCACCGACTGCGAGGGTCTGGCGGATGGGGAATGGGTGCTCCTTGACTTTGACGACGTTGTGGTGCACATCTTTTATAAGGATTCCAGGTCATTTTACGACCTGGAAGGCCTGTGGCATGACGCGCCGCGGATCGAACCGGACCCGGCCGCCGGGGAGCAGGAAACATAACCCGGTCCGGGAGCCGTCGCAGGCACCCCGTCTTCACGCGGTTCCTTCCTGCCGCATAGTTACCAACCCCATGAGGGGATACGTCCGGGACAAGAGATAAGGCAATGAACAGGAAAACCTTGCTGCTGGCCATACTTGACGGCTGGGGCATTGGCCGGCCGTCGCCGACCAACGCGATCACCGTGGCCCGCACTCCGAATATGGACCGCTGGATGGCCGAGTGTCCATGGACGACGCTGACGGCCCACAACGGCCAGGTCGGCCTGCCCGAAGGCCAGATGGGCAACTCCGAAGTCGGCCATCTTAATATCGGCGCCGGCCGGATCGTCTACCAGGATTTCACCCGGATCAATCAGGCCATCGAGTCCGGCGAATTCTTTACCAACCCGGCCCTGGTCGCGGTGATGGACCAGGTCAAGGCGGCCGGCGGTTCTCTGCACCTTCTCGGCCTGCTGTCGGACGGCGGCGTCCACTCCCATATCGCTCACCTGCAGGCCCTGCTCGAAATGGCCGGCAAAAAAGGTCTGGAGCGGGTATTTGTCCACTGTTTCATGGATGGCCGCGATACCCCGCCCAAGAGCGGGGCCGGCTACATGGCGGAACTGGTAGCGGCGATGCAACGGATCGGCTGCGGCAGGGTTGCCACCATAAGCGGCCGCTTCTGGGCCATGGACCGGGATACCCGCTGGGACCGGGTTGAAAAGGCCTGGCAGGCCATAACCAGCGGCCGGGGCCTGACGGCCGACGATCCGGTCCAGGCCGTCTCCGCAGCCTATCTCCGCGCGGAAACCGACGAGTTTATCACGCCCACTGTGCTGGTGGACGGCGGCAGCCCGGTCGGGACGATCAAGGACGGGGACGGGGTTATCTTTTTCAACTTCCGGGCGGACCGGGCCAGGGAGATGTGCCGCGCCTTTACGGAAGAGGACTTTGCAAATTTTGACGTCACCAATCGTCCCGGGCATCTGCAAGTGGTGACCATGACCGAATACGAGAGCGATTTCAACCTGCCGGTGGCCTTCCCTCCCCTGTCCCTGAGCCATATCCTGGGCGAGGAGATCAGCAACCACGGCTGGCGGCAGCTGCGCATAGCCGAGACCGAAAAGTATGCCCACGTGACCTACTTTTTCAACGGCGGCCGCGAGACCCCGTTTCCCGGGGAGGACCGAATCCTGATCGAATCACCCCGCGAAGTGGCCACCTATGACCTGAAGCCTGAAATGAGCGCCCGCACCGTCACCGACAGACTGCTGGCGGCCTTGCGGGAAAAGCAGGCCGCCGGCACGCCCTACGACCTGGTGGTGCTCAACTTTGCCAACGGCGACATGGTCGGCCACACGGGCATCCTGGAGGCCGCGGTCAGGGCCTGCGAGACCGTCGACGAATGTCTCGGCCGGATCGCGGCCTTCATGCGGGAACAGAACAACACCATGCTGATTACCGCCGACCACGGTAATGCCGAAATCATGGCCGATCCGGAAACAGGCGGGCCCTATACTGCCCATACCCTGAACCCGGTCCCCCTGATCCTCCTTGATGACGAGCACCGGGAATGTCACCTGGAGAACGGCGGCGCCCTGAAGGATATCGCGCCCACCGTGTTATCGCTAATGGGGCTGCCGGTGCCGGCCGAAATGAGCGGCACCAACCTGCTTAAATGCCCGTAAGCTGAATCCGTGACGGCTTGAGATGACACTCCATGCAAGAGATGGAATTTATTGTACTATTTTTCAATAAACTCATTTTATTGCCTTCACCGCGCCGCCCTGCGGTCCGCCCGATAACGGCACATCTGCTGCGTTGACAACTCGTTGATATCACACCAGGATAATCAACATCGTTGCCGCCTTGCATCTGTACCATTCTCGAACGCTCACGGATTCAGGCGTAAGCTCATGACCCGGGCAAACTCACCAGGCGGCGGCAGAAAGGTGGCGGTATTTAATACCCTGAAAAGGTAAGAGGTAAAAAAGATGCGCTACATCAGCACAAGGGGTGGAATCGACCCCGTCGGTTTCAGTGATGCGGTCATGATGGGGCTGGCCACGGACGGCGGCCTGTTGCTGCCCGAAACCCTGCCCTCTGTTGATCAACACACCGTCAGCAGCTGGAGCAATCTCCCCTACCAGTATCTCGCGGTCGAGATCCTCAGCCTGTTTATCGACGACCTGAGCCGGACCGAGCTGGAAGACCTGGTGGAGCGCTCCTGCGCCCGCTTCAGGCATCATCAGGTCACGCCGGTCAGCCGCTGCGGCGGGGTGTACATCCTGGAACTTTTCCACGGCCCGACCTTTGCCTTCAAGGATGTCGCCCTGCAGCTGCTCGGCAACATCTTCGAGCTGCTGCTGAAGAAGCGGTCCGCCTCGATGAACATCCTCGGCGCCACCTCCGGTGACACCGGCAGTGCCGCAATTCATGGTGTCCGGGGCAAGGCCGGCATCAACATTTTCATTCTTCATCCCGATGGCCGGATCAGTCCGATCCAGAAACTGCAGATGACCACGGTGACCGATCCCAATGTCTTCAATATCGCCATTCGCGGCACCTTTGATGACGGCCAGGCTATAGTCAAGGCAATCTTCAACGACCTGGAATTCAAAGAAAAATACCATCTCGGGGCGGTAAACTCCATTAACTGGGCCCGGGTAATGGCCCAGATTGTTTATTACGTCTATGCCTGGTCAAAGCTGCATGCCCATGGTTTCGATTCCGTAGATTTCTCAGTGCCCACCGGCAACTTCGGCGATATCTTTGCCGGTTACATGGCCAGAAGGCTCCTGCCGCCGGGTGCCATCAACCGGCTGGTCCTGGCCACCAATGCCAATGACCTGCTGTGCCGGTTCGTCAACCAGGGTATCTACAGCAGGGGCACTGTCCAGGCGACGTCCAGCCCGTCCATGGATATCCAGGTGGCCAGCAATTTCGAACGCTACCTCTACTACCTGCGGGACGAAAACGGTGCGGCCGTCAAGGCCGATATGCAGGAATTCGACAACACCGGGCGGATTGACCTTTCGGCCCTGCGGCAACGGGTGCAGGAAGACTTCGTCTCTGCCAGCGTTTCCGAGGCGGAAGTCATGGAGACGATCAGGACCTTCCACCGGGACGGCGATTACCTGCTTGATCCCCACACGGCGGTCGGGGTCCGGGCCGGTTTGACCTTTCGCCATGAGAAGCGGCCGATGATCTGCCTGGCGACCGCTCATCCGGCCAAGTTCGGCGCGGCAGTGCGCGAGGCTACCGGCCTGGACCCCGAGCTGCCGCCGGCCCTGGCCGAACTCGCCGACCGGGAAAGCCGTTGTGAAGTGCTGGACGCCGACCCCGAGGTGATCAAGGCCTATATCGCCGCCCACGCCCTGGAATCATGATCGAGGCCGAAAGATATAAATCCCGGGTTGAAGAGACGGTTGCCTTCCTCGCCGCCCGGCTTGCCCGGACCCCGGAAATCGTCATCGAACTGGGCACCGGACTCGGCAGCCTGGCCGGGGCCATGGAGATCGATCTCTCCCTGCCCTACGGGGACATTCCCCATTTTCCCCGCGCAACCGTTACCAGCCATGCCGGCAACCTGGTCTGCGGTCAACTCGGCGGCAGACCGGTCGCCGTCCTCCAGGGGCGCCTGCACTGCTACGAGGGCTATTCGGCCATGGAGGTGGCCTTCCCCATCCGCGTTCTCTCCCTGCTCGGCGCGGAAACCGCCATTATCACCAATGCCGCCGGCGGCCTGAACACCGCTTTTGTCCCGGGTTCCATCATGGTCTTTACCGACCATATCAACCTGCTGGGCTTAAATCCCCTGCGGGGACCCAATGTCGACGAATGGGGACCGCGTTTTCCGGACCTGTCCCGACCGTATGACCGCAACCTGATCGACAGCGCCCTGACCGTGGCGGCGGAACTCGGCCTGGGCAACATCAAAACAGGCACCTATGTCTGCGTCCCCGGCCCCAGCCTGGAAACACCGGCGGAAACCAGGTTCCTGCAACTTTGCGGGGCCGATGCCGTGGGCATGTCCTCCATTCCTGAAATCCTGGTCGCCATCCACGGGGGAATGCGGGTACTCGGCCTATCCGTAATCGCCAATGTCAATGATCCCGACCGGCCGCAGCCCGTTCTGCTGGAAGAAATTGTCAAAACGGCGCAGGAGACCGGGCCGGTGCTGCAAAAGCTGATCCGCGGGATCGTTGCGAGGTACCGGGAATGACGGCCCAAGCCGCAGACCTGGTGGTAACCGGCAGCTACCTGCTGACCCTTGACGATCAAGACACGATCATTGAAGACGGGGGGATAGCGGTAGCGGGCGACCATATCCTGGAAATCGGTGCGGGCCGGGAACTGCTGGAGAAATACTCCGGGGCCGCGGCCATCCGCGAGGAGCACGGGCTGATCATGCCCGGCCTCATCAATACGCACACCCATGCCGCCATGGCCTGTTTCCGGGGTCTGGCCGACGACCTGCCGCTCATGCAGTGGCTGCAGGATTACATCTTTCCGGTGGAGACCCACCTGACCGGCGAGATCGTCTATCATTCGACCCTGCTGTCACTCTGCGAAATGATCAAATCCGGCACCACCAGCTTCTGCGACATGTATCTCTTTGCCGCTGACGTGGCCCGGGCCGTGGAACAGTCGGGCATGCGGGCCTGGATCGGCGAAGTGCTCTACAACTTCCCGTCGCCCAATTACGGTGAACTGGCAAACGGTTTTGTCTACACCGAAGAGCTGCTCGGGAAGTACAGCGGCCACCCCCTCGTTACCATCACCGTTGATCCCCATTCCCTCTACACCTGCTCCCCCGGCCTGCTGCAGCGCCTCGGCACCCTGGCCGAACAGGAGAACGCCCTCTACGTCATCCACCTGGCCGAGAATCAGGACGAAGTCGACACCTGCCAGGGGCGCTATCACTGTTCACCCGTACAGCACCTGGAGAGCCTGGGCCTGCTGAATGAACGGGTTGTGGCCGCTCACTGCGTCATGATTACGGACGATGAAATCCGGTTGCTGGCCGAGCGGGGAGTGAAGGTGGCGCACTGCCAGGAATCGAACATGAAACTGGCCTCCGGCACGGCGCCGGTAGTGAAGATGCTTGAGGCGGGAATCGTTGTCGGTATCGGTACCGACGGCAGCGCCAGCAACAATGATGTGGATATGTTCGGCGAAATGAACACGGTGGCCAAGATCCACAAGGTGGTCCGCATGGACCCCACGGCCATGGATGCCAGGACTACTCTGCGGGCGGCCACCCGCAGCGGCGCCGATGTCCTGGCCGCCGGCCGGCAGGTCGGCAGCCTGGAACCGGGGAAAAAGGCCGACCTGATAGTGCTCGACCTGAACCAGCCGCACCTGACACCGTTATATAATCCGGTGTCACACCTGGTCTATGCCGCCCGGGGGTCCGATGTCATTCATTCGGTGATTAACGGCCGGGTGGTGATGAAAAACCGGCAGCTGACTACCCTGGATGAACCGGCCATTCTGGCGGCAATGCATGGCATCAGCGAGCATATCCGCGAGCAAATAAAAAAATAAGGAGATCATGGCTGTTGACAGCAACGGCTGTAAGGTGATATCTTATAGGTTGTAATGAGATATTTTTCTAACTCCTGAAAAGGTGGGACCATGTTCGGACTCGGAATACCGGAATTGATCATTATTCTGGTCATCATCGTTATCATTTTCGGAGCAGGTAAACTGCCCGAGATTGGCAGCGGTATCGGCAAGGGGATCAAGAACTTCAAGGATGCCACCAACAAAAATGATGACGAAAACAAATCCATTGAGGATGAAAACAAGAAGAGCTGAAAACTCGCAAAACAAGAGTGGGACGAAACGAAGGCTTGATCACGGGCCGGAGTGATACATTAGCGAGTGTCCCAATAACCTTACAACCTTTTTTACTGGAGCGGCGCAATCATGTTTGGACTCGGAATGCCGGAACTCGTTGTTATTCTTGCTATCGCCTTTCTCATTTTCGGCGGCAAAAAAATGCCTGAAATCGGTGCCGGCCTGGGCAAGGCCATCACCTCGTTCAAAAAAGGACTCAACGAGGCTGAAGAAACAGGTACGGATCTTAAAAATAGCCTGCCCATAGTCAAAGAAGTAACCGACGTCAAAGAAAAAATTGACAAGGTCAAAAATATCGCCAAGGTCGTCAACAAATAGCCGCCCCGCAGGGCGGTTCAACTCATAAAGATCAAGCTTTCCGGCAGCAGTGTCCGCCGACCGGAGAAAGAATGCGCGGATTTCATCAAGGATCTTTTTCGGTCTATCTTCGCAAAGATTCGTCTTGGCTCTTCCTGTGATCCGCGCAAAAAAAGTAAGTCCGCGGGACTGCCGCCCGAATCGGCTTTGGCTGCCGTTGCGCATATTGAGCGAAACCTGAAGTGGCGGAATGAGGTGCGGGGGGGGAACTCGTCCGGGCTGAGTAACTTCCGAGGTTGTCGTCCTTGGTGAACGGTTACCGATACTTACGCACAGGTTATATTCCCCCCCTCATCAGACTGGTGGCTGTCGCTCTCTTGGTGACCGGGCTGCCGCTGCTGAGCGTGTGGCTGACCGGTCAACCTCTTGCCCGCTATCTTGAGTTTCCCCCTTTAACCTCTTATATTTCCCATGCCCCTTTCTCGTGGGCGGTATTTCTGCTCCTGGCCTTTTTTATCGTGGCGGTTTGCGCCCCCTTTTTTTTCAGGATTGTTACCAGCCTGACCAATAATCTTGAATCAGCCACATCATCACGCCCGCTTCCCTGGTGGTTTTTTGTCGGGATCGGCATCATCCTCATTTCCTGGTTTTTGGCCTGGCACCGCTTTTCCTGGTTCGCACCCTTTCAGCCCTACACCTTCCTGCCCCTCTGGCTCGGCTATATCATAACCGTTAACGCTCTGAGCTATCACCGCAGCGGCCATTGCCTGCTGGTGAACAACCGCCGTTTTTTCCTGCTCCTCTTTCCGCTGAGTTCATTGTTCTGGTGGTTTTTTGAATACTTGAATCGCTTTGTCCAGAACTGGCATTACCTGGGCACGGAAAATTTTTCACCTCTCGGTTACGTAATTCACGCCAGCCTCTGCTTCTCTACGGTCCTGCCCGCCGTTCTCGGCACCGAGGAGCTTCTGGCCACCCTCCCCCGCCTGACCGAACCACTGACAGATTTGTGGCCGGTCCGCCTGAAAAATCCGGTCCCCTGCGGCTGGACCGTTTTGATTATTGCGGCCCTGGGACTTGCCGGCATCGGGATCTGGCCTGATTACCTGTTTCCCCTCCTCTGGATCGCCCCGCTTCTGGTTATCACGGGACTGCAAACCGTTATGGGCGAGAAAACCATATTCTCACCACTCCGGGAAGGTGACTGGCGGCCCATCTGGCTGCCGGCACTCGCAGCCCTGGTCTGCGGGTTTTTCTGGGAGATGTGGAATTCCGGGAGTCTGGCCCACTGGGAATACTCGATACCCTTTATCCAGCGTTTTCACATTTTTTACATGCCGGTGCTGGGCTATGCCGGCTACCTGCCCTTTGGCCTGGAATGCGCGGTCATGGCTGCGCTCTTTCTGCAGGGCGGGAACCAGACCCTTGAGTCCCTGATCAACAAGGATCAGAAACCGGATAAATCTCATTGCAGTTCTTCCCCTCAACCGGTATAGGTAAAAAATCAGACGGCGAAGATGCAGCGCAACTGAATCGTTACACAATATCCAGAATCCGTGACGGCTTGAGCCGTATACTCCATGCAATGCCCTGCGGGGCGTTCGCGAACGGCGCCTCTGCTGCATTGGCAACTCTTTGATATCACACCAGGATAGTCAACATCGTTGCCGCCTCGAAGGTCTCGCAGGCTCGCTATCTGCATCTGCACCGCTCGCGAACGCTCACGAATCCAGCAAGATGGTAGATTATAATTTTAAAAAGGAGAGTGCTATGAAAATGCCGAAGATCAGAATAAAAGCAAAAAACGTTGGCCTTAAGCCTGGAAAAATGAAAAAAGCCGACCTGATCCGGGCCATTCAGATCCAAGAGGGCAACAATCCCTGCTTCTCCCCGAACCGGGAATCCTGCGACCAGACAGGATGCTGCTGGCACAGTGACTGCGTGGTCGCGTAGCGATTTTTTCCGGCCGCTGTTGTTTTTTATACGGCAACTTGTGGGGCCGGCTTCAGAGAAAGCAATCCAACCCCGTTACGTCGGGCAAACCAGCTGGTCCAACTTCTTAATCAACTTCATATTCTCGGAATAATCGACCGGGACATCGACAATGACAACCGTGTTGTCGGCAAAGGCCCGCTCAAGGGTTGGAATCAGGTCTCCGGCACTCTCCACCCGGTACCCTTTGGCCCCGAAAGATTCGGCGTATTTCACAAAATCCGGGTTGCGAAATTCGACATACCCGGTTCGGCTGAAAAAACGCTCCTGGTGCCACTTGATCAAACCGTATTCGCCGTCATTCCAGATCATGATGACCAGGGCCAGGTTATAGCGAAGGGCGGTCTCGATCTCCTGCGAATTCATCATGAATCCGGCATCGCCGGTAATGGTCAACACCCTGCGCTCCGGATAGACAAATTTTGCCGCTAACGCCCCGGGCACACCGATCCCCATGGCAGCAAAGCCGTTGGAAATAATACAGGTATTGGGCCGTTCACAGGAGTAAAGCCGGGCGACCCATATTTTATGTGCGCCTACATCGGAAATCAGGATATCTTCCCGCCCCATCACCTGCCTGGTGTCATGGAGAATACGCTGCGGCTTGAGGGGATAGCTGTCATCATCGGCGAAGCGACGGAGCTCGTTGACAATGCATTCCCGAAGACTGCCGGCGGCCACGAGGTCACCGGACCTGACGGCCAGTTCGGCAATACGTTCAAGAGACACGTTGATATCACCGACCACCCCTACCTCCAGGATGTATTTCGCGTCCACCTCCGCATAGCTTCGGTCGATATGAACGATCTTTTTGTCACCGTGTGGATGCCACAGGCCGGGATGGTACTCAACCATGTCGAAACCGACACTGATCACCACGTCGGCACGATCAAAACCGCACGCCACGTAATCATGGGCATGGAGGCCGATGGCCCCCAGGCAGAGCGGGTGAAAAAACGGGATCACGCCCTTGGCCATAAAGGTGGTGGCCACGGGGATGGACAGTTTCTCTGCAAAAGCGATCAAGGCATCGCCGGCATGACCGCGAACCACCCCGTTACCAGCCAGGATGATCGGAAACCGGGCCTCGGAAATAACCCTGGCCGCCTGCTCGACCTTGACCTGTGCCGGCAGAGGCGGTGTCGGACTCTGGACTCTCAACGGCCGGATCTCTTCATCTACGGAAGCAGCGGCGATATTTTCAGGAAAACAGATAAATCCGCCGCCCGGTTTCTCCGCCTGGATATCCTTGAAGGCCTTACGGACTATTTCCGGAATATTTTCCGGTTCAAGAATGGCAATACTGTACTTGGCAACAGGCTCAAAGAGACGAACCAGGTCCAGAACCTGGTGACTTTCCTTATGCATGCGGGTTGTTGACCCCTGCCCGGCAATAGCTATTATCGGGGCATGGTCCATGTTGGCGTCGGCGAAGCCGGTCATAAGGTTGGTCGCTCCCGGGCCCAGGGTGGCCAGGCAAACCCCGGGCCGGCCGGTCAAGCGCCCATATACATCCGCCATGAAGGCGGCCCCCTGTTCGTGGCGCACCGTAATGAAACGGATCGGGCTGTCCAGCAGCGCATCAATGACATACAGATTTTCTTCACCGGGAATGCCGAAAATATATTCGACGCCTTCGTTTTCAAGACACTTCACAAAGAGCTGGGCCGCCGTTGACATACTATCTCCTGCTCATGATTGACGCGTAAAAACATGACAAACTCTGACTTTCCTGCAAATTTCTCCAACAAGCAAGTCATAGTAAAATTTTCAGCGTTGGGCAACCCGATCCTGCTGTTCAGAAAACAGCAGAGATATTATTTTCAGAGCCGGACGGTCCACCATTATTCCAGCCATGGAGCTTTCATTGTGCTGTTATCAAGCCGTCACGGATTCAAGGGGGGAAGAGATAAGCCTGGCCGGGAGAATCGTGCCGGTTAGATCGAGCCTTTCCCTTGTTTATTTTTGCCGAACAAAAGAACAAGCAGATTGGAGAGAGGGGAAAAAAGGAGGGGCTCAGTCCGAAGTTGACATTGGACTGAGCCCGAGTGAAGAGATGCTGCCGATAGCGCAGGTAAAGTACGTTTGCATTGAGGTTTGAGGTTGCACAAGAAAAAAAATCAGATCATGGCCGCCATCAGCATGATTATCTAATACCACAGCGTGACACCGGAGTCAAGGAAATTCGCAAAATAAAAAACTGAGACATACACTTTGCTCCAATCGGCACGGTATATCACAATATATTATAGCGGCTACCGAAAATGAGACCGTATTTTAAGGAGAAAACAGACTGCCGTGGAGGAGTATATATCCATGAAGCAAACACGATACAGCAGGATACTGGATACAAGAGGCGGTCAGTGGTCATGGCACGGAAGACAAGCACCTGGAGCCGTGAACGTTCGCGAGCGGTGCAGATGCAGATAGCGAGCCTGCGAGACCTTCGAGGCGGCAACGATGTTGATTATCATTCTGTAATACCAACGAGTTGTCAACGCAGCAGATGCGCCGTTATCGGGCGGACCGCAGGGCGGCGCGAGGAAGACCATAAAATGCATTCATTCGGCAATAATGCATACAATCACACATATTGCCTGGAATTTCACTTCAGGCCGTCACGGATTCAGGCTGTTGACCCTGCTCCTGCAGCTGACCAGCAGCGGCAATATTTTTAAAATTGAGAACCAGGGAAAAGCCCCTGTTGTTACCGGCAACCCTGCGAACTCCCTATGACTTCATGATTTTCAGATAATTTTCCGCGCTGTCGTTTACCGTTGCGGCAGAACCATTTACGCCGGGCATCCGGAAAAGTGAATCGAGGGCGAGATTTCGGTTGACAGTGAGGTTCAGCTCAAGTAGGTTGCCGCCTCGTTCGTAAGGGAAAGATACTCCCTGGGAACGGCCGAGCCGACGGGAGATTTTCTCTTGACAGTGGTGAGGAAAGAGTTTATTGTAAGAAATTAGTCTACACATAAAAGTGCAGGCGGGTATCTGTAGATACAGGTACTTTTATTTGATCTTTGAAAACTGAACAGTAAATACAAGCGGGCCTATTTTATTTGAGATAAGTCCAATCGCGAGATTGGCAAGGATATAAACTGGAGAGTTTGATCCTGGCTCAGAACGAACGCTGGCGGCGTGCTTAACACATGCAAGTCGAACGAGAAAGGTACCTTCGGGGACCGAGTAAAGTGGCGCACGGGTGAGTAACGCGTAGATAATCTCCCTATTTGTCTGGGATACCCAGCCGAAAGGCTGACTAATACCGGATAAGCTTCTTGACTGCCGGGTTAAGAAGGAAAGGTGGCCTCTATTTATAAGCTACCGCAGATAGACGAGTCTGCGTACCATTAGCTGGTTGGTGGGGTAAAGGCCTACCAAGGCGACGATGGTTAGCGGGTCTGAGAGGATGATCCGTCACACTGGCACTGAAACACGGGCCAGACTCCTACGGGAGGCAGCAGTGAGGAATATTGCGCAATGGGGGAAACCCTGACGCAGCGACGCCGCGTGGGTGAGGAAGGCCTTCGGGTCGTAAAGCCCTGTCAGAAGGGAAGAAGTGTTAGATGGTTAATACCCATGTAATTTGACGGTACCTTCAAAGGAAGCACCGGCTAACTCCGTGCCAGCAGCCGCGGTAATACGGAGGGTGCAAGCGTTGTTCGGAATTACTGGGCGTAAAGGGCGCGTAGGCGGTTTGGTAAGTCAGATGTGAAAGTCCAGGGCTTAACCCTGGAAGTGCATATGAAACTGCCAGACTTGAGTATCAGAGGGGAAAGTGGAATTCCCGGTGTAGAGGTGAAATTCGTAGATATCGGGAGGAATACCGGTGGCGAAGGCGACTTTCTGGCTGAATACTGACGCTGAGGCGCGAAAGCGTGGGGAGCAAACAGGATTAGATACCCTGGTAGTCCACGCCGTAAACGATGTGAACTAGATGTTGGAGGTGTTGATCCCTTCATTGTCGGAGCTAACGCATTAAGTTCACCGCCTGGGGAGTACGGTCGCAAGATTAAAACTCAAAGGAATTGACGGGGGCCCGCACAAGCGGTGGAGTATGTGGTTTAATTCGATGCAACGCGAAGAACCTTACCTGGTCTTGACATCCCGAGAATCTCCGGGAAACCGGAGAGTGCTTTCATTAGAGAGAACTTGGTGACAGGTGCTGCATGGCTGTCGTCAGCTCGTGTCGTGAGATGTTGGGTTAAGTCCCGCAACGAGCGCAACCCTCGCCTTTAGTTGCCAGCATTAAGTTGGGCACTCTAAAGGGACTGCCGGTGTCAAACCGGAGGAAGGTGGGGATGACGTCAAGTCCTCATGGCCTTTATGACCAGGGCTACACACGTACTACAATGGCCGGTACAAAGGGCAGCGACATTGCGAGATGGAGCGAATCCCGAAAAGCCGGTCTCAGTCCGGATTGGAGTCTGCAACTCGACTCCATGAAGTTGGAATCGCTAGTAATCGTGGATCAGCATGCCATGGTGAATACGTTCCCGGGCCTTGTACACACCGCCCGTCACACCACGGAAGTTGGTTGTACCAGAAGCAGTTGAGCTAACCTTCGGGAGGCAGGCTGCCAAGGTATGGCTGGTAACTGGGGTGAAGTCGTAACAAGGTAGCCCTAGGGGAACCTGGGGCTGGATCACCTCCTTTATAAGGAAAGAAATCAGAAACCGGAAAGTCAGAAAGTCAGGAACCAGGAAATCTGGATTCTGTCCCTTGGCTTCTGGATTCTGAAGATGGGATCAACCCTGCTTGTTTTACTGTTCGGTTTTGAGAGATCAAATTACCAGAAGGCAGAAAACGGAATACAGAGGACAGAAGAGTCAAGCGCATAGCGCATATACAAAAGACCCTGCCGCAGGCAGGGGACCATTCTGGTTTCTGAATTCTGTTTACTGGATTCTGAACTGGGCCTGTAGCTCAGCCGGTTAGAGCGCACGCCTGATAAGCGTGAGGTCGGAGGTTCAAGTCCCCCCAGGCCCACCATATCAGGTAACAGAATCCAGAAGCCAGAGGACAGAACAAGTTAGGCGCTTCGCGCTTTAACGAATCCGGCGCAGCCGGGCAACTCATCTGACTTCTGGATTCTGATTTCAGGTTTCTGAAACGGGGGTGTAGCTCAGCTGGGAGAGCGCCTGCCTTGCACGCAGGAGGTCATCGGTTCGATCCCGTTCACCTCCACCAAACAGAAGACAGAAGCCAGGGGACAGAAGACAGAAAATGTCCCTTGGCTTGTGTCATCTGACACAGGAAGGGATCAGGAGACTGGTCAGCAGTCGAGATACAAACCGCCGTCGGCGGTAACTATCCTGGCTTCTGTCATCTGGCTTCTGATTTCTGATAAGTTCTTTGACAACTGAATAGCAGGGTAAAAAAAGTTACCGCTGATAGCGGGCACAAGTGGACCGTCAGGTCTCCGTGTCGTGAGGTATTGGCGGTATGTAGCAGACTTGGTTTATAAAGGCTTTATGGTTAAGCTATTAAGGGCTGATGGCGGATGCCTTGGCACCGGAAGGCGAAGAAGGACGTGGAAAGCTGCGATAAGCTTCGGGGAGCCGCTAACAGGCATTGATCCGGAGGTTTCCGAATGGGGAAACCCGGCAGAGGTCATACTCTGTCATCATGTACTGAATACATAGGTACATGAGGCGAACGAGGGGAAGTGAAACATCTCAGTACCCTCAGGAAAAGAAAGCAATTGCGATTCCGTAAGTAGCGGCGAGCGAACGCGGATTAGCCCAAACCATGCTCTTTTCGGAGAGTGTGGGGTTGTGGGGCCCCGATGTGAGATGATGACGGATAGTGGAACGGTATGGAAAGGCCGACCAGAGATGGTGATAGTCCAGTACACGAAATCCGGATTCACTCTAGGGTAACCCCGAGTACCACGAGACACGTGAAACCTTGTGGGAATCAGGGAGGACCATCTCCCAAGGCTAAATACTAACCGGTGACCGATAGTGAACAAGTACCGTGAGGGAAAGGTGAAAAGAACCCCGAGAGGGGAGTGAAATAGAAACTGAAACCGTCAGCTTACAAGCAGTTGGAGCATTAATTTATTAGTGTGACAGCGTGCCTTTTGCATAATGAGTCAACGACTTATCCTGTGTAGCGAGGTTAAGCCGCGAGGTGGAGCCGGAGCGAAAGCGAGTCTTAACAGGGCGCATTAGTTACATGGGGTAGACCCGAAGCCGGGTGATCTATCCATGTCCAGGGTGAAGGTCGAGTAACATCGACTGGAGGCCCGAACCATTGTAGGTTGAAAACTGCTTGGATGAGGTGTGGATAGGAGTGAAAGGCTAATCAAACTCGGTGATAGCTGGTTTTCTCCGAAATATATTTAGGTATAGCCTCGTGAGGTCACTAACGGAGGTAGAGCACTGTTTGGGCTAGGGGTCCCACCCGGACTACCAACCCCATGCAAACTCCGAATGCCGTTAAGTTGTATCACGGGAGTCAGACTGTGGGAGATAAGTTCCATGGTCGAGAGGGAAAGAGCCCAGACCGCCAACTAAGGTCCCTAAATCTGTGCTAAGTGGGAAAGGAGGTGAAACTGCTAAGACAACCAGGAGGTTGGCTTAGAAGCAGCAACCCTTTAAAGAAAGCGTAACAGCTCACTGGTCTAGTGGATTTGCGCCGAAAATGTAACGGGGCTTAAGCACAGTACCGAAGTTGCGGGTATCAGAAACCGGAACACAGAGGACAGAAGCCAGACAGATGATCAAATCATTTGAAGATCTTGAGGTATTTCAAAGATCATATAAAATTTCTTTGGAGATTCATCAAATCAGCATAGAATTTCCCAAGCGAGAACAATATGGTCTTGGCGATCAAATACGGCGAGCAAGCAAATCAATATGTGCAAACATTGCAGAAGGATTTGCGAAACAGCGGTATTCAAGTTCTGAATTCAAGCGATATATAATGATCGCTACAGGATCAAGTGATGAGATGCGAGTCTGGCTAAGATACTGTCTTGATTTAGAGTACATAGAGGAAGCAACCTGGAAAGAGTGGCGAGATGAGTACCAACAAATCTCCAAGATGCTCCAGGGTTTATACAGAAGCTGGGAGTAGGAAGCGCGCAGCGTCACACTATTCTGATCTTCTGTCCTCTGTGTTCTGGTTTCTGATACGGTAGGAGAACATTGTGTAGGCCTGTGAAGGTATATCGTGAGGTATGCTGGAGGTATCACAAGAGCTTATGTTGACACGAGTAGCGAAAAAGAGGGTGAAAAACCCTCTCGCCGAAAGTCTAAGGTTTCCTGCAGTCAAGTTAATCTGCTCAGGGTTAGTCGGCCCCTAAGGCGAGGCTGAAAAGCGTAGTCGATGGGAAACAGGTTAATATTCCTGTACCACTGGTATGGAGACTGTATAAGGGGGGACGGAGAAGGATAGGCCATCCGGGTGTTGGAAATCCCGGTTTAAGCGTGTAGGCGGAGGGTCCAGGCAAATCCGGATTCTCATAACGTTGAGGCGTGATGACGAAGCCCGCAAGGGCTGCAAAGTGGTTGATTCCATGCTTCCAGGAAAATCCTCGT
>BDTX01000024.1 GCA_002897615.1 bacterium BMS3Bbin14
GTTTCATCGGCGCGTCAGAGGCGCCGAAGTCAACGGTCCGGGCCTTGATCTGCTTGATGCCGCCGCCGGAACCGATGGACTGGTAGTTCAGACGCACCCCGGTCTTCTTGTGGTACATGTAGGCCCATTTGGAATAGGCGGGATAGGGGAAGGTGGCGCCCGCCCCGGTAATGGTTGCCGCTGCCTGGGCCGTAAAGGAGAAACCAATCACGGCCGCCACAGCGATGAGGAATATCCTGAGGCTGCTTCCTGCTTTGTTCATTTCGTTACCCTCCACTGGGTTGATGTCTGCTGTGAAACGGGGAATCCGCTTCGCAAATCAAAACCAAAATATCTCAATCCAACCTGCCGGCCCTGGTCCCGCTTCGCACCCCTGCCCCGGTGCAATCCGGCCTGCCGCCCGTAAACCAAAAAACAAGCTTACGGAAAGTTGGCTCTACATTTAGCCGCCTTATGTTAGAAACAAGTTAGCAGATGATGAGTTGTTGGTTAGTGGATCCCGAAAAACAAGGGCTTGGGATCGGGTTCGAGACCGGGATGAGTTCGCGAGACTCCGGGTAAGCGCAGACTCCGGGATATCGGGGAAAAGACCGTTTCCGGATGGGGCCGGGGAGGTCAATTGAAAGGAAGCCCCCGGCTGTGCGGTGCGCCGGTGGTCTTCTCCTTCCCCGGACCTTGGTAGGTATTATTTCTACAGGGCTTTTTTCAGGTCGGCGCCCTGTTTTTCCTCTTGTCCGGCGGCGGCCCTGGCCTTGTCAATCGGGGTTTTGATCGCCTTGACTGCCTCGTGCGCCGTTTTGTCGGTCATGGTTTTGATCACCCCTTTTTTGTGTTCCTGTTCCTGCCCGTTATGGCAGGCGCAGAGGAGAAAAGTCGCCAGCAGCATGACCGGTATTATTTTAATGAACCGCATTGTTTACTCCTTTACTCCTGATTTTTTTATTTTTTCCGGTGCGGGATTATTGGTTCCGGCCGCCCGCGGCTGCCGGCAGCGCCAGAACCAGAGCAGCAGGCCGCCGGCAATCATGACCATGCTCAGCGCCTGGCCCATGGTCAGGCCCAGGAATATTTCGCCGAGTTGCGGGTCCGGCTGTCGAAAAAATTCTACCACAAAACGTAATATTCCGTAAAGGAGGATAAACAGGGCCAGCATGGAGCCATGCGGCCAGAGTCTGGACGGCTTGGCCTGCCAGGGCTTGTGCTTCAGGCTCCAGAGGACCGTGAAGAGAAGGACGCCTTCCAGCAGGGCCTCGTAGAGCTGGGAGGGATGGCGGGGCAGGGGGCCGCCGCCGGGGAAGACCATGCCCCAGGGGACGCTGGTGACCCGGCCGAAGAGTTCGCCGTTGATGAAATTGCCGATCCGCCCCAGCCCGAGGCCGATGGGAACGGTGACCACGTACAGGTCGGCCGTCTTCCAGAAGTCGAGCTGGTGGCGGCGGCAGAAAAGAAAACCGCCGATCAGGACGCCGAGGCAGCCGCCGTGAAAGGACATGCCGCCATCCCAGGTGGCGAGGATTTCAAGGGGGTGATGCAGGTAAAATGGAAGGTTGTAAAACAGGACATAGCCCAGCCTGCCCCCCAGGATAACCCCGAGAATCAGGATCAGGTTCAGGTTGTCCACCTCCTCCGCCAGCGCCTGCCAGCGGAATTTCTTGATCTGCAGGAGGACCAGCAGGTAGGTGGCGATAAAGCCCAGGACGTACATGAGGCCGTACCAGCGGAGCTTGAGCGGGCCTATGGAAAAAATAATCGGGTTGATGTGCGGGTAGGTAAGCATGTCGGTTTCTCAGAGAAGACCTCTTTTTTTCAGATGCACCTGCAGGACCGAGACGGCGGCCGGGGTGATGCCGGAAATGCGCGATGCCTGGCCAAGCGACCGGGGCTGGATGGCGTTCAGTTTTTCCACCGCCTCGTGGGACAGGCCCGGCAGCCCCGTATATTCCATGTCCTCCGGCAGGACCGTCCGTTCCAATTTTTTGAACCGGATGATCTGTTCGCCCTGCCGCCTGATGTAGCCATCATACTTCACCTGCAGTTCAATTTCATCAATACAGGACAGGTCCCCCGGCTCGATGGCCTGCTCCTGCCCGGCCCGGCCGGCAAGAGTCAACAGGGCGGCGAGACTGATTTCCGGCCGCCGCAGCAGGTCGGCCAGGGATACGGTCTGCTTGATGGCCGTGCTGCCCATGGCGCGCAGGGCATCGTTGACCGGGGGAGTGGGGCGTAGCCGCTCCGAGTTGAGCCGGGCCACCGTCTGCTCGATGGTCTTTTTTTTGTGTTGAAAAGCCGTCCAGGTCGCCCGGTCCACCAGGCCGATCCGGTAGCCGATTTCCCGCAGCCGCAGGTCTGCGTTGTCCTCGCGCAGGAGCAGACGGTACTCGGCCCTGGAGGTGAAGAGCCGGTAGGGTTCCCTGGTTCCCCTGGTGACCAGGTCGTCGATCAGGACGCCGATATAGGCCCGGGAGCGGTCAAGGACCAGGGGGCTGTCTCCCCGGACCATCAGGACGGCATTGATGGCGGCCATCAGCCCCTGGGCGGCCGCCTCCTCGTAACCCGAGGTACCGTTGATCTGGCCGGCCAGGAAGAGGCCGCCTACTCTTTTCGTCTCCAGGGTCGGCTTGAGCTCCAGCGGATCAACGTAATCGTATTCGATAGCATAACCGGGCCGGATGATGCGGGCCTTTTCCAGGCCGGGGATGGTGTGTACCAGGTCGATCTGGGTCTTGAGCGGCAGGCTGGTGGGGATGCCGTTGGGGTATATTTCCACGGTGTCCAGGCCTTCGGGTTCGAGAAAGACCTGGTGGCGGCCCTTGTCCGGGAAGCGCATCACCTTGTCCTCGATGGAAGGACAGTAGCGGGCCCCGACCCCCTCGATGATCCCGGTATACATGGGAGACTGGTCAATGGCGCCGCGGATGACCTCGTGGGTATGTTCGTTGGTATGGGTGATATAACAGGGACGCTGGGGCAGCGGCGGCGCGCCGTGGCTGGAAAACGAAAACAGGTTGGGCGGGTCGTCACTGTACTGGGCCTGCAGGCCGGCGTAATCGATGGAGGTGCCGTCGAGCCGGGGCACGGTGCCGGTCTTCATCCGGCCGCCGTGAAAACCGGTCTCCCGGAACCAGCAGGCCAGCCGGGTGGAGGGGGTGTCGCCCATGCGGCCGGCCGGAAAATTTTTCAGGCCGATATGGATCAGGCCGTTTAAAAAGGTGCCGGTCGCCACGACCACCGCGCGGACGGAAATGGTCTCGTCCAGGGAGGTGCGGATGCCGGTGACCCGGCCGTCACGGACCAGGATTTCATCGACCACGGCCTGCCTGATCTCCAGGTTGTCCTGGTTTTCCAGCACGGTTTTCATCCGCAGCCGGTACAGCAGCCGGTCGGCCTGGGCCCGGGATGAGCGTACGGCCGGACCTTTTCTCGTGTTGAGCCTCCGGAACTGAATCCCGGTGGCGTCGATGTTTTTTGCCATCTCGCCGCCCAGGGCGTCTATTTCCTTGACCAGGTGGCCCTTGGCCAGGCCGCCGATGGCCGGATTGCAGGACATGGCGCCGATGGTGTCGGCGTTCATGACGCAGACCAGGGTCCGGCAGCCGAGGCGGGCCGCGGCCAGGGCCGCTTCGCAACCGGCGTGGCCGGCGCCGATGACAACGATATCAAAGTCGGTCATAACAGGGTGTTTCCGGGTATGGGCGTTGAGATTGCGCTTTCGTTCCGAGCGAGCATGTTCATAGGATATTTTGCAAATTTGTGCCGCAATAAATACAGGCGGAATCCGTTTTTTTATTGGCTTTGCCGCACTTGGGGCATTGTTTTGTCGGCTTGGTACTGCTGTCGATTATATAATGATCAGGGTTGATCCCGCCATTCAATTCGATCAGCCGGGTGAGAAGTTTATTGGTTTTGATGATTTCGTTGCGGATTCTGAAGATCCAGAACGGAATAAAAATAGCCAGGATCCCGGAGATGGTAATAATGACGGAGACTATGACGAATAAAGCATCTGAGCCGTACATGTTGTTTTCTTCCCTCGCGTAATTGATAAATGAACCGGGTTGAAAAAATCCTTGTTACCGGCCGGGGCTCTCTATTTCGGCGCCAGTCATCCTCCCAGGCAAGTTTATGGGCGGCAATGTTCGCAATCCCCCGGTCCCAGCCGTCCACTCCTTTGCTTTTCCACGATTTTTTTCTCCCGGCCTGCAGCCACAGGATGTTCCACCTGAATCCGTGACGGCTTGAGGTAATATTCCAGGCAATATATGGAATTTATTGCATTATTGACAAATAAATGTATTTTATATTCTTCACCGCGCCGCCCTGCGGGGCGCCCGATAACGGCACATCTTCTGCGTTGGCAACTCATTGATATCACACCAGGATAATCAACATCGTTGCCGCCTTGCATCTGTACCGTTCTCGAACGCTCACGGATTCAGGTTCCAGTCTATGTCTTCAAGGCAGAATTCCGACATCTGATCTCCATCGCGGGGCGAAATAAATTGACATGATATTGCTCCTGTGATTAAAGTATAAAATTTTCATAATGTAAATGGCAAGCTCTGCGCATGCGCCATTCATTCCGCCGATATCCCGGACCTGCATTATTTTTTCAAGGAACGCGGGTCCAGTCCGAACGGGTTTGCATCGTTGGCCGGGATGACCGGGATCGACATGGTGGCCGGCGTTATCGTTGCCGAAGGGCCTGGACGAAAATATGAAGTTATTTTTTTGCCCGGCCCCCCAAAACAGAAAAAGGAAGTAAATCATGAGCAAGAGAACATTTCAACCCAGCAATATCAAGCGGAAGCGGACCCATGGTTTCCGGCTGCGGATGAGTACCCGGGCCGGACAGGCTGTGATACGAAACAGAAGGGCCAAGGGGCGTAAACGGCTGTCAGCGTGAGTCTGTGAAACGGTTTGGGCTCCCCAAGACATGTCTTCTCAGAAAACCGCGGGAGTTTGAACGGGTGTACCGGCAGGGACGGCGGCTCAGGGGCAGTGGCTTTGCCCTGATTTTTATGGCCAACGGCCTGCTGTATAACCGCCTGGGGGTGAGTATGCACGGAAAGTTTCGCGGTAGCGTGCGGCGTAACAGGACGAAACGGATTATCAAGGAGGTGTTTCGCCTTCACCGGGACCTGTTTCCGCCGTCATGCGATATCGTTCTTACGGTCAGTCCTGGTTTTCGGCTTCATTCGTCGGCATCGGTCCTGGAGGCCGTTGCTCACCTGGGCCGGTCTCAGTGGCAGGCAGGCCGGATATGAACGGCCGCTGCCATGAAGGGGCCTGCCCGCACCAAGGGGCTGCTCCGAACGAGCCGCAACCGGACGCGGGTCGCCGGGCCGTGAAATCAGCTCCTGTTGCCCTCTGTTGCGTGGTACTGCTCAGGGGGTATCAATATTTTATCTCACCGCTTTTTCCCCCAAGCTGCAGATATACACCCACCTGTTCCCAGTATGCCGTGGAAGCCGTTCAGCGCTATGGAGCCGTTCGCGGCCTGTATCTCGCGGCGCGCCGCATCCTCCGCTGTCATCCATTCGGCGGGGGCGGGTATGATCCCGTAAAGTAGGAAACGGCCGCCGCCCGCGTGTCGGAGAGCTTCCCCCCTGCCGTCTTTATCGGTCTGCGGCGGCAGCTGTGAAAAAATAACATATATATAAGGCCGGCTCTGGCGGGCCGGTGGTTAACATAGAGGAAAATTCATGGACTTGCAACGGGCCCTTACGGCCATCATTCTCTCCTTTCTGATTCTGATCGGCTATCAGTATTTTTTTGCGCCGCAGGCCGTCAGGCAGCCGGCCGTCGTGCAGCAGCAAATCGGCACCAAGGCGGAACTGAAGGCATCCATGGAGCAGGCCGCGAAGCCGGCAGCGCCGGCGGCCGCCGCGCACAGCGTGAAGGTGAACCCGACCGCGCGCGATATCACCATTGAAACACCGCTTTATACGGCGGTCATCAACGAACAGGGCGGCGGGTTCAAGCGTTTTGTCCTGAAAAAGTACCGCAAGGAACTGGCCAAAGATTCAGGCCTGGTGCAGTTGATCCATACCAACTCGCCGGCTGAGCTGCCCATGCTCTTTACCCTGGATAACGGCAGGGCGGCCACCTTGCCCATATTACGGGCGGACCGGCAAAAGCTCGTCCTGACCAGCCCGAAAGGCTCGGCCCGCCTGGTGATGACCGGGACCCTGCCGAATGGTATTCAGATCGTCCGCACGATGGTCTTTCATGCCGACACCTACCTGGTGGATGTCAGCTACCAGGTGAAAAATACCTCTTCCACTGCCCTGCAGATCTCCCCGGCGGTGACCCTGACCAACAAGCCTTTTTCCACGACCACCAAAGCGACCAGCCATTACCTGTTCAGCGGCCCGTCAGCCTATATCAACGGCAAGCTTGAGGAAATCAAAGGCAAGACAATGCGCAAGGACGGTCCCCAGACGCTCCGGGGCAAGGTGACCTGGGCCGCCTATGAGGGTACTTATTTTCTCTGCGCGGTCATGCCGTTGTCCGGAGACTCCCACCTGGTGACCATGAGCGGGGACGAAAGCCAGGCCCGGATAGTCGTCTCCGACGGTTCGATAACCCTGGCTCCGCAGGGCGTCCGGGATTTCAAGTACAAAATGTATTTAGGTCCCAAGAAGCTCTCCATTCTTGACGCGGCTGATCATGACCTGGCCAAGGCGGTCAACTTCGGCTGGTTTGACGTGATCGCCAAGCCGATGCTCTGGCTGCTTAACTTTTTCTACAAATATATCGGCAACTACGGTGTTGCCATCATCCTGGTTACCATCCTGATCAAGGTCGTCTTCTGGCCGATTACCCAGAAGGGTATGAAGTCGATGAAGAACATGCAGAAACTTCAGCCCAAGGTCGCCAAGCTCAAGGAGAAGTTCAAGGACGATCCGACCAGGATGAACAAGGAAATGATGGCCCTGTACAAGACCTACAAGGTCAACCCGGTGGGCGGCTGTCTGCCCATGGTCATCCAGATCCCCTTCTTCTTTGCCCTGTACCGGGTGCTGATGTCCGCAATCGAGCTGCGCCATGCGCCGTTTTTGCTGTGGATCAACGATCTGTCCGCGCCGGACCGGCTGATGATCGGTTTCAATATCCCCTGGTTACACGGCATTCCCGTATTGACGTTGCTAATGGGCGTCTCCATGTACCTGCAGCAGAAGATGACGCCGACCACGGCCGACCCGACCCAGGCCAAGATCATGCAGTTTTTGCCGGTCATCTTTACGTTCATGTTCATCAATTTTGCCTCGGGACTGGTCTTATACTGGTTTGTCAACAACCTGCTTGCCATCCTCCAGCAGCACCTCATCAACAGGCAGAGCCGGGTAGCATAACAGCGCTTCGATAAGGAATCATTCATGGTAAAAGAAAAAGATTTTTACGACAAAAGTGTAACCCAGGCTATCCAGCAGGCCTGTTCCGCCTTCTCAACTTCACAGGAGAATCTGGAGATCGAGGTGTTGGAAACCGGCACAACCGGCATTTTCGGCCTGTGCAAGAAAAAGGCGCATATCCGGGTCAATCTCAAAAAGAAACCAGGCACCGGCGCCGCCAAGACCCCGCAACAAGATATCGCGGTCGAAGAACAGCCGGCCCCGGAGACGGAACCGGAGGTCGAGAAGAGCCCTGTGGAGCAGCAGCCTCAACCCGCCGCCGTCGAAACAGCCGCCGTCGAAACAGCCGCCGTCGAAACAGCCGCCGTCGAAACAGCCGCCGCCGAGACAGCCGCCGCCGAGACGGTCCGGCCGGCGGAGTCGCCGGCAGAGCCTGAGCCCGTGCCTGAAACACGGAAAGAATCGGTAACCCCGCCGGCCGTCCCGGAACCTCCCTCCGAAGAGGTGCTGGCGTCCATCCGGACGGACCTGGACCGGATTCTGCACCTCATGGACTGTGTTTCCGAGATCGAGGTCCAGGTTGAGGGCAACACGGTGCAGTGCCGTATTGCCGGCGAGCATGACGAGACGATCCTCGGCCCCGAGGGACGGACCCTGGACAGCCTGCAGTATCTGCTGCGCAAGATGACCAGCTCCCGGCTGCCGGAAAAAATGCTGCTGGATATTGATGCCGGCAACTTTCGCGAGCGCCGGACCCTGGAACTGCAAAAGCTGGCCGGCGAGCTGGCCGACCAGGTCAAGGTCGACGGCAAGACGCAGGTTATTCCGGCCTTGAATCCGTTTGAACGCCGGGTGGTTCACCTGATCCTGCAGGAGGATAAGGGGGTGCGCTCCAGAAGTGTCGGCGACGGTCTTTTCAAGAAGGTGTTGATTTTCAAGCCCGGCAAGGGTCGGAAACCCAGGGCCAGAGGCCGAGGTCGTCAAGGTGACGGCTCTGCCGGCAAGTGATACCATTGCCGCCATTGCCACTCCTCCCGGTACCGGCGGCATCGGCATAATCCGCATCAGCGGCCCCCGGGCCCTGACCATCCTGCAGGCCCTGTTCAAACCCTCCCGCCCCCATCCTTTTTTCAAAAGTCATACCCTCTATTACGGGACGGTCAGCGACCGGAACGGCACCGTTCTGGACGAGGTGCTGGCCGTTTATATGCAGGCCCCGCACACCTACACCAGGGAAGACGTGGTGGAGGTGCACAGCCACGGCAGTTACCTGGTACTGCAGGCCATTCTGGCCCAGGTCCTCCATCATGGCGCCAGGATCGCCGAGCCTGGCGAGTTTACCAAGCGGGCGTTTCTGGCCGGTCGAATCGACCTGACCCAGGCCGAGGCGGTCATTGACCTGTTGCGGGCGCAAACGGATACCGGCCGGCAACTGGCGGTCGGTCAGATGCAGGGCCATCTTTTACAGCGGATTGAAGGCATCAGGCAGGGCTTGATCGCCATTATGGTCGTCCTGGAGGTGGCAATAGATTTTCCTGACGACGATGTGGAAATCATCGATAAAGGTCGATTGCTTACCCAGTTGCAGGACCAGGTCGAGGACCGCCTTGTCGAACTGATCAAAATGGCCCGCCAGGGGAAAATAATTCGCGAGGGCGTGAATATCGTGATTGCCGGGCTGCCCAACGTCGGCAAGTCAAGTCTCCTGAACGCCCTGCTTCAGGAGGACCGGGCCCTGGTGGCCCCGGTGCCCGGCACGACCCGCGATACCGTTGAAGAGATCATCTCCATCGGCGGTATCCCCGCCCGCCTGGTTGACACCGCCGGTATCCGGGACGCCGCCGGTTCGGTGGAGGAGCTGGGCATTCAGCGGGCCCGGCAAAAGGTCCGCGAGGCCGACCTGGTGCTTTTCCTCGTCGACGCCGCCCGGCCCCTGACGGCGCAGGACCTGGACCTGTACGAGTCGCTTGGTGAGGCGGATCGCCTCGTTGTTCTGAACAAGATAGACATTGCCGATCGCGAGCTGACGGCAACCCTGATGGAGGCCTTCCCCGGGGTCCGGCCGGTCAGGATTTCCGCCCGTCAGCACCAGGGGCTGGACGACCTGGAGGCGG
Source organism: bacterium BMS3Bbin14 (assembly GCA_002897615.1). Classification (GTDB taxonomy): domain Bacteria; phylum Desulfobacterota; class Desulfobulbia; order Desulfobulbales; family Desulfobulbaceae; genus BMS3Abin13. The sequence continues at coordinate 9,470 of BDTX01000024.1, forward strand.
CGATATACAAGAAAATCGCGGGCGGGCAAGTCCTGCATGAACGAAATCCCTGTGCGCCCAATGTCCGGCACCAGGCGGTGCTGGAAAAAGTACTTGCCGCCTGCCGGCGGATACATGAGGCCCTGGAGGCGGGAGTTACGGCTGACCTGGTGGCGGTGGAAGTGCTGGCGGCCCTTGATGATCTCGGTGATATTGTCGGCTTGACGACGCCGGACGAGGTGCTGGATAAAATTTTTGCCGATTTCTGTATCGGGAAATAGGCATCGTTTCGCATGGTCCTTTTCCCGCGACAGGCTCAACCTGGGCGGGCCGGGAGGCAGGAGCAAGACTTAAGGGATAACGAACCGGGCCGGCAAAGAGCTTGACAACTAACCGAAACATTTATACTACCTGAAAATAAAGCCTGAAAGATGATTGAACGACCAACTCTGAACTGAGGCCTCCGTATCCAGCACTATTGCCGGCCGAACCCCGTTCCTCTCTCCGAGGGCGGGGTTTTTTTGTCTATCGCCGGCCCGGCTGCCCGGCTGTCAACGGGAGTTCGACAGTATAAATTGCGGCATGGAGAAATTGAAAAATAAGTAGTTTTCGCATCAGCGGGGGGCAGGATCACCGTAATGGAGCCACTTGACTGCTCCATTAACTTGAGTTTCGGATTGGAGCTGAAATCCAGATTTTTTCCATGTTACCCCTTTTAATATCACAATAGGTGGAAAAATTAACAAAGAAAGTAATAAGAGGAAATGATTTTCCGCTTTAGACATTTCAATATGAGAATAAGTGGAAAATCAGGGTACCTATTACTCTCAATATGATGGAAAGTTTCCACTTATTAACACTGATAGGATGGACCGCTTCGCGCTCCATCCTATCGGGCCGGGCTGTTCAAGCAACGCCATGGATAGATTCCGCGCTTCGCGCTCCACCTATCCATGGCGTTGGAGCCGACTGCGATTCTCGGTGTCTG
>BDTX01000025.1 GCA_002897615.1 bacterium BMS3Bbin14
GCTGAGGATTTTCGGCTCCGATCCATGGTGATCCGTCTGCGGTAAAACCGGTTTGTATGGCCGTAGTTGCCTCCGGTATCGGCATTTCCCAGTAATGGGGCAGGAAAAGAACTGTCGCGGCCACGGTAATGCAGAAAAAAAGGATGATCAAAAAGTTGGCTCTGGTAAGAAGCTGGACAATTCCATCTTTGAAGATACCAGGCCGAAATCCTATTTTAAATCTTTTCAATATAAGGAAGGCATAAAAAGTGCTGCTGAACAAACAGAGATCACAAATAATACAGAATATACAATAAGCCTGAATTTGAATTGCCGATATGTAACCGAAATAGAGTGCTACCAGAGAACCTGCAATGTCCAGAAGAAAAAACACGAGCCAGATGGACCGATTAGCGATATTTCTGGCCCGAAGTGATAAGAAAAACAAGAAAAGGAAGAAAAACAGGCCCCAAAGGGCGACAGGAAGTGAAAATAAAACCGAGTACCCGGATTGAGCAACCGTGTCACAGTTGATGGCCTTGCTGATGGCGCATATACTTGTGAACGCCGGGTCGGTGTAATTCCGGTAATGAATAAAAAAAAGATAACTACAGCTGATAATCCCTGTAACAATAAAAAAGAGAAGGGGGACAAAATAGGCGTTAAAGGGAAGGGGCGCTATTTTATTTTTTTTCTTCATAGTTCGGATTATTACAGGTAAAAAGATTGCGGCTGGAGTGATTATCAACCGTAGTTTTGATATATTGCATGAATGTCGGATCAATCCCGCTGCGAATCATCCTCCTTATTTGTTTCTCTATACTCATCAAAGAAAAGTCGTCGAGAATTCGCGCTACCACTGCCGCAGCCAGTACACTCCGACCTTGCGCCGAGTAGATGACAGACCTGAGCAGAGGTGGAAGGGGGTCCTGAGCCCGCCGGTCAAGCTGGTAGAGAAGCTGTTCCGCGTCATCATACTTGTGCTTGCTGACCAGACAGAGGGCAAAAGCTTCCATAACGTTTAGAGACTGTTTGTCCATTTGCAGCGATGTGGCCAGCTCGTGCAGTGCCTCATCACCATGACCGGTCACCAGATATATTTGCCCTAAGAGACCATGGGTCTTAGGGCCGGCCAGGTTTTGAGTTATGAGATCCTTCAGGATGCTTGCCGCTTCCTGAAGCCTATCCATGCGATATAGTAACACTGCAAGTTGGTATTTAGAAAAGGGCAAATCCGGCATTTCATGAATGGACCGGCGATAGTTCAGAATTGCCTTATCTGAATTTCCCTGCAACGAATAAAGTTCGGACATTTTCATCAAAGCCATGCTATGAAAAAATGCGGGGTTGGGCGAGACCAGCGAAAGGGTATCGTTATATCGCTTAATGGCTGTTGTTATTCTGCCTCGTTGCTCGGCAAGTTCGGCAAGGTTAAAAGCAGGCCTGCACCGGGATGGAGCCTTGTAATAAGCGTCATGCCAGAGTGATGACTTGGTCTTCCAAGTACTATTTCTCATTGCCGTGGACCAGCCGAAAAGTATAACTAACGCGCATGCCATAGCGCTGAGGGAAATTTTCCCCAGGGAGCTTTTCCGGAATATTGTCTGTTGCAGGATAAAGAATCCGGATGCAGCCGGCCAGAAAAAAAAGAGCGATGGGAGGTAGTTGCGATGCTCCTGGATAAGCTCCAAGGGGAGAATAGTTGATTCAACAAGTTGATTAAGAAAGAAGAAAAAAATGGCAAAGGACAGGATCGGCCATTGTTTCATTCGCCGGACAGCTATAAACAACAATCCGGCAATGGCGGCAATGGAAAAAAAAGTAGATAACGGGTTGAAAAGAGATGTCGACAAAACGACATCATGAGCTATGGACAGCCGCTCCGGGAGTGGATACAAAAGCAAGGATATATAGTACATGACAATTCTTGTCTCAGTCAGCATTCTCTCTTGCAGATTGAAGTAGCGGTCCTGATAATCAAACATTGGGAGGGCATAATCCCGGTTCAGGGAAAAAAAAGCGAATAACAGACAGAATAGACACACCAACAACGCCGTAGCGATGATAACTCTGCCGTGTTTCCGCCAGGAGAGGTTATCGTTAAAGAAAATAATTTCTATCAGCAGGAGAGCGGCAGGAAACGTGACAACATTTTCCTTGGAGCCGAGCGCCAGAAAAAAGCAAATGAGCGCCCCGAAGAGCGAGGATATCTTTTGAAGCTTCGTTTGAGCAAACTTTACACGCAGATAAAAAAATATACCCATGATGTAAAAGAGCCCGGCCATTGAGGCCATCCTTTGAACGATATAAGTGATCGCCTGGGTCTGCACCGGGTTGGCGGCCCAGAGGAAAGTGGCAAAAAGAGAGCTGCCCAGGACTATTGTTTCCGGGGTATTTTGCAGAACGGGCGTTTTGTAGAGTAAAATCAGAGTCTTAAATAAAAAAAGTGCAGCCAGGATATGAATGAAAAGATTGACAACGTGATAGGAAAAAACATTTCTCTGTGACATGTACCAGTTGAGTGCCAGGGTGAGCCTGGCCACAGGACGGGAGACGACGCCCTCCTCCAGATGAGACAGAGTACTGTTTTTCAGGGATTGAAAAGTGAACGAGTTCAGATGGATTTGAGGATTATCGACAATAACGGAAAAATCATCAAACTGAAAAGCGCTGGTAAAGGTGTTACTGTATATCAGGAAAAGAAAAACAAGACCGCCATATAGCAACCAGTTACCCCATGACGGACCGCCTCCTCTGTGTTTGTCGTCTTGTTCGTATAAATTTGAAAAATGTGCGGGAGGGGCAAACTTGTTCATATTGTTTTCCGCAGAGAACAAATACAAGAAAAAGAGAACCTGTCAAACAAGGTGGCCTCGAAAAAAAAGTAAATTCACACTATACTGAACCGTCATGTATAAAAAAAGCCGAAAGGAACAGTGTCCTTTCGGCTTTTTTGAACTGCATACCCAGAATGTTAAGTCATAGTGAGATCACATGGATTTTCTGAAAACACCGCTGCTTCCCACTGCTGATGAGGCAATTGTCCAACCGTCATCAGTAGCGCTTGACTGTATCTGTGCTTTACGATATTTCGACGGACAACGAGCACTGACGTCAACAACGGTTACAAGCATTTTCCCCCCGGCTGCGGTAGACAGAGTAGCCGTATTACCATTGCTCAGGGCCTTAAAGGTTACGCCACCGGCAAAATAACTATTACCCGCGTTAAGAGTGCCCGTAATGGGTGTGACATGACTTGGTATGGCATAGTAATCAGCCAAGGTGCCGAGAATAGAGTTGGCGTCCGACTCGGCGCCGGAGCAATAGGCCTTGTCACGGAACGAGATGTAGTTCGGGATGGCGACGGCCGCCAGGATACCGATGATGGCGATAACGATCATCAGCTCGATCAGGGTAAAACCTTTTTCGTTGTGATTGAGTCTCAGTTTGTCCAGTTTCATTTTTTCCTCCTCGGAATTGGTTTATTTCCAGGACACATTGTGGTCATTTCACCTCTATACTAGCAGAAACCGTGCCATATCGAAAGCGACCACCCTGCACATTGTCTCTTTTATAACACGGACACATTTTTCATTTGTGTTTTCAGTACATTGGTAGTATTTTTTTAATTAAGCCTGTTCAAGGGCAACACAGCGGATTAACCAATGATCATCCTGCTGTGACAAAAAATGTCACTTTCCCTGCCAAAATTGTCAGTGGAATACAGACAAAATCATCCAGACGGAGCTGATGCCACGTGTCCCGAGTCCGGGGAGTAGAATGGAAATACGTTGTCTCCCTGGCCCTGGTACTTGCCCTGGCCATGCTGACGACCGTGATCGTCATGCTCATGCCCTGGCAGCGTGACCTGGTGCGGGCGGAAGCGCTCCGGGGCCAGGCCGTCCTGTCCCTGTATGCGCGGCAGTCCCGGGAAAAACACGACGCCGCCGCGCCCGACGGCGACAAACTGCGGCAGGAACTGAACAAGGCGGTAAAGGCAGCCGGAGCCATCTGCGGGGCGGTTCGTTTCAACAACCGGGCAATGACCGCCGGCCCGGGGAGCTGTAATTTTACGCCGCTGTTTTCAGCCATGCGGCAGGCGGCAGCCGGGAACAAAACAGTGACCAACCCCCTGGGCGTCACCTGGGGCGTCCTGGTTCCCAGGACGCGCTATCTTGTCGTTGCCGTTCCTGTCGCCGATGGCGCAGACCGGACCGGCGCCGCCGGCCTGATGCTGCCGCTTGCGCCCGTTTACCAGTCCGTCCGCCACAGCCAGCGTCTTGTCCTGGCCTGCCTGCTGGTCAACCTGATCATCCTGACCGCCATCGGCCTGTTCAGGTTTCACAAGTTGACGGTCCGTCCCATTAACCGGCTGGTCCGGCTGGCCGATTCGTACCATGAGCCCGATGATGAAGCCTTTCCGGCCCTCCCGGAACGCAGCGAGTTCAGTCGGCTTTCAAACGCCTTGAGCAGAATGCTGCAACGTATTGAACGAGACCGGGAAACACTGCAAGCCACTGTTCATTCCCTGGAACAGGCCAACCAGAGTCTGCGCGACACCCAGCGGGAAATGGTCCGGACCGAGAAAATGGCCGCCGTCGGCCGGCTGTCAGCCGGCCTGGCCCACGAAATAGGGAACCCCCTGGGCATTGTCCAGGGGTATCTTGAATTGTTGTGCCAAACAGGTATAAGTGAAGACGAGAAAAATGAGTTCAGCCGTCGGGCTGAAAAGGAATTACAAAGAATCAGCACCCTGCTCCGCCAGTTGCTGGACCTCTCCCGGTCACTCCCGGATCAATACCGACCGGTGTCCGTGCATGATATTCTCTCGGAACTGCTGTCCGTCATGCAATTGCAGCCCCTGACCGAGGGGATTACGATCCGGAGCCGGCTGGACGCGTCTCATGACACGGTCCAGGGCGACCCGGAACAACTGCGCCAGGTATTTCTCAACTGCCTGCTTAACAGCGTCGATGCCGTCAACGCATCAGGCAGACTGAGGACTGAGGGCAGAGGACTGAGGACTGAGGGCGGAGGACTGAGGACTGAGGGCGATGCCGTACGTGCGTCAAACAACGAATCCGGTCTTATTATAGTGACAACAGAGACAGTATCTGCAAACAATACCGGGGAGCCGGCCGCAAAAATCCTGGTGACGATCGAGGATAACGGCGTGGGCATTTCACCGGCGGACCTGGCCAATGTTTTCGATCCGTTCTTCACCACCAAAGAGCCGGGCAAAGGCACCGGGCTGGGCCTTTCCGTCTCCCTGACCATTATTGAAGGCATGGGCGGCAAAATAGAGATCGAAAGCCGGCAAAGCAAAGGCAGTCGGGTCCTGGTCCGGCTGCCGTGCAAAGATGCGGTGCCCCTGACCACTTACAGCGATTGAGTACGTGAAACCGCCTAATTTATATATCCTGTGATGAGTTACGTGCAGGGAGGCTTGAGGCGACAATGCAACAGGACGACAAGCAGAAACGACTGCTGATCATCGATGACGAAGACAACATGCGTCACATGTTGTCTTCCCTGCTGTCCAGGCACGGGTATCGAATCGAAAACGCGGCCGATGGGCTGGAGGGCATGGCGCTGCTCAGGAAAAAAGAGTTTGAGTTTGTCCTTTGCGACATCAGGATGCCCCGGATGGACGGTATGGCCTTTCTGCAGGAGGCCCGGGACCTTGAGCACTCGGCAACCATTATCATGATGTCCGCTTACGGAACCGTGGATGTTGCCATCGAGGCCATGAAGTTAGGCGCCTACGATTACATCTCGAAACCTTTCAAGGCCGACGAAATCCTGCTGGTTTTGAAAAAAGCGGAAGAACGGGAACGCCTCAAAAAGGAGAACGATTCCCTGCGGCGGCAGCTGGCCGGCCTGGGAAGAGAATGCGGTTTCGGCCGCATGGTCGGCAAGAGCAAGATCATGCAGGAGGTGTTCAGCCTGGCGGCCAAGGTCGCCCGGCATACGACCACGGTTCTCATCACCGGCGAGAGCGGTACCGGCAAGGAACTGGTCGCCAGGGGCATCCATGATTCAAGCCCTCGTTCGGCCGCTCCGTTCGTGGCCGTCAACTGCGGCGGCATCCCGGAAAACCTGCTGGAAAGCGAATTCTTCGGCTACAAAAAAGGAGGCTTTACCGGCGCGGACCGGAACAAAAAAGGACTGTTTGCCGAAGCAGACGGCGGCACCCTGTTCCTGGATGAAATAGGCGAACTGCCCCTGCTGCTCCAGGTCAAACTGCTGCGCGTCCTGCAGGAGGGCGAAATTCGGCCGATCGGCTCTTCCGGCGTGGAAAAAGTCGATGTGCGGATCATTGCCGCCACCGCGAAAAACCTGGCAGATGAGGTGGCGGCGGGGCGTTTTCGTGAAGACCTGTTTTACCGGCTCAATGTCGTCCATGTGACCGTGCCGCCGCTGCGGGAACGTAAAGAGGATATCCCGTTGCTGTGCGATTGTTTTCTCAAAAAATACAACATCCAGCTCCAATCCGGGGTCCAGGGCATCTCGCCGGCCGCACTCAGGCGGCTGGTTGACTATACCTGGCCGGGGAATGTCCGCGAACTTGAAAATACCATGGAGCGCACGATGATCTTCTCGGAAAAAAAGATTATCCTGCCGGAAGACCTGCCCAGTGGACTGGCCGGCATCAAGCAGGAGCGGCGGCTTGATGATTTTTTCCATACCTTTTCGCTGAAAAAAGCGCAAAAACAAATGGAGCGAAGCCTTATTCTGCGAACCCTGGAGGCCACGGGATGGAACAAAAGCAAGGCTGCCGGATTGCTTGAAATAAGCTATCCGTCATTACTCAAGAAAATCAAAGATTATTCTTTGCCGCAGGCGAATCTGCCGGTAAAATAATTTCAGTGATCTGTTGGGTTTCGTTCCTCTACCCAACCTACGGTCTACGGTCTATGATGGCATACAGGCCGTAGGTTGGGTAGAGGAACGAAACCCAACAAAAAAACATACGTATACAATACCGACGCTCCCGGACCGACAGGCGGCGGCCGTTTCTCTGTGATCATGGCAATCTTATGCTCCGGTGGGCCGGGATCTGTTGGGTAGAGGAACGAAACCCAACAACACAATATACATATGCAATATCGACGGTCCCGGGCTGAAGGCGGCAGCTATTTCTTCACTGTCGTAACTAACAGGCGGCGGCCATTTCTCTGTGATCCTGATAACATAATACTCTTGCGCTCCATATTCCGTGAGGTCAAAGAAAGGCATCCTTTTACGATAAATGCCGTTGTCATTTTACCTGACCATCTCCATTGTCTGTGGACTTTGCCAGAGGAGGATGCGGATTATTCTACGCGTTGGCGACTGATAAAAAGTGCATTCAGTCGACAGTGTAAAGCGCAGTACAGGGGCGTAACGGCAAAATCACGGCACCACAAACAGGAACAGGCTGTCTGGCAGCGCCGTTTCTGGGAACATAAAATCCGCAGTGATTTAGATTACAGGCAACATGTCGAGTATATTCATTACAATCCGGTCAAACATGGCCTGACGACAACCCCTGCGGATTGGCCGTTTTCGAGCTTCCTCCGCTCTGTTGCCGAGGGCAGGTATGAACGGAATTGGGGGGCGGGGGTGAAAATGAAATTTGGGGAGACCATCGGGGGCGAATAGGATTTGTTGGGTTTCTGTTGGGTTTCGTTCCTCTACCCAACCTACAGGATTGCCCGGTTGGTACAATTTACAATAATAAATATAGAGGATGTGCTGAATATAGTGGAAGTGGACCTTGAAAACAAGACAGTGTGTTAAGATAGACCGTAGACCGTAGGTTGGGTAGAGGAACGAAACCCAACAAACCATGCATTGTAGATTGTGCCGGCAGAAACTATTAACTTTTTTAATACAATTCCCGTATTATAAAATTATTTTACATTACGACACCATGTTTATTCCTTTCCACTGCCAAACCTCTCCCGCCTGTTTTCCCCACAGCCAATTGCAACGATATGAAATAAATGATTTTTTCTGCTCACCACATTCCCCGGGTCATTGTTTGGCCTTAAACTTGCATGGATCATGATCAGGAGGGATCTTATGCCAGGAAAAATAAGCAAAAAAGGTGGCCGCCAACAGGGATTTACCTTGCTGGAGCTGATGATCGTGGTCGCCATCACCGGTCTTATGGCCGCGATCACCATCCCGGCCTACCTGAGCTGGAAACCGGGATATGTCTTTCGCGGCGCGGTATCACATCTGAAAGGGGACATAAACAGTGCCAGGCTCCGGGCGCTGGAGATCCGACGTCGATGCCGGGTTGAGTTCTGTAAACCCGATCCGGTTAGCGGCATCAGTTCCTACCAGATAATCGACGGGAATCATGCCCTGAGCTCGACCTGGACCGTCCCGGGAACTACCAACCCTCCCGCCTGCCCGATGACAGCCGCCGAGCAAGCGACCTTCAATGCAGCCGGCCGCCAGGTCACCATCAATAATTTCAACGAATTCCCCCAGGTAAAGCTGATGGCCAAGTGTTCTCCGCTAACGGCCATCACCTCCGGTTCCGAACCGACCTTTATTTTCAGTCCACAGGGCACGGCCCCCTTCATCGGCCGTGTGAGTGTGTATCACAGCGGCAGCAAGGACTGCCAAAGCTTTTATCTGTCCGTCGCCGGGAGGTTAAGAATACAATGAACAGACAAGGTTCACCTCTGTCCGCACAGGGTTTTACCCTGGTTGAAGTCATGATCGCCATGGTCATTCTCGGGCTGGTCTTAACCGGGGTGGTCAAGATGTTTACCAGCACCGGCCGGTTCCATACCAGCCAGGAGATGATGGTCTCCCTGACCCAGGATATGCGCGCAGTCAGGACGCTGATGGTGCAGGAGATACGGGAGGCTGGCTGTAATCCGAAGCACCTGATCCGGATCGGCTTCCAGACCAGCAGCGATGACCGCTACAACACGGATGCCGACTCCATCCATTTTACCCGGGATATCGATAACGGTGACGGTGACGACAACCTGGAGCCGGATGGTTATCCAAATGATCGGAATGAAGATATCCGCTACTACCGAACCAGGGACAATTGCACCGGCACCGTCGGCACAATCCTGACCGCCGGCAACAACACTCCCGGCTGTCTGCGGCGGGAAACCGGGCCGACCGGGACGACCAGCGGCGGACAGCCGGTCATGGCCAATGTAACCAAACTGCAGTTCAAGTACTACGATACAAACGACGCGGAACTGTCTCCGGCCGTTGTTTTAACCACCAATGCGGGGCTGGATAAAATCCGCACGGTTGAGATAATCCTTACCGGCCAGGTCGCAAATCCCGGCCGTACCATAGAAAAGATCCAGACCCAGCAATTCCGCATCAAGATACGGAACATGGGGATTTAGTCCTTGCGCTCCCGGAGGTCAATGTGAAGAAAAACAATTTCGCCGGAAATGCCGAGACCGGCCAAAAGGGCTTTACGCTTATCGAGGTTATGGTGGCCATGGTTATCCTCGGGATTGGCATCCTGGCCATTGTCGCCCTGCAGGCCCGTGATATGAATTATAACTCCAGTTCCAAGCGCCAGACCCAGGCCTACACGTGGGCGGCGGACAGAGTAGAGAGGCTGCTGGCACTCCCGTATACGAGTCCTGACTTGCAACCGAAAGGAAATCCGGCGGTGGCGGGAGACGGCTATACCGCCCTAATGGCGCCCTATGTCATAGAATGGGACGTGATCAATAACACGACCACAAATTCACGCAAAGTGAGCGTCTTTGTCCGCTGGAAAAACAAGGAAATAGCCCGGGTTGATTTTATCCGGGTGCAGAGTTCAATTTAAGGGTTTTCAAAGGAGACAGCAATGTCGCGGTTATTGCGAGACCAGAGGATGCCGGCGTTAAAGAACGAACAGGGGACGGCCATTATCGCGGCCCTGTTGATTCTGATGCTCCTCACCTTTATGGCGATTGCCGCCACTAACACCACAATCAGTGAAAAAGCCATGGTGCGCAGCGAGTCGATCTTTGAGCAGAATTTCTACAAAGCCGAGTCGGCGGCCATGGAAGGCGTGCAACAAATGACCAATGCGACCTTGCCGCAGAACCTGCTTGCTGCGCTCAATCCCGGACCCCTGCTTCGCCCTGCGAACAGCAAGGATTCCCAAAGTGACCTTTTGAACCTGGACACCAATGGCGATGGTGTTATCGACAATAACGACACCTTTGATGTCACCTCGCAAATTGGTACGAACACCCACCTAATTGTTATCCAGATGCCGATTGACTCCGGCAGCTCCAAGAGTCTCACCCAGACGAGCAGCCGGCTTTACAATTATGTTGCCTATGGCTTATCCATGGCCGACCCGGACAGTACGGGTCGATTCTTATCCGTATCCATAGTGAAAATCGGCTTTAAAAAACGATTCTAATGATTTTTTTTGCAGGCAGGTAAAATGAATTTATCAGACCATCCCCAGACAGCCGCAGGTGTAATTATGAACAGGAACATACCGTCAAGGATCGGCTTCAAGCTGCTTGTCCTGTTGTTCAGCCTTCTGGTAGCGCCGGCAACAGGTTGGACGGCGACCTATTCGCTGTCAATCGATAACGTGACGGTGGATGAATCAGCCGGCAACGCCGTGTTCACGGTGACTTCCGACACTGCGATCGAGTCGGGCACTACGTTAACGGTAGATTATGCGAGCGCGGACGGCACAGCCACGGCGGGTTCGGACTATACGACCGTCAGCGGCACGGCATCGATCAGCGTCGGCAAGACGACGACGATCACTGTCCCGATCATTGACGATGCCCAGTCTGAAGAAAACGAAACCTTCACTGTCACCTTGTTTAATCCCATGGTCGACCCTTCCGGCAATACGGTCGCCATCGGGAAAGCAACCGGGACGTGTACGATCCTCGACAACGACACCACCCCGCCTCTGATCACCGTCACCGAGGATTCTCCCTTCGGCACGGTGACGCCGGCCGGTGACGCCAACTATCAAGTCAGTGTGAGTTACGGCGGCAGCCAGACTTTTGCCATCGCGGCCGCCAACCCCTGTCCCAACGGCCTCTCGCACAACGGCCATGTCCATCATATCTCGGATATTATCGTCGACGGGCAATCGGTTGCCGGAATCAAGGGCGGCGGCTATACCACCTATGATTATACCTTTAACAACGTGACCCGCAACCATACCATTGAAATTCTCTTCACCTCCTATATCGATGTAACGGTGCATGGCAACGGTCAGGTGGAGAGTCCTGCCGTTATCAGCACTGCCGGTTCCATTGAAGTGGAGTCCCATGCCGACGTGACCCTCCTCAACAAGCCGAATGACGGTTATCATGTGAGCAAGGTCGAGATAGACGGCACACCGATCGGCCAGCCGGGACAGTATACCATCAACGACCTGGTCGATACGGACCATACGTACGAGGTCTGGTTCACCATCAACAGCTTTACCCTGGAGCCGGTTTCCCGCTTCGGCACGATCTACGACACCTCTGCCCAGACGACCAAGGCGACCACCCGCGAGGTGGCCTGGGAAACCGACAGTTCCTTTTATGTCGACCTCAACGATCCGCTCTATGCGGTGCTGGGCATCCTGATTGACAATATTTCCTATCCCATACCAGGCACCGGCGCCTCGAAGACCTACAGCGATTTTGTCCTGACCAATACCGGCGACAACTACCTGGAGGTCAAGTTTACCAACATTGTCACCAGTCACCGCCTGGAGGCGCAGGATTACGACACCTCTCCCATTTCCGATATTCCGCTTGACGCCAGGGTCCGGCCCAAGCCGGCTTCGCTGATGTTCGTTCTCGACGACTCGGGGAGCATGGATTGGGAAACCATCGTTCCTGGTTCCAGCAGCGGGACCTTTGACTGGCGATACTATGTTTACAGCTATCCCAATGTCGCGGTTGCCAGGGCTTATGGGGATAACAGCCTGCAAAGCCATGGTGAAGGGAACCTATGGCGTTCCCAGTGGTCCGGCGTCAACAAGATGTTCTACAACCCGGCGGTGACATACACCCCCTGGCCGACCTTTACCGGCACGCCCAGCTCTAACCTGCCCGCAGTTGCCGCCGACGGTGAGGCCCATGCCAATATATACCGGCCGCGTTATCATCCCTGGAACAGTATTGACTGTCCGGCGGCCATCGACAAGGCCAACGGGGTGGCCGGGGCCGACCTGGGCAACTGTAACACCACCACCTACAACAATAACACCTTTAACATGGACAAGACCTTCATGTCCTTTCAAATCTCCTCTACCAATAGCGTGGTGGATAATACCGACGCAGACTTCACACATAGCGGCAACTGGAGAAGCTCTTCTTCATGGAGGGATTACGGCCGCAATTACCTCTATACGAATTCAGCGTCCGCGACAAAATGGGCCACCTGGAGCTTTACCCCCGGCACAACGGAACCGTATGATGTTTCCGTCTGGTGGGTTAACAATAACAGCCGCAAAACCAATGTACCCTATACGGTCACCTGCAGCCATTGCAGCCCCAGCGGCACCGCCGGCAGCACCACTCTATATGTGAATCAAAGAGTACCGGGCGGCAAGTGGTACAGCCTGGGCACTTTTAATTTTACCGCCGGCGAGACAGCCACGGTAACGCTGACAGACAATTATAACCGGAGATCAAGCAGCTGCGCCGATGCGGCCAGAATAGCTCCGGCATCAGCGACTATTAATATTATCAATGCCCATTATTTTACCTGGGATGATAAAAACGGCGACAACAAAATCAACTATGTCGATGCCAATCACAATGGCCAGATGGACCCCGGTGAGACGGTTAACGAGGATATCTACCTGGTCAATCTGACCGATCCCATTGAATATTACAAGGTACTCCATAACAACCAGGTCATCAGCGGCTCCAATTTACAGAGAGTTGCCGCCGCCGATCTGCCGGCAACGGTGAAGACCTTTGCGCCGCCGACTGCCGGCGATGCCTGGAGGCGGGAGCGGCAGAACTGGGCCGACTGGTTTTCCTATTATCGTAAACGAATATACTCGGCAACGGCGGCCATTGCCCAGGTGATCAACCGCATGAGTGACGTGGAAGTTGGCTACCGGACCATCAACTATAGCTATGGCGGCTATGAAAATGGGGGCTACGGCTTCAGCCAGCCGCTGTCACCGGTCAAGGTCTCAGGTGAAGGCGACCAGACCAACAGGCTGTTGCAGCTTCTCTACGCCTTTCAGATCAAAGCCCGTGGCACGCCCCTGCGGCGGGGCCTGAAGACAGTCGGCCAGTATTATGACGATACAGATGGTGTTAATCCGAGCGGTCTGGGACATTCTCCCTTCCACGCCCGCCAGGATGGCGATGAGTGCAAGCAGGCCTTTACCATCGCCCTGACCGATGGCTACTGGAACGGCAGCAGTCCCAATGTGGGCAATGTTGACGGCGATAACGGCCCGCCGTTTGCGGATTCCTATTCAAACACCCTGGCCGACGTGGCCATGAAGTATTATGAAAAGGATCTCTCGACCCTGCCGAACCTGGTGCCCGACAGTACCGCCACCTGGCAGCACATGGTGACCTACACGGTGGCCTTTGGCGTGAACGGCACCCTGAATCCGGCCGATTACAATACCACGACCTGTACGGATACCACCTACACGGACGGCGACCCGAGCAATGACTGCCCTCCCTGGCCCAGAGCCCGGGCAGACTCGGCAACCGCGGTGGATGATCTCTGGCATGCCGCGGTGGACGGCCATGGACTCTATATGAACGCCGCCCGTCCCGATGAGCTGGTCAAGTCACTATTGGCTATCATGAAGGACATCGGCAACCGGATTGGTTCCGGTGCCGCGGTATCGGTCAACGGCGACGAGATGTACGAGACTGTCAATGACCAGATCCGCATGTTTCAGACCAGCTATAACAGCGGCGACTGGCATGGCGATTTAAAGTCCTTCCAGCTCAACCCGACGACGGGAGCAATCCTCACCACTCCGGTGTGGTCGGCGGAGGCAAAGATGAAATCGTTCCTGGCCGGGTCTGGTTCCGGCAGCCGGGTTATTGCCACCTATAATGGCACAAACGGTGAGCCGTTCCGTCTGGCGGACCTGTCCGCGCTCCAGCGGAAAGAACTCATTCCTTATTTTGCCCGGTCGCGTACGGCTGCGGATGTGGTGAATTATCTCCGTGGCGACAAGACCTATGAAGGAGATTTCAGGACCAGGAGCATTGATCATCCCCTGGGCGACTTTATCCATTCACTGGCCCGCTACCAGGATGGTTTCCTCTACGTGGGCGGGAATGACGGCATGCTGCATGCCTTTTACGCCGATGACGTCCAGGGCGGCAAGGAGCTGTTTGCCTATGTCCCGGGACTTGTCTATGCCAATCTGCGGCAGTTGAGCGATCCGCTTTACGGCCACAAGTACTTTGTCGACAATACGCCGTATACCAAGAAAATCGGCGCCACTACCCTGCTGGTAGGGGGGCTCGGCAAGGGCGGCAAGGGCTATTATTGCCTGGATATCACCGATGCGGCCAACATCACCAGTGAGGCAGAGCTGGCCTCGCGGGTGAAGTGGGAGTTTCCGGCCGTGCCGGCGACGCTGCTCACCGGCACCACTTTTACCTTCTCCAGCGGCAGCGGCAGCGGCGGCAATGATGAAATCAAGGACAGCGCCAGCCAATTCACCTCGGCCGGTTTTGCCGTCGGCAAGCATATCACCATAGCCGGCGCCGACTACAATGACGGCGTCAGCTCCGGCACCAATGACGGTACCTACAAAATCCTGGCGGTATCACCGGGCGCCATCGAGATCGCTCCCGGCAGCCTGATTAACCACTATGGCGACGGCCAGGATATTATCATTACCAAATCCACCAGCGATCCAGATATGGGTTATTCCTTCAGCCGGGCCTTCCTGGTCAAGTCGAACGACTCATCCATCAGTAACGGGACAGACTTGGAAGGCTGGGTGGTCATCTTCGGCAACGGCTATGACAGTGAGGATGGAAAGGCCAGCCTCTATATTCTGAATGCTGAAGACGGAACCCTGCTCAAGAAAATTGACACCGGGGTCGGCCCGTTCAACGGCCTCTCCACCCCCAATGTCGTTGATGAAAATAACGATCTGAAAGCCGATTATGTCTATGTCGGCGATCTGCTCGGCAACATGTGGAAGTTTGATTTAACCAGCAAGGACTACCACGACTGGCAGGTGGCCTATTGCGATAATGCCAGCACTATCTACCATTGCAACAGTACGGTGACCGGCATGGTGCCCAGGCCCCTGTTCGCCGGCCTGACCGATCAACCCATTACCGCGGCGCCGGACGTCACGGCCAGCGAATCCGGATACGGCAACATGGTCATATTCGGCACCGGCAAGTACCTGGGCGAACCGGATCTCACCTCCACCGCGCCCCAGTCGATATACGGCATCTGGGACTGGGCTCCCGACAACCTTGATAACGGCTATGCCGGCGTGCGGGTGGACACCACGACCACACCCACGGTATCGATGCTCTCCAACTGGCCGGAGACCGATGTAAGCGGTAATGTCACCCATACCCTGCTGCGCCAGCACTTCGTAGTTGACGGCAACATAACCGAAGACACGAACGGCAACGGCGTGCTTGACCCGGGCGAGGATGCGAATAATAACGGCGTGCTCGACACCTACTCCTACTACCGGATACTCTCCAACTATGCAGGGGACTGGGGCCTTGTCAAAACAAGTGACCCGTCCGTATCAAGTCGTTTCTATCGTAAAGATATTAACGGCGACGGCGACGTTGATAAATTCGACCTGGTACCAACGGCCAATGTCGGCTGGGTTGTCGATCTGCCCGGCAAGATCGACCTTGATACCGGCAAACGTATACCGGGCGAACGGGTGACAAATGACACCATCATCCGCAACGGCAGGGCGATTGTTATTTCCTTCGGTGTGACCGGAACCCGCTGTAACGCCGGGGCCTACTCCTTTCTCAACGAACTGGATCCGAATACCGGCGGCATGCTCGGCATGCCGGTGTTCGACCTGAATGGTGACGGTGAAGTTACCTCTAATGATTTTGTCTATATTCCTTACGATGTCAATGGTGACGGAACCATAGAGGCAGGCGAGATGATTAAGGGCAACCCGAGCAGCAAGGCCTTTGAAGGGAGACTCTTTAACCCGGCAATTCTGCGGGAAAACTCGCTGAACAACGATGACAATCCCGAAGAAACGAAATACTTCAGCTCTTCACAGGGAGGCATCAAGACCCTGGTGGAGCCGGCGGAAGACCGGGGAGTTTACTTCTGGCAGCAAATTGAATAGGCCGCTCCCTGACGGCGACCTTGGCGTTAATCCGTAACTTGCTCTCCCGGCCGGTCTCGCAATGACCGGCCGGGAAAAACCTTGGTGAGGTTATGTATGAAGAGAAAAAAATGGTTGGTAAAAATAACAGTGAGCATGGCCCTGGCTCTATTCTTGAGCGTATCGGCCGTTTCCGTAACGGTCCGGGCCGGCGAAAAAGAGGACACCCTGGCTGCGGAGCAGCAATACATAAAAAACTCCGAGATCAGGAATGGCTGGGTATATCGGGTTGATACCAGTGATATTATCATCGATGACATGAAGTTACGGCTTTCTCCGGCAACCAGATATTTCGATTTGCATAAAAAAAACATCGCCAAAAGTGGCGTCCACAAGGGTCAGTTCGTCGGTTTTTTGCAGAAAAATGGCCTGATAACGGAGTTATACCTCATGAAACCGGGAACCGCCGATCAGCCTCCGGGGGCAGCACCTCCGGCAAAGCCTGAGACACAAGGCCGGCCTTCGCATTTGATCAAAGAAGGCGGTGTCTGGAAAAACTGATTTTTTGCTTTTTTGTCCTTCTATGCACAAGGCCATTTTCCTCTCGGCAGCCCTGCTGCCGAGAGGGCCTTCCCCGGGTGTCCTGCAACGTCACTGACATTACGGCGGCAGGCGCAGCAGGCGCCTGCTCTTCATTTTCGGCGGCCGTGCCCGCAATCCGATGATTGCCGGCACGGCTATGGCCCTCTCCCCGGTATCTATCGTCTTCAATGGACTGCGTCTGCGTTTTTTTACTCCTCCCTGTACATAATTTTTTTCCTTGACATATCCCGGTTCAGGTCTATATATATTTATAATTTTTGCTGAATGCCGGTTCAGTTATTCCCGCTTTTTTTTATCCAAATACGGGAAATACCTATCGGTCTAATGAAAATGTCGGATTAAACCTGTCAACGATAATTTAACCAAGAGAGGAAATGGTATGTTTTCAAAACTGGTAGCACCCCATGGCGGAAGAGGTCTTGTATGTGCCCTGCTCAGCGGCGAGGAGCTTGCTGCGGAGAAGGAAGAGGCAAAAGGATTAAAGCAGATCGAGGTTTCCGATCGTGCCAAGGGTGACTTGATTATGATGGGGATCGGCGGTTTTTCTCCGCTGGATGGTTTCATGACTCAGGCTGACTGGAAGGGCGTCTGCGAAAACCTCCAGATGGCCGACGGTACCTTCTGGCCGGTACCGATCACCCTGGATGTTTCCGCAGCCGATGCGGCCGGCATCTGCGAGGGTGACGAAATCGCCCTGGTCAACAAAGGTGAAACCTATGCCACCATGAAAGTCGCCGAAAAATATGAGATGACCGAGGCGGACAAAAAATGGGAATGTGAAAAAGTTTTTAAGGGAAACGGTGAAGATTCCGCCGATGACAAATTCTGGGAAGTCGCCATGGAAGATCATCCTGGCGTTATAATGGTCATGGCCCAGAAAGAATTCAATATCGCCGGCCGGGTCAAAGTCCTGTCCGAAGGCGACTACACGAAAGAATATCCCGGCGTCTACCTGACCCCGGCTCAAACCCGCCGCATGTTTGACGACCGCGGCTGGGCCAACGTTGCCGCCCTGCAGCTGCGTAACCCCATGCACCGCTCCCATGAGTACCTGGCCAAGATCGCCGTCGAAGTCTGTGACGGTGTCCTGATCCACTCCCTGATCGGCAACCTGAAGCCCGGTGATATCCCGGCCAACGTCCGGATCAAGGCTATCCAGATCCTGATCGACAACTACTTTGTCAAAGACAATATCATCAATGCCGGCTATCCGCTGGATATGCGTTATGCCGGTCCCCGTGAAGGTCTGCTGCATGCAACCTTCCGCCAGAACTACGGCGTGAACAACATGCTGATTGGTCGTGACCATGCCGGCGTCGGCGACTTCTACGGTCTGTTCGAGGCCCAGGAAATTTTTGACCGCATCCCGAAAACCGGCGACAGCGGCAAAGACCTGCAGTGCAAGCCCATGAAGATCGACTGGACCTTCTACTGCCACAAGTGCGACGGCATGGCCTCCATGCGCACCTGCCCGCATGGCAAGGAAGACCGGGTTATCCTCTCCGGCACCAAGCTGCGGAAGGCCCTGTCCGAAGGCGCTGAGATTGTAGATCATTTCGGCCGCGAAGAAGTTCTGGATCTCTTGAAAGAGTACTATGCCGGCCTGACCGAGAAGGTTGAAGTCAAAATGCAGAAGGCGGCATCCGGGGCAGATATGAAATAATTTTCAGAACAATCTGAAAATTATGCTCCCAAGGAGGCACTTCGGTGCCTCCTTTTTTATTTTTTCAGGCTTGAGTGAAAAAATTGGCGACAGATTGAAATTTTGTAACTATTCAGGTACAAATAAAAAATTACTATAATCTCGGGCTGTCAATTGAATCAGGACCACGACAATGGCTGAAAAAAAAATAACCGTCGGTCTGGGGAAGCGGAGTTATCCCATTGTAATCCGCACCGGCCTGTTGGCCGACATCGGTCCGGCTCTCAAGGACCGGCAAATCGCCAAGCGCTATGGTGTCGTCAGCGATGAACATGTTGCCGGCCTGTACGGCGATGTCCTCATGGGGTCGTTGGCCGCTGCCGGGCTGGACGCCGAGCTGATCACCTTTCCCCGGGGCGAGACGAGCAAAAACCTGCAGACCATCGCCATGCTGTCCAGCCGCCTCGCGGCGCTCGGTTTTGACCGCCGGGACGCCCTGATCGCCCTGGGTGGCGGAGTAACCGGCGATATCACCGGTTTTCTCGCCTCGATCTATATGCGGGGCATCCCCTTCGTCCAGGTCCCGACGACCCTTCTGGCCCAGGTGGACAGTTCGGTAGGCGGCAAGACCGGGGTCGATATCCCCGAAGGGAAAAATCTGGTAGGCACCTTTTACCAGCCCGAGGCGGTATACATCGACACCGCTGTTCTACAGAGTCTACCCGAATCCGAGCTGCTGGGCGGCCTGGCCGAGGTGATCAAATACGGAGTCATTATCGACCGGGATTTTTTTCATTTTCTTGAATCACAACGAAATGAAATCCTCCAACTGCGGCCAGAAGTAATTATTCCGATGATTGCCCGCTGCTGTGAGATCAAGGCCCGGGTGGTTGAGCAGGACGAACGTGAAGGTGGGCTCAGGCGAATTCTGAACTTTGGCCATACCATCGGCCACGCGGTCGAGGCAGCCTCCGATTTCCGCTTAATTCACGGCCTGGCCATCGCCATCGGCATGCAGGCCGCCGCCGATCTTGCCGTACGCACCGGACACCTCGACCAGGGCCAGGCTGATCGTTTACGGACCCTGCTGACCGCCTGCCGCCTGCCGGTCACCATCCCGGCGGAACTCGACCGCCGGCGGATCAAGGGTTACCTGCAGACAGACAAGAAAACCGTCGACGGCCGGGTCTTTTTTGTCCTGCCGACGGAAATCGGCAAGGTCATAATTACCGATGAGGTCCAGGAAAAGGATATTGACGCTGTTTTAACCAGTGGTTAATATTATTTATAAGAAAGTGTTCTTCCATTATTGTAATCGTTCACCAGAGGCAACAAACTACCCTCAACTCGTAACTGTAACCGTTCAGATGTGCCCCAGATTCGTTCGTTTCGCCCTCCGAGGTGTACTCCCTGTACCTGAGGAGGGCGAAACGGACAAAGATGGGGTGCAGGTGAACGGTTACCTATTTTTTCAACGTCTTATTACATACAACAATTCATCTTTGCCATGCCAATCTACGAATTTTTCTGCCTGGACTGCAACACGATCTTCAACTTCTTTTCCCGGCGGGTCAATACGGACAAGCTGCCGGACTGCCCGAAATGCGGAAAAAAGGAGCTGCAAAAAGTCATGTCCACCTTTGCCACCATCGGCAGGGCCGCCGAGAATGACGGCGATGATCCCCTTGCCGGCATGGATGAATCGAAGATGGAAGAGGCATTTACAGGCCTGATGCGGGAAGCGGAACACATCAACGAGGACGATCCCCGGCAGATGGCCAGCCTGATGCGCAAATTCTCCGACCGGACCGGCATCTCCCTGGGCGACCAGATGGAGGAGGCCCTGTCACGGATGGAGGCGGGAGAAGATCCGGACCGGATCGAACAGGAAATGGGCGACCTCCTGGATGCCGACGACGCGCTATCCTTCGCGGCCATGAAGAAAAAAGCCCGGCCCGGCCCCAAACCACCAACCAGGGACGACAAACTCTACGAACTCTAGCCGGGGTCAGGCTGGCGCTATTGCATTATGGCGGAGTTACTTCAAGAGTCCACCGGGCTCGTCAAATCGTAACCCCCGAATCCGTGACGGCTTGAGGTGCTATTCCATGCAATAGCTGGAATTTATGGCATTATCTACGAATAAATGCATTTTCTGGTCTTCACCGCGCCGCCCGGCGGGGCACCCGATAACGGATTCAGGTAACAGTTAACCAGATACGCAAGCAAGTCTCTCCTCCAGACAAGATCGGGTGGTCCATCGCCCCCATGCCGCACGTTCTGAGCGGGTGCAGATGGGATACCGGACTCTTGGCCGAACCCCGGCCACCCGATACAAACGACAATATGAAACAAGATGGACGCATAGGAAGCCCCCTGCTCCGTCATTCCCTTTATAAGAAAACAAAATCATTCATGGATGGGACACGATTCATAGTAGCGGGAGGGTTTATCGACGGCAGCGGCGCCGATGTGCGCAGGAATATCTTTATGGCAGTGAAGGACGGCATTATTACCGCCATTGGCTCCGCCGCTGATCTTCCCCGCAACGACGGGACTGCAATCGACGACTTCACGCACTGTACCATTTTGCCGGCGCTGGTTGACTGCAGCGTCTCCCTGTCGCAATCGCCCTCCGTGGACAGGGAGGTACGGTTATCTACTGAAGAGGCCGGCTTTGCAGAAAAGGCAGCCATGCTGGAGCGGCATATCCGTTACTGCCATGCACACGGAGTGCAAGGAGTGGCTGTCAGCGATGATATAACCGACCTGCGGGAACATTATCAAAAGGGGGAGGCCCAGGGAACTATAATTGCCATTAGAACAGCCGGGCGTCTCTGCCGGAGCTGGCATGATTGTACAGCTGGCAACTCGGCAGATGGTGATTTTCTCAAGATCGGTTATTCCGGCAATATCGAAGAAGAGGCCCCCCCGCATCCCCGGCTTAAACATGAAGACCTGTGCCGCATCCTGCAGCACAGAGGCGAAAAAAAGGCAGTAGTGGTGGCCAATGGCCGGCAACAGGTAAAGGAAGCGCTTGAGGCGGGATGTGATGCCATTGAGCAGGGATACCTTATGGGTGAGGACAATCTCAGGAAAATGGCGGGAAAAAATGTGCTGTGGATTCCCAGCGTACTGCGGGCCAAGAATGCCTTGGACGGTGCGGGCACCGGCGGGGATGTGTGTTGCCGGTTCTCCCTGCGCTATGTGGCACCGGGGAAGCCGGTCCCCGGCGCGGAGGCTTTTTGGAAAAAGAGACTCGCCGCCCAGCTGACGCAACTGCGTTTTGCCAGAAAACTGGGCGTGACAACGGCGGTGGGGACCGGTGCCGGCAGTATTGGCATACTCCATGGCGAGTCGATGGTCGAGGAGATGAAATTGTTCATCAAGGCCGGATATTCACTGGCGGAGACCATCCGGTGCGCATCGGAAAATGGAGCCCGATTCTTCGGCATGGAGAAGCTGGGAGCGCTTACTGTCGGGCGGCAAGCAACATTCCTGATTGCCAGGGGCACAGTAAAACAGCTACCAAGAAAACTCTCCTATCTGGAAGGCATCTATATTGACGGAGCACCAAGCACCACATATCGCAAAAACCCTGTCTGGATGGCGTGATTCTTCCCAGGCGATCCAGGAAGTCGTTTCGACCAGGAAGATGGCAGGAAGATGAGCAGGAAGATGCATGGGCGGAAGATGGGGACGACCTTAAATATTAAAACAACTCAAGCTTCCAGTTGGCAACCTCGCTCCTTGGCCATCTTCTCTCCTCGCTGAACTGCGTAACTTACAGCGGCCGGCGTTATGGCAAGTTTCCTCGCCGGATCAACCACAAGGGGCCTTCTAAGTATTAGCCATTTTTTCTTTAACCCAAACAATCGGTTTTAACAGAGAAATTTGCTTTGCCTCAGGACTATGCATGGCCTTCCAAAGATCCAAATCTTGCTGCAAGCCCAACCAAAAATCTGCTGACATACCCAGTACACGTGATAGCCTTAATGCGGTATCTGGAGTAACCGATCGCCTTCCCTTGATGATTTCGTTAAGACGGGGATATGAAACTCCCAAACGACGGGCAACCTCTGTTTGTGTAAGTTCAAGTGGTTTGATAAATTCCTCAAAAAGCATTTCACCAGGATGGGTTGGAGGACGCTTTTTAGGGAGTCGCCTATCCACAATCTTATCAGTGGTAATCTGTAATTTCGACTTCGTAGGCATGGCCTTCCTCCCAGTTAAAACAAATTCGATATTGCTGGTTAATTCGGATACTAAATTGTTTTTCTCGATCGCCTTTTAAGCGCTCTAAGCGATTTCCTGGAGGGACATTGAGTTCATTCAACTCTCGAACTCTGTTTATTTGATCCATCTTTCGTCCGGCAACAGGCCAAAGTGAGTTTGGACAACATTTTCTAGCAGACCTAGATGCTACACCATCAAATATATCCTCTGTTCCAGTATCCCTGAACGTTCGTATCATACATCACATTATAACGTAATCCATAACAAGCGTCAATTATTATAGGGCATCAAGTTATTATAAGGTTTCCGGATATCTACTTAAAATCAAAGAGAGCTGTCTGCGTATTTTTGCCGGGCTTTTGTTTCTAACCGGATATCATTCCAACAGGATCGATAGCAAGAAAGCAGGATAACGCCGCCATGGTCCTTCCTGCCAATATCTTATCAGCCCCTATACTACCTTTATTGAACGAAGAGGGTGTGGAGGCGAGACAGCATCGATATCGCATTCGCATTAAGCGGCTGTGGCTGTGGCTGTGGCTGTGTTATTATCTTGTTTTTTTGCCATAAATACAAGTTTTTAGAGACGGAAAAAGATTGCCTTTTCACCTTTACGGGGAAATTTAAAAAAAACATACAAAAAACAAAGGAGCCTGCCCTGCCGGGCAGACTCCTTTGGCTGTTGAGATATGTATGACGGGGAAAACTACATGTTTTTAATTAAATCCCCAGCCATTTATGTTCAAGGGCACAGCCGTAACGGCTGCGGCTTGCAGGATGGAGCCGTCATAGAGCTTGACGTTGCGGTAGCCAAGAATATCATGCAGGACGTAATAACCCATGGCCGCAGACGAGCCTTGATTACTGTAGGTGATGATCTCCACGTTCTTATTCGCGGGGAGGCCTACGCCCTTGGCCATTTTTCGCAACTCTTTCACGTTCCTGAAAAGGGACGGGGAAAAGTCGACACCGGCATTGGTCATGTACGATGCCGGCCAGAGCAGTGCTCCCGGCAGGTGGCCGAATCGCTTGATATAACTTCTCTTTTCCTGGCCAAAATATTCATCCGCTCCGCGGTTGTCGAGAAAAACAACCTTTTTCGAGCCGATCTTCTTCTCCACTTCCTTCAAGGTCGCGACCAGAGCCGGAACCGGTCTGGCCGTGAAATTGCCGTATAAAGGCGCAACATCTTGCGTGGTAACCTTTTTCCCCGCCCTCTTCCAGGCGGAAAGTCCACCGTTCAGGATGGCGACCCGCTTGTGTCCCAGGACATTAATCGTCCACAGTGCCCGGGCGCTCTTTGCAGTGTCATTGGCCGTGTTCCCCTCGTCATATATAACGATCGAGGAATTGTTGTTCACCCCGTAGGTCCGCAGCATTTTGACCAGTTGGTCCTGGCTGGGCATCATGAAGCCGACAAAATCGGCATTCATGATCTGCCATGGTCCAAAGGCCCGGATCGCCCCTGGAATGTGATTTTCCTCATAATGAGTAAAATCACTCACGTCCAGAATGACAAGGTTCTTCTGCTTCATGTGGCTGGCCAGCCAGCCAACGCTGACCAGGTTGGCCGAGCCGGCACAAGACAGAGCCGGAATACAGAAAAGGAATAAGATTGCGCCAATAAGTGACGCCCGTATTCTGTTCATCGCTTTCATCATTATCCTCCAAACAGTCATGTAATCTTGATTACTTATTTGACATGTCCCCATGCGAACCGAACCAGGGGCAGTTTCTCGTGACTCGCGTACTCCATCATGGATCCGTCAAAGACACTGACGTTCCTGTAACCCAATATATGATGGAGAACTAAATAGTCCAGGCCTGCAAACTGTCCGGAGTTGCAATAGACAATGATTTTAGCGTTCTTGTTTTTGGTCAGGCCGATCCCTTTTGCAATGGCGGCGAGGACCTTTTTACTCTTGAGAGTGGCCGGGGCGCGGTTGATCCCGGCATTGGTGAGATAAGGGGCAGGCATGTCGAGTGAACCCCGAATGTGACCGAATCGTTCCACCTCGAAGCTTTTGGTCGCACCGAAATGCTGGTCGGCGCTACGGGCATCAACCAGGATCACTTTTTGGGTCCTGGCAGCGGCCCGGACCTCCTTCAGTGTCGCCACCTTGGCGGGATCCAGCTTGGCGGTAAAATTGCCGGCCTTGGGTGCAGGCTTTTTATTATCAATGATCCTGCCTTCAAAGGTCCACTTGGTGAAACCGCCGTTAAGGTATGAAACATTGTTCATCCCCATGGATTCCAGGATCCAGCAGGCGGTAGCCCCCTTGGTTGCATCGGAGGCCGTATTGCCCTGGTCATAAACAACAACATGACTGGATGCGTTTACCCCCATACCCCGCAGCGTCGCAGTCAAAGCGGCAGGACTCGGCATCAACCGGCACGAGTCGTCTTTAGTCATGGGCTCAATTTTCCCATAGGGCATGCTGACGGCACCGGGGAGGTGACCGACACCGTAATTGTTCGCTGTCCTGACATCAATGAGGACAAGATTTTTGTCGCCAAGATGTCCGGCAAGCCATTTAGTGGTGACCAGGGTGCTTGCCCCGGCGGCTGTCGCCGTGCCGGAGAAACCTCCGGTCAGGATCAACAACAGCGTGATTATCGTTAATTGCAATCGTTTTCTAATCATGAACGTACTCCTTTTATTCTCGTTAGCCGTTAGCCGAATGTATGGACTTCACATTGTCTGCCATTACCTTACCGCTTTATCTTGGCAGGGATTTTCTTGACAATGACTTTCAGATTGGCAGCCGGATCACCCGGGGCCAGATCGGCTTTTGTCAGGAATAATTCCGTGTGTCCATGACACGCATTGCAGGAACGATTCTGCGGTGTATCCAGCTGGATGCTGTGAATCGAGGCCGAGTTCCATGTCGGCAGGGCGTCATAATTGGAAACGAGATCCTTGGGACCGGGCGCACCTTTCAACACCGCCTGAAAATAACGGAAGGAGGCCAGGGTATCCTTTTTCATAGGAGTATGGCGAACCAGGTTATATTTATAGGGGTTGGCTGGACTTCGATCGATATTTCTACCGATTTTGAAAGTGAACAGCGGATCCGACGGAAAAATAACCGTGGGATTCTTGCCAGCTTGTTTGAAATCCAGGGAAACGTGGCAATTTGTGCAGTTGAAATATTTATTGGCATGACAGACCGCACAGGCGACAGTCCCGGCCTTGTGGGCGTTGTGCATGGCGATTTTGGAACGGCCGGGCTTGGCGGCATCGGGATGACACTGGGTACAGCGGACGGTCTTGACCGCATAGTAGCGGTTGACGCCCTTCGGCTCGGTCTTGTGGAGCTCACCGGCCTTATGGCAATCAACACAGCTCATCTGTCCTTTTTCATAATGGACATCGGCGGTGGCGCCCAGTTTACCCATATATTCACCGGCGAAGCGGGAACCATGGCAGGCATAACAGGTTTTGTCCATGGGCGGAGTTTTCATGAACTCGTGACGGTTGAGCAGGCCACCTTTCGCAACGGCGGGCCAGGCAACATGACAGCTGCCGCAACTGGCATGACAGTTTGCACAGTCAAGCGCCCAGGCTGCCGGCAGCAGGGTATTAGCCATTTTATGAGGTTTGATTATCGTGCCGACAATGTCGGAAATCCCGTTTAACCTGTAGTGCATGGAATTCTTGTAAGAAGCGGCTATACTGTCATGACACTCCCCGCAGACCCCGCTGCCGTTCTTTTCCGAAGGATCCTTGACCAGACCCTTGTGGGCTTTATCCTTGTCGCTGACATTCTGCCCCTTATGACAGTTGATACAACCTATTTCGCCGTGAACCGAGTTGACGAAATCCTTGGAAACACCATACGTATCCCGGCCCCTCACCTGAGGAGCAGAAACGCCTCAGCCCGCTATCGCTGAGGCACTGCTGGCGGAAGCCGCTCCGTATCTGTCCATTGCCTCCAGGTCTGTATGACACTTGATACAGGCGCTGCTCGAAGTCGCCTCTTGAGCGTTAAGCTGACCTCCGGGACTCATAATGCAGGCAAAACCCAAAAGAGATGCCGCTACCAGAGCCAATCTGTTCTTTTTCTTCATCCTCATTGCTCCTCCTGATGATGTTTTCGTTGTTGCCCTTTTCCTCGGCCAAGAAGCTGGCAAGACAACGACCGTTTCTCCCTGGACGAGGAAAACATATAGATAATATTACCACGTTGTAGATCTTTGCACATGTGGCAAATTGTCGCAGTCTCGAAAAGATTCAATAAAATCCAGATCAATCAACAGGTGTGGATACGGCTTTGCAAAGGGAGTGATCATTTTCGGCAACAAGGCTCACCCGTACCGTTCCACCCAGTGGATGCCGGTCTACGTACATGGAGCAGCCATAGGCCTGACGCAGATAATCGGGCGTGAGAATTTCTTCAGGCGGACCGATTGCCAGCCCCCGCCCTTCTTTAATCAGCAGGACACGACCGGCGAACATGGCCGCCAGGTTGAGATCGTGGGACACCATGATGACGGTCATGCCTTCCGCTTTAAGAAGGCGGTGCAGGAGCTGCATGATCGCGAGCTGATGGGCGGGGTCCAGAGCCGCGGTCGGCTCGTCAAGGAGCATAATCCGCGGTTGCTGGCAGATGGCGCGGGCAATCATGACCCGCTGGCGTTCGCCCCCGGAAAGCTGATCGAGCCGGCGGGCGGCCAGATGGTCCACCTGGGTAAAGGCCATGGCCTGCCGGGCAATGTCAAAATCATGCCGCCGTTCCCGCTCCAGCAGACCCAGATGCGGGGCGCGGCCCATGAGCACCGTTTCCTCCACGGTAAAGGGAAAATCCGGGTTCAGTTGCTGCGTGACCAGGGCCACGGTGGCGGCCAGCTGCCGCCTGGAGTATGCGGCCAGGGGACGGCCCAGAACCCGCAGCTCTCCCGATGCCGGAGAGATCAGGCCGGCCATGACCTTCAAAAGCGTGGTTTTCCCGGCGCCGTTGGGACCGATAACGGCCAGGAAATCCCCCTGCTCCGCCGCGCAGGAGAGATCGGTGATGATCTCCCGGCGGCCGGCTCGAACCCGCAACCCTGAAACGGCTACAGCTTTCACGTCCTGGACCTCCAGAGCAGAAAGACAAAAAGCGGGGCGCCGACCAGGGCGGTAATGACCCCGACCGGCATCTCGCCGCCGGCCGGCAAAGCCCGGGCCAGGAGGTCGCAGAGCACCAGGTAGGCTCCTCCGCCCAGGATACAGGCCGGGACCAGGATCCGGTGGTCCGGTCCCAGCAGGAGGCGGAAAAAATGGGGGACCAGCAGGCCGACAAAGCCGACCAGCCCGGATTGACTCACAACCAGGCTCACCATAAAAGATGTCGTCCCCAACAGGACCCAGGTGAGACGCTGCACATGAACGCCCAGGGCGGCGGCGGATTCCTGGCCGGTAAGCAGCAGATTCATGGGCCGGGCCAGGATCAGGATCAGGAAAAAACAGGCCGGCAGGGGCAGAAGCAGCCAGAGCCGTCCCGGCTCTGCCATGGAGAGGTCGCCCATCAGCCAGAACAGGATATGCTGCACCTGCGAACCGCGGGACAGGGAAAGGAGAAACATGATGCAGGCGGAACAGAAGGCATTCAGCATCACGCCGGCCAGCAGGAGAAAATCACTCCGGCCGCCTCCCCTGGTTCGGGCCAGCAGCAGGACCGTAGCCATAACCAGCATGGCACCGGCAAAGGCGAGCAGCGTGACGCCGGGGAACATGGCCAGGCCGAAAAACATGCCGAGGATGGCGCCGACGGCGGCCCCGCCGGAAATACCGAGGATATAGGGTTCGGCCAGGGGATTGCCGAGCCGGGCCTGGAAGACCAGACCGCCCAGGGAAAGAGTGGCCCCCACTGCCGCGGCCAGCACGGCCCGGGGCAGGCGGATCCGCCAGAGAATCGTTTGCACGACGGCGGCCTTGCCGCCCCCGCCGGAAAACGATGCCAGCACATCGGCAATGCCCAGGCCGGATGAACCCTCCAACAGGGAGGCAACCATGGACAGCAGCAGGATCAAGCCGAGCAAAGGGACAATAAACAGCAATCTGCGGGAGAGGGAACTATGGCTTTGGAACAACATGGCCCCCGGGGTAAAAGATATCCGCCAGGCGAACCAGCCCGTCAACCAGCCGCGGGCCGGGGCGGTCGAACAGGGCGGCATCGACCACAAAGAGACGGCCCTGCCGTACCGCCGGGATCTGCGGCCATTGCCGCCACCCGGCCTTCAATTGTTTTTCCGTGTAACCACCGGCCATGGAGGCAATGATGACTACATCGGGCTGCATGGCCAGCATGTCCTCCCAGGAAAAACGGGGATAAGCGGTCGGCCCGGCCGCCAGATTGATCCCGCCGGCGCGGGTAATAAGCCGGTCGATAAAGGTCCCGGAACCGGCCGAAACAATGGGGGAGGCGTCAATCTGAAAAAATACCCTGGGCCGGTCAGCGGCGCCGGCGACCCGCCGAGCCACTGCGGCCATTTTCCGCTTCATGGCCGCGACGATCCCGGCGGCCTTTTTTTCAGCGTGGAGCAGACTGCCAAGCAGGCGGACCGAATCCATGATTGCCGGCAGAGTCTGCGGGTCCAGGGCAAAAACAGGGATATTCAGCTCTGCGAGCCGGCGGACCAGGTCTGCGGGATTGCCGTCCCGGGCCGCCAAACAGAGATCGGGGCGCAGGGCCACAATCCGTTCAAGGTCCGGGTTGACGTAGCTGCCGACCCGGGGCAGCGCCGCCGCGGCCGGCGGTTCTTTGGCATAGAGCGTCACCCCGACCAGGAGAGCGCCGCGCCCCAGGTCAAAGACCTCCTCGGTGATGCTGGGCATTAAAGAGACAACCCGCCGGGGACGATCCGGCACCCGCACGGATCGTCCCACCTGGTCCACCACCAGGCGGACCGCTCCGGCCCGGACCGCCGCTGCCGGGGCTGTGAGCGGAAGGATGAGAAGAAGCAGGACAACGCCGGCCGACAGTGATCCGTTTTTCATGGTGCTCTCTGCAAAACAAAATGTACCGGCACCAGGACCTCCATCGCCACCGACAGACCGTCCTTCGTTCCCGGAATAAAACGCCATTTTTCAACCGCTTCCAGGGCAGCCTCGTCCAGGAGAGGATAGGAGCTGCCGGTCCGGACGGACACGGCTCCCACCGTACCGTCCTCTTTCACCTCGACGGCCAGGAGCACCGTTCCCTGCCAGCCCCGGCGGCGGGCCAGGCGGGGATATTCAGGCGCCGGATTCAAATCATAAGCGGGTTCGGCCCGGCGGACAACGCCGGCCGCCGACTTCTGCGCCGCGAGATCGGCGCCCGCCCCGGTCCCAGAAACGGACTTGCGCGCCTCCGTCTTTTGTTTTTCCTGCCGGCGCAACGATCTCGCTTCGGCGGACCTTGACGCAATCTCTTTTTTAACCGGTTCCGGAATCACCTTTTTCCGTTCATCCGCCGCCTTGGGCCGCAACGGTTTCACCGGTTCAGGATGTTTCATCGGTTCAGGGCGTTTCACCGGCGGCTTCACCACCTTTTCCGGTTTTTTTATCACCGCCGGGGCGGCGATCTTGACTGCGGCAGGCCCCGTCTCCCGTTCCGGCGCGGCCCGGACAAGGCTTACGGTCACCTCCCGCACGGCAGGGATCCGCGGCGGAGAATCCGGCCCGGACGGCAGCCGCAGGCGCAAAAACAGGACATGGCAGACCAGGGCCAGCACCAGGGCCGGGAGCAACCGCTGCACGGCTTACCTCTTCTGCTCTGCCTGCAGCGACAGGGCGGAGATGCCGGCAGCGTTGATCCGGTCAAGCACCCGATAAAGTTGCTGGTAGGAAACGGTCTTGTCGACAAAAATCAAGACCGCCGGTTTAGCGCCCCCCCTGCCGGCCTTCTGTCGCAGCCTGGTTTCCAACCCGGCAAGCGTCACTTTTTCCTTGTTCAGGTAAACGACCGCCCGGCCGCCCCGGTCCACTACCGATACGGACAAAGACGATTCCGGGGCTCGGACGGTGCGGGTCGAAACCGGCAGGTCCACATTCATTCCCCGCTGCACCGCCATGGACAGCATGGCGTAGATAAAGAAAACCAGCAGCAGGAAGACGATATCGATCAGCGGTACCATCTCGATACGCACCGGCCGGGTTATGACGCGCTTACCGATTTTCATGCCGCGTCCCGCTCCGTTTTTTTACCGTTTTCGGCGACTGCACGCTCACTGGCCAGCTCCAGGCCGGTGGCGTACTTTTCCATCTCATGACAGGCGTGGTCGATACGGCTGTTGAAATAATTGTAGGGAAAAACCGAGGCAATGGCAATGCCAAGCCCGGCCGCCGTCGTGATCAGGGCCTGGGCTATGCCGCCGGTCACCGCCCTGGGGTCTTGCAGGCCGGACATCCCCAGGACCTTAAACGAAGTGATGATGCCGAGTACCGTCCCGAAAATGCCCAGCAGCGGCGACACGGTGATCATGGTGTCAAGCACCCCCATAAACCGCCGCATCTCCCTGATCTGCTGCTCGGCTTCAGCCTCCATGGCCTTGCCCATATCAAAATCCCGGTGCAGAATACCGGAGACCAGCACCCGGATCACATAATTAGGGCTGCCCTCCGTCCGCTGCCTGATCTGTTCCCACTGTCCCCTGGCGGCCAGCCCGAGGACCTCACCGGGTAAACCGCGGCTTCGCTGCCAAAAGGCGCCCAGCCAGAACATGGTCCGCTCCAGGATAACAACCAGGGCAAGAAAAGAACAGGCCAGCAGCGGCCACATAACCGGACCGCCGCTCTGAAACACTTCCCAGATTCGCATGATAAATTTCCGTTTAGCAAAAATAAAAAAAACCCCGGACCGATTATTATCGATCCGGGGTCCCTGATTTTCCCGCAGATTCGTCGTCAGCAGTCCCTGGTCCACGGAGTTCTGCTGTATTTTTTTCAGGCAGGTCTTCTGACTTTCCCACCCTGGCAGCGGCCTTCCCGTTGCGCCTCGGCACAACAGTGACACTCTCGACTGCCAGGGTCTTTTCTTTCCCGAAGAAAGAGGGATTACAGCGGCGGGTCCGTCCCCGATTTGCACGGGGTTCCCTTTTCATCCGTCCCGGCGGAACCTGAAAAACTCTGTAATTTTATTAAGTATGATCTTTTGTTGAGTACAATAAAATGGCGGCCGAGTCAATTTCTTTATTTCCGAAAAACCGAGTCGCAACTGGCTGGTAAAATTGACAGACCCGCCGGTAGCAGGTATAAATTAATCAAGGGTAAATTTCAGTGTTCGGCAAGCTCCATTACCCGCTGCCGGCACTTGTTTCCGTCATCTTTTCCAGCAGGTATGATTATGACCGGCGGGTTGTTGTTGACTCTCAGACACCACGGCCTCTTTCTTACTCTGACCGGCACCTTCTTCTGTCTTGCGGTCCTGATTTCGACTCCATCCCTTGCCGGACAGCAGGGACCGGCAGCAAGATATATCGGCTCCAGGGCCTGCCGGCCCTGCCACAAAAAAGAATATGCCAGCTTTACCAAGTATGCCCAAAAAAGCAAATCATACCAGTCCATTGAACGACTCAAAAAAGGTCTGAGCAAAGATGATCTTAAAAAGTGTTACGGTTGCCATACAACGGGTTACGGCAAGCCCGGCGGCTTTATCAGCGTTGAAAAGACTCCGGGGCTGAAAAACGACGGCTGCGAGGTCTGTCACGGGCCGGGCTCAATCCACGCCAAAACCCAAGACCCCGCCGCCATCAAAAGTAACCTGACCAGGAAAGATTGCGAAGTCTGCCATATCTCGGCCCGGATCAAGGCCTTCAGGTACACGCCGCTTATCCATGGCGGGGGCCATTGACATGTTCAGCCTCCTTGATCCCATCAGAAAACGGCTGGCCCTGAAAATCCTGATCGTCCTCACCATCAGTGTGGCCCTGGTTATGGGGGCGGTCATCAGCATCAGCGTTAAGAACCAGCGGAAACAGATCAGGGAAAGGATGACCGAATTCGGCCAGGAGATGAAATCCCTGGCCTATGCCGGAATCAAGCACCCTATGTCGGTCGGCGACAGCGCCTCGATTGAAAAACAGTTTTCCGACATCAGGAACCAGTTGCACGGCACGGAAATCGTGATCTGTGATTTCGACCAGCGGATTGTCTTTGCCACCGATACGAAGAGAATCAACACCCCGGTCGCCCGGTTCGTCCACAGCCCGGAGGCCCTGGCGGCCCTCGGCAAACTCCTGCGCAACGGTGCCCCCGGCCACCAGGTATCATTTGAAGAGGAACAGGACGGCAGGAAATACCTGATTACCATCCATCGCATTCTCAATGAAAAAGAATGCCATCATTGCCACGGCGCCACCAGGAAAGTACTGGGCAGCCTGCTGACCAAGCGCTCCACCGATGCCACCTATGCAGCCATCGCCTCGCTGCGCAACAAAACCATCGCCATCAGCGTCCTCGGCATCGGGGTCATCATCGCCCTGATCTATTTCCTGCTGATCAAGCTGGTCACCAGGCCCGTCAGTGAACTGGCCGCCAAGGCGGAACAATTGGCCCGGGGGGACCTTACCGTGTCCGTGCCGGTCCGGAGCGAGGATTCCATCGGCGTCCTCGGCGAGTCCTTCAACTCGATGGTCACCAGCATCAAGGAACAGATCGAGGTGGCCGACAGCCTGAAAAAAGTCATCGCCGACCCCCTGTTCATGGTCGATCTCGATATGATCGTGACCTACATGAACGAAGCATGCGCCCTGATCACCGGCTACAGCAGGGAGGAAACGGAAGGCAAACTCACCTGCCGCGAAATTCTCCACAGTGACATCTGTAACAAGACCGACTGCCCCGTGCAAAGAACCTTCAAGGAAGGACTCCCCGTCAAGGGCATCAGGACAACCATTGTCAGCAAGACAGGGAAAAAAATCCCCATCATGACCAGCGCCAGCGCCCTGAAAGACGCCCATGGCCGGATTGTCGGCGCGGTGGAGGTATTCAAGGACATCTCCGACATTCTCGAGGTCGAGAGGCTGCAGTATGTCAAGCAGATGGCCAAGCGCGAGGAAGAACAGCGCCAATATCTTGAACTCCGGGCGGAAAATCTTTTAAAAGTCCTGGCCCAGGCTTCCGAGGGCAACCTGAAGGTCCGGGCGGCCTTGTCCGGCGAAGAATGTGACAAATGCGTTATGGACAAAATCGCCGCCCATACCAACCAGATGCTCGACAACCTGGAAAAACTCTATAACAAGATATCCTCTTTCAGCCGGGAACTGGAGCATGAGGTCGCCCGGCGCACCATGATGCTCAGGGACCGCACCCTCCTGCTGGAGCAGGCCAACCGCGAGCTGCGGGAGCTTGACCGGCTCAAATCATCCTTTCTGGCCAACATGTCGCACGAACTGCGGACCCCGATGAATTCCATCATCGGCTATACCGCCCTCCTCCTTGACCGGGTGGATGGCGAGATCAACGAGGAACAGGAAAAGAGTCTGCAAAAGGTGGCCAACAACGCCAAGCACCTCCTGCAACTCATCAATGACATTCTCGATATGTCGAAAATCGAATCCGGCAAGATCGAACTCGTTCCCGAGGAAACGGACATCAAGGAGCTAATCAAAACGACCGCCTCCACTTTCAAGCCCGCCCTTGAGGAAAAAAACCTGACCATCTCCTTTGACTTCGCCCCTGACCTGCCGCCGGTCTTTATCGACGATGACAAGACCAGGCAGATCCTGAACAATCTCCTGTCCAATGCCGTCAAGTTCACCGAACGGGGCGGGATCACCATCCATGCCCGCCCCTCGAGCATCGGTATAAAGCCGGGCGAGAAGCCGCTTTTTGTTGAAATATGCGTGGAAGACACCGGCATCGGCATCAAAAAAGACGACATGGGCAAGCTCTTTGACAAATTCAGCCAGATCGATGTCTCCACCATCCGCCAGTACGAGGGCACCGGCCTTGGCCTCAGCATTGCCCGGGGCCTGGTTGTCCTGCACAAAGGAGTCATCTGGGCGGAAAGCGAATTCGGCAAGGGCACCAGGCTGATCTTCACCCTGCCGGCCCAGAAAAAGGTGTTTGACAAGCCGGCCGAGCCGGTGCTTGAACCGATCATGGCGGAGAAATTTGCCGAATATTTCAATAAACCGCCCGAAACCTTTCTCAAGGAACCGACCTACGGCGGCAAGGTCATCAGGTGCTGGGAATATACCCACTGCGGCCAGACCAGCTGCCCGGCTTACGGCAGCAAGGAACACCGTTGCTGGCTTATTGCCGGTACGCACTGCAAGGGGATCCAGGTGGCCAAGTACCCTGAAAAAGTGGAGTTCTGCAAGGCCTGCGAAGTGCTTGAAAAACTGGTACTCAGCAAAAACAACAAGCCGGCCGGGGACAACGGCAACGGGGGCCAGGAGGTGTCAACGACAAATACGGCCGGCAAAACGACGCGCAAAACAATACTGGTCATTGACGACAACCCCGAGGTTATTGAGCTGATCCGGAAAAATATCGGTACCGCCTACAACGTTATCGGCCTGATGGACAGCGAAAATGCGGTCGACAAAGCCCTTGAGATACGACCCGCCGCCATTACCCTGGATATCATGATGCCGGGCAAGGACGGCTGGCAGGTCCTGCAGGAGCTGAAAAGCACCCCGGCAACCCAGGATATCCCGGTCATCATCCTTTCGATTGTCGACGATAAGAACAGGGGCTTCAGTCTGGGGGCGGCGGAATACATTGTCAAACCGATCAATAAAAAGGTCTTGCTGAATAAATTAAAAAACCTGGAAAAGCTGACCCGGATCAAAAAGGTACTCATCGTTGACCCTGACCAGGCGACCAGGGAGCTCATGGCCGGCTTCCTGGGAGAGGCCGACGTGGAACTGACGGCCGCGGCGAACAGCCGGGAAGCCATGGATGCCCTGAACCGGACGAAACCGGATCTCATTATCGTCAACCTGATTATGCCTGATTCAGGGTCCGGACTCGATCTCGTCAAACATGTCAAGGCGGAAGAAAAAACAAAAAATATTCCCTTTATTCTTATTACCGAGAAGGATTTGAGCGACGAACAGATTGTGAAACTCAACGGTGGCATCCAGGCGATCCTGAACCGGGGCCTGCTGGAAGAGAACGTCCTGCTGGCGGAACTCAAAGAGATCATCAGCAAGATGTAGCAGGGACTTCGGGACGAGCCGCTAATGAAAA
Organism: bacterium BMS3Bbin14; assembly: GCA_002897615.1. Lineage (GTDB taxonomy): Bacteria > Desulfobacterota > Desulfobulbia > Desulfobulbales > Desulfobulbaceae > BMS3Abin13. The sequence goes on from BDTX01000025.1 coordinate 35,899, forward strand.
AACAACCATTCGTGATCTCGCAGGCACTGAACACGAAGGTAATGGAGCTATCCGATGGAAGAACAAAACAAACCACCCAAAAAAATCCTGGTTGTGGACGACAACCTGGACAGCCGGGAGCTGGTGATAAAAATCCTGAAAAATAAAGGATTACAGCTTGTTGAAGCAGTTGACGGCGAGGACGCCCTTGAAAAAGTCACAACAGAGCGGCCGGACCTGATCCTGATGGACATTTCACTGCCCAAGATCGATGGCTACGAGGTAACCCGGCGGTTGAAAAGCGACCAGAACTTTGCCGCAATCCCGATCATCGCCCTCACCGCCCATGCCATGAAAGGTGACAGGGAGAAGGCGCTGGCCGCCGGCTGTGAAGGCTATATCACCAAACCCATCAATATCCATGATCTTTACGACCGGATCAAACCCTTTCTGGATTGACCGGCGGCGGAGCCGCAACTGTGGAAAAAAAGGCAAAAATTCTGATTGTCGACGATACCGTCGACACCGTTGAACTGCTGACCAAAAGGTTCCGGGCCGAGGGGTATGACACGGCGGCCGCCTATGACGGCGAAGAGGCCCTCCGGCAAGTGCGGGATTACGAGCCGGATATCATTCTCCTGGATGTGATGATGCCCAGGCTGGACGGTTACGAGGTCTGCCGGCGGCTCAAAAAGGACGAGACCACAAAGCATATCCCCATCCTCATGCTCACCGCCAAGAGCGAGGTCCCGGACAAGATCAAGGGCCTCGACACCGGGGCCGACGGCTATCTCACCAAACCCTTTGACTACAAAGAGCTGGCCGCCCGGGTCAGGTCTCTCCTGGCCCGCAAAGACGCCAGTATCAAACAGGCCGAGCAGGAAAAGCTGGCCGCCCTTGACCAGATGGTGGACGAAGTCTCCCACGAGGTGCGCAACCCGCTGGTGACCATAGGCGGCTTTGCCCGGCGCGTCAGGGATAACCTGGCGGCGGATGACCCGAACATCAAATATCTCGACATCATCCTGCAAAATGTCGTGGCGCTGGAAAAAATGGTCGCCAAGCTGCTGGCCCTCAAGTCCGCCACTCTGTCCTACACGGAGAAGGCCGACATGAACGAAATTATCAGGCTGGCCCTGGCCCGGAATGATTCGCAGATCAGGGACAAAAAAGTCACCGTGGAAACCCGCCTGATGGAAAATCCGCCCCGGATCCCGGCCGACCGTGACAATCTCGCGACCGCCATCGCCTGCATCATCGAGAACGGCATCGAGGCCATGGAGAACAGTCCCGAAAAGAGGCTCACCATTGCCTCCGGCATACATGACGGTTTCTTTGAAATCGAAATCAGTGACAGCGGCAAAGGCATTCCCCGGGACGTGATCAAAAATATCTATGACCCCTTTTCCACCTCGAAGATCTATGGTCCTGGTCTCGGGCTCACCTTTGCCTTGAAGACCATCCAGAATCACAGGGGCATGATTTCAGTGCAGAGCGAGGTCGACCACGGCAGCCGCTTTACCATCCGTTTACCCCTCAAGCCCGCCGGCCCGCCGCGCGTTGAGAAGCCCTGAGCAAACGAAGCCGGACCGGGCCGTTCACCAGGGGCGGACAAACCCGGGTGAGGATACTCAGCCCGTACGAGTTCACCAGTGCCCTGGATTCGTGCGTTGGGACTCCGAATCTATCCTTGGCGGATGTGAGCAGGCCCAAACGGGCGCAGATGAGGTGCTGGTAAACTCGTACGGTTACAAGGGCTTGCTGGCCGCCATATGCAGAACCAGGTCAAGCATCCGGTTGGAATAGCCCCACTCGTTATCGTACCAGGCCATGACCTTCACGGAGTTGCCCAGGACCCTGGTACAGAGCCCGTCAACAATGGACGAGTGCGGATCCCCCTGAAAATCAACGGAAACCAGGGGTTCTTCGGTATAGCGCAGGTAGCGGCCGGCCTCCTCCTGCAGGGCCTGGTTCACCTCTGGGACCGAGGTTTCCCTTTCCACCTCCATGACCACATCCACCAGGGATACATTGGGAGTCGGCACCCGCACCGCCAGGCCGTCGAACTTGTTCTTGAGTTCCGGCAGAACCAGGGCAACCGCGGCCGCGGCGCCGGTCTTGGTGGGAATCATGGACATGGCGGCGGCCCGGGCCCGCCGCAGGTCGTTATGCGGAAAATCAAGCAGCCGCTGATCGCCGGTATAGGCGTGAATCGTGGTCATCAAGCCCCTCCTGATCCCGAAATGATTCAAAATAACCTGGGCCACGGGGGCCAGGCAGTTGGTCGTGCACGAGGCGTTGGAAACCACATGGTGCCCGGTGGGATCATATTCATCTTCATTCACGCCCATGACAATGGTCTTGACCTCGCCTTTTGCCGGGGCCGAGATAATCACCTTGGCCGCCCCGGCGTCGATATGGGCCTTCGCCGAATCAGCGTCCCGGAAAAGACCGGTACACTCCAGGACATATTCCGCCCCGAGATCCATCCAGGGAATATCCTTCGGCTGCCGGTGGCTGGTGACGGCAACCGGCCGGCCGTCCACCACGATGCCGTTCCCGTCCACCGCGACCTCACTGGCAAAAACACCCATGATTGAATCATACTTGAGCAGATGGGCGATGGTCCGGACATCGGTCAGATCGTTGATGCCCACTACCTCGATGTCCGCAAAAGCCTCGTCCCGGCCGATTGCCCGGAAAATATTCCGGCCGATCCGCCCAAATCCGTTGATCCCTATCTTTACAGTCATGGCCCATTCCTCCCGTTCGATCCCGTCATTTATGTAATACCAAGCAGCTGCCGGTTCTCACGAACAACGGCCTGCAGTTGCACCAACCTGGTTATCGCCTCATCGCATGTCGGACTCACGGCAAGCGCCTTCTGATACATCCGCAGCGCCTGCGGGAACCACTGGCCGCGCAGATAACTCCTGCCCGCGGTACAGAAGCCCTCGGCGGCATCACCGTAGAACATATCCGTAAACACCGCCTCCAGGGTTTCTCCCCATAACCGCCGCAAAACATCTTCCCGTTCCACCAGCAGGCGGACCACCAGCATGTTCCGGGCCAGATCCGGCATCATCAGCCGCAGGATGAAAGCGGTATGAGTCAGCAAAAAGGCGATCTGTTCCATCTGGCCGACCACATCGGCGGCGGCCCGGCTGATCAGCCCCCGGACATCGATCATACTCTCCAGCCGGGGAACCGGGGCCGGGCCGGGGCCGGAAAACCGCACCGGGCCGGCCGGACAACTCCGCATCTTAGAGGCGGCCGGACCATAGCTGTTCAGGAGATAAATATTTTCTTTGAGCTTCATGGCCTCGTGAAAGACCGCACCGGCAAGCCAGTCGATCAGGCTGCCGCCCTGCCCCTGAGGTTCATCGCTTTTCGGCCAGACGAGATGACAGAGATCCTTCAACCGCCACAGGGGGCCTTTTTCGTTTTCCGTGCCCACCATGACCGTAAGCCGGTCCCACAGCCTTGTCCGCACCTCGCCGGTCTGCCGGTCAAGCAGATCGGCACGGGGATCGGCCAGGGGGCTCCGGCACTCCAGGTAGATGAGATAAATATCCTCAAAGGAGCGGGTGAGACGAAAAAACTCATCGATCGCCCGGCGGACAAAAAAATCATGCCGTTTCGCAAACCACGGATTCCGCCGCTCCGGAGGATCACCGTTTGGTGCCGACAGCCCGGTATTCATTGCTCAGTAACGGCAGACCATCCTTCTGGCCTGCTCATAGAGTTCAAGATAACGGCCCACGACCTTCTCCCAGGTATGGTGTTCGTAAATACGGCGGACAGCCGCCTGCTGCATGGTTTTGATTCCGGCCGGCGATGAGCGGTAGAGCGCCATGGCCCGCCACATGGTTTCGCCCAGGGCCGAAGGGGTGTGGTCCTGGTAAGCGAATCCCGTGGTCCCGTCGATCACCTTGACCAGGCCGCCCACGTAATGAACAATGGGCAGGTTCCCGAACAACTGGGCGATATAATCGGTCAGGCCGCAGGGTTCGTACAGGGAAGGAATCAGGAAAAAGTCACCGGCCGCATACACCTGCAGGGCCAGATCGGGATCATACCCCTGGAGGAAACAGATCCGGCCGCCGAACTCATCGCCGCCCGCCAGCTCGATAAGGCGGGCCTCGAATTCGGGGGCGCCGCTGCCCAGGATCAGCGTCTGAAAACCGGCATCCTCGGCCAGGAGCGACTCAAGGCTCTGCACTAAAAGATCGACGCCCTTCTGGAGGGTCAGCCGGCCGACAAAGGTAAAAAGCGGCTGCTCCGGCTTTGCGGCCAAAGAACCGTGCTGCACGACCCGGGCCCGTTTTTTTACCCGGTTCAGGGAACGGATCAGTGTTTCCTTGCAGACCCTCTTGCCTTCCAGGTGGCCGCCGGCCACGTCAAAGGCGGCGGGCAGGCCCAGTTTTTCCGGCTCTGTCGGATCAAAATCCTGCGGGTTGATACCGTTGGTGATACCGGCCAGGCGCACCCCCCGCTGCAACAGGCCATGGCCGAGCCCGCCGGTCCGCACGTCTTCATCCGTCTCCTGCAGTTCACGGGCATACTGCTCACTGACCGTATTCAGCACCGCGTAGTCGGCGGCGGCAATAAACGGATCAAAGCTGCCGTTCAGCGTGTTGGCGCGAATCACCCGGTCGGGCAGGCCGGTAACGGCGGCGGCGAACTCCAGGTCGGCCACGTCCTGGTGGTAACCGATTCCCGCATTGTGCACCGTCACCACGCAGCCGCTGTGCCGGAAAAAATGACTATAACCCTCGTGTTCCCGAAGCATGGCCGGCAGGACCGCGGCATGACCGTCCTGGCAGTGGATCACGTCGGGCCGCTCATCCAGGAGAATCATCAGGGCGATGGCCGACTTCTGCAGCAGGATATTCATGGCGAAATAATCATAATGGCCCATGCCCTGGCGCTGCCAGGAATGCCGCTTTTCCTCCTCGGCGGTATAGGCGTAAACCCCGAGTTTTTCGGCAAAGCGTTCCGCCTCCGCCAGGAAAACGGTAACGCCCTGGATCTCGTTCTGCCAGATCGAGACCGCCTCCCGGCGGTTCTCGTCAACGTAATTCATGTCCACGTCAAAGGTCCGGTGCCAACTGCCGGGACAGGGCTCCACCGGCTGCCGGCCAGGCAGCGACAGCGGCTTGAAGCCAAGGGACCGGGGCTCCATGAAGCCGTAGCGGGGGATAATCACCCGCACCGCGCAACCGCCGTGCTCGACCAGGGCCTCGGCCAGCTGCCGGCACACATCCTTGACGCCGCCGGCTCCGGCCAGGCCGTCATACTCGCGGCTGACCATCCAGACGCTGCGGATCTTCCGTTTATCGGCAGTGATGGTGGTCATGATCTTTTAACCTTCGTCCGGTTTCAAGCAGGGCCAGTTGACGCAGGAGATGATCGGCCAGGGTCAACCGCACCATGGCCTCGCACACCGGCACGATCCGGGGGATGGCCGAAATATCGTGCCGTCCGCCCACCTTGATGACAACCGGCTCGTTGTCCAGGTTGACGGTCTGCTGCTCTTTGGCGATGGAGGGGATCGGCTTGACCGCCACCCGGACGATCAGATCCCCGCCGCTGGAAATTCCGGCCAGGATACCGCCGGCATTGTTGCCGAGGAATCCTGCGGAGGAGATGGCATCGTTATTTTCCGAGCCAAGCATTGCGGCCGCCTGAAAGCCGGCGCCGATCTCCACCCCTTTGACCGCGCCGATCGACATGAGGGCGCGGGCCAGCTCCCCGTCGAGCTTGTCGAAAACCGGCTCGCCCAGGCCCGGCGGGCAGACCGCCCGGATTTCGACAATCCCGCCCAGGGAATCACCCTGGCTCCGGACCTCGCTGATCCGCTCTTCCATGCGGGCGGCGGCCTCGTTATCCGGGCAGAAAAGCCGGTTCTCCCGGATGACGGTCAAATCCCTCTTGTCCGTCCGGACTCCGCCCAGGGCCACGGTGTAGCCGGTGACGTCCATGCCGTGCACCCGTAACAGTTGACCGGCCACGGCCCCGGCCGCCACCCGGGCCGCTGTTTCCCGGGCCGAAGCCCTGCCGCCGCCGCGATGATCGCGGATGCCGTACTTGGCCTGATAGCTCAGGTCACCGTGGCCGGGGCGAAACACATCCTTCAGGTTGTCATAGGACTTGGACTGCGCGTCCTTATTAAAGATGACGAGAGAAATCGGGGTGCCGGTAGTCAGCTCGCAGGGGGCGTTATCCGGCCGGAAGGTCCCGGACATGATCTCGACGACATCCGGTTCCCGGCGCGGACTTTCCCCGGCGCTTTTACCCGGCCGCCGACGCTCCAGTTCCTGCTGAATAATTTCCGGCGTCAACTCGATGCCCGGCGGACAACCGTCAATGACCGCGCCGATGGCCCGGCCATGCGATTCTCCCCAGGTCGTCACCCGGAACAAGGTGCCAAATGTATTTCCTGCCATAGTTCAACCCTCAACGGCGAAACACCTTACAGTCCTGAGACATGTGAAATCAAACAGTTACAAACCCCGTGATCAGTTACGAAACGGCGCACAAAGTTGCTCGATTTCCGCGGCGATATCTTCCGGCGTCCGATGCTCCGTCTCAATGACCACATCCGAACCCCGCCGATATAATGATTCCCGGGCGGCCAGCACCTCTTCAATCTCCCGGGCCGGATCAATTCCTGTCAGTGACGGGCGCTGGACGGCTGACGCGGCATCCGCCTCCAGGCGCTTGCGGATAGTCGCGGCGCCGGCCCGCAGCCAGACAACCAGGCTGCCCTTTCTTAATAGCCGCCATTCGTCCTGGTGCATAATTGCACCGCCGCCGGTGGCAATGACCACCCCTTCGGTCCCGGCCAGCTCGACCAGCAGGGCCTGCTCCATCTTGCGAAAGGCCGGCCAGCCTCTCCGGCGGACCAAGGCGGTGACACTGCCCTTCATCCGGGCGCACAGTTCATCGTCGGTATCGATAAAGCGATATTGCAGCCGCACGGCCAGCCGGCCGCCCACTGCCGACTTTCCCGTTGCCCGGAAACCGGCCAGCACGATCCGGGCGGGAATACCATCCCGGCGGGACTCCCCCGCCCCTGTTCTCTTTTCCCTTACTACCATATTAACAAGTTCACCATAAAGTGAAAACCGTATTTATGTTCAAAGGCACAGCGTCTCCGCCGTTTTTTTTCTCTTTTTTCAGTAAAAAAAACCTGCCATAATCACGATCTGCAACTTTTTTCTTTCCTTTTCATGAGACGATATTTACTGTATCCTTTAACTGCCTGCAAAGCAAAAAGAAACGGAGGCTGCTCAAGGACAAAATGGAATACAAGGATTACTACCATATTCTCGGGGTTTCCCGGGATGCCACCCAGGATAAAATCAAACGGGCCTATCGCCGCCTCGCCCGCAAGTACCATCCCGACATCAGCAAGGAAACCGACGCCGAGACAAAATTCAAGGATGTGGGGGAGGCCTACGAGGTCCTCAGTGATCCGGAAAAACGGGCCGCATATGACAAGTTCGGCGCCAACTGGCAAGCCGGTCAGGATTTCAAACCGCCGCCGAACTGGGATGCCGGTTTCGAATTTTCCGGGGCCGGATATACCGAGGCGGCCGGCGGCGGTTTCAGTGATTTTTTTGAAGAACTCTTCGGCCGCAGCCACTATACCGGCGGCGGAACCCGGAGAACCTTCCGAACGCAGGGTGAAAACCAGCATGCCAAAATCGTCATCCGCCTGCAGGATGCCTATCTCGGCTCCAAACAGACCATCACCCTGACCCGTCCGGTGGTTGACGAAAACGGTCATGTCACCACCAAACCTCATACCCTGCATGTCACCATTCCCAAAGGTATTATCGAGGGGCAGCGGATCAGGCTGGAAGGCCAGGGCATGCCGGGAACCGGCGGCGGAAAAAGCGGCGATCTCTATCTCGAAATCGCCTTTGCCGAAGACCCGCTCTTTCATGCTGAAAAACGGGATATCTACCTGACGCTGCCGGTCACCCCCTGGGAGGTGGCCCTCGGCGCCACGGTCACCGTGCCCACCCTGGGCGGCAATGTCGAGCTCAAGATTCCGGCCGGCTCCCAGGGCGGCTCCAAGTTGCGCCTGAAGGGCCGGGGTCTCTGCAGCGCCACGCAAACCGGTGATCAGTATGTGACACTGCGGATCGTCGTGCCCAAGCCCCGGACTAAAGAACAGAAAAAGCTGTACCAGGAAATGGCCCGCCTCATGCCGATAAACCCCAGAGAGAACATGGGGGTGTAAAATAATGCCACAAAACTTGACCCTGCTGACCGGAACGGTCCTTGATGAAGAGATGATCTGCAACCTGCGCGATCTGTGCGGCCTGTGCAATGTCTCTGCCGAGACGATTCACGAGATGATCGACGAAGGCCTGCTCAGGCCGAGGGGCAGCGGTCCGCAGCAATGGTGCTTTACCGCCGTTGAAATCCGCCGGACCCAGACCGCCCTCAGGCTGCAGCGTGACCTGCGGATCAACCTGCCCGGCTGCGCGCTGGTCCTGGATCTCCTCGAAGAACTGGAAGAACTGCGCCGGCTTAACCGCTGTCGTTAAGCCGGGTCCTTATCTTCTGCTTATCTCGGATGGTACCCATCAAAAAACGTTATTTTTGCCCGATATCCCGGAGCGTTGAGAGGCCATTGGCAATCGGCGGCCTTCCGGCTCCACCTCAAGCCGTCACGGATCCAGGATGTATCTCAGCAACACAACTCTTCTGATCCTGGCCGGCCTGGCCTTGACCGGGCTGGCCCTGACCTGCTTTTACAGCGTTTTGGCCCTGCGCCGGGCGCGCCGTCAGCTCCTCCTCTGTTCAGCCCGGGCGGAACAGCAGCAAAGCGCATTGACCATGCTTGAGCAGACCGCAACGCGGCTGCGCAACGAACGGACCGGCCTGCAGAATGAAAACCGGGACCTGGCCGCCCGGCGGGCCGCTTTGCAAACCGCGCTGGCAGCGGCGGAAAAGCAGGCCGATACCGGCCGGACCCTGCTCGAAGCCACCCGCAAACAGCTGGAATCTGACTTTCAGATCCTGGCTGACCGGATCTTTACGGAAAAGGGACAAATACTGAGCCAAAAACACCAGACGGCGCTGGCAGCACTTCTGAACCCGGTCAGGGAGCAACTTGGCGAGTTCAAGAAAAAAGTCGAAGACGTCTATGACCGGGAATCCCGGGATCGAATTTCCCTGGTCAAGGAAATCGAACATCTCAAAACCCTCAACCAGCAGATCGGCAAGGACGCCGTCAACCTGACGAACGCCCTGAAAAGCCAAAACAAGGTGCAGGGGCTCTGGGGCGAGATGATTCTTGAGCGACTGCTGGAGGATTCCGGTCTCCAGCGCGGTCACGAATTCGACACCCAGGTCGGCCTGAAAGACAAAAACGGCCGGACCCGCCTGCCCGACGTCATTATCCATCTCCCCAAGGGCAGAGACATCATCATCGACGCCAAGGTCTCACTCGCGGCCTTTGAACAGGCCAGCCGGGCGGAAACCCCGGAGGAACAGCAACACTACCTGCAAGACCATCTCGACTCGCTCAAAAAACACATCCACAGCCTGGCCGGTAAAGAATATCATCTGCTGCCGGGGGTCAACTGCCCGGACTTTGTCCTGCTCTTCATGCCGACCGAGGGCGCTTTCCAGACCGCCGTCAGCCGGGAGCCGGAACTGCTGACCGAGGCCATGCGGAAAAAAATCATCCTGGCCAGCCCCTCGACTCTGCTGGCTATTCTGCGCACAATCAACCACATGTGGCGCCAGGAGGAGCAAAACCGCAACAGTTTAGCTATTGCCAAACAGGCCGGGAATCTTTATGATAAATTTATAGGATTTGTTGAGGCCCTTGAAGAGGTCGGCGGCCGGTTGAACCAGACCGTTGAGGCCTGGCAGCTGGCTCGAAAACGCCTGACCTCGGGCAAGGGCAACCTCATCAGCCGTGCCGAGGCCTTGAGAAAGCTGGGCGTGCAGAACACCAAGAGGCTGCCCTCTTCAGTGGCAGTCGAAGAGGATGAAGCTGTCTGCCCTGAACATAGCAACCTGAATTCGTGAGCGTTCGAGAATGGTGCAGATGCAAGGCGGCAGCGATGTTGATTATCCTGGTGTGATATCAACGAGTTGCCAACGCAGCAGCTGCGCCGTTATCGGGCGCCCCGCAGGGCGGCGCGGTGAAGAGTATAAAATGCATTTATTCGTCAATAATGCAATAAATTCCACATATTGCCTGGAATATTCCTCGAGCCGTCACGGATTCAGGAGCGAGTGTCCGGCCAAGCCGGAGACTCACGAAACCATGATTCAAAAAACATTATAACCTCAGGAGGATGTCATGAAACGATATGCTGCTATCTTGATTATTTCCGGTTTTTTTCTCGCTTCCTGCGCGGGCACCAATATGAACAAGGGCCAGCAGGGCGCACTTGGCGGAGCTGCCGGCGGCGCCCTGGTCGGCCAGATCATCGGCCATAACACGGAGTCCACCCTGATCGGCGCGGCGGTCGGCACCATGCTCGGCTACATTGTCGGCAACGAGATGGACAAATACGACCGTCAACAGCTCAACCATGTCTATGAACGGGGCGTGTCCGGCAGTACATCCTCGTGGGTGAATCCGGATACGGGTTATCAGTACCGGGTCACACCGCAACCCGCCTACACTACCCCCGACAAGCGGGTCTGCCGAAAGGCTGAAATCGATGCGATCATCAACGGCAGGCAGCAAAAAACGTACACCACGGCCTGCCGGGACCGGAACGGCCGCTGGCAGCTGCGGAGTAATTAAACCCGCCATGCCGGCGGGAAAATTCGCGGTCTCCACCTCCGCCCGGATGGAGTTTGTGGATATCACGAATCAGGTTCAGCAGGCGGTAACGGCAAGCGGCGTCCGCGATGGCGTCTGTTTTGTCTATAACCCTCATACCACGGCCGGTCTGACCATCAACGAAGGGGCGGACCCGGCCGTGCAGCATGACCTGCTGGGGGTTTTCCGGGAAATGGTGCCGCAGTCCTACCCTTACCGTCACCTGGAGGGCAACTCGCCGGCCCACGCGATGGCGACCATGACCGGCAGTTCGGTCACGGTCTTTATCGATTCCGGCCGTCTGCAGCTTGGCACCTGGCAGCATATCTTCTTCTGTGAATTTGACGGCCCCAGGAACCGCAAGGTCTTCTGGAAAATCCAGGCAGGTTAAAGGGATGGGGGAGAAAGAGGGGGAAATCTGTTTCGGCCTGAACCGGACAACCGACGAGGAATCCCTGGCAGCTTTCCTGCGACTTTTCAACAAGAAAGACCTGACCTCGGTACTCATCCCCCGCATGACGGACGATGAAATAATGCGGGTCGTTGACCTGCTTACCGATATCATGCACAATCATTTGCAGGAGAAAGAGTACCACGAGCTGTTTTTAGGGGACAAACGTCATTCCGATCGTGTCTCGCGGCTTTAAAGTGGAATTTTGCCAACATGAAGCCCATCCTTAACCTGCGAGACTTTCTCGACATTCTCCGCCGCGAGAACGAACTGCTGACCATCGACGTCCCGGTTGATCCCTACCTGGAAATCGCCGAAATCCATCGGCGGGTCATTGGCCGGGGCGGCCCGGCCCTGTTGTTCACCAACGTCAAAAATTCTTCCTTCCCGGTGGTAACCAACCTCTTCGGCTGCGACCGTCGTCTTGAACTGGCCTTCGGCCGCAGGCCCCTGGACTTTGTCCGTGACCTGGTCAACCTGGCCGAACATCTGCTGCCGCCCTCCCTCGACACCCTGCGGCGGGTCCGGCCGCTCATCGGCCAGACCTTGAAAATCGGCATGAAAAACATCCGCCACGCGCCGATACTCGAATCCCTGCAAAAACCGGCCCGCCTTACGGAGCTGCCCCTCCTGACCTGCTGGCATTCGGACGGCGGCGCCTTTGTCACCCTGCCCCTGGTCTACACGGAGCATCCCGACGGCCGCGGCCACAATCTCGGCATGTATCGAATCCAGCGCTTTGATGACACCACCACCGGCATCCACTGGCAGATCCACAAGGGCGGCGGCTTCCATTATTTTGCGGCCGAGGAGCAGAACCGGGCGCTGCCCCTGACTCTTTTCATCGGCGGCCCGCCCGCCCTGATGCTGGCAGCCATTGCCCCCTTGCCCGAAGACATCCCGGAGCTGATGCTCGCCTCCCTCCTGCAGGGGAAAAAACTGGCAATGACCCCGGACCCGCTGGGCGGCCACCGGCTGGTCGCCCAGGCCGAATTTGCAATCAAGGGCAGCGTGCCGCCCAAACTGCGGCGGCCCGAAGGACCATTTGGCGACCATTACGGCTACAACTCCCTGCAGCACGATTATCCCGTCTTTCAGACCACCCATCTCTACCATCGCCGGGACGCCATTTATCCTGCCACGGTGGTCGGCCGGCCCAGACAGGAAGATTTTTTTATCGGCAATTTCCTCCAGGACCTGCTGTCGCCGCTCTTTCCCCTGGTCATGAAGGGGGTGCTGCAGCTCAAGACCTTCGGCGAAACAGGATTTCACTGCCTGGCCGCGGCCCGGGTTGCCGACCGATATCCCCGCGAGGCCTTTGCCTCCGGGCTGAGGATCCTGAGCGAGGGGCAACTGTCACTGACCAAATTCCTGATCGTGACGGACGGCAGCCTGGACGTCGCCGATTTCCCCAAACTCTGGACCCATGTCCTGGAACGGATCCAGTGGGAGCGGGACCTTTTTATCTTTGCCAACGTCTCCCAGGACACCCTGGATTATACCGGACCATCGGTCAACCAGGGGTCCAAGGCCATGATGATGGGCCTGGGCAGGGAAAAACGGCGCAACCTGCCGGAAACATTTTCCGGTTCCCTGCCGGACACCGCCCGCAAACCTTATGTCTACCTGCCCGGCACCCTGGTCGTTGAAGGGGACACCTATGAAAAGGCCCCCGGCCTGGCCGGGGAACTCGCCAGTTGGCCGGGGCTCGCCGACTGGCCGGTCGTCCTGCTGGTCGATTCGACCGCCGGGGCCACCAGCAGCCTGCAGGAATTTCTCTGGACCTTTTTCACCCGCTTTGAACCGGCGGCGGATATCCACGGGGCCAGCCAGACCGTTCGCCGCTTTCACGTCGGCCTGACCCCGCCCATCGTCTTTGACTGCCGGATGAAACCCTGGTACACCGAGGTCCTGGCCGTGGATCCGGCCACCAAAAAACTGGTGGACGGAAAAATAAAATCCATGCTTCCGGCGCAGTGGCGGTAACGGACCATGGACGTACTCTCCTGCTCCCCTGCCTGCCGCCGGCTCCGGCCCCCCTGCCCCTGCTCCTGAGCCGATGGCGGACCGGTTGCAGAAAATCATGGCCAGGGCCGGAATCGCCTCCCGCCGCAAGGCCGAGGAACTGATTCTCCAGGGCCGGGTTGCCGTTGACGGCCGCGTGGTCACCGAACTGGGGATCAAGGTGGACCCGGAGACGCAAACCATCACCTTTGACGGCCGTCCGGTCACCTCTGAAAAAAAAATCTATCTTTTGCTCAACAAACCGACCGGTTACGTAACAACCCTGTCCGACCCGCAGGGCCGGCCCATTGTTACCGACCTGCTGCCGGATATATCCCAGCGTGTCTTCCCGGTAGGACGGCTTGATTTCGATACCTCAGGGGCCCTCATCCTGACCAATGACGGCCGGCTGGGCCATTTTATCCTGCACCCCCGCTTTGAGGTCAACAAAACCTATGCCGCCACCGTTGCGGGAAGGCCGGACAGCCGGCAACTGCGGCAGCTGGAAAAAGGTATCCTGATCGACGGCCACCGGACCTGGCCGGCCAAGGTGCGGATTCTTGAGCGAAAAGCCGCCGAAACCACCCTGGAACTCATTATTCATGAAGGGAAAAAACGACAGGTCCGCAAGATGCTGGCCGCCATCGGTTACCCGGTCAAAAAGCTGGAGCGCACAGCCTATGGAGAGCTGACGCTGAACGGACTACAGCGTGGCAAGTACCGCCGTCTGACGGAAAGAGACCTGAAAAAGATATTTTCAGGCAAAATTCCCTTTTAATTGATGCGTATGTTTAGCAGCCCCGGCAAAAGATCGCCGCAACCACGCGGATCGACCGACCCTCTTTTGTCTCCGCTGTCCTGATGCAGCCGACGGCGGATATTGATCTTCGCGGTTCTCTGCCGTCCGGCGGCCCGGGGTCACCCCTGAATGGCATAACCGCCATCTACCACGATAACCTGGCCCTGGATCATGGAGCTCAGGTCACTACAGAGAAAAAGCGCCAGATCGGCCACATCCTCCGGAGTAGTCAAACGGCCCAGCGGGGTGCGTTGCAGGGAAAAATCGATAATCTCGTCACGGTTGGGAAATTTCTTCAGGGCGTCCGTATCAACCACCCCGGCGCTGATGGTGTTGACATTGATGCCCAGGGGGCCGAACTCCACCGCCAGGTGCCGGACCAGCGACTCCAGGGCGGCCTTCGAAGCGCCGACCACGGTGTAATTTTCGACCCCCCGGGCCGCTCCCAGGCTGGAAACGGCCATGATCTTTCCGCCCTTGGCCATCATGGGCACCGCATTCTGGGTCAGGGTCAGCAGGGCCCGGGCATTGATATCCATGGCCCAGTTCCAATGCCGGGTCGTCAGCTCCATGACCGGTTTTAATACGCCTGACGCCGCGTTACTGACCAGGATGTCGAGATGATCATAGACGGTCCGGATCTCGTCGAATATCCTGGTCACGTCCTCTTCCCGGGCGACATTCGCCTTGACCGCCATGCAACGAACGCCCTTGCCTTCAATGGCCGCGACCGTCTCCTCGGCATCCCGCCGATGGCGTACATAGTTGATGACCACATCCGCGCCCTGTTCTGCCAGGCGCAGGGCAATGGCCCGGCCGATTCCCCTGGAACCGCCGGTAATAAGGGCTACCTTGCCATGCAGATCAAACATATATTTCTCCTCACTTCAAACAAGGGGTAACGTTCTTCGGTTCTTAGCAGTCGACGGCCTGTCAATGTAATCAGTTAGCTTGACGAATGCAACCGGCAAGCGGCCAGGATTCAGGAAAGACCATGCAGCACCCTTCTTATACTGCTGCGGACAAAACGAAAGGGGTTAAAACGGATGGGAGTCAGTTCGCGCGGGACCTGGAAATTCGTTACCGGAAAATCCCCCGGCGCGAGCAGGGGAAAATCAAGCTCCGCCAGCCTGGTCCCGGCCAGCCCGGCATTGTCGCAGGCCTGCCACAGCGGGCTGGCCTCCGGCTCAAGACCGATTATTGCCAGCAGGGCCCGGTCAACGGCAACCGGATTCGTTGAACCGGCCAGGACTCCCAGTTGACATGGTTTGCCGTTAAGGGGACCGGTTTCATGCATGGCGGTTATGCCGTCCACCAGGGTGATGCCGTCCGGCAGCACGGCCAGCAATTCAACCAGCAGGGACTCGAAAAGACCCGGCGAGCCGCCGTGCTCCATGTGCCACCAGGCCTTGCGCATGCCGGCAAGACAACCGAAGCAGTTCTTCACGGCCAGGGTCACCCGCAGCTGGGTATGCGCCTTGACCCGTGGCAGGTTGATCAACAGGTCGCAATCCAGGGCCTCGGCCGCCAGCCCGGCGCTGACCCCCGAGGGCAGCACCAGTTTGCGAACCTTTTTGAAATCGGTAACCCGGACGGATAACTTCCGGAGCTGACCGAGGAGGCCAAGCTTTTTCAGAACTCCGGTAGCCGTGCCGAAGGCGGGGGAATCGCCGAGCGAAACCCGGGCCCCGCGATCCAGAAAACAGCGGGCCGCGGCCAGGATGAAAGCGGCCTCGGTACAGGCCAGGGGCCCTTGGCGGCTGCTGATCAGGTTGGGCTTGAGCAGGACATGCGTTGAGCTGAAACCGATGCCGGCCAGACAGGTGTCGACCAGTTGGTCAAGCCCTGCCGCCAGCCCCGCCGGTCCGTAATCAGGACAATGACGGAGAGCAACACGTTTTGAGCTGAGATTCATGAGCTGCCGGGTCGGGAAATTGCCGGGCTCCGCCACCTTTTTGCCGGCCGGAACGGTCCGCGGATTGCACACAGAAAGGGCACAATGATGAACAAAAAAAACCGGCTCAGCCAAAAAACGGCTGAGCCGGGAAAAAAGGAGAAAAGAGATGAAGAATTATCCATAATATAGCAATTAACATGCCAACAATGGGGTGTCGATTGATATATTTGTTTTATCATCTATTATCAACAAGTTGGCCGCAAAATCCAAAGCAGGATGACTTTGTTTTACGGCCGGAGGATATAATTTATTATACAACAATCGGCTGGCCTGCCGATGGATCTGATTTAAATATCACGACAAATCAACACATTACATCATGTTCCATTTTTTTGACACTAAATACTATTTATAATACGAAATTGAAATCAATTGCCTGAATCCGTGAGCCGTCATGGATTCAGGAATTACCCCGGGCCCAATTGAGGAGACCGCCGGCCGCCAGGATTTCCCGGTGCCGGACGGACAGGTCAATCACCGCTTCGAGCGGCCGGCCGTCAACCTCGACCGTCACGCTGTTGCGGCCGCCGAGCAGGGCCTCTTTGATGCCGGGAATCACGAGTTCGGCGCCCTGTTCAATCAGTTCATAGTCGGCCGGATCGGTAAAGGTCAGCGGCACGATACCGAAGTTGATCAGGTTGGCCTTGTGGATGCGGGCAAAACTTTTGACCAGTTTAACCTGGACCCCCAGGTAGCGCGGGGCCAGGGCCGCATGCTCGCGGCTGGACCCCTGGCCGTAATTTTCGCCGCCGACAATGGCTCCCTGGGTCCCGGCCAGGGCCGCCTCTTTCATCTCGCCGGCAAAGCGCTCGTTGATCTGGCTGAAGACATACTCGCTGATGGCCGGGATATTGGAACGCAGGGGCAGGATCTTGGCGCCGGCCGGCATGATGTGGTCCGTGGTGATGTTGTCACCAACCTTCAGCATGACCCGGCCGCGCCAGGTCTCCGGCAGCGGGGCAAAATCTGGAAAAGGGGCGATGTTGGGGCCGCGGATAATCTTCACCTGATTGTCTTTCGGCCAGGGTTGATCGATCCGTTCCTCACCGGGCAGATAGTGCTCCGGCAGGGTAAACTCCGGATAATCACCCAGGTCGCGGGGATCGGTAATGACGCCCTTGATGGCGCTGGCCACCGCTACTTCGGGACTGCAGAGGTAGACCCGGTCCCCCGTCGTGCCGCTGCGTCCCGGAAAGTTTCTCGGGAAGGTTCGCAGCGAGACCCCGTCCGTGGGCGGGGCCTGGCCCATGCCGATACAGCCGAGACAGCCGGACTGGTGAACCCTGGCCCCGGCATGAATCAGGGTCAGCAGGTCGCCCCGGGCGGTTAAGTTTTCCAGGACCTGGCGGCTGCCCGGGTTGATCTCGAAACTCAGGTCCCGGCTGAGTTCATACTGCTCAAGGGTCCTGGCCACCACGGTCAGGTCGCGGAGAGAGGAATTGGTGCAGGAACCGACCAGTACCTGGTCCACCGGTTTCCCGGCCACTTCGCGCACCGACACCACGTTGTCCGGCGACGTCGGGCAGGCGATGAGCGGTTCCAGGGTCGAGAGATCAAGTTCCATCACCTCGGCATATTCGGCGTCGGCGTCGGCCGTCAACTCCCGCCAATGCTCCTCCCGGCCCTGGCTGGCCAGGAAACGGCGGGTGTTGTCATCCGACGGGAACAGAGAGGTGGTGGCGCCGAGTTCGGCGCCGAAATTGGTGATGGTCGCCCGGTCGGTCACGCTCAACTCGGCGACGCCGGGGCCGAAATATTCCATGATATAGCCCACGCCGCCCTTGACCGATAAGCGCCGCAGGACCTCGAGGAGGACATCACGCGCCGAAACCCACGGCTGCAGGCTGCCGGTCAGCCTGATCCCGTAAATCCTGGGAGTGAGCAGGTAAAAGGGTTTGCCGGCCATGGCCATGGCTACGTCCAGGCCGCCCGCGCCGATGGCCAGCATGCCGAGGCCGCCGCCGGTCGGGGTATGACTGTCCGAGCCCAGCAGGGTCTTGCCCGGCCTGCCGAAACGCTCGAGGTGGATCTGGTGCGAGATGCCGTTGCCCGGCGGCGAAAAATAAAGGCCGAATTTTCGGGCCGCCGACCGCAGGAAGCGATGGTCATCAGCATTTTTAAAATCAGACTGAACCAGGTTGTGATCCACGTAACTGACCGACAGCTCGGTCCTGACCCGCGGCACGCCGATGGCCTCGAACTCGAGATAGGCCATGGTCCCGGTTGCATCCTGCGTCAGTGTCTGGTCGATACGCAGGGCAATCTCCCCCCCCTCTTTCAGTTCACCGGCAACGAGATGTTCCGCCAGTATTTTTTCAGCAACTGTTTTACCCATACATTATCCTGTTTTATCCTTCCGCCTGCAATCGATCCAGCCGGGGCGTTGTTGTTATTCCTGAATCCGTTATCGGGCGCCCCGCAGGGCGGCGCGGCAAAGAGTATAAAATGCATTTATTCGTCATATAATACAATAAATTCCACATATTGCCTGGAATATTACCTCAAGCCGTCACGGATTCAGGTTATTGTCCGAACCGGATGATCCTGGTCCTGATCACCCCGTCCTTTTCCTCTATTTCTTTCTGAACTTCGAGAGGTACCGGTCCGGCGCAATCGATAATATTGTAACCGATGGTGCCGTTGCTCTTGTTGGCGTAACTCATGATATTGATCCGGTGACGACCCAGGACATTGGTGACCAGTCCGATCATGCCCGGCTCATCGCGGTTGATCATAATCAGCCGGGTCCGGACATGCACCGTGGGCGTGGACTCCACGTTGGGAAAATTCACGCTGTGGGCGATATTGCCATATTCGAGATAGCCCTGCAGTTCCCGCACCGCCATGCAGGCACAGTTTTCCTCTGACTCGGTTGTCGAGGCCCCGAGATGCGGCGAGAGCAGGATTTTTTCCTGGGCGACTAATTTCTCGGACGGAAAATCGGTGATATAACCGCCAAGCCGGCCGTCGGCCAGGGCCGTGAGCACGGCCTCTTCGTCCACCACCGGCCCCCGGGCATAATTCAGGAGCAGGGCGCCGGGGTTCATCTTGTTCAGGAAATCCGTTGAAACCATCCCCTGGGTTCCCTTGTTGAGCGGCACATGGAGGGACACGAAATCCGCCCGGTTCAGCACCTCGGCCCGCGACCGGGTCAGCTCCACCTCGGGCGACAGGTCGTGGATATTGTCCATCACCGGATAGGGGTCAAAGCCCAGGACCCGCATCTGATGATGAACGCCGGTGTTGGCGACCCTGACCCCGACCTTGCCCAGGCCGATTATACCCAGGGTCTTGCCGGCCATCTCCACCCCCTTGAACATCTTTTTCCTTTTTTCCACTTCCCGGTTCAGGCTGTCGCCCTGCAGACCGGCCAGAGAGCGGCAGAAAGAAATACTGTCCTGGACATGGCGCAGCCGGATGCCGAGCATGGTAAAGACCAGTTCCACCACCGCATTGGCATTGGCGCCGGGGGTGTTAAAGATGCAGATGCCCTTGGCGGAAGCCCGGTCCACCGGGATATTGTTCACCCCGGCACCGGCCCGGGCCACGGCCAGCAGGTCCGGATAGGCATCCAGCTCAAGCGGGGAACTGCGCAGGACAATTCCCTGCGGCGAGGCTTCGTCGGCGCTGACGAGATAACGGTCACCGAACAGCTCCAGGCCTTCTCCGGCAATGGTATCAATGGTTTTTATTCTGAATCGATCCATCATAATTCCTCAAACCAGTATGGCCGGGCCAGGTTCCCGGCCGCCGCCGAGCGCTTCGACGCGGATGATTTTCATATAAACTTAAAAACGGTTATTATAAACTGGAAAGCCGCCGCAGGGCTACAATAAAAAACCGGTTTCTGTCAAGAAAGGCCGGAAATCGCGGCGCAGGTTCCGCTTTTCTTTTTCGGCTAAAATGATTATTTTGTAATTTCTTTCGGCAAAAACTGTCGATTACTCTTTATTCCGAGCAAGGAACATACCATGCGTATCCTGAATTTTTTTGCGCCGCCGGCGGCAATGACGTCCTGGACCTTTGTCCTGGCCGCCCTGCTCAGCCTGCTGTCGCCGTCCGCCGCCGCCGCCGCCGAACAACAACCGCCGACCGGCACGATTAACATCAGCTTTAACATGGCGGCGCACAGTATGACCGGCACGGCCCGGATCACCCTGCCGCCGGCGACGCCCCTGGCCCTGCAATGCGGCCCCCTGCATGTTACCGGTATCGTTCTGGAAATCGAGGGCAAAACCCCGCTGCTCCTGAAGCCTGCCGAGGACCGAATCATCAGGATAGCGGCCGCCGCCGGGCAGCAGACCCTGTATGTTTCCTGGTCGCTTACGGCCAAGGGCATTCCCGGCAGTGACAACCTGATCGGCAAACGGGGAATTACCCTGGCCGGTTTCTGGCATCCTCTCCCCGACCGGGACATGCTCTACAGTCTCCGGGCCCGGCTGCCCGAGGGTTTTTCCGGCATGACCGAGGCAACAACCCTGTCTCTCGACCGGACCGGCAGGAACAGCATCCTCACCGCCTCCTTTGATCATCCCCTGCGCGCCATCCAGTTTGCCGCCGGTCCCTATACGGTCCGTTCCCGGACCCTGCCGGGCGGGATTATCCTGTCCACCTATTTTTTCCCGGAAGATGACGAACTGAGCCCTGGTTATCTTGACCAGGCCGCCGCCTTTATCCGGAGGTACAGCCGCCTGATCGGCCCTTACCCCTACCAGCGATTCTCCATCGTGGAAAACCGGCTGCCCACCGGTTACGGCATGCCCACCTTTACCCTGTTGGGCCAGGTCGTGGTCCGGCTGCCCTTTATCAAGGATACCTCGCTGGGCCACGAAATCCTGCACTCCTGGTTCGGCAACGGTGTCCGGGTCAGCGATTCGGGCGGCAACTGGTGCGAGGGGCTGACCACCTATCTCGCCGACCAGATGTATGCCGAAGACCACAAAGAGGGGGCAGAATACCGGAAAAATCAGCTCCTGCGCTACCAGTCCTACGTCCATGCCGGCAATACCATGGCCCTGGAAGACTTTGCCAATGCCAGCGATTCACAGCCAATGGCCCGGGAAGTCCGGGCCATTGGCTATGACAAGGGCAGCATGGTTTTCCACATGCTGCGGCTGAAGCTGGGAGACCGGGCCTTCTACCGGGGACTCAGGAATTTTTATGAACGGCTGAAGTTCAAAGAAGCCGGCTGGCAGGATCTGGAGGCCAGTTTCGAGACCGCCTCAAAAAGCGATCTGTCCGGTTTTTTTACCCAGTGGCTGACCCGCAAGGATGTCCCGGAACTGACGGCCGGCAACATTGATATCAGCCAGAAAGACGGGAAATCTGTCATCTCCTTTACCCTGAAACAGGGTACCGTCCAGCCCTATGATCTTGCCGTGCCTGTTCGCGTCACCACTCGCGCCGGCACCACCAAAAAGATAATCCCCATCAACAAATTGGCGACCAAGGCCGAAATCACGGTGGCTGATCTGCCCCTTGAACTGGTCATTGACCCGGACTACGACCTGATGCGGACCCTGGATGAGGAGGAACTCGCTCCCACCTGGTCGCAGTTCATCGGCGCCCGGAAAAAGACCGTGGTCCTGGCGGCCGCCGATCAGAAGGAAATCTATGCCCCCCTGCTCGCCGACCTCGAAAGGCAAGGCTGCAAGACCGTGACCAGCAAGGACTTGAAAAACAGCGCCCTCGGCCAGGGCAGTTACCTGTTTCTCGGCACCTCGCCTCAGAGCCTGGGCCTGTTCGCGAATCCCGGCCACCCGCACACCGGTTTTACGGTCGATGTCCGCCGGAATCCCCTCAACATCAAGCAGATCATGGTTTTGGTCACTTCCGCTTCCCGGCAGGAGACGGCCAGGGCCGGGTACAAACTCCGGCACTATGGCAAGTATAGTTTCCTCCACTTTAAAAACGGCCGGCTGGAAGAAAAACGCGTCGCCAAGTCCACCCAGGGCATCCATTACACCCTGATGCCGGAACCGGACGGGGTGTATGTCCCGGACATCCGGTCCTTTGACCGGATCATGGCCCAGCTGGAGAAAAGCCGGGTTATCTACGTGGGAGAGGAGCACACCGATTACGGCTGTCACCTCCTGCAGCTCCGGATTATCCAGGCCCTGTTTCAGGCCGACCCGAACCTGGCCATCGGCATGGAGATGTTCCCGCGTTCATCCCGGAAAGCCCTTGACGGCTATATCAACGGCACGATTAAGAGCGAAAGAGAGTTTCTGCGGAAATCCCACTATTTTTCCGTCTGGGGGTACGATTACCGCCTGTACCGGCCGATCATCGGCTATGCCAGGCTCCACAAAATACCCATTATCGGTCTGAACCTGGACAAAAAAATCGTCAGCCAGATCTTCCGAAGGGGAAATATGGACGGCTTGAGCGAGAAGCAGCTCAAGGCCATTGCGCCCGAGCGTAATCTTGATATCCCGGGTTACCGGCAGCGGCTCGCCCGGGTCTTTTCCGCTCACGACTTGACCGGTTTCAGCAAGAAACATTTTGGCGGGTTTATCCAGGCCCAATCGATCTGGGACGAGACCATGGCCCAGACCATTGCCGATTATCTCATCGCTCATCCCGGCAGGAAGATGGTTGTCATCGCCGGCACCGGCCATGTGTACAAGGACAGCGCCATTCCGCCGCGGGTGGCCCGCCGCCTGCCGGTGCCGGTACGACAGAGCGTGGTGGCCGGTATCGGCTTCGGCGACAACGGCCTGGTCACCGGCCGGCAGCTTGACTATCTCATGCAGACCATGAACATCAGCCTGAAACCGGCGGCGAAAATAGGCGTTTTCCTCCAGGTCGAGAAAAACAAGAATAAACCCGGCACCACCATGGTCCGCGTTGTCAAGATCAGTCCGCATGGCAAGGCCGGTCAGGCCGGGCTGAAGGAGAATGACATTATCCAGAGCATTGACGGCCAGAGAATCCAGACCGTCTCCGACCTGAAGATCGAATTACTCGACAAGGCCCCGGGAGATGTCGTGACCTTGAAGGTGCTGCGGAAAAATATGCTGCTGCCCGACGAGGAGCTGGAGCTGAAGGTGGAACTGTCGTCCATGTCTCAAGCATTCATGATGCCGCCGAACCATCCGAAGTAACGATTATGTCGGCCCCATGAATCCACCTGAACCTGGGTCCATGGTCGTCCCCGCCGTCACGGCGCTTAAGGTATCTCATCACGGGGTACGTAACGATACGTTTTCATTAAGCTCAACACTGTAAGATATTATGGTTGAGAGTTAGCCGAGCAGCGCCGCCAGTTGCACTGCCTGTTTGTTCAGGGCCACATCATGGACCCGGACGATATCGGCCCCGTTTGCGGCGCACAAGGCCGACAACACGGCCGTGGGACAGTCACGTTCCCCGACCTCCAGGTCGAGCAGTTTGCCGATAAAGGACTTGCGGGAGTGGCCGACCAGGACCTGGCAGCCTGTCTCCTTGAACCGCTTGATATTTTTCAGGATCTCGAGGTTGTGGGCCACGGTCTTGCCAAAGCCGATACCCGGATCGATCACCACCCGCTCCCGCCCGATCCCGTTGGCCTCCAGCCAGGTCAGCCGTTCCTCGAAAAAAGCGCTGATCTCGGCCACGACATCATCGTAACGGGGATCGATCTGCATGGTATCCGGCGTTCCCTGCATGTGCATGATAATCACCGGACCGTCGTAACTCCTGACCACTGCCGCCATTTCCGGGTCATAACGCAGGGCGCTGATATCGTTGACCATGCCGGCTCCGGCGGCCAGGGCGGCCGCGGCCACGGCGGCCTTGGTCGTGTCCACGGAAACGGGAATATCCGACACCTCCCGGATCAACTCGATAACCGGCAGGACCCGGTCCAGCTCGTCGGCTGCGGCTACCGGCCCGGCAAAGGGGCGGGTCGATTCGCCACCCACATCAAGGATGTCCGCCCCGGCGGCAATCATCTCCTCAATCCGCCTGACGACAGCCGCCCGGCTGTTCAACCGGCCGCCATCGGAAAAGGAATCAGGGGTGATATTCAAAACCCCCATGACCAGTGTTCTCTTTTTCGCCTGCATTACCCGCGCTCCCTGTTCAAAACAGGAAAGGCACAGAGAGTTGCCCCCTGTGCCCCATCTGCCTCATGCTTTGTCCGCATTAGCTTTGTCCGCATTACATCTGCCTGAATCCGTGACGGCTTGAGGTGATGCTCCATGCAACTATGGAATTTATTACATTATTAACGAATAAACGCATTTCCCGCCGCCTTGCATCTGCCCCTTCTCGAACGCTCACGGATTCAGGAGTTTACCATGCATCGCGGATCATGACGCCTCAACCGGTTCTTTTTCCGGCGCCGCTTCTTCGCGCTTGCCCTCCTGTTTCTCGATGATCCGATCAATATCGCTCAGGACGATTGTTTCCTTTTCGAGCAGCTCCGCGGCCACGGCCTTGAGGACCTCGAGATGTTCGGACAAGAGGACGGTTACCCGGTCCCGGGTATCCAGCACGATGTTCCGCACCGCATCGTCAATCTTCCTGGCCGTATCCTCGCTGTAATCACGGTGCCGGGCAATCTCGCGGCCGAGAAAAATCTGCTCCTCTTTTTTACCGTAGGTCAGCGGTCCGATCTCTTCACTCATGCCCCACTCGCAGACCATTTTGCGGGCCAGTTCAGTGGCCCTTTCCAGGTCGTTGCCGGCGCCGGTGGTAATCTCGTTAAATATCAGCCGTTCGGCGACCCGGCCGCCGAACAGGATACAGATGGTGTTCAGCAGGTAGTCCCTGGAGTTCGTATACTTTTCATCTATTGGCAGTTGCATGGTCAAACCCAGGGCCCGGCCCCGCGGAATGATGGTCACCTTGTGGATCGGATCGGTACCCGGCAGCAACCGCGCCACCAGGGCATGGCCGGCTTCGTGATAGGCCGTGATTTCCTTTTCCTTTTCACTGACAATCAGGGACTTACGTTCAGCGCCCATCATGATCTTGTCCTTGGCCTTTTCCAGGACCGGCAGGGTCACCTTGTCATCACCGATACGGGCGGCCATCAGCGCCGCCTCGTTGATCAGGTTTTCCAGGTCGGCCCCGGTGAAACCGGGCGTTCCCCGGGCGATGATCTCCAGGTCTACATCTTTCGCCAGCTTGGTTCTCTTGCCGTAAATCTCCAGAATTTTTTCCCGCCCCTTGACATCGGGCACCGGCACGATGACCTGGCGGTCAAAACGGCCGGGCCGCAACAGGGCCGGATCAAGGACATCGGGCCGGTTGGTGGCGGCAATGATGATAACGCCCTCGTTCGCCTCAAAACCGTCCATCTCGACGAGCAGCTGATTCAGGGTCTGCTCCCGCTCGTCATGGCCGCCGCCGAGTCCGGCGCCGCGATGACGCCCCACGGCGTCGATCTCATCAATGAAGATGATACACGGGGCGTGTTTCTTGCCCTGGTTAAACAGGTCACGGACCCTGGAGGCCCCGACCCCGACAAACATCTCGACAAAATCGGAACCGCTGATGGTGAAAAACGGCACCTCGGCCTCGCCGGCGATGGCCTTGGCCAGCAGGGTTTTGCCGGTTCCCGGCGCCCCGGCCAGCAGTACGCCCCTGGGGATCCGGCCTCCCAGCTTGGTGAACTTGTTGGGATCTCTAAGAAAATCGACTATTTCCTCCAGGTCTTCCTTGGCCTCGTCAATCCCGGCCACGTCCTCGAAGGTAACCTTTTTCTCACCGCTTTCCTGCAACTTGGCCCGGGTCTTGCCAAAGGAAAGGGCGCCGCCCTTGCCGCCCATCTGCATTTGCCGCATGAAAAACACCCAGACCCCGATCAGGAGGAGCATGGGAAACCAGGACACAAAGACCGTGACATACCACGGCGTTTCCGGCCTCTCCTTGACGGAGATATCAACTCCTGATTTCCGCAGCATGGGAATCAGCTGGGAATCGTTCGGAGTAACGGTCACAAAAGGACGGCCGTCCCGGCCCTTACCCATGATTTTATTGTCCTGGATGGTCACCCGGTTGATAAGGCCCGACTGAACGTTGGACCAGAACTCACTGTAGGTCATCTTGTTGCTTTGCGTCTGCGGTTTGTTAAACACATTAAAAAGCAGGATCATGGTCAGACCAATCACCAGCCACAGGCTCAAGTTTTTATAAAAGGTATTCAAACATTCCTCCTCGGAGATGAATATTTCCGGGACCTGAAAAAATAAAAATTTTTACTCACCCCGTGACAAAAAGAGTCACAACGAAACATGAAAATGGAGTCTCTGGTGACGGGATATTATAGAAGTGCAAATGAGAAACTTTGCAACCAGCTGGAATCACTGCCATAGGTACCTATTTTCATATAAAAAAATAATTCCTTTTCAGGAAAAGTCCAGCATAATCACAATTATCGGCGCACGGATTGTGAAAATTCCTGTACCGTCTTGACGCTGACTTCCGGCCGGGCCGCGACCGTGCTTATGGCCTGGGTCATGGACACGGCCCCGGAAATAGTCGTCGTATACAGGATGTGAAAGTCAATGGCCGCCCGGCGGATGGTATAAGAATCCTCGGTGGTCCGCGAACCGGACGAGGTATTGATGATCCATTGCACCTGCCCGTCCTGCACCTTGTCCAGGATATGGGGCCGGCCCTGTGAAATTTTGTTGACCCGCTCACAGTCAACGCCGTGTTCCTGCAATTTTTCCGCCGTCCCCCGGGTCGCCATCAGGTGAAAGCCGAGCTTGGTAAGTTGACGGGCAACCGGCACCACGGCCCGCTTGTCGCCATGCCGGACACTGATAAAAACCGTTCCCGACAACGGCAGGTTCTGGCCCGTGGCCTGCTGTGACTTGGCCATGGCCAGGCCCAGGGAATCATCAATCCCCATCACCTCGCCGGTTGATTTCATTTCCGGCCCCAGCAGGGTGTCCACATTGGCAAACCGGTCAAAGGGAAAGACCGCCTCTTTGACCGCCCAGTGGCTTACCGTTGTTTCCCTGGTAAAACCGAGGTCTTTCAGGGTGTAGCCGCCCACCATGACCTTGGTCGCGATCTTGGCCAGCGGCACGCCGGTGGCCTTGCTGACAAAGGGGACGGTACGCGATGCCCGGGGATTGACCTCCAGGACATAGAGGGTTTCTTCCTTGACCGCGTACTGTACGTTCATCAGGCCGATGACGCCGAGTTCCCCGGCCATGGCCTTGGTGGCCCTGGTGATTTCCGCGATCATGTCTTTGGAGAGGGTATGGGGCGGCAGGACACAGGACGAATCACCGGAATGAATGCCGGCCTCTTCAATGTGTTCCATAATGCCGCCGATCACGGTCATGGTCCCGTCCGAGACCGCATCCACATCAACCTCAATGGCGTCTTTCAGAAATTTATCAAGCAACACCGGGTGATTGGACATGGCGATTCCCGGAATGGCCATGAAATTCCTGATTCCCTGTTCGTTATAGACGATCCGCATATCCCGGCCGCCCAGCACATAGGAGGGCCGCATCACCACGGGATAGCCGATTTTTCTCGCCGCCGCCAGGGCCTCTTCCAGGGACAGGGCCGTTTCGTTTTCCGGCTGCCGCAGACCGAGTTTCTGCAAAAACTGCTGAAAGCGCTTCCGGTCCTCGGCCCGGTCAATGGCATCCGGCGGGGTGCCGATAATCTTCACCCCTTCCCGGTCCAGAGGCACGGCCAGGTTGAGCGGCGTCTGCCCGCCGAACTGGACGATCACGCCGTCCGGCTTTTCCCGCTCGATGATGTTGAGCACGTCTTCCCTGGTCAGGGGTTCAAAATAGAGCTTGTCCGAGGTATCATAGTCGGTGGAAACCGTTTCCGGATTGGAGTTGACCATGATCGATTCCACCCCGATCTCGCGCAGGGCGAAAGAGGCATGAACGCAGCAGTAATCAAATTCGATACCCTGGCCGATCCGGTTGGGCCCGCCGCCCAGAATCATGATTTTTTTGCGCTCAGAGATGCGGGATTCGTCTTCCTGCTCATAGGTGGAGTAGTAGTAGGGCGTGTAGGATTCAAATTCAGCGGCGCAGGTATCCACCAGTTTGTAGACCGGTTCCAGGCCCTTTGCCTGGCGCAGCTCCCGGATGTCCCCCTCGGAGGTCCCGGTCATATGGGCCAGTTGCACGTCTGAAAATCCCATCTGCTTGATCTTGTAAAGATACTCCCTGTCCTGCAGGCCGGCAAATCCTCGGCCCTGCACCTCTGTCCCGGCCTGGACGATTTCGCGCAGATTATAGAGAAACCAGGGGTCGATAGCGCTCAGCTCATGGATCCGCCGGATATCCATCCCCCGGCGCAGGGCCTCGAACAGGTAAGCGGTTCTCCTGGAACTGGGCCGGTTCAACCCCTGCTCCAGGTCGTCCTTCTCCAGCCCCTGCAACTCCTCCCGGCCGTCAAAGCCGAAGCCCATGCGGCCGATTTCCAGGGAGCGCATCCCCTTCTGAAAGGCCTCTTTGAAGGTCCGGCCGATGGCCATGGTTTCACCCACCGACTTCATGGCGGTTGTCAGGATGTCCTCGGTTTCCGGAAATTTTTCAAAGGTCCAGCGCGGAATCTTGACCACGCAGTAATCGATGGTCGGCTCAAAGGAGGCATAGGTCTCGCGGGTGATGTCGTTCTTGATCTCGTCCAGGGTATAGCCCACGGCCAGCTTGGCCGCGATTTTGGCAATGGGGAAGCCGGTGGCCTTGGATGCCAGGGCCGAGGAACGCGAGACCCGCGGGTTCATCTCAATGACCATCATCTCGCCGTCTGCGGGATTGACGGCAAACTGGACATTGGAGCCGCCGGTCTCCACCCCGATCTCGCGGATAATGGCAATGGCCGCGTCCCGCATTTTCTGATATTCCCGGTCCGTCAGGGTCTGCGCGGGAGCCACGGTGATGGAATCGCCGGTATGCACGCCCATGGCGTCCATGTTTTCAATGGAGCAGACAATGACCACGTTGTCATTCCGGTCCCGCATCACCTCGAGCTCGTATTCTTTCCAGCCCAGCAGGCTGCGTTCCAGCATGATCTCGCTGGTCATGGACAGGTCGAGACCGGCCGTGGACAGGTCCTTGAGCTCCTGCCGGTTATAGACCATGCCGCCGCCGGTGCCGCCCAGGGTAAAGCTGGGCCGGACAATGAGGGGGAAACCGATTTTTTCGCCGGCGGCCATGGCGTCATCCAGGTTATGGACGATGACCGACTCGGGCACGTTGAGACCGATTTTTTCCATGGCCGTCCGGAATTCCTCGCGGCCTTCGGCCTTCCGGATCACCGCGATGTCGGCGGCCAGCAACTCCACGCCGTATTTTTCCAGCACCCCGTTCTCCGCGACCTTGATTGCCGTATTGAGCCCGGTCTGGCCGCCGAGGGTCGGCAGCAGCGCGTCCGGCCGCTCCCGTTCAATGACCCTGGCCACATACTCGGGGGTGATGGGTTCGATATAGGTCCGGTCGGCCAGTTCCGGATCGGTCATGATGGTGGCCGGATTGGAGTTGATCAGCACGACCTCAAAGCCTTCTTCCTTCAGGGCCTTGACTGCCTGGGCGCCGGAATAATCGAATTCGCAGGCCTGGCTGATGATGATCGGGCCGGAGCCGATGATCAGGATTTTATGAATATCTGTCCGTTTTGGCATATTTCGACATAAGGGGTTTATGGTCAGAAGCCGGGAAACAAAAAAATCAGTCGCCGGCCCCCTCCTGTTTCATGAGTTCAATGAAGCGGTCAAAGAGATACTCGGCGTCATGGGGACCGGGCGCGTGTTCCGGGTGATACTGAACGGAAAAAACCGGGTATTTCGTGTGTTGCATCCCTTCCAGACTGCCGTCATTGAGGTTGATATGGGTGACCGCCACGTCGGCGGGCAGGCTCGCGGGATCGACGCAGAAGCCGTGATTCTGCGAGGTGATTTCCACCCTGCCGGTGGCCAGGTCCTTGACCGGCTGGTTGCTGCCCCGGTGGCCGAATTTCAACTTGTAGGTGGTCCCGCCGAAGGCGAGGCCGAGGATCTGGTGGCCGAGACAGATGCCGAAAATCGGTTTCCGGCCCAGCAGTTTCCGGACATTGTCCACCACGCCTGCAACCCCGGCCGGGTCGCCGGGACCGTTGGAGAGAAAGACGCCGTCCGGCTCCAGGGCCAGGACCTCCTCGGCCGAAGTGGTGGCAGGCACCACCTGTACCCGGCATCCGCGGGCGGTGAGAATGCGTAATTGATTGAATTTGATACCGTAATCAAAGGCTACGACCTTGAATTTTTCCGGCCCGCCGGCCGGAAAACCGGCGCTCGCCTGCGGTCCGGTCCCGGTCCAGGTATAGGGGGTGTCGACCGTTACCCCCCGGACCATGTCCCGGCCCAGGAGACCGGGCCAGTCCCGGGCCCGCCGGACCAGCGAATCGCCGTCCAGGTCCTCGGTGGAAATAACCGCCTTCATGGCCCCGGAGGTGCGGATAATCCGGGTCAACATGCGGGTGTCAATGCCCTGGACACCAAGGATATTGAACTTCAGCAGGAATTCAGCCAGGGTGGAGGTCGAGCGGAAATTGCTCGGCTCTTGCCGGTACTCCCGCATCAGAAAGGCCCGGGGGTGAACGGCGCTTGACTCCATATCCTCGTCATTCACGCCATAGCTGCCGATCAGCGGATAGGTCATGGTCACCAGTTGGCCGGCATACGACGGATCGGTCAGAATTTCCTGATAACCGCTCATGCTCGTATTGAACACGATTTCGCCGACAGCTTCGCCCGGACCGGTGAAAGACTCACCGGTAATAATGGACCCGTCCTCAAGGCCGATCATTGCTTTCATATTTTTCATATATATTATGCAAATACTATTTTATTGCCGCCCCGTCATCCCGGGATGCCAGCAGTTGTAAGACCAGGTCCGCCTGCCTGCCGGCCGCGCCCTGCTGGCTGGCCGTAACCCGGGCGGCCGCCGCGCCGGCCGCTTCATAGCCGCGCCGGTCTTTCATGTGGCCGAGGATCACTGCGGCCAGGTGGCGGCCGTCCCGGGCCCGGAAACCGGCGCCGGCCGGCTCAAGCAGATCCAGGGCATCAAGAAAATCACTCATGTACGGGCCGTAATAGACCGGCTTGCCCCAGCGGGCCGCCTCCATGATATTATGCCCGCCGTCGTTAACCAGGCTGCCGCCGCAGAAATTATAATCGCCAGCGCTGTAGAGCCCGGCAAGTTCACCCATGCAGTCAACCAGCACGACATCGTGTTGACGGCCCCTGGCGGCAAGCTCGGTGTACAGGTCATAGCCCAGGCCCAGGCCGGTCAGGAGTTGTTTCACTTCCGGTAACCGTTCAAGATGCCGGGGGGCAACGATCCAGACTATTTTTTCCCCGCTGCGCTCCTGCAGCTCCCGGTACACCCCGGCCAGGATGTGTTCCTCGCCGGGACCGGTGGAACCGCAGAGAAAAACCGTTTCGTCCGTCAGGCCGAGAAGCGACCGGTATCGTGCCCTGGCCGCCTCCGGTTCGTTCCTCGCCAGGTCATACTTGATGTTTCCCGCTACCATGATCCGCGAGGCGTCGGCGCCCAGGCCGGCAAAGCGCCGCCCATCCGCCGGCCGGATCACGGCGAACCTGGAGAATCCGGCCAGCAGTTGTGCCATGAATCCCCGCAGCAAACGATAGCGCCGGTAGGTCCGCTCAGACATCCGGCCATTCAGGAGGACCATCTTTACCCCGGCCCGCCGCGCCTCACTGAGCATGGCCGGCCACAGTTCCGTCTCCAGGCATATATACATATCCGGCCTGATTCTTCCCAGGGCACGGCGGACGAGAAAGGGCACGTCGAGCGGGGCCAGGAAGCAGGAAACTCCGGCCGGCAGCTGTTCTTTGGCCACCCGGCGTCCCTGTTCGGTCATGGTGGTGACGACAAAAAAAATGTTGGCCGCCCTGGTGGTCAGTTCAACGATAAGGGCATGGGCAGCCTGGACCTCGCCGACGGAGGCCGCGTGAATCCACAGGGTCACCGTCTGGTCCCCGTTGTCAGGACGAACAGGTTTTATGTTCCCGAGCCGCTGACCAAGGCCATGCCCTAATCCCGGCCGGATCAGGGCCGCGAGTGCAAGCAGGAGAATCAACAGGGGAAAAAATATCGTTCCAAGAACGCCGTATATCCAGTATAACAACGATGATCCCTGTCTATGAGCTATTATTCTATGCAGCACACAAATTTTATTATTTAAACAGGATTAACTCTCATAGTCAATAGCGAACGGGTCTGAACCGAAGAAAAACGTAGCAGTTCACCGGGGATGCAAAGCACGGTCTCTGCCGCAAACCTGTAAGAGCAGGCGGTGCCGGGAACGGGCACGACTGGACGGGTGAAACCTAGCCCCTCTATGCCGCAGGTTCCAACCAGGATCCGTGAGTGTTCGAGAACGGTGCAGGTGCGGGGCGGCAACGATGTTGATTATCATGGTGTGATATCAACGAGTTGCCAACGCAGCAGAGGCGCCGTTATCGACCGCCCCGCAGTCCGGCGCAGTGCCAACCGAAGAATAAACTTATTCGGCAATAATGTAATAACCTTCACATATTGCACGGAATAACACCTCAAGCCGTCACGGATTCAAGTCTGAGCTTATGCAGATGGGGTGCGGCTTAATTTTGCAGAAAAACAAGGGCCGGTTTTTCTTGACAATGATGACCATGAATTGTAAGCAAGCGAAATTGACACCAACTCAACCGGAATGGAGGTTATATGTATAAAATTATTTTCTTCCTCCTCTTAACCTCAGTGCTCTTTTCTATCGGAGAACCCGTTATGGCAACCGAGTCCCATCTCAAGGACGGACTATACGCAAAAATCAGTACGGCCAAAGGCGACATCCTGCTTAAGCTTGACTATAAGAAAACGCCGCTCACCGTAATCAACTTCGTCAGCCTGGCCGAAGGCACGATGCATCTCGGCGGCAGCGACAAGCCGTCGGGAGTACCGTTCTATGACGGACTCAAATTCCACCGGGTCATCAAGAATTTCATGATCCAGGGCGGCGACCCCCTGGGCACGGGAACCGGCGGCCCCGGTTATACCTTTCCCGACGAATTTGATCCCTCGCTCAAACACGACGGTCCCGGCGTTCTGTCCATGGCCAATGCCGGACCCGACACCAACGGCAGCCAGTTCTTCATCACCCTTGCCGCCACTCCCCATCTTGACGGCAAGCACACGGTTTTCGGCCGGGTTGTCCAAGGCCAGGATGTCGTGGATGCCATTGAGCAGGGCGATATCATGACCAGCGTTAAAATTATCCGGGTCGGCAGGGACGCCAAGGCCTTCAAGACCGGCCAGGCTGCCTTTAACAAAGCCCTGGCCATGGTGGAAAAGAAAAGAGATGAAGCCCGGATGAAAAAACGGGAAAAAATCACCGAACTGATCCGCAAGAACTGGCCCGATGCCGTGAAAACCTCTTCCGGCCTGCGCTACGTGATCAAGAAGCCGGGGACCGGGAATCCCCCCGCCAAGGGTACGACAGTTGTCGTCAACTATACCGGCCGCCTGCTGGTAAGCGGCCAAAAGTTTGACAGTTCCTATGACCGGGGCAAACCCATCACCTTTGTCGTAGGTACGGGCCGGGTCATCAAGGGCTGGGACGAGGCGCTCCTGGCCATGAAAAAAGGCGAAAAACGCGTGCTCATCATCCCGCCGGAGCTGGCCTACGGCGCCCGTGGCGCCGGCAACGTGATTCCACCCAATGCCTGGCTGGTCTTTGATGTTGAACTGGTGAACTTCTAGCCGGCCAGTCGCGTTCTCTGCGGCTACTTTGTGTTACCAAAATGTAGCCGCAGTTACAAAAACCGTGCCCGGAGGCCTCTCACCCTGGCCTTCAGTCTTCCGTTCAGGCCCCATGCCGGCGGGCCGGGGGGAACGTCTCCTTGGTCATAAGGGATCGGTATGACTGGTTCGTTTTTTGCATGTCTAACGTCCCGGTATAGGAATAAAAATGAATGACGTTGACATATACTCAGGACTTGTGGTACTCCTTTTTTTATTGGAGTTTCCCATTTTTTTTCTGGACCATCAAGCCAAGTGTCAAACTTCATTTTTTAAAATAAAGAATTATAATATCAGCTGGTTACCTGGAAAAATATAGTTTATTCTAATCATATCCTTGCGCTGAAAATATTCTTTCTGTTTGCGTTCTCAAAGAAAGGGAGGGGAGAGATGCAAAAATCTGTAGAGAACAATGCCGGCAGACACAGGCATTGTCTGCTGGTCCTGGCCACCCTTGGCAGCCTCTTTTCACTTGCCTTTACCGGGGCGGCTTTTGCTGCAATCAGCGGGCCCTGCTCAGAGTGCCACACCATGCATAACAGTCAGAATAACCAGCCGATGACCTTTAACAGTTCGGCCACGCCCAACGATACCCTGCTTAAAGCAACCTGTTACGGCTGTCATGCCCAGGGAGGGGCCTCCGCCCTGGTGACGGTGGGGGCCGATACCATCCCCCAGGTTTTTCATACCGATACTATTGACCTGGCCGCCGGCAACTTCGCCTATATAACGGGATTAAAGGGGAGCGGCGCCTCTGATTCAAAGGGCCATAACATCTCGGACCTGACCGGAATCGACAATACCCTGTATGCTCCTCCCGGCGGAATTGTGCAGTACGGTCACGATGACGGCGTAACTGTCAATACCACAAACCTCTCCTGCGCAGGTGATGCAAACGGACAGCACGGCTGCCACGGCAACAGGTATTCGGGAGAGGCCGGCTATAAGGGGGTACGGGGCGCGCATCACACCAATCTCGGCGGCAGCCTGGACCCCGCGACCACTGATGAGGATGCGGGACACAGCTACCGCTTCCTGCTCGGCGTCAAGGGCTACGAAGACCCGGACTGGCAATATACCACCAGTGCCACCGACCATAACGAGTACTTCGGCAGAAGTACGCCCATTCAGCTGGGCTGTGCAACTACAAGCTGTCACGGGGCAGGCGGCGTCCGGCCGCCGGACGGCACCATGAGTCAATTCTGCGCCACCTGTCACGGCAACTTCCATACCATCGCAAACGGCGCATCGAACGGCATCGGGCCGGATGCGGTTTCTCCCTTTATTCGTCACCCGACCGATCTGTCTCTTCCGGCAACCGGTGAATACGCTGCCTACACAACCTATAACGTCAATGTCCCGATAGCCCGGATTACCGTACCTACTGCTCCCAGCGGCACCGTAACGCCCGGCTCGGATGCGGTCATGTGTCTTTCCTGTCATTTCGCCCATGCCAGTAATTATCCCGAAATGCTCCGCTGGGATTATACGAAAATGATCGCCGGCGGCGGTGGATCAGGCGGCTGTTTTGTCTGCCACAGCACGAAAAACTAGCAGTCACCGGCAGGAACTTTCTGTTCACTTCAGGCTCCTTGGCCGGCCGGGCAGAGGGACTGCTTTAGCTGCCTGTTCTTCCGGGAAGGTGAACTTGTTTTTTTGCTCCAGTCCCTTAATTCAATAGATTTTCGTATGGCTCCGTATTTCACCCCGTGCCCCCTTCCCTGACCTTTCATGGTGACCTGCCGGACCTTCTGCATCGCCGCTGGCGGGGCCGGCAGCGGCTAATCAAGGCCGATACCCGCCGGGCTTCCGTTAAAGATGTTATAGAGTCCTTCGGCCTGCCCCACACCGAGGTGGGCCGCCTGGAGGTTCAGGGACGGCAAGTGGATTTTTCTTTGGTAGTCGGGGAAGACCTGGCCATTGAAATTTTCCCGGTCTTGCCGCCCTGGAACGTCTTTGACCCCACATTGCTGCGCCCCCGCCCCCTGACGAATATTAAATTTATCGTGGATGTCAATGTCGGCAAACTGGCCCGTTTTTTACGGATGGCGGGGTTCGACACCCTCTATGACCACCGCTGGAAAGATGATAAACTGGTGGCTCTCAGCTGTCGTGAGCAACGAATCCTGCTGACCAGGGACCTGAGCCTTTTGCAGCGGAAGCAGGTTGAATTCGGACGATATATCAGGGCGTTGTGTCCGAATGAACAACTGCTGGAGGTGATCGGACTCCTGGGACTTGAGCGGCACGTCGTGCCCTTCAGCCGCTGCATGGTCTGCAACACCCCTCTGCAGCCGATTGCCAAAGAGAAAATCAAGCACCGCCTGCAGCCCCTTACCAGGAAGTATTACAACTCTTTCAGCCGCTGTCCGGGGTGCCGGCGGATCTACTGGCCCGGCAGTCATCTCGATGGCATGCGGCAACTCCTGCCGGCCGGACCAGCGGCTGAATAATCCCCGGTCCGGCTCTCAGGTCTTACCCTGCTCCTTTCCCATGACCCGACGCCGTAAAAAAGGCCGGATAACATTCATTACCGCCTCAACCGTAATGGCCTGCAGGCATTTGTTGTCCCGG
Source organism: bacterium BMS3Bbin14 (assembly GCA_002897615.1). Taxonomy (GTDB): domain Bacteria; phylum Desulfobacterota; class Desulfobulbia; order Desulfobulbales; family Desulfobulbaceae; genus BMS3Abin13. The sequence continues at coordinate 72,226 of BDTX01000025.1, forward strand.
CACGGGGTCTTGCGATGGTTGGCCGCACTGACACAGGGGGAGCAGGCCAGTTTTGCGTAGATGGGCGTGCTGTTGCCAAGGGAGCCGTAGAGTTTCGGGGTTTCCGGGCCGAAAAGAACAAAGGTCGGCAAAGGTGTTATGGCTGAAAAATGTCCCGGCCCCGAATCGTTGGTGACCATGAACTCGGCAATGGAGTACAGGAGGGGCAATTCCCCCAGTTTCAGGGCGCCGGCAAAATTGATGCACCGCTCCCGGCCGATTTTTTCACACATGGCCGCCGCCTCCATGGTCTCGGCCGGAGCCCCGGTAATCAGCACCAGGATGTCCGGGGCGGCCTGCAGGATTCTTTGAATCAGTTCCAGGTATCGCTCGGGCAGCCAGCGCCTCTGGGGCAGCAGTTCGCTGGCATTGGGGTTGATCAGCACCAGGCGGTTTTTATCCCGGTCATATTCGGGGTAACGCCGCCGCACCCGCTCACGCATGCCCTGCAGTTCCCTCTCGTCGTAATGGATCACCGGCAGCCTTATTTCTTCATCGGCCACGGGCTGCTTGGAGTAGGGAACCTCCTGCTCGGCGGCGATCAGGCTGTTGACCAGGGCAATAAAATTTTTGGCGATGTGGATATGCGGGTTGTAGGCGACCCGGTGGGAAAGGAGTTCGCCCCGGTATAGCCCTTCGTTGTAAAAATTGTAAAAGCCCACCCGGTTGACGGCACCGCTCAGGCCGGTAAGCAGAGCGGTGAAGCGGGAAAAAAGCTCCAGGTCAATCACCGTGTCAATCCGTTGCCGCCGGACCCAGAAAAGAAACCTGACCGTATCGACGGTCAGGTTGAGCAGGCTGTCTTCCCGGATGGTGAAGGTGCGGGCAGGATCAATGGTGCCGATCAGATCCAGGCTGGCCCGGTTTTTCTGAAAGATGACAAAGTAGAGATCCGCGGCAAATTTTTCTTTTGCTTTGCGCATGGCCGGGTCGGCAAGAATTGTCGAACCCATTTCCGAGAGTTCGACAAACAGGATTTTCTTCGGCATTTGGGGGGCGGGCCGGCGCAGCAATCCTGCCGTCCGCCGGGCCAGGGTCAGCAGGAAGGCAAGCGGCACTCCCACCCGGCGGTCAATGGTGCGCATCAGGTCGACATTCATTCTATTGCTCCATTATTGTATCAGTTCACCAGCAGAGGCGGCAACCTCGGGAATGCTCAGCCCGTACGAGTTCACCAGTGCCTTGGATTCGTTCGTTTGGGTCTCCGAATCTATCCTTGGCGGATGTGAGGAGGCCAAAACGGGCGAAGATGAGGTGCTGGTGAACTTGTACCCATTATTCATTATCCCGGCCGGCCGGTTACAAACGGTTCTTCTGGGAAACATAGACGAGCAGCCCCGGCAGAGAGGCGACCAGGGCCAGCAGACCGTACAGAATGGAAAGGGAAAGCACCTTTGATCTGTCGGCTCCGATAAGGAGGAAAAAACCGATCATCGCCCCCTCCCTGACCCCCCAGCCGGCCATGGAGATGGGCAGGATCGTGAGCAGGATAACCGGCGGCACCAGGACCAGGTAAACGGTCAGCGGATAGTTCAGCCCGACACTGACCCCGAGGACATAAAAGGCGGCCATGGCCAGTAAATGAGTCAGGACCGAGAGTCCGAGTTGAGTTCCCATGGAGGACGGGGTTGAGTACACCTGGAAATAACGTTCCGACAGCTGCCCCAGGTAACCAAGCCATTTTCCCCTGCTGAAGAGGCTGAAGCGGCGCAGGTAAAAGAGCAGGACCAGGCCGCTCAGGAGCAGAACAAGAATGACGAGCAGGGCATAGTAGACCCTGGACGGCAGCAATGTTCTGTCGATGAGCAGTGCCCCGATATTGAGGATCAGAAGACCGGCCAGGCCGACAATCCGGTCGATGAAAACGCCGTAGAACCCGTTGATTGCCGATTCCTGAACGCGTGCACAGTCAAGAATGCGTACCGCGTCTCCGCCGATACTGGTTGGCAGCCCCTGGTTAAAGAAGGCCCCCTTGAAATAGCTTTTGAGGAAAAAGAAAAAGGGTTGCGGCGAGCCGATCCGGCGCATAATCAGAAACCAGCGAAAAGAGGAGACGCAGGTGCTGGTCAGCTGTAAGGCAATAGCCACGGCCAGGACAGCCGGGGAGAGCCGGGCCAGTGATGCCAGGGCCGCCTGCAGATTGACACTGCGGGAGATCAGGAAAAACAGGCCGGCGGTAACGCCCAGCTTGATAATAAATTTTACCGGGAGCTTTCGTCCGGTATGTTTTTGCAGACCAGGCATGGTTTAAATCCTGCATCCTCTGCCACTCGGGCATCTTTGAATTTAATGGTGCACAGTTCGCAATCGTAATACCTGCATCCCGGCCGGTGGTAGATACGATTGACGGAATCGGCGTGAATCGGCATGTTTGCCGTTTTTTGCCCGGTCGTCTGCCGGGATGGGTGCCGCGGCCGCCATTGCAGCAGGCGGATTGTCAGCCGGCCGACCGACGAGATGACCGGCGGCACGATAAAATTATAAACATTGGCCACCCGGCTCTGGATCCATTCCGAGATGATCGGCTTTTCCCGTTCAACGCGGCTGAAGATCAGGATGGTCAGCCCGAGAAAGAATATATTGGGCAGCCACATGCCGGGGATGACCGGGAGCAGCAGGTTTTCACAGAGGACCCGCGCTACGGTAAACGAGAGATAGTAGAGAATGAAAAAGGCCAGGCCCAGCGGTATGCCGATGGCCCGCTTGCCCGGCCCGGCCTGCAGCCCGAGCGGCAGACCCAGCAGGCTGAGAATAAAACAGCCGACCGGCAGGGAGAGGCGGTGATAAAATTCCGTCAGAAAGGATATTCCCTTCCTGGTTTTCCGGCCGTATTTATCGGCCGCCTGCAGGAGCTGGCTTTGCGACATCTCCCCCTTGCTGATCCGGGTGATATCGTCGCCATCGATGCGAGTCGGCGGTCGGATCGGAATCTGGATCTGGTAACGATGAAATTTGATCACCTGGTTATCGGCCCCGTCGGTATGGTGTAACGTCCCGTTGTTCAGGACAATGGTCACCAGCATTTTTTTTATATCGGCCGAGAGATGACCGCTTTGGGCCATGGTGATAACGGGCTGCCGACGGTCGCGCATGTCGGAAACATATACCCCGTGCCAGCCCTTGTTTTTGTCAATCCGGTCGACATAGATCACCAGGTCGCCGAGGGCCTCGGTGAATGTTTTTTCCTGGAGCCCCTTTTCAATTTTTTCCTTGGCTAATTGAAACATCAGCCGGCGCATGGCCACCTCGCCGGCAGGAATGAGGTGGACGGAAAAAAAACCGGTCAAAGACGAGATCGCCAGGGCAACGAAGATGACCGGCGGCAGCAGCTGGCGGAGACTGACGCCGCACGCCTTGAGGCTCAGAATCTCCCGGTCGTTGGTCATCCTGGTAAAACCGATAATCACCCCGGTCATGCTGGCCATGGGAATGACATAGAGCAGCATGTGGGGGAAAATATAGGAGGAAAGCCGGATAAAATCGGCAAACCCGATTCTGAGTTCGAGCACCACGTTCAGCAGGGGAATAAGGCGGACCAGGAAGAACACGCAGTAGAGGATGAGAAAACTTGCATAAAAAGGGGCAAGCATCTCCGTGGCGATATAGCTGTACAGTAGCAGGGGCAGAGAACTGATTCTCGACATGAATAGACTGCCGCTCAAATAATAGAGTTAGTGCCCGGCCCCGGTTTCGAGGCTGCAGGCCTGGATACGCCGATCAAAGCTGGTTCAATACGTCGTTGATGTTCATATCAATCCAGTGCTGATCCCACCACTCGAGAGGGGTGACGAAAATACCGTGGATCAGCATGCTGAAATGGAGATGATCGCCGCCCGCCATGCCGGTTGCGCCTGAACGGGCGATGACCTCGCCCTTCTCAACCATTTCGCCCGGACTGACGTCGAAACGGCTCAAATGGGCATAAAGACTGTAGACCCCCTGGCCATGATCCAGGATGATGGCGTTACCGTAAATGCCCATATATTCGGCCATAACGACTTTGCCGCTGTTGGCGGCCTTGACTGCGGCATGGGCGGTGGAGGCGATATCCATACCGAGATGCACCTGGTGGTCAACCGGCTGGCCGTGATAGAAATAGGTGCGCTGGTCGGCAAAACCGGCGCGGGTTTCTCCGTTCATCCGCAGGAATCGATCTTTCCAGAGCTGTTTCGGCACGGGGTTGCTGCAGACCTCCTTGATCTGCCGGGCGTTTATTTTGCGCACCTCGTTATTGACAAAGAGATATTGATCCAGCAAAGAGCCTTTCATTTCAGGGTAATGCTCTTTAAACTTCGGCATTTTCCTCTTGAGAAACGCATCGCTGACATAGATCCGGTCCTTTTTCAGCGGCACGTTTTCCAGGTCCATGGAAAAGAAGTCCTTGGCCTCGTTGCCGGCCCGATCCGTGGCGACAACCATGCTGTTTCCCAGTTTTTTGGTATTCCAGGTCAGCGCGACATAGGATATGTATCTGTTCTTCCGGCCATCAAGCGGAAAGCCTTGGAAAAAAACGCCGTTCACAATCACCCCTTGCCTGACCGCCGATTCCGACAGGTCATAGACCACGATGCCGCAGCCGCCCGGCCTGATATAGCGCGGCGTATGCTGCAGAGAAATCCTGGGTGGTTTGGTATCAATGAGCACGGCATAGCGGCTAATCGTTTCATTGCCTTTAAAAAATCTGTTCAGGGAAAAATCGTGGGCGGTGACGACCAGTTCGGCCTTGCCGTCCTTGATCTTGAATTTTTTGCTGTTAAAGAGGACCGAGCCGCTGAAATTGGTGGGACCGGCACCGTAAAACCAGGACTGCCGGGGAAAAGATTTTGCATAAAGCCGGATTGGCTTGCTCTCTCCCTGCTGCTCAAGGGTGATGGTAATCGAGCGGATACCACTTTTTTTGTCTGTAACCCGGAAGGGGATGGACGTGTTCCGGCCGAGAAACCGAACCTCTTTGGGCACGGTAACCAGGGGCTTTTCGGTTTCAAAAAGGATCAAGCCGCCACCAGCCAGGGTGGCGGCAATGACGATCAGGAAAATAAACAGAATAAAACGGCCGAAGTGGGATTTATTCTTTGTCCGCGAGAATTCTCTGAGCCTGTTTTGTCTTGTCATCTTTATATACCTTTGCCCCCCGCCTATCCGGGCAGGATTTTTTTTCAGGGTTTCCGTTCTTGGGGGCCGGGCCGAGCCTATGCGTTCCAGGCGATATTGTATCGGCTGATATGAATATCATTGACCGGAATGACGGTAAGCTGTTTGCCGATTTCCTGTTCAAGTGTTTCAATACTCTGCGGTTCTTCCTGCAGGAGCATTTCCGCCACCCGGGGATGAACCTCGATAACGACATTTTTACCGCGGTTTTTGCCGGCGTTCCTGGAAATTTTTCTGAAGATTTCGTAGCAGATGGTGCGCCTGGATTTGATAAATCCTTCGCCCCCGCAATAGCAGCAGGGTTCGCACATCATCTGGGTCAGATTTTCCAGGGAGCGTTTTCTGGTCATTTGCACCAGCCCGAACTCCGAGATTTTTAAAATGTTGGTCCTGTTCTTGTCCTTTTTGATGGCGTCCTGAAAGGCCATGAACAGATCTTCCCGATGCTGCGCATTGTCCATGTCGATAAAGTCGACAATAATGATGCCGCCGATATTGCGGAGCCTGATCTGGTAGGCGATCTCCTTGGCCGCTTCCATATTGGTTTTAAAAATAGTCTCGGCCTGGTCGTTCTTGCCGACATACCGTCCGGTATTGACGTCGATAACCGTCAGGGCCTCGGTCGTTTCGAGAATAATTGAGCCGCCGGACCGGAGCCATACCTTCTTGTCCAGGGCGCGGCTGATATCGACTTCAATGCCATAGGCCTCAAAGATAGGCGTCTCCCGGTCGTAATGGATAAGCTTGTCCTGCAACTCGGGCGCAAAGATCTGCATGAAGGACCGAAGTCGTTCATAGACCGGCCTGGCGTCGACAACCAGTTCCTTGACATCTTCGGTCACCAGGTCTCTTGCCGATCTCAAGACCATGTCCAGATCCTGGTAAACCAGCTGCGGAGCGGCAACCTTGCCGCAATTCGAAGTAATCTCATCCCAGAGCAAAAGAAGAAACTCCATGTCGGCTTCCAATTCGGCACAGCTGGCATGCTCAGCCACGGTCCTGACGATAAAACCGGTTCCGGGCGGCCGGAGCTGTTCCATCTTTTCCCGCAACTGCTGACGAACATCCTCATCTTCAATCTTCCGGGATATGCCGATGTGATCGGTCAGCGGCATGAAAACCAGGTTGCGGCACGGCAGGGTGATATGGCAGGTAAGCCGGGCACCTTTGCTGCCGATGGGTTCCTTGGATATCTGCACCAGGATGCTCTGCCCTTCCTTGAGAAGATGTCGAATATTGGGCTGTTCGGGAGCCGAGGCATCATGAATCGCCGGTGCCGGCCCAATCATGGAACAGGACATATCCTGGCTCTGGACCGCGATGCGCCGTTCAACTTCCGCCGAGGAAATGTGCACGTCATCCACGTAGAGGAAACCGGCCCGTTCCAGGCCGATATTGACGAAGGCCGCCTGCATTCCGGGAAGAACACGCACGACCTGGCCGCAGTAAATGTTGCCGACCAGACCTTTTTCCGCCGGCCGCTCAAGATAGAATTCAACCAGGTTGCCGCTTTCCACAAGGGCGACGCGGTTTTCATACGGCGTTGCATTGATCAGGATGTCTGTGTACATACAAGTAATATGTCCTTGCTGCCGCAGGGCGGCGCGGTACCTGGAACAAATTCAGATCATAAATTTGATAAAGATAGAAAGTATATATTAGAATGTGTGATTTTGCCATAAGAAACCTCTCCGGGCGGGGCCGGCCGCTTGATTATTACGAGGACCGGCCAGGGGAAGTCCGGTCCGGCAGGCGGGGACGGGGCGTGATCTCCGTCATTATCCCGACATATAACCGGGCATTGTTTCTCGAACGAAGCATCCGTTCGGTTGCCGGGCAGACCAGGGCCTGCGGCGAACTGATTGTTGTCGATGACGGCTCAACCGACGACACCCGGTTGCGGGTGGCCGCTTGTGCCGCGCAAACGGCTATCTCCGTGCGCTATATCCACCAGGACAACCAGGGGGCCGCCGCCGCCAGGAATACGGGGATAAAGGCGGCGCGGGGCGAGCTGCTCGCTTTTCTGGATTCTGATGACCGGTTCGTGCCGGAAAAACTGGCCCGGCAATTCAAGGCCATGCGGGATGAACCGCAGTACCTGGTCTCTCATACCAGGGAAACCTGGTACCGGCACGGTCGGATTCTCAGGCAGAAGAAAAAACATCAGCCGCCGCACGGCGAGATATTCAAGGCCTGCCTGAAGATGTGCATGGTCGGCATGTCCACGGTCATGGTCAGGAAAGAGCTGTTTGATCGTTACGGTATGTTTGACGAGTCGCTGCCCTGTTGCGAGGACTATGATTTCTGGCTGCGGGTCAGTGCCCGTGAAAAATTCCTGCTGCTTGACCGGCCGCTTACCTTGAAGGACGGCGGCCGCCGGGACCAGTTATCGGCCATTTACCGCCTGGGCATGGACCAATACCGGATCAGGTCTCTTGTCCGCCTGCTGGACCGGACCCCCCTGGCCGCATGGCAATACGAATTGGCGGTGGCGGAACTTGAACGAAAATGCGAAATATACGGCAACGGCTGCATCAAACACGGCCGGCTGGCCGCCGGCCGGGCCTGCCTGGACCTGCCGTTGAAATATCGACGGGCAGCCGGGACCACAGACACTCGCGGGGCCACACCCGGTTGTGCTGACGTCCATCCGGGTGATGATTGCGACCTGAATCCGTAACGCCTTGCATCTGCACCGTTCCCGAATGCTCACGGATTCGGGTATAAATAAATTTCAATTATCCGCCGTCGCGGTTATAGTTATGATCTCTAAAATAATAACAAGTTCAAGTGGGGGGCGATCGGTATGACACATAGTAAAAGATGGCCGGGATCATCATGAGCGACATACTCAAAAATTTTGACAATTTCCTTGACGAGATCGTAACGGCCCGGAAGCAGGATGGGCTTCTTTCCGTACATGTGATCGGGAGCGTCCTGACGCCGGACTTCAAGCCGGGCCGTTCCGACATCAACTCCCTGGTCGTAGTGACTGATATCGACCTGAAACTTCTGGATTTTTTTGTCTCGCTGGGGAAAAAGCATAAAGACAGCGGCGTGGCCGCGCCGGTCCTCATGACGCCGGAATATATTACGTCTTCGCTCGATGTCTTTCCCATCGAATTTCTCAATTTTCGCGAGATTCACAAAACCATGTTCGGAGATGACGTCCTTGCCGCTCTGCAGATCAATCCCGAACATCTGCGGCTGCAGTGTGAGCGGGAAGTGAAATCGAAGCTGCTCTGGCTGCACCAGGGATATATCAGCGCCCTGGGCGACAGGTCTTTTCTGGTTCGGCGGCTTCTTGATTCCATCACCGGTTTTTTCCCGGTGCTACGAGCAATTCTTTTCCTGGGCGACCGCGAGATGCCTCAGGCCTGTCACGATATCGTAACGGCTTTGCATGATTTTATCGGCCTGGACGCCGACGTTTTCGAGACGGTTTTCCAGTTAAAAAACCGGGATCAGGATAAAATACCCGACGAGAACGAGCTGGCCGATTGTTTCAGCCGGTATTACGAGGCGACCAAACGGCTGGTGGAGCATGTTGATGCGCAAACTTAATTCCATTTTTCTCCTGGCCGTCTTTTTTCTTTGTCTGGCCGGGGGCGCAGCGGCTTCGACTCCGCCGCCTCCTGCCAGGCCGGCAAATTACGTGGTTGATCTGGCCGGGGTGATTAATTCGCGGACCAGACAGCAATTGGACAGCCTGCTCCACGCTCTCGAACAGAAGACCGGCGTGCAACTGGTTATTTTAACGGTTAAGTCCCTGGACGGGGAGGACATTAACGGCTTTTCCATGCGGACCGCGGAACAGTGGAAACTGGGACAAAAAGGTAAGGATAACGGCGTACTCTTTACGATTGCCATGCAGGAGCGGAAGTATCGCTTCGAAGTCGGTTACGGTCTTGAGTCGATTCTGCCCGACAGCCTGGTCGGTACCATCGGCCGGCGGACCCTGGTGCCGTATTTCAAACGGGGCAAGTATTCCCAGGGGATAGCCGCCGCTGCCGGCGTCATCGTCAAGATAATCAGCAAGGCGAATAACGTGCAACTGGCCGGCGTTAACCAGCTGCCGCAGCCGGTCACCAAAAATAAGGTCAATCCTTTTGCGATTGAGTTCTTTGTCCTTCTGGTGCTGTTCTTCATCCTGCTCGCCGGCAGAAGAAGGCGGAGCCGGCTCGGAATCCTGGGCGCCGCGCCATTTATCATGGGCGGCTGGTCCGGCGGCGGCGGTTTCGGCGGCGGGGGCTTCGGCGGTTTCGGTGGCGGCGGCGGTGGTGGGTTCGGTGGTGGCGGGGCCTCAGGCGGCTGGTGAAATAGTTATTTGTCCTATTTGTCCGTCCAAAACGGGGATTTTAAATAGCATTGGGGGAAAATATGAGCCAGGGGGTCAAGACAATTCTGGTCACCATCGGGGCGATCGCGGTCCTGGTGGCCGGGTCAGTTCTTTGGGGTATTGGTCAGTACAACAAAATCGTGAGGATGGATGAACAGGTTAATGCCCAGTGGGCCCAGGTTGAAAACCAGCTGAAACGCCGCTTCGACCTCATCCCCAACCTGGTGGAGACAACCAAGGGTTACGCCAAGCACGAAAAAGACCTTTTTGAAAATATCGCCAATGCCAGGACAAAGTACTTCCAGGCCAACCGCCGGTCTGATAAAATTCGGGCGGCGGGCGATTTTGAACGGGCTCTGTCCAGGATTATGATGCTGCAGGAAAGATATCCGCAACTCAAGGCCAATGAGAGCTTTTTAAAATTACAGGACAGCCTGGAAGGGACTGAAAATAGAATCGCCGTGGAACGAAAACGCTACAACGACGCGGTACGGGCGGTAAATACCTATCGGCGCACCGTTGTGGGACGTTTTTTCGCCGCGCTGGCCGGGGTCGAAAAGGCACAGTATTTCAAGCCGCCGGCGGCCGAGACCAAGGTCCCCCAGGTCAAGTTTTGACGCGGCACGGCCGGGATGGGCACGAACTGCGGCCGGTACCGGAAACGCCCCGGCCCTGTTGCCCTGCCGGGCGAAGTTCGAGCGGGGGAAAACAGAAGAGAACGGATCAGTTGCGGTAAAATTTATGGACTCCGTACTGGGCGACATAGGTCATGCCGCGAGCCCAGGCCGGATTGATGTCCTGGCGATGATAGAATGTCGCGCCCTTGGTAAAGTCTGAGGAAGTCAGGGCCTTCAGGGCTGTAACCAGGCACTCTGCAAAGGCGCCCGGTTCGGTGGGCAGATAATCGTCTTTCTGCAGAGTCCAGCTGAACTGATAGGGAGCGGTGACGATTTCTTCAACGCTCTGTTTTTTTTGCTCCGCCCGGTTCAGGGTGACATGCGCAACCGCCAACTGGCCGATTTGCGGCTCGCTGCGTGCTTCATGATACACATTGAGTGTCAGCCAGAGCAGTCCTTCAAGAAAGCTCATAATATGAATTGATTATACTTTTGTTCGTAGGGATATTTTCAATCGACCTGTTGATTGAAGAGGGAATGATTCCAGGTATGGAAACTATATAATAATCATGCTCGAATAAAATTCAAGCCCTTTCGGTTATTTTTTTGCCGACCACTTAAGTTGTAACTCATCATAGCATAGCCGCCCGGTTTGTGAGATTTGCGGCAGTTGCCGCATCTATCTATGGGCATGAAGGCGCAGTTATGAGCGGCCGGCTTCCGGTTTCAGGTGCGGGAAGAGAATAACGTCGCGGATGGACGGTGAATCGGTGAGCAGCATGACCAGCCGGTCAATGCCGATGCCCTCGCCCGCTGCTGGAGGCATGCCGTATTCCAGGGCCCGGATATAATCGTCGTCCAGTACCGGATGGACTTCCTCGTCATCACCTCGTTCGGCGATCTGTCTTTCAAAAC
>BDTX01000026.1 GCA_002897615.1 bacterium BMS3Bbin14
TTTGCCTATGCGGTCGGGAGTGACCGCGTGCAGATGTGGTAACCTGTAAAGCGCCGCAGGTGCCGCAGATTCAGGTAGTCGCTGCCGTTCGCTATAGTTTGCCTATGCGGTCGGGAGTGACCGCGTGCAGATGTGGTAACCTGTAAAGCGCCGCAGGTGCCGCAGATTCAGGTAGTCGCTGCCGTTCGCTATAGTTTGCCTATGCGGTCGGGAGTGACCGCGTGAAGATGTGGTGCCTGCGGCGCTTTACATCAGAATGGGAGGATGTGTACTTCTTCCCTTACCGGAATGATTCCCTTGAGCAACAGGCCGGAGCGGCCGTCAATGGAGATGGGGTCGCCGAAATTGATCCGGTGACCGGCAATTTCCGCATACTCGTCGGTCTCGTACACCCGCAGGTCCCGGCAGCCGACCACGCAGGTTTTTTCCAGACTGGTGGCGACCACCGAGGCATGAGAGGTCTGGCCGCCGCGGGAGGTAAGGAGGCCGTCGGCCAGGGAGATTTCGCGGATATCTTCCGGTACGGTGTCCTGGCGGATCAGGATCAGCGAGGCCGCCGGGTCTTCACTGCGCAGCCGCCGGATATTGTCCTCGTTGAAGACGGCCCGGCCGGCAACGGCGCTGCCGCTCACCCCGATACCCTTGCCGAGGATCACGTCGTCCAGGGGCTTGTCGTCGACAAAAACCTTGAAGCGTTCCTTGGTCTTGATGGTGATCATATCCCGGGTCTGCAGGATATAGAGCTGTTCCGTCTTCGGCCCCTCAAAGGTAAATTCAATCTCCTGCGGATTCCAGTCCTTGGTGTAGACCAGGTCGCGGGCAATGTCCAGCAGGCCCTGGTAGATGGCCGGGAACCGCCGCTCAAGAGAATTTTCCACGGACCGGCCGTCAAGCTCGGCCTGCTCCACGGATATGGGCTGACTGGTCACCAGGCCGGAGACAATATCCTCGCCCTGGTCGCCCGGGGCGTAGTCCCCCCAGAGCGCCACCCGCCGGACCTTGCGGTACGGATGGGCCGTAAACAGGACGCCGCTTCCCGCTTCCGGTCCCAGGTTGCCGTAGACCATGGCCTGGATAATGACCGCCGTCCCCCAGTCATCGGATACCGCCATCAGGCGGCGGTATTCACAGGCCTTGCGGGTGTTCCAGGAATCAAGGACCATCTCCACGGCCCCGATGAGCTGGAGCCAGGGATCTTCGGGCACGCCGAAGCCGAGATGAAGGACGAGGTGCTTGTACTTAAGGGCCAGTTCCCGCATCTGCGGCGGTGAGAATTCCCGTTTGAAAAGCACGTGGTACTGCTGCTTGTGCGCGTTCATCAATCCCTGGAAGGCTTCGCGCCCCATGCCCTTGGCCATGGCCCATGACTGCAGGAACCGCCGGTAATTGTCCCAGGCGAAATACTCCCGCCCGCTCTTGCGGACATACTCCTCCACCATTTCCTCGTTGAGGCCGACATTGTGAATGGTGCTCATCATCCCCGGCATGGACACGGCCGAGCCGGACCGCACCGAGAGCAGCAGGGGATTTTCCGGCGAGCCGAAAACCATGCCGGTCTGCTGCTCCAGGCCGCTGATGGAGTCCCGCAGCCGCTGCATGAATTCGTCGCGGGCCCGGTCAAACCGCTGCACCGCCTGCCAGCATCTGAAAATCTCGGTGGTAATGATAAAGGCCGGCGGTACCGGCTTGGCGTCCCCGGCCAGCACCATCAGGTTAAAGCCCTTGTTGCCGAGATGAATCAGGTTATGGGTGCGCAGGTTTTCATTGTACAGGGAACTGATTGTCTTCTCGGGATTATAGGTCATCAGGAGGTCAAGGTCCTGGGCATCCAGTACATCCTTCTGGGCTCCCAGGGTCTGGATAATCCGGGTAATGAAGCTGTCGAGATGCTGCAGCCCGAAGGTGGTGGCGATCAAATCCCTGAAAAAGGACTCGGAAAGCCGGTGCACCGTCGTCGGCAGGTCGTTATCGTCCCAGTGGGAGCGGTACTTGGTCAGCAGGTTGTCCCGGCCGATCTGGGGAATGATGATGGACAGGTTGTCTTGATGGATATTGGTGTAATAGGCGTAGATGATGTCCTTGACCCCTTCCGAAAGACCGCGGAAGATGTCGAGATACTGGGTGTAGGAAAACCGCTTGATGCTGATGGCCGACGTCAGCAGACTGGCATAGGTGTCCAGGCGGCGGCTGATAATACCGTCGATTTTCAGGGCCCGCAGGTAGAGTTTCAGGCACCTGGTGATGCTGATAAAGGTGGCCTGGGTGATAAAAGAGAGATTGATGGTCTCGTCCAGTTGTTCCAGGTAGATCCCGGCCAGGTTTTCCAGGCGGAAGGTCAGGCCCAGGGCGTCGAACTTACGCTCACTGTAACGGCCGTACACCGAGGGAATATCCACGGCGATGTGGCGCTTGTGGTAAATCTCCTCCTTGGGCGGGAACGTCTCCGCACTCAGGATAATATCCTTGAGCCGTTCAAGATGATCAAGCAGCACGCCGAGACAGTTATAGGTGTCACAGTCGTCCAGGGTCTTGAGCAGGGCCTCCATCTCCGGGAAACCAGCCTGGGCGGCCTGGTGCAACTGGTTACGCAGTTCCTGCAGGCCGAGGTTGTATTTCTGGTGGAGCAGCTTGAGCATCTTGACCAGCAGCTCGAAACGGCGGCGCTCCCCCGGAGAAATATCCTGCTGCCGTTCCAGGTAGGCCTGCCGCTCCTGGTCATCCCATTTCAGGAGGTACTGGATCGTGTCGGAATCCAGCTCCTCGCGGATACGGTTGATCAGGCGATGCTGTTCGTCGATAAACGGGCCGGAGGTCTCCACCTGCCGGTACACTTCATCCGGCAGAAAAGGCCGGATTACTTCCTTGTCGCGGCTCTGCCAGAAATTAAAAATCGCCCGGATGAAATCGACAATGAGGTTGCTTGACTCCACGTGGCTCTGTTTGCGCAGAAAATGGATCAGCAGGTCGCGGCGCTTGTGCAGCTCGTCCAGCTCCGTGGACACGTCGCGCAATTCGCCCTCGGCGCCGATCTCGTTAAAAAAGACCGGCATCAACTTGGTGAACTGCTTGGCCAGGTTGTAGATCGGTTTAATTGGATGATTGAGCAGGTCGGTGATGTCGCGTTGAAAAAGGTCCGTATCCTTGACACAGGTGCCGGAGAGCTTCAGGTTGATGATCAGGGCGGAAAACAGGGTCGAGCACCACTTGGGTTCCTGCATGATCAGGTTGAGCCAGACCCGGATGTTGGTCAGGTGCGCCGGGTTGGTGATGGGCTGCCAGTCCTCGTCCACCCCCGTAACATTGGCGTACTGGAAGCCGAAGCGCACCGCCTCCCATAAAAAGGCCTCGACCAGGCGCGAGTTGCCGCGTTTGAATACCTCGCGGCCGATCAACTGGATGCACTGCAGCGAGGTATGCGGATAGCGCCGGACATTGGCCTTGAGCAGGTGAAAGGTGGTGACGAAAAACTGCTCGATCTCTTCAAAGCTCTGCTTGCGGATGAGCCGGACCAGGCTGCGATTGATCTCCCGCAGGGTCTCCTCGTGGATAAGGTAAAGCCCGGCGGTGTCCATGATCCGAAAGAGGAAAAGCAGCTTGCGGTTCTCCTCGAAGTTTTTTGCCGCCGTGGTGTTATTATCCGCTACCAGCCGGCCGGGGACCTCGCGATAGCGCCGGACGATGTCCATGTGACTGGGAAGCTCAAGAAGCCGGCGGAGCGCGGGCAGGGCGCCCTGTTCAATATCAATCCGTTCAAGTTCCGCCTGGTATTTCCGAAACTGCTCATGGGAAATGGCGGCCAGGGACGGGCCGGCCTGCCAGTCGCGGCAATAGTCGCTGCACTGCTCCAGGAACCAGGGCAGCGGATCTTCCTCCTCCAGCCAATAGCGGTAGTTCAGGGTCAGTACCTTGTGCATGAGGCGGGCGACCGGCGCAAAGTCAAACCGCCTTGCCCGGCGGTCGGTGCTGAAGGACAGCAGCCGGGCGGCCATCTTCTTCATGGGATGGTGGCCCTGGACCATATACTTCATCACCTGTCCGTCCATCTCGTCCAGGACGGTTAAGCGGCCGAAGAAAATATTGAGCTCTTTTTCATAGCGGAACAAATCGTCAAGATCGAAACTGTTGACCAGCTTGTCCGCGTAGGCCAGCATGGACTCCATGACCTGGGCAACCAGGGTGCCGTTTTTTCGGCAATCAGCCAGGGCCTGGAGAAAAATCCGGCAAAACAGGCCGAAGCACTCGGGCCCCAGCTGGTGCCGCTGATAATGGCCGATGTTTTTCAGGACAAAGGCGCGCAGCTCGGGGATGATGAACTGCCAGTTCCGGTAGGGATGACTGATCTCGTAGAGCAGGGTGTCCAGCTTGTCGGCCAGGCCCTGGTAGCGGCTGACAACCTCGCGCAGCGGCTGAAATGCCGGATCGACAACCACGTCTCCGGCAGTCTCTTCCAGGTTGGCCTTCAGGGCATCCGATTTAATTATTTCCGTAGGGTAACTCATCATAGGATATTATAACCAGGCGGTTTCATGTACTCAATCGCTGACGTTTATTTTTTTATTGTACAGCAATCCTTGCACATCAGAAAGTCCGAATCGGGATTTTCCCCCCGGATGCAAAAAATACCAGGGGTTGACGGGGACCGCCTTATACGATATTCCATAATAAAGAACTGTCACTGTAGGTTGGGTAGAGGAACGAAACCCAACAGATTCCGGTTCCGGTCGCCGGTTTGTTGGGTTTCGTTCCTCTACCCAACCTACGATATTACGATATTGCGATATCACGGTAGGTTGTGGTGTTATGTTGCAAGGTACGATGAACATCTTTCAGACGGGGACCGCCTTATACGATATTCCATAATAAAGAACTGTCACTGTAGGTTGGGTAGAGGAACGAAACCCAACAGATTCCGGTTCCGGTCGCCGGTTTGTTGGGTTTCGTTCCTCTACCCAACCTACGATATTACGATATTGCGATATCACGGTAGGTTGTGGTGTTATGTTGCAAGGTACGATGAACATCTTTCAGACGGGGACCGCCTTATACGATATTCCATAATAAAGAACTGTCACTGTAGGTTGGGTAGAGGAACGAAACCCAACAGATTCCGGTTCCGGTCGCCGGTTTGTTGGGTTTCGTTCCTCTACCCAACCTACGATATTACGATATTGCGATATCACGGTAGGTTGTGGTAGGTTGTGTCGGATTGCGGTGTTATGTTGCAAGGTGCGATGAACATCTTCCAGCCCGGTTTGTTGGGTTTCGTTCCTCTACCCAACCTGCTCACGTTATGACGAAACTACAGAAAAATACCAACCCTGACGACGTGAAGGGTAAAGAGGCGCAGGCCGCCGGCAAGGTGGTCCTCGCTCTGAACTCAGCCTTCAAGTGTTATTCCCTGTATCCTGAAGATCATAGCTCTTCCCGGAACAATCTATTGAAATTCAAAAATAACCTGGACAGGTTCCTGGCCGGTTACAACCTGTTGCGCCTTGATATAGACAACAACGCCTTTTGCTATAAAGGTATGCCGCTCAGCAAAGGAGCGGCCCGGGAAAACAACCCCGCCTTTCTCCTCAACCGCGACGGTGTCTTGTGGCTGGAATTCTTCAAGGGCGTCGAACTATCCGAGATCAAAACTTTTTTTTCCCTTCTCAATCAGCACCAGAATGCCCGGGAGGTCGCGAACGGTGATATCGTCACCTCGCTGTGGCAGGCTCATTTCCCCCACATCCTCCATGAAGCGGCGGACATCTTTGCCATGGAGGCGGTTCAGCTTGATCTCTCGAGGTTTACAGTTTCCCGCGATCAGGCGGGGGTATCGGCGGATAGCGCCGCCCGGGATGTTCCCGGCGCCGTTGATTTGAAAATACACGACCAGCCGAAGGTCTCGACGGCCTTGCCGCTGAGCCAGATCCTGGCCACGGAGGGGGTTACCCTGTCCGCCTCCGACCCGCGCGAAAAAGCGGCCCTGAAGTCTCTCATCGAACAAGAGGAAAAGCGGAATTTCAACGAAGATGTTATCGAGGTCCTGCTGATCAGCCTGGTCATCCAGCACCGGGAAATTGATTCCAGCGCCATCCTTGAATTCCTTGAGGAAGAATTTTTTGCCACCATGACCAATGGCGATTTCCATCTTGCCTGCAAGCTGTGCCGCAATGTCGAAAGTATCCGCCGGCACAACGGCAACAAATGGCCATGGGTCGTGCCGCTGATCGATCATTTTTTCGCGGCCCTGGCAAAACGGGAGCGCCTTGCCGGGTTATCATGGATGAGGGGCAAAAACGGCTTGTCGCTCCACACGGAAAACATAGAGTACCTGTGGTCCGTCTTGCGTCTGCTGCCATCCGAGGTTCTCTTTACCCTGGGGGCCATGGCGGCGCGGACGCATTCGGAGAATACCCTGATCAATGATCGGATTCATCATGAAATTTTAGAAATTATCGCCGAGAAGGCCGGGAAAAGTCCGGAGAAATTTATAACGCTGCTGACCGAATCAGATGAAAATGTCACGCTTTCGCTTTTCCCGCTTATCCGGCAGATGGCGGCAGCCATGGCGGCCGGAATCTACCTGCGGCTGACTTGTCACCCTGCCGTATCGGTGCGCCGGAAGGCCCTGGGCGCTTATCTCCAGACCGGGGAAGGGGGTCGGCCTGGCCGGCTCGCGCATTTACTGAATGACCGGAGCCAACAGATCAGGGAAATGGTCCTGGCCTCCCTGGCCCGGGACAGAAATCAACCGGCCGAGGCCCTGCTCCTTGATTATCTTGAAAAAACCCAGGCAACGCAGGATGACCGGGAATATATTCTGCAATGCTACGAAACCCTTGGCCAATGCGGTTCCGCCCGCTCTGTTCCGTTGCTGCAACAGGTCCTGCTGGGAAAAAAGTGGACCGGCGTCTTCCGCCATATTAACGACGCCCACAAACAGGGCGCGGCCTTGGCCTTGAAGGCCCTGGCCATACCGGCGGCTGACAAGATCCTGAACGAAGGCGCCCGCAGCCTGTGGCCCGATGTCCGGCTTGCCTGTCAAAGAGCACTTGAGAAATGAAACAGACCAAGCCGCCAGCCGGCGCCGTTCGGCCAAAGAATGAACCGCCCCTGCCGCAACAGTTCCTGCAGGCCCTCCATGTCCTGCTCAGTTCGGCCAGGCTTTACCAGGACAATAACCGGCTGCTCGTGGCGAGTGTGCAACAGTTTATCGCCACGATCAAGCGCCTCACCCGGGAGGAGGCCGAGGTCACCCTTCTCTGCACGGCCGGCGGTTTCTATCTGCAGCAGGACAAGCTTGTTTACCGGCGCGATGCCGCCGGCCTGGTTCAGACAATGCTTCTTTTTTTTGACCGGCGGGACCTGAGCGGCCTGCGTTTCTATCCGGCCGTTGCCGACGCGCCGTTGAGCCATATCACGACGTTCGCCCGGCTCCTGGACCGGGCGGAGGAACATGAAGACCCTCGTGCCTGGCTGATGGCGCAGCTGAAGAAGCACCATTTTTCCTGGGTGAAACATGTCAATGTCCGGGGGCTGTCGCTTGAGGAGGCCCTGGCTACGGCGGAATCGGCTTCGGGGGACCGGGCCGGACAAAAAAATGCTCCAAAGGCCGAGGTCAAGCCCGACGCCCCGGCAGAGCGGGATATTTCCGCGGTCGAGGCTCAGCGCCGGCAACGGAAGAAGGACGCCATCAAAACGTATATCTATGCCATGCTCTCCCTCCAGGAAGTGGCGCACAAGGTGTCGTTGAACAGGCAGGCCAGCATCAATAAGCCCCTGCGCATGGTCCAGAATATGATCGACATGGTCGTCGATGACAGCAACATATTTATTGGTTTGAGTACAATCCGGGACTATGACGACTATACCTTTACCCACTCGATCAATGTCGCCATCCTCTCCATCTGTCTCGGCTTCCGGATCGGTCTTGCAAAATCATCCCTGGAGATATTGGGGTTGAGCGCCCTGTTTCATGACCTTGGCAAGATCGATATTCCCAAGGAGATTCTTAACAAGCCCTGGAGGTTGACCGATAACGAGTTTGAACTGATGAAGAGACACTCGCTCAACAGCGTCCGGCGGATCGTGCGGCTCAAGGCCTCCGTGGACTTGAAGGCGAAAATTCTGCTGCCGCCCTTCGAGCATCACTTGAAATACGACCTGAGCGGCTATCCGAAAACGCCGAGGAAAAAACCGATAAGTCTCATGGGCCGGATTATTACCATTGCGGATGTCTTTGACGCCATCACCGCCACGAGAGTATACCGCCCTGTCGCCTTGAGCCCTGACCGGGCCCTGGGGTTTATGCTGGCCGGTTCGGGCAAGGACTTCGATCCCCTGCTGCTCAAGGTCTTTATCAATATGATCGGCGTTTACCCTGTCGGTACCCTGCTGCGCCTGGATCATGATGAAATCGGCCTGGTCGCGCGCTATAGCGGAGAATCGGAGAAAAACAAGGAACTCGTGGTGCAGTTGTTGAAGGCGGACGGCCGGGGAGGATTTCAAAAAGACAGGGAGATTAACCTGGGGCAGTGGAATCCCGTCTCCGGCACCTTTAACCGCCCGATCGTCGAAAGTCTGCATCCCGCAGCCTATGGCATACAACCGGCAGAGTTCCTCCTGAATCCGTGACGGCTTGAGGTAATACTCCATACAATATATGGAATTTATTGCATTGTTGCCGAATAAATGCATTTGCTGGTCTGCACCGCGCCTTGCATCGGCACTGTTCTCGAATGCTCACGGATCCAGGTATTATAGCAAACGCCGGATAACCGCAAGACAGGGCATATCTCCCGCTCCGCTTCTTGACGGCAATGCTTTTTTTCGCTATAAACGAAACATAATCATTTCAGGTTCCGCCAACGCGGATGAAAAGGGAACCCCGTGTGAATCGGGGACGGGCCCGCCGCTGTAATCCCCCCCGGCCTGGCGCCGGGGAACGGTTTTGTCAGCTTTTATATGCCACTGCCCCGGAAAAGACGGGGCGGGAAGGCTGCCGGCAAAACGGGAAAGTCAGAAGACCTGCCTGAAAGGACGTAACAGTTCTCCCTCTATGCCGCACGTTCTGAGCATGTGCAGATGAGGTGCTGCTGAACTCTTACGAAAGGACCATGGCTTTCCTCGCGGATCAGGGAAAACCGGACTTGTATCTGTGGGTAACAGGGATATCCCGGATCGGCTCTTGTCGGTCCGGGATTTTTTTTGCCCGGACCATCTTAACAACCCTGTTACAAGGAGAACAAGATGATAACCGCAAAAGACCAAGACCAATCAGCGGCAGCCTGCCGGCCGCGTCCCGGCACCGCCCGCGACCTGCTCCTCATCGCCGAGGGGCTGCACGTTCTCAATCCTGCAGTTTACCAGGCCATCGACAGCCGCGATCAGGACCGGCTGATGGACCTGGTCCGGAAACAGGTGAGCGCCGGCGCCCAGGCCCTGGATGTGAACCTTGGACCGGGCAAGACCATGGGGAGCCTGACTCCCTGGGTCCTGTCGGCCATCCGCCAGGTTACGGACCTGCCGCTGTTTCTCTCGGCCCGGGTTTTGTCCCTGCCGCAGGTCATGGAAAGTTATCGGGGCGAGTTGACGGTCAACGCGGTGACGGCCGACCCGGAGTTCCTGCCGCAGGCCATGACAACGGCCAGGCAGTACGGCGCGGGGTTGGTGGTTCTCCTGGTCCGGCCGGGGCTGGTGCCGGCCGGTATCGACGGCCGGGACCAGCTGGCCATGGAGGTGCTGGACCAGGCCGTCAAAAACGACCTGCCCCTTGAACAGCTCTACCTTGACCCGGTCATCGGCTGCCGCCCCGACCCGGCGGCCTGGGAAGTCAGTCACGGTCTGCCGGAAATCGGCCCGGTGCTTGAGGCCATCACCCTGATCAAGGAGCTGAGCAATGATCTCGTCCGGACCATTGTCGGCCTTGGCAGCGGCTCACAGGGCCTGGCCAGGGGCAGCCGTTCGGCCCTGCACTGCCGGTTGCTCCCGCTGCTTGCGGAAGCGGGGCTGGACGCGGTGATCATGAACTGCCTGGACGGTGACCTGATGGCGGCAGCCCGGGCAATCAAAGACGGCACCTGCCCGGCTTAGTCCGGCCGGTTAACCGGTGCCTGACTGCGAACGATCCGGGGTCAGGGGGGCGCCTGGCCCCAGTCCCGGTACCTGAATTTTTCTATCTGCCGGCGATAAAAATCCCGGTTTTCCGGATCGAGCCGCAGGGCTTCCAGCTCGGCGGCAACGGCTTCCCCGCGCCGGCCGTTGGCCCAGTAGGCGACCGCCAGCGTATCCAGGATATATCCCTGCTTTTTCATTGCCGCCGCGGTTCGGGCCAGTTGCAGGGCCCGGACCGGGTCCCGGAGAGACTCGTCTTTGGCGGTCAGGAGCAGCCAGGCAAGGTTGTTGTTGATTTCCGGGTTCGTCGGCTCAAGCCGCAGGGCCTTTTCATAGGCCTCCATGGCCCGTCCTTCCATCTTTTGCTCCTGCATCAGGTTGCCGAGCAGCAGGGGCCAGAGACCGTTGTCCGGCTCCCGGCGTAATTTCCGGTCAAGCACCGCCTCCAGGTAACGGGACTCGTAGCCGGCCACCAGTTTTTCGGGCTTCACCTGGTGGACCAGTCCCACGGCCAGGGCCAGGAGGAGGAAATAGACCAGCAGGCCGACATGGAGTTTACGGTCATGCGCCCGGATCTTGCCCCGGTCCCGCTCGCATTGTTCGATGAAGTCGATGCGCTCGCCGATGCCGAAATGGTGCCAGCTTTTCTGGTTCCGGATATTGCCGCTCAAAAGCGCTATTTTTTCAAAGGAACTCTTGAGCGCCGTGCTGCCGCCCTGGACCCTGAAGGCATAGAGATCGGCCTGCCGCTCGAAGTTGCGGAGGAAGTAGCCGAAAATAAAACGAAAATAAACAAGCAGGATGATCAGGAGAGAAACGGCGACCAAGGCGGTAAGCAGGGTCTCCGGCGCGACATCGAAATGGCCGATCAGGGAGTAGAACAGGTCCGAGCCGACAATGACGGCGGGCAGGACCTGGCTGACGGCGCCGGCCAGCACGCTGAAGCCCAGGAACAGGGCGAGATACAGCAGCAGGTGTTTCTTTTTGACATGCCCGATTTCATGGGCCAGGATCGCCTTGAGTTCATCGGTGGACATGGCGTCGAGCAGGGCCGGGGTGATCAGGAGATACCGGAGCCGGGGCACAATACCCATGATGGCGGCGGTCATCACCCGCCCTTCGAAAAGCGGCCAGATAAGGATTTCCGAAGAAAAATTCTGTTGCCGGCAGAAGGTTTCGATTTCGCTGCGCAGCCGGCCGGGCGGCATGGGCGTGCAGTTCCAGAGCCGGCGCACCAGCGGCGGGAAAAAGAGCAGCAGGAAAAAAACAAAGACCACAAAGACCAGCAGGTCTCCCCAGGGGGAATTCAAGTTCGCCTGCAACCCGGGCAGGGGCAGCAGCGCCAGCAGGTCAAAGGCCAGGGAGATGACCAGCCAGGGCAGGATGATGGGCAGGTTGATCTTGATGTGAGAGGCGATAAAGGAGGCCAGGCCGTAGGAGCGCTGAAACACCGACTCGTAAGCATCCCGGGCCCGGGTCCACATCAGGGCGAGAAAAATGAAAAAAATGGCGATGCCGCCGATATCTTCCAGCACCGGCAGGCGGCCGCCGAAAGACAGGGGCTGGAGATAAAATTTCAGGTCAAAAACATAGAGGCTGAAGACAAAGAGCAGGACCGCCAGGACGGAGAGTTTTTTCTCGGCCGCGAAATAGCGCGCGGCGGAACCGGGCAGCAGGCGTTGATACTGCCTGGCGCAGGTCAGGAAATAAAAGAAAAGCACCAGGGCGAAAAGAGGCAGGCCGTAGACCGGCGGGATACTGGGGCGGGCCGGTGCCGTGTTGGCGGAAAAAAGAAAAATTACCACCAGGAAGTAAATGAGATTGTTATAGATCATGAATTCTCACGTTCGATAAAATGCGTTTTTACTCTGGATTCAATATATACCTGGATCCGTGAGCGTTCGAGAACGGTGCAGATGCAGATAGCGAGCCTGCGAGACCTTCGAGGCGGCAACGATGTTGATTATCCTGGTGTGATATCAACGAGTTGTCAACGCAGCAGCTGCGCCGTTATCGGGCGGACCGCAGTCCGGCGCGGTGAAGAGTATAAGATGCATTTATTCGTCAATAATGCAATAAATTTCACATATTGCCTGGAATATTACCTCAAGCCGTCACTAATATAGTTAACCATATTATGGTACGTTGGCCGGTTATTTTTTCACACTATTTTGATAAAATTATTGACCTTGTGCGGTTTTTTGGTAGTATATAATGTTTACTGTAGTAGAAATGGGCCTATAGCTCAGCTGGCTAGAGCCACCGGCTCATAACCGGTCGGTCCCTGGTTCGAGTCCAGGTAGGCCCACCATAAAGAACAATGGAAAATCGGAAAAGACCCTTTGTCCGGTTGATTTCCACAGCGTCGTATATCCCAGAGCCTTGAATACTATTTTCGGTCGCAGTAAGTTTTTATATAAACAGGCAGTTCAAAACGTCAGCTATAAAGAGGTACCTCCACCTGGATGTGCCTCTTTTTATTTCCTGAATCCGTGAGCGTTCGAGAATGGTGCAGATGCAGATAGCGAGCCTGCGAGACCTTCGAGGCGGCAACGATGTTGATTATCCTGGTGTGATATCAATGAGTTGTCAACGCAGCAGCGCCGTTATCGGGCGGACCGCAGGGCGGCGCGGTGAAGGAAATAAAATGAGTTTGTTGGAAAATAATACAATAAATTCCATCTGTTGCATGGATTGTCATCTCAAGCCGTCACGGATTAAGGATTTATATATAGGATAGATGTCAGCGACTGTTCAGGATATTCTCAACATTATCGAAACGCTCGCCCCGGCGAACCTGGCCGAACCTTGGGACAATGTCGGCCTGATGATCGGCAGTCCGGCCGGCCCGGTAACCTCTATCCTGCTGGGCCTGGACCCGACCGCCGCTCTTCTCGACGAGGCCGGCTCGCTCAACGCCGACCTGGCCATCACCCACCACCCGGTCATTTTTCACCCCCTGAAATCCATAAGCCTGAACCAGCCGGACGGCCGGTTTATCCAGCAGGCCCTTATACGGAAAATCAACGTCATCAGTTGCCACACCAACCTGGATTCCACGGTGAACGGGGTTAGCGACACCCTGGCCGGGCAGCTCGGCCTGGACGACGTTACGGTGCTGGTTGCCGGCGGAAAAACGGACAAGACCTGCGGCCTGGGACGGATCGGCGACTATTCCGCGCCCATCTCCGCCGCTGAATTTGTCCGCCGCCTTAAAGAAACTTGCCACCCCCCCTGGCTGCTGACGGCGGGGCCGCGGCCGGAAAAAATCAGCCGGGTGGCGGTCTGCGGAGGCTCATGCTCCGAATACGCCGAAATAGCCCTGCAGTCCGGGGCCCAGGTTTTCGTGACCGCCGAAGTCAAACACAATGTGGCGCGCTGGGCCGAGCAGGCCGGCCTGTGGATCATTGATGCCGGGCATTATGCCACGGAAAATCCTGCCATGCATCAATTTGCCCGCCGGTTGGCCCGGGCCGCAAAACCGCTCGGCCATATCGACATCCATGTTACGGAGCGGCAGGCATCCCCGCTGCAGTTGCTGTGAAGAGTGTAAAATGCATTTATTTGTCAATAATGCAATAAATTCCACGTATTGCCCGGGGGATAATCTCAAGCTGTCACGGATTCAGGAAATTCAAAAATCGAGGTAACGTCGGGCGAATAAGTCTCCGGAAAATTGGCCCGACCAAAACATTTTTTAGTCATCTGAACAGGAGCAGACCATTGAACGAAGAAATCAGTAAACTTATCAATCTGCAGGAAATCGATTCCGAAATCGCCGGATTTGACCAGGAAATCAAGGCCAAACGGCAGGAGATCGCGGCCAGGGAGCAAGGCATTGCCGACAAAGAGGAGGAGGCCGCAAAATGCCGGGAAAAATCGGCGGCGCTCGAACAGGAGCAACGCGATATAAAAGCGGAATGCGAAGATGCCCGGGCGCACATCAAGGACCGGCAGAACAAAATGATGCACATCCAGACCAGCCGCGAGCACCAGGCCCTGCTCAGGGAAATCGAGGACAGCAAGCGGCTGATCAAAGAGTCCGAGGACCAGGCTATTCTGTACATGGAGCAGATAGAACAGTTGCAGATCAAGGCTGACGAGCTGGAAAATCTCTGCGCCGGCGAGAAGAAATTGCTGTCGGAAGAAATCGACAAGGTCGAGAGGGCCGTCAAGAGAATTGCCAACCGCAAAAAAAAGGTGGAGAGCGAGCGGAGCAAAATCGCCCCCGACCTTCTGCCCGGTACGCTCCATCGTTACGACATGCTGCTGAAAAAACGAAACGGCAGTGCGGTCGTTGAAACAATAAACGGCATCTGCCAGGGTTGTTTCATGTCCATCCCGCCGCAGCAGTTCAACGAAGTCCGCAAGGGCGACAAGCTCAGTTTCTGCCCCACCTGCCAGCGGGTCCTCTACTTCAAGGAAGAGGAGACAGAGGCCTGTGACGCCTGAGGGTATCAGGAGACAGGAGACAGGAGACAGATACTGGATTCCTGCGCAGACGGGGATCCGGGTGAGAGAGACAAGATAAGACAAAAAATTTGGGGTGGGCGCATGATCGCTCCGGCAGCATAATGCCGGAGAGGAAAGTCCGAACACCGCAGGGCACGGTGGTTCGTAACGCGAACTCCGGGTAACCGGGGGAAAGTGCCACAGAAAATACACCGCCGATGGTCTGCCCCGTGCAGACACAGGTAAGGTTGAAATGGCGAGGTAAGAGCTCACCGCTTTCGTGGCGACACGGAAGGCAGGGTAAACCCCACCGGGTGCAAGACCAAATAGGGAAACGTTTGAGGACGGCCCGTCCGAAGTTTCCGGGTAGGTTGCGCGAGGTGCCGGGTGACCGGCATCCAAGATAAATGATCATGATCCGCTGTAAGCGGCGACAAAATTCGGCTTACAGCCCACCCCAATTCAGATGCCGGCAGAGAGGAGACAAAAAACAAGGGACCGCGGGCAGCGGCCGGATCCCGCCGGGGCCATATGCGCCGCCGCCATTGTTCCGGCTGCGGGCCAGGGTAGTCGCATGGGCTCCGCGCGGCCCAAGCAGTTTCTCGAAATCGCCGGGACGCCCCTGCTGGTCCACACGCTGCGGGCCTTTCTCGCCCTGCCGGAAATCAAGACGGTTGTCGTGGTCGTGCCGCCGGGACCCGGGCCGGAGACGGCGGAGCTGCTGCGCCGTTACCTCTCTCCCGGCCAGGTGGCCCGTCTTATCCTGACTCCCGGCGGCGCTACCCGGCAGGAGTCGGTGCGGGCGGGGCTGGACGTCCTGCCCCCGGAAATTGAGCTGGTCCTGGTCCATGACGGCGCCCGTCCCCTGGTCAGCGGGGCAATCATCAGGCGCTGCCTGCTGGGGGCCGTGCAATCGGGAGCCGCCATTGCCGCCATCCCGGTCCAGGATACGCTGAAACAGGTGGCCCCGGACGGCGAAATCCTGAAATCCGTGGACCGCACCGGCCTCTGGCAGGCCCAGACCCCGCAGGCCGTCCGCCCGGCTTTGCTGAAACAGGCCTTTGCCCGGGCAGAGCAGGACGGTTTTGTCGGTACCGACGAGGCCTCGCTGCTGGAACACGCCGGTATTGCCGTAACCGTCGTGGCCGGCGGCGAGGAAAACTTTAAAATTACCCGGCCCGGAGACCTGAGAATGGCCGCCGGGCTGTGCCGGGAGACCGCAGTCATGAAAATCGGTCACGGTTTCGACGCCCACCGGCTGACAACAGGTCGGCCGCTCATCCTCGGCGGGGTCACGATCCCCTTTGAACTCGGTCTGCTGGGCCACTCGGACGCCGATGTCCTGACCCATGCCCTGGTTGACGCCATCCTCGGCGCCCTGGGCGCTGGTGATATCGGCCGTCATTTCCCGGACAGCGACCAACAATGGCAAGGCATCAGCAGCCTGAAACTGCTGGGCCTGGTCATGGAACGCGTCGCAGGCAAGGGGCTCGCTCTCGGTAACGCCGACATCACGGTGATCTGTCAACAGCCGCAGCTCGCCCCCTTCCTCGGGGCCATGCGGGACCGGCTGGCCGCGGTCTGCGCCGTCGGCCCGGACGCCGTCAACATCAAGGCCACCACGACCGAACAGATGGGCTATACCGGTCGCGGCGAAGGCATTGCCGCCCACGCGGTCGTCCTGTTGCGCCCAAAACTGAAAACCCTGGTTTCGGACCCTGCTGGTTGTGAAGATTGACAGCGAACGCCTGGCGGCGAATTTTATCACGCTCTGCGAAATCGACAGCCCCTCCCGCCGGGAAGGCCGGGTCGCCGCGCTGCTCAG
Organism: bacterium BMS3Bbin14; assembly: GCA_002897615.1. GTDB lineage: Bacteria > Desulfobacterota > Desulfobulbia > Desulfobulbales > Desulfobulbaceae > BMS3Abin13. Next base: position 16,379 of record BDTX01000026.1, read on the forward strand.
GGAGATCTTTACCGAACTGGGCGCGGACGAAATCGTTGAAGATAACTCGGCCCGAACGACCGGCTCGGACTCGGGCAACCTGTTCATTCGCTTTAACGGGACCCTGGAGCGGGAAGCCATATTCTTCAACTGTCACATGGACACCGTGGAACCGGGAACCGGGGTCAGGGTGCGCCGCGAGGGCGACACCTTTTTCAGTGTTGGCGACACCATTCTCGGCAGCGATGACAAATCCGGCATCGCCGCGCTTATCGAGGCCATGCGCCTTGTCCGCGCCCACCGGCTCGACCACGGGCCGCTGGAATTTATTTTCACCACCTGCGAAGAAATAGGCCTGCTGGGCGCCAAGGCCCTCGATCCGGCAATGATCAGGGCCGGCAGCGGTTACGCCCTGGACAGCAGCGGCTTTGGCCGCGTCATCCTCGGCGCGCCGGCTGCGAACCGGCTGCACATCATCCTCCGCGGCGTTGCCGCCCACGCGGGCCTGCATCCCGAGCGGGGCATCAGCGCCATCAAGCTGGCCGCCCTGGCCATTGCCGCCGCGCCATGCGGGCGGATCAACCGGGACAGCTCGATCAATTTCGGCACCATCCGGGGCGGCGAAGCCAGCAATATCGTGCCGGCCGAGGTCGTTATCGACGGGGAAATCCGCAGTCACTCCGGCCGGGAGCTGGACGAACTGACCGGCCGGGTCCGGGAGGCCTTCCGGCAGGTGGTCGACAACTGGCAGGACCCCGGCGGCGAGGCCCGGGGGAGGCCGGAGCTGAGCTTTGCGGCCCGGCTCGATTTTCCGGCCATGAAGCTCCGGCCGGCTGACCCGGTGATCAGGCGGGTCGCCGAGGCCGCCCGTTTGGCCGGCCTGGACCTGAAATACGAAAGCGCCGGCGGCGGCAGTGATGCCAACATTTTTAACGGCTATGGCCGGCCGACGGCCATAATCGCCACCGGCATGACCAATGTCCACTCCACGGACGAACAGATCAGCCTCCGGGACCTGACCGGCCTGACCCGGTTGCTCGTTGCTCTCTTCACCCTGTAATCACATGCCCTTGGCGGAAAAAATTGCTTCCCGTTGCAATTTTATTCGGCGAAATCCGGCGTATTTTGTTGAAAAAAATGTCGTAATCTGTTTCTAACAGAATTACAGTTAACAAATACCTGGATCCGTGAGCGTTCGAGCACGGTGCAGATGCAAGCCGTCACGGATTCAGGAAATAAAAAAGCAGTACCAATATAACAGGCACAAAGAAACGGTTCTTTGTGCCTTCACATTTTTTAGAGGCCCGCGTTACATGAGCGCCCAGCAGTTTCCGCTTCAGGGACATGGACAACCGATTTCACGGCGGCAACCGGCAATGAAAAACGGCGGCCGCCGATCGGACAAACCGCAGCACGAGTGCGGCATCTTTGGCATTTTCGGCCACGAGGATGCCGCCAAACTGACCTACTTCGGCCTGTACGCCCTGCAGCACCGGGGCCAGGAGAGCGCCGGCATCGTGGTCGCCGACGGCAGCCGGGTCCACATCCACAAGGACATGGGGCTGGTTTCCGAGGTCTTCAGCGAGCAGACCCTGCAACGGCTTAAAGGCCACCTGGCAATGGGTCACGTCCGCTACTCCACCACCGGCGACTCCAACATCATCAATACCCAGCCTTTCCTGGTTACCCACCAGGGGACCCCGCTGGCCGTCGCCCATAACGGCAACCTGGTCAACTCCGTTGACCTGCGCCGGCATCTTGAAGACAAGGGGGCGATTTTCCAGACCACCATGGACAGCGAGATCGTGGTCCACCTGATGGCCCGGACCCTGCACCTGGGCCTGGCCAAAGCGGTCAAGGAAACCTTTGCCTGCATTCGCGGCGCCTACTCTCTCCTGCTGATGACGGGCGACACCCTGATCGCGGTGCGCGACCCCAACGGTTTCCGGCCCCTCTGCCTCGGCCGGATGGACAACGGCGCCCTTATCGTGGCCTCGGAGACCTGCGCCCTGGACCTGGTGGAGGCCGAATATATCCGCGAGGTGGAACCGGGCGAGGTGCTGATCATCAACAAGGACGGGATTGAATCCATTTTCCCCTGGCCGCAGCAACGCAAAAGCTTCTGCATCTTCGAGCAGGTCTATTTCGCCCGGCCCGACAGCGACATCTTCGGGATCAACGTCTATGCGGCGCGCAAGCGCATGGGGCAGATCCTGGCCAGGGAGGCGAAAATAGACGGCGACTTCGTCATGCCCTTTCCCGACTCCGGCAACTATGCGGCGATCGGCGTTTCCCAGGAATCCGGCATCCCGCTGGAGATGGGCATGATCCGTAATCATTACGTGGGCCGCACCTTTATTCAGCCTACCCAGTCCATGCGTGATTTTTCCGTCCGGGTGAAGCTCAATCCGGTGCGCTCGCTGTTAAAGGGCAAGCGGGTCATTATTGTCGAGGATTCCATTATCCGCGGCACCACCGGCCGCAGCCGGGTCCGGTCGCTGCGCAATGCCGGGGCCAAAGAGGTGCACATGCTCGTCAGCTGTCCGCCCACCTGCCATCCATGCTACTATGGCATCGATTTTCCGTCGAATAACGAGTTGATAGCCGGCAAGCAATCCGTTGACGGAATCCGTGAACACCTGGGGCTCGACTCGCTGACCTACCTGAGCCTGGAAGGGTTGGTCGAGGCGACCGGCCTGGCCAGGGACTCCTTCTGCCTGGCCTGTTTCACCGGCAAGTATCCCATCAAACCCGATCTCTCTTTCAAAAAGAATGCCCTGGGCTGTTGCGCCTTTAACGGGGTGTAGCGAAGTTTTCGCCGTCTTTTTTTCGACAGACGCACTGTTTCGTGCTACCTTTAGTTAATGAGAGAGATTATTATAGACACCTACCTGTGCAGCGGCTGCGGGACCTGCGTGGAACTCTGTCCCGAGGTCTTTCGCCTCGGCGAGATGACGGGCAAGGCCGAACTGGTTACCGTTGATCCGCAGATCACCGAGGCGGTGTACGAGGCGGCGGCATACTGTCCGGAAAAATGTATTGAATTCTCCCCGCCCGGCCCCTGAATTCCCGGTTTGTTGGAAAATAATGCAATAAATTCCACATGTTGCCTGGAATATCACCTCAAGCCGTCACGGATTCAGGGTTGCCTGAATCCGTGAGCGTTCGAGAACGGTGCAGCTGCAAGGCGGCAACGATGTTGATTATCCTGGTGCGATATCAACGAGTTGTCAACGCGGCAGATGTGCCGTTATCGGGCGCCCCGGAGGGCGGCGCGGTGCAGAATATAAAATGCATTTATTTATCAATAATGCAATAAATTCCACATGTTGCCTGGAATATCACCTCGAGCCGTCACGGATTCAGGATGCTGACTCTTGCCTCTTTATGGATTGCCTGGTGCGTCCAGCACAGCCTGCTCATCAGCAGTCACGCGCACAAAACGGCCCGGACCCTGCTTGGTCGATATTTCGGCTTATACCGCCTGGGCTACGTCCTGTTCAGCGTCGTCACCCTGGTGCCGCTTCTCTACTACCAGTACTCCCTGCCGCAGCACGTCATTTTCGCCTGGCACGGCCCCTGGCGGCTGCTGCAGGCCGGTCTGCTTATTTACGCCGCGGTTCTTTTCTACCTCGGTTCCCGGGTCTACGATATGGGCTACTTTTTAGGCATCTCTCAATGGCGGCAGTACCGCCGGACCGAAGCGCCGGCGCCGCTGCCGTTTCACTGTGACGGCATCCTCGGTTATGTCCGCCATCCCTGGTATAGCGGCGGCATTGCCTTCCTCTGGGGGGCCGGCCCCAGCAGCGATGTTTCCCTGCTCGGCAAGGTGATCCTCTCCGCCTATCTTGTGATCGGCACCTTCCTGGAAGAAAAACGATTAAAAAAAGAGCTGGGCGCCCCCTACATCGCCTACTGCCGGACCGTCCCCATGTTCATCCCCCGGAAAAGAAAAAGCCGCGGAGCATGAATCTTCAACCCTCACCCCGGCCCTCTCCCATTCTTGGGAGAGGGTAAGATTTTATCCCCAGCCGCATCCAGGTAGACAGCCGGCTTTTATCCCCTCTCCGAAGCCTGGTAGGTGATCAGCTTTAATCCCTCACTCAAGCATAGATGATGGTCATCTCTCCATCCCCTCACTCAAGCATAGATGATGGTCATCTCCCCATCCCCTCACTCAAGCATAGATGATGGTCATCTCTCCATCCCCTCACTCAAGCATAGATGATGGTCATCTCTCCATCCCCTCACTCAAGCATAGATGATGGTCATCTCTCCATCCCCTCTCCCAAGCATAGATGATGGTCATCTCCCCCATCCCCTCTCTCAAAAATGGAGGATGGTTATCTCTTCCCTGGATTCGTTAGCGGGCGGACCGCAGTCCGGCGCGGTGAAGAGTATAAAAAGCATTTATTCGTCAATAATGCAATAAATTCCACATGTTGACTGGAATATTACCTCAAGCCGTCACGGATTCAGGTCTTTATCCCCTCTCCCAAGCCTGGGAGAGGGTTAGGGTGAGGGTTGACAACGGAGCGCTTAAGAGCCACTTTGTTTTTTGTCATTTTCCAGGTTGATCTCAAGCCTGAAGTGTATTACTATTTTTAATAAAAAGGTAATACGGAGGTGCTGCTATGGCGGTTACAACACTCACTCTGAAAGGGCAGGTCGTTATCCCGGCCTCGCTCAGGAAAAAAATGAAAATTCACCAAGGTACACGGCTGAAGGTGGAAGAAAAAAATGGCAAGATCATCATGGAGCCGTTGCCGGATGATCTGGTCTCTTCCGGCCGTGGTTTATTGAAATCAAAGGGCAGGGTGTTGCAGGCCCTGTTGCAGGATCGTGCAGATGAAGGGCAGCGATGAAACGGTATGTCTTTGACAGTTACGCCCTCCTGGCCTTTCTGGAAGACGAAAAGGGAGCAGACCTTGTTGAAAAGGCATTGCGGGAAGTGGTGGCGAACAAAGCCAGGGGGTTCCTGAGTGTTATTAACTGGGGTGAAATTTATTACAGCATAATGCGAGAGCGGGGGCAGGGTGAAGCAGAGGTTGTCTTGACCCATGTCGCCGGTTATCCCCTTGAATTGGTCGATGTCGATCTTAATCTCACCAAGGTTGCCGCTCGCCTGAAAGGCAGATATCGCATTGCCTATGCCGACTGTTTTGCTGCTGCTTTGGCGAAAAAGAATAAGGCCGTCGTTCTCACCGGTGATCCTGAGTTTAAGTTACTTGAAAATGAAGTAGAGGTGAAGTGGCTTACATGAACTGCTCTGCTGCCAAAAAAAGTGCTTCTATGCCAAACTCAGCTTGACGAACGACGTTATCCCCGCCTGCGAGGGAATGCCGGAGCGTCCCCATGCTCATCCCCTGGAAAAGAGAAAGCCGCGGAGCATGAATCTTCAACCCTCACCCCGGCCCTCTCCCATTCTTGGGAGAGGGTGAGATTTTATCCCCAGCCGCATCCAGGTAGACAGCCGGTTTTTATCCCCTCCCCGAAGCCTGGTAGATGGTCATCTCTCCATCCCCCCACTTAAGCATAGATGATGGACATCTCCCCATCCCCTCATTCAAGCAGATGATGGTTATCTCTCCATCCCCTCTCCCAGCATAGATGATGGTCATCCCCTCATCCCCTATCTCAAGAATGGAGGATGGTTATCTCTTTATCCCCTCTCCCAAGCCTGGGAGAGGGTTAGGGTGAGGGCTGAAAATTGACAAAATCCTGACAAAATCCTGACAAAAGCTTCATGCGGGGAGAATAAAATTACTATCAGTCTGCAAAGTAGAAAATAGAAAAAAATAACCGGGAAAAGCCGAACAAAGTAATTGACATCCTCCACCCTGTACCAATATAGTAAAATTTAATTATCTTAAATAAATTATCGGGGTTACAAGATATTATGATTACATCTTTGTCATACTTGATTTTCTCTGGTGCCCGGCCTCAAGCTCATAAAGAATTTGACCTCATCCCGGAATTCAATCCATCCGGTAACTGATTCTTTCCATCACCTGCCCCTGTAAATTAAGCCGTGCTGACTCTCCTTCGCCATAAACTCGCAGACCAGGTGATCCTGTTCAGAAGCCTGGCCCGCAATCCCAGGTTCTGGCTGGTCATATCTACGGATATCCTCTTGTTGATATTGGCGCATTACCTGGCCTTTGTCATCCGCTTTGCCGATACCCTCCAGGGGCATGAACTCGTTCCCTTCTCATCCCTGATGATCTTGATGATCACTGTAAAAATCCCGGTGTTTTATGCGGTGGGCCTGTACCGCGGGATGTGGCGTTATACAAGTTACAGCGACGTTATCAATATTCTCAAAGGCACGATCAGCGCGGCTGCCATCGTCATTCTGATCCTGCTGTATGTAAATCGTTTCCAGGGGTATTCACGCTCTATTTTTATCCTTGATACCCTGCTCACTTTTATACTGATTACTGGTCACCGGGTCGCTATCCGTTATTTTTATAACAGCGTCCACGGCTCCCGAAAACTGGGCTCCGACAAGCTCCCTCCCCGCAGGAAAAACCTGCTCCTGGTCGGCGCCGGCTCCTCGGCGGAAAAAGTGTTGCGAGAGATTCAGGACAACCGGGACCTGCCTTACATCGCCGTGGGGCTTGTTGATGATGATCCAGGTAAAACCGGTTTGAAGATCCACGGCATCCCCGTGGTCGGCCTGGTCGACGACCTGGAAGAGCATGTCCGCCGCACCCGGGCGGAGGAAATCCTGATTGCGATCTCCTCAATAACCGGGTCCGACATGCAGCGCATTGTCAATTTCTGCCAGGAGACCGGGATTCCCTTCAAGGTCCTGCCCGGCATCGGCGAGATCATTAACGGCAAGGTCTCCATGAAATCCATGCGCGACATCTCCTATGCCGACCTCCTGGGCAGAGAGGAAGTCAGGCTGGAGCAGGATAAAATCGGCAGCTATCTCAGCGATCAAATCATACTTGTTACCGGCGCAGGCGGTTCTATCGGCTCTGAACTGTGCCGCCAGATTCTGCGTTTTTCGCCAAAGCTGATGATTCTCTTTGATGCGGGCGAAGAAAATTTATACTCTATCCAGATGGAACTGCAGCACGAACATAACTACCGCAGCGTTGTCCCGGTACTCGGCAAGGTCCAGGACCAGGGATTGCTGGAACTGGTTTTTCAACGGTACAAACCGTCCGTGGTGTTCCATGCCGCAGCATACAAACATGTGCCCCTGGTTGAGAACAATCCCTGGCAGGCCATAAATAACAATGTCTTTGCCGCCCAGCTCCTGATAGAGACCTCCATTATCCACGGCGTACACCGGTTTGTGCTGGTCTCAACCGACAAGGCCGTCCGGCCGGCCAATGTGATGGGCGCTTCGAAACGGTTGACAGAGCTGCTGATGCTGGCCTATGGCAAGGACAACTGGGACGGCAGCTTCTGCCCGGCCCGCGCACGATTAGGATTAGACCAGGCTGTCGGCCATCTCCGGTTCTGCGGAGAAATGTCCCCGACCCACGACACGATTTTCATGGCGGTCCGCTTTGGTAACGTGCTCGGCTCCTCCGGTTCGGTCATCCCGCTTTTCAAACGGCAGATAGAAAAGGGCGGCCCGGTCACGGTTACCCATCCGGACATCACCCGATATTTCATGTCCATTGAAGAGGCGGCCCAGCTCATCCTCCAGGCAGGGGCCATGGGGGAGGGCGGAGAAATCTTTATCCTGAAAATGGGCGAACCTATTAAAATCGCTCAATTGGCCAGGGACCTGATCAGGCTTGCCGGCCGTGAACCGGACACGGAAATAAAGATCAAATTCATCGGCCTGCGGGAAGGTGAAAAACTCTACGAAGAACTGATTACCGAAGGCGAAGGCATTGTCGAAACCAACCACGAGAAGATCATGGTCCTGCGGGGTAATGGTAAGACCTGTGCCAAGATCTACCAGGGCCTTGAACGGCTCCAGCAAAAAACCAAGGCCCATGACGGTCAGGGTATCAAGGATGCCCTGCAGCAAATGATTCCCGAATACACCCCGGATTACAAAGCAGCGTCGATCAAAGGAAGGCGCCCGGTTACAAAGGCTGCCTGAACATTTTTCTGAATTCGTCACGTATGCAAGGAAATAGTATTGTGAGTGTAATAACCCCCGCGCCCGGCAACCTTATGACAAATTATTCTTCTCCAGAAAAAAACTGGTTCGCCATCCGCACCAAGCCGCACCAGGAAGAAAAGGCACATTTCCAGTATCTGCGGCAGGGGTTTGAGGTCTATCTCCCCCGGATTCGCCGGGTGCGCAGTCACGCCCGGCAGAGAAAAGAAGTGCTGCGCCCTTTTTTCCCGGGTTATCTCTTCCTGCACCTGGCCCCGGAGGAGCGGAACTGGCCCACCATCGCCGCCACCATCGGCGCCCTGGCACCGGTGCGTTTCGGTGACCTCTACCCGCCGGTGCCGGACGAGGTGATCGAGGAACTCAAGAACCAGGAAGACCAGTCCGGGGCACTGCCGGCGACCATCGAACTATGCCACCTCAACGTCGGCGATATTGTCCAGGTAGCCAGGGGAAGCAGGGCAGGGGTTATCGGCACCCTCAAGCAGATCGTGGATAAGGACCGGGTCCTGGTCCTGCTGGAGTTGCTCAAGCGCGAAATTCCGGTCGTGGTCCCGGCCACCGCCGTTCAGCCGGCGTGATAAGAATGGTGAATGGTGGGGTCAGGTCTTGAAATATCACATTTAGAGTGTCCATGACCTCTGTACCCATAAAACATTTCATGTAACTCCCTCCCATACCACCGTTTAACCCAAACCACCCATGCCGGGTTATGCTTGAGCCCGAAGATACCATGAGCTACCCAATAGTATGGAATTTTAGGGAGTTCCGTCAACACAAAGACCCGGCTGCGGCGATTGTTCCACCAGAATCCTTGGGCCCACTTCGGTTCTGTTGAGATATAGGAGAAGTGTACAGGAACATTTTTATAAACATGCGTAAATGTCCATTTAACACGGTATAAATGAAAAGGATCACTTACAATCAGCGCAGATTTAATATGTAAGTCAATAATTTTCTGTTTTAAAAACAGGGCTTCTTCATAGGTGCTGGAGGCATTCTTTTCAGGCCTGACCAGGGCGCTTTTATTGATCTTTTTATTAATCAGGTCCTTATACGTTTTATCGGTAGTTGTCATAATTTTATCTGCAAACCCCTGAGACAACAGGGAGATAGACTTTTTCAGCCGTGCATCACCTGACAAGCATATAATAGCATCGGCAGAATGCGGAGCTTCATCAAGTGACAGCCAGTGGCCAATGTTCAAATAGCCTACCCAGCCAAGAATAAAAAACATAGCCAGGACAGCTACGCTGAAGAAAATTATTGTTTTGAACCGCATAGATATCTCGCACGCATTTTGTAACCGTTCACCAGAGGCAATAAACTACCCTCAACTCGTAACTGTAACCGTTCAGATGTGCCCCGGATTCGTTCGTTTCGCCCTCCGAGGTGTACTCCCTGTACCTGAGGAGGGCGAAACGGACAAAGATGGGGTGCAGGTGAACGGTTACGATTCGTTCAAGGGCGGAGATCATCAACATGGCCGATGAACTTAGCATTGCCCCGGGTATTGTTGCCGGTCGCTACCAATTCCTGACTGGTAAATGGCATTTTTTCAAAGATTTGATCCGCACACTGCAATGGAACTCTTCTATGCCGGTTTAGCCTGGCGCCTTCAGAGCGTTCCTTCTTCCTCCAACAGGTCCTGGAGTTCACGATCCGGTACTTTGTTTAGGGTCCGGCACATTTTCAAATAGTCTGCTTGCAGATTATTCATAAGCCCTTGCAGGCCTTGCCGATTTTCCATAAATATCGGTGCCAACAACTTGATGCCTCTAAAAAACGAATCATGGGCTTTTTCGTACTGGCCATCGGCGTGATAAATGTTACCGATTGCCCCATAGCTCATGGCCAAGTCAGGGCGAAAGGCACCGGGGTCGGCTGCGGCCAATTGTTCACGTATCTCAACGGCCCGCAATGCTGCCTCAAGGGCCTCCTGGCGCTTGCCGAGAGCCGAATAACGATTACCGAGGTTGTTTAAACTCATGGCCAGATCAGGGCGAAAGGCACCGGGGTCGGCTGCGGCCAATTGTTCACGTATCTCAACGGCCCGCAATGCTGCCTCAAGGGCCTCCTGGCGCTTGCCGAGATCTGAATAAAAAGGACCGAGGTTGTTTAAACTCACGGCCAGATCAGGGCGAAAGGCACCGGGGTCGGCTGCGGCCAATTGTTCGTATATCTCAACGGCCCGCAATGCTGCCTCAAGGGCCTCCTGGCGCTTGCCGAGAGCCGAATAACGATTACCGAGGTTGCTTAAACTCCCGGCCAGATCGGGGCGAAAGGCACCGGGGTCGGCTGCGGCCAATTGTTCACATATCTCAACGGCCCGCAATGATGCCTCAAATGCCTCCTGGCGCTTGCCGAGAGCCGAATAACAACTACCGAGGTTGTTGCATATGTTGGCAAGTTCTTTTTTATCATCTGTTTTAGAAAGAAGAGTTTCATTCGCGGCAACAGCGGCTGGTAAGAGGGCGTGAGGCAAGTGGCTGCGGCAAAGAATCGGAGCCAAAAGTGCGCTTCGATCTGGCGAGCTGTATACTGAACGAGCAAGCCAGTATCCGAGGGTATGCTCATGCATGCCGAGGACGATTTCAGCATCATGATGCAACCTTGCCAGCCGATTGAGACCGCCTGCCAGGTCAAGGGATAGAGCTTGCCAGACTAATTCAGGGGCCAGCTCTTGTGCCTGGGTTAGCACAACAACGGCAAAGGCGGCGGCTATGATATCGGGTTTAATCGCGCAAACCGCACCGCCGGTAAGCAAGCCGGTATTTCTCAAACAGTGGGCCAGGGTACTCTTTGCCGGCAGACCATTTTGCAACCCGGTATCCTTGAGTAGTTCATGGAATGCGGCAATGGGGATAGCGTCACTGATGTTGGCCATGGCTTGCAGAATACTACAGAAATTATCATCAGCCATGCCAATTTCTTTGGATATATTTCTGAGCCTGGAATCTTCGCGTTCTACGAGCAATCTAACTACTTTCCTGCCACTATATTTGATAGTCTCTTCTTGAGGGTAAAGGGCGTTATGTATTGCTGCCGCCACGATAAAAAGTGCCTGGTCATTTTCAGCAGCCTCCTCTAGCCAGGCCGCCATCATTTCTTCGGATAGAGTAGCTACCACCTCGCCCATCACCTCGGTGGCCTTGACCAAGGCTGAATTATACAATTCGTGGGCGGCCTCAAGCGAAAGTCCTCCCAGAACAACAGGGGTTATATTGACCAGGGCATTGGCCTTGGCATCGGTAATAACCTTTTGCCAATCTTTTAGATGCTGCCTGGTGATAAAAAGCACCCTGAGCCGTATCGGCGGGTCACAGACTTTAAGTTCTGTTTGATCCAATCGGGCGAGGTCGTGAAAAATCTCTGCGACACTTTCCTGGTACTCCTCAGGGTAGTCGATAATGAGAAGCGTGCCGGATCTTTTGAGATTAAAAGATTGCGGTTTATTCAGGTCGACAAAACCGGCCGACCAATCATGACGAATCTCCATATGGTCGGCAAATTCAGCAGCCAACCGGCTTTTGCCAACCCCGCCCTCCCCGGAGATAAACTTAACGGAAATGGGGCGCTCCTCCAAGGCCCACTGTTCAAGCCCAATCATCTCATCATCGCGCCCTCTGAAATTGGAAGATCTGGTATGCCAGCTAAGCAGGGCAAATGGATCGAGATCTTTGCCCTGCAGCTCATGCCAGGGGACCTGCAGCTCGCCGGGATTGTCGAAGGATCTGTTTGAGGCAGGGCCGACATAACCAGATCCGACATTAAACGAACTGACATTTATTTTGCCAAAATCGAACTGAAAAAGGTTGATATTCAGCACATGGAGTTCCTCAAAAAAAGATTATTATCGCCCGTCTCTTTTTGTGATGGACTGGTAAAAAGTCTCCAGCTCCGTCATTCCCGCGCCGGCGGAAATCCAGAACGTATTGAAATAACTGGATTCCCGCCGGCGCGGGAATGACACTGTCGTACGGATTCAGGCTTTTTACGAATCCATTATATAAGGGACTGTTTTCCCCAAACCAAGCATTATTTTGACATCGTCTAGAGCTTGGTATCCCTGAGAACGCAGCATTTTCAATGCATTGCGTCGCACATCTAGTGGTGCTAGCAATTCACCAGATTGTTGTGAATGTATTGTCGTCATCGTAAAGTCCTTCATTGAACCGTCTAGCGGAAAGGTCAGTTGGCAGTAACAACCAGGGACATCCATGGTTGTTGTCCGGTTCTTATGCTAACTTGTTTACAGGTCCATGTAGCCCCCTGATCATCCAGTTCAAAGTCGGCTAACTGCATGTTCTTCCGGTTACCGGGCATGGCAAGGGCCTGGCTTCAATCAAGATTCTGGGGACAGTAATAAAAATCAACCTGGCCGGGATGACATAAACAAGCGAGTGCGGCGCAATAGTACTCGTCATCCAGGATAGGGAACATGTTACATGTTCCGGAAAAATGTGGTGTATCCGCCCAAAGTAATTTCGGATTGTCATTGTTGTCGAAGTTTACCGCAAATTTGCCAAGAGAAAAAGACAAACCGGTTCCCACTGCCTTGATGAATGCCTCTTTGCGAGTCCAGCAACGATAAAATCCCGTTTTCAATTCATTGCCTGAGAGTTGTGCCAAGGCCTGGTATTCCTGCGCAGAGAAAAAACGCTGCGCCAGTTCCAGGTATTTGATATTATCACGCATGTATTCGATATCAATCCCGATTTCACCTTGTCTGCTGAAGGCAAACAGCGCAATGTCCTGCGAGTGAGTGACGTTGAAGAAAACAGGTTTGTCGCGGTCGGGATTGAGCAGGTACGGTTTTCCATGCCTGTTATATGCGAGTGTGAGTTTCTTTGCCTCGACACCGGCATACCGGCTCAGCAGGCTCCTCAGCATGGTTCGCGTCAGGATAAATTTAAGCCTGTCTGTTGTAAAATGAAAACGCTCCGCCTGGCGGATTTCGTTCTTGGACAGGGTATCACCGGAGACAACTTCACTGTTTGCCAACAATGACAGCTGCCAAATATGCACACCATTGCCGGTGAGTTCGGTGACTACTGTTGCTGCGGCTTGCCGATAGTCTGATCTTATCATCCTGAAGCCGTGACGGTCCAAGGTGAGATTTTATTCAACATCTGGAACTTGTTGCATTATTTCTGAATAAATGCACTTGCCGGTCTTTACCGCGCCGCCCTGCGGAGCGCCCGGGAAGGGATTCATGATCTTGGCATTTTCATACTACAGCAAACCTCGGGGCCAGACAAGGTCTCCTGACCTTGCAGGTTCGTGACGGCTTGAGGCGACACTCTATGCAATATGTTTAATTTATTGCATTATTGACAAGTAAACGCATTTCCGGTCTTTACCGAGCCGCCCTGCGGAGTGCCCAAAGAACGGACCCAGGTAAATGCCTCTGGTGAATAGGTGTTGCTTTTCTTCCTGCCAGGCGGTACATCCAAGTTTCAATAACGTCACCTGACATCAACAGGATGTCGTGGCGAGTCCTGCCCGGTTTTATCTGTTTATACCACTCATATACATATATACATGGGAGATGCTGCTATGTTAGATGCCACACACGCCGACCTCAGTCTTAATGACCCACAGGAACTGTCTGGTCTGTTCAGCAAATGCGCGGACATGACGCCGAACAACATTGCCGTTGTCCATAACCGGGAGATGATCACCTACAAGGAGCTGGACATCCTGTCCAACCGCTACGCCGACTACCTGCATCAGGCCCATCATATCGAGCGGGGCGACCTGGTCTGTGTCGCCTACGAGCGCGGGATCAATTTCATCGTCGCAATTCTGTCCATCCTTAAGTGCGGGGCGGCTTATGTTCCTATCGATACCAAAGAACCTGCCGAGCGGCGCCGGGACATTATTGATGACGTAGCCCCGAAGTTGCTTCTGGTGCAACCGAAGCATCGCGGCGATTTTGATTTCCCGAACTGCGTCAGTCTCGACGACCTCACTGATATCTATACCTTTTCGCCCGCGCCGCGGCAGACCTACATTCACAGCCAGGACCTCGCCTGCGTGTTCTTCACCTCCGGCTCGACCGGTAGGCCGAAGGGTGTCTTGCTGCCGCACCTGGCCCTGTCCGGCCTGGTCCGCAGCCCGCGTTATTTAACCATCACGCCTGATGACCGGGTGTTGTCGTCGAGCAGCATCGCCTTTGACGCAGCGTCATTCGAGATATGGACGGCTTTGGCAAACTCTGCAACGCTTGTCTGTATCGACTACGAAACCATCATCAATCCGGAGGCCTTTGCCACTTTCCTCGACCAGCAGGATATCAGTGTTATGTGGATCACATCGGCGCTGTTCGACCAGGTCGTAGACTTCCGGCCCGGTATGTTCAAAAAGGTCAAGTACCTGCTCTCGGGCGGGGACGTGGTCAATCCGAAGACGGTTTACAAGGTGCTGAACAACGATCAGGGCCGGCCGAAAGCCTTCATCAACGGCTATGGCCCCACTGAAACCGGGATCCTGGCCACGTTTCAGATGATCACCGAGATGCACAGCTACAACGAGCCGCTGTCGATCGGTAAAGCCCTCGCAGATACCGTCTTGTACGTGCTTGACGAGAAGCGGCAGCCGGTGCCGCCCGGAGAACAGGGCGAACTGTATATCGGTGGCCATCGGCTGGCCAAAGGCTACCTGAATCTGCCGGAACGAACTGCGCAGACGTTTATCCAAAATCCGTTCACCGGCAACCCGACCGATATCCTGTACCGCACCGGCGACCTGGTCCGCTTCCGACCCGACGGCAGCCTTGAGTTCACCGGCCGGGCCGACCGGCAGATAAAATTCCGCGGCTTTCGGTTGGAGCTTGACGGTATCGAAAACGTCATGGTCGGCAATCCTGATGTCGCAAATGCTGCGGTCAAGATGGTCAAAATCAACGCCGAGAAATCCCTGGTCGGCTATGTGCAGCTGGAGGCCGGCAGCCGGGACGGTTTTTCCACCACTGCTTACAAGGCCTATCTCGGCGATAAGATGCCGTCATACTCGGTGCCGAGGGTGATCGTAGTAATGGATCAACTGCCGGTTACGCGGCGGGGCAAAATCGACCGCAAGCAACTGCCGGACCCGGTAATCGATGAGCAGACCCGCGACGACATCGTTAAACCGCGCACCACAACCGAGAAGATCATCTACGACGTCTGGAGCGATTGCCTGGGCCTTAAGGTCTTTGGCGTGACCGACAATTTTTTCGACCTGGGGGGCTCGTCGATTCTACTGGCGACCGTTTATACCGGGATCCGCAACCGGATACCAACACCGTTCACACTAGACGCCTTCCTGGAAAACCCGACCATTGAAGGGCTGGGCAAGACCATTGACAAGCACAGCGGCCAAGCCGGCCACGCTGACGAGCGGGTGGCAGCAGAGGCCGACGCAGTGCTCAACGTCAGCATCCAGCCGGCCTGGAGCGTTCAGGCCCAGGCAAGTGGCAATGCCGTACTGCTGACCGGCTCCACCGGTTTTCTCGGCGGCCATCTACTGGCAGAGCTGCTGGAAAAAACCGACCGGCCAGTCTACTGCCTGCTCCGCCCCCATGGTGACGAATCACTGCATGAGCATCAGCATGCAGCCCTGCACCGGCTCGCCCTGGACCGGGTATTGTCCGCCGCCGACCGTATTCGTCCAGTCGCCGGCGATCTGTCCGAGCACGGCCTGGGTCTGAGCTCACTGGACCATCAGCGTATTCTGGACAATTGCTCGCATATCATCCACTGCGGGGCCTATGTTCACCATATCTACCACTATGCCCGGCTGAAATCCGCGAACAGCTTCAGCACCCTGGAGTTGATCAAGCTCGCGCTGCGTGGACATCCAAAAAAACTATCCTTTGTCTCAACGGTCAGCGCGGTTACCGAGTGCAATGCCCGGGGGATCGGTTACGAGAAGCGAGTCGGAGAGCAGCCGGCAGCTTTTTTTGGCGGATACGCCTTGTCCAAATGGGTCTCCGAGCGTCTATTGGAACAGGCCTTCGAGCGCGGAATGAGCGGTCTTATTCTCCGTCCCGGCAATATCTTCGCTAACAGCGAAACCGGGGTCTCCAGCCCGGTTTTAACCAATTTCGCGTTGCTGATGATGCGCGCCTACCTGGACAGCGGTCTGGCACCGGACCTGAATCTGGTCTTTGAGGCCGTGCCGGTGAACCAGCTGGCGGCGGCCATCGTAGCATTATCGCTCGGCGACTGCGACCGCGCAATGCTGAACCTCTCGAATCCGAACGAGATCCCGTTACAGGACTATGTCGCCTTGCTCGGCGAGCTGACCGGTAAAACGATCGAAATCGTGCCCTTCGCCGACTGGAAGCAACGAGTGATCGAGCCACTCAACGAGTCGAATCCGCTGTATCCTTTGACGTTGTACTTCCAGGACGACCCGACAAGCGACGAGATCATGCACTTCGAGACCGCATCCGGGCAGGCAGAGCTTGCGCGCCACGGTATCAAGTATGCCAAGGGATATCGCAAGCTGTTGCAGGACGCCTTTGACAAGACGCTGCGGGGCGCATTCGGGATCGGCTGAAAATAACAATTACGAATCCGTTATCGGGCGGACCGCAGGGCGGCGCGGTGCAGACCGGGCAGCAATTTTAAAAAATCCCGGCCTCAAAGCGCCGTCCCGACGAAGTAGGCGAACAGGACCAGGATGCCGGCAGCAAAGGCAAATCCGGCCGCCGGCCCGCGATCAGCGCGAAAGTCGGCAATGAACAGGACGACACCGGCCGGCACGATAAGCAGAAAAATGGCGCCGAGCGGGGCGACGAGATCGCCGAGGATCGCCATTACCGGTACATTGGCAATGGCCAACGCCCACAAGATGACAAAGGTTAAACCGTGCAGCAGATTCTCGGGCCGGGCAGAAATCGCACCGCCATTACCCGCTCGCTGCCGATGGATGACCAGCGACAACAGAGACTCGCGATAACCGATAAAGATGCCGATAAATGATGTCAGCAAGGCAACGATGCTGATGGCCGGCCCGAGATCGCCGAGCCAGGTCCCCTCGTAGAGATTTCCGAGCAGCGCCAGGGCGGTGATGTTCTCGTGAGCGGCGGCCAGGAAGTCCGTCTTGGGAATGGCCAGCATGAACGAGACGACAAAGACCAGCAAGAAAATCATCAGCACCAGCGTCACCGCCCGGATGATCCGGTGCAGCCTGGTCTGCCGCCGTTGCGGGTCCGGGATACAATGCCGCAGGTCCAGGACCAGGCTCGACAGGGCCGGGAAGAACATAAACGACATGGTCAGGAGCGGAAACAGCAACAGAAACTGCTTCAACAGGTCAAATGGTCCTGGTATTGCGAAGGCACTGTAAGCAATCGACCATTGCCAGTGCGGCAGCAAAACGACCGACACCAGGCAGAGGAGCATGATCAGCAGCAGGCTCAAACCTCCGAGGATATGGATCAGCATCGGCCGCGCAAATCGCAGCAACAGCAGCAACGCGGTCAGGATGGAGAAACTGAGCCAGACCTGATGGCCGGCCTTGAGAGTGAGCCATTCATGATTACTGAGAAATGCGCCGAGATCGTTGGTCAACGAGATCGAATAGGCAATCAACAGGATCAGCAGCCAGCCGATGAACAGCAGGTGCAGCAAAAGCCCGCTCCAGCGTGGCAGCCAGCGGCCGACTGCTGAAAAGAAATCAACATCGTCGGCCGCCCGGTTGGGGATCAGGGCATAGAGACGATGACCGAGATAGATTGTCGGATAGATCAAGACGCTCACCATGGTCAGGACCAGGAAGCCGCCCTGCCCGACCTGGATCGGCAGGAACAGTATACCGGCACCGACGGCGGTGCCGAACAGGGCCAGCACCCAGGAAAAGGTATCGACAGGAAGTTCCGCCGCGACGACCTCGGACCGGCCGGGTTGCAATGTGGACATCAACTGGGTCCTCCGTAGACCATTGACTAATTACGTATTGAGATTTTTGCTTTGCAGTGTTGTCGCTTCCGGGCCGGGCAGACGCCAATAGCGAGCGGTTCGGTATATCATCAATCGACTCCGCACCGTTTTCGGGCGGACCGCAGGGCGGCGCGGTGAAAAGTATAAAATGCATTTATTCGTCAATAATACAATAAATTCCACTTATTGCCTGGAATATTATCGCAAGCCGTCACGGATTCAGGTAGTGGTAACGACAGGGAGACCACTGACCGTGAGACTCCGCAGTAAATAGTATCTCCCTCCCCCGCCGGACCCGCCAATACGATACGCACTTGACAAAACCAGGATAATGCCCTAAAGGTTTGCTCGAAAATAAGTTCGTGCAACCGGCGCCGGGATTCATTGCGGCGCTGGTGCGAAATTTAACTTATTGATCTTGATTTTCTACTATAAACTGTGGTGATGGAGTTCGCCCTGATTGTTCCGGCCTGTCGGGACTAATGACTCCTGGATGTCGTTCTTATAACGAAATGCCGTCCCTCGGACGGCATTTCTGGTGATTAAGAAAGGCAGAGAGGAGAATACGGTGGACGGAGACTATTACCCAGACGGCAGATCCCTGAGATATTGCCCTCGCCTTCAGTATCCATTCTTTTTTGCTCACCGTCCGTATCATGAAAAAACCCCTGCGGGCCATCCCGGCGGGGGGCCGGAACCTCTCTGTGCCGGGTTTCAGGCAGCCAACACTCTTGCTGATTTAACAGCCGATGATTCAACAGCCTTGGGGAGAACACGTCCATGATCGGCAGAATTGCCATTAATCTCCTTCAGGTCATTGTGGTAATGGCCTTTTCTCCCCTTGTCAAAGGGGTGCTCAGCCGTCTTGAAGCGATGGTGCAATCAAAGCGCGGCCCGTGTATTTTTCAGCCGTACCGCGATATCTGGAAGCTCCTGCACAAAGAAGAGGTGGTCTCCGAGCAGACCTCGTGGATCTTCAGGATTACCCCGTACGTGGTCTTTGTCACCCCGATCTTTGTCACCCTCCTTATCCCGGTGCTGACGAACTATCCCCTGTTCTTTGCCTTCATGGGGGACATGCTCGGCGGCGGCTTCATCCTGGCGCTCGGCGGTTTTTTCGCGACGATCGCGGCAATCGATACCGGCAATCCCTATGGTCCGATGGGAGCAAGCCGCACGCGGATGGTCGGTTTTCTCGCCGAACCCGTGTTCATGATCGTCTTTTTCACCGTCTCCCTGGTGGCAGGTTCAACCATACCGTACATCGTCCAGGAGGCATGGATAACGCCGCTGTCGAATTTCTTCGAGCCCTCGCACGTACTGGTGATGCTCGCATTCTTCATGCTCATCATTGCCGAGGCCGGCCGCCTGCCGGTCGATAACCCCTCCGGCCACTTCGAACTGGCGATGATCGACGAATCCAAGCTGCTCGAATACTCGGGCCGCGGGGCCGCCCTGATGAAGTGGGGCGGGGCCATGAAGTTCTTTGTCCTGCTCTGTATCTTCCTGAATGTCCTTGTTTCTCCCTGGGGGCTGGCCGCGGGCACCGACCTGTTGTCGGTCTTCATGGCCATCCCCCTGGTCCTGGTCAAGATATTCGTCTTTATACTCTTCATGGTGATCATCGAGTCCTCGCTGGCAAAGCTCAGGCTGTTCCGCATCCCCGAGTTCCTGGGCGCGGCGTTTATTACCTCCATTGCCGCCATGATAATGTACATTTTCTAACAGGAGAAACGATGACGGTTTCATCGCTGACACAACTGAATGCACTCACCGGGGGGCTGTTTCTGCTCTCTACTTTCGGGATTATCGCCATGCGCCAGGTCCTGGGATGTTTGAAGATGTTCGTCCTCCAGTCTATTTTTCTGGCAATATCGGCACTCCTCCTCGGGTATCTGCACCAGTCCATCCATCTCTTTGCGGTGGCGGCCATCACCCTGCTGGTGAAACCTACCCTGATCCCGTACCTGCTCCAGCGGACGGTTGGCAACGAAGTCACTGCGCGCCGGGAGATATCACAACTCATCAACATCCCGACCTCCCTTCTCGTCGCGGTCGGGCTGACCATTGTCGCGTATTTCGTGGCCACACCGCTCCTGGCCGCCGCCGGCGGGGCGGTCGCCGGCGTCAACCTGCCCATCGGCATAGCGTGCCTGCTCCTCGGGGCCTACACGGTGACGGTAAGACGGGAGGCCCTGCCGCAGATCATCGGCATTCTGACCATGGAAAACGGCGCCTTTTTCGCCGGCATCGCCATTGCCCCGGACCTGCCTCTCATCGCCGAGCTGAGTGCGGCCTTCGATGTCCTGGTTATCGCCCTGGTCATGGGCATACTGACCAGGAAGATACATGAGCGCATGGGCAGTACAACGGTAAGCGACCTGAAGACACTGAAGGAGGTATAACAGCGGATGGGACTTCTCTTTATTCTGATCATACCACTGGCGGCAGCGGCCCTCTCCCTGGTGCCGGCGGACAGGAGGTTTGCCCCGGCAATAACCATCGCCGGAGCCCTTGCCGTATTGGTCCTGGCCCTGAAGGCCGCCTTGACGGTCATAAAGGCCGGGGAGATCGTCGCCATTCCCGACTGGGTCTCCTGTAACAGCCTCAGCGCTCTCATCCTCCTGCTGGTGGCCTTCGTGTCCCTGACTTCGGCTGTATTTTCGTGGGGATACATTGAAAGGCATACAGGCGCGGACCGGGTAAAGAAGATCCGGCGCTACTATTCCCGGTTCAACCTCTTTGTCTTCTCGATGCTGGCGGTTCTCCTCTTCTCCCAGGTCGCCCTGGTCTGGGTGGCGGTAGAGCTGACCACTCTCATGTCGGTTTTCCTGGTGAGTTTCGAGAACACCCGCCAGGCGCTGGAGGCGGCCTGGAAATACGTTGTTCTTACCTGCATGGGAGCGGCTTTTGCGCTCCTCGGTATCCTGCTGCTGTACTGGGCGATGAAGGGCGCCGGCGGCAGGACCTTTACCTGGGAGGAGCTCACCGCCGTCTCCCGGGGAATCAACCCCAAGATACTCAAGACCGCCTTTATCTTCATCCTGATCGGCTTCGGCACCAAGGTGGGGCTGGTCCCCATGCATACCTGGCTTCCCGACGCCCACAGCCAGGCGCCTTCACCCGTCTGCGCCCTCCTGTCGGGTGTGGAGACCACCACCATCCTCTATGTTATCCTGAGACTGCTGCCGATCCTCAATGTCTCGCCGTCGATCCATGCCGGGGAGTGGTTCCTGGTCTCAGGACTCGTATCGGTCGGCGCCGCCGCCTTTCTCCTGATCCAGGTGAAGGATTACAAGCGGCTCTTTGCCTTTTCCACGGTCGAGCATATGGGGATAATCATGGTGGCCGTGGGACTCGGCGGTTCGGCCGCCCATCTCGGCGCCACCTACCAGATCCTGAGTCATGCCATTACGAAATCACTCTGCTTCTTTGCCGCCGGCTCCACGCTCCTGATCGTCGGCACCAGGGAGATCTCCTCGGTAAGAGGGCTGATCCGGACATCACCCATCGCCGGCGGCGCCTTCCTGATCGGCGGGCTGGCCATAGCGGGGGCCCCGCCGTTCGCCGTCTTTCTGAGCGAGTTTTCCATCCTGCAGGCCGGCATCGCCGGCGGACACTATGTCGCGATCACCCTGCTGGGCATATTTATTCTAATGGCCTTTGCCGCGGTCATGTTCCATGTCAACAGGATGGTTTTCGGCAAGCCGCCCGAGGACATGATCAAGGTGGCGCTGCCGAAGACAGCCGTTATCTCACTCGCCATGGCCCTGGTGCCGGTTATTGTCTTCGGCCTTTATATACCGGACAGCCTTTATCAGCTGTTACGTCTTGCCGCAGCTTCACTGGGGAGGTGATACCATGCAGAAAACCACCTGTAAAAGCAGCAGCATGAAGGAGTTGCCGGAGGACCTCCCGCCGGGTTGTCACGGCCCGGTCACGGTAACCGCCGTAGCCGGACGATTCAGCTGCTGCATGGAATCGAGCGCCGCGGACATCCCGCCGATATGCAACTGGCTGACCACCAGGCAGGGGTACAGGTTCGCTTCCATAGTCATTGAGGAAATGGAGGAAGAATGGCTGGCCCACTATATATTCTACAGCGACAACGGCCAGGGTCCAGTCAGTATCTCGACCAGGGTCAACAAGGCGGACAAGGCGCTGCCCTCCATAAGTCACCTGATACATGCGGCGGACTGGCACGAACGCGAGATGGAAGACCTCTTCGGCCTTGTCTTCGAGGGCCATCCCCGCCTGGGCGAGTTTGTCCTGCACGAAGAGTGGCCGGAAGGGACCAACCCCATGAAGAAAGACTTCGACGCCACCGTTCCCTATATCGACCAGGGACCAAGTTCCAGTTGCAGTTGGCATCCGCCGTCCCTGGTCAGTGAATCGGGGGCCTTCATGATGCCTATCGGCCCGATCTTTTCCGGTTTCGCCGAATCCGCGCACTTCCTGCTCGAGACGGTCGGCGAGGACATCATCAGGATGATCCCCCGGTTCTTTTACAAGTACCGCGGGGTGGAAAAGACAGCAGAGGGCCTGCCGGCCGACAGGGCGCTGCTGCTGGCCGAGAGGTTCTCCGGCACCTCGGCCTTTGCCCACTCCCTGGCCTTCTGCCACGCGGTGGAAGAAATCTGGAAAACCAGGGCGCCCCGGCGGGCCGTGGCGCTCCGGGTCATGCTGGCCGAGCTGGAACGCTTCCGGCACCACGTCGCGGCCATAGAGGGAATCTGCAGCTCCACGGGTCTCGTGGTCGCCGCCAGCCAGGCGGGCATCCTGGAAGAGGATATCCTCAGGTTGTCCTGTAAATTCGCCGGGCACCGCTACCTGTTCGGCCTGAACATACCGGGCGGCCTGCAGCGGGATTTCAGCGACAGCGAATGCCTGGAACTCGCCGGGGACGTAAAAAAGATCTTCGTGAAACTACAGGACATGGAAAAGAGGCTGCGCTTCTCCAGCAGTTTTCTCGACCGGCTGGAAGAGGTGGGGACGGTCACGATGGAAGATGCCGTTGATTACGGGCTTGTCGGTCCGGTCGCGCGGGCCTCGGGCGTAGCGGGTGATCTCCGGACCTGCCTGCCCTATGGCGATTATGGTTCTTTTGAGTTTTCCGTGCCCGTTGAAAAAGAAGGCGACGGCTACGCGCGGCTCCGGATACTCTTTCAGGAGGCGGAGCAGTCAAACAATATTATCTCGCAGGCCGTCTCCTCACTCCCCGGCGGCGGCATCCGGCAACCTCTCTCGCCCGGCGCCAGGCCTGCCGGTGCCGCCCTGGGCTGGGCGGAAACCCCGCTGGGCGCTACGTTCCACTGGGTGAGGCTGGCGGAAGACGGCCGGGTCGCGAGGTACCGCCTGACCACCCCGTCGTTCACCAACTGGCACGGTTTTCACCTCTCGGTAGAGGGGTTTGCCTTTCAGGATTTCCCCATAATACTTGCGACCTTCGGGTTGTCAAACGCAGAGTGCGACCGTTAGGAGGTCAACATGTCCGGCTGGGTATTAAAAGGACTGAAAACAGGAATCAGGACCACACTCTATCCAAAGGTTGAAGAGCTGGCCCCGGGAGTATCACCGGGACGGCCGGCAGGCGGCAGAGCGGCCGGGAATAAAAAACCGGCGGCTGAAGCCTGCCCGGTTGATGCTATTGCCGTCCGCGATAAACAGGTTTCCGTGGATTATGACAGATGCATACTCTGTGGTCGGTGCCTGCCGCCGGCCGGGGCCAGCGGCCTCGTCAAACCGGCCGCAGATTATGAATGGGCCTATAAAATACCGCGGGATACCGTCGCGGCCGGGGGGGCGGGAGTGACAAAAACATGCAGCCATTCCCTCCATATCAAGGTAGTCGACGGCGGGGCATGCAACGCCTGCCTGAGCGAGGTCTCGCAACTGACCAAGCCCTACTACGATATGCATCGTCTCGGCTTCTTTATTACCCCGACGCCAAGGGACGCCGACCTGCTGCTGGTAGTCGGGCCGGTAACCGAACATATGAAACTACCGCTTAAAAAGGCCTTTGAGGCAATGCCGGAGCCCAAGGCGGTGATGGCCGTGGGGACCTGTGCCCTCTCGGGCGGCATTTTTGGCCCGGGGTTTGCGGCCGGGGGCGGGGTCAAGGAATTCCTGCCCGTGGACATCGCCGTACCGGGCTGTCCGCCGCCGCCCCTGGCGATTATTCACGGCCTGCTTATGGCAGTCGGCAGGAAAGACCCGGTACCGTCGCCAACCTCACCCGGGCCGGGCAGCGGAATGGAGGCGGCGAAATAATGAATATACCCATTCTCCTGGAACTGTTTCTGCTTTCCTGCGCCGCCGGCATTCTCCTGGCCATGGCGGTCCCGGAACGCTACGCGCCGGCCGTTCTCGCCTGGACCGCCTCCATCTCCTCGGCAGTCATCCTGATTGCCGGCGGCATCGGTCTCTTTACGAACCAGTCGTTTCACGCGGAGCTTTGGCGGATTTCTTCACTCGGGACCCTGGATATCAGTATGGACCGTCTTTCAGCCCTGTTCGTCTTTATGGCGGGCCTGATCTTCCTGCCGGTCTCGGTCTTTTCCGCCCGTTACATGCAGCGCTACTCCGGCCG
This sequence comes from bacterium BMS3Bbin14, assembly GCA_002897615.1. GTDB lineage: Bacteria > Desulfobacterota > Desulfobulbia > Desulfobulbales > Desulfobulbaceae > BMS3Abin13. The sequence continues at coordinate 40,971 of BDTX01000026.1, forward strand.
TTACAGCCTGAGGTCGTTCAGTGTCTTTTATCATCTCCTCTTTGCCGCGGTTGTCCTGCTGCTCATTGCCGCCGATGCCCTCTCTTTCCTGCTGGCCTGGGAGGTGATGTCCATCCTCTGCTACCTGTTGATCAACTATGAACACGAAAAACAGGACAACACCAGCTCGGGCCTCCTGACACTGGTCATGGGCGAGGCCGGATTTCTGGCCGTGGTATTCGGCTTTCTGTTACTGGCCGGGCCGACGGGCGGCCTTGATTTCGCCACCCTGAGACTGAACGCCGGCGCCATCGGCGGCGCCACGCGCTGGGTCATCTTCCTGCTCACCTTTTTCGGCTTCGGCATCAAGGCGGGGATTATTCCAGTGAACACCTGGCTGCCCAAGGCATATAAGGCGGCGCCCGGCAATGTTGCCGCCATACTCTCCGGGGTTACTCTCAACCTGGCGGTCTACGGTATCATCCGGGTCAATGCCGACATCCTCCCCGCCCTGACTGCGGGACCGGGGATAGTGGCGCTAATCACCGGCAGCCTCTCTGCCCTGATCGGTATCCTCTACGCCACGACCGAAGACGATATGCAGATGATGCTGGCGCACAGTTCCATCGAAAACGCGGGCATCATCATTGCCGGACTCGGCGCGGGCATGGTGTTTGCCGCCATGCATCATCCGGTGCTGGCCGGCATTGCCTTTATCGCCTCGCTCTACCACATGATCAACCATTCCATGTTCAAGACGCTCCTCTTCCTCGGCAGCAGCGGGATAGAGCTGAAGACCGGCGGCCGGGACATGAACCGGCTCGGGGGGCTGATCCGGTTTATGCCCTGGACTGCGGCGTTTTTTCTGATCGGCGCCCTCTCCATTGCGGCCCTCCCGCCTTTCAACGGTTTTGTCAGTGAATGGCTGACGCTCCAGACCATGCTCCAGAGCGCCTCCCTGCAATCCATCCCCGTCAAGATTACCTTTGCCCTGTCCGGCGCCGCGCTGGCGCTGACTGCGGGCCTGGCGGTCACCTGCTTTGTCAAGGCCTTCGGCATGAGTTTCCTGGGGATGGGCCGGTCGGAATCAAGCCGGCGGGCGGTTGAACTGCCCTGGTCGATGAGAAGCGCAATGTTATTCCTGGCGCTCCTGTGCATTGTTTCCGGCATCCTCCCCACTTACATCATCCCGGTCCTGGACCGGACCGTCACCCCCATTGTCCATGAAAGTGCCGTGGACGCATTGGTGCCGCCGTTCTTCACCGGCGGCCGGGGCAAGGAGAAGCTCAACAAGGCATTTGCCGCCGATTTCCACAAACTGGGCGCCCAGGTAGGCAGTGACGTCCTCCCCGGCAGGGGCCTGGTGGTCCTGCACCAGGGCGGCAAGCGCAATCCCGTGGTCTTTGCCATGTCGACTTCCTATACCTTTGTCGTGCTGCTTTTATTGCTCGGCGCCACCATGATCATGCTCAAAATAGTGGTCCGGCGGCAAAAAGTGCGGTATCAGCCCGCCTGGGACGGCGGGGTACGAAAATTACTCCCCGGGATGACTTACAGCGCCACCGGCTTCTCCAATCCGGTAAGGGTGATTTTTAATACGGTGTTCCACCCGACAGTGACAATCGAAACCGGGGAGAGTCCGGTCGGACACTTCAGGACAGCCATTACCATGGAAAGAACCGAAGTCCATATTACGGAAAGGCTGGCCCTGAAACCCGTTGTTGCAATGCTCAAGGCGATATCGGCCCGGATAGCCGCAATGCACAGCGGCAGTGTCAACACCTATGCAATGTATGTTATCATCAGCCTGGTCATGCTCCTGATCGGCGAACGATTTTTCTAAAACCCCGTAACCCCCATAACCCCGTAGGTTGGGTAGAGGAACGAAACCCAACAAACCGGCTGCCAAAAAAAGGAACAGGCCGGAAGCCCAGTATACTCGGGCTTCAGGCCTGTTCCTTTTTTTGTGTGGTGCCCCCGGCAGGATTTGAACCTGCGGCACCAGGATTAGGAATCCTGTGCTCTATCCCCTGAGCTACGAGGGCGCGATTTATTAGGTGGAACGAGTGACCGGTCAAGCGATTGCTTTTCCGCAGCGGCGTCTATGGCGGCCGAACCTGTCTCGATCAAGTTGCGGCCTACTTTTAACATAAAAAACAACACGTTGACAAGGCAAAAAACAACAGAACATATGCACCGGGAATAACAGGCTCAATTCGTCCGAAGCGGACGAGGAACCGGGCTGGAAGAAAAATTGGGGAATTTCCGGCAGAGGCTTTTTAATAAAAAACGCCGAAAGTCAAAAAGAATAACCCGACTCAGGGGGCCGGCTTTCTGACTTCCGGGGTGTTAAAATTTAATCGATCACCTTACAGCGGCCTGACGTTCTCTGCCTGCAGGCCTTTCTGGCCCTGAGTGACCTCAAAGGCGACCTTCTGTCCTTCAGACAATGTCCGACGCCCTTCCCCGATAATGGCCCGAAAATGGACAAAAACATCCGGACCATTCTCCTGTTCGATGAACCCGTACCCCTTGTCATCGTTAAACCACTTCACCGTTCCCTTGACCTCCTGATCTGACATACCGACCTCGTTTTAAAAATTGCCAATATCTGGCTTTACTAAAAACCCGGCGCCATAATAGTGCCAGGGCAAACACAAAATTGCCGGAGAGTCCCCCTTTATTCCTCCAAGGATTCTTCCTGCTCCGGGTCTCCCTCCTGCCGAACCTTTTTTTTGTTCAGCTTGCGTTGCAGTTTTTCTTCTTTCTTTTTTTGTTTCGCCAACTCTTTTTTTCGTTTCTCAAAAGAATAATTCGTTCTTGCCAATTTTTTTCCTTTTTATCACCGCTTCTCAATAAAAGTCACATCCATGAGATTATGACACCACTATTTCAGAGCCCCGGCCGGGCTCACGGTTCTTCTGCAAGGCCGGGGCAACAACTCTGGACCGTATGTGTTTCGCGCCTTGAAGTGAGGAAGGACTTCCCCCGAACAACAAATCACCACAAGCCGTCACGGATTCAGGTCAACAAAATGGTTCCTATTTATTCGTTATGGCAGAAATATCAAAAAAGTTCAACAAAATTAGGCGGCCTGTACCGCGAAAGGAAACCGTCAGGCAACTTCGCCGTCATCCAGTTGCCGACAGCCTGTCAGGGCATCTGCCGTGAGACCGGGCCTGACGATGCTGTTCCGGCCGATCTTCATCCTGGCCGGGACCTCCGCCTTCTTGCCGATCAGCGAGATGCCGGTGTAGAGGTGTTTAGGAAATTCCCGGTTGGGTTGTTTTTTGTTGTCACCATAGCCGACAATGGCATCCGCGCCGATGCGGACCCGTTTATCGCAGATGGCCAGGTCCACAACCGCGCCCGCTTCGATAATCGAATCCTCGAAGATAACGGAATCACGAATTACGGCGCCACGGCCCACTATCACTCCTGGCGACAGGATTGAATTAATGACCGTCCCCTCCACAATACAGCCGGCCGAGATCATCGACGAACTGATATGGCAGCCGGTCATGAAACGGGCGGGCGCCCGATCCATCGGCCGTTCGTCCGCCTCCAGGTTCGGCCTGATCCCCCACGCTTCCGGGGCGATACCGGAGCCCTCCCTGATCACATCCATGTTGGTTTCCCAGTAGGACTGAATGGTCCCCACATCACGCCAGTAACCGTAAAAGGGATAGGCAAAGACCCGGTCCTGCACAATGGCCCGCGGGAGGATATGTTTGCCGAAATCAATTTCCTGCCGCTCCCGCAACAGGGTTTGCAGCAGATACTGCGTATCAAACACGTAGATCCCCATGGACGCCAGGTTGGTCCGCGGCACCGCCGGCTTTTCCTCCCAGTCGACGATCCGGTTTTCCCGGTCGACGATCCCGGTTCCAAACTCGTGAATCTGGCTCATGGGCACGACCATCATGCCAACGGTAACGTCCGCTTTTTTGAACTGGTGGTAGGCGATCATCGCATCGAAATCCATGTGATAGATGTGATCACCGGACAAGATCAGGACTTCCTTGGAGGGATGCGCCTTGATAAAGTCAATGTTTTGCCGGATGGCGTCCGCCGTCCCCCGGTACCAGTCCGAATCTTTCTCGCCCGTGCGCGGCGGCAGAATTTTGACGCCCCTGGATCTGCCGGTAAAATCCCAGGCCTCGCCGCCGCGTATATGACGCATAAGAGACAGGGGTTTGTACTGGGTCAGAACGCCCACCCGGCTCAGGCTCGAATTCATGACATTGCTCAGGCTGAAATCAATGATGCGATACAGGCCGCCGAACGGCACCGCCGGCTTGGCCCGGTTCTCGACCAGAATGTTGAGACGGCTGCCGACCCCGCCGGCCAGAAGAAGAACCAGGGCATCTTTACGGATCTTCATTTCAGCACCTCATGATCGGCCACAACGCGGGCCGGCCACCTGTCGGGGGCGAGACGGGGATGAATGGTGCAGCCGCGGCCGATCTGCAAACCTTCGGGCACCAGGTTGTTCCAGCCGACAACGGTGATCCCGTCACCGCCGCCCGGTTCCGCCTCGCCGCCGATCCGGCAGCCGGCGCCGAAAATCGTATTGACATCGCTCACGGTCCTGTCGATCCGGGCATCCCTGAGCACAATGGTATTAAAAAAAAGAACGGAATCGCGAACAACCGCCCCTTTTTCCACCCGGACTCCGGGAAAAATAATGGAATTTTTCACCGTCCCCTCAATATGACAGCCGTTATAGACCATACTGTTATCGAGTTCCGCCCTGCTCCCGACTTTCAACGGCTGACAGTCACGGATATCCCGATGCTCAAGATTGGTGCGCAGCCCCCAGGCCTCCATGTCGATCCTGGGCTCCGGCCCCAGGAGGTCCATGCTGGTCTGCCAGTATTCGTCAATAGTACGGGTATATCCCCAATAACCTTTGAACTTATAACCATAGACCCGGAAATTCCGTTCCATCATCAGGGGAATGATATCCCGGCCGAATTCGTATGACTTCTGGCCCTGGTTGGCGCCCAGGATATCATAGAGCACCTGGGGCCGGAAGCAGAAAACAGTCAGGGAGGCCCAGCGGCCGCGGGGTTTGGCTGGTTTTTCGTCGTAACTGACCAGACGTCCGCCCAGGGCATCGTCATCGGCGATTTCGGCAACGCCGAACCGATGCGCTTCGTCCAGATCGACCTCGATAAAGGCGGCGGTCAGGTCCGCGTCCTGCTCGTTATGGTAGCGGATCATTTCCCGGTAATCCATCTGGTAGACATGGTCACCCGAGAGGATTAAAATCTCGGACGGGTCATAATACCTGACAAAATCAAGATTCTGGTACACGGCATCCGCGGAACCGCGATACCAGTCCGAACTTTCGTAATCCTTGAATGGCGGCAGAATGGAAATACCGCGATAGCGGCCGATCATGTCCCAGGCCGCACCGGTACCGATATGATTGATCAAGGAATAGGAGCGGTACTGACTGAGGATCGCAATCAGTTCGATGCCGGAACGCATCAGGTTGGTCAGCGGAAAGTCGATCACCCGGGCAAAGCCGCCGAAGGGCACCGTTGACTTGGGCCGGTAATAGGTCAGAACACCCAGTTCGTCGACCCGGCCGCCGGCCAGGATCATTGCCAGAGTAGAGGGCTTAAGCATATGGATACCTTCCCGCCGTGATTAAAAAAAATGTAACCGGTTCACCTGCACCCCATCTTTGTCCGTTTCGCCCTTCTCAGGTACAGGGAGTACACCTCGGAGGGCGAAACGAACAAATCTGAGGCACATATGAACGGTTACAGTTACGAGTTGAGGGTAATTTATTGCCTCTGGTGAACGGTTACAAAAAAATGTAGCGCCCATCCGGGAACGGTCTTTTTATCTGATTTCCCGGAGCTTATGCCTACCTGGGACCCTAACACACCAGTCAATTTATTTCATATATCGGGTAGCAAGACGCATAAGGCTGTAGGTTGTAAACTCGTGATTTTCCGGCAGTTCCAATTTTTTCAGCGGAACTTCGGCGCGGGCGGCCTCCTTGTGCCCCCCGGCCGAGCCAAACTTGCCAAAGGTCTTCTTGGCAAGGTTGCCCGCATTTTTCCGGTAACCGTCACACCTGAAGATAACCACCAGGCGATCACCGTGAATCCCGGAAACAATGACCCAGTCGAACTGGTCGACATGATTGAGAAAATCTGCTATGATCACCAGCACGTCCGGGGTTCGCACCCGGCCAAGGTGCACATAGGCCCTCCCCTTGCTGACCTTGAGGTCGTTCAGGGCGATCTTGAAATATTTCAGCTCGGAGCGGCGCAGGTCGGTCAACTCAAACTTGCGGACCAGGTTACGGTTGGCGATATTAAAAAGATAGCGCAGGGAAATGGCGTCGGCCAGGCGGGAACTTTTTTCAAAATTCTGGGTATCGACCTTGATGCCGTAAAAAAGCGCCGTGGCCAGGGCCACCGAAGGTTTAATGTTCGCGGCCCGGAGGTATTCCACCATCATCGACGAAACAGCGCCGTAGTCGGGACGGATATCGATAAAGGTGGCATCCCACTTCTCGGTTACCGGGTGATGATCGATGACAACATCAAATTTCACCTTGGCAAAACACGGCAGATGCGGGGGCTGAGAATCAAGCAGGACCTTCTTGTTGTAGTCGCCGATTTTCAGGTTATGCAGCCGCTCAATGGGAATCTTCAGACGGTTGACCATTTCCATGTTACTTAGCCGCCTGATCTCGTTGGCGGAGGCGATGGTCACACTCTGGACCCGATAGCTGAGCAGGCGTTTGACAGCCATGGCCCCGGCCAGGGCGTCCGGATCGGCACTGATCACCACCAGCACATTATCC
>BDTX01000027.1 GCA_002897615.1 bacterium BMS3Bbin14
CAGACACCGAGAATCGCAGTCGGCTCCAACGCCATGGATAGGTGGAGCGCGAAGCGCGGAATCTATCCATGGCGTTGCTTGAACAGCCCGGCCCGATAGGATGGAGCGCGAAGCGGTCCATCCTATCAGTGCAATAAGTGGAAATGTTTCCACCATATCACCCCTTATGGGTGGACTTATTTTCCACATATTCTCATACTAAGCAAACAAAGTGGAAAAACCGATGTTTTTCTTTCCTCGTATTAATTTTTCCTGAATATTTTCCGCCTATTCGTATATTAAGCAAGTAATATGGAAACTAAAACAAAAGTCAAAACCGAAATTTCGTCCCAATCCCGATCTCAAATTGATGGATCAAGTGAAAGAGGTTCTCCGCTATTACCACTACGCCTATAGAACCGAAACTACTTACTGTCAATGGATATTACGTTACATTCATTTCTATGGTGGAAAAACCCACCCTAAAGAACTTGACGCTGGACATATAGAACGATTTCTCTCTCATCTTGCAGTCAAGGGAAACGTTGCCGCCTCAACGCAACGTCAGGCTTTAAATGCCCTGATTTTTCTTTATCGGAATGTCCTTGATATCCAGCTTGATGCTGAAATTGCACCAACAAAATCAAAACGCAAAAAACGTCCACCCGTGGTTTTTACAAGCGATGAAGTAAGTCGGCTTTTCCGTAATATGAAAGGTACACATCTCCTCATGGCTAAGCTATAGCTCCGGCTTACGTCTTATGGAATGTATTCGCTTGCGAATACATGATATAGACTTTGGCCAGAAAAAAATTTATGTCCGTGGTGGAAAGGGTGCCAAGGATCGAGTTACTGTTTTCCTCCCGAATATTGCGCCGGAATTACACCTCCATATCGAAAAGGTAGTAGCCTTACATCACAAAGACCTTAAGGATGGATACGGTAAGGTTTATCTGCCCCATGCTCTCGACAGGAAATATACACAAGCCGCAAAAGAAACTGGTTGGCAGTATATCTTTCCCGCAAAGAAAAGATCTATTGACCCTCGCTCAGGCAAGGAGCGTCGCCATCATGTGTTGGAATCCGGATTGCAAAAGGCAGTCAAAACCGCCATCCGGCAGGCCGCTATTCGAAAACAGGCCGGTTGTCATACCCTGCGTCACAGTTTTGCCACCCACATGCTGGAAAAAGGTGTCAACATCCGCATCCTTCAGGAACTCCTCGGCCATGCTGATGTGAAAACAACGGAAATCTACACCCATGTTATGAACAAGAGTACTGACTCCCTGCCCAATCTGCTTGATGATCTGCTTTAAAATCATCATAACTGGGTATCCGCTTCACTCAAGTTCATACCACATGTAGTGGCTGCTAAAAAAAATCAGGCGACGATCTCCTGCCGTGACGTTGGTTCGGTTGATACAGCCCGCTGCATCAGTCTATAAAAAAGTTTTCCTCTATGAGTTGACAATCTCCGGTTAAACCTGAAAGCATACTCATCCACCTGAATCCGTGACGGCTTGAGGTTAAGTTCCATGCAATATGTGGAATTTATTGCATTGTTGACGAATAGATTCATTTTATACTTTTCACCGCGCCGCCCTCCGGGACGCCCGATAACGGCGCATCTGCTGTGTTGGCAACTCGTTGATATCACACCAGGATAATCAACATCGTTGCCGCCTTGCATCTGCACCATTCTCGAACGTTCACGGATTCAGGATCCAAATAACCAGCTGGATGTTTTGGAGAAACTGCTCCCTGGTGTGTACCCATCAGCCATCGCTTGATCAAGGAAACGACCAAGTGGACAGGGGGGAAAGGGGGAATTCAGCAAGAGGGCTGACCGTATTTTTTCCTTAATACTGCGGCGGCGGCGGCGATGTTGGCAATCTTGGCAGCGGCGATTTCTTCGACATTCACACAACGGTTGGCAAAGCAGCCAAACCCGCAGTCCGTGTTCAGGAATATCCGGTCGGCTGGATAAAACTCGAGCGCCTTCTCGGTCTGCGCCACAATGGTCTCAACGGACTCGACTTCGGTGGTCCGGGGATTGACGACGCCAAGCCCCAGCTCTTTGTGATTGAGGGCCCTGCCCACGACCTCGATGTCGCCGGCCCGCGGGGTCGCGTATTCCAGGACGAACTGATCGACATTCATCCTGGTCAATGCCGGCAGCAGAGGTGCATAATCGCCGCTGAGCAGGACCTCCTCCCTGGTGCTCCAGTTGCCCCGGCAGATGTGCAGCCCGATTCGCGGCCCGGTAATACCCTCGATTACCCGGTTGATGAGCTCGGCTGCGTACAGAAGTTCTTCACCCACATCCCGGCGGGTGGCAAGCGTTGCTCACATGAATGTTCGCCGGCCGCACTCCTCGCTCATTGTAATCTCGGTGAGCACCGGCTCGTCGAACTGGACGAATTCACAGCCGGCCGCGGCCAGGTCCTTGAGTTCATCCCGCAAGATCCGCACCACTGCCTCGCCTAGTTTCCGGTGGTTACGATACGCCTTTTTGGAGTAACTCGAAATCCACATGGAACGCGACAGCAGGTAGGGTCCCGGCAGGGTGATTTTGACCGGTTTGTCGGTCAGGGATTTAACAAAGCGGAAATCATCGACGGCGAGTGGTTCCCGCCGCGACAGCTTGCCGACACAGGTGGGATTGCGAATGGCCGAGGCCGGGACATCCAGGGTATGGAGCATCTCCTCGAAACCGGATTTGTCCTCTACCTCGTCGAGCATTTCGGCCAGGGACATGAGCCTCGTGCCCTCAACTTTTTCGGTAATGAACGAGTAGAAGTTGTCCCGCCGGTGCTCGCCGTCCACCACTATGTCAAGACCGGCCTCTTCCTGGATGCGCACCGTGCGGCGGACTTCGTCATCGGCAACGGCTGTGAACCCGGCCCGCGATATCCTGCCGAGCCGCCGGTCCCTGAGGGCCCGGAGCATTGTTTTCGATCTGGGCCAGCTTCCTACCTGGGTCGTGGTAAACATATCCTGAATCCGTGACGGCTGAATTGATATTTTATGCAATATCTGGAATTCATTGCATTATCTCCGAATAAGCGCATCTTTGGCCTGCACCGCGCCGCCCTGCGGGGCGACCGATAACGGCGCATCTGCTGCGTTGGCAACTCGTTGATATCACACTAGGATAATCAACATCGTTGCCGCCTTGCATCTGCACCGTTCTCGAACGCTCACGGATCCAGGATCATTTCCTGAATCCGTTACGGCTGAGTTGATATTTCATGCAATATATGGAATTAATTGCATTATCTCCGAATAAACGCATCTTTGGCCTGCACCGCGCCGCCCTGCGGGGCGACCGATAACGGATCCAGGATCATACTATCCCGAACTTGATTTTTAATTCGACCGCCTTGGCCAGGGTGGCGGCCAGCGGCGACCGGGACACTGTCCGTTCCCAGGCGGCCCGGGCCGCATCCTCGTCATCGAGGGTCGAGGCAAAGCACTTGAGTTCGATGGATGAGAACGAAGGATCACCCTCCTCAAGCCCCACCTGGACGAGGACGTTATGCAGTTTGCCCCGGACGGTGATCTCGATGTCGTCCATCTCCAGGCCATCCCTGGCGCACTCCATGGCATAGCCGGTCGCCAGCGCTCCGCCCAGGGCTCCCAGGAGATATTCGACCGAGCTGGGATAATCGTCCTTTTCCTCGAAGCTGGCCGGCTGCCCGACATGCCAGGAAAAATTCCGGCAGTACACCGTACTCTTCAGGCGCCCCGTGGAACGGGTCCGTACCCGCCACTCATACTCCCTGGCCCGCTGCTTGTCTTGCCGCAGGTTTTTCTCTTCCTGCCCGGCCGCCTTCTCGCCCCGGCGCACAAAGTATCGGACAAAGCGATCTTCGTCCATGCGGCCGAGGTATTCGTGACCGACCATGCGGCACCACGGCGGCAGGTCACCGGCCACGGTGGGTTCGCTGCTGCGCATTTCCAGTATTCCCCCGACCGGCACCTTGAGCATGCTCTCCCGAATCAATAAAATCAGGCCGGACCCGCAATCAAGATCGCCGCCGTCGAACATGACGTCCGGCGTCAAATTCTCTACCTGGTTGACCTCGGACATATCAATCGTGTGCCCCTTATTAATAGGCGACGCTCGGAGAACCGTTGGCAAGCCACTCCACCAGGGCAGCGCCCCCGGCGGGAGTCGCGCCCTCGATGAGGTCATCCTCGGAGATGCCGCGTTTTTTCATGCACGGGGTGCATACATATATTTTGCCGCCGGCATTGACAAACTTGTTGACCAGCTCGACAAGCGGGGCAAAGGGAGCGCCTTCGTTTATCTTCTCCGCCTCGCCCCTGGCGGCGCAGTATACGCCGTCCGAGCTGAGAAAAATCATGGTGTCTTTTTCGCTGCCGAGGGCGGCGTTCGCGACAACGAAACCAAGGGTCGCCTTGTCACCGTCGGTCCTGCAATGGGTAATGGTTACGCAAAATGTGTCTGCCATGGGTTACTCCTTTTTCAGCCCGGGTTTATATTCAACGAGGTAGTACGGATGTGCCACCTCCACCAGTGTGTTCTTCGTCATCCGGCACCAGGCCGGGAATTCGATCCGGGCGGCGGGGTCACGGGAAATGATCAGGATCATGCTGCCCGGCGGCACCGGCTTGAGATAGGTATACAGGTTAATGATGACCTGCCCGCAGGTTTCCTCGCCACCGTCGAACTCGTCGTCAAAGTGCCAATGCGCTGGATATGTTTCATGCAAGGTGGTCATTAAATCACGCAGGTGCCATACTCTCGACAAAAGTATGCGGCCGCGGACCGGGCCTTGCCGGAATACGGCCGGGGAGAAGAAAGCGAGGTAGCGAACATTTCGACGCCCCCCCGGGCGGCCGTTGATCTCGAACAAAAAAACTTCGTTCCCGGACGGACACTAAATATCAATCCAGTGTAGAGAGGTTGGAAAACAATGTCAAATAGGTAAATTTAATGTCTTTTTTGCCGGCTATCCGTATTCCCGATAGCGTGGATTCCACCCTGCCGGGTATTATCATCCGGTGCCGGATCAACAGAAGGGTATTTCGGGGCGTCAGGTCCGAAGGAAGAGGATTTTTGTCTCAATCCATACCAAAATGAAACTTGTTGACAAAATTGTCGCCCTGTATTTTTTTCTCCAACGGTTACAAAACAACATCTTCATGCTCATAATCCTCCTCTTCTGAAGACCTTAACGTGCTTATTTGATGAAGAAAGCAGGAAACATCCCGGCCAACTGCGGAAGTAGTCCCAGCCAAAAAAATCGGTTGGACCTTATTCTTTGGCTTGGCACAACTCTTGCTTTTATGTTGTAGTATAATTTTTTGCCAACTATTCAGGTGGCAGGCATTATGTCGGCACTGTCCGAATCAGACCCCGGTATCGGCATATCGGAGCGTCCCTACTTTTCCCGGCTACAGGAGGAAATAACCGATGAAATACAAAAGTCTTATTATTCTGCTGTCGCTGTTGTCCCTGTTCTTTCCTGAGCATCAACCGGCCCAAGCCGCGACCGCGACAGTGAGGCTGTCGGTGGCGGCCAGCATGACCGACGCCTTCAAGGCCTTGGCCGCTGCCTTTGACACGAACCATCCGGGCATTACCGTGCTGCCCAATTTCGGCTCCTCCGGCGCGCTGGCCAAACAAATCGCCCTGGGTGCACCGGCCGATCTCTTTATCTCGGCCAATCCGAAGTGGATGGACTACCTGGTGCGGGAGAAAGAGATCGCGCCGGCGACGGTACGCATCTTTGCCTACAACACCCTTGTTGTCGTCGGCTGGCAAACGACGCCGATTACCTCCCTTGCCGACCTGACAAAATTCGACCGCATTGCCATCGGCAGCCCGGGGAGCGTCCCGGCCGGGCAGTATGCCGAACAGGCCATGCGGGCGGCCGGGGTCTATGAAAAACTCCTGAAGCTGGACAAACTGGTCATGGCCAAGGATGTGCGGCAGGCCCTGATCTATGCCGACCGGGGCGAGGTGACCGGGGCCTTTGTCTATCGCACCGATGCCCTGCTGGCGAAAAAGGCCGTGATCCTCTACCGGGTGCCGGAGCATCTGCATGACCGGATTGCCTATCCCCTGGGCCTGACCAAGGCAGGGGAGGCCAAGGACGCCGCCAAGGTTTTTTACGCCTACATGGCAAGCCCGGCCGCCATAGAAATTCTGGAAAAATACGGATTCAAGGCCGTCGGCATGCCCAATCATGGACCGCCAAAAAAACAGTTAAGGTGACATGATGTTTAGCCTTCCTCCCCAGGACATGCAGGCCATCTGGCTGTCAGCCAAGGTTGCCAGCGCCGCGACGGTCATCTCTCTGCCCTTCGGGCTTGGCGCCGCCTATTGCATGGTCTTTGTCCGGCTGCCGGGCAAGGCCTTTTTCGAGGGACTGATCAACCTGCCGCTGGTGCTGCCGCCGGTGGTGGTCGGCTACCTGCTGCTGCTGCTGCTCGGGCGGTCGAGCTGGCTGGGGCAGTTATTGCAGACGATGCATATCAGGATCATCTTCACCATCTCCGCCGCGATCATTGCCTCGTCGGTCATCGGTTTCCCCCTGCTGGTGCGCTCCATCCGCATCGGCATGGAAAACATCGACGAACACTATCTCCAGGCCTCACGAACGCTTGGCGCGCGCTGGTGGGATACCCTGCTCACCGTCATCCTGCCTCTGTCCGGACGGGCGATACTCGCCGGCATGACCCTGATGTTTGCCAGGAGCCTCGGCGAATTCGGCGCCACCATCATCCTGGCCGGTAATATCCCGGGGGTCACCCAGACCATTCCGCTGGCGATCTACGACTATACCAACACCCCGGGTGGCGACAGCATGGCCCTTTCCCTCTGCCTGGTCTCCATCGCCCTCTCCTTCGCGGTGCTGCTGGTGAATGAGGCCGCGTCCCGTAAACTACGCCAGGTGCCGGGCCGGTGAAACTCGAGGTGTCGGTGCGCAAAGATTTCGGCACCTTCCGGATAGAGGCCGACTTCAGCCTGAGCGGGAACCGTTGCGGCATCTTCGGACCTTCCGGCAGCGGCAAATCGACCCTCGTGCACATGCTGGCCGGCCTTCTCAAGCCGGACCAGGGCAGGATCACCCTGGCCGACCGGCCGCTTTTCGACGCTGCCCGGGGCATCAACCTGCCGCCCGAGGAGCGCCGCATCGGCGTGGTTTTCCAGCACGCCCATCTTTTCCCGCACATGAACGTCCGGCGCAACCTGCTCTACGGCTGGCAGCGCACGCCGGCGGCCGAGCGCCGAATCGAGCCCGCTGCCCTGATCGAGGTCCTCAACCTGGGCAGCCTCCTGGAGCGCAGGGTCGGCAGCCTTTCCGGCGGCGAGCAGCAGCGGGTGGCCCTGGGACGCACCGTGCTGGCCTGCCCGCGCCTCATCCTGATGGACGAGCCCCTGACCGGCCTGGACCAGGATCTGAAATACCAGATCATCCCCTATCTCAAGAAGGTCTTCAGCGAATTCGATATGCCGCTGCTCTTCATCAGTCATTCCCTCCAGGAGATGCAGCTGATGACCGACGAGGTCCTGGTCTTCGAAAAAGGCAGCCTGCAACAACGCCTGCCGGCCGAGAACCTGGCGCGCCGCCATCTGGTCACCGGCGCCCGCGGTTATGCCAACCTGCTGACCCTGGTTGAACCGCGTCCTCATGGTGACCTGTGGCGCTACCGCTGGGGAGAGACGGAACTGATCCTGACCGAACCGGGCCTGGCCGGCGACAATCTTTTTGAGCTGGGCTCCAAGGATATCACCCTCTTCAAGGGCCGTCCCGAAGCCACCAGCGCCCGCAACATCCTGGCCTGCCGGGTCACCTCCATCTTCGGCGACGGCAACAGGATCGGGGTGGAGCTGGCCTGCAACGGCGGCCGCCTGGTCTCCCAGATCGTGCCGGAATCCGTGCGCGAGCTTGATATCCGGGAAGGCGCCGAGGTGGTCGCCGTGATCAAGGCCTCGGCTTTTCAGAAACTCTACTGAGGGAATAAGAAGGGCTTGCCCTTAGAGCAAAAACGTGCCGGAGATGAAAAAGCCCCAGCCAATAGAAACCAGGCCGAGCAGGACGAGATAGACGACAACGCACCTGACGACAGCGTGCTTGCCGAAGATGGCGGTATAGCCGGCTTTCAGGATATTGTTACTGCCGGCGGCAATGAGAATGGCGCCGGTCAGCTCCTGCATGCTGACATGCGGAAAATGACCGCCAAGCACGGAAAGGATAAAGGGATCGATGTCGGTAAAGCCGACCGCGAAAGACAGCATGGCCAGGCCGCTTTTACCGTAATGGAGAATAACCTGCTGCGTGAGAATCATGATGACCACGAAGAGAAAGGCAAACAGGAAGGCCGCCCCCAATTCCAGGGGATTGCTGTCCGCAACTGCCGAGGAATCCTCCAGCGGCCCTCTCCCTTTTTTGTCAACCAGCCAGGCAACGACCAGGGTGAGCAGACCGAGCGACAGCAGCGGCAGGAGAGAGAGACGAAGCAAGGCGACGTTGAGAAAGAGTACCAGCAGCAGGAGCCGGAGATACATCACCCCGGAGGCGGCGATCATGCCGGCGCTGAGGGTCCGGTTGGGCCGGGTCATCCGGCGGGTTTTCTTGGCCAGGACCACGGTGGTCGCGGTACTGGAATAAAGCCCGCCGAGCAGACCGGTAACCAGGTAGCCGTGGCGTTTGAGGAAATATTTTTTAAGAATATAACCGACGTAGGAGATGGCAGAAATCACGATAACCCCCACGCCGATCTTGAAGGGCGAGGCCGGGATAAAGCTGAACACGATTTCCCGGGGCAACAGGGGCAGAATAACGCCGGCAATGAGCAGAAATTTTGCCAGGGTTAACATCTCGTGTGGGGCGATCCGGTCGATGAGCCAGTGGGCCAGGGGCCGGGCATTAAGAATAAAAACCACGGAGACGAAGAGCAGAATAAGAAACCAGGGTGACTTCAGGAGCGCGGCCGGTCCGTAACTGTAGACCAGCAGGCCGATAAGCGGTTGCAGGGCGCCCGACCGCCGGTGCTGCAGTTTGTGATAATAGAAGAGGGCAAAAAAGACCAGCAGGCCGGCCAGGCCGACCAGGTAGACTCTCAGGGTGGGGTCAAGCGCGGCAAAGACATAACCCAGGATAGCGATGAAGGTGTAGGTGCGGCTGGTGCCGAAACTGAACGACTGTTTGTCCGGCTCTTCCCTGCTGCGCAGGTTAAGATAGCCTCTGAGTTCCAGACCGGTCAGAAAACCGGACACGACAACCAGGCCGAACTGCAGCCACGTCTGGGAGGTCAGGCTATGAATCATTTTTGAATCCGTGACGGCTTGAGATTATACTCCAGGCAATACGTGGAATTTATTGGATTATTGACAAATAAATGCATTTTATACTCTGCCGCGCGCCGCCCGGCGGTCCGCCCGATAACGGCACAGCTGCTGCGTTGGCAACCAGTTGATATACGCTCACGGACCCAGGTCATAGTGTGTTCCTGCATGAAAATAATTACGTTACGGTTGAGCAAACAGCCGGCAACGGCCCGGTTGCTCGCTTTAGACGCCCGCTCACCGGCTCAGGAGCACTTGGCGCCCGTCACGCCTCTTCCGCCGCCGACCTGCTGGGGTAGACATTCACCTGGTTGCGCCCGTCACGTTTGGCCTGATATAAGGCGGTATCAGCAGCGGCAATAATCTCATCCGCCGTACAGAAATGCAACGGAAAACACGCCACCCCGGCACTGAGCGTTCTTTTAAAAGGCGGGGTTCCGGCCAGTTCAAAGGTAAAATCCTCCATGCTCCTTCGTATTCTTTCGGCAATTTTAACGGCCGCCATAAGGTTATCTCCCTTGAGCAGGATAATGAATTCTTCCCCGCCGTAACGGCAGGGAATGTCACCATGCCTGACATTCGAACGGACCAGTTCGGCAACGCGGACAAGGACCTCGTCGCCGACGGGATGGCCATAGGTATCGTTCACCTCCTTGAAATGATCGAGATCAAGAATCAGCACGCAAAATCCCCGTTTGGTACTATGAAAATTTTCCACGAACTCCTTGATCTTGATCAAAAAATACCGCTTCGTATACAACGAGGTCAGGCCGTCGGTAATGGCCAGGTCATAGAGTTCCGCGTTGGCAAAGGAAATGGTTATATGATGCACCAGGACCGGAATAATTTTTCTTTCCGAGGGAGTAAAGGTTTCCCCCGCAGGTTTCACAATACTGATCAGGCCGAAATGCATACTTTTCTGCTGGATCGGGATGAGAAGCCGGGAACCGTCATCGGAGTAAACCGGCGAAGTATACCTTTCATTCAGCAATCCGAAAAGATCATCTCTGGTTATTGAACCGACCTGACAGGTATCGGAATCCATTTTGTAGTAGGTGTGATAATGCCTTTTATCACCTTTTTTCAAACTGACTATTTCAAAGGTATTTTTCTTCTTTTCCATGGCGAGAGCGAAATCGGCGCAATCCGCCCGGAGAATCTTGCAGAGGAGGTCAAGCACAATATCTTTGAGTTTCTTCTTTTCAATGGTCTGGCTCAGACTCTGCACGATTGCGTAATGGGAGGCCACCTCATTTCGCCTCGCCCGGATTTCATCGACATACCTGCCGATAGCCCTGCTCATGATATTAAAGGCATCGGCCATGTGTAAAATTTCACCGCCGCAGTTGACCTCGACCCAGTATGTAAAATCCCCGCAGCCGACTTTTTCAAATCCGGCCTGCAAGGCCGCCAAAGGCCTGGTAAAAAAACGAGTGACAATAAAATTGAGGAAAAAAGCACCGACCAGGAAAGCAAATATCCCGGTCAGGACTATCCGCATGGCCAGCTCGTTGAGCATGGCCGTAGTTTCTTTAAGAGAGGAATCAATCAGCAGGATCCCGATAACCTTCTGCTTTGCGGAATGGCAGCGATAACAGGCCGGCTCCCCTTTAATGGCGGTAATCGTCCGGATAAACGAATTTCCGCCGTTATTGATAATGGCGATTGTCTTATCCTTCGTCGCGCCATGGTTATGACAGACCAGGCAGGCGGGCTCGTCATTTTTATTGATCACCCGTCCGGCAAGAGACGGCTTACTGGTCATGATTATCTCGCCGTTTTTGTTCAACACGCTGATCTGCAAAAAATTTTTGTTTTTGCCGTGCAGCAGCTTCAGAATGGTCTTCATGCTCGCCTTTCGATCATTGAGCAACATGGATGAACGTAACCCGGCCTCAATAATCAGCCCGACCTGCACGGCATGCTGACTTGTTATTTCGATCAGTTTGTTCCGCTGAAATGTCCAGACGCCGTAGAGGACCATGCCCATGGCCAGAAAAAATATAAGAAAAATCCCGGCCAGGATTCTCACCTTGAGAGAGGCCAGAACTTCATCCAGAAAACCAAGCACTGCAACTCCTTTTTGTCATGAGGTCAATACCATTGACCATTTTGTCTAACCCGACTTATATTGGTTATATATCAAATAACAATAATTTTTTACTGAATAATACTTTCCCCCCCGCCAACCGCTCCGAACCCGGACCGGCTCGACATCGCCGTCTTTCGCGCCGCTGTTTCGATTCGCTTTGTTCTGGGCGGCAAGTAGAGTATACTTGGGCGGATGGAGATTATCACCACACATCTTAATGCCGACTTTGACGGGCTGGCCTCTATGGTCGCCGCCAAAAGACTTTATCCCGACGCCGAACTTGTCTTTGCCGGTTCCCAGGAAAAAAGCGTGCGTGACTTTCTCGCCCAGGAATTCAGTAATATTTATACCTTTAAACGCTTAAAACAAATCGACCTGCAACAGGTCAACCGGCTGATCGTGGTGGACACCAGGCAGTCAAGCCGGATCGGCCGACTACAGGAATGTTTGCAGAATCCGGGCATTGAAATCCACCTCTTTGACCATCATCCCCATTCGTCCAGTGATATTAAGGGGTGCCGGGAGGTCGTTGAGGAGGTTGGTTCCACCACCACCATCTTCACCCGCCTCTTCAGGGAACAGTCCATTCTGCCCACCCCGGACGAGGCGACCCTTATGGCCCTCGGCATTTACGAGGATACCGGCTCTTTTCTCCACACCACCACCACGGGCAAAGACCTGCAGGCCGCGGCCTGGCTCCTTGAACACGGGGCCAAGCTGGACATCGTCACCCAGTTTGTCTCCTATGACCTGTCGCCGAGGCAGGTAGGATTGCTCGGCAACCTGCTCAAAAATGCGACGACCTACAACATTCAATCAATTGAGATCGTCATCGCCAAGCTGACCCTGCCTGAATATGTGGACAACTTCGCGGTTATCCTGCACCGGCTGATGATCATGAAAAACCTGGATGTCCTCTTCGGCATTATCTGCATGGGTGACCGGATTTACCTCATTGCCCGCAGCCGCATCCCGGAGGTGAACGTGGGAATGATCGCCCGGGATTTCGGCGGCGGCGGCCATGCCTCGGCGGCGGCGGCGACTATCAAGGACATGACCCTTTTCGAGGCTGAAGAAAAACTGGTTCACCTCCTGCATCAGTATGTGCGGCCCCGTGCCATTGCAGGGCAGATCATGTCCTCACCGGTCATCACCGTCACGCCGGAGGTGACGATCCATGAGGCCAACAACCTGCTGACCCGCTACAACATTACCGTGCTGCCCGTGGTCTCGACAAAAGCAGAAGACACCGAGACCGGCGAGCCCGCAACCGTTCTCGGCATGATCTCGAGGCGGGTGGTGGAAAAGGCCATTTTCCTCAAGCTCGGCCACCTCCCGGTCAGTGACTACATGACCACGGAAATCGCGACCCTGCCCCCCACCGCGACCCTGGCCGATCTCCAGGAGCTGATTATCGGCAACCGGCAACGGCTCATTCCGGTGGTCGAGCACGAGCGGCTCCAGGGCGTTATTACCCGCACGGACCTGCTCAACATCCTGGTCAACGATCCGGCCCATCTCCCCAAGAATCTGCTGCATGAAGACGAGCAGCCCTCGACCATGCAGACCCGCAATATGGGTAATCTCCTGGCCGAGCGCTTGAACCGCGACATGATGCTCCTGCTGCAGACAATAGGGTCCGTGGCGCAGGAGCTGCACTACAGCGCCTACGTCGTCGGCGGCTTTGTCAGGGACCTGCTGCTGCACATAAAAAATAGCGATCTTGATATCGTCATCGAAGGCGACGGTATTCATTTTGCCAAGGAGCTGGCACGACAGCAGGGCGCCGCAGTCAGAACCCACGAAAAATTCGGCACGGCCACGGTCATCATGCCCGGCGGCCTGCGCCTTGACGTGGCCACGGCCCGCCTGGAATATTACGAGTATCCGGCGGCCATTCCCACGGTGGAACTCTCATCCATCAAGCTTGACCTGTACCGGCGGGATTTCACCATCAATGCCATGGCCATCCACCTCAATCCGGAGCGATTCGGCACCCTGGTTGATTTCTTCAACAGCCAGAACGACTTGAAGAGGCAGCGCATCAACGTCCTGCACAACCTGAGTTTTGTCGAGGACCCCACCCGCATCCTGCGGGCCATACGCTTTGAACAGCGCCTCGAATTCCAGATCACCAAACATACGGAAAAGCTCATAAGGAACGCGGTCCGGATGAACCTGTTTGATCGTTTTTTTGCGCCGCGTTTTTTCAGCGAACTGAAAATGATTCTCTCCGAGGACCACCCGGTTCCGGCGCTGCGCCGCATGGCCGGCTTCGACCTTTTTCGCTTTCTCTGGCCGGACCTGCGGCCCAATTTGAAAATCGACCGGCGTTTTATCCACATCCTCACCCAGGCCGAAAAGGCCATCACCTGGTTCAAACTGCTGTACCTGGATGAAAGCCTGGAACCATGGATAGTGTACCTGCTGGGCATTATGAGCAGGTCACGCACCGTTGAGGTGACCAACTTCTGCAAACGCTTCGAACTGTCTGAAAAATTGGAGAAGACCCTGGTCAAGCAGAAAGCCGCGGCAGATAAAATCGCCAGAGACATGCTCAACCGGCCGCATATGAAGCCAAGCGAGATCTACTGGCTGTTGCAGGACCTGAGCAACGAGGGTCTTCTCTACCTGATGGCCATGGCCCGGAAAAAACACATTCAGAAGGCGGTGTCACATTTCGTGACGCGGCTGCGGGGCGAACAGGCCCTGATCAACGGCCAGGACCTGCAACAGGCAGGCTACCAGCCCGGGCCTCTCTTCCGGACCATGCTCAACAGTGTCATCGAAGCCCAGCTCAACAGGCGGATCGGCAGCCGCAAAGAGGCGCTGCAACTCATCCACGACAAGTATCCCCGGCAAGCCGCCGGGCACCACAAGTAAAACCTGAATCCGTGACGGCTTGTGGTGATATTCCAGGCAATATGTGGAATTTATTGTATTATATGACGAATAAATGCATTTTATACTCTTCACCGCGCCGCCCTGCGGGGCGCCCGATAACAGCGCAGCTGCTGCGTTGGCAACTAGTTGATATCACACCAGGATAATCAACATCGTTGCCGCCTGGCATCTGCACCGTTCTCGAACGCTCACGGATTCAGGTAAAAAAGACACCACCGGCAAGGCATCCTCTCCGCCATGGATTTCAGGCGGCTGTTAAACAAAAAAATAATCAAATAAAACAAAAATAGAAAAACATGAATCTGAATAATTTTATCCAACAGTTTATCATCCTGGCGCCGCCTTTTCTCTTTGCCCTCACCTTCCATGAACTGGCCCACGGCTATGTAGCCTGGAACCTGGGCGACCCCACGGCCAAAAACCAGGGCCGCCTGACCCTGAACCCCCTCAAGCATCTCGACCCGCTGGGTGTTATTGCCTTTATTATCATGAAAATCGGCTGGGCCAAGCCGGTGCCGGTCAACCCCATGTACTTCAAGGACCCGCGCAAAGGGATGCTGCTGGTCGCCCTGGCCGGGCCGGCTGCCAATGTCCTGCTGGCCGTGGTCAGCGCCGTTCTGGTCAAACTGCTGCTGCTGATGATTCACATCCTGCCCATGTATATCCTCAGCCCCGTTGCCAATATGCTGGTCGCCAGTGTCTGGATCAACATAATGCTGGCGGTCTTCAACTGCCTCCCCATTCCGCCCCTTGACGGTTCCAAGGTATTGATGGGGGTTCTGCCCCCGGAGACGGCGAGAATCTATGAAAAGCTGGAGCCCTTTGGTTTCATCCTGCTGCTGGTGCTGTTTTACACCGGTATCATTTCGAGAATCATCATGCCGATCATCAATCTTGCCCAGTCCATGCTGCTTGGTTAGTGCCCATCCGGCAACGGTCTTTTTGCCCGATCTCGGCGTTATGCTCAAAAAATAATCCTCGGAATATTACTTATATGCCTGCGGTTATTTTTTTCACATGCCTTGATCTCGAACAAAAATCCTCGTTTCTGGACGGACACTGGTTAGGGTCATGAACCGTTAAAGATCCCTGGTATCCGCCGAATACAGGTACCTCTTGATCTTATGGGTGGCCGTCTTCACAAATGGTTCCCGGCGCTCAACAATACGGGAAAGCCGCGAATTCACGGACAACTGTTTATTGACCTCGTGGCGCAGAAGGTCAAACTTCCCGGTCACATACCGATGTCGCTGCTGCCGGTTCTGCCCCGCCGTTTCTTCATCAATAAACTCGTAGTCGGGATAGATCCAGGCCTCAAGCGCCCCGCCCTTCTCCAGGACCACGGATTCGACAACAAAAGGAAAGGCGTTGAGCTTGTTCTCGATGACCTCGGGATAGATATTCTCCCCGCTGGCCATGACAATAACCGACTTGCTGCGGCCCTTGATGAACAGGTAGCCCCGGGGATCGATGCTCCCCATGTCACCGGTGCGCAGCCAGCCGTCAGCGGTCAACGCCTCGGCGGTTGCCTCCTCGTCGTTCCAGTACCCCTTCATGATGTTCGGCCCCCGGGCCAGGATTTCGCCGATTCCGGTCTCGGGGTCGGGGTCGGCCAGACGCAGTTCGACGCCGGGAATTGCCATGCCGGTGGAACCCAGCGGGATAGCGGGATCACCATGCGGACCGGCGGCCAGAAGCGGTGCCGTTTCGGTCAGGCCGTAGCCGATGATATAGGGAAACCCGGCTTCCCGGAGAAAGGCTTCAACCTCGGGATTAAGCGAGGCGCCGCCGATCCCCATGACTTCGAGGCGGCCGCCGAAGAATTCCAGCAGCTTGGCGCCGATCCGGCGATAGATCAGACGGCGCCCCAGCTTGAAACGACAGGCGAAACCGAGCAGCCTGCTCTTCTCGATAACCGGCAGCACCTTCTTCTTATAGATCTTTTCCATGATCAACGGCACCACCAGCATGGCATGAGGACGTTCCGCGGCGCAGATCCGTTGCAGGACGGCCGGGGTCGGTGTTTTACCCGCATAGACGATCCGCCCCCCCTTGATCAACGGCAGCAGGAAACCCACGGTGAATTCATAGGTATGAGATACGGGCAGGACGGAAAGGAAGGTCGAGCCCGGCTTGATATTCATGATCCTGCTGACGGCATAGCCATTGGCACAGAGGTTTTCGTGCGTCAGCATGACGGCCTTTGAAAAACCGGAGGTCCCCGAAGTATAAAGGATGGAAGCCAGGTCGTGCCCCCCGACCTCCGGGAACACAAGCCGGCCCGCACTATACTGTTCGCCGAACCGGGCCTCCGCCTCCTGCAGAAAATCGGCAAATGGCTGGACGTCAACCACGCCGCTGTCTTCCCGGTAATCGTCGAGAGTTATGATTTTTTGCAGTTGTTCTTTCAGGTCATAGACCTTTTCGATCTGCCGCTGGGAGGTAAAGATGAAAAGGCACTTCATTTCGCCCAGGATATGGTGAACATCCGCTTCGGGCAGGTCTGGCAGGATAGGAACCGCAACCGCGCCGAGACGGACAACGGCAAAGTAGGCCGCTCCCCAGTTCTGCGAATTTTCCGCCAGGAAGGCCACCCGGTCGCCATGGGAGATACCCTCCGCCGCCAACAGGGCGGCCAGGATGGCAATACGGGCATGAAAGTCACGATACGAGAGCGGCGCCTCCAGGGCCATGCCGATGGCCGGCAGCTCCGCAAAATTCCGGGCGCAACTGTCGAGCAAGACATTGAGATTGGCCCAGCACTCCTGAGTAACAGCCGGAGATTCGGATTCGGTTGCTGCCGTCATGCCGCCATCCCCTGTTTCAAGGTAACCATCCGCGCTCCGGCCTGATCGTCAACCGGCAGGAATCATCTTTTTTAGAGTGCTTACGTCTCAACATCCGACATTTTTGCATGGCATAATCCTGAATCCGTGAGCGTTCGAGAATGGTGCGGATGCAAGGCGGCAACGATGTTGATTATCCTGGTGTGATATCAAGGAGTTGCCAACGCAGCAGACCATAAAATGCATTCTTTCGGCAATAATACAATAAATTCCACATATTGCCCGGAATTTCACTTCAAGTCGTCACGGATTCAGCAACTGGCAATACCCTTGCTGTCGTACTTCCCCCACCCTTTTTCTTGCCAAGGATACCTTTTTCTGCTCGCCATTTCAAGTATTCAGATCGTCGGCAGCCTGTTGCCGCCGATCAAAACCGGCCGCTCGGCCAAGGACGGCGGGAATTTGTTTGCCGGAATCGCCATGAGGTTCTAATTAAAAATCAGCTCCTTTTCGGTAATGATATTATTCCTGGTCAGCAGCACCGCCCGCTGAATAACATCTTCCAGCTCCCGGATATTTCCGGGCCAGCTATGCTGCAACAGCCGGTCAACCGCACTGTCAGGGATATGATCGACCTCCTTCCCGAAGGCTTTTCGATATTTTTCGATAAAGTGCGTCACCAGTGACAGGATGTCCTCCTTGCGCTCTCGGAGCGGCGGCAGGTGGAGATTGATCACATTGAGACGTTGGTAGAGGTCCTGCCGGAACCGCCCCTCCTCCACCTCCCGGGCAAGATCCTTGCTGGTCGCGGCAATAATCCTGACATTGGCCGCCGCCGGCCCGGGGCCGCTGCCCCGGGTGATCTCGCCGTTCTTGAGAACCCGGAGAAGACCGGCCTGCATTTTCGGGCCGACGTCTCCTATTTCGTCCAGAAAAACGGTGGCGCCATGGACGAGCTCTAATCCCCCCTTCCTCGGCGTGGCCGTGCCGGTGAAGAAGGTGCCCTCCTCGAAACCAAACAGATCACTTACACCAAGGCTTTCAGCCACGACAGCACCATTGAATTTCAGCAAGGGCTTATCGGCCCGGCGCGAATGCCGGTGGATCAGATCGGCAACCAGTTCTTTGCCGGTTCCCGACTCACCACTGATAAGAACGGTCATGTCGGAGGGGGCCACCAGGTGGATCATCTTGCGCAGGTCGCGGGTCTTCTTTGACTTGCCCACCAGCTCGTCGGACTCGCACCGTCGGTCCGGCTCGCCCGGCAGGATACCGACCTCCCGGAGATTCCGCATAACGACCATGACCAGCCGATCACCCTTGTAGCCCTGGAAAGGAACATAACTGCACTCGACATTCAAGCCGCCGAGTTTCGCCTCGGCCAGCCCCTCGTTTTCCTCACCCGCGGCAATGAGCTTCACCGGACAGGTCAGGCATAGCCCGTCACCGCCGTGCAGGGCCTCGTAACACAGCCTGGCGCGATAGTCGCCAAAGGCCCTGATGGCGCTCCTGTTCATGTCCTCGATGACACAATCGTTCCTGACCAGAAAAACCATGTCACTCATGGTTTCAAAAAGGACGCCCAGGTTTCTGACCAGCCGATCAACTTCCTTCTGACTCTTTTGCAATTCTTCGGCAAGAAATTCGGACATTAGCCTCTCCACCAAATTTACAAGTTATGGCCACAGTGTCATGCCAGGTGACAAATAACGCAAGATTGCGAAATAATTTGGTGTTCCGGCAAGGAGTGGCAGAAGGAGCATAGCAACGCTATGTAACTGAGGCCATAACACCGCCGGAACTCCAAAGGACGAGCAAGATGCGTCAGTTGGCGATTGACAAGACACTAGATGCAGACAATTCGCGCCAGCTTAATGTGCGACCCTGACAATTTCCTTACATCAGGGTTAAAAAAGAGGAGAAAAAGAAAAGAAAAGAGGAAAACAGAAATCGAAAAAAAAATTGGGCGGCAAACCGCCAGGGACCCAAGTCACACAGGGCGGGCCTGGGTCAGCGGGGCAACGATCAGGCGGAGCCTTCGCCCTCATGGGGCTGGTCGGCGGTAATCCCGGCAATCAATTCGGCGACTTCGTCGTCCGGGTAGTCTTCGGCCCGAAGTACGGCGGCGAACCGCTTCAAGACCTGCCGGGCCAGAATCGCGGAGTTTTGGCCCTGCAGCCGGTAGAGCAGACCGTACAGGCGGTCGTTAAGCGGGTCGTCGCGCAGGGCCTTCTCTACGACCTGAACCGCTTTCGGCAGGCGGTCCGAGCGGACCAGCAGGTCACACCAGGCAAAGGCCAGGTCAGACAGGGCGCGGGAAAGTTTTTCCCGGAATTCACGAATCCGGTCTTCGCCGGTGACCCCCGGTGCGAACTCTCCCCGCCACAGAGACTCGGCCGCCGTAAAGGCATTGCCGGCCTGCCAGCATTCCTGCAGACGGAGATGCCTGATACCGCGGTCGACGGCGGCCAGGAAATCAAGGGCATCGACCCGGCAGTGAGCGAGCCAGATTATCCCTTTTTCTCTTTTCAGGTAGTAATGAGCGGTGTCCTCCGGCAGGATTTGGGCCAGGGTTTTACGTAGGCGCGATACCAGGGTGTCGAATTTGACCCTGGCGGTATCTTGGGGGCTGTCCGGCCAGAAGTGGAGCTGAATGGTCTCCTGGGGCAATTTGAATTCAGGCGCCGAAAGGAGCAGGCACAACAGCTCACGCTGAGCCGGGGTCAGCTCCTCGGCATGGAGCAGAGGGGCGGCACAGTGCAGAATCTTGAAGCCGCCCATGGTCTTGATGTTGAGCAGGGGAATGGCGGTACCGTCATCGAGCAGGGCCAGGCCGAGCCGCCCGGCGGCCAGGGTCCGGGCGTATTCGGGTTCGAGCCGTTGCGCCACGGCAAAGGCCAGGACCTCCCGCATGGCCGCCGGGGTCCAGCTCCAGAGATGCCGGTAGGCGTTTCGGCGCATCAGCCGCAGGCCGGCCTTGATATCCCGACCGGCCTGCTGTCTGGCGCCGGCCCGCAGATAAACCGAGGCCCGATGCAGAAGACCGCAGGCCTCGAAGTATTCCGTCGACGTCCGCCGGGTCTCTTCGATCCCTGCGCTCAGCAGTTGAACCGCCTGATTGTAGCGGCCGCAATAGGAATAGGTCAGGCCGACCACCAGTTTGTTCAAAGCGATAAAATAAGGCCCTCCTGACAGGTCTCGCAAGCGCCGCGATTCCGCCGCCACCGGCAGGGCCTGGTCGCACTGCCGCCGCAGTGCCAGGACCAGGGCCTTAAGTTGCAGAACCAGGCTGCGCAGGTGCGGGCAGAGAGGGGAGTGGCGCTGGGCCAGGGCTCGTTCGGCAAGGTCCAGGGCTTCCTCGAAGCGCCCCTGGTTAATGGCGATATCCATCTCCCAGATATTACAGAAAGGGCCGGCTATGGACTGGGAGACCAGGGTGTTGCCGATGGTGGCGATAAACTGGTTTTTCTGGTCGAAGTAGTTGGCAAAATCTCCATCGTGGAAGAGGAAGCTGAACAGCATCATGCGGATGGACAGCTTGTTGAACAGCCCGATTTCGGGGTGGTGCACATAGGGAGCGGCCTGTTCCAGGTACACCTGGGCCTGGGAGGTACGGCCGGCAAATATCTGGATATAGGCCATGAGCATAAGCAGGGCGGCCTCAAAATTGACGAGATTCTTCTCCCGGGCCAGGTTCAGGCCCAGGGAAGCGAACTTGACCGCCCGGTCGAAATCCGCCAGAAAGATACTGTAGCCCATGGCCAGGTTGCGGGCGACCAGGATTGTCTGGGAGATGTCGAGGGCGTCGGCGGTCTGGTAGAAGAGTTGTTCCGCTTTTTGCAACTGTTCTTTCCCCTCCCGGTAATGCCCGGT
This sequence comes from bacterium BMS3Bbin14, assembly GCA_002897615.1. GTDB lineage: Bacteria > Desulfobacterota > Desulfobulbia > Desulfobulbales > Desulfobulbaceae > BMS3Abin13. The sequence goes on from BDTX01000027.1 coordinate 20,960, forward strand.
GGTGGTGATGTGGATGGAGATGATATGGGACAGGGTCAGCAGTTCGCCAAGCCGGTTCTGCCGGGCGGCAAAGACCGCCAGGGCCTGGTCGAGCAGCGGCAGCACCCGTCCCGGCGCTGAATCTATGTAGGCCAGGGCGGAGTATAAGGTCGCCCAGCCGTATTGCGGCAGGAGTGGCGCCGGAATCCGGTCCAGGATCGCGGTCAGCGTGGCGGTCCGGTTGGTCACCAGAAAGGACATCCCGTGGTCCTCCAGGACCGCCTCGACGGCGTCGTAATCCCCGGCCTGCAACAGGTAGCGTAACGCCCGCGCCGGTCTCTCCCGGCGGAGACAGTACCGGCCGGCCTGATGGTATACTTGCCGGATCGTTCCGGGACTCAATTCCGCCGCCGCCTTTTCCCGCAGAAACTGGCGGAAGAGATGATGCAGCCCGAACAGCGTATTGTCCGGGTCAAGATGGCGGAAAAAAATATTGCACCGGACGAGTTCGCAAAGGTCAACGCCGATGTCCTCTGCTCCGGTGACCTCAACCGCCAGGTCGACCGGGATCACCTCCAGCAGTGAGAGGAGAAGAAGCGGCCGGTGTAAGCGCGGTCCCAGGGTGGAGAGGATCTCGTCGCGAAAAAATTGCTGTATTTCCCGCTGGTTGTCGCATTGGGCGCGGTCCAGGGGAGGGCCGTGTTGTCGCTCCATCTGCAGGCCGAGCAGCAGGACCCCCATGACCCAGCCGTCCGTGGTCCGGGTGACCGTTTTGATGATATCCCGGGAGGCGTCGAGGTGAAGGACCTGTTGGAAAAAATCGGTGACTTCACCCTCGTTCATCGCCAGGTCACGGTTGCCGAGGCGCAGCAGCTTCCGGCCACGGGAGGTTAAGCGGCTGTTGGGCAGCGGCAGGGACTCCCGGGAGGAGAGGATGAAATGCAGCCGGGACGGGGCCGCTTCGAGCAGGGAGTTCACCACCAGGAGGCTGGCCTGGTGCGGGACCAGGTAATGCAGGTCGTCGAAGACAAAGTAGAGATCGTCCTCCAGGAAGGAGTCGAGATCGTGCAGCAGCAGATTAACTCGTTTCTGCAGACTGAACAGGACGAAATCACTCTCCCCCGCAATCTGTGCGGTTGCGGCTGACGGGAACCCCGGCAGCCGGGTATTGATGCCGGTCATGATGGCCTGGAGGAAAAAGGCGGGATCGGCGTCCTCCGGACCCACCTGGTACCAGACCGCATCAGCTTCGGTCCGGTCAAGGAATTGTTTGATAACGGTGGTTTTGCCCTGACCGGCCTGGGCTTCAATGATAATGGCCGGAGCCCGGGAGCCGCCTTGAAGCAGCAGCTGATCAACGACCCGCTGCCGGTACAGGAACGGAGAGGTGTCGACCCGGGGAGGGTAGAATTTGTCAGCCGGGATTTGCGATCTGAATTGCTCTGGTTGAAACATGCTCTATCCTGATCATTCCAGCATTAGCCGAATCCGTGACGGCCTGAGTATATTCCATGCAATATGTGAAATTTATTGCATCATTGCCGAATAAGCGCATTTCTGGTCTTCACCGCGCCGCCCGGCGGGGCGTCAGAGAACGGATTCAAGGTTTATGGTACTTCCGTCTCAACATCCGACATTTTTGCGGCTGATAATTTTTATGCTGCCGAACTTATATTTAACGAATCTTAAACGTATACCCCCATATTGGTCAATATGCCAGGGGGCATGAAAATTTCGCCGGGTACTCCACGAAATTCTTTTTTTAACATGCTGCAGGCAGAGATTGTTGATAACGGACCGTAAAAAGTTGCGCCAACAGGCCAGAAACTGGATGAAACCCTTGACACAGCGGCAGGCGGAAGATAACAATGATAAGAGTAGGGAACATATAACCTCTGAAAAACATATCTCATATTTTATTTTTTATGGAAAAGTGCCGCGCAACCGTTTTAATCAAAGTTCTCATCTTCTGTCTGATCCTCCTGCCGCTCGGTTCAGCCGTCCATGCCGCCCGGATCAGGATTATCGACACGACTGCGAAACACGCCCCGAATTGGGGACAAGCGGCGCTCCGGGACAGCGCCCCTGCCGGCAGCTACCTGACACTAGGCAAAAACAGTGATATTTCCGTAATCAAGATCCGGCCGGCGCAATCCTCTTCTCCCGCGACCCGGCGGCGGTTGAATGTCAGCAAAGAAATCACCTCGAGAAGCGCCATCATTGTCAATGTCGAGACCGGCCGGGCCATCTTTGCCAAATCTGCCGATACTCCCAGGCAGCCGGCCTCCACGATCAAAATACTGACGGGCCTGATTGCCATTAAATCATTGAGCAATAACGAACAGGTCAAGGTCAGCCGCCATGCCGCCCGGATGCCCAGGTCCAAAGTTTACCTGGATAGAGGCAAATCGTACAGGGCCGGTGACCTGATCAATGCCGTCCTGCTGTCATCGGCCAATGATGCCAGCGTGGCCCTGGCTGAAAAAATCGCCGGCAGCGAGGCGAAATTTACCAAAATGATGAACCTGCGGGCCAAGCTCTGGGGGGCGAAGGATACCGTATGCCGGTCCGCAACCGGCCTGACCCGCCGTGGTCAGCACACGACGGCCCGAGACCTGGCAACGATCTTCCGCCATGCCGTGCGGGACAAGGAGTTTGTGCGGCGGATGGGTACAGTCAGGATACGGACTTCATTCGGTGAATTGCTGCGCAACCACAACCGGGCGCTGTGGCGGGTAAAGGGCGCAGTGGCGGGCAAAACCGGCTACACCGCCGCGGCGCGGCAAACCTATGTCGGGCTGTTTACCAGGGGTGACGAGTCAATCATTGTCGCTATTATGGGCAGTGAAACAATGTGGAGCGATATCAAAGACCTGGTCGAGTACGGCTTTAAACAGGAGAAGCGGGAACAACTCGCCGAACAGAGTCCAGGCAGCCGCAAGAGCAAAATCGCCATGCTGAACTAGAATCGGCTCCCGGCAAAAAAGGAGCCCGCCGGCCGGAGACTGAAGACTGCCGCGCCGTCTTCAGCCCCCTTGATCCGGGCCGCCGGCATCCGGGAATTTCTTGATGAGCCCCGGACGCCGACTTGATTCTACCCTATATCGGGATCCCGGCGGCAGAGCCTGCCAAAACCACCGGGAATTGTCCCGGACGCCCAGAAAACCCGGGCCTGTTTATAATCGACAAACCAGTACCCGCCGGGTTTACGCGTGGCCGCGACAAAGATAAATGGCTGGTAAGGGGAAAAGCAGCGGTGCAGATACTGGCCATGTTCATTTTTTGTCCGTTCCATGAGGGACAGGGCCTCGGCCATGGTGGGCAGACGCCAGCCTGAATGGCCGGCGAATTTCGTGTCATTCAGACCGGCGGCCTCCCGGCGCAGCATCCGGTGGCTCATGATATCAGAACCATCCCGCTGCCACATGAGGCCGGTCGTCCGGTCACTCACCGTCAGGTTGTCACCGTTATCCACCAGGCAGTTAACAAAGTTGCCGGATTTATTGTGGTCCCGGTCGAAAAAATTATACTCGACGGCCAGCGCGGCTACATCCGCCTCGCTCATCTCCGCCGGCCGATCGGGCAAAGAAATCAGGGAGACTGCCGGACCCGGCTCATCCCGGCCCGGCAGGCCGGTTTTCCCGCCCACCTCTCGCCGCTCCGCCTCCAGAGGCACAACCATTGAGTCGTCATCGCCGTCAAAGACATTGGCGATCAGCCATTCTTTCAGGACACCATCAATGGCGAAACTTTTTTCAAACGAGGAGACCTTGCCCTGGCTGTCCACACAGCGCTGAATTTTGTCCCTGGGCGCCAGGATTTCGGCCACAATCCGGGCATGCTTAATGCCTCGCTCCATGAGGCACAATTTGGGCTCCTTCCCCCAATTGTCAACAAAAAAATAGTAGAACCGTTCGGATTTGCTGCGGATTCGTTCCGTCCCTCCCCAACTTTCAAACGTGCCGAACGTATAATCCGGCGTCATCTCCCAGTCTATTGTCGGGGTCCCGGCAAGATCCAGCTTTGAAAACAGTCCCATAACGTCCTCCACAAAAGCTTTGCAAAATAGAAAAACAGAGTAGAATGTCCTCGAATGATTTCGAGCCCTTTTCTCTATTTATAAATAATAATTATTATCAAGTCAAGATGAAATCGAACATTACAGTCCAATCCGGCGAGCCTCTGCCCCTTGGGGCGACGCTGACCGCGAAGGGCATTAATTTTGCCATTTTTTCCCGTCATGCCACGGCCGTCTCCCTGGTCCTCGAAATCCCCGGCCGGAAGCCGGGCCGTAAAAAAAGGTGGCAGCAGGAACTTTCTCTCGACCCCTTGACTAACAAAACCGGTGACATCTGGCATATTCTCGTAACCGGGCTGCCCCCAAAAACCAGGTACGGCTATCGGCTGTCAGGCCCGTTCCAGCCAAAGACCACGGGACACCGCTACAATGACCGCCTTATCCTGACCGATCCCTATGCCAGGGCTCTGAGTTCTTCCGCCTGGAATCACGGTAAAAAATATCTTGGCGGGCGGCCCTGCTGCCTCGTTGACGAAAAAAGCTACGACTGGGAGGGGGACCGCCCCCTGGCCACGCCGCTCAATGATACGATTATATACGAGATGCACGTTCGCGGTTTCACCCGTCATCCGTCATCGGCAGTACGGCAGCCGGGAATCTTCGCCGGCATCACTGAAAAGATCCCCTATCTCCGGGAACTGGGGATCACTGCTGTCGAATTGATGCCGGTCATGGAATTCAATGAAAATGAAGTGGTTTTTAAGAATCCCTTCACCGGCGAGCGGTTAAAAAATTACTGGGGCTACAGTCCGCTTTCATTCTTTGCCCCCAAGGCCGGATACTGCGGCAGCCGGGGCAACCAGATCAATGAATTTCGGGACATGGTCAAGGCCCTGCACCGGGCGGGGATCGAGGTCATTCTCGACATTGTCTTCAACCATACGGCCGAAGGCGGCGCCGACGGGCCGACCCTCAATTTCCGGGGCATCGACAACACCATCTACTACCTGCTTGACCCCCTGACCAGGGACTATCTGAATTTTTCCGGCTGCGGCAATACCTGCAACTGCAACCATCCCATTGTCCGGACCCTGATCATGGATGCGCTGCACTGGTGGGTCGTGGAAATGCACGTCGACGGTTTCCGCTTTGACCTGGCTTCGATCCTGGGACGCGACCAGAACGGCAAGGTGCTCTCCAACCCCCCGGTCGTCGAGCAGATTGCCGAAGACCCGGTCCTGGCCGGATGCAAAATCATTGCCGAGGCCTGGGACGCCGCCGGTCTCTACCAGGTGGGCAGCTTCTCGACCCATCGCCGCTGGGCGGAATGGAACAGCCGCTTCCGCGACGATGTCCGTGCTTTTTTCTGCGGCTATCCGGGCAAGGTCCCGGCCCTGGCCACCCGTATTGCCGGCAGCTCGGATCTCTACGAGCATGGCGGCCGCAGTCCGGGCAATTCGATCAACTTCATCACCAGTCATGACGGTTTCACGCTGTATGACCTGGTGAGCTACGAGCAGAAACACAACCTGGAAAACGGTGAGGACAACCGGGACGGCGAAAACAACAATATCAGCTGGAACAGCGGCGTCGAAGGAGAAACCGATGACCCGGCGATCATGACTCTCCGGGCGCGGCGCCTCCGGAGCCTGGCGGTGGTCCTGTTTCTGTCCCAGGGAACCCCCATGCTGGTCGCCGGTGACGAATTCGGGCGCAGTCAGCGCGGTAACAACAATGCCTGGTGCCAGGACAACGACATCAGCTGGCTCAACTGGGAACTGGCCCGTAAAAACGCCGACCAGCTCCGTTTCTTCCGCAAACTCATCCGGCTGCGCCGCGAGCATCCGGTCTTCCGGCGGGTTGATTTTTTTGCCGCCCCGCACCCGAAAAAAAGCCGGTCCCAATACCAGGAAATTATCTGGCAGGGCCTGAAACCGGGCAAAAAGGACTGGTCGGACGAAGGCCGGGCCCTGGCCTTCACCCTCAACGGCTCCGCCCTTGACGAGGGCGAGGATGATGATTTTTTTATCATGCTGAACGGCAGCCGGGACCAAGACAAGACCTTCACCGTGCCCAAGCCGCCCCCTCCTCACAGCCGGCGCATCTGGAAAAAAATTATCGACACCGGGGCCGGGCCGCCGGCTGACATCACCGACCAGGAGCAAGGCGAAACCATTGCCGCCCGCGCCCAAATCACTGTCGCACCCATGGCCTGCGTGGCTCTCCAGTCCATATCCCGCCGCCCCCCGGAGGCAGGTTCGCGCAAAAAATAACTCCCGGCGCGCCATGTCGATTTCTTGACACGGGACGAGCGACCTTTTATATAAGTATAATGAAAATTTGTTCGCAGTCTTTTTTCCCTTATTGATTTTTTCTTATGGAGAATACCCTATGATGCGCTTTCGCACCCAGATTATCATCGTTGCCCTGTTCCTGCTGTTCGGTGGAACAACCGGTTGCAAATCAGCCAACCAGCCCGAGAAAACACCGGCCCAAAATAAAACCGTAACGACCAAGGCCGAAATGGTCCCCGCCCCGGCTCAGGCCGAAACCGCCCAGAGTGCCGCGGGCTTGACCATTAAGGGCAAGGTGATGGACACCATCAATGCCGGGGCCTACACCTACCTGCAAGTCAAAGCGGCGCAGGGACCGGTCTGGATCGCCATTCCCAAGGCCAAGGTGGAGAAAGGCCAGGAAGTGACCGTGCAGAACGGCATGGAAATGAAAAATTTTAAATCCAGGATCCTGAAACGGACCTTTGCTTCCATTATTTTCGCCAGCGGCATCGGCAATCATACGGCCGGCAATATGCAGCAGTCAGGCGGCTCTCATGTTGCAGCCAAAGGCGGTAACGGCTTTGCCAAGGCCCTGGAGTCGGAAACGGATCAGTCAACCGCCGCCGCCTCTGATGCTTCGGGCGGCAGCCTGGCCGCTATCGTTCCTTCCGCCAATGTCAAGGTGCAGAAGGCCGAAGGTGCCAACGGCTATACCATCGGTGAACTCTTTGCCAAAAGAAAGGAACTGAACAACAAGGAAGTCAGGGTCCGGGGCAAGGTCATGAAGGTTTCCAGGATGATTATGGGCAAGAACTGGGTCCACATCCAGGACGGCACCGGCGATGCACTCAAAAACACCCATGAACTGGTGGTCACCACCATGGCGGTTCCGAAGACGGGTTCCGTTGTTCTGGTCGAGGGCGTTTTGCACACTGACCGTGACTTTGGCGCCGGCTATCGCTATGATGCGATTATCGAGGATGCCAAAATAAAGTAACCATCCGGTGCTGGAGAGGGTCCATGCGTATCATCATTGTCGGCCCGGGAGCGCTTGGCTCCCTGCTGGCGGCCCGAATTTTTCTTTTCCTGCGGGAACAGGAAAACAGCGGGGCCGACAATGATGATCATCGTCTCTACCTTCTCGACCACAGAGCGGACCGGGCGCAGCTGCTCAATGAGCACGGCCTGCGTTTACAAGAAAACGGCCGGACCACCGTCTGCCGTCCGCAGGTTACCGCCGACCCGGAAGTGATCGGTCACTGCGACGTGCTGTTTCTCTGCGTCAAGGCCCTGGCCGTCGCCTCGGCCCTGGCCGGCATCTCCCCGCTTCTTGCCCCGCAGACCCTGCTGATCGCCATGCAAAACGGGATCGGTCACCTGGCCATCCTGGCCAGGTCTCCCTGCAGCACCGCCGCCGGCATCACCTCGGAAGGTGCAACCCTGCTCGAACCGGGCCATGTCCGGCACTGCGGCTCCGGCATCACCCATCTCGGCCTGCTGCTGGCCGGTCATGATGCGGCCCTGCCGCGTCTGCAGGAAATAACCCGTCTGCTCAATGCCGCGGGGCTGCCTGCCGAAATAACCCGTCATCCCCTGCGGCACATCTGGGCCAAACTCTTTGTCAATGTGGGCATCAACGCCCTCAGTGCCATTCACCGGCGGACCAACGGCCAGCTGCTGACCTCGGAGTCCATCCGGGAGCAGATGCAAAAAGCGGTCAATGAGGCCGTCGTCATTGCCCGGGCACAAGATATCCCGATTGTCGACGATCCGGTCACCGCGACCTTCAAGGTCTGCCGGACGACCAGGAACAATGTCTCCTCGATGCTCCAGGACGTCTTACACCAACGGCCGACGGAAATCGATGCCATTAACGGGGCCGTGGTTGCCGCCGGGGAACAGCTCGGCATCGCCACCCCGGTCAACCGTGAACTGGTCCGACAAATCAAGATGATTGAAGCAACTTACGGCAGGTCTGATTCCGGCCAAGGAAACGATTCATGAACAAAATCGACCCCGCCCGGCTGGGCTTTGACTTTGACGGCGTTGTCGCCGACACGGCCGAGGCCTTTATCCGCCTGTCCTGCGAAGAGTACGGGGACTGTTCCTTCAGCCTTGCCGACATCACGTCTTTCGAAGTCGAACGCTGCCTGGATATGAATCCGGAACTCGTGGAAACAATTTTCGGCCGCATCCTCGTCGACCCGGTCGGCGTCGGCTTGAAACCCATGCCCGGCGCGGTCCGGGTGCTGGAGGAGCTGACCGGCTACGCAACCGTTACCCTGGTCACGGCCCGGCCTGATCCCGAACCGATCCGGACCTGGTTCGAATCGCTGACGGATGCCGCAACCAGTGACGGCATCAGGATCGTGGCCATGGGCGCCCACGACGACAAACCCCGCCATATCAAGGGGTACGGGATCGAATATTTTATTGATGACCGGGCAGAGACCTGCCTGCAGCTTGAGCAGGCGGGCATCAACCCCATTGTCTTTTCCCAGCCCTGGAACCGGGGCCGGCATTCGTTCAAATCGGTCGCCAGCTGGCGGGAAATCCGGGCCTTGTGCTTTGACCGGGAGCAGGCAACACCATGAGGTGCCCAAAATGTCACCAGCCGATACCGGTCTATAAAAACCCGGTACCCACTGTCGATATTATCATTGAAATCAACGGCGGCATTGTTCTCATTGAACGAAAAAACCCGCCGCACGGCTGGGCCATCCCCGGTGGCTTTGTTGATTACGGCGAGTCGTTTGAGAGGGCGGCGGTGCGGGAAGCCCTGGAGGAAACCGGGCTGGAGGTGACGCTGGTCCGGCAGTTCCATACCTACTCCGATCCGGCTCGTGACCCGAGGCAGCATACCGCCTCCACGGTATTTATTGCCAGGGCGAGCGGCAGGCCGCACGGTTCGGACGATGCCGTCCAGGCCCGGATTTTTACCCGCGACACGCTTCCCGACCTGGTCTTTGACCACCGGAGAATTCTTGACGATTATTTTCAGGAAAAAGAAAAAACAAGTAGGACCGGCGAAAGACCGCCGGGAGGCGCAAAGTAAAGTTATTTTGCTAAAACGTAAACCGTCACAGGCACCCCATCTTCACGCGGTCACTCCCGCCCGCATAGAGGGACTACCGGAGTCTCCCTTCGGTCGCTTACCTGCGAACGGCAACGACTACGTAAATCTGTGGCACCTGTGACGGTTTACAGGTTGGATGTAAGGAATAGCGCAGAGTTTCACACCCTGTGACCAGTTACCCTAAAACAGGTAACTCAACAAGGCATAGACCATGATCCCCACCCCGAGGGAACTGTATATCAGCAGTCAGGGGATACAGTCACTGCGCGACTTTTTCACGATCAGGGCAAAGGCGGCGATGCCGGCCAGCAGTGCCACCGCCATAAAGATCAGTTCTTTCATTTCAGGTCATCATCTATCCATCACCTGGTAACCGACGGCACTGCAGCTGCAGGGCGGGCGTCAGGCCCGTATCTTGGCCCCTTTCCTCTTCCGCAGCCGGATAGCCGACGGGGTGACCTCCATCAGCTCGTCATCATTAATATATGCTATACAATCCTCCAGACTCATGTCAAGGAACGGGGTTAAAATAACCGCCTCGTCCGAACCGGAAGCCCGCATATTGGTCAATTTTTTGCCCTTGGCCGGATTGACCACCAGGTCGGCGGGACGGCAATGATCGCCGATAATCTGCCCCCGGTAGACAGGTACGCCGGGGCCGAGAAACAACTTGCCGCGCTCCTGCAGGTTAAACAGGGCATAGGCCACGGTGGTACAGGTTTCCTTGGCAATCATCACCCCGTTCTGCCGATGCTGGATCTCGCCGGCATACGGACCCCACTCGGCAAAGACATAGTTCATCACCCCCATCCCCCGGGTATCGGTCATAAACTCGGACCGATAACCGAGCAGGCCGCGGGTCGGCACCTTGAACTTCAAATGGGCTATCCGGTTTTCCAGCTGCAGGTCAAGGAGAATCCCTTTCAGTTTCCCCAGTTTTTCAATGACCACACCCTGGAACTGTTCATCGACATCAACGGTCAACTCCTCGTAAGGCTCAATGGTCTTGCCGTCCTGCTCCCGCATGATGACCTGGGGCCGGGTTACCTGGAATTCGTAATTCTCGCGCCGCATTTTTTCGATTAAGATAGAGAGATGCAGCTCCCCGCGGCCCGATACCCGGAAACCGACCGCGTCGGTCAGCTGTTCCACCTGCAGGGCGACATCGGTAATGATTTCATGATTCAGCCGGTCTTCGAGATGCCGGGAAGTGACATACTTGCCGTCCTGGCCGGCAAATGGCGAGTCATTAGGGATAAAATTCATCGAGATGGTCGGCGGGTCGATCTCGATCAGCGGCAGGGGCCGGGGGTTATCGGGATCAATAAAGGTGACGCCCACGGCCACATCATCCATGCCCGCCACCGCAACGATATCACCGGCCGAGGCGGATTCCACCGGCACCTTCCGGTCCCCGCCGAAACAGAAAATCTTGGCGATGCGGACCGGTTTGATCGAGCCGTCGCGCCGGGCTACCGCCACATTGTTATTTAAACTGATTGTGCCGTTGAGCAGCTTGCCGATGCCCAGGCGGCCCAGGTAAGGCGAGTAGTCAACGGTGTTGACCTGCAGTTGCAGCGGGGCGGCGGGGTCACCGGATGGCGGCGGGACATGCTTGACAATCATCTCGGAAACAACCACCATGCCGGTTGCGGCCGTAACCGGATCTGTAGATTCCTTGATGGCATAGCCCTCCTTGGCCGAGGCGTAAACCACCGGGAAATCAAGGACCTCATCAGAGGCGTTCAGCCGGACCAGCAGGTCAAAGACCTGGTCGACGACCCAGTCGCAACGCGCGCCTGGTTTATCAATCTTGTTGATCACCACCAGGATGGGCAGGCCCACGGCCAAGGCTTTTTTGACCACGAAAAAGGTCTGGGGCATGGGACCTTCCTGGGCATCGACCAGGAGCAGCGCCCCATCGGCCATCCGCAGGACCCGCTCCACCTGGCCGCCGAAATCCGCATGGCCCGGGGTATCGATGATGTTGATACGGTAATCGTCGTAGGCGTAGGAACCGTTTTTCGAGGCAATGGTAATACCACGCTCCCGTTCCAGGTCCATGGAGTCCATCAGCCGCTCGGCCACCTGTTGATTATCGCGGAACATGCCGCTCTGCCTGAAAAGCTGATCCACCATCGTGGTTTTACCGTGGTCAACATGAGCGATGATAGCCACATTCCTGATCTTCTGCCGATCCATAACACACCTGAATAGTTACAAATAAAAAAAGTGCGGCAAACCGCACTGGAAAAAAGCTGATAAAAATTGATAAAAGATATTTAATATACAGGCAAGGATGCAAAAAGGCAAGGAGATATTTTGGCAGGCGCCCGGGAGGGCTACAGCCGGTCAAACACCTGCCGGCGGGCCGCGGCCGACCGGCTCAGGATAGGAATATTACCGTCAATATAATCGACCACCCGGGCCTTTTTACCGTCACCCGGCCGCATAATCCGGCCCACAACCTGCAGAAGACGTCCTTCAAACTTGATGGGCGTGGCCAGGACCAGGGTGCTGAGCCCCGGACAGTCAAAGCCCTCGCCGATAAGCTGCAAGGTGGCGATCAGGACCTGGACCCGCCCCGCCAGTACATCCTCGACGATGCGGGCCCGCTGCTCGGCCGGGACCCGGCCGGTGAGGACAACACTGCTCACCCCGTGTTGTTCAAGTTTGCGCCCCAGGACTTCGCAATGGGCCACCCGGTCGGATACCACCAGGACCGTCCCTTCATGGCCGGCGTGAATAATAGCGGCGATATCGGCAGCCACCAGGGAATTGCGCGCGTCGTCGGCGGCCAGGGCCTTGAGCAGCTTGGCATAATCGCCGCGAAAACCGTAGGTGAAACCGGTCTCCTTCTGGATGAATTCGGGGCGGACCACTGCCCCGCTTGCCGCCAGCACCTTTGGATCGACGGTATAGAGCCGATCACCCATGCAGGTATAGATAAGCTGGGTCATGCCGTCTTCCCGGCGGAAGGCCGTGGCAGAGAGACCGAGCATGTAATAACAGTCAAAAGCGCTGACCACATCCGTAAACAGGCTGGCAGGGACCCGGTGACATTCGTCGACTACAAGCTGACCGAATTGCGGCGGCAGACTGTCCAGGTGTTTACGGGCCGTATTGACAATGGCCACAGTAACCGGCCGGATGTCAAAACGACCGCCCCCTGCCTGCCCGGCTTCAATCCCCAGGAATTCGCCGATCCGCTCCCGCCACTGGTGCAACAGTTCCCTGGTATGCACGACAATCAGGGTCGGCTGCCGCCGCTCGGCCAGCACCTTGAGGGCCATGACCGTCTTGCCCGAACCGGTGCCCGCCTCCAGCACCCCGAAGGAGTGCTGGAGCACCGCTGCCACGGCTTCCTGCTGATAGGGACGCAGAGCCCCCCGGAACTCGAGGTCAATCTCGTCAAGAAGCCGGCGCTCGTCAACCAGTTCCGGGGCAACGCCGGTCAGTTGCCGGCAAAGCTGGACGGCCCGGTTCGCGAAGCCGCGCGGAAAAAACATCCGCGAACCAGACTCGCGGAAGAAATAGAGCCTGGGCTTGAGCTGCTTGCCGACCCAGCGGCTGTATCGCTTTGCCGCCTGATATTTAGGATTGACAATGGTCAACTCTTGCCGGATGGCGGCCTTCAGCCTCTCCGGCGCCCCTTCGAGGCAGGCCTCGGCGCTGACCGTTAAGCGCGGAGGAACTCCGGCCTTGCCCTGTTCTGAACTTTTTGCTACGCTCACAATTACCTTATGCCGTATTCAGAGGCCTGAAAACGAATAAAATATTAAAATCAGGGAGGGAGAAATCATGTCGGACAACTGCCTGTTCTGCAAAATCGTCCGGGGAGAAATCCCGGTGGACAAACTGTACGAAGACGATGAAATTATTGCCTTCCGGGATATCGCGCCCCAGGCCCCCGTCCACTTCCTGGTCATTCCCAAAAAACATGTCAGCGGCCCGGCGACCCTGCCGGAAGAAGACGAACAGCTGATGGGCAGGATCATGCGGGTCGGCTGCGAGATCGCCCGGCAAGAGGGAATCGACCACTTCCGCGCCGTCTTGAACAACGGAGAGCAGGCGGGGCAGACGGTTTTTCATCTTCACGTACACTTTCTGGGTGGACGAAACATGTCCTGGCCGCCGGGCTGACCGGGCCGGCCTAGCCGGGGGCCTGATATTGACTGGTGCGCCAGGAGGGATTTGAACCCCCGACCTTGAGCTTAGAAGGCTCCTGCTCTGTCCAACTGAGCTACTGGCGCATGAGCTGAATTGGTGACCATCACCTGAATCCGTGACTGCTTGAGGTGATATTCCAGGCAATATGTGTAATTTATTGCATTATTGCCGAATAAACGCATTTCCCGGTCTTCGCCGCGCCGGACTGCATCTGCACCGTTTCCGAACGCTCACGGATTCAGCATCCGGAAACCGGGTTCAGGACAAACACGCATGAAAGGAAGCGCACTGTAACGGAAACGGCAACGAAAATCAACGCTCATTCCCCTGTCTCCCCGGTTCAATACTCCTTTCCCAGACCGGCCCGCAAGCTGTATCACACACGGCAATGCCCTTTTTTAACAGCTCCGCCCTGACGCTGTCCGCCGCGGTCCAATCCTTGAGTTGGCGGGCTCGCTCCCTCTGCCGGATCAGTTGATCAATTTCCGGGGCCAGCGGACACCGTTCCAGCCGAATGATCCCCAGGACCGAGTTGACTTTTCGCAGCACCTCCAGGACATCATTCTTCTGCCGCCGGTCAAGACTGCCCGCCTGCAGAATCGGGTTGATCTTTTTAATAAAATCAAACAACGCCCCGACCGCGCCGGACATGTTGAAATCATCCCCCAGGGCGGCGAAAAACTTCTTTTCCAGGGTGGCGACCAGGAGTGCCACATCGGGATGCGGGAGGTCCGGGGGCAGGCACAGCAATTTTCTGCTGAATTCATCAATACGCATCAGGGTCCGGCGCGCGGAATTCAGCCGTTTGAATGAGAAATGCAGGGGCTTCCGGTAATGGACGACCAGGAACATAAAGCGGAGCTCGCGGCCGGAATAGCCCCGGTCCAGCACATCCTGCATGGTCACCACGTTGCCGTTGTCGGCAGACATTTTGCGGCCGTCCCGCAACAGCAGTCCGGAATGCAGCCAATAATTGGCCAGGGGCTTGCCGGTCAAGGCCTCGGCAATGGCGATCTCATTTTCATGATGAGGAAACATCAGGTTCTGGCTGGCAAGATGAATATCGAAGGTCTCCCCGAGATAATGAATGGACATGGCCGAACATTCGATATGCCAGCCGGGCCGGATATTGCCCCAGTCGGTTTCATAAAAAATGCCCTTTTTCAGCTCGTCAAGGGTCGTGCGCTTCAGCAGGGTGAAATCCCGGGGATTATCTTTTTCATAATCATCGAGATCAACTGTCTTGCCGGTGCGGATTTTGCTTAAATCGACGCCGGAAAGCCGCCCGTACCGCTTAAACTTGGAAATATCGAAATAGATCGAGCCATGCTTGACATAGGCATATCCCTTGTCAAGCAACTCGCGGGCAATATCGATCATATCCCCGACATGCTCCGAGGCCAGCGGATAGCCCGTGGCCTTTTTGACCCCTAGTTCCCGGGCCGCCGCCATGAACTCGTTGACATATTTTCCGGTAAAGTCCCGGAGCGGCAGACCGGCCTTGTCGGCCCCGGCAATGGTGTTATCGTCAAGATCGGTGATATTCATATAGGATTCGACCGCCAAACCATTGTACTCCAGGGAACGGGCCAGCAGGTCGGCAACCACAAATCTTCGGCAATGCGCCATATTCGGGGACTCATAGGCCGTCGGCCCACAGGCGTAGAAAGTGGCCCGCCGCTTATGAATAGGCCGGAATTCCTCCTTCTTTCTGCTCATGGTATTATAGAAGCGCAGCCGCAACACGGGCGGCTCCGGTTTTGCCTGCGGGACAAAAAGCGAGGTGCTCAGGTACCGTTCACCGCCGTCAGGCAGGATGGTGACAATAAATCCTTCGCCGATTTCGCGGGCCAGGTGGAGGGCGGCAAACATGGCCGCACCGGAACTCATGCCGGCAAAAATTCCTTCCTTCCTCGCCAGCAGGCGGGTGGTGCTGAAGGCGTCTTCGTCGCCGACATTGACAATTTTATAGGGCAGAGACTTGTCAAAAATGCCGGGCTTGTAGGACTCCTTCATGTTCTTGAGCCCCTGGATTTTATGGTCGTAATATGGTTCAACCGCCGTGACGCGGACAGCCGGATGATACTTTGCAAACCACTTGCTGAGCCCCATGGCCGTGCCGGACGTCCCCATGGTGGCGATCACGTCAGTAACCTTCCCTGCCGTCTGCTGCCAGATCTCCGGCCCTGTTTGCCGATAATGGGCCTGCCAGTTGGCCTCACTGTTGAACTGATCGGTCATGAAATACAGCTCCGGATGCTCACGCCCCATGGCATAGGCCTTTTCAATGGCGCCGTCGGTGCTGCGTTTTGCCGGGGTCAGGGTGATTTTCGCGCCATAGGCCTGCATAATCTGCCGGCGCTCCACACTGGCCGATTCCGGCATGACGAGTTGACAGCGATAGCCCCTGGCGGCGCAGACCATTGCCAGACCGATGCCGGTATTGCCGCTGGTTGCCTCCAGAACAATTTTATCCCTATTCAGTTCCCCGCTCTTCTCTCCCGCTTCGATCATTGACAGGGCAATCCGATCCTTGACCGACCCCCCGGGATTGCAAGACTCCAGCTTTGCCATAATGACGACCCCGGCCACCGGATTAATCCTGGAAATGGGGACCATCGGAGTATTGCCGATCAAATCGAGGAGAACAGTGTTCATGCTTTTTCTACCCTTTCACCGGACATTTTTCATCCTGATTTCTGCTGAAAAACCTGCCAGAGCCGGCACAGCGCTTCACGGCATCGCTTGTCCTTGACCGTGGACGCACTCTCTGCAAAGGCCTCTTGTTGCTCCGGGTCAAGACGGCGGTCTACAGGCCGGGCGCGCCGCTCCTCCTCGGGCCGGCGCTCCACCGGTTCCATGAGCCAACGAATATCCGTGATCTCCGCCTGGGGCAGAACACGCCGAACCTGCTCAAGAAGCCCGGGCTTGAGAGTCTGCATATGTTGCATCCATACGGAACTGCGAACATAAACCCATAGCACATTTTTTCTGGTATATGCCGGAGAGGTCTGGGCGGCGACATCACGGCCCGCCACCTCAGGCCACTTACTGGCCAGGATAAAAAAATCCCACTGATTCTGCCAGTTCTTATAGCCGAAAAGACGCTGCAGATTCGAGGACAGCAGAAGTGGGCCCTTGTTGTTTGTTCGTTTCATTGCTGCGACAAAATACACCATCAGGCCAAGTTATGCTACAATGTATTATCAAATGAATAAGGATTTGCGCAAAAATAACTTCACATTACCGCATCCCGGCTACAGATACCGATAACCAGCTCCTTCAAAGGGCAGTAGCGATATACCGGAACCCATCTATGAGCAAAATTTTTTCGATTGTTCCTATGGAATTCGGCCCAGGCGGTCGGCCCATGATGCTTTGACCGCCCTGCATTGAGATTTACGGGCAAGAAAAATGCAGAGAAGGTGCTGGCGGTACTTCCGACACGGTTCGCGAGGTTCGGCTTGTCTCTACATCCGGAGAAGCCTCGTCTTGTTTTTCTTGGTCGTCCACAAAAAAATGACAGGAAGGGACCTGGCCACCTTTGATTTTCCGGGACTTACTCATTACCAGGGTAAATCTCGCAATGTAGCTTGGGGAATCAAAAGGAAAACAGCTCGAAAACGTTTGAACAGAAACCTGAAATGAACAGCCGGACGCATGAATTGTGCTCATCCAGGTCCGGGGTGGAGCCGGGTAGAGCCGCCGGCTCTACCCGGAAGGGTAATTCCTCATCAGTCAGCGGTTTGCCCCTCAGCGCCATGTTTACACAAAACCATGTTTACGCAAAAGTCAACAGCCCGATCCAACGACATAACCCTCTTCACCACAACAAATAATCCACCCCGGGCGGGGGTGGATTATTTGTTGTGCTATACACTATATTTTTTAGTCCGTTACGCTGCTTATAGTGCTTAACCACTCCGGCAAACACAATAACAAGGGAACTGACCTTCGCAGCATATATGACTATTTTTTCAGTGATTGCAAATAGTTACCAATCGCATTCGCATCAGCTTTGCCAATACTGCTTTTCAAAGACTTCATCATAGGAACTTTGTCTATAGCCTTGGCAACAGCCTCACCACTTTTTCCTACTACATCAGGCCCTACTCCGCCGGTTGCACTAGTCCCATGACATGCTGCACACTTTGCCTGATACAATGCTTTGCCATTAGTAGCAGCTTTTGCCTGTGTGCAAAAGCCGGAAAAGCCTAAAACCGTAGCAATTGCTATAAAACTAAAAACCTTCTTCATGAAAAACCTCCAACTTTTTATTTATAGGTGATGGTGATAAGTAATCGCTTTTCAGACCAAAGGATCGAGAGACATGGAGAAGGAAAAATCATATGATTCGTGCCCAATTTTACGCCGCTGTCTCCTTCGGCGACCATCCTGTCCACCATAAAAAATGGTTGTTTGAGTATCCCCGTCAATCCACTTCAGACCCTTCGTATGCCCTCAAGCTCTTCAATAATATTCATTAATATTACAAAACAGGAAACTGGATGTCAATAACTTATTGCCGGCCCGCCGGAAAGCACAGTCCGGCAATAAATTTCAGCAAAGTGCTGATCCAGAGAATGGAGTTATCGTCAGATATGGCGGGGGCCGCTCAGCCTGCCCGGGCTGTAACTAGTAGATTTATATACGGTTTTTCAAAGCCTGGACAGCCATCAATATCGGCACAACAAACACCGCCTGCTCACAGAATAACCACGGAGGCCTTAACTTTAAATTTTTCTCAGCAGCCTATGCGCCACCTCGGCATATACCTCGGGGTGGCACGTTTGCCAACCCCGACCACTTCAACGATCACCGCGTCTTCTACTACACGGTATATGATTCGGATAGATTTTTTAACCGCATAGAGTTTTTAATAGCTGGTCAGATCAAAAGGGACATATTCCCGAAGGGGGAGATGACTCCAGTTTCTTAAGTTGCTTCGCGGCCTGTTTTTTACAGATCCGTCAAGGAATTTGAAGTCGGAGGCGGGAACACTTCATATAAAATATGCCATTTCAATTTGTTACGCAAAAGAAATATGCGGAATCACGTAAGTGCTTGGTAGTTACTGGAGCCGATGAGCGGACTTGAACCGCTGACCTACTGATTACGAATCAGTTGCTCTACCAGCTGAGCTACATCGGCTTATCTCAGTCATCCGTACTAAGCCTGAAAAATTGAACTTTCTTGATGTATCAATTTTATGGTACAGTGTCAAGATTATGAAGTGGAATTTCATCTTTCTGCTCGGCCTGGTCCTGCTCTTTCCCGGGTGCCGGAACGCTGAGAAACCGGAAAAAAAACCGCCAACGCCGCCGCCGGCCATTCAAACCCGGCTCCACGGTTGCCGCCGGTGTCACCGGGACATCCGGCCGGGCAGGAATCATAACTTTGCCTGCACTAAATGCCACGCCGGCAATCCCGACGGAGCCTCAGAGAAAGAGGCGCACGCCGGCCTGCTTGCCCGGCCGGCCCATCCTGACTCCATGGCCAGAACCTGCGGCCGCTGTCACCAGCAACAGGTGGAGAACATCAGGGCATCACTGCATTTTTCCCTGAGCAAGGCGGTCAACCTGGTCCGGAAACACTTCGGGGCCCGGGATACCCTGAAAAACCTCACCGAAATCCCGGTGGTCCTGCATCCGGCCACCAAGCTGCAACTGGCCGACGACATGCTGCGCCGCCGCTGTCTGCGCTGCCACGTCTACTCGTCCGGTGACGATTACGCCTATACCCGCCGGGGGACCGGATGCGCCGCCTGTCACATGGCCTTTGCCGGCGGCAAACTGCTCAGTCATACCATGATCCGGGCGCCCGGCGACCAGCAGTGTTTGAGCTGTCATTACGCCAACACGGTCGGCGCCGATTATTACGGCCGTTTCGAACAGGACTTCGGCTCGGAGTACCGCACTCCTTTCACCACCAGCCAACCATATACCCGGCCCTACGGGGTTGAGTATCATAACCTGGTCCCGGACATCCATCAACAGCGCGGCCTGTCCTGCATTGACTGTCACAGCGGCCCCGAGCTCATGACCGCCGACCGGCGCGACAAGCTGTCCTGCTCGACCTGTCACCAGTGGCGGCAGAACCATAAAAAATCACTGCCCGACAACCTGACCGTTGAAAACGGCAACCTTGTTCTCACGGCCCGCCACAGCGGGAAAAAATATCTCGTCCCCCAGCTTACCGATCCCGCCCATGCGCAATATGACGGCCGGGTCACCTGCCAGGTCTGCCATGCCCAATGGAGCTTTAACGATTCAACCACGTACCTGCTGCGCAGCGAAACTGACGATTACGGCCCCTGGGAACACCTGAGGATTCAATCCAGCTCCGAGGTTGAAAACCTGCTCGACCGCAGCCTGAACGACGATGCGGATGTCATACCGGTCATGAAGGACGGGATAACCGGCAAGGAAAGGCCCGGAATCTGGTACAAGGGCTTTCTCCAGCGGCGCTGGGAGAACATTATTATTCGCCGGGACAAAGACGGCCTCATCAAGATCTTCCGGCCCATACTCGACCTGCGGCTGTCGGCCGATGACAGTGAGGGCAAGGTCCTGTTTGACAATGTGGCCGGCAACAAACCGGACCTGCTCCCCTACACCCCGCACACCACCGGACCGGCCGGGATGATGTACAGATACCGTTTTGCCGGCCTGCTTGATAAACCCGCACCGCCACCGCCGGAAAAATGACCCGCCACTCCCTGATGATACGGCTCGTGCTGAGCCTTGCCCTGGCCTGCATGGTCGCCGCCTGCGCCCCGATCGTACCGTTCAGGACCGGGATACCGGCCGGAACCGGCCGGGGCACGCAGCGCCCCTATGTGATCAACAACCAAGCCTACTATCCGATAAACTCGGCCGCGGGATACCGGCAGACCGGCATGGCCTCCTGGTACGGCAGGCAATTCCAGGGTAAACGCACCGCCAACGGCGAGATTTTCAACATGTACGCGGCAACGGCGGCGCACAAAACCCTGCCCATGAACACCATGCTGCTGGTCAGAAACCTTGAAAACGGCCGGGAGACGACTGTCCGGGTTAACGACCGCGGTCCCTTTGCCAAAAACCGGATCATCGATCTCAGCTACGCCGCGGCCCGCAAACTGGATATGCTGGGCAAGGGAACGGCCAGGGTCCGGATTATCGCCCTTGGCAGGGCAGGCGCTCCCGCCGCCCGGCGGTCCTCACGGCGGCCCGGCGGGCTGCGACTGAGACATAAGGACTTCTATCGCGGTTGGTTCTATGTGCAGGTGGGAGCGTTCTCAGACCGGCGGAATGCGGAGAGACTCGCGCATCGTTTCGCCGACGGCGGGGCCAGGGTTGCCATTCGGTTCAATGTTACCGGCAGAACAAGATATTACCGGGTGCTGATCTTTACCGGCAGATCTCTGAACGCTGCCAAACGTTTTGCGCGACAACTCAAGGGCCGGGGTTACCCCAACGCCTTCGTGGTTGGCGGCCCGGGGCGCTAGCGCCCCGGGCTGTCAAAATCGCGGACCGCGGACACAAACTCCCTGATCAGCCGATGATCCTTGATGCCGGGCTGCCGTTCAACGCCGGAACTGACATCGACACCGTAAGGCCGCACGGCCTGTATTGCTGCGGCAATATTGTTGACATCCAGGCCGCCGGCGAGAATGAACGGTTTTTGCAGGTTCAGGTCCGCGACTATCGACCAGTCGAAACTCGTCCCGGTCCCGCCGACCTGGTCCGGCCGAAAGGTATCGAGCAGGAAACCTTTCACATGAGGGGCATAGACTGCAAACTCGTCACCACTCGTATGGCCGCCCACCCGGAAGGCCTTGATAACCTGGCAGGGAGAGGCGAAACGAACGAGATGCTCACAGTACTTGGGCGATTCCGCGCCGTGGAGCTGGACGTAACCCAGCCGGCAGTACTGGATGATCTCGTCGACCTCATCGTTTTTCTTGTCGACAAAGACCCCGACCGCATCGACAAAGGGCGGCAGTTGTTCGATGATAAGCCGGGCCGCTTCCGGACTGATATAGCGGGGACTCTTTTCAAAAAAGATAAACCCCAGGGCGTCAACCCCGGCGGCCACGGCGGCCGCGGCGTCCGCCATCCGGGTGATGCCGCACATCTTGATTCGTATTCGTGCCCTGCTCATATCGATCGTTGCGGTCATGTTGCCTGCAACCGCCGCAGCGCCGCCCCCTGCTCCTTGCTGCGCATCAGGCTTTCTCCGATCAGGGCCGCGTCCACCCCTGCCTCCCGCAGCCGCACCAGGTCTTCCCTCGTTGCGATCCCCGACTCGCTGACCACGGGAATCGTCGACGGCACCAGACGTTGCAGGCGAAAGGTTGTCTCGAGATCAACGGTAAAATCATTGAGATTGCGGTTATTGATCCCCACAAGACGGCTGTCGGCAGCCAGGGCCGCTTCAAGCTCGGCCTCGTTGTGCACCTCGACCAGCACATCCATGCCAAGTTCCTCGGCCAGCAGCCGGAAGTCCCGCATCTCCGGAATGCCGAGGATGGCGGCGATGAGCAGGATGGCGTCAGCCCCGTAGACGGCGGCCTCCCGGATCTGCAGCGGATCAATGATGAACTCCTTGCGCAGAACGGGCAGGTCAACGGCTTCCCGTACCAGCGGAATGAAATCGATGGAACCCTGGAAAAAATCAACATCCGTGAGAACCGACACGGCCTGCGCCCCGCCCGCCTTGTAATTCCCGGCAATACGGACAGGATCGAAGTCGGGCTGGATAACCCCCCTGGACGGCGAGGCCTTTTTGGCTTCGGCAATGATGGCCACCCCGGCAAAGCCGGTGAGCGCGCGAATAAACCCCCGGGGCGGCTCAACGGCTCCGGCCGGAGCTTTGATCCCCCGGCGCTTCAGCTCCGCGACTTCTTCACGCTTTCTGGCAACAATGGTGTCAAGTATCATCCTGAATCCGTGACGGCTCGAGGTGATGTTTCATACAATATATGGAATCTATTTCATTATTGACGAATAAACGCATTTTTTGGTCTTCACCGCGCCGCCCTGCGGGGCGCCCGATAACGGCGCAGCTGCTGCGTTGGCAACTCCTTGATATCACACCAGGATAATCAACATCGTTGCCGCCTCGAAGGTCTCGCAGGCTCGCTATCTGCATCTGCACCGTTCTCGAACGCTCACGGATTCAGGATCATGCAAAACACTTCTGATTAAGAATCCGAAAACCCCGGGCAGATAAAAAGCAAAAATCCGCCGCCTACTGCTTACAGAAACCGACCAGCGCGTCAAGTTTCTCAAGAGCGGCGCCCGAGGCAATAATTTCACGGGCCCGGGCCACGCCGCCGGCCAGGGACTCCGACTCGCCGGCGGCCATCAGCGCCGCCCCCGCATTGAGCAGCACCATGTCCAGCTTCGCGCCTTCCGTACCGGCCAGCACCTCGCGCACCTGGGCCGCGGACTCCTCAACCGAGGCGCCGCCGCGAATATCATCAATGGTTGCCCGCCGCAGCCCCACGTCCTCCGGCGCTATGGTATAGCTTGCCACCCTGCCGTCATGGGCGTCGGCCACATGGGAGATGCCGGTGATTGACAACTCGTCGAAATTGCCCTCGCCCCAGACCACCAGCGTTCTCTTCATGCCGAGCCGCCCCAGCACTTCGGCCACGGTCATGGTCAGCTCCCTGGCAAAAACGCCGGTGAGCTGCACATTGGCGCCGGCCGGGTTGGTCATGGGACCGAGAATATTAAAAATCGTCCTGATTCCTATTTCACGGCGCGGGCCGATGGCATGCTTCATGGCCTGGTGCAGCATGGGGGCAAAGAGAAAACCAATGCCGACCGTGCGCACGCAGCGGCCGACCTGTTCCGCGGGCAGGGAGAGATCAACGCCCAGGGCCTCCAGCACGTCGGCACTGCCGCAGCTTGAGGAAATTGCCCGGTTGCCGTGCTTGGCCACCGGAATCCCGGCGCCGGCCACGACAAAAGCGGTGGTGGTCGAGACATTAAAGGTGCCGGAGCCGTCACCGCCGGTGCCGACGATATCCATCAGGACCCGGCCGCCGGAGGTATCGACGCCGGTGTCCACAAAGGTGGCCTTTTCCCGCATGACCCGGACCGCGCCGACAATCTCGTCAACGGTTTCGCCCTTCATGCGCAGGGCCGTGATAAAGCTGCCGATCTGGGCCGCCGTGGCCGAACCGCTCATGATCTCCCGCATGACTTCGATCATCTGCTGTTCGTTGAGATCCGTGCCGGTCACAACCTTGCCGATGGCTTCTCGTATCATAAGATAATCCTTTTTCCGCGCAACAATTCAGGATAATCGGGCCGCAGAAAATTATGCAGCAGGACGATGCCCACGCCGGTCATAATTGATTCAGGGTGAAACTGCACCCCTTCCACGGGCAGTTCCCGGTGCCTGATCCCCATGAGTTCGCCCTGCCCGGTATAAGCGGTGGCTTCCAGGCAATCCGGCAGGGACTCTTGATCCACCATCAGCGAATGATAGCGCATCCCGTCAAAGGGATTGTCCAGACCGGTAAAAACGCCCCGGTTATCATGGCTGATGGCGCTGGTCTTGCCGTGCATCACCCGCCCCGCCCGCACCACCTTGCCGCCATAGGCCGCACCGATTGCCTGGTGGCCGAGGCAGACGCCGAGGACGGGAATCCGGGGCGCGAAATATTTGATCGCCGCAATGGAAATGCCGGCTTCCGCCGGAGTACACGGCCCGGGCGAGATCAACAGCCGGTCGGGCCGCAGTTCGGCCAGGGCCGGCACATCGATCTTATCGTTGCGGAACACCTTTATTTCCGGCGGCTGCCAGTCAGGGCCGCCGCCCGGCGGACAGGTGGCCAGCGTCTGAACGATATTGAAGGTAAACGAATCGTAGTTATCGATAATGACAATCACGGCCTAAAACCCCTGTTCGGCCAGCTCAACGGCCCTTCTCAGGCCCTTGGCCTTGTTGATGGTTTCCTCATACTCCTTCTGCGGCACCGAATCGGCGACAATCCCCGCTCCGGCCTGGATCCAGAGATCCTCGCCCTGCATGACAAAGGTGCGGATGGTGATACAGAAATCCATGTTGCCGGAAAAACCGAAATAGCCCACCGCCCCGGCATACGGTCCCCGCCGCTCCGGCTCCAGCTCGTCGATAATCTCCATGGCCCTGATCTTGGGGGCACCGCTCACCGTCCCGGCCGGGAAACAGGCCCGCAGCACATCAAACTGGTCGAGGCCCGGGGCCAGTTCGCCATGCACTCCCGAGACAATGTGCATCACATGGCTGTAGCGTTCAATAACCAGCAGGTCACGCACCGAGACAGAGCCGCTGCGGGCGACCCGGCCCACATCGTTGCGGCCGAGGTCCACCAGCATCAGGTGCTCCGCCCTTTCCTTGGGGTCGGCAAGCAATTCCCTCTCCAGGGCCTGATCTTCCTCGGGCGTGGCGCCGCGTTGCCGAGTGCCGGCAATGGGCCGCAGCTCAATGTCACCATCCTCAAGCCGCACCAGGATTTCCGGTGATGAACCAATAAGGACCACCTCCCCCAGGCGCAGATAAAAGAGATAGGGGCTGGGGTTGATATGGCGCAGGGCCCGGTACAGGGTCAAGGGCTGCAAACTGGTGCGAGTATGAAAACGCTGGGACAGGACGACTTGAATAATATCACCGGCCAGGATGTATTCCTTGGCCCGGTCGACCATGGCGGCGAAGGAGGGCTCATCCATGTTGGAGCTGAACTCGTGGGGCCGCCCCGGGGCGCCCTGCTTGAAAAACTCTTCCGGCACCGGCCCTTTAAGCCGGAGAATGACCTGCTCAATCCGCCGGACGGCGTCGGCGTAGAGCTGCCGCTCCCCGCCGGCATCACCGGCCCTCACATTGCAGATCACGGTCAGCTTCTGCCTGACGCTGTCATGGACGAGGACCAGGCGGGGCACCATGAAGGTGCTGTCCGGGATATCCACGGGCGGGCGGGTATCGGGCAGGTCCTCGATAAAGCGCACCATGTCGTAGCCGAGAAAGCCGACGGCGCCGCCATAAAACCGCGGCAAGCCCGGGGCGTTACTGGCATTGAAGGAGTCCAGCAACTCCCGCAGCCCGGCCAGCGGGTCAACCGGGTCCCGGCTGGTCTCCCGCTCTCCCGCCGCATTGGTCATGGTCACCACGTCGCCGCGGCTGGCAAAGGTGACCAGCGGGTCCAGGCCGATAAAGGAGTAACGGCCCCACTTCTCGCCGCCCTCCATACTTTCAAAGAGGAAGGCATGGCGCCGGCTGCCGGCGACCTTGGCAAAAATGGTCAGCGGCGTATCCAGATCGGCGATGATCGTCCGGTGAACGGGCACCAGCCCGGACTGCCCGATCATACGGACAAAAGATTCCTGGTCAGGAGAATACATGATCTCGCGCAAGTCCTAACGGTAGCGGTGAATGGTGCGGAATGAAGCCGGCCGGAAAACAAAAAAAGCCATGGAAGACAAAATCTCCCATGGCTCCGGCACGTCAATCAAAACTGTAACCTGAATCCGTGACGGCTTGAGGCAATATTCCGGGCAACCTATGGAATTTATTGCATTATTAATAAATAAATGCATTTGCGGGTCTGCACCGCGCCGCCCTGCGGGCCGCCCGAGAACGGCACAGCTGCTGCGTTGACAACTCGTTGATATCACACCAGGATAATCAACATCGTTGCCGCCTTGCATCTGCACCGTTCTCGAACGCTCACGGATCCAGGTGTAATCCGAACGGCACCGGCTTCAGGCAATGGGCTGCATCCGGTTAACCCTTCTGGTCAGCCTGGAAACCTTGCGGGATGCCGTCTTTTTATGAATCGACCCCTTGCCGGCGGTCTTCTGAATAATGGGAATCGCCCTTTTCAGGGCCTCGCTGGCCTGTTCCTCGGACCCGGCAACAAGGGCCTCTTCAACTTGACGGACAGCGCCGCTCATCCTGCTTTTATTGTTGCGGTTGCGCAGCCGGCGTACTTTGGACTGCCGATCTCTTTTCAGCGCTGACTTATGATTGGCCATGAAAAAACTCCTTCTTCACTCAATACCTGTGATGGCTTACAGTGTTGAGATTAATGAAAACGTATCGTTACGTACCCCGTGAGGAGATACCTTTTTATCTTAATTTGAATCTTGTCGTATATCGAAAAAAGAACTTTCTGTCAAGAATATTATTGCAAAAGTTGACAGCGTGGGGGGAGAATTCATTACTTATCCTGCGTCACCCCTTCAAGATTGGCACCGACCGCCCCGGCAAAATCAGTCGAATCGATCAGGGCCTCTTCAAACCTGGCCCCGGTCAGATCGGCACCACTTAAATCCGCCTTATACAGGTCCGCCTCGCGCAGATCGGCATCCCGCAGGTCGGCACCGCGCAAATTCGCGCCCTTGAGATTGGCCTCTTGCAGATTAACCCGGCGGAGATCGGCCCCCTGGAGATCGGCCCGTTCCAGGTCCGCCTCTTTCAGGTTCCGCCCGGCCAGGTCTGCCCCGGCCAGGTCACATCCTACACAATGGTTGT
>BDTX01000028.1 GCA_002897615.1 bacterium BMS3Bbin14
CTACCCTCAACTCGTAACTGTAACTGTTCAGATGTGCCCCAGATTTGTTCGTTTCGCCCTCCGAGGTGTACTCCCTGTACCTGAGGAGGGCGAAACGGACAAAGATGGGGTGCAGGTGAACGGTTACGATCATTCAAAGGTATTCATTCCTTTCCTATAGTTTGATCAAATCGGTATGAGACTCTATACCACTTTGCACGGGTGTGAACTGAGGGGTGGAATTGCTGATATCGCCACCAAGGAGGTAAATCCCCGGAAGCCTCGCCATTATGAAGATGTCGAAGATGGCGGTTTCATCCTGCAGATTCAATGGTTGGGTTGAGTCAAGCACGATTTCCCCGAGTTTTCTTTCATTGGCGGGAAAAAGCTGCGGAGTTGAAATTTCCACTGCCCACACAAACGCTGGCATTTCTTCCTCGAAAAGCTGACACAATTCCGGTTTTTCAGTTTTTCCTTCCCAATCGACCAATGCCCGCACATGGGCTGCATATTCGGCCGATGATACAGCCTGAGCGCGGAGAACAACTTGTTGTTTAGCTGTCCATTCGATAAGCCGTAAAATCCATTTGTTCTCGGTTTGAGAAAGGTTAGGAAGGAGGGAATAAAGGATGTTCAAGGCAATGGCCTCGGCCTGCAGACCGCTATAGCAAACACCCGGCCTGAATAATTCCACGACATAATCGACCTTCTCCCTGTCAATATAAAGTCGGGGGATACAGAAATTAGGGCCGAAGTTATCGTCATGACCAATGAAACTGCTGGTCCAGCTTTCACTGGGCACGTACCCGATCCCTTCTCCTATGTGAAAATAAGAGATATCAGCATTCGGTACCCATGTGTCTTTATTGAAAGTATGCCCATAAAAAGGGATAATATGCCTTGCTTCTTTTTGGAGTTTCCGGCCAGCTAGTCTGAAACCGACTAAGGCGCCGCACCCGGTCTCCAACCCCGCATAGGCATACTTCTGGTAAGGCAAATCCTTTCGCGTCTGATTTCCTTCCAAGCTATAGTCAACATCCTTAAACATGATACCCAACTCGCTTAACACCCGGCGCATCTGTGGAACATCCAACCCCTGGCCTGGATTAAATCCGGGGTTAACCGTTTCTGCGATTTGATTAATTCGGCGGTAGGAGATATCCCCTTCCGGAAGAATTCTGGAAAGCAGGCTGCGTAACGCCACTTGGGCGCAGGCCTTGTTAAGCTTATTCTGCTGACAATATAGCAGTCCTTCTATTGCGAATGATTTAGCCCCAACCGCAAACCGGTATCGCCGTGGCCGGGGAATACAGTTGTGCTCGTGGGGGTACTTGGCGAAAACCGCTTCAAAGATGTGCCAGTGATCGTAGCCGATTGCGCCGATCACATCGTGTTTGAGGATTGCATACCCGGCCAGCGCGTTACTGGTGAGGTCTGGCAGGTCGGAATGACATATCGTCTTTTCCCAGAAGGAAAGTCGTAGCAGAGCCACATTCCGATAGTCAGGATAGCGGGCAAGAATATCCTCGTTTTCTTCTGCGATAATCCCGGAAGGAGGAAGATTCTCTATGGTCAGAGTTTCTGCATGAAAAGAGCGGGCCAGCGAAAAAATCCGCCGGATACTATCATAATCGCCGAAACGTGTCTCAACGAGATCAAAAAAAGAAAATGGCGGTTCGAGGAGCAGAATTTCCTGCTCCTCGGTAACCGCCATGCGATGGTCTTCCTGAAAAGACATCAGCCAAATTTCAACTTGCTCTCGGCCGCTTTCTTATGGGCCGCATCGACTTTACGAATGAAGGTCTGAACTACTTTGGTATAACGCATCTCTGCCTTTACAGTTCCTTGCGTTGTACCGAATCGAGAGGTAATTTTTTTTGCAAGATCAGCGTTTCCGAATGTCCCTTGCTTTTTCATGGTAGATCCCCTCCATGTCCACTATTTTTATCCTTAGTATTTAATATACAATTAGCTTGCAGTTGTCAACTGCATCAAGATGGGGGCAAAGATAGTCAGGCTTGCATTATCCTGGATCCGTGAGCGTCCGAGAATAGTGCAGATGCAAAGCGGCAACGATGTTGATTATCCTGGTGTGATATCAACGAATTGCCCGCGAAGCAGATGCGCGGTTATGAGCGGCCGGCTTCCGGTTTCAGGTGCGGGAAGAGAATAACGTCGCGGATGGACGGTGAATCGGTGAGCAGCATGACCAGACGGTCAATGCCGATGCCCTCGCCCGCTGCTGGAGGCATGCCGTATTCCAGGGCCCGGATATAATCGTCGTCCAGTACCGGATGGACTTCCTCGTCATCACCTCGTTCGGCGATCTGTCTTTCAAAACGCTGCCGCTGATCGACAGGGTCGTTCAGCTCGCTGAAGGCGTTGGCGATTTCGCGGCCGGTGACAAAGAGTTCAAAGCGGTCGGTGATGCCCGGGTCCTCTTCGTTGCGCCTGGCTAAGGGGGAGACCTCGGTGGGGTACGAGGTGACAAAAGTCGGGTTGATAAGCCGTTCTTCAACCAGCAGTTCAAACAGTTCCGTTTTGGCCTTGCCCGGCCCGGCTTCGGGTTGCAGCTTGATGCCATGGTCCCGGGCCAGCTGCATGACCGCATCGTCGTCTTGCAGGACGGCCGGATCAACGCCGCCGACTTCGACCAGGGCCTCGTCCATGGTGTAACGCTGCCAGGGCGGGGTCAGGTCGACCTGCTGGCCCTGGTAGGTCAGCTCCATGGAGCCGCACACCTCCTCGGCCAGCCAGGAAATCATCTCCTCGGTCAGGTCGAGCATATCATGATAGGTCGCATAGGCCTGGTAAAATTCGAGCATGGTGAATTCGGGATTGTGCCGGGTGGACAGACCCTCGTTGCGGAAGTTGCGGTTGATCTCGAATACCTTTTCGAAACCGCCGACCAGCAGCCGTTTCAGATAAAGCTCGGGCGCGATGCGCAGGTACAGGTCAATGTTGAGCGCATTGTGATGGGTCTTGAAGGGTTTGGCCGTGGCCCCGCCGGGAACCGGTTGCATCATGGGCGTCTCGACCTCGAGAAAACCGCGGTTGCTGAGAAATTCGCGAATAAGGCGAATGACCTCGACCCGTTTTCTGAAGGTCTCCCGGACTTCGGGGTTGACGATGAGATCGACGTAACGTTGCCGGTAACGGGTCTCGACATCGGTGAGGCCGTGGAATTTTTCCGGCAGCGGCCGCATGGACTTGGTAATCATCTGCAGCTCGGTCGCCTCGATGGAGAGCTCGCCGGTCTTGGTCTTGAACAGGCGGCCCCGGACCCCGACGATATCACCGGTATCCCATTTCTTGAACAGCTTGAACTCCTCGACGCCCAGCAGGTCCCGTTTGGCATAGATCTGGATGCGGCCGCTTTCGTCCTGGATGTGGAAGAAGGCGGCCTTGCCGAAATTGCGCATGGACATGATTCGCCCGGCCACCCGGCAGCCGGGTCCGCTCTCTTCGTGCGATTCGGCGGCGATCCGCTCGCCGCGCGGCAGGATGCCGGCTATGGGCTCGGGGGCTTTGAAGTCGTTACGGAACAGCTTGACGCCGCTTGCCGCAAGGGCCTGCGCCTTGTCCCGGCGCTGTTTGAGTATGTTGCTTTGATTGTCCATTATAGCATCAGTTGAATTGTCAGGAGGGGGAACCGGCTTCATGCCGGACTCCGCCGCCTATTTTTTTTTAGACCTGAATCCGTGAGCGTTCGAGAACGGTGCAGATGCAAGGCGGCAACGATGCTGATTATCCTGGTGTGATATCAACGAGTTGCCAACGCAGCAGATGTGCCGTTATCGGGCGCCCCGCAGGGCGGCGCGGTGCAGACCAGGGAATGCGCTTATTCGGCAATAATACAATAAATTCCACGTGTTGCATGTGGTCCCCAAGCCGTCACGGATCCAGGTTAGAGGTACGAGGCGCGTAGCGCCATGGAAACATCGCGGGTCAGGGCCAGGACTTTTTTGGCCAGTTCCGGGGCCAGCGAACCGGTGCCGCAACTGGGGGTAATGAGTGTCTGCCGCAGAATTGCCGCCTTGTCCCGGTTGGCTCCGCTAATGGCCCCGGCCTGGGATTCCCAGAGCCTGACCAGCGACTCGCTGGTCTCCGCGTTGATATCCTCGGCCCTGGAGGTCGGCACGCCGCCCCAGGCAATGATGCCGCCGCGTTCCAGAAAAGCCGCGATTTCATCTTGCAGCAGCGCCACCCGGTCAAAGAAGCCGTAGGCGTCAAAGCTGAGAATATCAATGGTTGAGTTCAGCAGCAACCCCCAGTCGGTGTTGGCACAGACATGGATTCCGACCAGGCCGCCGGCCAGGTGAACGGCCTCGGCCACTTCGTTGATCATCCCGCCGATCTCCTCGGTGGTCACACTGATAAAGGCCGATGAACCCAGGCCGGCCAGGGCCGGTTCGTCGATAAACAGCAGGACCGGCTTGCCGCTTTTGGCTGTCAGGAACCTGGTCTGCCAGGCGGCCGTCATGGCCACGCCCTTGATGACCATGTCGCGGATCGTCTCGTCATAATAACCGGCCCGCCCCTGGAGATCCTTGATCCCGGTCAGCATGGTAAACGGCCCGGTTACCTGGCCCTTGACCGCGGCCAGGCCGGTCTGTTCCCGCAGCCTGTCGGCCAGCAGGTAGAGTCCGGCCGCCCGTTCCCTGCTTGTTTGAAATCTTGAGCCGTCCAGCTTTTCATAATCTTCCGTAACCGCCAGGTACTCCTCGTAAAAGGCGAGCTGCTCCTCGGCGAAGCCGGGCCGCGAGATATCGTAATAGATGCGTCCCTCCGGGCTTTCCGGATGTTCTTCTACAATGCAGGGCAGCCCTTCGGCGAACTGCGGCAGCATCTGTTCCCGGGGGTTGACGGGGAGCTGGGGCCAAAGCGGTATTTCCGGCGTTGTCTCGAAAATCCAGTCCAGGGCCTGCCGGTGACTGTTCAGCGGCACGCTGCCGATAAGTACCGGAAGACCATTGGCCGCGAATCGGCCGGTCTGATCTGCTGTCATGGTCATCTCGGATG
Organism: bacterium BMS3Bbin14; assembly: GCA_002897615.1. Lineage (GTDB taxonomy): Bacteria > Desulfobacterota > Desulfobulbia > Desulfobulbales > Desulfobulbaceae > BMS3Abin13. The sequence goes on from BDTX01000028.1 coordinate 5,002, forward strand.
GTGAGTCAATTTTTTATTTTTACCTGGATCCGTGACGGCTCGAGGTAATATTCCAGGCAATATCTGGATATTTATTGCATTATTGACAAACAAATGCATTTTATACTCTTCACCGCGCCGGACTGCGGGGCGCCTGTGATGGCTTACACCAGGATGGGTATAATTAGTGCGAAGCCGGCCTGATGTCAATTTTTTTCAAGCAGGGCGACGGACTCGATGTGATGGGTCTGGGGGAACATGTCAACCGGCGTCAGTGATAACAGCCTGTAACCGCCGGCAACGAGAAGGCGCAGGTCGCGCATCAGGGTGGCCGGGTCACAGGAAACGTAGATGATGCGTCCCGGGGCAAGATCGAGCAGCAGGGCGGCGTTTTTGCCCAGACCCTGACGGGGCGGATCAAGAACGACGCAGTCAAAATAAAGCCCCGCCCCGAGGCATTGCCTGAGTCCGGCCGCAACGTCGATATCCTGAAACTCGCAGTCATGCAGTCCGGCCGCGGCGGCATTGGCCCTGGCCCGGGCAATGCTTTCCCGGTTCCGTTCAAGACCGGTGACGGCTGCATGGCCCAGGCCCAGCGGCACGGAAAAGTTGCCCATGCCGCAGAACAGGTCGAGAATCCGTCGGCCGCTGCCGTCACCGCTCAACCTGCAGACGAGACCGATGAGCCGGCTGTTCTGCCGGGCGTTGACCTGCGAAAAACAACCGGGGCTCCAGGAGAGAGAAAAGGGCTGCCCGCAGACGCTGCGGTCAAATTGCTGCCGGAGAACCGCCTCCGGCTGCCGCGGGGAGCCGGGCCGAACCCGGCTCCCCGCTTGCACCAGGACCTGCGCAATGGGTTCCAGGCTCAAGGCAAATTCGCGGATCAGGCGCTGATCCGCCCGTTTTCTGTTGTCCAGGCGCAGAAGCGCAATCACCCGCCCGGCGGCCGGGCTGTGCTGCAGCTCTATTTCCCGGGTGAAGGCGGCCACCCGGCGCAAATATTTTGAGCGGTTCAGCTCGGCCAGGGCCGTGTTGATCGGGGCCGTGGCAACCGGACATTCGTGAATGGGGACCAGCCGGTTGCTGCGTGCCTGGTAAAAACCGGCTTCTCCCCGCGCCGAGATCGCCAGGCGAATCCGGTGACGGTAACCAAGGGCCAGGGGCGAGGCCAGCAGCGGTTGCGAAACGCCTTCATCGCAGACCACCCGCGCCCGGCCGGCGGCCTCGATGAGGATGTTTTCCTTGATGCGATGTTGCGCGGTTTCCCGGGCATGCTGGAGGTCGCAGCCGCCACACTCCGCATAGCGGGGACAGAGCGGTTCGACCCGGTCCCCGGACGGCTCCAGCACCTTGACGAGTTCCGCCTCCAGGTAGCCGCGATGCTGCCTGGTGCCCCGGACAACAACGGTCTCGCCGGGCAGGACCCGGCCGGCCATGACCACCATGCCGTCTTCCCGCCGGCCGATCCCGATGCCCCCGGTGATGATTTTGTCAATGCGGATTGTTGTTTTCATCCTGAATCCGTGAGCGTTCGAGAATGGTGCAGATGCAGATAGCGAGCCGGCGAGACCTTCGAGGCGGCAATGGTCCGTCGGCAGGGGGTCCCGTGCTGAGGCCGTTGCCCCGTTGCCGCTTTTTTTTATACTCATATAAACCGAAATTGTGTATTTTAACATGGTTATGGCAGAAAAAACAAAGGTGAAAATTCTGGTCGTTGATGACGAACAGGTTCATCGCTTCATGTTGGCCTCGCTTTTCAGCGAGTGGGGCTGGCAGTCGGCGGAGGCGGATGACGGCGCCACGGCCGTGGCCGCCGTTGCGGATGGGCCTTTCGACGCGATTCTGATGGACGTGCGCATGACCACCATGGACGGGATGGAGGCCTTGAAAAGGATTCATGCCCTCAATCCGGCGATTCCGGTGGTGATCATGACCGCCTTTTCCTCGGTGGATGCCGCAGTGGAGGCGATCAAGAACGGCGCCCATGATTACCTGACCAAGCCGCTCGATTTCGACCGCCTCCGCCGGACCCTTGACGTGGCCATGGGACATAAACGTCGGCACGATGACCAATATCCGCTGCCGGAGACTTCATCCGCCGGGGGGGCCGGGATAATCGGCTCTTCCCGCCCGATGCAGGCCCTCTGGGAGATGATTGTGCAGGTCGCCCCGACCGAGGCGAATATCCTGGTTACCGGTGAATCGGGGACCGGCAAGGAACTGGTGGCCTCGGCTTTGCATTACCGGAGCCGGCGGGACCAGGGACCCTTTATCAAGGTCAACTGCGCGGCCCTGGCCGAGAACCTGCTGGAGTCGGAGTTGTTCGGCCATGAAAAGGGCGCCTTTACCGGGGCGGACAGAACAAGAGAAGGCCGTTTCGTCCAGGCCGACGGCGGGACGCTCTTTCTTGATGAAATCGGCGAGACCACCCCGGCCATGCAGGCCAAGTTGCTGCGGGTGCTGCAGGAGCACGAACTGCAAAGAGTAGGCGGGCAGGAGACGATCCGGGTGGATGTCCGGATCATTGCGGCCACCAACCGTGACCTGGAGCGCGAGGTCGCGGACGGACGGTTCCGCGAGGATCTCTATTACCGGCTTAATGTTGTCGTCCTCGAGGTGCCGCCGCTGCGTGAGCGGCATGGCGACATTCCGCTGCTGGCCGATTATTTCCTGCATAAATTCGTCGAGAAGAACAAGAGGCAGGTCGTCGGCATTACCCCCGAGTGCATGGATCTGCTGGTCCGTTATCCCTGGCCCGGCAATGTGCGGGAGCTGGAAAACGCCATTGAACGGGGGATGATTTTCATGCGCGGCGAGTATCTGGAAGTGGACGGCCTGCCGTTGGCCATTCAGCGCTGGGCCGGCGAGAATATGTCGCCGGCGGCGGGTGAAGAGCCGGCGACATTGAAGGACGCCGAACGGGCGCTTATCGTCAAAACCCTGGAGGAGACCGGCGGCAACCGCAGTGAAGCCGCCCGCCGCCTGCAGATTACCCGCAAAACCCTGCTCAGCAAGATAAGAAATTACAATATCCAATAACCTGAATCCGTGAGCGTTCGGGAACGGTGCAGATGCAGATAGCGAGCCGGCGAGACCTTCGAGGCGGCAACCTCGGGGGGATACTCAGCCCGTACGAGTTCACCAGTGCCTTGAATTCGTTCGCCTGGGACTCCGAATCTATCCTTAGCGGATGTGAGGAGGCCAAAACGGACGAAGATGAGGTGCTGGTGGACTCGTACCAATAAAAAGGTTTTTTGCGCTCTCTTGACTCAGTTCAGAGGCTATGGTAGAACCGATTTTTACTCGGAAGGCCTTCGGAAAATCCTGACATCTCCCTCCCGGCCGGATGATCTTTGAGACCATACAGAATTAAATAAAAACGAAAAAACAACACAAACGGAGCATGAACAGATGCGTACGGATATTCTTCATATCGGCGCTGGCGAACTGACCTACGAAATTCGCAACATCGTCAATGTCGGCATGAAGCTTCAGAGCCTCGGAGTCAATGTCAACTGGGAGAACATCGGAGACCCGGTGGCCAAAGGTGAACGGATTCCCTCCTGGATGAAGGACATCGTGGCCGATGCGGTCAGGGACGACCTGACCTACGGCTATTGTCCGACCAAGGGCATTCTCTCGACCCGGGAGTTTATCGCCGCCGAGACCAATAAACTGGGCGGGGTGCAGATCGACGCCGAGGATATTCTTTTTTTTAACGGCCTGGGTGACGCCATTTCCAAGGTATTCGGTTTCCTGAGGAGTACGGCCCGGGTGATCGTGCCGAGCCCGAGTTATACCACCCATTCCTCGGCCGAGGCAGCCCATGCCGGCGACCGGCCCGTGACCTATATCCTGGATCCCAACTATAACTGGTATCCCGATCTCGAGAATCTCGAGAATCACATCAAGTACAACCCGGCCGTGGCCGGTATTCTGATTATCAACCCGGATAACCCGACCGGCGCCGTCTATCCCGAGGAGGTCCTGCGGGCCATTGTCTACATTGCCGAAAAAAATGACCTCTTTATTATCTGCGACGAGGTCTACCAGCATATGACCTATAACGGCACCAGGTCCGTGCCGCTCTGCACGGTACTCGGTGACACTGTTCCGGCCATCTGCATGCGCGGCATATCCAAGGAGATGCCCTGGCCGGGCGGCCGCTGCGGCTGGATTGAAGTATACAACGGTCACCGGGACGCCATGTTCGAGAAATACATCCAGTCCATTCTCAATTCCAAGATGGTGGAGGTCTGTTCCACGACCTTGCCGCAACGGGTGCTGCCGCGGATCCTTAAACATCCGGACTTCCCCCGTTATCTCGACGAACGGATCAGGCGCTACGAAAAATTCTCCAACATTGCCTACGATATTCTCCGGGAGGTGAAGGGGATCCTGGTTAACCGGACCAACGGCGCTTTCTACATGAGCGTGGTCTTTCAAAACGGCTTTTTGAATCACGAACAGAATCTGCCCATTGATAACGAAGAGGTGCGGACGACCGTAGAGGCCCTGGTGTCGGGCCGTAATGTCGGGCTGGACAAACGTTTCGTTTATTACCTCCTCGCCTCGACCGGCGTCTGCGTGGTCCCCCTGTCATCGTTTGCCACTGAACTGCAGGGTTTTCGCATCACCCTGCTTGAACGTGATGAACAGGAATTTACCAGGATCTTCAAGACGATTGCCCACAGCATAAAGCAGTATCTCGTCTCCGCCTGAACGGCCTTGAGGCCGTCACCCGGCGGGTTGGTAGCGGAGCGGTGCCGATGCCCCGGCGGCCGGTCCATACCGGCGGCCGGGGCACGCCTGCCGCCCATGGTGAGCGATTCACAACATATTCTATTTTTTCGCCTTTCCAGACCCTTGATTCCCTTGACAATCCTAGAACCCGTCCTTATTGTTCGGCTGGATTGGAGAGTAAAATTCAACCAGTTTCCCAATCGAGTAAAGAGTGTAAAAATGTTACCATCCAGACCCGGCCGAGTCGTTGCCGGGTGCTGAGCAATTTTTATCCCGGGGAGAAGGGGCGTGACTGAACAAAAAGAGCAAAAATTTGCTATTCCTGTGGAAGAGGAGCTGAAATCGTCTCCGGAGGTAGCGCAAAATGTTGATGATTCCGAAGGCGCCGGCAGCAAGGAGGGCCAGCTGGAGCAGGATATGGAAACCCTGCGCCGGGAGGCCGAGGAAAACCGTGATCGTTTGCTCCGTCTGGCCGCAGACTTTGAGAATTACAAAAAGCGTCAGGAACGGGAGCGGCTGATGCTGCTCAAATATGCCGGAGAAAACATCCTGCGGGAACTGTTGCCCACGCTTGACAACCTGGACCGGGCCATGGAGCACGCCGCTGCTGATACCGAGGACCCGCAGAAACAACTTGAGGGTCTGCTCGAAGGGGTTGACCTGACCCGCAAGGGGCTGCTGGCCATGCTGGAAAAATTTGATGTTTCACCGCTTGACAGCGTGGGCCGGGCGTTTGACCCCAACGAACACGAGGCCCTGACGATGGAACCCAGCAACGAGGTCCCGGCCAACCATGTCCTGCGGGAGTTTGCCAAGGGCTATCGTTTTAAGGATCGCCTGCTGAGGCCCGCCAAGGTAGTGGTCTCGGGCGGCCCTGAGTAGGATGGCTTTTTATGCGCAAGCCCTGAGAGAAGACATGCGTTGGTCTTGACATCGGCCGATTCATGCGCATTATAAATAAAAGTCGCCGGTAGGCGGCGGGATGAAGTAAATTGAATACTCGTGATATAAGGAGAGGAGATCATGGGCAGAATAATTGGAATTGACCTTGGCACCACCAACTCATGCGTGGCAATTATGGATGGCGGCACCCCCAAGGTTATTGAAAATGCAGAAGGAAACCGAACAACGCCGTCAGTGGTGGCGTTCTCCGATAACGGCGAACGCCTGGTCGGCCAGGTGGCCAAACGCCAGGCAGTCACCAATCCGACCAGGACCCTGTTTGCCATCAAGCGTCTGATTGGCCGCAAATTCACCGACCCCGAAGTTAAGAAATCCATCGAGATCAGCCCCTTTAAGATTGTCGAGGGGAGCAATGGCGACGCCGCGGTTGAAGTGGACGGCAAGGTCTACAGCCCGGCGGAGATTTCGGCCATGATCCTGGGCAAGATGAAACAAACAGCCGAAGAATACCTGGGTGAAACGGTAACGGAAGCGGTTATCACGGTTCCGGCCTACTTTAACGACGCCCAGCGCCAGGCCACCAAGGATGCCGGCAAGATCGCCGGCCTGAACGTGCAGCGGATTATCAACGAGCCCACGGCGGCATCGCTGGCCTACGGTCTTGACAAGAAAGGCGAGGAAAAAATCGCGGTCTTCGACCTGGGCGGCGGCACCTTCGATGTCTCGATCCTGGAGATCGGTGACGGTGTTTTTGAGGTCAAGTCCACTAACGGCGACACCTTTCTCGGCGGCGAGGATTTTGACATGCGGATCGTCAACTGGCTGGCCGACGAATTCAAGCGCGACCAGGGGATTGACCTGCGCAGTGACAACATGGCCCTGCAGCGGCTCAAGGAAGAGGCGGAAAAGGCCAAGATGGAGCTGTCAACCACCATGGAGACCAATATCAACCTGCCGTTCATTACGGCCGACGCTTCCGGTCCCAAGCACTTGAATGCCAAGCTTTCACGGGCCAAGCTCGAGGCCCTGGTTGAAGACCTGATCGATCGGACGGAAGGCCCATGCCGGACCGCCTTGAAGGATGCCGGCCTGACCGCTGCCGATATTGATGAGGTTATTCTGGTCGGCGGGATGATCCGGATGCCCAAGGTTCAGGAGAAGGTCAAGTCGATCTTCGGCAAAGAGCCGCACAAAGGGGTCAACCCGGACGAAGTTGTTGCCATCGGCGCAGCCATCCAGGGCGGTGTCCTTAAGGGCGACGTCAAGGACGTCCTGCTCCTGGATGTCACCCCGCTTTCTCTCGGGATCGAGACCCTCGGCGGAGTGTTCACCAAGCTCATCGAGAAAAACACGACGGTACCGACTAAAAAGAGCCAGATTTTCTCGACAGCGGCGGATAATCAGCCGGCAGTGTCGATCCATGTTCTGCAGGGTGAGCGGGAGATGGCGCAGGATAACAAGACGATCGGTCGTTTTGAATTGACCTCTATCCCGCCGGTGCCGCGCGGCGTCCCGCAGATCGAGGTGACCTTTGACCTGGATGCCAACGGTATCCTGAACGTCTCGGCCAAGGACCTGGGAACCGGCAAGGAACAGGCTATCCGCATCACCGCCTCCAGCGGTCTGTCCGAGGAAGAGGTTGAGCGGATGAAGAAGGACGCCGAGCTCCATGCCGAAGAGGACAAAAAACGCAAGGCCCTGGTCGAGGCCAAGAATAACGCTGATTCCATGATTCACATGACGGAAAAGAGTCTGTCTGAACTTGGTGACAAGGTGGACGCCGCAACCAAGTCAAACGTGGAGCAGGAAATCGCCAACCTCAAGAAGGTCCTTGAAGGTGAGGATACCGAGGCGATCAAGAGTGCCACGGAGTCGCTGACCCAGGCCTCCCATAAACTGGCCGAGTTGATTTACTCCCAGGCCAGCCATGGCGGTGAGTCCGGCGGCGCCGGGGATGCAGGCCCGGGGTCAGCGGGATCAACTGGATCAGGGAAAGGAGACGATGACGTTGTTGACGCCGACTTTGAAGAAGTAAAGTAAACAGTCTTTGATCCTGTTTCAGGGGGGAGTGCGGAATTTGATTCCGCACTCCCCTTTTTTGTTGTTTTTCGCTATGTTATTGTTTTAAACTCATCATCCGGAGCCAGGGCCGGACGCAACCAGTGCCCATCCGGAAATGGTCTTTTCGGAGTTTAGCAGGTTCGCCTTACCTGCCCGATCTCGGCGTTATGCTCAAAAAATAATCCTCGGAATATCACTGCGCAACAAGGATAACAGGAACCATGAAAAGAATCTTATCGGGTATTCAGCCTTCGGGACAACTGCATATAGGAAATTATTTCGGCATGATGAAGACCATGATCGACTACATGCAAAACGCGGATCTCTATGTGTTCATCGTCGATCTGCATGCGTTGACCACGGTTCATGATCGTGACCGCCTCCGGCGGGGGACCCTTGAGTCGGCGGCCGATTTCATGGCCCTTGGTCTTGATCCCGGGCGCTGTACCTTCTGGGTACAGTCGGATGTTCCCGAGGTCTGCGAATTGATGTGGGTGCTGTCAACGCAGACATCCATGGGGTTACTTGAGCGGTGTCATTCCTACAAGGACAAGATCGCCAAGGGAATCGCCCCCAGTCACGGCCTGTTTGCCTACCCGGTGCTGATGGCCGCCGACATCCTGTTGTACCAGTCAGAGGTCGTGCCGGTCGGCAAGGACCAGAAGCAGCATCTCGAAGTCGCCCGTGACATCGCCATCAGGTTCAACAACACCTATGGCGAAACCTTTATTGTTCCCGAACCGGCGATTAACGAAAGCACCGCCATTGTTCCCGGACTCGACGGCCAGAAGATGTCCAAATCCTACGGCAATACCATCCCTATTTTCCTGGCTGACAAGCCGTTGCGTAAATGCGTCATGTCGATCCGGACCGATTCGACCCCGGTTGAGGAGCCCAAGGACCCGGACACCTGCAATCTTTTCGCCCTGTTCAAGCTCTTTGCTTCGCCCGGGCGGCTAGCTGAGGTCCGCGACCTCTACGTCAACGGCGGCGCGGCTTACGGCTACATCAAGCAGGAGTTATTTGAACTGATCCGCGACTATTTTGCCGCGGCCAGGGAGAAAAAGAAGGACTTGCTGGCCAATCAGGACTATCTGCGAGAGGTGCTGAAAAAGGGAGCGGACAGGGCGAGAGCCAAGGCGGTAACGACCATGGATATCGTCAGAGACCGGGTCGGGCTCAAATACTAAGGCGGCCTTTTCTAAACTTCTCGGGGCTCGGCAAGCAATTTGATACCAATATCAATACCAAAGGTAGTTGTTTCCGGCCCTTGCTCCCCTTGCCCCCCTCCCCCTCCTGAGAAAAAATTGACAAAGGGCTGACACGGCATTACCTTAATACTAAATTATACTTCTTGATACTTTTTTTAGAGGAGCAGTTTATGACCAGTACCGCCGTGGCCGTGAAAATTGACAATGAAATAAAAAAACGGTTAAAAAATCTTGCGGAGACTAAGCAACGTTCAGCACATTGGTTGATGCGCGAAGCAATAACTCAATATGTCGAAAGAGAAGAGAAGCGCGAATCATTCCGCAAAGATGCTATTCGTGCCTGGGAAGAATACCAGGATACCGGGTTACATGTAACAGGAGCTGAGGTCCAGGATTGGCTCGATACCTGGGGGACCGGGACTGATAACGAGAAGGATGTGCCACCATGCCACCAGTGAAGTTTGCTCCTGGTGCATTGCGTGACCTGGAGCGACTGCATGATTTCTTGCAATCCAAAAATCCAATAGTAAGTCAAAAAGTTGCAAAAACTATTGTGCGGTCTGTGCAGACCCTGGAAAAATATCCTCAGGTCGGTAGGCCTGCAGATAATATGGATCCGGAATATCGAGAACTGGTGATCAGTTTTGGGCAAAGTGGATATGTGGCATTATATCGGTTTGATGGTGAAAATGTGGTCATCTTGGCCATTCGACACCAGCTTGAAGCAGGTTATGTACCAACAACGTAGGCTTTTGTTCATAATGCTGCTATCATGCTCTTACTACCCGGTCTTTCGTTCTTTTCGGAACTTTAGTTTGGTCATCTCAGGATGCCTGTTTTTTCTGGAGTGGTTGAAATATGGTAACCGTTCACCAGAGGCAATAAACTACCCTCAACTCGTAACTGTAACCGTTCAGATGTGCCCCGGATTCGTTCGTTTCGCCCTCCGAGGTGTACTCCCTGTACCTGAGGAGGGCGAAACGGACAAAGATGGGGTGCAGGTGAACGGTTACGAAATATGCTCTCACTGACAAGATAACTCATACCAACACAACTGGTCACAGGTTGTGAAACTCTGCGCTATTCCTTACATCCAACCTGTAAACCGTGAACCGTGAAACTTGGGAAGATGGGGGCGCCCGGAATACGGATTGATTTAATCGTAATTGGTCATTATGATTAAGTATGATTCGCAGGCGTAAAAGGGAGTAATCACTATGGCTCAAAAAGAAACCAAGGTATTAACCACGCATGTTCCTCTGCCGCTTGCCGAAAAGGTCGATCAAATGGCAGCCCGACTTGAACGGTCACGCGGTTGGATAATGAAGCAGGCACTGTCAGCCTGGATTGATCAGGAAGAAGAACGCTATAGGCTGACTTGTGAGGCGCTTGCTGATGTCGACGCAGGCCTTGTCATCGACCATAAGGCTGTATTGGCCTGGGCCGATAGTCTCAGCACTGACGATCCGTTGCCGGTACCGCGCTAAATGGAACTGAAGTGGACCAGTAGGGCACTATCCGATTTGGCACGGTTGTATGAGTTTTTGGCATCAGTAAATCAGCCTGCTGCTGCACGTGTAATACAGTCGTTGACTCATGCGCCGACTACATTGTCAGCTAATCCGCGCATTGGAGAACAACTATTTGAGTTTGAATCGCGCGAGATACGGCGAATTCTCGTGGGGAAATATGAAGTACGTTATGAGATCCATAAATCCACTATTTATGTACTGCGATTGTGGCACGCGCGTGAACATCGGTAGTGTTGCGGCCAACTGAAAATCAGCCGAAGGCTTCATGCTATAGACGTAACTTCCCCATCCGTCACTGCGAGGAGCGTAGCGACGCGGCAGTCCAGAAACGCAGAGCCGGCGAATACCACTGGATTGCCGCGCTCCGCTCGCAATGACGACTCATGCTTCCCCATCCGTCACTGCGAGGAGCGTAGCGACGCGGCAGTCCAGAAACGCAGAGCCGGCGAATACCACTGGATTGCCGCGCTCCGCTCGCAATGACGCTTCGCCCCAAGCCGTCTGCCTCCAGCCTCCGTCACTGCGAGGAGCGTAGCGACGCGGCAGTCCAGAAGAGATCCTGAACTTTACGGCAAAATATGGTAACAATAAAAAATCCGAAGAAACGAAGTCGTTCAGACAACCAAATAACGGAATTAAGAAAAAAACCCTGTCATTCTAATCCACTACACTTCGTTCAGCTATCAATGTCGTACTGCCGACATCAGGAGGTCTGAGATTTGTTCGTTTCGCCCTCCGAGGTGTACTCCCTGTACCTGAGGAGGGCGAAACGGACAAAGATGGGGTGCAGGTGAACGGTTACTCATACTACAGATTCGTTGGCCTGCTTAGCCAAATATGGAGCACATCTGAACAGTTACGAAAAGATAAGGAAGCGGTTGCAAAAATCATGGACATCCCGTAACATAATTGCGCTTTAAATTAACCTTTCACCCTTCCACAACAGGTAAAATCATGTACAGCGCCTCAGATTTACGCAAAGGCCTCAAGGTTCAGATCGACGGGTATCCTTATATTGTCACGGAATTCGAATTTTCCAAGCCGGGCAAGGGGCAGTCGCTTTACCGAACCAAGATGCGCAATATGATCACCGGCAACCAGTTGACCCAGACCTATCGCTCCAATGACAAATTCGAAAAGGCCGACCTGGAAGAACGAACCATGCAGTTTCTCTATTCACAGGACAATGAATTCCATTTCATGGATACCTCCTCGTACGAACAGATCTTTCTGACCCTGGAGCAGGTGGGCGACAACGTTAATTTCCTGGTCGATAACATGGAGGTGCAGGTCCTGTTTTTCGGTGACCGGCCAATTGATATCAGCCTGCCGATCTTTGTTAATCTGAAGGTCACCAAGGCCGACCCGTGGGTCAAGGGTGACACCTCGGGCACGGATACGAAACCGGTGACCGTGGAGACCGGGTATGTGCTCCAGGTGCCGCCCTTTATCGAGGAAGGGGGTCGGATCCAGATCGACACCCGCACCGGTGAATATATGACCCGGGTGAAAGACTGAGCGGTGATTTCACCCCGCTGCCTGGCTCAGCGCTCCAGCCTGTTGCAGGCCGTCCGGTCTTTTTTCATCGCCCGGCGGTATCTCGAAGTTGATACCCCTGCCCGCCTGCCCGTTCTGCTTCCCGAATCATATATCCTGCCCTTTACAAGTGAGGGCTGGTTTTTGCAGACCTCGCCCGAGCTCTGCATGAAACGGCTGCTGGCCCGGGGCTGCCCGCAGTTGTTTCAGATCTGTCACTGCTTCCGCCGGCAAGAGCTGGGGCGTTACCACCAGCCTGAATTTACCATGCTGGAGTGGTACCACACGGGCTGGAGCTACCTGGAACTGATGGCGGAATGCGAGGACCTGGTCCGGGAACTGGCCGGGGGCGCCGAATCCCTGGCCGGGGTTTGCGGCCCGGCAACGTTGCGGCGGGACGGGCAACGGATTTCCCTGGCCCCGCCCTGGGAGCGCCTGACCGTGGAGGCCGCCTTTTTGCGCTTTGCCGGCATGCCCGTGCGTGAGGCCCTGGACCGGGACTGCTTCGATGAGCTTATGGTCACGGCAGTTGAGCCCCATCTCGGCCGGGACAAACCGGTTTTCCTCTACGATTACCCGGCGGAACGGGCAGCGCTTGCCCGGCGGAAAAAAGAGAATGATGCGGTGGCCGAACGTTTTGAGCTCTATATTGCCGGGATCGAGCTGGCCAATGGTTTTTCCGAGCTGGTGAACCCGGCTGAGCAGCGGCAGCGGTTCGCGGCCGAAATTTCCCGGCGGCGCAAGGCCGGGGAGCCCCCTGTCCTCATGCCGGAGCGGTTTCTTGACGACCTGGGCCGCCTGGATGAAACGGCCGGGATCGCGCTGGGCCTGGACCGGTTGTTCATGGTCCTGTTGGGCGCGGAAACCGTGGCCGACGTGGTTTCCTTTGCCGGCGATGATCTGTAGGACCTGCGTCCCGGCCCCGGCGCCCGAATTATTTTCTTTGAGAAGTCATTATGCCCTTTTCCATTGATGCCGCCATGGCCCTGCTGGACCGGGAGGTCCGGCATTACCAGGTGCCGGTTGTCGACCTGGTTGCCGCCCAGAGCAAAGACCCGTTCAAGATCCTGGTGGCGACGATCCTCTCCGCCCGGACCAAGGACGAGGTGACGGCGGCGGCGTGCCGCCGGCTTTTCAAACGGGTCGGGACCCCAGCCGACCTGGCCGGTCTGACCGTGGCCGAACTGGAAAAGATCATCTACCCGGTCGGTTTTTTCCGCAACAAGGCCGGCTACCTGGCCCGGCTGCCCGGCGCCCTGCAGGAGAGGTTTGATTCCAGAGTGCCCGACGAGGTGGACTCCCTGGTCAAACTGCCCGGCGTAGGGAGAAAGACGGCCAACCTGGTCGTGACCATCGCCTTTGGCAAACCGGCCGTCTGTGTCGACACCCATGTGCACCGGATTATGAATATCTGGGGCTATGTGCGGACCGAAACGCCGTTGGCGACGGAAATAGCCTTACGGGCCAAGTTGCCTGAAAAGTACTGGCTCCGCTTCAACTCCATTCTCGTCGCCTTCGGCCAGGCCACCTGCCGGCCGGTCAGCCCCCACTGTGACCGCTGTGTCCTGGCCGGGATCTGTCCGCAGATCGGCGTAAAGCCGAGAAAAATTCCGGGGAATAAAAAGAACGAGCCAAAAGGTGATGCCGTGAAAAAATTTGTTTCCTGGAACGTCAACGGTCTGCGGGCGGCCCTGAAAAACGGCTTTCTGGACGCTTTTTTTGAACTTGACGCCGATATTTTCGCCCTGCAGGAGATCAAGGCCCTGCCGGACCAGCTGCCCGAAGAGGTCAAGACCATCCGCGGTTACTCCGCCTTCTGGTATCCGGCGCAGAAAAAGGGCTATGCCGGCACCGCGATTTTCTCCCGCCGGGAACCGCTGCGGGTTCTGTACGGGCTTGGCGACCCGGCCTTCGATCACGAGGGCCGAGCCCTGACCCTGGAATTCGATGATTTTTATTTTATCAATCTCTACTTTCCCAATGCCCAGCCCGGCCTGAAGCGCCTTGATTTCAAACTGGCGTTTGACCGGGCGGTGATGCGCTTCATCGACCGGCTCGCCCGGGAAAAATCAGTGGTTGCCGGCGGCGATTTTAACGTGGCCCACAAGCCCATTGACCTGGCGAATCCGCAGGCCAATGAAAAAAATCCCGGCTTTTCCCCGCCGGAGCGGGCCTGGATGGACGAGCTGACCGGGGCCGGCTATATTGACACCTTCCGCCGTTTTAACCGGGAACCCGGACAGTACACCTGGTGGAGTTACCGGTTCAGGGCCAGGGAGAAAAATATCGGCTGGCGCATTGATTATTTTGTCATTGATCCCGGCAGCGCCGACCGCCTGGTATCGGCAGCCATTCACGACAACGTGCCCGGTTCGGATCATTGCCCGGTCAGCATCGAATTCAAGTGACCAAGACAGGACCCTGGATCCGTGAGCGTTCGAGAACGGTACAGATGCAGATAGCGAGCCGGCGAGACCTTCGAGGCGACAACGATGTTGATTATCCTGGTGTGATATCAACGAGTTGCCAACGCAGCAGCTGTGCCGTTATCGGGCGCCCAGCCGGGCGGCGCGGTGAAGAGGATAAAATACATTTATTCGCCAATGATACAATAAATTCCATATGTTGCATGGAACATCACCTCAAGCCGTCACGGATCCAGGAGGACATTATGGCCGAACGGCGCGGACATATCCCTTGCCGCCGCCGCTGTAGTAGTGTCGGTCTATACCGCACTCGGGGCCGAGTTCCCAGGCCCCGACCATCCCCTCGCCGTTTTTCTTATCAGCCCAGTATTTCCCTTTATTCTCAATAACGCAGTTGCCGTTCCGATGAATATCAAAGGTGAAGATCAGATCGTAAAGCTCGTATACCGTGGGCAAACGCCAATCGTGGTATTTACTGGTTTTATTCAGTTGGGCGACATAGGCCCTGGCCGCCTTTAAACCGCTGATCATTTTACTCCGTTTGATCTGCCACATCTGGCCGTTCGCCCGGTTCAGGCAGATGCCGTTGCCGAGGTTGACAAATCCCGACTTCCCTTTTTTCGTCAACTTGGCGCACCCCGGCAGGGTGACGAGCAGAAACAGGACCAAGGTGATTGTAACTAGGCTTTGTCTCGTCAAAATAAGATCTCCTGTGATAATAATAAATATGACCTCTTTTTTCCTTGTATTTCAGGCAGGACGACACGACGTTGCCTTGTCCGGAAACAAGGATTTATGTTCGAGATCAGGTAAATGCAGACTTCGAGGCTGGCGAAAAAAAATAACCACAGGACGAATATTTCCAGGATTATTTTTTGAGCATAACAAGATAAGCGAGCCTGCGGGACTTCGGGAGAGCAGGCAAAAAGACCGTTGCCGGATGGGCACGAACCATGATTCGAACTTATTCCGGGACAAATCCTGAAATGACGCGGTACCTGTTTATAATATATAGGAAGAGGTTTTTTTTTCAAGAGAGCCGGTATAATATAAAAAGGTACCGCGTGAAAAAATAATCCTGAATCCGTGAGCGTTCGAGAACGGTACAGATGCAAGGCGGCAACGGGGTTGATTATCCTGGTGTGATATCAACGAGTTGTCAACGCAGCAGCTGCGCCGTTATCGGACGGACCGCAGGGCGGCGCGGTGCAGACCGGAAAATGCGTTTATTCGGAGATAATGCAATAAATTCCACACATTGTGTAAAATGTCATCTCAAACCGTCACTGATCCAGGATAATGATCACCATTGACCGGGACGGAACATTGATTTATGACTCAAAAAGAGCAATGGAGGCAGCAATGAGCAAGCTTGACCAGTTAAAAACAATGACCACGGTAGTTGCCGATACCGGGGATTTTGATTCAATCAAGGAGTATCGGCCCACGGATGCCACCACCAACCCGTCGCTCGTCTATGCCGCGGCGCAGTTGCCCCGCTACCGGAACCTGGTGGATGAAGCGGTGGAATACGGTATGGCGAGAGCGGACACGCTCACCGCCCGCACGGGCCTGGTCCTGGACCGCCTTGCCGTCCTCTTCGGCCGGGAAATTCTTTCTATCGTACCGGGGCGCGTTTCCACGGAGGTGGACGCCCGGCTGTCATTTGATACTGAAGGCAGCATTCGCAAGGCCGGTGAATTGATCAAAATGTACGAGGACCTCGGCATCGACCGGGAGCGCATTCTTATCAAGGTGGCCGCGACCTGGGAAGGGATCCAGGCCGCGAAAGTCCTGGAAAAACAGGGTATTCACTGCAACCTCACGCTGATGTTCAGCTTTGCCCAGGCCATCGCCTGTGCCGAGGCGGGGGTGACCCTGATCTCGCCTTTCGTCGGCCGCATTACCGACTGGTACAAGGCCCACGATGGTGTCAACGGCTATGCCCCGGAAGAGGATCCCGGGGTTAAATCGGTCAGAAAAATCTTTTATTATTACAAGCATCATGGATATCCGACCCAGATTATGGGGGCCAGTTTCCGGAACATGGGCCAGATCCTCGGCCTGGCCGGCTGTGACCTGTTGACCATTGCACCCAAGTTCCTTGCCGAACTGGAAGAAGCGGAAGGGGTTGTTCTCCGCCAGCTTGATCCGGAACGGGCTCGGGAGATGGACATAAAAAAATACAGCCTCGCCGAAAAGGATATGCGCTGGATGCATAATGAAGACCCCATGGCCGTGGAGAAACTGGCGGAAGGTATTCGTAACTTTACCAAGGATCTGCGCAAGCTTGAGGAGTATGTGCGCCGGCGCTTGACCGCTGCGTAGGCACCGGCCGGCAAAAAATTGAATTCCGGCGGCAAGACGCCGGCAACAAACGAAGGGAGAAAAACATGCCAACTGCAGATATCGGCCTGATCGGCCTGGCCGTTATGGGCCAGAACCTGGTTTTGAACATGAACGACCATGGCTTTACGGTGGCCGTATTTAACCGGACCCTGGCCAAGGTGGACAACTTCCTGGCCGGTCCCGCCAGGGGGACGAAAATTATCGGCACCCATTCAATCGAGGAACTGGTCGGTCAACTGAAAAAACCGCGCCGGGTCATGATGATGGTCAAGGCCGGCGAGGTGGTCGACGCCTTTATCGACAAGCTGACACCCTACCTGGAGCCGGGCGACATCATCATCGATGGCGGCAACTCGCTCTACACCGACACCGAACGCCGCAACCGGACCCTGGCCGAAAAGGGGATTCTCTATATAGGTACCGGCATCTCCGGCGGCGAGGAAGGGGCGCGCAAGGGCCCGTCCATCATGCCCGGGGGCAATCCCGAGGCCTGGCCGCATGTCAAGGATATTCTCCAGGCCATCGCCGCCCGGGTCGACGGCGTGCCGTGTTGCGACTGGATCGGCGAGGGCGGGGCCGGCCATTTTGTCAAGATGGTCCACAACGGTATCGAGTATGGCGACATCCAGCTTATCTGCGAGTCCTATGACTTGATGCACCGTGGTCTCGGCATGGACGAAGAGGCGATGCAGGCCGTGTTCGCCCGCTGGAACAAGGGCCGGCTCGATTCCTACCTGATCGAGATTGCCTCCAATGTCCTGGGATTCAAGGATGCGGACGGCAGTCCCCTGGCCGAGAAAATCCTCGACACCGCCGGCCAGAAGGGCACCGGCAAGTGGACCGCTGTCAACGCCCTCAACATGGGCGTCCCCCTGACCCTGATCGCCGAGGCCGTGTTCGCCCGCTGCCTGTCGGCCCTGAAGGAAGAACGGGTCAGGGCCTCGGCCGTCCTGCGCGGCCCGGCGGCCCGTTTCGACGGTGATGCGGACCAATTCATAGAGGACCTGCATGATGCCCTCTATGCCGCCAAGATCGTTTCCTACGCCCAGGGCTACATGTTGATGCGCCAGGCGGCGCAGGAATACGGCTGGCAGCTGAATTACGGCGGCATCGCCCTGATGTGGCGGGGCGGCTGCATTATTCGCAGCGCCTTTCTCGGCAGGATCAAACAGGCATTCGACACCAACCCGGACCTGGACAACCTCCTGCTTGATGATTTTTTCCGCGACTCGATTCACGGCGCCCAGGCCGGCTGGCGCCGGACCGCGGCCCGGACCGCCGAACTCGGCATTCCGGCCCCGGCCATCGCCGCCGGCCTGGCCTATTATGACGGCTATCGCAGTGCCCGGCTGCCGGCCAACCTCCTGCAGGCGCTGCGTGACTACTTCGGCGCCCATACCTATGAGCGCGTCGATAAACCGCGCGGCGAGTTTTTCCATACCGACTGGATCGGCAGTGGCAGCAAGGTCTCGTCATCGACCTATAATGCGTGATTGCCGGACCCGGCCGGGAAACCGCCGGGGCCTTGCGGAGCGAACCTGGAGCCGGATTTTTTGCCCAGGGGAGTTTCAGGGCCGAACCAGGTGAAGAGCGGAAAAATGGTTGACGAAAAGATTGAGTTGGTGGTCGCGGATATCACAACGATTCAGGCGGATGCCATCGTCAATGCCGCGAATCAATCACTCCTGGGGGGCGGCGGGGTCGATGGCGCGATCCACCGGGCGGCCGGGCCGGGACTGCTTGGGGAATGCCGGAAACTCGGCGGCTGTGCGCCCGGTGATGCCAAGATCACCGGCGGCTATAACCTGCCGGCAGCCCACGTCATCCATACGGTCGGCCCGGTCTGGCAAGGCGGCGGCGGAAACGAATCCGAACTCCTGGGGGACTGTTACCGGAGATGTTTCGAGCTGGCCGCTGAACACGGTTTGCAGAGCCTCGCCTTTCCCGCCATCAGTACGGGGGCCTACGGATTTCCCGGGGATAAGGCGGCCGTCATCGCGATAACCCGGACACGTCAAGCCCTGGCCGATAACCCGAATCTGGACCGAGTCGTGCTGGTCTGTTTTAATCCCGCCACCCGGCAGGCCTATGAAAAGGCCTTGAACCTGAATCCGTGACGGGCTAGCTGCTCACGGGTTAGCTTCGTGACCGCGTGAAGATGGGATGCCGGTGACGGTGTCACCTTCCTCTGCTGCCCGTTCCGCAGTGAACGACCCGTTCTTCAGCGAACGGATAAGGTCGGACCGGCTGTGGATCGGCTCATGGAAACGGGTTGCGGCCATGCCCAGTTCAGACAGGGCATGGGCATCGCTGCCGCTGACCTGGCTGACATTGTAACGTTGGCACCAGGATGCGGCCTGTTTATTTTCAGGATGACTGTTACGGCCGTTGACGCTTTCCACTATGCGGCACAGGTGATCCTTGATCAAATTTTCGCGGGTGGACCTGGTCCGGCGACACGGGTGGGCGGCCACCGCCACGCCGCCCGAGGCCTCGACGTAGCGCAAAAGCTCTGCGGCGGCAAGCCCGGGGCGGATCTCCTCAAAAGGCCCGAACAGAAGAAAATCACCCTCTTCCGTGGCGTATTCCAGGCCGAAGATGACACAGAGGCCGTTATCCTGCACCCCTTCCTTGAATACCTGCCTGACGGCCATGGTATCGTGGTCGGTGATGCAGACCCCGTCGAGCCCCTTGGCACCGGCAAATGACACGATCTCTTCCAGAGTTAATTGACTACAGGAAGATAAGGTAGTATGAACATGTAGATCGAAGCGCATAGCTCTATTGTGTTCATATTACGGACAAATGTCAAACAGCTAATTCCGATGACAAGCCATTCTCCCATCTATATTCCCTATATGGAAAAACGTTTTTTCCGAAGATGAGACAAGAAATCGCGCCAGGAACACAACCCGGAAAAACATCATGACCAGCCGGTGCATCGTCATCCTCCTGGACGGTCTTGGCGACCGTTCCTCCCCGGTCCTGGGCCATAAAACCCCGCTCCAGGCGGCCCGCACCCCCAACCTGGACGCCCTGGCCGCTTTGGGGGCCAACGGACTATTTCACGCCGAGCGTCCCGGCGTGTCACTCCCCAGCGAAAATGCCCATTTTGCCATGTTCGGCTACCGGCAGGAAGAATTTCCGGGCCGCGGCCTCCTGGAGGCGCTGGGGGCCGGTATTGAGATCAACCCTGACGAGGTCTATGTGCTGGCCCACTTCATCAACGCCGAAGAGGCCGGCAATACCCTGTATGTAAAACAGCATCGTCCCCGGGTCGCGGCCGGCGAGGCCCGGGCCCTGGTCCAGGCCGTGCGCCGGTATGAAACGGACGATATCCGCTTTGTCTTCAGGCAGACGAAGGATTTGGATGGAATTCTCGCCCTGAGCGGCAGGGTCTCGCCCCTGATCACCGATACGGACCCGATCCAGGTCGACTGCCCCATGATGAGCGCCGCTCCCTGGCGCTCGGCGGCAGGAGAGCGGGAGGCCGTGCGGACCGCCGGAGCCCTGAACTCTTACCTTTCCTGGTGCTACCGGACGCTGGGCGACCAGGCCGGCAACCGGGACCGGCGCCGGCGCAACCGTGTTCCGGTCAACGCCGTGGTCACCCAGAGAGCGGGGCGCTGGAAAGATGTAGAGTCATTCGCCCGCCGCTGGGGCCTGCGGGGGTTGTCCATTTCCTCCGGCCTGGTTTTTTGGGGCCTGGCCGCCTTTATCGGCCTGGAAACGTGCAAGGTCCGGGACAGCGACGAGCCGGGGGCGGACCTGGCCGGGCGGCTCGACCAGGCCTTTTCCCTGGCCGGGGACTATGAGTTCATCCATGTGCATACCAAGGCCCCCGACGTTGCCGCCCACAGCAAGGACCCCCGCCGAAAGGTCGAAGTGATCGAGGCGCTTGACCGGGGCCTTGCCGCTGCCGTAGACCGGGCCGGGGACGAGGAGACCGTGCTGATCGTCACCTCGGACCATTCAACACCCAGCAACGGACCACTGATCCATTCCGGCGAACCTGTTCCCATCATGGTGACCGGGCCGGGGATGCGGCGGGACCAGGTCCGGCGCTTCGATGAAATCAACTGCGCCGCCGGGGCCCTGGGCCAGGTCTACGGCGGCGACTTCATGCCCATGGTCCTCAACTTCCTGGACAGGTCTAAACTCAAGGGTCTCATGGATACGGCTGTTGATCAACCCTATTGGCCGGGCCGTCGTTCCCCCTTTCGCCTGAACAACGAAAATGGTAAGTGATCAGGGGCACCGCATCTTTGCACGATCGCGATCGCCCGCATAGAGGGATTATAGCGAACGACCGCGCTGGCACAAATATGCGGCACCCCTGACCACTTACAGCGATTGAGTACGTGAAACCGCCTAGTTATATATCCTGTGATGAGTTACCGAAAAGGAGGCAAAAAATGTTTAAGCAGGGTGTCATTCACGGGCGCTTCCAGGTCCTCCACAATGACCATATGAAATACCTCCTGGCCGGCAAGGCCCGGTGCGAACACCTGGTGGTGGGGATTACCAATCCCGACCCCGTCCTGACCCGGCAGGATGCGGCGGACAGCTCCCGGAGCGCCCGGGATGCCAATCCGTTGACCTATTATGAGCGCTACTGCATGGTCAACGCCGCCCTGGCTGAAGGCGGTCTGGGGCCGGAGAGTTTTTCCGTTGTCCCGTTCCCCATCAATTTCCCGGAACTTTACAAATATTATGTCCCCCTTGACGCGGTCTTTTTCCTGACCATTTACGACGCCTGGGGAGAGAAGAAATTGCAGATGCTGCAAACAATGGGCCTCAAGACCGAGATCCTCTGGCGGCGGCGGCCGGAGGACAAGGGGCTGTCCGCAACGGCGATCCGGCAAAAAATCGTGGCCGGCGAACCATGGGAACACCTCGTGCCCGCAGCCACCGCCCGCCTGATCGGCGAGTTTGCCCTTGCCGCCCGGCTCAGGGCGGCGGCCGGGGTGACAGCCGGCGGCCGCAACGGATAAAAATTGGGCACTTGGTCACGATATTCAGGCAGGAGGCGACTGCTTTAATTTTCTGTTGAACTGTTGCGAAAAGATGTTGCCCATGCTTGGCGACAGTGGTATAGTAAAAAATTTTTCAGCAGGCGCTGCAAATAAAGCGCCTCTTCTTTTTCCGACCTTTTTCCCTATTTCGTGTTCAGCACCTCTTAGCGAAACGCCGGCATACCTTCCTGCTTTTTGTTTTTAAAATTTGTTTTTAAAATTTTAAAAAAATACAAGAAGAAGCGAAACACGGCACCCTGGTCGTAAAAAAAGGCCCTTGTTCCCCTGCCGGAAAAGGGCGACGGCTGGTTTGG
Organism: bacterium BMS3Bbin14; assembly: GCA_002897615.1. Taxonomy (GTDB): domain Bacteria; phylum Desulfobacterota; class Desulfobulbia; order Desulfobulbales; family Desulfobulbaceae; genus BMS3Abin13. The sequence goes on from BDTX01000028.1 coordinate 27,071, forward strand.
TAACCGTATTCCATCTCCATTGGTATTCCGTCGGATAGTGTTGCCCTTCCTTAAACAGGATAGTGCGCCCGGGTGCGCCCCTTCCCTTGTATACTGCCATGGTGCCGGAAAAATCTTCGGCCCGGCTATTCTTCTCACAGGTCATGAATATGATATCATTTGCAGAAATCGGAGTGAATCCGGAAATTGTCAAGAGTCTTGTTGAATTGGGTTTTGAAACCCCGACCCCGGTCCAGGAAAAAGTCATCCCCCTGCTGCTCAAGGAACAGGGCGACTGGATCAGCCTGGCCCAGACCGGGACCGGTAAAACAGCGGCCTTCGGCGTACCCCTGGCCCAGAGAATCGATACCGGCAGCCGGGAGACCCAGGCCCTGGTGTTATGCCCGACCCGGGAACTTTGCATCCAGGTCGCCGGGGATATCAGCGCCTACGGCAAGCATATCCCCAATCTCAGAACCCTGGCGGTCTACGGCGGCGCCCGCATTGACCAGCAGATCAGCACCCTGCGACAGGGGGTGCACATTATCGTCGCTACGCCGGGCCGCCTGAACGATCTGCTGCGGCGGCGGGCCGCAGACATCTCTTCTCTCGCCACCGTGGTGCTTGACGAGGCCGACGAGATGCTCAACATGGGCTTTCACAAGGAGATCAGCGCCATCCTGGCCGAGACTCCTAAAACGAGAACTACCCTGCTATTCTCCGCGACCATGTCGCGCGAGGTGAAGTCCATTGCCAACAAATACATGACCTCGCCGCAGGAGATCATCATCGGCCGTCTCAACTCCGGGGCTGACAATGTTCGCCATCTGTACTACATGGTTCGGGCCCATGACCGTTTTCAGGCCCTGAAACGGATCGTTGACCTTTCGCCCGAAATTTACGGCATCATTTTCTGCCGCACCCGGCAGGAAACGCAGGAGGTTGCGGATAAACTCGGCCGGGACGGTTACCAGGCAGAGGCGCTGCACGGGGACCTTTCGCAGGTCCAGCGTGATTCGGTCATGGGAAAATTTCGCCGGAAAAATATCCAGTTGCTCGTGGCCACGGACGTGGCCGCCCGGGGCGTAGATGTAAACGACCTGAGCCACGTCATCAACTACAACCTGCCGGATGATCTGGCCAGCTACACCCACCGCAGCGGCCGGACCGGCCGGGCCGGCAAGACCGGGATCTCGATCTCCATCATTCATCAGCGGGAGGGATGGCGGATCAAGACCATTGAGAAAAATCTCAAAAAGACCTTCGGGCGCTGCCAGGTTCCGTCAGGCAGTGAAATCTGTAACAGCCGGATCATGCAACAGATCAATACCATGCTGGCAGAGGAGGTCGACACCGAGCGGATCGAACCGTTGATGCCGGCACTCCGCGAAAAACTGGCCGGCCTGGACCGGGATGAACTCATCAGGCGTTTTGTCGCCATGGAATCCGGGCGGCTCCTGGAGTATTACCGTAACGCCCCGGACCTGAACGTCCAGGCAGCGGGCAACGACCGGGGGCGGAAGAATGAAAGAGATGCCGGGCGCCGGGCTGACCGGAGCCGCGCCGACTTTACCCGTTTCCATGTCAATGTCGGGAAAAATGACGGCATTGCGCCGGAACGGCTCATCGGCATAATCAACCAGGGCTCACGTCATGCCAACATCGCCATCGGCAAGATTGAGCTGATGCGCAATTTTTGTTTTATCGAGGCTGACAGCCGTTTCTCCGATACGGTCCTGCACGCCTTCAGCCACCTGATGATCAACGGTAAAAAGGTGAGCATTGAAATTGCCGCCGGCCGGCAAAAAGAGTTTCCCGGCCGGCGGTCGAATGCCTGGAAATCCGGCGGCAATCGCTCCGATCGCTCCGCTGCCGGCGGCCGCCGGAGAAAGGTAATCCGGACCGCTTCCTGACCTCCCACGGGAAACAATAAAAACCGGCCTTGATTTGAATCGAAGCCGGGATGCAAAAATGTGAAATTATTTATTGCGCGGACCATCAGGGCCGGCAAGGAAATAACCTGGCAGAATTATTGTATGAAAGCGAAAGGCTTGACCAAGTAATCGTCACCGCCGGCCGGCAGGCCCCGTCCTGCCAGGCCATACGCGGCATGATCCACGGCAAAGCCTTCCTGCTGCAGGCCCTTGACGATGAATTTTGCCGTCTGCCTATCGTCTTCCACGAGAAGAACTCTCATCACCCCACCCTGCTTTGCTACTATTTACCTTTTGTTTCCCACTGGCAAAGCAGATACCATCTTCATGGCCCGGCAACGGTTAAAGGGTTATGCCCATGAGAACTTTACAGGAATTCAGCGGAACATTAGGTTCCTTCCGCCCGGCATTGGAGATATGATGGTACCGGAACTCGAATAAAAGTTTATGCTTGGTATTAAGCTTATATTCCAGACCGCCGCCAAACTGGTAGTTACCATTCAAGTCCGCTCCCATACCCGGGATGTCGGCAAAACTGTATACCGGGCCGCCGCCGCCAAAGATGTAGGGGCGCCATTGTTCGCTGGCAGTAAAGGTATAACAGGCCAGAAAATTTACCCCGATCATGGTTGAAACATCAGGGCTGACAACAAAATGGAAGGGCAGCTCTATCAGGATGGAATGAAATCCCCGGTACCAGCCGGAACCGATATTGTCAAAGATGAGGTGGTTGTAACGATAAACAAGATCAATGGTTTCAACCCGCTGGGTGGTCTGTCCCCAACCTGGAATACTCTGACCATAGCCGCCGATGAGCCACGAGCTGTCTTTTGACGTGTCAATGATAGCCGCTCTTGCGGAATCAACCCGAAAAAAGGCGCTGGCAACAAAGAAAAACAGCAGGAGGAAACAAACCGTACCTGCCGTTTTTTTGACAGGATTCCTTGTCCATACATGCGGTGCGTGGCGAATAGTCATTTTTATAACTCTTGTGATGGTGACGGCATGGAATTGACGATATGCCTGACGATTATCTTACTCATGTATGAGTGGTTTCGTAAAAAGATCTGTCATTCCCGCCGATAGGGCATGACATCTTAGTAGGTTTTCAGGCTTTTTACGATGTTGTCATATATTCCTGAATCCGTGAGCGTTCGAGAACGGTGCAGATGCAAGGCGGCAACTAAGTTTATTATCCTGGTGTGATATCAACGAGTTGCCAACGCAGCAGCTGCGCCGTTACCGGGCGGACCGCCGGGCGGCGCGGTGAAGACCAGGAAATACGTTTATTTGTCATATAATGCAATAAATTCCACATATTGCCTGGAATATTACCTCAAGCCGTCACGGATCCAGGATATTTCTATGGCGGCCATGTCCTCATTTTGTCTTTCTTTTACTATAATTACAAGCTGACAATCTTCGATGTCCCCTTTTCCGTTTATAGCAGGTTAACCTTCATCACCGGGCATTGGATGATTTTCTTCAAAGAAACGACCGTATAGTTATTTCTCAAGGCAGCAAAAAGACACTCCAGTTCCTGTTGCCAGTAGTCCGACCGGTTTTCCTGGTACGGGGGGAGGTCGTGGAGCATGATAATGTCGCCTGGTTGCAGGCGGTCGAGGATTCTTGCCGCCAGCTTGTTGATGCTTCTGTTGCCGCGGTCAAATGCCCGGCAACTGAAGTTGACCGTGATGAGGCCTTCCCCGGCCAGCACCTTGGCGAGGCGGGGATTGCTGATCCCGGCCGGCGGGCGGAAGACAAGGGGCTGTATCCCGATTTTTTTCAAGATTTCCTGGGTGTTATGAATATCTGCCTGCAATGTCTTCAGGCTCCGCAGCATGAGAAGATGGTCGTGTCTTAAGGAGTGGTTGCCGATAGCATGACCCTGTGACAGGATGTCCGTTATCAGCTCGGGATGGTTGGCCGCTTTTTCACCCACCACGAAAAAGGTGGCCGGCAGCTGGTAACGGGCCAGGATATTGAGCAGGATTGGGGTGGATTCAGGCGAAGGGCCGTCATCAAAGGTGAGGGCAACGCCGTTTGTGCCCGGTTTGCCCCGGCTGATAATGGGCAGGAAAAAACCAAAGCGGGGAAAAAATGGCGCCCCGAGGCAGAGCAGAAGAAAGAGCAGCAGGGGGACGGTTGCCAGGGCGGGGCTGATGACAAATAGCGGCAGGGCAAGGAGTAAGGCGATGATGCCGCTCTTTGCTGCCAGGGGCAAGGCTATTTTACGACTGCCGGTTTGCACCAGTTACTCCTTTTCTGCCCGGCCGACCAGCCAGACCAACTCGGCATTGGCAGCGGAGACCTCGTTCACGGTCACCCTGAAACCGGCGGCAGCCAGGAGGCCGGCCATCCTTGCAGCCGGGCGATACCGGGGCGGATGCCCTGATAATTTGCTCCGGCTGCCCTCCAGCCGCCAGAACCATGACGGTTTTCCCGCCGGCCGGATCACGAACCGCGCCACCAGGATTCCTCCCGGACCAAGGGCTCTGAAGCTGCCCGCAAAAACCGCCCTCACTGTCTCGTCATCCAGGTAGTGGAGCATGTCGAGCAGCAGGATAACGTCGGCCGGATTTGGCAAGGACGCCATCTCCGGTGCCAGACCACGGGTTATGGTCCCCCGGTCCCCGGTGACCAGGGAGGCCACCCGGACCCTTTCGGGATCGGGATCAATACCAAAAACTTTTGCATCCGCAAAGCGTTCCAGGCACCAGCAGGCGGGAACGCCGTATCCGCAACCGATATCAATAATGGTCTTGATATCCTTTTTTGGGGTCAGCATCCGTGGCAGATCTTTGAACATGGGATCAAACCGCAGCTTGAAGCGGGCAAACAGCCTGGGATAGGACTCCAGTAACCGGTAACGATTGCGGATACGCTGGTTGATATCCTTTTTATTCGCCTTATTCTTCCGGCCTTCTCTGAAGTACAGGTCCAGCAGGGGAGGCAAGAGGAGAAAAGTGCCGAGCAGGGAATAGGCAATACCGAGAAAGGATGTAATTCCTATGCTCTGCAACAGGGAGTGGTCGGCAAAGCAGAGCACGCCAAAACCGATCAGGGTGGAAACACCCGCCAGGAAGACCCCGACACGCACCAGGGCGTAGGAAGGGTGAGCGATATCCCGGTACCGCTGGTGGGCCCGGACACAGAAAATGGCGTAGTCAATACCCATGCCCAGGATGATAACAGATAACATGAGAGCGGGAATATCAAGGGGATGGCCGATCAGCTTCAGTGTGCCCAGGGTGCAGATATAGGCAAAAATAACCGGCAGCAGGGTCAGAAACGTGAGGTACAGGTTCAGGTAGAAAAAAAGCAGCAGCAGGACCAGGCCGGCGGCAATGATCACCAGCATGGTGGTGAAGGTTGAAAACAGGATATCCGCCAGCCGTTTTGTAAAAAAAGCAGCATCAAATATTTTGTCGTTGCGGCCGTAACGGACAAAAAAATCAGAGGCGTCATAGTTCTTTCCCGGCAGGATGGTTATGAATTGGATCAGGCCGGAATTTTTTGTATTTTTTGCAATTCCAAGCAGGGGGTAATACTTGGCGGGAATGGCAAGGGGGGGGGCCTTAAATGAAGGGCTGAGCAGGGAGCAGAAATCAGCAAAGGCATCAGGTGTAAAGCCCAGCTTGGTTCCTGCCGTAAACAGCGCCTTTTTTACCCCTGCAACCCGGCGGCTGTTCCAGAATTCATGCCAGGCGGCCAGGTTTTGTTCCCCTCTTTCCCGGCCCGGGAAAATCATCGACGGTACAAAGGCAGCGGTCAGGATATTTTTCCGGATATCATGTTCTATTTTTGCAAGAACCCGGTCATCGTGGTGCTGGATTGCCGCGATGGAGCCGGCGGAACTCATCAGAAAAACCCGCTTGCCGAGGTTCCCCCAGACCCTGGTGAACAGCGCCTCGGCTTTAAGAGTTGCCGCACTTACCGTGTTCATGCTGCTTAAACTTACATGAAAAGTCGGTTTTGCGAAAAAGAACAGGACAAAGGCCAGCAGAGCCGCAGCCGCGGCACCGGGTTTTCCGGTATTATACAGGGCATTGACAACCCCCCGGAGCGGCAGGGCGCGGTTGCTGCCGGGCGGCATGGTTGGGAAAATTCTTGGAAAAACTGAGTGGACAAAGAGAAAGGAAAACAGGGTGCCAAGGGCGGCGAACTGGCCCAGTTCGGTAAAAATTGGAAAACCGCTTAAACCGAGGATCAGAAAGGCGCCGATGGTGGTAATTACTGCCATGATGCCGATGGCACGCACCTCATGGGACGCATCTTTGCCCCTTGTTTCACAGGGGCGGTCAAGAAAAAGCAGGTAGGCAATACCGTGGTCCACGGTGATGGATATAATGGCCCCGCCAAAGCCGAGCACCATGATCGAGATGCTGGAGTGGAACAGGGAATAGACAAACAGGGCAGCGGCCAAACCGGCAAGGGCCGGGACCAGGGACAGGAGGCCCATCAGGGGCCGGGGAAAAGAAAAGAGCAACAACAGGGCAATGCCCGCGGTTGACAGCACCAGGGCCAGGCGCACATCATGACGGATAATACGTTCATTATCCAGAGCCGCCCGGTAGGCCCCCACCGGTGTCAGGGTCACATGGACTCCCTTGGGGCCATATTGCTCTGCGAGTTGCCGGGCACTCTCCGCAATCAGTTTAGAAATTCTGCGGGCAGAGGCGGTGTTGGTGCTTGCCGCAAGCGGTCTGGCGGTGACCAGCAGGTGACGCCCATCAGCAGAGAGCAGGCTGCCCCGGTAAAACCTGGCGTTCAGGGAGGGAGCCAGCAGGGCCATTTTCGCCAGAACCAGGTTTTTCAGGCCAAGTGGATCCGAGCCGATGAATTTTGCCTGGCCGATTCCCCCCAGGCTGCTTAGATCAGCATACAGTGTCTGGAGGCGTTTTTTGATCCGATTTTTTTCAAGAAGGGGGGCAACATCCCGGGCCAGCTCTTCTTTGGAAAACAGGAGAGGCAGGGAACGGGCCACATGAACAGCCAGACCCGGAATCAACTTGCTGACTGCATCGGTGCCGACCCGGGCAAACAGGCCGCTTGCCTGCATTTTTTGCTTGAGAAAAGTGCCGCATGCTACCAGTATGTCCGGATCGTCACCATTGATCATGATGTCTACGGCGACCTGGTCCTGGATGGGATGATGTTCGAAAATATCGAGGGCATCTGTGATAACTTTATCGCCGGCAGGCAGGGAATGGACCACGTCCGTATCGATGTCAAGTCGCAGCAGCCCCAGGGCTGCGCAGCCGATAATCAGGAAAGAGACGATGGCCAGGAGGCGGTAGTTGATCATTTTCCTTCAATTACCACAGCTTAAGTGCCAAGGCACCAAGCATAATAAGGATTGCCATGTGAGCGATAATGAGCGGTGCCTTATGGTTCTGGTAAAACTCGTTTGCCCTCTGGATAAACGGCAGGCCCCCGAAAAGCCTTCGCAGCCGATCAATGAGTACTGTCTGGTTGTCGGTGCCGGCAAGTCCCTGGAAGGCGCACATGGGATAGAGCGCATAAAAATCCGTGTTGTGCCGCCGCAGCAGACCATCAAACGGGATACCGCTCCAGGGCTCCCGGACAAGACGTTCGGCCAAGGGACGGTTGAGCGCGTAGGCATGGGACAGGCAGCGGTATTTAATTTTGACCAGGCATTTCAGCCCGGTCTTGCTGCTGCCGCTGGTAATGCCGCCCAGGAAAAAACCATTCCATTTTGTCCGGTGGTGCAGAAAAGCACAGGCCTCATGTAGCGCCGGGGCATCAACGCCCTGAAAAAAAACATCATCCTCAAAAATCAGGATGCGTCGTGCTCCTGCCTTTAAACCCTTTTTCAGGCAATGCATGTGGGACTGAACAATACCCTTTTCCCGGTTTTCAGGATGCTTTTTAACAATGACAAACTCGACCCGTTCCAGCAGGCCGACCTCGGCAAACTGCTTTCTTGCCTGCTCCCGCCTGTCGCGGCGGTCATCAATGGAAATACAATAGACCTTGTCGAAAAAGGCCCAACTGTCAGTTTGGTTCACGCTGTTGATTTTGTTAATTGTTGATTGCCGGGCCGGTTGAGTGTACATTGATCATAGTGCTGGCCATTTACTGAACAACTCTTTCCTTATACTGTAATACGACTCAGGTGATCAGGCAGAGTATCCTAAAAATTGCTGAAACCGGTTTTGTCCGCTCCGCCATTGAGGAGCAGGCCGACCTGGCCGCATTTAAAGAAAAACCTACCCCCATGGTGCTGGCCGGTGTCTTTGCCATCGGTTTCAGCTATATCATCGGCTGGCCGGCGGTTGCAGCCCTTGGCATTCTGTCGGCCAGGCTGCATGATCCCTGGATTGTCATCATCGGCGGCCCGTTGACCTACGGCCTGTCGCACCTGGTCTTTCTGCTCGGGATGTATCTTTCCGGCGCAGTCTATTCCATGATCTTTTTGCGCTGGCTGGCCAGGGTCTCCATGGAGAAATTGCTTTGCTGGGCGAACCGATAATTTGCACCTGAATCCGTGACGGCTTGAGGTTGCAATCAAGAAGCTCCCGCGTCGGCGGTATAGCTGAATTTTGTTAAGAGCAACTATCTGTAATGAGTGTTCCTGAATTGCATTTTTGCTCTTCATTCCTGATTCTTATTTTTTCATCCAAGCCGGTGGCTTGATCGTCCCCCTGCTCACATCCCGCATCCGTACTCCGGTGACGGTTTCATAAATCTGTCCATCGTTGTCGAAAATCCCCAGATCAAAGACCAGTTCGTCACTGGTCCGGGAGACCGGCACGACCCGGGTGATATAGCTGCCGCCCGCCTGTGTGGGTCTGCGGACAATTCGCCTGCCGAGTTCCACGGGAAAGGGCACAAAGTCCGCAGACCGCTGCCCCAGAACACAGGCAGCGTGCAGTGCCCCGTCCAGGGGAAATGGTGAACCGATGATTTCCTGCATGCTGCCGACAGCAGGCAGTACCGGGGCTTTCAGTTTTCCCCATGCGCCCTGCCCGGAAAGGAAAAGGGTATCCTGCAAGGTATGATAGGCCGGGCCAAAGGGCACCAGTTCCCGGTAAATTCGGTCCACTTCCACTTCAATCACCGGACCAGCCAGGGGCGCCGGGCTAATGGCCGCCACCTCAGCCCTATTGCTTTCCGCCGCAGGCGGGAACAGAATCTCGCCATGCTCTTTCAGCCTGGTCATGGCCTTGAATCGTACCCGGCTGAACAGCCTGGCGCATAACGCACCATTGTCATTCCTGCTGCATTCAACCAGGGCGGCCACGGTTGTGCTCCCCGGCGGAATTTCAAGAAATTTGGCAAAGCGGACATCTTCCATAACCCTGACATCGATTTCAGGACAGGATCTTTTTACCTCTGCGGCCAGCAGAAGCATGGTCTCCACGGCCGGCAGGACGATCCTGCCACCAAAACAGTGGTCACCAAACCAGGGGCGGACAGCAATTGCGACCGGGGTAAGGCTGGTGGTCATGAATCCGGGAATTCCCGCCAGAGCCGGAGGGTCTTGGCGTCTATCTCGACCGGGATGCCCTTGCTGTTCACCGCGCAATGCCGGGTAAAGCCGGTGCAGGCGATATCGCCGTTGTCGGCCCTGGTGATCAGGTAATCAAACTGCAGCTTGACCAGCTCCAGGCCGGCCGGCCTGGTATGGATGTACATCAGGTCATCATAGAAGAGCGGTGAATAATAGTTGAGTTCTGTTTTGATAATGGGATATATGTAGCCGCTTTCTTCAATCTTTTTATAGGGATAGGAAGCGTCCCGCATGAGCGATGCCCTGCCGAATTCAAAATATTTCAGGTAGTTGGCATGGTAGACGACCTGCGACCGATCGGTATCCACATACAAGGTGCGCAGCTCGCAGCGATGCCAGACCGTCCCGCTGTTTTTATCTCTGACAAAGGATGGGTTATCCAGGCATTCCGGGATAAATGGTTTGGGTCGCATCACATTCCCCGAAAAACAATACAGCAGTTGGTGCCGCCAAAGCCGAATGAATTGGAGAGCACAAACTCATGGACATACTTGCGGGTCTTGTTGGGCACGACATCCAGGTCATTGAACGCCGGGTCCGGGATATGGTTGATCGTGGGCAGGACGACTCCCTGCTGCATGGCCTCAATCGCCAGGGCAGCCTCAATGGCAGCGGATGCCCCCAGGCTGTGGCCGACCTGGGATTTGTTGGCCGAGACCGGAATTTTTTTTAATTTCCTGCCGAAGATGGCCCGCAAGCACTCAACCTCCGTACTGTCGCCCCTGGACGTTGAAGTGCCGTGGGCATTGACAGCGCCGATATCATGGGGCGCGATCTCCGCATCATTGATGGCGTCCCGCATGGCCCTGGTAACGGTTTCGGGGTTCGGCCGGGTAAAATGATGGGCATCCGAATTCCAGCCGATGCCTGCAATTTCCGCCCTGGCGGTAAGACCATGCATTTTTACAGCCTCCTCTGCAGCCAGAACCACCACCCCTGCTCCTTCGGCCAGGACAAAGCCCTTGCGGTCAATGCTGAACGGCCGGGATGCCTGGCCGGGATCTTCAAAGGCGCGATCCTTGGGGCCGACTTTGATAGTGGCAAGCATATTGGCAAACCCCTGGATAATTTCAGGGATCAGACAGGTCTCAACTCCCCCGGCCAGGATAAAGTCACAGTCTCCGTCCCGGATCATCCTGGCCCCGACAGCTATGGCATAATTGCCTGAGGCACAGGCTCCCTGAGGAGAAAAGATCGGTCCGGTGAATCCCAGTAACATTCCGGCCTTGCCGGCCGGCAGGTTGGCGCATACGTTGGGCAGGAGATAGGGACTGACCTTGAACGGTCCCCGGTTGATATAGTTATCCATGGCAATGCGGTACGCATCCGTGCCGTTGAGTGCCGAGCCGATCAGACAGCCGGTTCGAGGCCCGGTCTCTGCAGTTATTTCCAGGCCTGCATGTTCAAGGGCGTTTCGGCAGACCTCCATGGTGAGGAACATATAGGCTGCATCCCAGAGAGAGACCTCTTTACGGTCAACGAACGAGAGCCGGCTCGGATTCCAGTCGGGAATTTCGCCCACCACATTGCTGCGGCTGGAGGTCTCGCACCGGGTGAGCCTGCGAAAACCGGCCCGGCCGTTCACGGCCCCCTGCCATGTTCTGGCAAAGGTGTTGCCCAGGGCAGTGGCTGCGTCATAACCAATGACAAAAACCTTCCTGTTTTTTGGTGCCTTCATATCTGGTTTGCTACTCAGCTTTTTTGAAGACTGCACAGGCGTTACAGCCGCCGAAACCAAAGGAATTTTTCAGGATGAACTCCTGCGCCAGGGACCGTTTCCCTTCGGGCACACAGTCGATCACGATTTCCGGGTCCGGCCGGTAATTCCTGGTCGGCAGGAGTACGTCCCGCTCCATGCCGCACAGGGCAAAGATGGTTTCAATGACGCTGGAGGCCCCCATGGCGTGGCCAATGAGGGATTTATTGGCGCTGACCGGCGGCAGTACATCATTAAAGATCGCCTTGAGAGCATCATATTCAATCTTGTCGCCGACCCTGGTCGAGGCAGCATGGGCATTGACTGCGGCAATATCTTCCGGCGCCAGTCCGGCATCAGTAATTGCATCGTGGATACACTGTTTAACGGTTGCAAAATTCGGCGCGACAAAGTGGTGCGCATCCGAGGTCATTCCCCAACCGGCAAGCTCGGTATTATAGTGCAGGCCGTGTGCCTTGGCAAATTCCCTGGTAGCAAGGATCACTGCCCCGGCGCCTTCGGCAAGGACAAATCCCCGGCGCTGAGAAGAAAATGGCCGGCTGGCTGCTTCCGGCGGCTCGTTTTCCCGGCCCTCTTTGGGGTTATATACACCGTTCATAGTATAAAAACCGGCCACAATCGGTTCAACCAGGGCAAAATCCACGGCCCCGCAGATGGCCACATCCGCCCTGCCCAGGGCCAGAAACATGGCACCGATTATCATGGAAGTCAGACCGGTGGCGCAGGCGGCGACGGTGGAGGTAATCGGACCGTGCGCCCCGATATCAATGGCGATCTTGCCGCCAATCATGTTGATGCAGGCATTGGGATTCGCATAGGGGTGGGGCAGTTTATTTTCAGCCCGTAATCGCCGGTCAGCGGTCAAAACCGCGTCTAAACCGCCAATGGCCGAACTGTAGGTCACCGCTACCCGGGACGAGATATCCCGGTCTATCTCAATCCGGCTGCGCTCAAGGGCTCTTACGACCGAGAGCATGGAGTACCTGAAGACCGGCGAACTCCAGGCAGCTTGGTGCCTGGCGGAAAGGAAGGGATAGTCCTTATCGTCAATGTCCCGAACCTGGCCGGCAATGCGAACGGGAAAATCTTCGGTCAGCGGAAAACGGGTCAAGGTGCCGATGCCGCTTTCTCCATTAAGGGCACGTTGCCACTGGGTTTCCAGGTCGTTTCCCAGCGGGGAGATGGCATCATAGCCGACGATAACCGCGTCTTTCCCCCCCATATATCTCTACCAAGGGATAAACTGGTACAGCTTGGCAAACATTTCGTAAATTTCGATCCAGTTCTGCAGATCACGGGTGGTTGCGATATGGGCCCGTTTATTAACCATGACCCAGCTCATGTGGGCGGCACCATCCTTGCAGGTGGAGCAGTCCCGGGTTTCCGAGGTGCAGCAGCGGTGCATGGTCTGCAGGTCGGATGCCCAGCGGATAAAGTTGGTCAGTCGCTTGGGACGGGGTTCTCTCTTATCGATGGGTTCCGTTACCGAGGGACATTCCATCCAGCCGAATTTTCTGCCCAGCATTTGGCCCGTGGTGATGATCTGATGATAGTATTTTGAGGAAATAACCGTCCGGGGGTACTGGTCCAGAATGTCATCCATTTCCGCCCGAATGGCAACCAGTTCGTCCGCCTGCCAGGAAAAGCCGTCCACCCCCTCGTCATTCGAGAGGAGCTGCATATGGACCTTGAGGCCGACATCGGCAATCTTGCGGATAATTTTCTCTGTCTTGCCGAGCTGTTTCGGGGTAATCGTGTAGAGGTAATAGGCATGGCGATCACCCTCGTAGTTGGCACTGGAAATCCTGAAGGTATCCTTGCCCCGCAGAATTTTCTCATCCTCCGCATCCCCCCACAGGGAGAGGCCGACCATCAGGTCGGGGAAACGGTCCCTGGGCACCTTGATCAGTCCATTGGTGGCACAGAAAGTGGGCAGCCGTTTATAAAAAGCTTCGATTCGGTCCAGGCAGAGGGAGGGCTCCCCGCCTATCAGGATGGCAAGGTTTACTCCCCGGGCCATCTCCTTTTCGACAAAGGCGTGCCATTTGCTCACGTCTTTTTCTTCCGAGGCCACCTCATGTTCTCCCGAGGAAAAAAAGAAACAGCCTTTGCAGCGGAGGTTACAGTGATCGGTTACATCATAGATGGAACTGCGGATATTGAGCCTTGATATTTTTTTATAGCGCTCATACCAGTGATCATCAAGCAGGGAACTGACGGTTATCATAATTGCACGGGAACCAACTAATTGTTTGGAGGCGGAGTTAGCGTATTACAGAGATTCCGCCCCTTGTCATAGCCTTTGACCCAGACTGCGAGATAAGTGTCGACATAGTCCAGCCAGGCAGAGAAGGTCACCGGGTCAGTGGCATGACGGTACATCCTGGCCGTGACCACGGCGCTGCCGGCGGCATAATGGCGGCAGTCATCGCAGTCCGTATCCGGCACGCAGCAGGCAGCATCGCGGTCCCACTGCAGATTGGTGCGGTATTGCCGAAACGACCTGCCAAGACCGATATCCGTGGAAGGGTTCATCCGGGGATAAGAACACGAAAAAAGCTCATGCAGCCCCTTTTGTCCGGTATGGGCGACGATGTTGTAAGGGGAAAAAAGAATGGTCTCCGGAAACTCTGCCAGCAGTTCGATCATAACCTGCCGTGTTTTGGCCAGTGTTTCCGAAGTATGGCGGAGATGGCCGTTGTATCCAACCGGAGCGGAAAACATGTTGAAGGTAATTTTCTGGCCGCCTGCTGCCAGAAGCCCGGTTACTTCCAGGGCCTCATCAATGTTAACCGGGGTGAAAGTATAAACAAAGACAGCCCTGGGATCATCCTGGTAGTTCGCCATCTGCCGAATAAGCATGTCAGGGGCCTTCCTGATGGCAAGACTGGTTCGGTCATTGCCCCAGACCGAGATATGGATCCGGTAGTCTATCTCCGGCGGGATTGGTTTCAGGCCGTTACTGGCAATGGCGCCCAAGGGGATCACCCGGTAGCAGACCTCACACAACTGCGGCACCAGTGAAGGCTCGGCCCCGGCCAGGACGACAAAGGTTATGCCGCGCTTCTTTTCCGCCTCCAGAAGCTGTTGCCAGGCGGTTGGATCAGTGTTTTCATCGGCGAACTGTTTTTCACCGGTAAAATAATAGCAGCCTTCACAGCGAACATTGCACCGGTTTGTCATGTCATAGGTGGATTCACGCAGAAAGAAATACCTGCGAACCTTTTCCCACCGCTCTTTGATAACCGGATCCGCTATGATATCAGAGAATTTGTACTCCTGCTGCTTCTCAGTCTGTGCGGTCACTTATTCGCCAATTGTGAGCTTGTTGTCGATGTACTCTGCAATGATGCGCACGGTTGTCAGCTTGGGGTAATCATCTTCGTCAATACGTATCCCGTGTTCGTCCCGGAGAACCAAGGCAATGGTCGCCAGATCCATACTGTCAATGCCCACTTCGTCCACCAGGTCAAGGTCGGCATCAAAGGTTCCCGGCGTGACATCTTCAAGCTTAAGTTCGTTAATGATGATTTCAGCGACTCGGGTGATGGTCTGGTTAATGTCGTTGTTCATAAATTCGCTGTTTTTTATTTTTTTTGGGCAAAAAGCATTATACCGGAACAGACTTCCTCGTTCCTGCTTGTTATCCGGAAGGTATAGAGATCTTTCTTCTTGCCGCATGCGGCGTGAATGTCAAGCAGTTCCCCCGGCCTGACGATTTTTCTGAACTTAATCCGGCTCAAACCCGTCATGCGTAAGGTATCTTCCCGGGAGGCGGTAATAAGATCTGCAATCATTTCCAACTGGGCAATTCCCGGCAGGACCGGGTCATTCGGAAAGTGGCCGGAAAACCAGGGAGAGTCACCATCCGTTGTCACCTTGGCGGCCATCCCGTCTTTTTCCGTCTTTTTTAATTCAACAAGTGAATACCACAAATTATCGTATCAAGTCCAGTTCAATCGTTACAATTCACGAGCACCTGTGACCTGCTCCGCCTGTCCTTTATGGATAACTAAAAGAAAAGAATCTTATTTTTGCACAAATCAACATACCACCTGGACCGGAAATACACAATAGGAGCCCTCTTGAAAGTATAGCGCTCCCATCAATAGTGACCAGGCACCTGAATCCGTGACGGCTTGAGGTGCAATTCCTGGCAATATGTGGAATTTGTTGCATTACTACCGAATAAACGCATTTTCCGGTCTTCACCGCGCCGCCCTGCGGGGCGCCCGAGAGCGGCGTACCTGCTGCATTGGCAACTCGTTGATATCACACCAGGACAATCAACATCGTTGCCGCCTTGCATCGGCACCGTTCTCGAACGCTCACGGATCCAGGAGGCCGGTTATAAGCGGATCACTTTTCTAAAATCATCTGCCCCCAGAATCAGTTTTACGGTACTGAAAGACCCCATAATGGTACCGATAATTCCCGGGGCCATCACGTTCTGGCCGGCAAGATACAATCCTTTCACGGAAGTGCGGTTCAGCAGGGCCGTGGCCAGTATCTGGCTGGAAGAACGTAGCACACCGTAAGCGCTCCCTCCCGGGCTGTTGACCCAGTCTCGTATTGTCAGGGGCGTGTATGCATCAAGGATTTTCAACCCTTTAAAAGAACCGAACAGCTCTTCCGCCTCCCGGACCAGTTGCAGGGCATGTCGTTCTTTTGCCTCCAGGTAGTCATTGCCACGGCGACCGCTTCGGGCATTCTCCCAGGGTACCCATAGTTCGTTCTTGCCGGACGTAAGGATCGAAAGGAGATTGATGCCCTCTCTTTCGCTTTTCCGGATTTGATAAAACCTTAGATCCTGCACATTACCATCCCGGTCCGTCTCTATTTTAAAAATGTTATGGGAAATTTCCGGATGGGTATCACCATCAATCCGGGCATGGACTGAAAAAATACCATGGGTATCTTCCAGGCCGGTAATCCGTTGCCGGTATGAAGGCCTGATCGCCCCTTGCGGAGGAAGCATCTTTAAAACAATTTTCGGATGCACTGCTCCGATAACAGCTGCGGCTGTCAAGCGGTCTCCGGATGTTAATTGCAGGCCCGTAACGACGCGCGAGCGGACATGGATCTGGCTGACTTCCGCACCGGTAATAATTTCCCCCCCCAATTCTTTAAGACGCGCGGCCAAGACATCCGCCATATCCGAACCACTACGGTTCAAACGCCACGAGGAAGAAACATAGGAGGCAAGAGCCATATTATGATAGTACACCGGGCAGTCATGGAGCGGAACGCCGATCCAGGAGGCGGGTACCGCCAGGACACTGCGCAACCCGGGCGAGCATTTGAGATGGTCTAAAATCTCTCCCAACGGCCGGGACTGATCAAGCAGTGAAAAATCGTTCCCGGTTGAATAGAGTAAATCGAGCGCGTGCAGTTGAGCGGCTGCTTTGCGTATCGGGTCTACTATTGCAGCAATTTTTTTTTGTTCTGCCGGAAAAGTCTGTTTGAGATTCTCTTCAAAGGCATCCATCCCCGGCGGTAAATCAAACGTTGCCGGATGATTGCCGGAGGAGTCGAAAATATACCGGTCGATAATGCCATTTTGCCCCATTCGTGTTACTGGAATCGCGGCGGTGACCCCCAAATAATCAAAAAATTTTCGCAGGACTTGACCTTGGGCCAACGACCCCAGGTAATGCACCCCAACGGCACACTCGATCCCGTCTCGAGTGTAGCTGCGCATCAGTCCGCCCGGTTTGGGATTTTTCTCCAGGACGGTAATGTCAAAGCCAAGTTTGGCAAGAATAATTGCCGTGCTGAGGCCACCGATACCAGAGCCGATGATCAGAACCTTTTCAGGAAAAGATGAATGAGATTTCATAAGCTGAACTTCAATTTCAATCGGGCGCTAACGAACAAGATACTCCCAGAGTGGTCCGGTATAACCCCGGTCATGCATTTTACTGACCGTTGCGGCGCTCCTGGCGCCACCAGAGCCGATTATCCAGTTGATTCGCCTGCCGGCCCTGGCCGTGACAAGAGCGGCGATGGCTTCGCGGTCAATGTCGTCGGCTTCATAAAAGACGGGTTCCAGCATGTTCATCCCCGCTGTTATTTTGCCCTCGTCAAGCGCGATGTCGTAGAGCTCCGTCCGGGGATAGATCCTGATGCCGATAAAAAAAAACAGGGCCGTCCTGTTAAGATTTTCGATGTTATCAAGGCTCTCGGTGACAGTAGATGCCGACTCCCCCGGACCGCCCATTAGAAAGTAATGGGCCACATGGAGGCCGGCTTGGCGCGCCTGCCGGTGGGCGGCAAAGACATCCCTGGTGCGGAAGGGTTTCCGGTAGGATCGCAGCATGCGGTCAGACAAGGACTCGGTGCCGAACTCCACATGTTTGAGACCGGCTTCTTTCATGACCGTGAAATAACCAGCCGGCAGCCTGACCGGGGCAAAAAATCCCCCCCATGGAATCTTGATGCCGATTCTTTTGAAGGCCCTCGCCACATCCAGGCTGTGTTTGATATCCGAATCAAAGGCAGAGTCGGTGATAAAAAGATACTTTGCTCCTGCCTCTTGCAGGCGCAGGGCTGTCCGGGCCACCTCCTCCGGTTTTGACAAACGATGTTTTTTCCCTTCAATATGGGGGTAGGAACAGTAGATGCAGCGAAATGAGCACCCACGTTTGGTTTGCAGGTTCAACATACCCCCTTTTTCCAGATAGAATTGGTAGTGGGAAGTACTGCCGAATTCCCTCGTCCTGCCGCCGTTCCATGGCGGGGGCGTTTTCCCCCGCCCCCGGGCCGATAGCACTCCGGGCAGGTTCGTCGTATCCGCTCCCTCTTCCAGGGCGTCCGCCAGCAGCCCGAATCGTTCTCCTTCGCCGATTATGCCGTAATCGGCACCAAGGACAGAAAAGATCTCTTCCGGCATGATGCTGAAACCGCTGCCGCCGCAGACAATGACCGCCTCGCTGTGTTGACGCAGCCAGGTAACCAACTCCTGGTAACCGTTGACAAAAAAAAGCGGATCACCGGCCTCGGTATTATCTATGTTGCGGCAGGACAGGCCGATGATCTCCGGAGAGAATTCCCGGAGGAGCAGGGCAAGGGCATCACGGCTGAGAATGTTCATGTCCGCTATCCGCACCTGGTGCCGGTCGGAGACCGCACCGGCTACATAATCAAGACCAATGGGGTACACGGGATAGGGGACCGTGAGGGTATTGGGGGAGATGAGCAGAATTTTCACGGGCGGGCAAACTCCATGGCCGTAACGTATTTCCCCAGGCCGAGCACCAGAACATTTTTATGCGCAAGCGGTATGTCTGTATCCTTGGTCATGGTTCCCGGCACCCGGCCGCTTTCTATGACAGAGGCCGCGGCAACAGCAGCGACGGCCGAGGCCGAGGCAAATTCTCCGGTCAGGGCGCGGTAGCGGATAACGGGGGCGGAACTCCCGGTCCGGGTCAGGAACTGCGCAAGCTGCATTTCGCCATCCTGTCTTGTGGCCGCGGGAATACCGGCAAGTATCAGGCCGCAATTCTCCCGCACCTGTTGCCCGCCGCACCAGGCAACAAGTGCGGCGAGCACATCAGCAGCCCTGCGGCTGGAGTAAAAGGGCACCCTGACCCTGCATTGTGTACCCCTGGTCATTTTACTGACAACCAAGGCCCCGCCGCCATCGGCCAGGGGGAGGGATGGCGCAATAGACGGGTCAAGAAGCGGTGACAGATAATCATGTCCTTCGTCAGCGCCGAGTACCAGGGCGGATTGATCCTGATCCTTGACCAGGAGAGCCGCCGCCAGCAGGGCCTGCTCAAAGGAACAGTCTCCACCACTTGTGGTGATGTTGGCCCCGGTTGCGCCGAACATGATCGCGACCTGGCTGGCCGCTGCGTTATGGACGGAGCCGACAAAATCCGTGGGGCTTGGAAACTGCTCTTCAGTCTCGGTGAGACGGGTCAGGAAATCATAGGTTTCCGAGAGCGCGCCCCAGCCGGTGCCCATAAATATGGCCGCCGGTTTCCTGGTCAGGCCGGAATGTTCATGGGCGGCAAGGGCCAGCGACAGGGC
The DNA here is from genome assembly GCA_002897615.1 of bacterium BMS3Bbin14. Taxonomy (GTDB): domain Bacteria; phylum Desulfobacterota; class Desulfobulbia; order Desulfobulbales; family Desulfobulbaceae; genus BMS3Abin13. The sequence goes on from BDTX01000028.1 coordinate 46,272, forward strand.
CAGGCGGGGTAATCGTTTCAGGCGGCGAACCAGCCGCGGCGGCAGTTTTTTTGCAACCAGGTCGGGCTCAGCCATGCCGCAGACAGCACGGCCTTGCAGAAGCCGGGCCATTGTCGCCGCTGTTGCCCCCGCTCCGGTCAGGCAGGCGCTGCCGTGAATGGCCAGCCGGCATTCATGCTGCTGCGGAACCGGTGCTGCCGAAAAACCGGCCGGACGTGGCCGCCCGATCACCAGGCAGCCGTTATTGCCCCCGAAACCAAATGAATTGGAAAGAACGGCCGCCAGCGGCTGTTTGAGCGGCCGGGTTACCGGATGCAGGCCAAGAGCGGGATCAGGCTCACGGCAACCGGTGTTGGCAGGGACCAGGTGGCGGGAAACCGCTATCGCCGCGACTGCGGCCTCAATGGCTCCGGCAGCCGCGAGGCTATGCCCTGTTGCTCCCTTGATCGAGGAAAGCGGGGGCGGGACGGAAAAAAGTCTGCGGACGGCCTTGGATTCAGCCAAGTCGTTATCCGGGGTACCGGTACCGTGAAGATTGATGTAGTCAATATCCGCCGGATCGAGACCTGCATCGGCAAGCGCAGCCTGCATCGCCATGAGAGCTCCCTGCCCCTCGGGATGGGGAGCTGCCGGATGATAGGCGTCGCAGGAAAGACCGGCCCCTATAAGTTCGGCAAGGGGCTCCCGGGGCCGTCTTGTGGTTAACAGCAATAAGGCCGCACCTTCGGCCACTGCCATTCCCTGCCGGTTGGTATCCAGAGGCCTACAGCCGGCACGATCAACAAGCTGCAGGGAGTGGAAGCCGAAATAGGTCAATCGGCAGAGAGAATCAACACCACCGGCCAGGATTTGTTCCGCTTTGCCGGCCCGGAGCATTTGCAGGGCCATGGTGATGGCGACCGCCCCGGAAGAGCAGGCGGTAGAGACTGTAAGGGCTGGGCCGCCGCAGCTCCATTGCCGGGCAATCTCCTCGGCAACAGTGGTTAACCCATGATACCGGTACAATGTTTTCGTTTGCTCATTGTCCCGCAGCAACTGTTCCGTCTTCAGGATACCGCCGGTAGTGGTGCCGAGAATGATTGCATCGGGCGGTTGACGGCACCCGGCCAGGGCCTGTTCTGCTGCAATGCCTGCCAGCTGATGGGTCCGGGGCAGGGGTGCCGCAGCCGGGAGCCCGTGAATCTGCCCCACCGGCAGAGGGCACCCCTGAAGCAGGGGAAAAATCTGCAATGGACCGACAGCGGTTCTGTTTTCGTGCAGGGCCTGCTCCGTGGCGGCCAACCCGGAACCAAGTGCACTGATAATGCCGATTCCGGCAATGTATACCGGGAGTGAACTCAAGGAGAAGGCTTGGAGGAGTTTTCTTTAATATATTCAGCCAGAGAAGCCAGGGTTGAAAAAACCTTTTCGCCGACATCCTGACTGTTGATGGTGACGCCGTAATCCTTTTCTACCATAACCACCATCTCCAGGACATCAATGGAATCGATCCCGAGATCACCGCCGACAAGCTGAGCGTTTTTATCAATGTCTGCCGGATTGACGCCTGTAAGGTTCAGAATATCAATGAGCTTGACTTTGAGTTCTTCAGTTAATGCATCCATGCTTTGTATGTTTCCGCCTATAACTTTGTCGAAGTTTATGCTATTGAGGCCTCTGGGGACGGCGACCGCTCCGGGGCCGTAAAGAGTCGGCGCCAGAAAATTGTGCCGCATCTCAAATAATGGTATATATAATGACTCTATCAAGTTGTCATCTGATTTGGCAGCTATTTTTTTAAATCCCGGGGAGGGTGCACCCGGGGAAGAGCCGATTTGTGAATACACTGCAACTCTCCGACCTGACTCTTAAGGATCTTCTTCCGCATCGCGGCAATATGCTGTTGATTGACGAGGTCCTTGAGGTTGAGAGTACCTATGCCGTAACCCGTTCGGTTGTCAGGGCATCCTGGCCCCTGGCTGATGAGAAAGGTGTCCATTCCCTGATCCTGGTTGAACTGGCGGCCCAGGCCGCCGGGGTGTGTAACGGCTGGGACAGAATTATAACCAAGGGGTTGGATTCGGACCAGATGGGTTACCTGGTGGGCATCAAGCGGGCACGGTTTCATATCGAGCGAATATTTTTTGACAGTGCGGTTATTGCCAGGGCGAAAAACACCTATAATTTCGGAAACCTCAGGGAGATCTTTTGTGCATTACACCTGGATGACAGGGTGATCGCCGAGGTAACCCTGCAACTTTTTCAGGCCTGATAAACATGACAGCGATGACAGCGGCAAACAGCAATACAGTGGCTATTGTCACCGGCGGCAGCAAGGGTATCGGCCGGGCAATATGCGGGGAACTGGCCCGGGCCGGCTATTATGTCGTGATTAACTACATGGGGGACAAAAAAGGGGCGGAGCAGACCTTGGCCATGGTTGAGGAGACCGGTTCCCGGGGAGAGATCTGTCAATTTGATGTCAGGGACGGCCAGGCTGCGGAACGTGTGGTTGAAGATCTGGCCTTGAGGCTTGACGGTATAGATGTACTCGTCAACAATGCCGGAATTATTGCCGATGGCCTCTTTATGATGATGTCCCGGGACAATTGGCAGTCGGTGATCGACACCAGCCTGAACGGCTTTTACAACATGACCCGTCCGGTTCTGGAAAAGATGGTACGCAGGCGCAGGGGGTCCATTGTTTCCATCTCCTCGGCAGCGTCACTCATGGCCAGCCGGGGGCAGGCCAACTATTCGGCGGCCAAAGCCGGATTAAATGCGGCCAGCAGGGCAGTCGCCACAGAGGTTGCCCGCCTTGGTATCCGGGTTAACGTGGTCGCACCGGGCCTGATCGAGACGGACATGATTCAGAATGCCCCCAAGGATCACATCAAGACCTTGATTCCCATGGCCCGCATAGGCAGGCCCGAGGAAGTTGCCATGGTGGTCGGTTTTCTCTGTTCCGAGGCGGCATCCTACATGACCGGTCAGGTTATTTCCGTCAATGGAGGAATGTTTTAGTGAAAGTCCCGCTTGCCGGCACGGTTATTTTTGTATTCTTTCTGCTAGGCCTTGTCTCTGCGCAAGGTACGAGCGTGGTGCCGGAATCATCCCTTCGGCTGCAGTCAGTGCAGGCGGATTTTATCCAGGAAACACATCTGAAGATCCTTGTCCGGCCCATTATCTCCAAGGGCCGGTTTATCTTTCAAGCGCCCGGCTCCCTGCGCTGGGAGTACCGGGAGCCCTTTCGCTCCATCCTGCTCATGTTTGACGGCAGAGTGCGGAAATTTATCGACCGAGATGGAAAACTGGTTGAAGAGCGGGGGATGCAGCTCGACGCGATGCAGGTCGTCATGGGCGAGATCAGTGGCTGGCTTAACGGCCGTTTCACGGACAACGCCGCATTTAAAACCAGCTTCGAAGATAAGCGGACCATTCGCCTTACCCCGAAAAAGGAGTCCCTGCGTCCATTCATCAGCTCCATCGAACTCAAGCTTGCCGGCCAGGCCGGTCTTTTGCATTCCGTGACCATTTTTGCAGGGCCGGGAGCCTTTACCAAGTTGGTATTTTCCCATGTTGTTTTGAACCGGCCGGTCCCGGACGCCCTGTTTGCAAAACCATGAGAGCCCGTCTTTTCTGCCTGGGAATGCTGCTGTTTCTGCTCACCTCCTGTGCAGCGGAAAAACCACGGCAACTGCCGAAATTTATTTCAGAACCGCCGCAGTCCCTGCACCAGGAACAGAGAAAGGTCTGTGAATCGGTCTATCCCGAGGGCCGGTGGCAATTTGTGCATTCCGTCGAATTTACCATGGCCGACGGTGCCGGCAGCACGGTGATTGGGGTTACCGTGCTGGATGGCAATGAGATCAGCTGTGCCCTTATGACGATAGAGGGCTTTACTCTTTTTGAGGCCCGTTATACCGGCAGGCTCAAGGTCATTCGGGCCGTGCCGCCGTTTGACAAACCGGCATTCGCCGCCGGACTTATGAATGATGTGCGGGCGATATTTGTCCGCCCGGCGGGCAAGGATGTCCGGTATGGACGTCTCCGGGAGAACCCGCACTGCTGCCGCATCATCGCGGCCGACGGCCGGGTAACGGATATAATGCCATCGGCGAACGGCTGCTGGCGGATCAATACCTACAACAACGAACTGATAAAGACCCGGACGATTGTTGCCCGATCCTGCCGGACAGCGGATGCATACCGTATTCCGGGGGAACTTGAATTGACAGTTCCCGGCCCGGCCGGTTATACCCTGAAAATGACCCTGCTGAGCGCTGAAAAAATCCATGCCGCAGCCGCGGCCAACCAGAAGCACGCCAGCCGATGAGATTTAAACTTATCTATCCCCGATGGGCCAAGCTGGCCCGGCAGACCGAATTCCACCTGCCGCCGCATGGCCCGGTGGTCTTTGCGGCCACCCTGCCTGATTATGTTGATATCGATTTTGTTGATGAAAACCTGGAAACCATTGATTTTGACGAGCCGGTCGATTTCGTCGGTATATCCATGATGCTGACCGTACAGGTCAAACGGGGCTGGGAAATCGCCGACATCTATCGGCGGCAGGGGACCCGGGTTATCTTTGGCGGCATTGCGACCATGCTCCATGCCGAGGAAACCATGAAGCATGCGGATTCCATCTTCCTTGGCGAGGCCGAAGGAAGGATGGAGCAGGTCCTTGCCGATTTCCGGCAGGACAACCTGCAGCCCTGCTACAACTTTATAAACCAGAGACCAGATATCGCCCTGGTGGGGCCGGCCCGGCGGGATATCCTCAATCGTAAACTGTATAACTACAAGGGCGTCCAGATGGTCGACCTGGTGCATGCCTCCAGGGGGTGTCGTTTTAACTGTTACCCCTGTGCCGTCTCCTATCTCGGCGGCCGGGTTTTCAGGCCCCGCCCGATTGACAAGGCTGTCGCCGAGATGGCCGGCATCGACAATAACCGCCTGTTTATCGTTGACAACTCTCTGGCCCAGGATACCGAGTGGGAAAAGGACCTGTTCCGGGAGATGATTCCTCTGAAAAAAAAGTGGTGCTCCCATCCCATTGAAGACAAACCGGAGGTGCTTGACCTGGCCGCCCGGGCCGGGGCCTGGTATGTGTATCAGGCTATTTTTGATACCTCGGATTATATCAGGGAGCGGATCAAGCGGTATCACGACCATGGAATCGGTGTCGAGGGAACGATTTTACTGGGGCTTGACAACCACACTGAAGATTCCATCCGGCGACTTATTGATTTTCTGCTGGAGGTAGAAATTGATCTGGCTGAATTTACGGTACTGACACCATTTCCCCACACCAAGGCCTTTGCCGAACTCCAGCAGCAGAAACGCATCCTCTCCTATGACTGGAATGATTATTCCGCTGACAGGGTGGTATATCAACCTAAAAACATGAGCCCGGAAAAGCTCCAGGAGCTGTTTGATTATGCCTGGGACACTTTTTATCAGGATGAGCCGCAAAAGATAAAAATGGTCAAGCTGTTCCAGCAGGTAGTGAAAAAAGAGATGGACGATAACACCTTCAAGCCGAGAGACCGGAAGTTGGCGGGACAGGCGTTCGGCAGGACTGCCGGATCATGAGCAGATCTTTGTCTGCCACAGAGATGGCGGTTCTCGTCTCGTTGCTTGACGGGCCGAAATTTCCGGAAAAGGAATTTATCCGTTCCGGCTACAGCTTTGCTGAAGTGTATGCGATGGCTGCCTGGTTAAGGACGTATTTTGCCGGTCCAGGCAAGGCGGAAAAAACCGTCTGCCTCGCTGCCGAAAACAGGGGGATCATTGCCGCATCCCTGTTGGCTTCCCTGGCCGGCGGGCCGGTTCTCCTGCTGCCCTTTGCCTTTTCCGGCCAGGCCCTTGCCGGAATCCAAAAGGCAACCGGTTTTCAAACAGCTATTGCCGACACGACCCGTGCATTGCCGTCAGGAACAAAGGTCATCTGCCCGCAGTCGGCAACATCGCCACCAATGCCGCCGACAAATGCGCTATCACCTGAATCCGAACTATTGAAAATTTTCACCGGTGGGACAACCGCCATGCCGCAGGTCTGGTCGAAAACAGCGGCCAATATATTCCAGGAAGCGCTGTTTCTGGCCGGCTGGCTGGGGATCACGGAAAACGATTGCATTGTCGCCACCATCTCGTCCTATCATATTTACGGCCTGCTCTTCTCCATTGCCCTGCCGCTTGTTTCTTCGGCCACCGTCCTGGATAATACTCCTTCATTTCCCGGCGAGATCATCAAGTCCGTCCAGGAGGAGAGCTGCACTCTGCTGGTCAGCGTTCCGGCCCATTACCGGGCCTTGCGGGGAAAAAAAACATCGGCAGGAACCCTGCGGCTGGCCGTCTCTTCGGCCGGTATGCTGGAGAAAGCGGATAATGATGATTTTGCGCGGCAGAACAGGGTCGATCTTGTTGAGATATACGGCGCCACCGAGACCGGCGGCATTGCCAGTCGCAATCGGTTCCTGGGCGAAGAGCAATTTACCGTTTTTCCGGCAGTTGAATGGAAAATTTCCGGCCGGAGACTGTCTGTCCGCTCCCCATATATTTCTCCCGATGCGTCATGTGACGAACTGGGGTTTTTCCTGACCGGCGATCGGGTCAAACCCTTTGGCGAAAAAAGTTTTTCTTTGCAGGGGCGGCTGGATAATATCACCAAGGTGGGTGGCAAACGGGTAAACCTGGAGGGAATCCGGACAATCATTAAACAACAGTCCGGGGTGCAGGACAGTGTTGCCCTGGCCCTACCTGAAGCTGGCGGGCGTGAACACCGGATTGTTGCCCTGGTGCAGGGGAATTGTGATCCGGATGAGATCAAAACGGCGCTGGCTGCGGCCCTGGAACCCTATGCCCTGCCCCGGCTGATCAAGGTCGTCGGCCGGATTCCGGTGAATGAAAATGGTAAATATGACCGGAATGCCATCCTGCGCCTGTTGTCGGCATGATAGAACTTCATAAAGCCTTTGCCACCGGTTATGAATGTTTCGCCGCCTGGTCCGACCTGTTGGACCGGATCAACGTGTTCCCTGTGGCCGATGGCGATACCGGTACCAATCTTCGCCTCAGCCTGGCACCGCTCCTGGATCTTGAGGCGAGGGGCGAGTCCGCCATTGAGCAGCTTGCTTGTTGTGCCACCGGCAATTCCGGCAATATAGCGGCCGCTTTTTTTAGAGAATTTGTCCGGGTCGAAAATCCGGTGGATCTGGCGGCCAAAGCCGCGCTTGGCCGGGACCGGGCCTGGCAGGCGGTTGCCAGGCCCTGTCCCGGCACCATGTTGACGGTTTTTGATGCCCTGACGGCAACACTTGAGCAGTTTGAAAGGAAAGATTTATATCCGGTCTTGGGGAAAAAACTCCGGCAGGCGGTCCTGGCCGGGGTCCGGCTTCTCCCTGATCTGCAAAGGGCCGGGGTCGTTGATGCCGGTGCCTTGGCCATGTTTATTTTTTTTGACGGATTTTGCCGGCAGATTACGGGGCAGCAGGAGATTTCCGTTCCCGTGCTCAAGTTATTTCAGGGCAGACTCAGGGTCAGCAGTGATTTTCAGGCGAGCCGCACCAACTGTTACTGCGTCGATGCGGTCATTCAAGCAGAGAACATCTCAACCGCCGCTCTCGACGAATTGTCCGGGCTTGGGGAAAGCGTGGTGGTGGTGCCGGATGCCACCCGGCTGAAGGTTCATATTCATACCCCCGAGCCTGAACAGTTGCGTATACGCCTTGCCGCCTTTGGTGAAGTCAGCGGTTGGTCTGATGAGGCCATCGACGAAAGAGGAGCGGCGCAGTTGTCCGCTGCCGGGACGGGACGGGTGGTCCACCTGATGAGTGATGCCGCCGGTTCGCTTACCAGGGAATTGGCCAGACAGCACTCGATAACCCTGCTTGACAGCTATATTGTTGCTGACGGCTGGTCCCGGCCAGAAAGCCTGTGCTCCCCGGAGGAGCTGTATTGCCTGATGCGAACGGGCCGCAAGGTAACGACGGCCCAGGCCTCCACCTTTGAGCGGCATCTCCGCTATGAAAGCATCTGCCGCCAGTTCGGCCGGACCCTGTATCTCTGCGTCGGTTCCGCCTATACCGGCAATTACGACACGGCCATGGCCTGGAAAGAGGCCCATGATCCGGATAACCTGCTTGAGGTCCTGGATACCGGGGCCGCTTCCGGGCGGCTCGGGCTGATAGCCCTGCTCACCTCCCGTTATGTGGATATTGCCGGCAGCATGGAAGATGTTCTCGATTTTTCCCGAAAAATCATTGTTGATTGTAAAGAGTATGTGTTTATCGACGAACTGCAATACCTGGTTGCCGGCGGCAGGTTGTCAAGAGCAGGTGGTTTTTTCGGTAATCTGCTCCACACGAAACCGGTTGTCAGCCCGGCTGAAAACGGGGTCCGCAAGGTCGGTGTTGTCCGCAGCAGAGAGGGTCAGCTCGCCTTTGCCCTGGAAAAACTGGGCGAGTTGAACAGGCAGACTTCCGGGCCGGTTATAATGCTCCAGTATTCAGACAACAAAGAGTGGGTGGCCGGGACGGTACGGCAACAAGTACAAGGCCTGTTGCCGCAGGCGGAAATTCTGCTCACTCCCCTGTCCCTGACGTCCGGTGTTCACATGGGGCCGGGAACCTGGGCCATGGCCTGTGTCTCTGGATGTTAATATCTATGATGCAATAAATTCCACATATTGCCTGGAATATTACCTCAAGCCGTCACGGATTCAGGTATGGCCTTTTTCTGTAGAAGCTCACCCCTGTGAGCGATCAAGATTTCATGATGACAGGGAACAGCAAACCCCACGCCAAGAATTTGCGCAACGGTCGTTTTGCCGAACCCGGACGGATATATGTTATTACTACGGTAATCCGCAAGCGCAGGCCCGTGTTTAATGATTTTAAAAACGCACGATTATTGATACAGGTTTTGATGGGCCATGAGCGGGCCGGTTTTGCCAGGACCCTCTGTTTTGTGGTGATGCCCGACCATCTTCATTGGATAATGCAACTTGGAGATGATAAAAATCTTGGAAAAACGATTCATGCGTTGAAATCCATAACCAGCAGAAAGGTGGGCAGATCGATTTTTCAAAAAGGGTATTATGATCATGCAGTTCGCAAAGAAGAAGATCTTAAAGCATTGGGACGTTACATTGTTGCCAATCCCTTGCGAGCAGGATTGGTTAACAATATAAACGATTATCCCCATTGGGACGCAGTATGGTTGTAGGAGCCCACCCCGGTGGGCGATACAATGATGGCCTTTCTATGAACCGAGTCCAATCGCCCACAGGGGTGGGCTCCTACAGCCGGGTGATCTCTAATAATAATAATGAGTACCATGAATGCCGCGATTATCATTCCCGTCTATAATCATGAGCAGAGAATTGCCGGGGTTATCCGGCAGACGCTGGCGCTGGGTCTGCCGGTTTTTGTGGTTGATGACGGTTCAACTGACAGGACAGCGGAAATTATCAAGGCAATAGAGGGGATAACTGTCCTGCATCACTGCGTTAACCAGGGAAAGGGCGCGGCCATTCTCACCGGTTTTGCGGCGGCGGTTAAAAAAAAATGCGACCTGGCCATCACTATTGATGGTGACGGCCAGCACACACCGGAAGACGCCGGAGTACTGCTTTCGGCCGCGGCTGACGGTAAGCGGTGCCTTGTCGTAGGAAGACGTCGGGGCATGGAGGGGGGGGGAAACGTGCCCTGGACCAGCAGGTTCGGTCGTAAATTTTCCAACTTCTGGGTCCGGGTATCCGGCGGCCCGGCCATAGAGGACTCGCAATCCGGCTTCAGGCTCTATCCCCTGCCTGAGGCCATGCAGCTTGGAGTACGCGCCAGAAGGTATCAGTTTGAGGTGGAAATCCTGGTCAAGGCCCGGCAGCATGGCATAGAGATCATTGAAGTACCGGTACAGGTCGTCTACCAGGTAAAAGGAGAACGGGTGAGTCACTTCCGGCCATGGGTTGATTTCTGTCGTAATTCCACAACGTTCAGTCGACTGATATTTGCGCGGATTTTCCGGATGTTCCGACCATGAAAGGGTTCTGGTACCGGAGTCTTATCCGGACCGCAGGGCTGTGTGGTTCATGGCTGTTTGTTGCTGTCTCCCGGATTATTGCCGCCGGTTATTTCGTGTTTTCCCGCCGGGTTCCGGAAAGCCGTCGTTTTTACGCCGCCCTCTATCCCGGGAGAGGAAAACTCTACCACCTCTGGTGCACCTTCAAACAGTACCAGAATTTCACCACCATTCATCTCGACCGATTTCTGTCCTCCCGGACCGGGTCAACAACCTTTACCTCCGAGGGATGGGAAAAACTTGAAGCCGTCATCGGCAGAGAGGGCGGAATTCTGCTCATGTCCCACCTTGGCAACTGGGAAAAGGCAGCCCTGCTTCTCAAGCAACAGAGGGACGACTTGCGGCTTCTTCTCTATATGGGAGTCAAGGAGAAAGAAGGCGTGGAACGGCTGCAAAAGGTTGATTTACGCCGGTCAGGGATAACCATCATCGGTGCCGACCGGGAGGGTAGCTCACCATTTTCCGCAGTGGAGGGAATCCGCTTTCTGCAGTCAGGGGGCCTGGTATCCATGGCCGGGGATATTGTCTGGCGTAGCGATCAACGCAAGGTCCGCGTCACCTTTCTGGGCCATGATGCCTATCTGCCGGCAGCTCCTTTTATTTTTGCCCTGGTGTCCGGCGCCCCCCTGTTTGTCTTTTTTGCCTTCCGCACCGGTAACAACAACTACCACTTGACTCTGTCCGGCCCGATTGCAATTCAGCCGGAATCCCGCCGGGACAGAACCGAGGCCGTTTCCCGGGCCGCCCAGCAGTACGCCGATCTGCTGGAAGAATCTCTGCGGCAGCACCCCTTTGAATGGTATCATTTTGATCGATTCATATTGGAGTTATGCAGACAGAAGTTTATGGGGAAATAGTTCTCGCAAGCCGGGTTGATTGATTTGTCATTTTGCCAATTCAAACAGGTTGGACTTGGATGATTTTTTATCAAAAGTAATCACGGTTTCGCAACCTTGGGCCTTGGCGGCATTGGCAATTAAAAGATCAGAAAGATCATAGCTGTTATCTTGTGCCGAACGGGTGAATTGTTGCAAAGCGGATTGATGTTCAAATTTTAAAATTGGCATTAGTATTAGTTCACTTATTGAATCTAAAATTTCAGTTCTTGAAATCTCATAGACTGATTCTAATACCCAGATTAATTCTAATATTACCAGCAAAGGTACAAATAGTTCCTTCTTTTCTGATTCAGCCTTTTTGCATATATTGTAAACTATTTTTGCCTGCAGTTCATCATCGCCTGTCAAAAAACGAATCAGGATATTTGTATCTATCCCTTTCATCTGAATTTATCCTTCATTCTGTTGCTGATTGCATCATCTATAGCTTCAAGCGTGACAGCGTTTCTGCCTGGTTTATGTAATTTGCAAAAAAGATCATCTACTTTTTTGGAGATAGGCCTGATTATGGCTTCTCTTTTCTCTGTGACAATAATTTCAATCTTATCGCCAGCATGTAACTTCAGCGATTCTCTAATTTTTTTGGGGATAGTTACTTGTCCCTTCGTTGTGATGGTAGCTAATGCCATAATGCTCTCCTTACTTTATTCAACGTCTTACTTGCATGTAAGGCAGATTTGTCGTGAAGTCAAGAGATCTTTAACGCTAATCAAAATTGAGCCACTCGCTCATCCCCCATACGTTGATTTTTTTTCCGTTCCCATTTTTTGATTTATGGTATCATTGTGATCGGTTTCTTCATTAGATCGGCCGGAATATTTTATTGTGAAATTAGCCGGAAAGAGTGTAGTATCCAAGGCTCATTGCATTGATTCTCATTTTATCTTGAACAGCCTTCGTTGAACTTATGACCAGAGATGAATTAAAGGGTAATGTTTTATCGATTCTGGAAAACGATTTTGAGTTTGAACATCCGGGGTTAGATGACAATCTCCGTGACGATCACGGATTTGACAGTATCGATGCCATTGAGTTGCTCGGAAAGATTGAAATCATGCTCGGCTTTTCCCTGAGCCGGGAAGAAAAGGAAAAGGCCATGGGTATCCGCACCGTCAATGATATCCTTGATTATATAGAAAAAATACAGTCATCACACCATAGATAGAAAAAAGTGTGCCTCTCTCCATGAAACGTCGAGTCGTCATTACTGAATGTTCAGCCATTACCCCCATCGGTTACCGGAAAGAGGAAATTGTCGAGAGCCTGCGCCTGGGGCGATCCGGAGTAAAGCCCCTGCGCGATGACGGCCTGTTGACCAACCATCTCCACTCCCGTGTGTTTGGTACTGTTGATTACCCTATTGCTTACGAGTTTAAACGCCAATACCGTAAAACCATGGGGCCGGTGGCGTTCTATGCCTGCCAGGTTGCCAAGGATGTTCTTGAGCGATCGGGCTTACCTCAGGAATTTATTTCCTCGGGCAGGCTCGGGGTGGCATTTGGTTCCACCCACGGCAGCCCGACGGTCCAGCGTCAGATCTACAAGACATTTTTCAATGAATTGGAGTCAAAATTTTCTTCCATAGGCGCAGTTGATTATCTCAGATCCATGGTGCATACCACGGCAGTGAATATAACCAGAATGTTCGGCATCACCGGCAGGGTTATCGCCTCGTCAACTGCCTGCACTACAAGCAGTCAGTCCATCGGTTTTGGCTATGAAATGATCAAATACGGGATGCAGGATGCAATGATATGCGGCGGGGCCGATGAATACGACACCACAACCGTAGCCGTTTTTGACAATCTGCTGGCCTGTTCCGTAGACTATAACGATACACCTCAATGCACCCCCCGGCCTTTTGATACCAGGCGGGACGGGCTGGTCGTGGGGGAAGGCGGCGGGGCTGTCCTGCTTGAAGATTATGAATCCGCAAAAAGGCGGGGGGCTGACATACTTGCCGAAGTCATCGGTTTTTCTTGCAATAACAACGGGGGAGACCTTATTCTGCCCAACCTTGACGGCATAACGGCGGCCCTGCGCCTGGCCCTTGACGATGCCGGCATCACGCCGAAGGAGGTCGATGTTATCAGCGCCCATGCCACGGCCACGAAAATGGGGGATGTTATCGAGGCCCAGGCCATCGCTGCGGTCTATGGCGATAGCCCGATGGTCATCGGCCTGAAAAGTTATACGGGGCACACCATGGGCACCTGCGGTGTTATTGAACTCACCCTGATACTGTATATGATGGAACAGGGCTTTATCGCCCCGACCCTGAACCTGGACAATGTTGATCCCCGCTGCAGTATGCTGCGCCACGTCCGTGAACTGAGCAGCGGCAACATCGGCATCGCCTCAATCCAGAACTTTGCCTTTGGCGGGGTCAATACCTGCCTGATAATTCGCAATGGCCGGGAAGCCGCCGCGTAACTCTTTCCGGATTCAGCTTGGTGGCTGGCTGAGTGATTTTGCCGTCACCATGACCTGCTGGGCCTACTTCACCCTCGGCTTTGTGCTTCTTTTTTCTGTCGGCTATTGTGTTGCGTACCTGTTCTCTCCACAACGGGAAATTTCTTTCCAGCGGCTGACTAATCTGTTTTTCCGGGGTTTCCTGGGGATTGTACGTACAGCTGCCCCCCGGCATCATTGGCAGATCGATAAGCGGATAGCCGAGACCAAATCCTCGGTTATCATCTGTAACCACTTGTCTTACCTGGATCCACTGCTGATGATTTCTCTTTTTAAGCGGCAGAAGACTATTGTCAAAACGAAATTTTTTAAGGTTCCGATCTTGGGATGGGTCATACGCAATGCCGGCTACTGCCCTGCCGACAGTAACGGCAAGTTTGCCCGGATGATGATTGACCAGATTGAGCAGATGGAAGGGTACCTGGCAGGAGGCGGCAATCTTTTTGTGTTTCCGGAAGGAACGAGGAGCCGTGACGGAAAAATCGCTCCCCTGAACAGGGGGGCCTTGAAGATTGCCAGGCTTTGCCGGGCTCCTGTGTATGTCCTCCATCTTTGCAATACCGAAAAACTGTTTACTCCGGGAAAATTTTTATTTAATACCCGGATAAAAAACACGATCAGTTTGACAATAGTTGACCGTATCGAGCCGGACTCCGGGCAGGGGCTATCCCTGACCGAGCTTGAAAGTAGAATCAGCCAGGCATTGATGATGCTACCGGCTGAGTCAGAAGGTCGCACGATATAACCCCTGCCCACGGCAACGGAACTAATACCTGAATCCGTGCGGGCTTGAGGTAATCTTCCAGGCAATATGTGGAATTTTCCGATCAGTCTTAGGGATCTGGTAGGATATTAGTACTATGCAAATATACAATCTTGAGTTCACTGCATCGGAAATCAAAGAGGCGGTGGCCGCTGACCGGCTGCTGTCCATGGAGATCGAATTCAGCCGGGCCTGCAATTTCCGCTGTTCTTACTGCTATGTTAACGACCAGGCCGAATGCAGCAACGAACTTTCCAGAGAGGAAATCAAGGATGTCATCCTGCAGGCAAAAGAGTTGGGGGCACGGAAGATAATTATTCTGGGCGGGGAGCCCAGCATCTATCCGCATATTGTCGAGATGCTCCGTTTTCTTGGTAAGGAGCGGCTCGAAATTGAGATATTCACCAATGGCACAGGAATCGATAAAGATCTTGCCGCAGTGCTCGCCGGGGAAAGAGCCCGGGTCGTTTTAAAAATGAATTCACGGGAAGAGGAGCTGCAAGACCGGCTGGCCGGCAAAAAAGGTGCATTCCGGATCATTAACAGCGCCTTGGCTATCCTGAAAGAGGCCGGTTATCCAGCGGCGGAACGGTTCCTGGCAATCAGCACCGTGATCTGTCGTCAAAACATAGGGGAACTGCCGGCAATGTGGCAGTGGCTGCGGCAGGAAAACATAGAGCCCTATTTCGAAATCATCACTCCCCAGGCAAATGCCCAGGAGAATACATGGCTTACGGTTGATTCCTGTGCCATGAAGGATCTGTTTACCAGGTTGGCGGCCATTGATCGTGAAGAGTTCGGTCGAACCTGGGAGCCGCAACCTCCCCTGGTCGGCAACAAATGCATGCGCCATCAGGTCTCATGCGTGGTCACGGCAACCGGCAATGTCATGCCCTGCGTAGGGGTCACCATCCCCCAGGACAATATTCGCAACAACAGACTTGCCCATATCCTGAAAAACAGCGAGGTGATCAATAACCTGAAAAATTACCGGGAAATGATAAAAGGAGAATGCCGCACCTGTGAAAAAGCTGAAGAGTGCTACGGCTGCCGTGGAGCGGCCTATCAGCTCACGGGTGATTATCTTGCCTCGGACCCCACCTGCTGGCGTAATGCTGCATGTAAAAATTCATGAAGAAGTTGTGAGGCATTTTTCATGCATGTATCACGACGAGTTACCTTGGTGTACTGTATGTAACCTGAATCCGTGACGGCTTGCGGATATCCTATGCAATATGGTGAATTTATTGTATCATTGTCAAATAAATTCATTTGCTGGTCTTCTCCGCGCCGCCCTGCGGGGCGCCCGATAACGGCACATCTGCTGCGTTGGCCACTCGTTGATATCACACCAGGATAATCAACATCGTTGCCGCCTTACATCTGCACCGTTCTCGAACGCTCACGGATCCAGATGTAATCCACAACCGCGCGGCGCAAAGAATCAGGTTGGATACTGATGAACATTCTTCTTGTTAATCCCCCCAATTGCGGCCGCAGTATTCCGGAAGAACGCTATGGTATAACCTCGCTCAAGCAGATATTTCGGGGCGAACCGCTGGCCCTGGAGGAACTGGCCGGCAACCTGCTCCGGCATAATGTCCGCATTGTGGACCTGAAAGCAGACCCCGGCGGCCTTGACGCCGAACTGCCCGGGTTCCGGCCGGATGTGGTTGGGATCACCGGGGTGACCTGTGAAGCCAATACCATGCTGCAGCTTGCGGCAAAGGTAAAAGAGAGCTGCCGGGCGACCGTGGTGGTGGGCGGCATTCATGCCAGCAATGACCCTGCATTTTTCAATCATGATGCTGTTGATTATATTGTGGCAGGTATAGGAAAAAAAACCTTTGCCGACCTCGTTGCAGCCCTTGAAACCGGTACGGAAAAAAGGCTCTCTCTGCCGGGCGTGATCCGGACAAGACCCGGCCGGCAACTTGCTCGACCATCCAGACGTGCCACCGTCGCCGATCTGGTCATGGATCACCCCCCGGCCTATGACCTGGTCAGCCAATACCGGTCATACTATGTCCTGGAAAAACTGGGTATCAATATGGGCTTTGTCGCCTCGGCATACGGCTGTCCGCACCGCTGCTCATTTTGCTGCATCACCGGCCAGACCGGCGGCAGTTACCTGCAAAAAACCATTGATGCCGTTATCCGGGACATCGGGCTGCTTGCCGAGGTTCCGGTTATCAGGCTTGTTGACGCCAACACTTTCGGTGACGTACGGCGGGCGACTGCCCTTGGCCGGGCTCTGCTGGAATCGGGGCTGAACAAACAGTACCTGGCCGACATACGTTCAGATACGGTTGTCCGTCACCCGGAAATGCTGCGCCAATGGAAAGAGGCCGGGCTGCGGGCAGTGATTATCGGCTTTGAAGGGGTTGATGATGCAAGTCTTGCGGCCATGAACAAGGCCAACCAGGTTTGCATGAATACAGAGGCGATTGCCATTCTCAATGATATGGGAATCACCATTGTCGGAGATTTTATTATTTCCCCAGACTACGACGAAGACGACTTTGAGCGCCTGAGCACCTATCTCGGTGAAAAACAGATCGATCTGCCGATGATAACCGTCATGACCCCCCTGCCGGGCACGTCACTCTATCGGGAACAACAACATCGGATCCTGAACCATAACCTTGATTATTACACCCTGACCAACGCAGTTACGGAAACAAAACTTGAAGAAAAACGATTCTACACCCTTTATGCCCGGCTCCTTGCCAGCAGTCACCGGAACGCACGGTTGTAATCGATGAATGCCTTTATTACTGCGGTCTCGGCTTTCCTGCCCGGCAAGCCGGTGGGGAATGAGGAACTGGGTCAATTCCTGGGAGAAGTTGACAAGGTCTCGGCCAGGACCAGGCAGATTATTCTCACCAACAATGGTATAGAGACCAGGCACTATGCCATTGACCCGGAAACAGGTGCTATCACCCATACCAATGCACAATTGACGGCCGAGGCTGTACGTCTGTTGCCGTCAAAAATGTCCGTACCTCCCATAGAGTGCCTCTGTTGCGGCACCTCGTCCGCCGATCAACTGATGCCCGGGCATGCCTCAATGGTACACGGAGAGCTGGGCATTGGTCCATGCGAAATCATCAGCACGGCCGGAGTCTGTCTTACCGGCATCACGGCACTGAAATACGGCGTCATGTCAGTGGCCCTGGGCCTTACCGGCAACGCGGTTGCAACCGGTTCCGAGCTGGCTTCTACATTTATGCGAACGGATTTTTTCCAGGCCATGAATGGTGGAACAGATCAGACGGGGGGCAAAAAACATCACCAGGGCTTTTCTTTTGCGGCGGAATTCCTGCGCTGGATGCTCTCGGACGGAGCCGGCGCGGTGCTGATCGAAAAAGGGCCTGCATCCGGCGGTGTAAGCCTTAAGGTTGACTGGATTGAAATCCTCTCCCATGCCCATCGTCTGGAAGCCTGTATGTATGCAGGGGCAGTGAAACAGGAAGACGGCAGCATCAGGGGCTGGCGGGAGTACGCAAGGGCAGGTACGATAGAGCAATACGGTGTCTTTACCATCAAGCAGGATGCCCGGCTGCTGAACCGGGAGGTGATACCGGCCCTGGTCGGCCAAAGCCTGCCGTCAGTTATCGAAAAACATGGTCTCAAGCCGGAGGACATTGACTGGTTTCTGCCTCACTATTCCTCTGAATATTTCAGGGAACCACTCCTGAAGCAACTGCAGGAAATTAATTTTGCCATACCGCAGGATCGCTGGTTCACCAATCTCGGCCGCAAGGGGAATACCGGTTCCGCCTCTTTTTATATTATGCTGGAGGAACTTTTTTCATCAGGCAAGCTGCGCAGAGGGGAGCGGATATTGGGGATGATTCCTGAAAGCGGCAGATTTTCTGTCGGCTATGTGCTGCTGACTGTGGTGTAAAAAGGCACCTGTGAACCTGTACGGCCTGAGTGTCCCCCGAGGTAGTCGCCCCTGGTGAACTTTTACCTGGATCCGTGAGCGTTCGAGAACGATGCAGATGCAAGGCGGCAACGAGGTTGATTATCCTGGTGTGATATCAACTAGTTGCCAACGCAGCAGATGCGCCGTTATCGGGCGCCCCGCAGGGCGGCGCGGTGAAGACCAAAAAATGCGCTCGTTCGTCAATAATGCAATAAATTCCATATATTGCCTGGAATATTATCTCAGCCGTCACGGATCCAGGTTTTACGTACAAAGTAACTTTGCAAGGTAATCCTCACCGATTCTTTTTGATGTAGTCGGCAAGGGTTGCCACTGACTGCAAAACCACCCTGCTGGTGTTTTCCGAGTTCATCCTGACGCCGTATTCCTGCTGAATGGTTACGGCAATCTCAAGGGCATCAAGGGAGTCGGTTCCCAGTGGAGAATCCGGGCCGATCAGGGGATCATCGGAGCCTATCTTATCCAATTCGATATCCTGCAGCCTGCATGTTGTGCATATCAGTTCCAGCAGTTCTCGTTCAAAAGGTTTCATAGATACTTTTCAAGTACATATACAGTTAAGGTTTGCCGATTTGCGGCAGGGCGTTTTTTCGCCGCCTGCCCACTATCTTCGGATTTGCGCCAGTTTCCAGGAAAGCAGGATTGTCAGTAGAAAAAATATGGCCAGACGGCCAAGGTCATCCAGAATAGCAGGAAGAGCATTTCCTCGCATCAGCAGATCATGGAAGGCGGTCAGGCCCCAATTGAGCGGAGATATGGTGCTGAGGCGCTGCATCACCCGGGGCATGGCATAAACCGGCACCATAACGCCGCCAATGGCGGCGGCCGCCACAACCGTGGTTGCTCCCAGCGTTGATGCCTGTTCATAGGTGCTGCAGATCATCCCCAGGAAAATCCCGTATCCGCAGGCGGCAAGACTTGAGAACAGAACGATAAGCAGCACACCGGCAGGATTCCGGGAAACGGTGAAGGCCGGGAGTCCGATATGCGGGAACAGAAAGGAGCCGATAAGGCCGATAAGCAGGAACTGGCAGAGGCAGACGCCAATATAGGCCAATATTTTTCCGGTAAAAAGAAGAAGAGGGGAGACGGGCAGAGACGTCAGACGAATCCAGATGCCGGATTTCCGTTCCTGCAGGATAGCCCCGGCAATGGGTATGGCGGTAAAAAACATGCCGAACAGTGCCCAGGCCGGCACATTTTGCTGGACCGGGTTATACGGGCTCGTCCCGGTTGGCCGGGAGGACACCTGGCTGTTCTCCAGGGTAAGAAGAGGCTGCCCGAGACGCCTGGAGAGTCCTGGCCCCGGCAATGGCGTAAATTCAGGGGGAACTCCGAGCCTGGCCATTAAACCCTTGAGCATTCTCTCCAGGGCCTCGATCTTTGCCTCCATGGCAATAGTTTGTAATGCCATCTGCAGTTGGGCCGTTATGCCTGAACGGAGACCGGGCATGATCCCGGGATCAAAAAAGACCCGCACGGGAATCAACGCCCCGGAGCTTCCTTTTTCCCGCCGGGCGTTTTTCTGCAGAAGGCGTGCCGTCTCCCGGTGAAACCTGGCCGAAGAACCTGCCGGTACCACAATGCCGACCTGGTAGTCACCGTTTGTAACCGCTGCCCGCATGGCTGCAATATCTTTCTGTTTTTTATCCCATGCCACAATCTCCAGGTGTCCATTGGCCAGGTATTTTTGCAGAGAGACGCCAAGCTCACCCTTATCCTGGTCAAGAAACAGCACCCGGGTCGTCTTTTGCCCGGTGAGTTCCATGACATTTTCCTGAACCAGGGTAATCACGACAACCAGGATCGCCGGCATAATAAACAGGACCAGTAATCCCGCCCGGTCCCGTTGCAGCAGCAGGAGCTCTTTGGCAGCGGCGGTAAATATTTTCATCATAACAGGGAGATGTGAGAAAAGTGAGAAAACTATTATTTAAGAATGAATATTATGTGTCACGCAGCTGTTTTCCTGTCAGGTGCAGAAAAAGATCTTCCAGGTTGCGCTTCCCGCTTTGCTCAAGCAATTTCTCAGGGCTACCCTGTTTCACTAACCGGCCGCTGTCGATGATCCCGACCCGGCTGCACAATTCCTGGGCCTCTTCCATGTAGTGGGTGGTGTAGAGGATTGTGGTCCCGCTCCGGTTGAGCTCTGACAGTTGTTCATGGATCAGGTGCCTGGACTGGGCATCAATGCCTGCGGTCGGTTCATCGAGAAAGAGAATTTGAGGATCATTCAGGAGCCCTGCCGCCAGGTTCAGACGACGTTTCATTCCACCGGAACAGGTGGAAACAGGACGGGCTGCATGTTCGGTGAGCGCGACAAGTTCTAAACATCTTGCAATCCGGTCCTGCAGTTTCTGCCCACTGAGCCCGTAGAGTCTGCCGAAAAATACAAGATTTTCACGGGCAGTGAGTTGGTCATACAGGGCAATATCCTGCGGCACCAGCCCTGAAATCTGCTTGATTTTGTTTGGTTGCCGCCGGAATTCTGTTCCCATAATCAGGACCGTGCCGCTGTCAGGTGGAAAAAGACCGCTGAGGATGGCAATGGCCGTGGTTTTTCCGGCACCGTTTGGCCCCAGCAAGCCAAAAAATTCTCCTTTTTGCACACGCAGGTTGAAATTATTCAAGGCCGGACTCGCCGTATTTTTATATCGCTTCACCAGAGACCGGGCCATAATAGCATAGTTCAGCTCCTGTTCCTCTACGGGAGAGGCGGTAGTTTTCATGGACACCGTTTCACCCAATGCTCTAACTTTCTGAAAACGTTTTCTTCCAGCGCGGCACACTCGCGGATCTGCTCGGCCATGGCAGCGTAGGTCTCTCCCGGCCGGGCACGATCTTTACAGACGCGGGCCGCCCGGGCCGCGAATTCCCGCCAGCTATCTCCTGCCGCTGTCAGCGAGGATGCGCAGTCGCGTAAATATTGATCCTGCAATTCTTCCGCGCTTTCCTGGAGAAAAGCGGCGTACATAAAACGAAAGCCGCCGCCGCCGGTACCTATTTCTTCCTGCATCCGGACAACGTGCCCCAGGTGCAGCCCTGCTCTTTCCCGGCCCAGGCGGGACGGCCATTGGGCAAGTCGTCCGGCGAGAAACCGTATGCCCCGGACACCAATCAGGGGAAAGGGACTGCCGAGCATCATTCGGCAGACGGATTTAATTCCCAGGATGATAAGAACCCGGCGGTCAAGGACCTCCGGCGCCTTGGTCAGGTAATACATTTTCCCCCTGGGGGCAAGGGCGCCGGAGGCGAACCTGGCCCTGACCAGGTCTGCCGCCGGACAGAGAACCGGTTCGGGAAAAACAGGATCGCTTATCAGGTAGTCGTCTCCCTGTTTACCATATACGACCAGGTTATGGGCGTTAAAGTGGAACCGCAAGGCCCTGGGAAAGTAAGGCAGCCAGAAGACACCGGTTTGTAGACCGACCGGGATGGAAGCCTCAAGCGCTGCATCCAACTCGGCCATAGCCTGATTTTGGTCCCGGAATTTTTTTTGATACATGTTGATACCGGGAATTTTTGCAATCTGCTTTAATATATGCCCGGCAGCGGCCCGGTAGGTGACCAGGGGCAGGCCATTGATCCTGATAAACGGCAGATAGCCAAAAAAAAGCCCGGCGCCGATTCCGAAAGCCATGGCTTCGGAAATTGGTATTCCTTTGTGGTTCAGCAGGTTGGCAGCCACACCGCTTTCACAGTGGGCTGACTGCCTGTGGGAAAAATCAGTCAAGGGGCTGGCGTCCATATTTAACTGTGCTGGTAGATTGGGGTCTTGAGCTCGCCACGGACCAGGTCATCAGGGAGAACCTGAAAAAGATCGGCATATTTTTTCAAGGTGTCGGGTCGCAGCCTGCTGAAGACGAAGGGAACAAGATGCAGGCGGACAAGCCAGCGCGACTGCCCGGTGTATCGGGCCAGCAGGCCGATGTCCATCTGGTTGGCGGTCATGTAATAATGCAGACAGCTAACCCGGCCGGCGGTGACTTGTTCCCTGGATGATGCAATCTTCTTTTCGATCTCCTGCCAGGCCTGATGGTTGACAACATTTACCGGTTGCCAGCCCAAACCCGGAACAAGCTCATACTCCCCTTTGCTGTTCAGCGAATAACTGACAATTTTCAGGCCTTCGGTTATTCCATCGTCGGCAGGCTGCTCCGTTATTTCCATCTATACGATTCCTGCCGTCTCATTGTGACTGGGCCAGGGTCCGGATAATATCCGATTTACCGATCACCCCGACCAGGCGACCGTCATCCATAACCGGCAGGGTATGGACGTTTTCTTCCGCCATCATGGTCGCCATTTCGTCAAGGGGAGTCTCTTCCGTGACACTGGCGAACTTCCGGGTGCTGATATCTCCCGCTGTCGAGGCGGCCATTTTTTTCAGCTCCTTTTCCAGGTGTTCCGGGTTTTCCAGGTAGAGAAAAGCATCAAAGATGGCAACCACTGTGGGGATGTGGATTTTTTTGGCCTGGTCGATCAGGTCGCTTTCCGTCACCACGCCGACGACTGTTCCCTGGTCATTGACCACCGGCGCCCCGCTTATTCTATTTTCTGAAAGAATTTTTGCCAGCTTCCGAACCGGCAGGTTCTCGTTGACGGTGATCACCTTCCTGGTCATAATATCCCGTGCCTTCAGCATATTTAATACTCCTTGAGATTATTGATAACTTCCCTGTTGCAGTTCTTGTTCTTGCTTAAAAAACATGGTGATGATGTCCGGGATTACGGCGGCCACCTCCGAGGCCAGGTAGCCAAAACGCCGCTCCTGCGCCAGCCTGTCGGCAGCCAGGCCGTGCAGATAGACGCCGAGCCGGGCCGCCGCCGCCGGTGAACAGCCCTGGGCCAGCAAGCCGCCGACCAGGCCGGACAGGACATCGCCCATGCCGCCGGCGGCCATGCCGGGGTTGCCCGTGGTATTGACGGCCCACGATCCGTCCGGGTCACAGATAATCGTGCCGGCACCCTTGAGAATGAGCGTTACGCCGTTGTCGACGGCGGCCCCGGTATCGGCGACAAAGCGGCGGGCGGCCAGCAAGCGGTCGGCCTGGATCTCACCGGAGGTCAGGCCGGCCAGCCTGGCCATTTCGCCGGGATGGGGCGTCAGGATCCGGGGGGCCGGCGGCCTGGCAATCCTGTCCGGGTCCATGGCCAGGATGTTGAGACCATCGGCATCGACCACCATGGGCAGGTCAAGCTCCCGGTACAGCCGCAATACCAGCTCCCGGGTCCTGGCTGCGGTGCCGATGCCGGGGCCGATCACCAGGGCGTCCTTGCCCCGCAGCCGCTCCAGGAGCAGGTCGTAATCGTCAATGGACAGACAGGTGGCCGAATGGGGCAGGGGGATGGTCATGGCCTCGACCAGGCTGGCCTCGAAAATCGGGTTCAGCTCGTGCGGCACGGCCAGGGTGACCAGGCCGGTGCCCGCGCGAAGGGCGGCAAGGCCGCTGAGAATGGCCGCCCCGGTTTTACCCCCGGAGCCGGCCAGGACCAGCAGGTGGCCGAAGTTGCCCTTGTGGGCCGAGGTCTTTCGTTTTTTGAGCAGATGCATGATCCGGCGGTCCAGGGTCTCGCCCTGGAGACCGGCCTGGCTTACCGCCTCGGGCGGGATACCGATATCAACGCAGTGCAGTTTGCCGATCAGGTCGGCGCCGCCGTGCATAACGTGGCCGGGCTTGACCAGGCCATAGGTGGCGGTGAGGTCGGCAGGCGCGCAGCCGCCGAGTATCTGCCCGTTATCGGCATCAAGACCCGAGGGGATGTCGACCGCGGTCACCGGCCAGGCGAACTCGTGGCGGAGCCGGTTGATCAGGTTGACCGTGGCCAGGAAACGTCCCGCCAGCGGCCGTTTCAGGCCGGTTCCGAAGATGGCGTCAACCAGCGACCAGACGGGGGCGCCGGCCCGGATGCCGGCGATCTTTTCCGCGGCGGCGTCCAGGTCGCCGGCGTCGGCAATGATGTGCATGGGGAGGCGAAGCCGGCGGACAATCCGGAAGTTGACGGCGGCGTCCCCCTGCAGCCGCTCGGGATCAACCAGAAAAAAGATAAAGGGGCGGCCGCCCAGCTGGTGCAGATGGCGGGCGATGACCAGCCCGTCCCCGCCATTATTGCCGGGACCGGCAAAGATAATAACCGGCCGGCCGCGGACAGGCCCCAGTTCCCGGACCATGAACTCAACCGTACCACGGCCGGCATTCTCCATGAGCACGATGCCCGGAATATTAAATTCTTCAATGGCGGTCCGGTCAAGGCCCTGCATCTCTGCCGCCGTTGCCAGTTTCATCTCAGGCCCCCGGACCGGCAAACGTTTTTTGTGGCCGGCAAGGCGAAATTTTATCCATTTTGTCTCGTTCGTGGTAGAATTATTTGTGTCGGGTTCAGGTTAAATTATATCGTTTTTATTCAAAAGGAGCAAACCATGCGGATTATTGTTTTTGAACAAAACGGCTCCGGCTGCAAGAAAATAGCCGCTATAAAAAATTTTGCCAGGGATATCGAGATCAGCCGGGTGGTGAATATCGAGGAATCCCTGCCTGAGTTTATCGATGATCCCGAGACCTACATCACCGATGATTTTTCCGCGGACCTGGTCCTGGACTACCTGAAACACCCCGACCTCTCCCATTACCTGATCACCCTCTGTAACGAAAAAAATATTCCGGTTATCGCTTCGGGTAAAAAGTCCGCCGCCGCCCTGACCCCTTTCACCTGCTGCGGCCTGGGCCACCACCGCCGCCTGGGGAGTTACGGCGAGCAGTTCGGCCTGCCGGAGTACCGGATCAAGCTTAAGGAAGACCGCATCGCGGCCCTGGAGGTATTGCGAGGGGCGCCCTGCGGGGCCACCTGGGAGGTCGTACCCCGGGTGGCGGGCACTTCGGTTGAAGAGGCCCTGACCCTGTTACCCCGGGAGGTTCAGTACCTGTGCGTTGCCGACCCCAGCGGTTTTGATCCGGTCATCGGCAAGAGCCCGGTCCATTATGCCGGCCATGTCCACCGGGCCGCCCTGCTGAAGGCCATTGATCGCGCCAGGGGCGGGGCGGACATCAGGGACCCGGACTAACTGACGCCCGCTGCCTTGTTGCCCTGATATCATCCCGGATTCGGGGCCGCCAGCGCTGTCCCCCTTTAAAATCATAGGCCCGGTAAATATAGAAGGTTTCGACCTTCTCCAGGCCCCGCAACGGCGAATCGCGGTATACCGGCAGTTCCCGGGCCAGCTCGACCCGGGCAAAGACCTGCCGGAGCTGGCTGATACTTGCCCGGCTTTTGGTGACCCCGACGCCGTCCTGTCCCCTGAGCATGGAGTCGTCAAACCAGAAGTCATAAACATTGGGCCGGCCCCAGCGGTTGATCGCGACCGTGCGGGGCTGCCCCGGCACATAGAAGGCCAGTTCGCTGGCTATCTGGTAGCGGAGACCGAAGATAAAGGTGCGGTCCGGCCGGGGCATGGTCTTGAAGACCTGGTGAACGACCCGGCCCAGCCGGTTCCAGCCGACGGTCTCCCGCGCCGTCCGGTCAAGTTTGACGGAAATGGGAAGAACCGGGACCACAACCTGAACCAGCACCGGGACGGTCATGAGGTAGGCCGTAAGAACGGCCAGCAGCCAGACCCGGTTGGTCAGGTTTGGCCGGCGACCGGGATTGAGACGGCCCGGACTGTACAGGGCGGCGATCAGGACAATGGCTGACAGATAAGCGGGAGCCGGCCAGTTGCCGTAGACCCGGGAATGGAACGAAAGCAGGAGAAAGGCCATGAAGGTGGTCAGGGAGGTCCAGATCAGGTAACTGACGTCATCCGTCCTGGTGCCGCGTCCCCGCCAGCCGGTCAGCCAGGCGGCAAAAATCAGCAGCAGGACCAGGGGCGAGAGTAGTGCCGTTTCCACCAACAGGAAATCACCGATGTATTTCCAGGTGAGAAAACTGCGGACATCAATACCGCCCATGTACAGAACATGCCTGAATGTGGCCCACTCGTTGTTCGAGTTCCAGATGATAACCGGGATGAAGATGATGAAAGAGAGCAGCAGGCCGAGCCAGGGCGCGGCCTGAAACAGGCGCCGCCGGTATGATTTAATAAAGATGACGCAGAGGAGCAGCGAGGGCAGAAACAGGACAATGGTGTACTTGCTGAGCAGGCCCAGGCCAAACCAGATGCCGGTAAACAGCCATTGCCGGAAGCGGTTGCCCTTCAACGCCTGCCCGGCATGATAACAGGCGCCGGCCCAGCAGGGAAGCAGCAGGCCGTCGGGCGTGGCAACCAGGGCCGCGCCGTTAAAGAGGAGAATGCCCTGGCTGAGAACGGCGACATGGAAGGCAGCCCGGCCGGAGAACCAGCGGGCGGCCATCAGGGTTATGTAGAAAGAGGCAAGGGTCAGGCCGAGGACAGAGGGCAGCCGGACCGCGAATTCATTTTGGCCGAACAAATGGGTTGAGAGCCAGATCGTCCAGGCGATCATCGGCGGATGATCCTGGTAACCCAGGGCGAGATAGCGGCTCCATTGCCAGTAGTTGGTCTCGTCCGGCACCAGGTTGAACCGGGCGCTCAGCACAAGGCGCACGGCCAGTCCCAGCAGGAGGACCAGCCAGGCCGCCCGCAGACCGCCGCTCCATTCTTTTGCAGTACTCATTATAGATGAACGATGTCCTTTTTGTTGTGGCTTTATCCGGGAAACAGGTCATCCGGCGGACCATGCTGCAGGACACCCGAGAACGGAGACAAGGTTATAAAGTTGTCCAAGCTTGAAACGCGAGGTCATCAAAACCGGGAAGTCTTGCATCTGCACCATTCTCGAATGCTCACGGATTCAGGTTGCATGCTTGATGCGAGGGATGCGAAACAATGGCTGCACGGCAGCCGTCAGTCTTCAGCCCGGTGCTCAGAATTTGCGCAAAATAAACTTCATTCAATCTTCGCATCCCGGCTTGCGGACTTGTTTTTGAGCGCATCCTAAGCTAGCATATCGATACCCTGCTGACAAGCGGTAAAGGATTCATTCTCAACCGCCCCCTGCCGGGAGAGAGTGTCTGGTTAAAAACGGCAACCATCCGGGGAGACATTGGTGAAAAAACTGTTTATCAGAATGGCCGCGCTGGCGGCCATTCTCATCCTGCTGACGTTCCTGATCTGGCTGACCGATGCCGACCGGCAGCTGGCCCGGTTGATCTTCAACCAGAACAAGCAGTGGCCCGGCATCGGCCGATTTCCCTGGAACATCATCTACACCTATGCCGCGCTGCCCGCTTTTCTCATGGCCGGGGGAGCGCTGTTCGTCCTGGTTGCCGGTTTTTTCCGCTCGTCGTTCGCCGTCTGCCGCCGGCAGAGCCTGTTTTTCATCCTGCTGCTGGCACTGGGGCCGGGTCTTCTTGTCAACGTGATCTTGAAGAATAATCTCGGCCGGGCCCGGCCGTGCGAGCTGGTCGATTTCGGCGGGCAGTACGAGTTTACCCAGATCTGGCAGCACGGTGCGGCCGGCAGCAACAGTTCTTTCCCTTCCGGCCATGCCTCGATCGCTTTTTATATGCTGGCCCCATGGTTTATCTATCGCTATCGAAACCGGAAGCTGGCCCTGAGCTTCCTGGCCGGCGGAATGGCTTACGGTTCACTGGTCGGAGCGACCAGAATTCTGCAAGGCGGACATTTTCTCAGCGATGTCCTCTGGGCCGGGGGGCTGGTTTATCTCTGCGGTGAAATCCTGGCCTGGCTGCTGCACCTTGACACTGCCGCGCAACCGGGAAACGGGCGATCCGACCCCCTCTCCCCGCCGGGCCGCCCCGGGCAACGGCTCACTTGACAAAAATCCCGTTTATTCTATATCCTGAATTCATAGCGGTAGCGATGGCGTCTTGCCCCCGGTTAAACATTATAAGGGAAATGACATGAAGGACGATAAACGGCGTTTTACCCGTACGCCTTTCAAGGTGAAGGCGGAAATAAAGACCAATGATGCGCGCTACTGCGCGACGGAAATCAGCAACCTCAGCGTCGGCGGCTGCCTGCTGCCGATTACGGCCGACCTGAAACCAGGAACCGTCTGCCAAATGAAGATCATTCTCGAAGGGACCGGCGATGTCTGCATCATGGTCGAGGGAAAAGTCGTCCGCTCCCCGCCTGAAACCGTCGCCCTTCAATTCAACCGCATTGACCTGGACAGTCTTTTGCACCTCCAGAACGTTATCCGTTACAATGCCCCTGATGCCAACGTCGTCGACATGGAAATCCTCAAGCATCCCGGCCTACGATAGGGTGGCTCCGGTTCATACCTGACAAATCATGGCGAGCCGCGAGCCTGAGTTCTCCGGCTCATAATGTCATCGCGTTAATTTCACTCGTACCGGGCTCATATTCTTCCCGGTATCTCTCATATTCAGCCTTGACGGAACCCCCATCCGGTATCATTATATCGTGTTATATAAAATGACTTTATTGTTTGCCTGTCTGTCTGTAGAGTTAAGGGGCTGTCGGGCAACCGAAAATGATGTTTGCAATCGGAGATAACTCTCATGTACAGATTAAAACGATTCTTTCCGGGGCCGCATGTTGCCGTGGTCCTGTTTGTCTGTTGTACGGTCCTGGCGGGCAGCATTGCCGCACTTGCCGGGACCGACGAAAATATTGCCCTGCTCGCCCGCACCGGCAAGGCCTTTGCCGCAGTGGTGAAAAAGGCCGGCCCGGCCGTGGTTCATATCCGGGTTGAAAAATCCGTTCAGGGCTGGGGGGCCGGCGGCCAGAACCAGTTCGGTCTGTTCAACGAGCCCTTTTTTGAACGCTTTTTCGGCCCCCAGTTTCGCCATGACCGGCAGCAACCACGCCAATTTAAGCAGGAGGCATTCGGTTCCGGCTTCATCATCGCCAGTGACGGCTACATCCTGACCAACAACCACGTGGTTTCAAAAGCCGACTCCATCACGGTCGGCATGTCCGACGGGCGGCAATTCAAGGCCAAGGTGATCGGCGCCGACCCCGAGTCGGACGTGGCGCTCATTAAAATTAACGCCAAGGACCTGCCGGTTCTGCCCCTTGGCAATTCCGACAAACTGCAAGTCGGAGAATGGGTCATTGCCATCGGCAGCCCCTTTGAACTGAACCAGACGGTCACCGTCGGCGTGGTCAGCGCCAAGGGCCGCGACCGGATGGGCATCAATGATTATGAAAACTTCATCCAGACCGATGCGGCAATCAACCCCGGCAACTCTG
Organism: bacterium BMS3Bbin14; assembly: GCA_002897615.1. Lineage (GTDB taxonomy): Bacteria > Desulfobacterota > Desulfobulbia > Desulfobulbales > Desulfobulbaceae > BMS3Abin13. The sequence continues at coordinate 75,620 of BDTX01000028.1, forward strand.
GCGGGCCGCTGCTGAATATCCACGGCGAGGCCATCGGCATCAACACGGCCATCTTTTCCCGGAGCGGCGGCTACATGGGAATCGGTTTCGCCATTCCGATCAATATGGCGAAATCCATTGAGCAGCAGCTGCGCCAGCACGGCAAGGTCATCCGCGGCTGGCTTGGCGTGGTGATCCAGGAAGTGACCGAGGAACTGGCCAAATCCTTCGGCCTGAACAAGGCAGCCGGTGCCCTGGTCAGCGAGGTCACGAACAAATCACCGGCGGCCCGGGCAGGTCTCAAGCAGGGTGACGTGATTATTGCCCTGGATGGAGAACCGCTTGCCAATGTGAATGCGCTGCGCAATAAAATCGCCCTGGCCGCGCCCGACAGCAAACATACCCTGCAACTCATCAGGAACGGTCACAAGGATACAATCACCGTGACCATCGGTGAACAGCCGCCGAACTTCGGCAAAGGCGAAATAACCCGGAACTCCCCGCTTAAAAACATGGGCCTGAGCCTGCAAAACCTGACCGGGGAGCTGGCCGAGCATTTTGGTTACAAGCTGGGTCAGGGCGTCCTCATTACCGGAGTTGCCCCGGCCAGCCCGGCCGCGCTGGCCGGGCTGCAGGCGGGCCAGCTCATTGAAGAGGTCAACAAGCAGCGGGTGCACAACCTGAAAGAACTGCAAAAGGCCGTGAAAAACTCACCCAACCCCAAGCAGGTCCTGCTGCGTATCCGGGCCGGTGAATACAGCCAATACGTGGTTCTCAGTGCCCAATAGCTCCCATAAGCAAAAACGGCACCGGGGGTGGGTACCGGTGCCGTTTTTTTGTGTTACCGGGAAATTCGGGGCCTGAATAACCACCACAAAACGTTATTATCGTCACGTTTATGACCTTGATCAAAACACTTGATGACCTTGCCCGGACGCTCCGGCATTTTGCCGCCGAACGCGACTGGGAACAGTTCCATTCCCCCAAAAATCTGTCCATGGCCTTAAGCGTCGAAGTGGCCGAACTGGTTGAGCATTTTCAATGGTTGTCCCAGAAGGAAAGCCTGAATCCGGGGCCGGATAAAAAAGAAGCTGTCAGCGAAGAGCTGGCCGATGTGCTGATTTACCTGGTCCGGCTGGCCGACCGGCTGCATATCGACCTTCTCGCCGCCACAGAGCGGAAGTTGGCCATAAATCGCCGCAAATACCCGGCCGATGAGTGCCGGGGACGGGCGGAGAAACCGGCATCATCCCGGCCCCGCCGGGAAACGCCTTGAAGGAAGCGCTCCGGGCCGCAACTTTTTTTCTGGCCGGCCATGATATTGCCCGGATCCAACCATTCGGCGCCGGCAATATCAACGATACGTTTCTTGTCACCCTCCATTCCGGCGGACAGCGAATCCTGCAGCGACTCAATCCGGCCGTCTTTCCCGAGCCGGTCCTGGTAATGGATAATGTCCGCCTGGTCACGGAGCACCTGCGGCAAGAGCGCAACAGAAACGGTATCGCCCCGGCACAATTCAGGATCATTTCTCTTTTTCCCGGACGCACCGGGGACTTTTACCGGGCTGCCGACGGGAGCGCCTGGCGGCTCATGACCTTTATCGCGGACAGCCGCACCTGCCAGGTCATCAGGCGCGAAAAACAGGCCGGGGAACTGGGGCGGACCCTGGGGATTTTCCACCGCCTGGCCAGCAGGCTTGATCCCGGCCGGCTGGCCGAGACGCTGCCCGGTTTTCACCTGACCCCCCGTTATCTGCAGCACTACGACCGGATTGCCGCCTCTCAAGACGGTAAGGACGGGGCGGAAATCGCTTTCTGCCGGGCCGCTATCGACCAACGCCGGGCCATGGTCACGGTCCTGGAAGAGGCGCGGGGACAACTGCGCCACCAGGTAATTCACGGTGATCCCAAAGTCACGAACTTTCTCTTTGACCGGGACGGAGACCGGGTTATCAGCCTGATTGACCTGGACACGGTCATGCCCGGCCTCCTCCTCCATGATATCGGCGACGCATTGCGCTCCTGTTGCAACCCCGGCGGGGAAACCGGGCGGAGCGGGCAGACCGCTTTTGCCCCGGAACTGTTCAGGTCCTGGCTGCGGGGCTATTTCCCGGCGGCCGGATTCCTGTTGACCGATGAAGACAGAACGCGTATCATTGCCGCGGTTTTGCTCATGACCTTTGAACTGGGTCTACGCTTTTTTACCGACCACCTGGACGGCAACCGCTATTTCAAGATCCGTTTTCCGGGACAAAACCTGCAACGCGCCCTGGTTCAGTTTGACCTGGCAAAGTCCATCGAACAGCAGGCCGGAACCCTGGAGTCCATTGTCAACGACACGGCAGCAGCCGGGCCGGGCCGATAATCTTTTTGCTTTTGCACCCATGCGCCATCAGACAACATCACCCTTTACCCTTCTGAACCGTGCCGATGAATGCCGGGCCCGCTGCGGTGAAGTAACGACCCTGCACGGCAGTTTCAAGACCCCGGTTTTCATGCCGGTGGGGACCCAGGGGTCGGTCAAGGCCGTTACCCCGGAAAACCTGGAGGAACTGGGGGCGCAGATCATCCTCGGCAACGCCTATCACCTCTTTCTCCGGCCCGGCCACCAACTGATCAAACGGTTCGGCGGCCTCCACACCTTCATGCACTGGAATCGCCCCATCCTGACCGATTCCGGGGGATTCCAGATCTTCAGCCTGCGGAAGCTGGCCAACATCTCCGAGGCAGGAGCGGAATTCCGTTCCCACCTGGACGGCAGCCGCCGCTTTCTCAGCCCGGAAGATGCCGTGCAGGTCCAGGAAGCCCTGGGCGCGGATATCATGATGGCGCTCGACACCTGTATCCCGTGGCCGGCCGACCGGGAAGAAACGGCGGAGGCCACGGCGCTGACCAGGCGCTGGGCCGCCCGCTCCAGGGCCGCCCAGCCGGATAACGGCCAGCTGCTCTTCGGCATTGTCCAGGGCGGCATGTATCCGGACCTCCGGCAGCAGGCCGCCGCACAACTGGTCGAGATCGGTTTTGACGGTTACGCGCTGGGCGGCCTGTCAGTGGGGGAACCGAAGGAACTGATGTTGGAGATGATCGAGGCCACGGTCGCCAGCCTGCCCCCCGACTACCCGGTCTATCTCATGGGAGTCGGTACCCCTGAAGACCTGGTGGAAGGAGTGTACCGGGGGGTGGATATGTTCGACTGTGTAATGCCGACCCGCAACGCCCGTAACGGAATGCTCTTTACTTCCCGGGGCAGACTTGTTATAAAAAATGCTTGTTATCGAGAAGATCAACGGCCCGTGGAGGAACAATGTGCTTGCTATACCTGCCGCAACTATACCCGGGCCTACCTGCGGCATCTCTTCATGAGCAGGGAGATCCTGGCCTATCAGCTCAACAGTATTCACAATCTGCACTATTACTGTTCCCTGATGACCGCCATGCGCCGCGCCATTGAAGAACAACGCTTTACCGCCTTTAGACGCGCGTTTTATGCCCAGCGGGACGAAAAGCCGTCTTGCTGACAACAACTGAAACTCATTTTATTTTTTCCGGAGGACTATACTCATGACTGGAATCGCCTACGCAGCAGCAGGTGCCGCACCGCAGGGAGGTGTCGGCAACTTGGCTTCCTTTATCCCCATTATTCTGATTTTTGTCGTCTTCTACTTTCTGCTTATCCGGCCGCAGCAGAAAAAGGCCAGACAGCAGCAGGAATTTTTAAACAGCCTGAAAAAGGGACAAGAGGTCATCACCAACGGTGGCATTATCGGCCGGATTACCGGCCTGACAGACAACGTGGTTACCATGGAAATCGCCGACGGGATCAGGGTCAAGGTCAACCGCTCGTCCATCATGATGTCGGCGGCCGAGGCCAAAAAACAGGCCAACGCACCGGCCCAGCGCAACCCGAGCGGTGGCTGAGGCCTCAAAGGCTGCTAGAACCCTTCATCGTGCATGAAGACATCATTACCGGCCGCCGGGCTGCTTCAGCAGCTCCGCGGCCTTTTTTTTTCGTAAGCCCAGCCCCAGGCACCCCATCTTCACGCGATCGCTCCCGCCCGCATAGAGGGACTCTATAACGAACGGAAGCGACTACATAACTCGGTGGCACCTGTGGCGGCTGACAGGTGAATGCAAATAATAGTGCAGAATGCCACCCCCTGTGACCTGTTACTTTTTCGTTAAAGTTCACTTTTATGATAACTTCCCGGTCCCGGCATAATACCGCAGTCTTGCTCAAACGGGCAACCTTTGCCTCGGTCTCAGTGGCCGTTATCCTGATCTGCGGAAAACTGCTGGCCTGGCTCATGACCGGATCACTCAGCATCCTGGCCTCGCTGGTGGACTCTCTCATGGATGCCGCCGCCTCAACCGTCAACCTGATTGCGATTCGCTATTCCCTGAAGTCGGCCGATGACGAACACCGCTTCGGCCACGGCAAGGCGGAATTCCTGGCCGGACTGGCCCAGGCCTCCTTCATCGCCGGCTCTGCTTTTTTCCTGGTGTTTCATGCCGTCGAACGGCTGCGCAACCCGGAGCCGATCAAGGACGTGACCGCCGGCGTGACCATGATGGTGATCGCCATAGCGGTTACCCTGGTGCTCCTTCTCTACCAGCGCCGGGTAATCAAGCGGACCGACTCCACCGCCATCCGGGCCGACGCCCTCCACTATGCCACGGACCTGGTGACCAATCTCGGCACCATTGTCGCGCTTGTTCTTGCCACCACCGGCTGGCCGGGCCTTGACCCGGTCTTTGCCATCCTGATCGCGATTTATATTTTTTACAGCGCCTGCAAAATAAGCTATACGTCGGCACAAATGCTGATGGACCATGAACTGCCCCTGGAAATCCGGGAACAGATTGACCGTGTTGCCAGGATGCCCCCGCAGGTCAAGGGTGTCCATGATATCCGTACCCGGCGGTCCGGGCAGACCATGTTGATCCAGCTCCACCTGGAACTTGATGACCAGATGCCTCTCCTGCAGGCCCATGGTATTGCCAAGGCGGTGGAAAAAGAAATCTTGCGGACCTGGCCCGACGCCGACGTGATTATCCACCAGGACCCCGTCGAGTTCTGCCGAAAAACCCAATTGCGACACGACGCAAACAACCCATCTCCCGGGCCGAAACAAGGGTGAGGCCGGCGTCACTGTCCGCGCCGATCATTCTCCTGCCGGCCTGCCCCTTTTTTCTTTAACTATTCAAGTACAAGTAAAAAACCACCATAACCTCGACCCGAACGGAATGTTCAGATGTGCTTCATATTCTCGGGTAAGCAGGCCAACGAATCTATAGTATGACTATCCTGAATCCGTGAGCGTTCGAGAACGGTGCAGATGCAAGGCGGCAACGATGTTGATTATCCTGGTGTGATATCAACGAGTTGTCAACGCAGCAGATGTGCCGTTATCGGGCGCCCCGCAGGGCGGCGCGGTGAAGGCAATAAAATGAGTTTATTGGAGAATAATACAATAAATTCCATCTATTGCATGGAGTGTCATCTCAAGCCGTCACGGATTCAGGACTATGTGAGGCGGCCTGATCGGCCGAAGATGGAGTGCAGCTGAACAGTTCCTTCCCCTAACTGTTCAGTACCCGGCCGATTACCGCCTTCAGCTCATCGACCAGAAACGGTTTGGCAATAGCGGCGCAGAAACCATGCTCCTGAAAAAAGGCCATCACCGGATCATTTGAATAACCGCTGGAGACAATCACCTTCGCGGCCGGGTCAAGAGCCAGGACTTCGCCGACCGCCTTCTTGCCGCCCATGCCGCCCGGAATGGTCAGATCCATGATGACCGCATCGAATTTTTCGCCATCGGCCATGGCCTGTTTGTAAGCGCTAATGGCCTCCCGGCCGTCTTTGACCACGACAGGCTCATACCCCAGGGTCACCAATATCTCCCTGGCGATATTGGCAACCAGGACGTCGTCGTCCATAACCAGAATCCGCCCTCCCTCCTGACACGAACCATGGGGCTCAAGTTTAACCTGTTGTTCCGGAGTAACGACACTGGTGCTGGCCGGCAACTGGATGACAAAGACCGCGCCGCCTTCGGGTGCCGAGGAGACCTTGACGCGGCCCTTGTGCTGGGTGATGATGGAGTGGCAGATGGAGAGCCCCAGTCCGCAGCCCCCCTGTTTGGTGGAAAAATAGGGATCAAAAATCCGGTCGACCACGCCCGGATCAATACCCGGTCCCTGGTCGGCAATGGTTATTTCCACCCAGTTGTGCGACCGGGCTGACCGCTCCTGATGATTGCGGCAGGCAATCATGACCGTGCCGCCGTCCGACATGACCTGCCTGGCATTCAAAGTCATATTCTGGATCACCTGGCTCATCTGGCCCGGATCAATATCCACCAGCCACAGGTCGTCCGGAATATCCATTTTGCAGTCCACATTGCTGCCCCGCAAGATAAAAAGGGCGGAATCCCTGATAATCCCGGCAATAGAGACTGTTCGCAGCACCGGACTGCCGCCCTTGGCAAAGGTCAGAAGCTGCTGGGTCAGCTCCTTTGCCCGCAGTGACGCCTTTTCCGCCTCCGCCAGCAGGGGAACCGCAACCAGATCCGAACCGAGACGATGGATGGCCAGATCAATGTTGCCGAGGATGGCGGCCAGAATATTGTTAAAGTCATGGGCAATCCCCCCGGCCAGCAGGCCGACCGACTTCAGTTTCTCGGTTTTGAGCAGTTCTTCCTCCATGCGCTTCTTTTCAGTCACATCCCTGAACACCAGGACCACCCCGATGACCCTGCTCTCGGCATCGCGGATAGGGGCGGCACTGTCGGCAATACTGTACGACCTGCCGTCCCGGGCAATCAGCACCGTATGGTTGGCAAGCCGTTTGGCACTGCCCGTGGCCAGCACCCGATCCACCGGGTTTTCACACGACTTCCCGGTCTTCTCGTCGCTGATCCGGAACACTTCGACCAGCGGCCGCCCCACGGCTTCCTGCTGGCTCCAGCCGCAGAGCTTCTCGGCCACCTTGTTGAGCATCACCACCCGGCCCCGGAGGTCGGTGGTAATTACCCCGTCGCCAATACTGCGCAGGGTGACAGACAACCGCTCCCGTTCCGCGGCCAGCTCTTTCATGGCCCGTTTTTGCTCCGTAATATCCTGGAAAGAAGTGACCGTGCCGATGAGATTATCGTCCGCATCCCTGAATGGTCGCGTGGTCTGCAAAAACACCCTTTCAGTGCCATCCCTGACCATTTTTATTGCCTCCACTGTCACCTCCTCGCGACCGTGGATGACCTGTTCCAGCGGGCATTCGGCCGTGTGACAAAGGTTACCGGGGCGCGATTCGTAACACTTAACCGACTCATGATCCTGCCGCGGATTGGGCCAGATTTCCAGGTAGGCCCTGTTGGCCTCAACAAGCTCGTAATCAACGGCGGTTATACAGAGCGGACTGGCGCTCATAAAAACATTTTCCAGGGTTGCCGAGGCCTGGCGCAATCCCTCTTCGGCCTGCCGGCGCTGCCGGTTTTCCTTTTCCAGTGCCCCGTTGGCATCTTCCAGCTCACAGGTGCGCTCGGCCACCAGTTCCTCAAGGTTGTTTTTATAGGTCTCAAGCTCCTGATGAAGTTTTTGAAAGCGTTGGAAATAGACGCCAAAGGCAAAAATAACAATAAAGGAGGCGGTAGTAGTTGCGCCGCTGAATGGTGCGATATCGGCCCAGATCAACGGCAGGCCGTTCAAGAGCAGGATCTGTTTAACCAGGTGGCTGAAGGAGCGGGAAATGACAAAAAAAGCAAAGGCCAGGGTCAACAGAAAAATATAGTCCCGAAAAATATCATCCGATTTTTGCCGGCGCCACAGCCAGGCCGACCTGGTACACCAGATGCCGAGCAGCAGGGACAGACTCGAGCCGATCATGTCCAGCCAGACGACCGGGCTCCATGAAACGATCATGCCGTTTTTCTCCATTTATGCAAAGCGGCGGCCAGGAAAACAAAGGCGGGCAGACTCAGCAGATGATCAAGTCGGCTGAAATAAAACAAGACATCGCCCGGGGTGCTGATGGTAAACGCCGTGACCCGCCCGTCGGTGCGGATAAACTTGTCCGGTGGCATGAACTCCCACTGCAAATGCCCGCAAAAAGCCAGAACGTTCCACAGGATAATTAACCATAAAAAAACCCGGAACTCGAACCAGCCGGGGCCGGAGACGTGACCGCGGTACAGCCGGTACAGCAGTAAAAACATGCCGACGATAAAGAGAAAATGACCGATCTCGTGCGCGGCAAGTCCCTCGGCCCCGCCATGATGCTGAACCGCCAGGGCCGATGCCGGACAGAAAACAAGGAAAAAAACAATAACCGTGCACAGAAAGACGGACTGCCAATGCCTTATTTTCCGCTTCATTTCAATCATGACCCTCCCGCTTCGAGGCCAAAAAGACAGCGCACGTTATTATTATCCCGAATCCGTGACGGCTTGAGGTGATACTTTATACAATATGTGGAATTTATTGAATATTCCCAAATAAGCGCATTTTTGGGTCTGCACCGCGCCGCCCTGCGGGGCACCCGATAACGGCGCATCTGTTGCGTTGGCAACTCTTTGATGATTGTATTATTCTATGTTGTTGTGATTTCTTTGTCCAGCAGGAACGAAAAAATTCTGCCTGGCTGCCAATCGGGTCGGGGCTGCGAGGTGCCGTGCATCACAGGCGCTCATAGTAGCGGGAACCGGCGCAGGCCCGGCACAGGGTCCGGCCGTCTTTCTCCACCTCGCGGCAGTCCTGCACCCAGTCGCCGCACTCTTCACACTGCACGCGGCGCAGGGGCCGGCCCGGCAGGTCCCACTCGGGAATGATGGCCCGCACCTTCTCGATCTTGAACAGCTCGTTCTCCGGCATGATCCGGTAGGCCTCCAGCTGCCGCTGATACTTGTCGACGATCTCGGGGCAGTATTTTTTGGCCAGCTCGCGGGACTCTTCCCGGGCCGTAAGCCGAACCGCCGCGCCGGTTTCCAGGTTGACATAGGTGGCGGCCATGATGCCGAAATCCATCCAGCGCATGGAGCGTTTACCCAGGCTGCAACCGGTAACGGACTGGATGGCATCCGTGGCGCAGCGGTCAATCTCAACGATGACGTAGAGCTTTTTTCGATCTTTTCCCCGCGGATCGGCAATGCCGATCCGCTCCAGTCCCAGTATGGACATGCGCACCCCGATCACCTGGCCGGCACAAATATGGCCGTGAATCCTGGTCGAGGCTGCAAGCAGTTCCGAAAATGATTCCATAGCGTTCCTCCTGAATATTTTCCTGCCGCACCTTACCTGCCGCCCTGATCAGTGTCAATTCGGACAAGTTCCCCCGCACCTCATCTTCGCCCGTTTGGGCCTCTTCACATCCGCCAAGGATAGATTCAGAGTCCCAAACGAACGAATCTAAGGCACGGGGGAACTTGTCCGGGCCAGGTATCCCCGGTATCCCCCCAGGGTGAACTTCTCCAGGGCCGGTCCGCCCCTTTTTCACCAGCACCTCAGGCCCGGGACAGCGGAAATCGTGGCACCGGCCAGCGGGATAGGGTAAACTGGGTTATTATTTTTTGTAACTGGATCCGTGAGCGTTCGAGAACAGTGCAGATGCAAGGCGGCAACGATATTGATTATCCTGGTGTGATATCAACTTTGTTGCCAACGCAGCAGATGCGCCGTTCCCAGGCGCCCCGGAGGGCGGCGCGGTGAAAACCAGAAAATGCGCTTATTCAACAATAATGCAATAAATTCCACATATTGCATGGAATATCACCTCAAGCCGTCACGGACTCAGGTCGAAGAAATGCACAACCCATACCTCGGCTGATCTCCGGCCGGCTGCGACAATATGCCCCTGACAAACCTGAACCGGCACCTGGAACACCAAATCCGGCAAATCCAACAAGACCACCGGCTGCGATCGCTTGCGCCGCTCCGGCACCAGGAGCACGGGCGGATTGCGGACGCCGGCCGGGTCTATCTCAATCTTTCGGGAAACGATTACCTCGGCCTGGCCGCCAACCGGGACCTGGCCGGACAATTTTACCAACAGCTGAATCCGGATACCCTGCTGGCGGCATTCGGCCCCGGCGCGGCCGCTTCCCGGCTGATGACCGGCAACTCCCGGCTCTATGACCTGCTGGAAAAAAAACTCGCCGCTCTCTACGGCCGCGAAAGCTGCCTGGTCTTCAACTCCGGATTTCACGGCAATGCCGGCATTCTCCCGGCCCTGGCCGGCAAGGGGGACCTGATCCTGGCCGACAAGCTCTGCCATGCCAGTCTCATTGACGGCATGCGGCTGTCCCGGGCCCGGACAATCCGTTACCGCCACCTGGACTATAACCACCTGGCGGCCATCCTGCAGGCCAAACGCGCCGCCTGCCGGCAGGTCTTCGTCGTCAGCGAATCGATCTTCAGCATGGACGGCGACCGGGCCGATCTGCGCGAACTCGTTGCCCTGAAGAAAAGGTACCAGTGCAGCCTGTACCTGGACGAGGCGCACGCCATGGGCGTGCTCGGCAGCCGGGGCCTGGGGCTGGCACAGGAGCAGGGCCTTGTCAACGACGTTGACCTGCTCTTCGGGACCTTCGGCAAGGCCCTGGCCGGGCTGGGCGGCTTTGTCGTCTGTTCGCGGATTGTTGCCGATTATCTCGTCAACACGGCCCGGTCGCTCATCTTTACCACGGCCCTGCCGCCGGTCTGCCTGAGCTGGCTCCTCTTTGTCCTCGACCTCATCCCGGGGATGGCGGATGAACGAGACCGCCTGCAGCGGCTGGCCGGGCAGTTGCGCCGGGACCTGGGGAAGCAGGGCTTGGTCACCGGCGGCAGCTCGCAGATCGTGCCGGTCATGATCGGTGACAGTGCCCGGACCGTGGCCGTGGCCGGAAAAATCCGGGACCGGGGCTACTGGGTCACCGCGGTCAGGCCGCCCACCGTGCCCGCCGGCACGGCCCGGCTGCGACTGTCGGTCACCGCGGCCATGAGCGGAGACGACCTGGCCCCCCTGCCACCCCTCATTGCCGCAGCCCTGCGCTAAGCCCCATGCGGACCTGCTGGCTGACCAAACGGCACTCCTCTTCATGCCTGCTCTTTTTTGCCGGCTGGGGCATGGACCCCGAGCCGTTCCGAATCATCCCGAGTCAGGATTACGACCTGGTCATGGTTTACGATTACCGGGATTTGCAGCTACCGGACCTCGACGCCCTGCCGGCCGACTACCGGCACCTGCACCTGGTGGCCTGGTCCATGGGGGTCTGGGCCGCCGGGCTGCTCCTGGCCGAAAAACGGGAAATCTTTACCACCGCAACGGCCGTCAACGGCACCCTGACGCCCATTGACGATCAATGCGGTATCGACGACCGGACTTTCACCGGCATGATCGACACCTTTTCCGAGGCTTCTCAGGAACAATTTTACAGCGCCATGCTGAGTGACCGGGCCGCGGCCGAACGGTTCCGAGCCCACCGGCCCCGGCGGCGGCCGGAAAATGTCCTGGCCGAGCTGGTCAGCCTGCGGCAGGCGTACCGGCAGCACGGACCGGCCAGGGATATCTTTGCCCGGAAGATTGTCGGCAGCCGGGACCGCATCTTCCCGGCCCGCAACCAGGTCAGGAGCTGGGGCAAGGAAAACTGCACCGTGATCAAGGCCCCCCATTTCCCCTTCTATGGCTGGCAGAGCTGGGATCACCTGCTGGCCGGAGCCCGAACCTATGCGCCCCGATAAACAGACGATCAGGCAGCGCTTTACCCGGGCCGCCGCGACCTATGACCGGCAGGCGGTTATCCAGCAACGGGTGGCGGACCGGCTGCTCGCTCTGCTGGCGGAGTTCAGCGGCCCGCCGCCGCGCCGGGCGCTTGAAATCGGTTGCTGCACCGGCCTGCTCACGTCCCGGCTCGTCCGCCAGTACGGGAATATCGAAACGCTGTATGTCAACGACCTGGTCTCCCGGTTCGAGCCCCGGATTGCCGCCGCCATCCCGGCGGGGAGGACCAATCTCGTCTTTCTCGCCGGCGATATCGAAACCCTGGACCTCCCCCCGGCCCTTGACCTGGTCATCTCGTCCTCGACCTTTCACTGGCTGGAGGACCTGCCCGCCCTCCTCAACAGGCTCAAGGACCGGATGGCGCCAGGCAGCCGCCTGGCCTTTTCCCTCTACGGCCGGGACAATCTTCGCCAGGTGCGGGAGATCACGGGAATCGGCCTGGACTACTACCGTCTGAGTGAACTGCGGGAGCTGGTCGGACGTCATTTTTCAGTCCTGGCCTGCGAGGAAGAGCGCCACACCTTTACCTTCGCCGACCCCCTGGCCCTGCTGCACCATCTGCGGGATACCGGGGTCAACTCTTTGGCCCCCGGGCCATGGGGACGAAAGCGGCTGCACAGCTTTGACCGGGAGTACCGGCATCGTTACGGCGACCAGGAGGGCGTGGCCCTCACCTATCATCCCCTGTACTGCCTGGCCCGCAAGGAGGACGCCTTGCCGGGAAAGTAGGGCTCCGGCAACCAGAAGAAAGCCAAGCATGCCGTGCATCGGGGTATCTCAAAAATTGAGCTGCCCACCAGCCGCCCCACCTGGTCGTCCAGGGGAAAGATACCCGACCGGCCGAGACCGAGGAGGGCCGGGGCAGGCCCAGGTAACGTTCATTGACATAACCGAAAAAACCTGCCACTCTCCTCTCATGCCGATTGCTGCATGGGTGGGTCACTTCAACCCGCGCGGCGGGAAACGGCTTTGATGCTCATATAAAAAATAGTCCATCGGTGTGGAGGGACGTCGCTACTCGTTATAAAGGCCAACTGGAGAAAAATTAAAAGTGGACAATAGATTCTTTGCACAACCTGTGCTTAACTCTCCATACGAATACCCGACACAACATTGGGAGCTTGATGAACAGGGACAGCCGACGCAACGGATAATCGAAAGACGCCGCAGCGCTAAATTCATTACACCTATTCCAAAACCCAGGAAGCGCAAAGGGAAGGCATACCAACCGCAACTTTTTGTCGATACCGACATCTCAACCGCTGAACAGCAGTACGACCCTACCTCAATTATCAACGAGCTCCGCCATCATGTGGACCAATGGCGGATCCTGCCAAATCCGAATGACTGGCGAGTTACTCCCGAGACAGCCCGACTGCTTCAGCATTGGCGTCATCATCAGTTCAGCGGCGTCCGGCCGTTTTTTTGTCAGGTGGAAGCAGTTGAAACAGCCATCTGGCTTACTGAGGTTGCACCAAAAGTAGGGAAGATCGGTAAACGCTTTATTGAGCACATTGCCAATGCCAATAATGATGCTAATCCTGAACTCCTGCGCCTGGCGCTGAAACTTGCCACTGGAGCGGGCAAAACCACGGTCATGGCTATGTTGATTGCCTGGCAGACCATCAATGCTTTACGTCGGCCTGCAAGCAAGAAGTTTACCCGTGGTTTTTTAATCGTCACTCCCGGCATTACCATCCGGGACCGGCTCCGGGTACTGCAACCTAACGATCCTGACAGCTATTATCAAAGCCGGGAGCTTGTACCCAATGACATGCTTGGTGATCTGGAACGGGCTAAAATTGTCATCACCAACTACCATGCCTTTAAGCTTCGCGAGCGGATAGATCTCTCAAAGGGCGGGCGTTCACTTCTCCAGGGCCGAGGAGAGGCGCTGAATACCTTGGAAACCGAAGGGCAGATGCTCCAACGGGTAATGCCCGACCTGATGGGCATGAAGAATATCCTGGCCCTGAATGATGAGGCGCATCATTGCTACCGCGAGAAACCAGGGGAAGACGATGTCGGTGATTTGAAAGGCGATGACAAGAAAGAAGCGCAGAAGAATAACGAGGCTGCACGGCTCTGGATTTCCGGCCTTGAAGCGGTCAACCGCAAACTTGGACTGACGCGGGTCATCGATTTGTCGGCAACACCCTTTTTCCTCAGTGGATCAGGTTATGCGGAAGGCACCCTTTTCCCTTGGACGATGTGCGATTTCTCCCTCATGGATTCCATCGAATGCGGGATTGTCAAACTGCCGCGTGTACCCGTTGCCGATAACATTCCCGGAGGCGACATGCCCAAGTTCCGCAATCTCTGGGAACACATTCGCACCCGGATGCCCAAGAAAGGCCGCGGCAAAGCCAAGACCCTTGACCCGCTCAGTATTCCGGTTGAGTTGCAGACTGCCCTGGAAGCCTTGTACGGCCATTATGAAAAAACATACAACCTTTGGAAGGAAAGTGGTATTCGCGTGCCGCCCTGCTTCATTGTTGTCTGCCAAAACACATCTATATCAAAGTTGGTGTATGACTATATTTCGGGGTTCCTGCGGGAGAACGAAGATGGCACGGCTTCGCTTGAGAACGGCCGGCTGTCATTATTCCGGAACTTTGATGAACACGGCAACCAGCTTGGTCGGCCGAATACCCTTCTGATAGACAGCGAACAACTCGAATCGGGTGACGCGTTGGACAAGAAGTTCCGTGCCATGGCAGCCGATGCAATCGACCGTTTCCGTCGCGAGATTATCGAACGTACCGGCGACCGCCGTCAGGCTGAAAATATCACAGACCAGGATCTGCTGAGGGAAGTCATGAACACCGTCGGCAAGGAAGGCCGGCTTGGCGAGTCCATCCGCTGTGTTGTCTCGGTTTCAATGTTAACCGAAGGCTGGGACTCCAACACCGTCACCCATGTTTTGGGAGTGCGCGCATTCGGCACCCAACTCCTTTGCGAGCAGGTCATTGGCCGGGCCCTGCGCCGCCAGTCATACGATCTTAATGAAGATGGCCTGTTCAATGTTGAGTATGCCGACGTGTTGGGCATCCCCTTCGATTTTACGGCCAAACCTGTTGTTGCCCCGCCGCAGTCGCCCCGCGAGACTATCCAGGTCAAGGCCGTACGGCCGGAACGCGATTCCCTCGAGATCCGTTTCCCCCGGGTCCAGGGTTACCGGGTCGAACTGCCGGAAGAACGGCTCACCGCGGAATTCAATGACGATTCTATTCTGGAGCTGACTCCTGATCTTGTCGGGCCGTCAATTACCAAGAATGCCGGTATCATCGGCGAAGACGTTGACCTCAGCTTAAAACACCTGGAGGACATGCGACGTTCAAGCTTGCTTTTCCATGTAGCCAAACGTTTGCTTTATACAAAATGGCGCGACCCCGGCAAGGAGCCTAAACTGCATCTCTTCGGCCAGCTCAAGCGGATTACCAGACAGTGGCTCGATACCTGCCTGATCTGCAAAGGGGGCACCTATCCGGCACAACTTATGTACCAGGAACTGGCCGACATGGCCTGCGAGCGGATTACCGCGGGCATCACCCGCTCTCTGGTGGGCGAACGGCCCATCAAGGCCGTACTCGACCCCTATAACCCGACCGGCTCAACCATCCATGTCAACTTCAACACTTCGAAAAGGGACCGTTGGGAGACCGATGGACGCCGCTGTCATATCAACTGGGTGATCCTCGACAGCGACTGGGAGGCTGAATTCTGCCGGGTGGCCGAGTCGCATCCGAAAGTTAAGGCCTATGTCAAGAACCACAATCTCGGGCTGGAGGTTCCATACCGCTACGGCTCGGAGACGCATACTTATCTGCCCGATTTTATCGTCCTGGTTGACGATGGCCACGGCGAGGACGATCCGTTGCACCTGATCGTCGAGATCAAGGGCTATCGCCGAGAAGATGCCAAGGAAAAGAAGGCAACCATGGAGACTTACTGGGTACCGGGAGTGAACAACCTTGGCAAGTATGGCCGCTGGGCCTTTGCCGAATTTACCGAGGCCTATCGGATCGAGTCGGATTTTGAGGCCAGGGTCGAAGCAGAGTTCAATAAAATGATCGAGGGAATTGTGAAATGAAGAATGAACTGACATTCTCCTCATTGATCGGCACTATCCGAAATATTCATAATGAACTTGTCGCTCAGGCTGGACGGGCGGTGAATGTCAGTCTGACTGTGCGCAACTGGTTGATCGGCTGCTACATCTCTGAATATGAACTGCGCGGTGCGGATCGGGCCGGGTACGGGGAGAGGCTTTTGTCCAGCTTGTTAGCTGAACTGGAAAAACTCAATGTCAGTGCCTGCGGGAAACGGCAGCTTTATCAATACCTCCGGTTTTATCAAACCTATCCTCAGATAGGTGCGGACACTGTCCGCACAATTGCAACACCTTGTCCCCAAGGGGATTATTGCTGTCCAGAAAAAAGTGCGATCAGCAACCGCACTTTTTCAGACCGATTTGCCAAAACTTCTCCAAGTGCTTTCTTACTCTCATATCGAGCAGTTGGTGGCAATAGAGGACGATACCAAGCGTCTCTTTTATGAATTCGAGTGCATTCGGGGCAATTGGTCGGTCCGGGAACTTAAACGCCAGATTGGCAGCCTCTATTATGAACGTTCCGGTTTGTCCAAAGATAAAAAGAAACTGGCCGAGTTGGCGCAATCCAAAGCGGAAGCCGCCGAACCGAAGCTGGAGATTCGTGATCCTTACATTTTCGAATTTCTGGGACTAAAACCGAAAGAAGTTATGAGCGAGTCCCTTCTGGAGGATCAGCTGCTTGATAACTTGCAGGAATTTCTTCTGAAAATGGGACATGGTTTCTGTTTCGAAGCTCGCCAGAAACGGATTCTCATTGGCGACAGCCATAACTTTGTAGATCTGGTTTTTTATCACCGCATTTTGAAGTGCCATGTGCTGGTGGAACTGAAACTCGAAAAATTCAGCCATGAAAACATCGGCCAGCTCAATACGTATGTAAGCTGGTACAAAAAGAACATGATGACCGAGGGAGACAATCCGCCGGTAGGCATCCTATTGTGCACAGATAAGAATCATGCGCTGGCCGAATACGCCCTGGCAGGCATGGACAATAATCTCTTTGTATCCAAATATCTGCTTGCACTTCCCAAGAAAGAAGATATGCAACGGTTTATCGAAGAGCAGATGAAAGAAATGCAGAATTAAGAAGTGTGAAGTTAGAAGAGTGAAGAGTGAAATGGAACAGCCGAAGCGTGATTTGCCGGAACGGACTTTTGAATTTGCGCGGCGGGTCGTGAAACTCTGTCAGATTTTAGAACAGACCCCGGGTGTCAGCCGGACATTGGCGAACCAGCTGCTGCGGTCGGGGACATCAATCGGCGCCAACGTCGAAGAGGGGCAGGCCGGTCAAAACAAAGCAGATTTTATTGCGAAATACTCTATAGCGTGCAAAGAAGCACGTGAAACACACTACTGGCTGAGGTTACTTGTGTCTTCAGAAGTCGTAAAAAAATCAAAGCTGGATGACCTGATTGATGAAGCCAACCAGCTGGTTGCGATTCTTACTACAATCATCAAGAAAGCAAAAGAATAATGAAGAGTGAAAAAGCTTCCTTCTAACTTCACTCTTCTAACTTCTAACTTTTTTTGCGATGGGGAAAATTGAAAGATTATGACGCGAAAGAAAACAGCTAAAAAAAGCATCGAAACTTTGACTCACGAAGAGGCAAGTCGCAAAAACATCCCCACGGCTGAATTTCAATCAGTGATGCGCAATGATGAGCAAGACCCCCTCCGGGTTGCTTACGAGCGCCGCAACCGTGATCTCGACCCGCAGCTGGTCTGGCGCGGCAAGGATGAGCAGGACTGGTCGGACCTGGTGGTGCAGGCCCCGCCCCTGTATATCCAGGAGAAGGTTCATCCCAAGGTGCTGATTGATGATTTACGCAAGCAGAGCGAGGCGCAGAAACAGGCAGGTAATCCGCAACAGTTGGACCTCTTTGCCGATTTCAACGGCCTGCCGGATGAGAACGCCAAGACCGAATTCTACCAGCACGACGCCAACTGGTCCAACAGAATGATCCTGGGAGACAGTCTACAGGTCATGGCGTCATTGGCAGAACGTGAGGGCCTGCGTGGCAAGGTGCAGTGCATCTACCTCGATCCGCCTTACGGCATTAAGTTCAATTCCAACTTCCAGTGGTCCACCACCAGCCGAGACGTAAAGGACGGCAAGGTTGACCATATCACTCGAGAACCGGAACAGGTCAAAGCCTTCCGCGATACCTGGCGGGACGGGATTCATTCCTATCTGACCTATCTGCGGGATCGGTTGACCGTCTGTAGGGACCTGCTGACTGAATCCGGCTCAATTTTTGTCCAGATTGGTGATGAGAATGTCCACATTGTTCGTTCTCTTTTGGAAGAAGTCTTCGGTAAACAGAATTTCTGTTGCCAAATAATCTATACGACTACCAGCACGCAAGGTTCTAACCTGTTGCCTGTTATAAACGATAACATTTTATGGGTGGCAAAAGATATCTCTAGAGCGAAATACCGTCAAATTTTTGCTCGCAAGATACTTGGAGGATTTGGCACAACCGGTTACAACCAGTTCCAAATTCGTGACAATATCATTATGCCTTTGTCGGCTATAAATGATTTGGAAAAGGAAACAAAAGCAGGAGGAAAAGTCTTTGCTTCATCTGATTTAACCTCATCTCACTATAGTAAGAGCGAGAACATTTCCCATTACGGGAGAGAATTTACTTCTAAGAAAAGATATTGGTCAACATCAACAGTTGGTATGTGTAGGCTTCAAAAAGCAGGCCGCCTACTGATAGTTGGCGATACTTTAAGGTATAAGCGTTTTTTAAAAGATTTCGATGTATTGCCAATCTCAAACCTCTGGAGCGAGCAGCTTTCGGAACAGAACAAATCGTATGTCGTCCAAACCGCTTCGAAAGTTATGGAACGTTGCATTCTAATGTCTACTGACCCTAGTGACTTAGTCCTCGATCCCACCTGCGGTTCCGGTACTACCGCCTATGTTGCCGAGCAATGGGGCCGACGCTGGATCACTATTGATACATCTCGCGTTGCCCTGGCCTTGGCCCGGGCTCGTATCATGGGAGCACGCTATCCCTATTATCTCCTGGCAGACAGCCGCGACGGGCAACTCAAAGAGGCTGAAATCACTCGCACGGTCCCCAGTGAAGCGCCGACGCACAACAATATCCGGCAAGGTTTTGTTTATCAGCGTGTGCCGCACATCACTCTCAAATCCATTGCCAACAACACCGAGATCGATGTGATCTGGGAAAATTTCCAGGAGAAACTCGCGCCGATCCGTGAACAGTTGTCAGTGGCCAGTGGCCAGAAGAAAACCCTGGAGGAGTGGGAAATTCCCAGGGAACGCCCTGTCGACTGGCCACAGAACACTCAGCCACTGCTTACCGCCTTTTGGCAGCAACGCATCGCCCGCCAGAAGGAAATAGACGCCTCCATCGCGGCCAAGGCCGACTTTGAATATCTCTACGACAAACCCTATGAAGACAAAAAAAAGGTCCGGGTTGCCGGGCCGTTCACCGTGGAAAGCCTTTCCCCGCACCGGGTGCTGGCCGTGGATGAAAATGACGAGTTGATTGACCCACAACAGGCTGGCGCTACACCCGGCGATGAAACCGATTTCGTCAGCATGATCCTGGAAAATCTCAAGACCGCCGGGGTGCAGCAGGCCCACAAGCAAGACAAGATAAATTTCATATCTCTCACCCCCTGGCCCGGGCATTTCATCTGTGCCGAAGGTCGCTATATGGAAGGTGACCAAGAAACCGGCACTGAAAAACGGGCTGCCATCTTCATCGGCCCGGAGTTCGGTACCGTGTCCCGCCCCGATCTGGTGGCTGCGGCCCGCGAGGCCGGAGATGCCGGTTTTGACGCCTTGATTGCCTGCGCCTTCAACTACGATGCCCATTCGACTGACTTTGACAAGCTGGGCCGCATCCCGGTGCTCAAGGCCAGAATGAACGCCGATCTGCACATGGCAGACGACCTCAAAAATACCGGCAAGGGCAATCTTTTCGTTATCTTCGGCGAACCTGATATTTCAGTGGTTAGTGGTCAGTGGTTAGTGAACAGAAACGGGAGAATAGTGGCAAATTATGACTACGTTAAAGAGCTATCAGGGCTTGGAAGTCTGGAAGAAATCAATCGAGCTGGCCGAGATGATTTATCGCATCTCGGCACAGTTTCCACCGGAAGAAAAGTTCGGGATGACCAGTCAGATCAGGCGAGCAGCAGTGTCAGTGCCGGCCAACATCGCGGAGGGAGCGGAACGCAACGCGACAAGGGAGTTTCTTCAATTTCTGGGGATAGCCAGCGGTTCCCTGGCGGAGACCGAAACCTTCCTGATTCTAGCCGAGAAACTGGGCATGGTTTCCAGGGAACAGACCAGCCCGCTACAGGAACAGGCGGCAGACGTCGGTCGGATGCTCAACGGACTCAAACGCTCGCTGCGCTCAAAAATCTGAGCGAATCGGATTTTCCTCTTTCACTGACCACAGACCACAAATCACAGGTCACTATCCACGGAGTGGACGTTTTCCACCCCAACACCGGCGAAGTCCGCAGCGACGGTGCCGAAGGCATAGCCTGCTGGTTCATTGATACCGACTACAACGAAGAAAGCTTCTTTGTCCGCCATGCGTACTTCTTAGGAGCAAATGATCCATATAAAGCACTCAAAACCACTCTCAAAGCAGAAATAAACCAAGAAGCCTGGGACACGCTCCACAGCGACACATCACGTCCATTCGACAAACCAAAATCAGGCCGTATCGCAGTAAAGGTCATCAATCATCTTGGCGATGAGGTGATGAAGGTTTTTAAGGTGCTTTGATGATTATTATTGGTCTCGCAGCTAACGAGGAGAGCCTTGATGCCTTGGTCCTCTAAACACATCGAATGGCTTGTCGATACCGGCGAAAGGCTGATGACCGCCGACGGCAAGGAAGTGGAGGTCTGGGAATTCCGCCATCAGAATGACAACGGTGTGCTTTCGGCATGGGCCAAGCACTTTCGGAATCACTATTGTTTCGACACTGAAATCGATTATTGGAGAAAAGGGTTCAAATACTCCCGAGTAGACTATCTAAACAATATTAAATTCCCAGATCCGACAGCAGCCCCAGGCCCAAGCATCCGGGCCGGGGATTTTAGCGAAATCCTGGTGGCAGATTTTCTTGAGTACTTGCTCGGCTACTGGGTACCACGAACTCGCTATGGTGACAAAACCATACAAAACGAATCCACAAAAGGCTGCGATATCCTTGGATTTGACTTCTTTGAAGAAGGCAATATTTCACCAAAAGACACGCTGGCTATTTTTGAGGCGAAAGCGCAATTCTCTGGCAAAAAATCGAAACCAAGACTCCAGGATGCTGTTGATGGTTCTGCGAAAGATTACACCAGAAAAGCAGAATCGTTAAATGCTATCAAGCAAAGGCTACATGGGCTTAATGAGTTTGAGAAGGCTGAAAAGATTGATCGCTTCCAAAACGATGTGGATTATCCATACAAGGAGGTTTATGGAGCTGTGGCACTTTTTGAAAAGGCACTACTTGACCCTGCCGTAGTTGCATCGACCATAACAGCCGATCATCCATATTCAGGCAATCTTGCTCTCGTTGTCATAAGAGGTTCCGAGATGATGACCCTCGTCCACGAGCTCTACAGGAGGGCGGCGGATGAGGCCTGAACAGAAATCGCAAACGCTATTAGGTGTCACCCGCTCGAAAGCAAAGATGCTTGAGTACGGCATACCTGAAAAGCACCACATTAAGATTACACAGGACCCAGCGAAGCTCTTCACGCTCTCCATTGGCATCCTTGGTGATCTCGCTGCCGAGACCAACCGCAGTGACCTACAGCCGGAGGAATTTGATGAGCTGCGGCAAGACCTTAATTTTTCCTCTCGTTTCTTTGATGCTTACCTACAGTCGAAATTGAATGAGGCGCTCGATCCTTATCTCATTCTTCTCGGCTCGGCTTCGTACTACCTCTGTGATTTGCCCGGCAGTTCCATGGTTCTTGCCAAGCGAATCGGAGAAAAGTGCCCGGATCTCGGAGGGGAAGGCTTGGAGGATCTGCTTCTCTGGTTGCTACAGGCTGACCTCTCAACTTACTTCGAAGGATCGGAAGGACCGTTTAGTGATTACATCGATTCAATCTCCCGCGGGTTCGTTAAGTTTTTTGATGATGGAACCGGCGTAGATAATCTCTTTGATTTGTCCAGCCGACTGCGCAATACCGTTTATGAGGCAGGCACCCCAAGGCAGCTTTTGCTCGGGGACGTCATTGCCGCAGTCCTCAGGAGAAAGAATCAGAATTCCAGTTGGAA
This sequence comes from bacterium BMS3Bbin14, assembly GCA_002897615.1. Lineage (GTDB taxonomy): Bacteria > Desulfobacterota > Desulfobulbia > Desulfobulbales > Desulfobulbaceae > BMS3Abin13. The sequence goes on from BDTX01000028.1 coordinate 97,750, forward strand.
TGCGCTCCCTCTTTACTCAGGTCTCGCCAGAGATCAATGGCTGCATGCGCTGCAAAAGGATTCTTTTACAAAGGAGCTCTGGCCTGCTCAACATCTCCTTGGCCAGGCAGGGGTTTTTAGAGGTGAATCTGCTGTTGTGCAAATGCCGACAAGCGCTGGTAAAACGAAGGCCGTCGAGCTGGTTATTCGAAGTGCTTTTCTTGCTGAACGAACCTCTCTTGCAATCATCGTCGCACCTTTCAGAGCCCTTTGCCACGAGATCAAAAATAGCCTCTTTTCAGCATTCCAGAATGAAGCCATCAAGGTCGATGAGCTATCCGACGCATTACAGAAAGATTTTGAAATTGCTGAGTTACTTGGCAACAAGCAGATCCTGGTGGTAACACCGGAGAAGCTTCTGTACGTGCTTCGGCGCACCCCCGAGCTTGCGGCCAGCGCTGGTTTACTGGTCTTCGACGAGGGGCACCAATTCGATAGTGGAACACGAGGTATCACCTACGAATTGCTGCTGACGTCTCTACGATCAATGCTTCCGGAGGGAGCACAAAAAATTCTAATCTCCGCCGTAATCAGCAACGCAGAGGCAGTGGGGGAATGGCTCAATGGTGCCGGGTCAGAGATTGTTGCCGGTACCAATTTGATGCCAACATTCAGATCCGTCGGGTTTGCAAGCTGGCTCGATCAGCGTGGACGTATCGAATATGTGTCGAACGAAGATGCTGAAAAGGGTGAATTCTTCGTTCCCAGAGTGATTGAAAGCTATGAGCTTCAGAGAAAAAAGGGAGAATCAAGGACAAAGGTTCGACTATTTCCCGATAAATCAAACACGAAGAATGTTGGAAAGGAGATAGCTCTTTATTTGGGCCTCAAGCTGATGCCTGAGGGTGCGGTCGCTATATTTTGTGGTAGGAAAGATACGGCTTCCGGCTTATGCGATATGATTACCGATAAGTTTTCACGCAATCTTCCAATGGCAAAACCATCAGATCGTTCTGATCCGAATGAAATATTGAAACTCAATTATCTCTATGAGCAAAATTTGGGACTGGAGGCGTCGGCTACCAAAGGTGCACAGCTTGGTGTTTTTTCTCATCATGGCAATACTCCTCACGGAATTCGTTTGGCGGTTGAACACGCCATGCGTGAAGGGTTAATTCGCTTTGTCGTCTGTACATCGACGTTGGCTCAGGGGGTCAACCTGCCGATTCGATATTTAATAGTCACAAGTGTTTACCAGGGTCTGGAGCGCATCAAGGTTCGGGAGTTTCATAACCTGATTGGACGAGCCGGTCGTGCTGGCATGCACACTGAAGGAAGCGTCCTCTTCGCCGACCCCATCGTTTACGACAAGCGCAAAAGCCGAAGGGATAAGTGGCGCTGGGGGCAAGTTAAGGAACTGCTTGACCCAGCAAAATCGGAAGAATGTGCCAGCAGCCTTTTTCAACTGATTCCGTTAGAAATTCGAAATGATCGAAGCAAATCAGTGGATAAAAAAGAACATTTATTATCTTGGGACATTTTGTCTTTCGCGACTGCATATATTGGGGGATGGGATGACTTGAATGATGTTATCTCGCATATTGTTAAACAGCACAGTAAAAACGGGTTTACAAAAGAAAAAATCAGATCGCAATTCGAGTTTTTTGGAAAAATACTTTCTTCTATTGAGAGTTTTCTACTTTTCAATTGGGATACTGATGCCGGAGAAATTTCAGAAGAAGACGTTATTAGCCTTGCCGAAGATACTCTCGCCTACTTTTTGGCCGATGAAGCAAAGCAGGAAAACATCCGCGACTTGTTCAAGATTCTCGCCACAAACATTTCGCAAAATATTGACAATCCTGAACGTAGGAAGGTCTATGGTAGAACTTTGTATGGCATACGAGACGCGCAGGAAGTCGATGATTGGGTCCAAGCAAACATTGGCCAACTATCTTCAGCAAATACTGATGATGAAATTCTGGATGTTGTATGGGCTATGCTGGCCAAGCACGTCCACAATAACGTGTTCAACAAATGCGATAAGCCTGCCGTGCTGCAGGATATCGCCCGTGAGTGGATTCAGGGTAAACCGTTCCATGAACTCCATGAGACACTGAGAGAGGGTAAGGCTAAGCTGATTTGGGGTACAAGACGTCGCGAATTCAAGATCGATCATATAGTAGAAATCTGCGAAGGTGGCCTTGCCTATGACGGGGTTTTACTAATTGGTGCTCTGTGTGAATTTGTTGAACTTGTCGAACAGGAAGAAACCGATGAGCTGATCAGCCGCCTTCAATTGTTTCAAAAGCAGCTCAAATACGGGTTGCCAACGGAAACGGCTGTCGCTCTATACGAGCTCGGCTTCTCTGACCGGGTTGTTGCGTTGGATCTGGCATCATCATTAGGCCTTACCGTTAAACAGAGAAAAGACATCATTAAGGAGTTAAAGGGCAATAAAGATAAAGCTCTTTTGCTAATTGAACAGTATCCGAGCTATTTTCTTGAGCGTTTTAAGGAAATTGTTGGCGTTCAAAGAAGCAGCATATAACCCCTGTTGAATAAGGTGATAAATGAATTTCCGCATTGCCGATACCTTCACCGACAGCCTTGCCAAACTGACCGGCGATGAACAGAAGGCAGTGAAGACAACAGCCTTTGACCTGCAAATGAACCCCGGCCGCATCGCCGTTCAAGGTCATCAATCATCTTGGTGATGAGGTGATGAAGGTATACCGGGTGGAATAAGCGGAATGAAGAATGCAATGAATAACGAGATTATTTTTTACGCCACGCCTGATGGAAACAAGAAGGTCGAGGTCGTTTTGCAGGATGAAACTGCCTGGCTCACCCAGAAGGCTATTGCCGGCTTGTTCGATGTGCAGAGACCGGCAATTACCAAGCATCTGGGGAATATTTTTTCATCTGGAGAGCTTGAGGAAGAGTCAGTTAGTTCCATTTTGGAACATACTGCCGTGGACGGGAAAAACTATAAAACCAAATACTATAATCTGGATGCCATCATTGCCGTGGGTTACCGGGTTAACAGCTATCAAGCGACCCAGTTCCGGATTTGGGCCACAAAGACCCTGAAAGAGTTCATCATCAAGGGTTTTGTACTGGATGACGAACGTCTCAAGCAGGGCAACCGGATTTTCGGCAAGGATTATTTTGACGAACTCCTGGAGCGTATCCGGGAAATCCGGGCGAGTGAAAGGCGGTTTTACCAGAAAATTACCGATATTTATGCGCTTTCGGTTGATTACGACAGGAATGCGCCAGTCACCAAGGATTTTTTTGCCGCCGTGCAAAACAAGCTCCATTGGGCGATTACCGGTAAAACTGCTGCTGAAATCATCTATGCCTCGGCAGACGCAGCCAGGATATATATGGGGCTGACCAACTGGAAACAAGCTCCGGACGGCAAAATATTGAAATCGGATGTGACCGTTGCCAAAAACTATCTGAGTGAAAACCACATCAAGGAATTGAACCGTATTATCTCCGCTTATCTGGATTTGGCGGAGAATCGGGCTGAGCGCCGGATATTGATGAAAATGGAAGACTGGGTCGAGTTTCTCCACAGCTTTCTGGAGCTGTCCAATTATCCCATTCTGGAAGACAAAGGCAAAGTGAGCGCCATTGAAGCCAAACTCAAGGCCGAACAGGAGTTCGAAATCTATCGTAAGCGCCAGGACGCCGAATATGTCTCTGATTTCGATCGGGAGATAAAACGGATTGAGGGAAAACATGAGTAATCTTTTGTCCCGCCACCGGCTTATCGCCCCGGCTGAAAAAGGGTGAAATGATGGAGTTTCGCATTGCCGATACCTTCACCGACAGCCTCGCCAAATTGACCAATGCAGAACAGAAAGCTGTCAAGACCACTGCCTTTGACCTGCAAATGAACCCGGCCAGCCCGGGGATGAGTCTTCATAAACTTGACAAGGCCAAGGACAAAAACTTCTGGTCTGTGCGGGTCAGCAGCGACATTCGTCTCATCGTGCACAAGACAGATTCCAGCCTGCTTCTGTGTTACGTCGATCATCACGACAAGGCCTATCAATGGGCAGAGCGCCGCAAGCTGGAAACGCACCCAAAAACCGGGGCCGCGCAGTTGGTTGAGGTCCGGGAAACAGTCAAGGAAATCATCATCCCCAGATACGTTGAAGAGGAACAACCGGCTCCACCCAAACCTAAACCACTTCTGTTCTCTAACGTCACGATGGAAGCACTGTTAGGCTACGGTGTGCCAGCCGAATGGCTGGAGGATGTGCGTAATGCCAACGAAGACACAGTGCTTGAACTGGCCGGCCATCTTCCCGGTGAGGCTGCCGAGGCTTTGCTGGACCTGGCCGTCGGAGTAACACCACAAATCGCCCAACCGGCAGCCGTTGACGTAGATCCATTCGACCATCCCGATGCACAACGCCGGTTCCGGGTGATGAATAATATCGAGGAACTTGAACGCGCTCTGGAATATCCCTGGGAGAAATGGACAATATTTCTCCATCCCGCCCAGCAACAACTGGTTGAGCGGGATTACAACGGCCCGGCCCGGGTTTCGGGTTCCGCCGGCACAGGAAAGACCATTGTTGCGCTGCACCGGGCTGTCTTCCTTGCCCGCGCCAACCCTGATGCGAGGGTGCTGCTCACCACTTTTTCCGATACCCTGGCCAACGCCTTAAGAACAAAACTGAGACGGTTGATCCACAATGAACCGCGTCTTGGCGAACGATTGGAAGTTTATGCCATGAATTCCATTGGCCGACGGCTCTTTGAGCTCAACTGCGGTCAAGCGAACATCGCATCCAAAGAAACAATAACACGGCTCATTGAAGAAGCAGCCGGCAAGGCCGAGGGGCATAAATTTTCACCCCATTTTTTAATATCGGAATGGGAAGATGTTTTTGACGCCTGGCAGCTGGAAACCTGGGAGGCGTATCGGGATGTCGTTCGTCTGGGCCGTAAGACACGACTCCCGGAGAAACAGCGGACCATTCTTTGGTCGATTTTCGAGCGGGTCCGCTCCCACCTCAAGGAGCAGGATCTGATGACCTGTTCCAGCTTGTTCAGCAGGCTGGCGGCAAAACTTGCTGAAAACAAGCGCCCGACTTTTGATTATGTTGTTGTGGATGAAGCTCAGGACGTCAGCGTTGCCCAGCTGCGGTTTCTTTCCGCGCTTGGTGCCGAACGACCGAACAGCCTTTTCTTTGCCGGCGACCTTGGTCAACGAATATTTCAGCAGCCTTTTTCCTGGAAGGCGCTTGGTGTTGATATCCGGGGCCGCTCCCGGACATTGCGCATCAACTACCGGACCTCTCACCAGATCAGGATGCAGGCAGATCGACTTTTGGGACCGGAATTGGCCGACGTTGACGGTAATATCGAAGACCGGCGCGGTACGATTTCCGTCTTCAACGGCCCCAAGCCTGAGATCATGATTTTGGACACCCCGGAAGAAGAAATCGAAACCGTAAGCAAATGGCTTTCAGCCCGAGTGGGCGAAGGTGTGCTGCCCCATGAAATCGGCGTTTTTGTCCGTTCTGCCGGGGAACTGGATAGAGCCCGAGCAACGGTGGAAGACGCCAAGCTGCCGTTTAAGATGCTCGACGAGAAGGTAGAAACAACAAGCGGTCATGTATCGATCAGCACCATGCACCTTGCCAAAGGTCTGGAGTTTCGGGCAGTTGTGGTAATGGCCTGCGATGATGAGGTCATCCCCTCCCAGGAGCGGATCGAAACTGTCGCAGATGAAACTGATCTGGAAGAAGTCTATAACACTGAACGGCATCTTCTTTACGTCGCCTGCACCCGTGCCCGGGACCATCTGCTGGTGACGAGTGCTGATCCGGCTTCGGAGTTTTTGGATGACTTGGGGATGTAGGTGATAAGTAATCGCTTTTTAGGACAGAGCCGGCGGTTCAGGTTCAGCGGGCCGCAGGCGCTTGACCAGCCGGCCGACGGTCAGCCCCTGCACCAGGATGGAAAAAATCATGATGACGTAGGTAACGGTAATGATACTGTTCCGCTCCGGCCCCAGGGGCAGAGACAGGGCCAGGGCCACGGAAATACCGCCGCGCAGACCGGCCCAGGTCAGGATCTTCACCGTCCCCGGGCTGAAACCGCGCCGCCAGCGCAGGGCCGTTACCGAGGCGCCGACGCTGATAAACCTGGCCAGCAGGACCACCGGGATCAACAGAAACCCGGCAACGACCAGACGAATATCAAGGGGCAGAACAAGGCATTCCAGGCCGATCAAAACAAAAAGCACGGCATTTAGTATCCCGTCGACCAGCTCCCAGAAGGTATCGAGGTGCCGCCGGGTCAGGGGCGACATGGCCAGGTGGCGGCCATGGTTGCCAACCAGCAGGCCGGCCACCACAATGGCCAGGGGCGCGGAGAGATGCAGGACCTCGGCCAGCCGGTAGCCCCCGGTCACGGTAGCCAGGGTGATCAGCACCTCGACCTGGTAGTTGTCCACCCGCTTCAGCAGGTGATAACAGAAATATCCGAGCGCCGCGCCATAGAGCAGGCCGCCGCCGGCCTCGACCAGGAACAGCTTGCCGATCTCGCCGAAATCAGGCTCCTGGGAGCCGTGCACCAGCGAGAGCAGGGCCAGGAAGACCACGACCCCGATACCGTCGTTGAACAGGGACTCTCCGGTAACGGTCGTTTCAAGATCTTTGGGGGCCCCGGCCTTTTTCATGATTCCCAGGACGGCGATAGGGTCGGTAGGTGAAATCAGGGCGCCGAAGAGCAGGCAGTAGAGAAGCGGCAGTCCCAGGCCCAGGAGATACAGGGTAAACCACGCCAGTCCTCCCACCAGCAGGGTCGAGACCAGCACGCCCATGGTGGCCAGCAGGAAAATAATCCACTTCTCGCCGAGCAGATCGTTGAAATTGACGTGCAGGGCTCCGGCAAACAGAAGAAAGCCAAGCATGCCGTGCATCAGGGTATCATAAAAATTGAGCTGGCCCACCAGCCGCCCCACCTGGTCGTCCAGGGGAAAGAGGCCCGAGCGGCCGAGGCCCAGGAGGGCCAGAGAGAACACGAGCGACAGGACCATGAGGCCGATGGTCTGGGGCAGGCCGATGTAACGTTCGTTGACATAACCGAAAAATGCTGCCACGGTGATCAGAATGGCTATAATATCAAACAGGCTCATGGTTCGGCATGATACTTATTCAATCGCCGTGGAGCAAGGAAGAATCCTTATAATCCTTAATCTGTGAGCATTCAAAAAATGTCTGCCGTTTTGTAATTCGAGGAAAAACCACGGGGAACACCATGCCGACACTTTGTCTCTGCGGAATCGATACCGGAACAGGTAAATCCATAGCCACCGGCCTGCTGGCCCGTTACCTGCTGCAACAGGGAAAAACGGTGCAGACCCAGAAACTGGTGCAGACCGGCTGCACGGACCGCCCGGGGGATATCCTGACCCATAGGCGGCTGATGAAAAAAGGCTGGGCCGATGAAGACGAAAAGGGCTTGACCTGCCCCTTCTGTTTTCCATTCCCGGCCTCGCCGCACCTGGCGGCCGCCCTGGCCGGCCGGCGCATTGATGCGGCTGTTTTCCGCCGGACAACCATCGAACTCGAACACCATTACGAATGGCTGCTGATTGAGGGTACCGGCGGCCTCATGGTCCCGTTAACCGAAGATCTCCTCTTTATCGACTACCTTGCCGAACGAGGATATCCCCTGATCCTGGTCACCACGCCGCGTCTCGGCTCCATCAACCACACCCTGCTCAGCCTGGAGGCCATTCGTTCACGGAATCTCCGGCTGTTGGGTCTGGTGTACAACCAGTTTGAGTCCGGACCCGCAGAAATAATCCGGGACTCTTGCCGCGTTTTTTCCCGGGCTCTGAAAGAGTATGGCTTTGCCGACCGGATCGTAATCCTGCCTGCCGAGACTGATCATCAAGAGGTTGACTGGCACCCCTTTCTCGCCCCCCTGTCTTGATTTTTTTCCCCCGGCCCGCGCGCCGGGTTCCGCCGAAACAGGGTAATCAGCATCAAATATTGAGATAAAAACAACCGTCGAAAAGGCCGATAAAAAATAGCTGAACAGGGCTCAAAAAAACCATGTTTTTTCTTGACGATCCAAGGCAAAACGGTAATATGAATTCAATCTTATCACACCTGATTTCCCCCTCATCCTCCGGGAAGGAGATGCCATGAAGACACTCTCTCGTTTGCTCATTATCATACTAGCTACCGCATCACTTGCCTTGCTCGGCGGCTGCGGTAAAAAACAGATCCCGCCGTATGTCCCTGTAAACAACGCCGGCACGGCTGCGGGCAAAAACATCACCTACCCGACACCGGCATCTTCCCAGGCGACCGGACCGAGCGTGGAATCGCTGGACAACACCGGCGGCGCGAACGGCAACAGCCTTGACCTGGCCTCGACAACCGCCGCCGAGAACACCAGGGCATACAAAGAACTGCATGGCCGCTCCTCGGTCCAACTCCAGCCGATCTATTTTGACTTTGACCAGGCGATCGTCCGCAGCGACCAGATACCGACACTTGAACAGAACGCGGACTACCTGAAGCAGACCCCGGACGTCAAGGTCATTGTCGAAGGCAACTGTGACGAACGCGGAACCAACGAGTATAATCTCGCCCTCGGCGAGCGCCGGGCCCTGAACGGCAAAAAATTCCTCGTAGAGCTAGGTGTTGAACAGGATCGGGTCCGGACGATCAGTTATGGCGAGGAACGCCCGCTTTTCACGGGTCACGATGAATTCGCCTGGTCCCATAACCGCCGGGATGATTTCGTCATCGAATAAACTATTCCCCTCTCCAATCCGCAGACATCAAGGGACAGTTGACCACTGTCCCTTTTTTTGTTTCCCCCCGGCCCACCCCGAGCAGCCCCTTTTTCAGTTGACATGGTAATAATTATCAAATACAAATAAAAAGAGATCGCATCTGATAATAATTTACCTGCTCTGAAAATCCTGAATCCGTGACGGCTTAAAAAATATTCCAAGCAACATGTGGACTTTATTGCATTATGGACCAATAAATGCGTTTTATATTCTTCACCGCGCCGCCCTGCGGGGCGTCCGATAACGGCGCAGCTGCTGCGTTGGCAACTCCTTGATATCACACCAGGATAATCAACATCGTTGCCGCCTTGCATCTGCACCATTCTCGAACGCTCACGGATTCAGGAAAATGATAAAAAACCAAATGCGGATGACTCATCAGCGCGATATCATTCTCCGGCAGCTGAGAAAATCCACAGCTCACCCGACGGCGGATGAGCTGTACGAGCAAATTAAAAAAAAACTGCCTCGAATCAGCCTGGCCACGGTTTATCGAAACCTGGAAATTCTCTCAACGGCCGGCCTGATCAAGAAGCTCGAGATCAGCGGCCGCAGAAAACGTTTTGACGGCGAGTTGCGCCGGCACCACCATGTTTACTGTTTGTTATGCCACCGGGTTGATAACATCGACCTGGGGCAAGAGGAAAATTTTCAGTTCCTGCCGGCAAAGGCCGGCGGCTACCGGATTACCGGCTGCCGGATCGAATTTTTCGGCATTTGCCCCGATTGCAAAAAAAAACTCAAGGAGACAAAAAAAATGGGCTGTAAAAAATGCGGCAACGAGACCCTCAATGACCAACAGCAGCAAATTCTCAAAACACTGGCCCAATCTGCGACGGCCTGCGGCAGCAAGGATATCGCCGCCGCCGTCAAGCTGGAACCGAAACAGATCAGCTCGCAGCTTACAACCCTGAAAAAGAAGGGCTATGTTGCCAGCCCGGTGCGTTGCAAGTATGAAATCACCGAGGCGGGGAAAAGCGCCATTGCCTGATCCGAACAACCAATAAGCACCTAATGTCCAGTCAAGCACCAACTGACGCATCTTGCCCGTCCTTTGGCGTCCCTGCCGTGTTGCGGCTTCGGTTACATCGCCTTGCCGTGCCTTGCATGAACACCAAATTATCGTGCAATCGTAAACCGTCACAGGCACCCCATCTTCACGCGGTCACTCCCGCCCGCATAGAGGGACTATAGCGAACGGAAGCGACTACGTAAATCTGTGGCACCTGTGACGGTTTACAGATTGGAGGTAAGGAATAGCGCAGAGTTTCACACCCTGTGACCAGTTACGTGCAATCTTGCGTCATTGGTCACTTGACATGACACTGACATCCTGAAAAAAATATAATCCAAGGAGAAACGCCATGATCAAGAAAAACCAGATTTACAAATGTCCCCTTTGCGGTAATATCGTCGAGGTCCTGCATGCCGGGGCCGGCGAGCTTGTCTGCTGCGGCCAGCCCATGAACCTGGTGACCGAAAACACGGTTGATGCGGCCCGGGAAAAGCATGTCCCGGTGATTGAAAAGACGGCCGATGGTTACAAGGTCAGTGTCGGCAGCGTGCCGCACCCCATGGAAGAAAAGCACTGGATCGAATGGATCGAACTCGCAGCCGGGAACAAGACCTATCGGCAGATGTTGAGTCCCGGCGAGGCACCGGCGGCGGTCTTCTGTGTTGATGACGCTGCCGTAACGGCCCGGGCCTACTGCAACCTGCACGAACTCTGGAAGAGCTGATCCCCATCCGGCGGCAGCCACAGATAACCCAATCCCCCCAGAAGGAGACGGAAATTATGAAAAAATACAAGTGCCTCATCTGCGGATATGAGTATGACCCGGAAGCCGGTGACCCGGACAACGGTATCGCACCGGGAACTTCGTTTGCAGACCTGCCGGATGACTGGACCTGCCCCGTCTGCGGCGCGGGCAAAGACGATTTCGAAGAGGTGTGACCGCCCCCCTTTCCGGCCCCGGTTGCATAAACCAGGCCCCACAAAACACCTCGGCCGGTTGAGTTGACCGGCCGCGGTGAACGGTATCGGCACCTCAGGTTTGACCAGGGTCAATTTTCAGTCACCGGTCTCACGACCAGAGTTGTGACCGGGACTATTCAACTCTCATTTTTTATTTTTTTTCCGACCAGGAGGATTCAACAGTGAAGCCGATTGAACTTGCAAAAAATATCTACTGGGTGGGTGCCGTTGACTGGGATATCCGTGACTTCCACGGCTATTCCACCAATCGCGGTACGACCTATAACGCCTATTTGATCATTGATGAAAAAATAACCCTTATCGACACGGTCAAAAAAGCGTTTCACGGTGATCTCATGCACCGGATCCATAACATTATTGATCCGAAAAAAATCGATTATATCGTGGTCAACCATGTGGAAATGGACCATTCGGGCAGCCTGCCCCAGGTCATAGAAGAGGTCCGGCCGGAAAAGATTTTCTGCTCCAAAATGGGACACGGGGCGCTGCTCAGGCATTTCCACCGGGAAGACTGGCCCTACCATGTCATCAGTCCCGGCGAAGAGCTGAGCCTCGGGACCCGGACTCTCAACTTCATGGAAACCAGGATGCTGCACTGGCCGGACTCCATGTTCACCTATGTCAAGGAGGACCAGATCCTTATTTCCAATGACGCTTTCGGCCAGCACCTGGCCAGCAGTGAGCGTTTTGATGAGGAGGTCAACCAGGACGTACTCATGCGCGAATGCACCAAGTACTATGCCAACATCCTGACCCTCTACTCACCGCTCGTCAAGAAAGTGCTGGCCAAGGTCCGGGAAATGAACCTGCCGATTAAAATGATTGCGCCGGACCACGGGGTGATCTGGCGCACCAATCCCGGCAAGATCATTGAGGCCTATTCCCGCTGGTGCGGCAACGAATCCAGGGGTAACGCCCTGGTTATCTACGATACCATGTGGAAATCAACCGAGATGATGGCCAAGGCCGTGGCCGACGGTCTGCTGGATGAGGGTATCAACTACAAACTGCTTGATCTCCGCTTCAGCCACCGCAGCGATGTCATGACCGAGGTGCTTGAAGCCGGCGCCGTTGTTCTCGGCTGTTCAACGCTCAACAACGGCCTGCTGCCCCGGATGGCCGGTTTCCTCATGTATATGCGGGGACTCAAACCGGCCAACAAGATCGGCGCGGCCTTCGGCTCCTATGGCTGGTCCGGAGAGTCGGTCAAGCTGCTAAACCAGGCCATGCAGGAAATGAAATTCACCATCTGCCATGAAGGCCTGCGGGTTCAGTACGTGCCGGAACACGAGCACCTGAAGGAATGCGTTGAGCTTGGCCACACCGTGGCCCGCAGCCTCAAGGCCCGGCAGGCAGGCAGGGAAATCGCCTCGGTCCTCTGATCTTAAAAACCATCTGAATCCGTGACGGCTTGAGGGATATTCCAGGCAATATGTGGAATTGATTGCAGGTATGAATTCAGCCCTTGAGGGGATTGTGGCGGATAACCGCGAGCATCCGGGCCAGGACATCATCGGGGCCCAGGTCGGTTGAATCGATGCGAACCGCGTCCGGGGCGGCTTTCAGAGGGGCGAGGGAACGCTCCATGTCGTCCCGGTCCCGTTTAACTATCTGGTTGAAGATCTCATCCTCGTCAACAGTTTCCCCCCGGTGACGCAACTGTCTGATCCGGCGGCCGACCCGTTCCGCTAAACCGGCATCCAGGTAAAACTTCCAGGCCGCACCGGGAAAGACCACGGTGCCGGTATCCCTGCCCTCGGCCACAATCCTGCCGGCGGCGCCCATCTCTTGCTGCATCCGGGTCAACTTTTCCCGCACCGGCCGCTGCGCCGAAACGGCCGAGGCCAGCATGCTGATCTCCGGGGTACGGATATCGGCGCTCACATCACGGCCGTCAAGCAGGACCCTGACGTCCTCGTTCTCCGACGGGGCGGACAACAGCCGCAGGTCAAGGACATCCATAAGATCGGCAACCGCCCTTTCATCGTGAACATCGACGCCGCTTTGGCGGCACTTGAGCGCCACCCCCCGGTACATGGCCCCGGTATCAAGATAGGTGAAACCCAGCCGGGCGGCAAGTTTGCGGCTGATCGTCGACTTGCCGACGCCGGAGGGACCATCAATGGTCACGACCTCAAGTCGATTCGACATACCCCAGGTCCCCCAGGCACGCTGCCAGCGCTTCGATAAAACGCCGGTTTTCCGGCTTCGTGCCTACGGTGATCCGGATAAAATCAGGATAACCGTAGGCCTTCATGGAGCGGACAATCACGCCCCGGTGCAGGAGGGCCTCATACAGCCTGGTGGCATCGCCGCGCACATCGATGAGAAAAAAATTGGTCTGAGAAGGATAAGCCTTGCAGCCCAGCTCCTCCACCTTGGAGCTCAGCCACGCCTTGCCGCTGGCGGTCCCGCTGACGGTTTTATGGTAGTGTTCCCGGTCCGCCAGGGCGGCAAGGGCGCCGACCTGACCAAGCAGGTTGACGTTAAAGGGCTGCCGCACCCGGTGCAGGAGAGCGGCCACATCGGCATGCATGAGACCAAAACCGACCCGCAAACCGGCAAGCCCGAAGGCCTTGGAAAAGGTGCGCAAGGCCACTACCGCGGGAATGTTGTCGGCCTGACGAATATATGACAACACGTCGATACGCTCATCCGGCGCCACAAAATCCACGTACGCCTCATCGAGCACCACGACCAGCCGTTCAGGCAGCTGCCTGAGAAATTCGTCAAAACGCCCCCTGGTAATTATGGTGCCGCAGGGATTGTTGGGATTATCAAGAAAGATGATCCGGGTCCGTTCCGTCACCGCCGCGGTTATCGCCGCAAGGTCATGGGTCATATCGCGCAGGGGAATAACGATATTGGTGCCGCCCCGGACCTGGACGAATTTCTGATACATGAGAAAGGAAGGGTGACTGGTGATAACCTCATCATCGGCCCGGACAAAGGCCTTGACCAGGAACTCGATGACCTCGTTGGAGCCGTTGCCCAGCACGATCTCCGGCGGTTCCACCCCCAGCCTGGCAGCCAGGGCGGCAATCAGGTAATAGCCGGAGCCGTCCGGATACCGATGCAGACCGGACAGGGCCGAACTGATGGCCTCCAGTGCCTTGGGCGAAGGACCCCAGGAATTTTCATTGGAGGCAAGTTTGATCGAGCCGGCAATGCCGTACTCCCTTTCCAACTCTTCCAGGGGCTTGCCCGGAGGATAGGGAACGATTGCCGTAATATTCCGTGGCGGTTGCAGTTTCATGATCAGCCCAGTTCCGGCTTCCTGTCCTTGATCCCGGCCCGCAGTTCCAGGTTCCAGGCCGCGCGCAGCAAGACCTCTTCGTTGAAATGCGCCGCCTGCATCTGCATGCCGATGGGGAGCCCGCTGCCGCTGAACCCGGCCGGCACGGATAGGCCGGGAATACCGGCCAGGTTGGCGGATATGGTCAGGATGTCCGACAGGTAGAGGGCCAGCGGGTCATCGGCCTTTTCACCGATCATCCAGGCCGGCGTCGGTGTCACCGGTGACACCACCAGGTCGCACTGGTCAAAGACCGTCTTGAAATCGTCCCTGATCAGGGTGCGGACCCGGGAGGCCTTCTTGTAATAGGCGTCATAGTAACCGGCGGACAGGGCATAGGTGCCGATCAGGACCCGCCGCTTCACCTCGTCCCCGAAGCCCCGGGAACGGGTTTTACTGTACATCTCCACGAGAGAATCGGCGTCGCCGGCGCGATAGCCGTAACGGACGCCGTCGTAGCGGGCGAGGTTGGAGCTGGCCTCGGCTGGCGCGATCAGGTAATAGACCGCCACACAGTACTCGGTGTGCGGCAGGGAAACCTCCTTGATCTCGGCCCCGGCTTCACGCAGCATCTCGATGCCCGTGCGCACGACCTGCTCCACTTCCGGGTCAAGACCCTGGCTGAAATACTCCGGCGGAACCCCGATCCTGACGCCCTTGAGGCCGTCCTGCAGGGCCGCCGTATAATCGGGAACCGGGGTGTCAACCGAGGTGGCGTCGCGCTGATCATGACCGCTGATGACGTTCATCATCAGGGCGCAGTCGCGCACATCCTTGGTCAGGGGGCCGACCTGGTCCAGGGAAGAAGCAAAGGCCACCAGGCCATACCTGGATACCCGGCCATAGGTGGGTTTCATCCCGACAACCCCGCACAGGGAGGCGGGTTGACGAATGGAACCGCCGGTATCGGAACCCAGGCTGGCCAGGCTCTCGTCCGCCGCCATGGCAACGGCCGAGCCGCCGCTGGAACCACCGGCCACGTAGCCCGGTTTCCAGGGATTTTCCGGCACATTATAGGCGCAGTTCTCGCAGGTGGAACCCATGGCAAATTCATCCATGGCCAGCTTACCGACAATGATCGCCCCGGCATCTTTCAGTTTTTTGATTACCGTGGCGTCATAGGGCGGCACAAAATTCTCCAGGATCTTCGAACCGCAGGTGGTACGCATGGTGGAGGTACAGAGGACATCCTTGACGGCAAGCGGCAGGCCGCATAATTCGCCGGCCACGCCCGCCCGGCGCTGCCGGTCAGCCGCCTCCGCCTGGGCCAGGGCCCCGTCCCGGTCCAGGGTAATAAAGGCCTTGACCCTGGGCTCGACCGCAGCAATACGTGAAAGGATGGACTCGGTCAACTGCACCGAGGTGATATTGCCCAGTTCAAGCTGTTTCTTGGCCTGGGCCAGGGTAAGTGAAAAAAATTCCATGCTCGTTCTCAACTGATAATGCGGGGAACAACAAAGGCCTCGCCGTTCTGATCCGGACCATTGGCCAGTGCCTGTTCCCGGTTGAGGGCTTCATGCACCAGGTCTTCCCGAAAGACGTTGCCCGCCCCCTGGGTATGCGTGGTAACGGCAACGCCGCCGGTATCGAGTTCATCCAGTTTGGCCGCGTAATTGAGGATGGTATCAAGCTGGATTGTCAACCGCTCAACCTCTTCCGGTTGCAACTCGAGCCGGGCAAGCCGGGCCACGTGTTCCACCTCTTTTCTGGTGATCTTCATTGTCTCTCTGGTGCTGATTGATATGTTAAAAAAACCCCATCTACCTTGACATCACGAACCCTGTCTGTCAACAGAAGAGAGAAGGGGGAGACCGAAAATCAGCGGGATGGTTCGGCAAGCACGGCGTGGCAGAAAACATCCACCAGGTCCGGGTCAAACTGGGTTCCGGCACAGCGGCGGAGTTCGGCCACGGCCTCTACCGGCGAGAGATTACGCCGGTAATTGCGCCGCGAGGTCATGGCATCATAACTGTCGGCCACGGTGACAATCCTGGTCAGGGTGTCCAGCTCGTCTCCACCTATGCCCTCCGGATAGCCGTTACCGTCAAGACGTTCATGATGATGGAGAATAATGTTCCGTTCCCGGTCTATAAAGGTAAAGGGCTGAATGATATTCGCCCCCACGGTCGGATGCTTTTTGATCAGCTCCCACTCGTCCGTCGTCAGTTTCCCCGGCTTCTGGATACAGGAAAGGTCGATGACCAGTTTACCGATATCGTGGAACTGAGAGGCCCGCCTCAGCACGACCATGTCCTCCCGGGACAGGCCGAGCTTCTCTCCCAGCAGCATGGCGTAATCGGTCACCCGGCGGGTATGGCCGGCCGTATACTCATCCTTTTCTTCCAGGGCCGTCTGCAGACTGGTCATAACTTCAACAGCTGCGTTCTCTAATTGATGGCCATACTGTTCGAGCAGGACGTTTCTTTCGGCAAGTTCCCTGGTTTTTTCCCGAACCTCTTTTTCCAGGTTCAGGCGATAATCCTTTTCATGCCTGACAAAGTTTCTTTTTTCTATGGCCCGTTTGATTTTGACATGAAAAAATTCAATATCCTCGATGGGCTTGGTCATAAAGTCGTAGGCGCCGAGATTGATGGCCTTGACCGCGTAATCCATGGAACCGGCACCGGTCAAAAAAATGACCGGGATATCGGATTTTTTCCGGTTCAAACCATCCAGGGTCTCAAAACCATCCATGTCCGGCATATTGATATCAAGAATAATAACATCAAAATCATCATTGATTTGATCCAGCACCTCCCGGCCACTTTGCACGGCAACCACATCATAATCAAACATGATTAATATCTGCTGCACCGCATTGCGGACTAAATCATCATCATCGGCAATAAGTATTTTTGAAGCCATGCCCTCTTCACAACTCGATAATTAACAGAACGGCAAGACGTGGAAATTTTTCAGCTCTCTCTCGCCACTTACATTATTGTAGTTTACATTTTCCAATATTTTTTTGCAAGCCCCATAACCTGGTCAAGAAATAGGGGCGGCGGTCCGTCTGCGGGCGGTTCATCTGTTATTTTTCCGGCTGAAAAATCAGGGTAATCCGGATTGAGTTTTTCTCCGCACAACTCGGTCAGGACCGCCAGCGCCCCGTCCCGCATTCCCGTCAGGTCGTAGCCCCCTTCAAGGGTAATGAGCAGCCGGCCGCTACAGAGCTGATCGGCAAGGTTTTGCATGACCCTGGTCATATAAGCAAAACCGGGCGGGGTTACCCGCATGGTGCCCAGGGGGTCTCCCTTGTAGATATCAAAGCCGCAGGAAACAAGGATGAGCCGGGGCTGGTAAAGCCTGGCAACCGGGACGAACAGTTCATTGAAAATACGGGCAAAATCATGGTCATTCTGACCACCGGGCAAGGGGACATTGAGTGTGAATCCCTCTCCCCTCCCGGTTCCGTTTTCCATGACTGCACCGGTTCCCGGGTAATAAGGGTATTGATGAGTGGAACAGTACAAGACTTCGTCGGTATCGTAAAAACTATGCTGGGTGCCGTTGCCGTGATGCAGATCCCAGTCCACGATCAGGATGCGTTGCAGGCCAAGGTTGGCAAGAGCCCAGCGGGCGGCCACGGCCACATTGTTAAACAGGCAGAACCCCATGGAACGATCACGCTCGGCATGATGCCCGGGTGGGCGAACCAGGCAGAAGCCGTTATCTATTTCACCATTGAACATCCTCTTAACCCCGTCTATCAGGGCTCCGACAGCCAGACAGGCCGCATCATACGACCTGGCCGATGTCTGGGTATCCGCGTCCAGGACACCATGCTCCCTGCCCGCGGTTTCCGCCACCCTCTTGATCTGCTGCGGCGTATGGTTAAGGCCGATAATCTCCGGAGATGCCGGAGCAAACCCCGGAAAGACAAAATGGCTGGCGGTTTCCTCCCTGTCGAGTTCCCGGTAGATAACCCGCAGCCTGTCCGGAGATTCAACATGGGCAAAGCCTGGTTGATGTTCAAGAAAGAGGTTGTCACGATACACGGCGGTCCGGCGCATGGCGAAGTCTCCTGCAATCATA
The DNA here is from genome assembly GCA_002897615.1 of bacterium BMS3Bbin14. GTDB lineage: Bacteria > Desulfobacterota > Desulfobulbia > Desulfobulbales > Desulfobulbaceae > BMS3Abin13. Next base: position 115,900 of record BDTX01000028.1, read on the forward strand.
GATTTTCTTTTCCGTCACAACAAAATCCATAAGCTGGTCATGGGGTTCAAGCGGGACCTGGTCAACCAGCTGGAGTTCATAGGCCAGTCCGACGCGAAGAGCATTGGCAGCCTCCCGGGCGAGAAAACGGTCATAGTAGCCGCCCCCGTAGCCCAGGCGGCCGCCAAACCGGTCAAAAACAGAACCGGGGACAATGACCACCTCAATTTCGGCCGGATCAACCACCGATTTAGGGACCAGGCTTGGAATCGGCTCTGGGATCGTGCAATAGCCTGGTTCAAGCTGATTTTGCGGGTCGGTTATCTGCACGGCCAGCAGATGTGATTCTTTCGCCAGGGTCAGGGGTACAGTGACGGTTTTACCCTCAGCCAGGCAGCGGCGCACAATATCCAGTGTCTGCACTTCACTGCGAAAATGCAGGTAAATAAAAAAAATATGAGCAATCCTTATTTCTTCAACAGAAAACAATCCCTTGGTGATCAGGCCGCTTTTTTCAACCAATTCGGCTGGAGATAACCGGTCACGCCCGGCAAGAATCATGTGGCGCCAACTGTTTCGATTCTGAGTGTTCATCCTGTTGCTTCCTGTCCTCCGACACAGGACCAGGTCTCCGTATCTGTTTCCCTGGCTCAAAAAAAAGCGGTGCCCGTTGTGAGCGGACACCGCTATTTATCTAAAAAAGTATGGATAAAACCGCTTACATCGGCAAGATGAGTTTACCGGTTTCCTCGTTCCAGGTCACGATTACATACCAGAGCGCCATGGCGAAAAAGATCAACAGCAGAGATGATCCGTATCCCATGACATCGGGCATATAGACATACTTACCCAGAAAACCTCTGGCTTCCCAGTGATGGGACCTGACCAACGTGGCGGAGAGAGAGCTTGTCAAACCGAACATAAGCGCAACAAGCCACAGCTTTACCTGGCCCTCGCCCACACGCCACAGGGTCCCGGTTCCGCAACCTCCGGCCAGTATTGCTCCGATACCGAAGAGAAAGCCGCCGACAACACCGCCCCAGCCAAAGGTTCCGCGCACATAATACATGGTGTTCAGCACCGGGTCGCCACCGGCGCGCACGGGAATAGCATATTTAAGCACTGCCGCGCCAATTGCGACAATACAGATGGAAAGAGCCACCGACTTGGCCATGGTGCCATTACCTGTCATGTGCGGCTCACGAAAGCCCTGAATCATGCACCAGCGACCACGCTGCATGGTGTAACCGAGGCCGGCGGCAAGAAGAAGAACTCCCGGCAGGGAATTTATATAGTCTTCGGAGTTCCCTCCTTCAAAATTTGCATAGGCGTTGGCACCCCAGATAAACACAGCAATCGCCACAATACCGAGAGCAAACTGAACCACCGGCGGGAACTCAAAGGTCTTGGCGCCGCCGCTGCCCCAGGAGATATACTCCATCTCCTTGTAGAGCAGCCAGAGACCGGCAATGGCACCCAAGACAAGACCGAGCCACATGGCAAAACCAGCTGCACTCAGGTTGCCGATTGCACAGTACATCCCGCCCACATTACAGCCACCTGCCAGAGTGGCACCGATACCCATCAGGGTACCGGCAACCAAGGCCTTGACATACTCACGAAGAGGCGGAAAACGAAGCGCAAACTGACCCCCCAGGCAAGCGGAAAGGAAGGCGCCGCCGACAAAGCCGATGCCGATCACCGAACCGGTATTATACCAGAAGGATTTGCTCAGCACTTTGACCCCTTCATTATTCACAAAACCAAGAAGATGCGTGGTATCGCTGCTGGAATAGACACCAAGGGTGTAGAATATCCAGTCGCCCCAGTTCCGCACGGCTCCGACTGCGCCCCAGGGACGCCACCAGGCCATCAATAGAACAGTAAGAAGTCCTACCATCACCCCGCTTATAGTGGCGTTCCATTCTGTTTTACATAGGGTGACATACAACTCTTTAATTTTTTTACCAAACAGGTTTTCACTAGCCATACGGTTCCCTCCTCCATTTTTTGTTTTCAATGGTCCGGTTGAACAGTGAATTCGCCATTCTCCGGTCTATTGCCCCGGAAAGAGAAAGCTGGTTAATTTTGATTATTTTTTTTTACCGTTGCCCTGACCTTTTGTCAAGCAAGTTAAACTATCAATCTGAAAAATAATCATTCCTGTTTGTGTTTATTTTTGCAAAAAAAATCATACAATTATCTTTAAAAAAGCATTTGAATTGCCATTCATTTTCCACTTGACAGGAAACCCTCGGTCCGGTATAAAAAATATTTTAGTAAGTAATGTGAGCCGTCACATTGTGACACGGTCTGATATTCCTTACTTATTATGAAAACATGAATCCGTTTTCATAAGCCCCTTCAATTTATTTTTTATAGTAGGAGGATTATCAAATGGGTGATGTAAAATTAGATGAACTGAAAATTGCCGCAGTACTTGACGCCAAAGGGTTAAGCTGCCCGATGCCTCTGCTTCGGACTAAAAAAGAAATGAGCAAACTCAAATCAGGTGAGATTCTGCAGGTCATGGGCACGGACCCCGGCTCCAGGAATGACATTCCCGGCTGGTGCGAGCGCTCCGGTCATGAGTTTTTGGGTTTAAAAGATGAAGAGGGTTTTACAAACTATTATATCAAAAAAGGCTGATAAAACAAACCAGTAGACATAATATAAAACGGCGTCCAACCTCCCTTGCAAGTGGCCGCGCCGTTATCTTATTTCAGGAGGTTAACATGGCAAAAAGTATCGGAATTTTTGTAACATCTCCCCAGAATATGCGGCATGTCGTGGGTGTGACCAAGGCAGCGCTGGCCAAGGGGGCCAGGGTTAAGGTATTTTTTACCTGGGCCGGGACCCACCTCACCAAGTGTTCTGAATTTCCCGCCCTGTGCGCCCTGGACAATGTCGATGTCTCCATCTGTGCAGATAGTTATAAAAAAGTGGGTTATGATGTCAAAGATATCCCCAAGGGTCTTACACCGGAAAAAATGGCAACCCAGGCTCAACATGGACTCATCCTTGAAGAGTATGACTGCTATCTGACTTTATAAGGAGAAAAAGGATGTCTAAAAAAGTTTTTTTTATGTATCCCAGCAATGAATATTCGCTCGACGGTATCAGGTCGGCTTTGGGTCTTGCGGTTGAAAATATGTACGCTTACGGTGTCATGATGAATACCGTATTGGCAGACACGGACCTGACTGATTATCACAAGGAAAACATCGACTGGATCCGGGACATGGAGGGTGAAGTATACTCTATTCCCGATGGAAATGTAGAAAAGCATGGTTTTGTTAAAATTACTCTTGAAGAACTTGGACAGAAGCTTCGGGATATGGATGTTATTATCCCTTACGGTATCCAGAGAAGCGATAAGAGCTGAGAAAGAGTAAAGTTCTAAAAAGAGGAGTAGAAACTATGAAAATGTTGCATATCTATAGATCTGAACCGACAGATGATGTCAAAAAACTGGTGGAAATCGTTTCAGAAGGTCGCGATCAGGCCTCCTTTAACCTGAATGTCGAATCTCCTGATTATGACAAACTGGTCGATATGGTCTGGGATGCCGATCAGACGATCTGCTGGTGGTGAGAAAAAAATATAAATAACAAGTTAATTTCTCTTGTTACAAGCCTCTGTCTTTGTTGCCAGGGGCTTTTTTTATCTGCTGGTTAGACCCTCGACAACCGTGTCGTGAAAAAGCGGCCTGAATATCCGTATTTGCTCATTTTTTCGGGTAGGGTGCACCCGGTTGGTAAGCAAAATCATAACAAGGTCCCTTTCCGGGTCGATCCAGAAAGAGGTCCCTGTGTAACCGAGATGACCGACACTTTGAGGAGAAAGATATTTCCCCCCGGTTGAGCCGCCGGGCGTCGGGGTATCAAACCCCAGGCACCAGGTCTGATCTGAATACTTTTTTTTCAGAGCCCTTTGCAGTGTCGTTGTACTGTAAGCCGGATGTTTTTCCTGGCCCTGCCACTGGTGCAAAATCTTTTCAGTCATAAGCAACACCGCTCTTATGGTGCCGAAAAGACCGGCATGACCGGCCACCCCCCCCATAAGCCAGGCATGTTCATCGTGGACCTCGCCCTGCATAACCCTTCCTCGCCAGGGACAATTTTCCGTTGCGGCAAATTTTTCCGTTTTTTTGCTCCTGTTGCTATTTAATGCGCTAAAAAAAGGAGCTTCTTCTATCTTCAGCGGTTTTATTATTTTTTCGTTAAAAAAGGTATCAAGCTGCCGGCCAGATACCCGCTCCACCACTTCTCCCAGCAACATAAAACCCAGGTCACTATACCGGCATTCACTTCCCGGTTCATATGCCAGGGGCTCTTCGAGTAGAGCTTTTATTAAATTTTTTTTATTATCTTTCTTTATTTCCGGGGCAAAACCGGCAAAATAAGGCCTGTATGACCTGAGTCCTGATGAATGTGAGAGGAGTTGATCAAGGCGGATATTTCGCTTTCCAGGCTCTATCTCTGCCCTTAAAAGCATATCAAGCGAATCACTCCAGTCCAGTACGCCTTGATCTATCAAACAGAGGATAGAGAGAGTAGTGCAGAGCGGTTTTGTCAGAGAGGCCAGATCAAATATAGTCTCCGGGTTTACCTTTTCCCCTTTTTTTCCTTTTCTTGTTCTGCCCCAGGTTTTGATCAACCTTCCGGGCCGGTCCCCGCTTTCCGTAAAAATCGCGCAGGCCGCCGCGGTAAAAACCCCTTTTGCAAGACCTCTATCAAATAACTGCTCAAGACTCTTTTCCAGCGGCTGAAAAGATGAATTTTGCATCCCAAAATCCTTTTTATTTATTTGATTTTTCAATCGTTTTCGGATATATTTAAGACTTGAAAATTAGCTTTTTTTCATAACCCTGTGGAGACGTTGTTAAAAGGGTGTTTGAAAAATTGTTGATAAATACAAAAATTTGTTTTTCAACAATTCATAAGTTTTTGTTCCATAATATTATCAAACAAAATTAATTAATAATATTAATTAATTAAAAGTTAAACTAACAAATTAACAGCCCTAATAACAACAATAAATATTTAATTAAAAAAAGGAAAGAATTGTTATGGCTTTTCATTTTAACATCGCCAGAGAAAATTTTCTCCATGCCATAAGCGCACAACAGAACATAACCAGTAAAAAAGGAACGCTGGCTATCCTGTCCAACGTCCTCATCGTGGTTGAACAGGACAAAATCATCATGACCTGTACCGACCTGGAGATTGGCCTTAAACAAGTTTTACCGGCAGAGGTAATGGAAACGGGAAATTTGACCTTACCGGCAAAAAAACTTTTTGAGATCGCCAGGGAATCTAACTCGGAAACCATTTCTTTTCAGGAAGAGGAAAATAACTGGGTGGAAATTACAACCGGCTCCAGCCTCTATAAACTTGCCGGTATGGTGGCTGACGAGTATCCGCATTTTCCGGAATATGATGAAGAGGCCATGGTGGCTGTAGATGCCTCTGTCATGGTCGATCTTATTGATAAAACAATTTTTTCCATTGCCATGGATAATGAAAACATATACAGCCTCACTGCCGCTCTCCTCCGCAGGGAAGAGGTTGGTGAACAGGTTTTTTTGAAAATGATATCGTCGGACGGCCATCGACTGACGATTATGACAAAAGAGGTGGATGAGAATATAAAGGGTCTGCTTTTGAACCCGGTGACCCTTATTCCACGCAGGGGAATACAGGAAATACGTAAATTCAGTGAAGATAAGGATACCTTAAGGTTCGGGATAGAAAAGAAACAGGCGGTT
>BDTX01000029.1 GCA_002897615.1 bacterium BMS3Bbin14
AACACTTGCTGTCTGGATAATACCTCAAGCCGTCACGGATCCAGGTAATATTCATCCCGGGATTTGCGAGGTCGTGAACTATTCGTAACTGATCACAGGGTGTGAAACTCTGCGCTATTCCTTACATTCAACCTGTAAACCGTCACAGGTGCCACAGATTTACGTAGTCGCTGCCGTTCGCAGGTAACCGAAGGGAGACTCCGGTAGTCCCTCTATGCGGGCGGGAGTGACTGCGTGAAGATGGGGTGCCGGTGACGGTTTACAACTATTCCGCCATGTGGCAGGGGAAGCGCCGGTTGGCCTTCAGATCTCTTCCTTCCAGGAAACACTGAATAGACTCGGCCGCCACCTTGCCCTGGTAAACAGCTTTGGCCACGGTCTGGGGGCCAAGCACGTTATCGCCGCCGGCAAAAACCCAGTCGACACTCGTCTGCAGGGTCTGCGGGTCCACGTCATAGGTTCCCCACGGCGTCACCTTCATGTCCAAGCCCTTGTCCGCCGTGTGCTGGACCCTCTGGCTGATGGCCGGGATAACGGCATCCACCTTGATCGTGAAATTCGAGCCTTCCCTGGGCACCGGCCGGCGCCGGCCGGAGGCATCCGGTTCGCCAAGTTCCATGCGAATGCATTCCAGCGCCGTCAAACGGCCGTTCTCCGACAGGATCTTTACGGGGGCGGCCAGTATCTCGATGCGGACCCCCTCTTCCTCAAGATGCTGGATCTCGACCCGGGCGGCGGGCATCTCCGCCTTGGTCCGGCGATAAAGAATAAAAACATCGGCCACGCCGGTGCGCAGGGCGGTCCGGGCGACGTCAATGGCGACATTGCCGCCGCCGACCACAACGACCTTGCTGCCGATATCAATATCTTCGCCGGTGAGAACTTTGCGCAGGTAATCAACACCGTGCACAACCCCCTTGGTGCCTTCCTCGCCTTCAATACCGAGTTTTTTGCTCTCGTGAGCCCCGACGCCGAGAAAAATCGCCTCGTACCCTTTCTCTTTCAACTGGCCAAGGGTGAGATCCCGGCCGATGGTTACCCCGGTCACGATTTCCACCCCGCAGCTTTTCAGGGCATAGAGTTCCGCGCCGATGATGTCGCGCGGCAGCCGGTAATGAGGGATACCAACGGCCAGCATGCCGCCGAAAACCGGCAGACTTTCAAAAATAGTGCAGGAGTAGCCCTCATGCGCCAGGTAGTAGGCAACCGACATGCCGGCGGGGCCGGAGCCGACGATGGCGACCTTCTTGCCGACGGGCAGCGCGCATTCCGTGGACATATCCTTGTTGTTGGCAACCATCCAGTCGGTCAGGTAACGTTCAAGCATGCCGATGGCCACCGGCTCGCCCTTCCTGCCGCGAATGCATGACCCTTCACACTGGAACTCGTGGGGGCAGACCCGTGAACAGACCGACGGCAGGGAGTTTGTTTCACGATCCTTCCAGTAGGCCTCTTCAAATTTTTTCTCCCGCAGGAGGGCAATAAACCCCGGGATGTCGTTATTGATCGGGCAGCCCTGCCGGCAGGTAGGTTTTTTACATTGAAGGCAGCGGTTTGCTTCAAGGATCGCCGTTTCCTCGTCATAGCCCTGGGTCACTTCCTTGAAATTGGTCCGGCGCTCTTCCGGGGCGAGTTCATGAGGATGTTGACGGGGAATGGCCATACGTTCTTTCGGTTTCATTATCACTCCTTTTGTATTGTCAGAGGCACAGGTGCCGATAACCTTGATTTGTAACTATTCAGCTGCATCCGGTTTGTTGGGTTTCGTTCCTCTACCCAACCTACGGTGCTACGGTGCTGATAACCTCGACCTGTTCAGATGTGCTCCATGTCAGGTAAGGCTGGCCAAGGAATCCATAGTATTTCCATGTGAGGCGGTCTGGTCGTCCGAAGATGAAGTGCAGCTGGATAATTACAGAAATATATCAAAGTTCGCCGGGCATGACAAGGGCTGCGAAAGGCAGGATCCTGTTCGGATAAAAAAAAAGGCCGCCCAATCGGGCGGCCTTTTTAATATATAAACATAAAGCTTGCTAGCGAGCCTTTCCGGCCTTTTCGGCTGTTTTGAGTCTGGCTAAGGCCCGCTGCAAAGCGGCCTCGGCCCTGGTACGATGATACTTATCCGCTTGCTGCTGCAACTGGGCCAACCGTTTCTCGGCCCGCTCCTTGGCGAGCATGGCCCGGTCTACATCAATATCCTGTCCATACTCGGCACTTTCGACAAGGAAGGTGATCCGGTTATTTGAAACCTCGGAAAAGCCGCCGCTGATCATCAGATACTTTATATTCTTATTTTTACTGAAGCTCATGGTGCCGGACTTGATCGTACTCAAAAAAGGCGCATGGTTTGCCAGGACGCCAAATTCGCCGCCAACACCCGGTGCCGTTACGATATCCACATCATCACTGATGACCGGGCCGGTAGGGGTGACGACTTCTAGATGAATCTGTGCCATCGTTCTATTCCTCAGTTCAGCTTAGGAGCCAATTTAAGCGGCAGCCTTTTCTGCGTTCGCTTCTTTTTCAACGGCTTCGTCAATCGTCCCGACCATGTAGAAGGCGCTCTCTGGCAGGTCATCATGCTTGCCGTCAAGGATTTCCGCGAAGCCGCGAACCGTGTCCTCAATCTTGACGTACTTGCCGGCCATACCGGTAAAAACTTCGGCAACATGGAACGGCTGCGACAGGAAACGCTGTATCTTACGAGCCCGGGCAACGGTAAGCTGATCTTCCTCCGCCAGCTCGTCCATACCGAGAATGGCGATGATATCCTGCAGCTCTTTGTATTTCTGCAAGGCTACCTGGACACCGCGCGCGGCCTTGTAGTGATCCTCCCCGACCACATTAGGATCAAGAATGCGGGAGGTCGAGTCAAGAGGATCAACAGCCGGATAGATGCCAAGCTCGGCGATCTGCCGTGACAGAACAACCGTACCGTCAAGATGGGCAAAGGTGGTGGCCGGAGCAGGATCGGTCAAGTCATCGGCAGGTACGTAAACACACTGAACAGCGGTAATCGAACCCTTGTTGGTTGAAGTAATACGCTCCTGCAGGGCGCCAAGGTCACTGGCCAGGGTCGGCTGGTAACCAACGGCGGAAGGAATACGGCCGAGGAGGGCCGAAACTTCGGAACCGGCCTGGGTAAAACGAAAAATATTATCAATAAAGAGAAGCACATCCTGGCCTTCCTCGTCGCGGAAGTACTCGGCTGCCGTCAGGCCGGTGAGCGCCACCCGTGAACGGGCTCCCGGAGGCTCGGTCATCTGACCATACACCAGGGCTGCCTTGGGCAGAACGCCTGATTCTTTCATCTCCATGTAGAGATCGTTCCCTTCACGGGTCCGCTCGCCCACACCGCAGAAGACGGAAATACCGCCGTGCTGCATGGCGATGTTGTTGACCATTTCCATCATGATAACGGTCTTGCCGACACCGGCGCCGCCGAACAGCCCCATTTTGCCGCCACGGGGGAAGGGGACCAGGAGGTCGATAACCTTGATCCCGGTTTCGAGTACATTGACCTCGATATCCTGATCGACAAATGCCGGGGCAGGGCGATGGATAGCCATTTTTTTATCCGATTTAATGTCACCCAGGCCGTCGACCGGCCGGCCGACAACATTCATGATCCGGCCCAGGGCGGCTGGGCCTACGGGAATCTCAATGGGAGAGCCAGAGTCACGGCACTCCATTCCCCGAACCAGACCGTCGGTCTGATCCATGGCAACGGAACGAACTACGTTGTCGCCAAGATGCAGGGCAACTTCAAGCACAAGGTTGTCCGGCGTATCGTTGATTGCAGGATTTGATACGAACAGAGCGTTCATAATCTCGGGCAAATCACCCGGTTCGAACTCAACGTCCACAACCGGACCAATGACCTGTATAATTTTACCAACTCGTGAATCACCCATTTGAAATGGCCTCCTCTATCTGTTTAAGTACAACCTGGTCTCGTGTTATTACTTCAGCGCTTCAGCGCCGCCGACGATATCCATTAACTCGGCGGTAATGGCGGCCTGACGTGCTTTATTATACAATTGCGTAAGATCGTGAATAATATCCTTACAGGCGTTGGTGGCATTATCCATGGCCGTCATCCGTGCCGCATGCTCACTGGCCCCGACTTCGAGCATGGAGTGATAGACCTGAACGTTCAGGTAAAGAGGAAGAAGAACTTCCATAATCTCAGCCGGTTCCGGCTCATAGATGTAAGCGCCGCTGATGTTCTTGGCGGCGGCCGGTGCGGCTGTGTCCTCGGCGGCCACGGGCTTGATCGGCAGGAGTTCTTCCCTGGTCGGTTTCTGCACGGCGATGGAGTGAAATTTGCCGTAAACCAGATCGACCTGATCACTGTTGCCGTCGATGAAATTCTGGCTGACATCCTGCGAAATCTCACGGGCGTTGAACATCTGGAAGGTACCCATGATGTCATCGTATGAAGCCCGGACCTGGCCGCTCTTCCGGAATGCCCGGGTTGCCTTCTTACCCACGGTGACCAGGCTGACCTGCTTGCCCTCCGCCTCGTAATCTTTCTTGAGTTGGAGGGCGGTGCCGACAATGTGAGCGTTAAAACTGCCGCAGAGCCCGCGGTCGGAGGTAACGACGACGATTTCAATCTTTTTGGGGTCCCTCACTTCCATCAGGGGCAGGTTCTCGGCTTCGGTGCCGCTGGACAACTGGCCCATAGCTTCGGCGAACTTTTCGGCATAAGGCCGGAATGACTCCATCTTGTCCTGCGCGCCCCGCAATTTTGCCGAGGCGACCATATTCATCGCCTTGGTAATCTGCGAGGTCTTTTTAACGCCGGCTATCTTATCTTTGACATCCTTTAATCCAGGCATGGGATGTATCCTTTCTTAGTTGAGGCCCTTGGTTGCCTTAAAAGTCTCACCAAAGGAGGTCAATGTCTTTTTCATCTTCTCTTCGAGTGAGGACGAAATGGCTTGCTGTTCCTTCAATTCCTCAAAAATGGACGGTTCGTTGGCTTCAATGTAGGTATACATTTCCTGCTCATAATCGGCCAGAACGTTTACCGGCAGCTCATCAAGAAACCCCTTGGTGCCGGCGAACAGGATGGATACCTGTTTTTCCATGGACAGCGGGGAATACTGCGGCTGCTTGAGGATTTCGACCAGGCGCTCGCCGCGAGTCAACTGCGCCTGTGTTGCCGCATCAAGATCGGAACCGAAACCGGCAAATGCCGCCAGCTCACGATACTGGGCCAGATCAAGGCGCAGGGTACCTGCCACCTGTTTCATGGCCTTGACCTGGGCCGCGCCGCCAACCCGGGAGACGGAAAGACCGACGTTGATTGCCGGCCGGACACCGGCAAAGAAAAGGCTTGGCTCAAGATAAACCTGACCATCGGTAATGGAAATAACGTTGGTCGGAATATAGGCGGACACGTCACCGGCCTGGGTCTCAATGATGGGCAGGGCGGTCAGGGAACCGGCCCCGAGGTCGTCATTGACCTTGGCGGCCCGCTCGAGCAGACGGGAATGGTTAAAGAAAATATCACCGGGATAGGCCTCGCGTCCGGGAGGTCGCCGCAAGAGGAGGGACAACTCACGATAGGACACGGCCTGCTTCGAAAGATCATCATAGATGATCAGGGCATGCTGGCCCTTATCACGGAAATACTCGCCCATGGAGCAGCCGGCAAAGGCGGAAATATACTGCATCGGCGCCGGATCGGAAGCACAGGCGGCGACAACGGTCGTGTACTCCATGGCGCCATTCTTCCGCAGGGCCTCGACCACCAGGGCGACCGTCGATTTTTTCTGGCCGATGGCCACATAGATGCAGTGGACATCGGTTTCCCGCTGGGCAATGATCGCATCAACGCAAACCGCTGTTTTGCCGATCTGCCGGTCACCGATGATCAGCTCCCGCTGACCGCGGCCCACCGGGGTCATGGCGTCGACGGCCTTGGAGCCGGTATAGCACGGCTCATGAACTCCCTTCCTGGCGATAACGCCGGGAGCAATGACCTCCATCTTGCGGGTTTCCTTGGCATTGATAGGTCCCTTGCCGTCAATGGGCTGGCCGATACCGTCAACGACGCGGCCCTCCATCTCGGGACCGACCGGAACCTCGGCAATCCTGCCGGTCCGCTTGACGATATCACCCTCTTTAATATAGCGGACATTACCGAGGATGGCGCAACCGACGTTATCCTCTTCAAGGTTCAGGGCCAAGCCAAAAATGCCGCCCGGGAACTCAAGAAGCTCCATGGCCTGACAATTTTCAACGCCATAGACACGCGCGATACCATCGCCGACCGAGAGAACCGTTCCTGTTTCCTTCAGGTCGATATCACTCTCGTAGCCCGCGATTTGATCTTTTATGATCTGACTGATTTCTGAGGCTTTGATCTGCATTTGACTATTCTCTCCCCTTGATAGATTCTTTTAATCCATTAAGTTGCGTTTTTATACTTCCGTCCAGGACCAGGTCGCCGACCTTGGCGATAATACCACCGATTATCGACGGATCAACCTGAGTTTCGAGGATTACTTTATTTCCGGTAATTTTTTCCAGCGTAGCCTGGATTTTCTTGCGCAGAGAGTCATCAAGCTCAATGGCCGAAATAACCGTTCCATGGCTGATATTCTGGGCATTATCAACCATGACCTGCATTTCCTGGGCAATATCCGGCAGGATATCCTCTCTTTTTTTCTCGAGCAGGAGGTTGAGAAAAGCAGTCATGATGGGGTCCGCTTTGGCGAGTTGCGCAATCTTCGCCATCACCTTCTGGCGAGCATCAAGGGGATAGAGAGGGTTGGTCAATGCATCTCTCACCGGCCCGCTTTTATACAGGTCCGCGATTGCACTCAGGGTCTCACTGTAACTGTCAATTTTGTCGTGCTCTTTACCAAGGGCGAAAATCGCCTTGGCATAGCGTCGTGCTAAGATAGTCTGTCTCACTGTACCGCCCCTACCCTGTCAAGATATTGTTCGGTAATCGCGACCTGATCCGCCGGGGTCAGATTTTTCACGATCAATTCCTCGGCCATGGCAGCCGCCTGGTCGGCAACTTCGTCACGCAACATCCGCCTGGTTTTGACCAGCTCGGCCTGGACGGCCGCCTTTGCCTGACGTTTGATATCTTCCGCCATCCTTTCGGCATCCGCTATAATCCGGATTTTTTCATTCTCAGCCTGGGCGATAGCCTTCTCGACCACGCTGTCCATCTCTTTTTCCATGCCGGCGAGGCGGGCTTCAAATTCCTTGTACGAGCGCTCGGCCTCGTCACGCTTGGCCTTCAAATCATCAAGCTCTTCCTTGACGCGTTGCTGGCGCCCCGAAATGCCGCTGCCGATAGGCTTGGCCAGAAATTTGATCAGGATGATCATCAAGGCGATAAAGTTGACTGTCCGCCAGAAAAAATCCTTGTACTGGGCAGTGGAAATACCCTCTTCCTTCTGCTCCTCGGCCGGGGCGGCCTTCTTGACCAGAGTTCCATGTCCGCTTTTAACTGCGGCTGCGGTGGTGCCATGGATGCCGGCCGCAGGGGCTTCAACATGGGAGGCGTTTCCGGCCTCCGAACTTGCCAGGGCCAGCGGGGCTACCCCGAGCAGGAGTGCCAGCATAACCGGCAGAACAATTTTTGTGATTCGAGAGATCATGCTTCAATGCTCCTTCCAAGAATCTTTGCCGCCATATCCCGGGCAAAACCGGCCGTTGCCTGCAGAAGCTCCTTGCGAGCCGTCTCAATCTGCGAAAGGAGTTCCGACATTTCTTTTTCCTTTTCAGCCTCGGCCTCCTGACGGATTGCCGCCAGCTGTTTGGCGCCGGCCTCATGCGCTTCACTCCGGGCGCCGTCAAGGGCCGCCTTGGCCTTGGCGCTGGCTTCACGCATCTTTTTATCTACCTCTTGCTGACGATGCCGGGCATTCTGCTCAAACTGTTCGGCATCCTTGCGCAGAGTCTCCAGCTTATTATCCCTTTTTTCCAGAATTCCGAGAATAGGTTTGTAGAGAATGGCGTTAAGGATGATCATCAACAAGATAATGTTGAACATGTGGATAAACAGCGTAATGTCTAATGTAATCATACCAACTACTCCTGATCACTCGAAAAGCGTTTATTTTTAACTGTCAAAGTGAATGATGATTCAGATCCCAAACAGGATAACTACTGAAAAAATAACCGCCTGTCAAATATTTTTTCTTGAAAGTGTATTTTGTTTTTTTAGTAAACTTTTCCCTGGTCATAACCGGCGGAGACGATCAACCGACGGAGAAGACGATATTCACGAGATACGAATCAACGGCCCTTTTCCCCGGCAGGATCAGGCCGGGGTGCGCCTGTTTCCCGGCGCAGAGAGCCGACCAGCCGGTCCAGCCCCAAGGCGCCGGAGACGGTGGGAGTATAGGACAGGACCGCCCTGGCCTTGTCAATGGCAAACCAGTGCGACCGGGCTAACTGTTCCGCCATGAACCTGGTCATTTTCGGCTCTTTTTCCAGGCCCGCCAGGCTGTACAGGCGTTCAAGCAGCCAGCCGGCCCGGTAGGCCGTTTTAAACGATACTTTTTTTTTGACGGCCGGGATGCCCAGGCGGCCGAACAGGGTATTGATCCAGTCCCAGAGCACAACCGGCTCGCCCTGGGAGATAAAAAAAGTTTCTCCGGCGGCGGTTGCCGCATGTTCAAGGTTGGCGGCCGCCAGGAGATGGGCCTGGGCCACGTTGTCGATATACGAAATATCCACCCGGTTGGTGCCGTCGCCGACGATTTTCAGGCTGCCTTCCCGGCCGCGCCGCAGCAGGCGGGGCACAAGATTGGTGTCACCCGGCCCCCAGACCAGGTGGGGACGAAGCGCCGTGGTCTTCAAGCTGCCGGCATTGGCGGCCAGCACCTTTTTTTCCGCCAGGATTTTGGTTTCGGCATAGGCGCAGTGGACATTTCGGGAATAGGGCAGGGTTTCATCGACCCCGGCCAGGTCGCTGCCGTCAAAGACCACGCTGGGCGAACTGGTATAGACCAGGCGCTCCACCCGGTTCTCCCGGCAGGCGGCAATGACATTGTCCGTGCCGGTCACGTTAATGGAAAAATAGTCGGCACGGCGGCCCCAGATACCGGCCTTGGCCGCCGCGTGAAACACGGTATCGTGCCCGGTCACGGCCTGGATCATGAACGGCCGGTCCCGGATGTCGCCAACCAGGCACCGGGCGCCCAGCCTCTCGACTTCGGGGTAATGATGGCGGCCGACTATCGTCACCTCTACGCCCTGGTCGACAAGCTGCCCGACAATCGCCTGCCCGATAAAACCGCCGCCGCCGGTAACGAGTGCTTTTTTCATAAAAAATCCGTTTTGTCCTGTTGCCCCCGGCCGCCGGCGTCGGCTTGCGCCGGCACCTTTTCTTCAGCCCACCGGGCCAGTTTTTCGCGGAAGATCTTGGCATTGTGCCGGATATCCACGGGAAAGGCGGGATGGACGAGAAAGGTATCGATCATCCCGGTCAGGGTATGCGCCCGGGCCAGTTCACGCAACTCCCCGGTCAAGCGCTCGTCGAGGTCCGTGCCGCCGCCGACCAGCTCGACAATCAAGACCGGCTGCTGCCTGCCCGGCACGCCGACGCCCACCAGGGCGGAACGGGCGACCCGCGGATGCTCGTTAAAAACAGCCTCGCAGGGAATCGTGTACATCACTCCCTGCCCGGTCAGAACCCGGTGGGCCTTGCGGCCGCAGAACCAGAGCCGCCCCTGCCCGTCAAAATAGCCCATGTCGCCCAGCCGGTGCCAGAACGAAGAATCGTCAACGATCTTGGCCTGCCGGCTTTCCTGGTCATTATGGTCATAGGCCCTGGTAACCACCGGTCCCTTGACAATGATTTCGCCGATCTCGCCGGCCGGCAATTCCCTGACCTCCCGCCAGGAGGGGATCGGCCCGGCCGCCGGCGCGATGATCCGGATATCGATACCCGGCAGCGGCCTGCCCACGCAGGCGCCTTTGCCCTGACGACTCAGCTCCCAGGTGCTCTCCAGGACCTCGGTCCCGGTCATGGAGGCAATGGGCAGGCTTTCGGTCGCCCCGTAGGGGACATGGATCTCGCCGCCTTCGGGCATGATTTGCCGGACCCGTTCAATCAGCGCGCCCGGGACCGGGGCTCCGGCCATGAGAATCTTGCGGACCGGCAGGACGATATCGTGGTCGATACAGTAGCGGCTGACCACGTTCCAGATTGCCGGCGAACCAAAAGAATAACTCACCTGCTGATCAATAATGGTGCGGATGAATTTCCGGGAATCAACCCGGGCCGGCTGGGCCGGATTCATCTCGGGAATAACGGCCTTGGCGCCCAGGGCGATCGAAAAAAGGCCGAAAAGCGGAAAGCCCGGCTGGTCCACGTCGCCGGGCCGGATGCCGTAATAATCATGGATGAGCCGCAGCTGGGCGTAAAAGATGCCGTGGGTGTACTGAACGCCCTTGGGCGGGCCGGTGGAGCCGGTGGTAAAGATGACGGCGGCCAGGTCCTGCTCCCGGGCCCGGTAGGGCGAAACCTCCCGGCCCCGGTCCCTGATCCCGGCCAGGGAACGCCCCAGCAGCCCCCAGGACGGCCCGACGCAGATCCGGGTGCGCACGGTTTGAAACGGGGCGCGGAAAATCCGGGCAAAGAGCTGGACCGGCGGGATGCCGATCAGCACGTCCGGCCGCACCCGGCCGACACAGCGCAACAGGTTTTTGTAACCCATTCCCGGATCGATGAGGATCACCACCGCGCCCAGGCGGAAAAGGGCAAAGGTGAGGCAGATAAACTCCATGGAGGGCCGGACCATGAGCATGACCCTCTGGCCCTGTTCGACCCCCTCGCCATGCAGGGCCGCGGCATAGCAGCAGCTGTTTTCCTGCAGTTGGCCGAAGGTCCAGCTTTGATAGCCCCGGCCCTTGCGGGTCACCAGGCCGGTTTGGTCCGCCTGGCCGGCCGCGATATCCTGCAGGGCCCGGGCAATATTATAGTCCTGAATCCGTGACGGCTTGAGGTGATGTTCCATGCAATAGAATTTATTGTATTATTGACGAATAACCGCATTTCCTGGTCTTCACCGCGCCGCCCTGCGGGGCGCCCGATAACGGCGCAGCTACTGCGTTGGCAACTCGTTGATATCACACCAGGATAATCAACCTCGTTGCCGCCTTGCATCTGCACCGTTCTCGAACGCTCACGGATTCAGGATAGTCAACCATGGCAACCGTCCAGGAAACCGGCCACCAGCGGATAAATATCCGCGAACTCGTCTTCAAGCAGATAATGACCGGCGGCCGGAAAATAATGGCATTCGGCATCCGGAAAACGGCGCCGCCATTCATGGTAGAAAGGCTCGTTAAAACAAAAATCACGGCCGCCCCAGCAGATCAGCATCGGCTTGCCGGTCAGGCTCTCAAGGCCCTCTTCAACCCTGACCAGTTCCGGCCAGGACGGATGTTTCGCGTCAAGGGGAATATCCTGGACAAAGCGCAAAACCCCGATCCGGTCGGCCCATGAACCGTAGGGATAGCGAAAACCGGCCGCGGTTTCGGCCGCCATTTTCCGGGTAACCGCCATGTGAACGGCCAGGCCGGCAAAAGCGTTCAGGCCCCGCACCAGCACGGGGCCGATCAGGGGCAGACGGCAGACGGCAATGCGCAGCGGGATCCGCTTCATCCTGAAAGCCGCGGTATTCATGACCACCAGGCCGGCCACTCTCTCCGGGTGCCGGCCGGCCCAGCCCATGCCGATGGCGCCGCCCCAGTCGTGCATGACCAGCACGCATTTCCGCACGGCCAGGTGATCGAGCAGGGATTCCAGGTTGTCGATATGATCGCGCAGCCGGTACGGGTAGTCCCCGGGCTTGTCGGACAGGCCGCAGCCGAGATGATCCGGGGCAATGCACCGGTAACGGTCCCGCAGCCCGGTAATCATGCGGCGGTACAGGTAGGACCAGCTGGGATTGCCGTGGACGAAGACCACCGCCGGTCCCCGGCCTTCGTCCACATAGGAGAGCTGATGGCCGCCCTCGACCTGAACGGTCCGGGGAGAGAAGGGATACTGGACCGGCAATTCCCGCGCGGCCATTACCAGTTGATTCCCAGCATCAACGAATTGATGCCGCTGCCGATGCCGAGCACGGCCGCCCGTTCGCCGGGCGCCAGGACCCCCTGTTCAACGCCCATGGCCATGGTGATGGGGGCGGAAACAGAACCGACGTTGCCAAGAGCGGAAAGGGTCTCGAAATTACGGTCCGGGTCCAGGGACAGGGTCTGGAAAAGAAGCCGGGCATGGGCCCGGCCGACCTGGTGGCAGAAGAACCGGTCAATTGAGTCCTTGTTCCAGTCGAGTGCCGCCAGGAAGTCCCGCCAGCACTGGGCCGCGGTTTCAACCCCCTTTTCCAGCAGTTCCTCGGACTCCGTGGACATCAAGGTACCCTGCTCGGCATTCTGACCGCCCTGACACAGGTTATTCTGGTCGGTCCGGGCCAGGCAGGCGCTGCCGGCCAGGTAGTGCCCCGTATCATGCAGCCTCCGATCCTCCATGACCAGGGCCACGGCGCCGGAGCCGATGGTCAGCGAGGCAAAAAGCGGCTTGATGGTCTTCCGGGTCAGGGACTGGTCCGTGAGCAGATGGGCAATGGTTGATTCCACAAGATGCTCGGCCGTCTCTCCGGCAACCAGCAGGCCCCGGCGAACCTGGCCCAGTTCGATCATATTGGCGAGCATGATCATGCCGTTCAGAAAACCGAGGCAGGCGTTGGAGATATCAAAAATATGACACTGCGGCGAGACGCCCAGGGAGCGGTGCACGAATGAGGCGGTGGACGGTTCCAGCATGTCCCGGCTGACCGAAGTGAAAATCAGGCAGTCGATTGCCGCCGGATCGACCCCGGATGCGGCGATGGCCTTGCGTCCGGCCATTGCCGCCGCTTCACTGGGCCGCATGCCGCTGTTCCAGAAGCGGCGCGTCCGGATCCCGCTCATCAGCTCAACCCGCCCCGCCGGCAGTTTCAGACGCCGGTACACCGGCGCGAGGCGCTCTTCCAGCTCCGCGGACGACACCTCGTTGGGCGGCAGTTCATAACCAAAACTGTTGAGGCAGACGTTCGTATAGTGCATAAAAAATTTTAGGGAAAGGTTGACGGTTTACAAAAAAAAACCAACGAAAATCCGGTGCTGTTCGGGTGTCGTCCTAAACCGGGAATCGTCAGCCGACGGCCCCGGCGACGATTTCAGCATCAAAATAATTGAAAGCCATGCCCGCGTCAACCACCAGGCACTGACCGTTGATGCCCGACGACCGTTCGGAGAGGAGAAAGGCCGCCACGTCGGCCGCCTCGCCGGTCTGCAATGCCTTTTTCCGGGGGATGGCCTTTTCGGCAAAGAGATAACTGTCTACATAACCGGGAATCCCGGCCGAAGCCGAAGTCTTCAGGAGCCCCGGGCACACCGCGTTAAAGCGCACCCGTGAAAACGCGGAAAAACTCTTGGCCAGAAAACAGAGAGACGATTCCAGGGCCGCCTTGACCGGGGCCATGTAACCGTAATTCTCCGCCGCCATCCTGGTGGTGGAGATGGAAATGGTCACTACCGAGCCGTCGTCGGCCAGCAGGTCTTTAAAATGGTTACTGATGGCAATCAAGGAAAAGCAGGAAATATCGACCGCCTGGAGGAAGTCCTTTTTCAGGGTTTCGTGAAACGATTTCATCCCTTCGGAATAATTAGCAAAGGCAATGGAATGGACGATCCCGTCAATCCTGCCGTTGACGGCCGAGGCGATTTCGTGCCGCAGGCGGACGATATTTTGTTCCTCGGCCACGTCACAAATAAAAACGCGGCTCTCCGGGAAAAGCTTGCGGGCTGTTGCCGCACGCTGCTCGGAACGAACGACGTGAATGACCTCCGCGCCCTCCTCGGCCAGCACCTTACCGATGGCGCAGGCCACGGATTTCTTGTTGGCCAGGCCGAAGACGACAATTCTTTTGTTTTCCAGTTTCAGGAAGCACACTGTTCAACGCACCTCTTTCTCTTGCATGACCGATTCAAGTTTCGCCGGGCCATCTCGGGTCCGGGCCCGTTCAATCCCCGAGGCCCCCCCGGGGCAGGGTTGCTTCACGGGAATACTTGCCGAACTCCCCGCAGAGGCCCTGCGTAAGCAAGCCTTTTACCATGACTTTGACGACAGGCCAACCAAAAGAGAAAGAGCGGTACTCCATGGTCGCCCTGATCGGCCAAATCCCTGCTTACGGTTCAGGTGATTTTACATGAAAACAGGCATCCTCGGTAATAATTAGTTGCAGAGTTCAGGGCTTCCTTCTTTGTGCTTAACAAAAAAAATCATTGCATATTTTTTTGATAATGGAGCGCAAAGAGTTGGAGAATAATGCCGCATCTTTATCGTATTTTTCAATTCATTGCAGACCTCAAGTCCCGTCAGTGCCGCTTTGCTTGCAAACCATACCTGTGCAGGAAAGCAGTTTGGCGGCAGATGAAGTTGTATTTTAGTTGGAACGATTCGCTTGATTAATCGTCCCTTGTTAAGTGCAGACAGAAGGAGTACTCTAATGGAATCCGTCCCGATGCGATGGGTTGCCACTGGAGGTGCTGTTCGTTTTTCTGCCGGAGCAATGCTTCGGTCCATAAAAAAGAGAGGGCATGATGTCCCTGCTTTCTAAAGTTTTCTGCCGTTTTTTTTCTTTAAGTTTTCCCGTCAAGTCGGAAAGGCTCTCGTCCTCCGTATGTATCAAGTTGTATTCATGACAAGAATCAAGATGATAATGCAGCCACTTAATATAATATCGATGCTGCCTCGCCGCCGCACCTCTTTGTTCAATAAAGGTAGCGTGCCGGCTGATAAAATTGGCAGGGCCAGGGACCATTGCGGTGTTATCCTGCTTTCTTGTTATCGATCCTGTTGGAATGATATCCGGTTGGAACCAATAAGTCTGGCAAAAATACACTGCCAACTCTTTTGAATGTTAAGTAGATATCAGGAAACCATATAATAACTTGATGCCCCCTCGTACCTCGGAGGCATCGCCAGGATGAGGAGCAGGGTGTCCAACCCAAACGATTGCAGATCTCAACCGCCGGGGCATCAAACGGATCGAGCCAGACACGCTACGCGCGCTCCTCATCTTGGCGTTAGCCCATTAAAAAAAAGGATGATACATGATTGATTCTCCCATATTGTTGAATTCATTTGATGACGAAGGACATCAAATGACAAGAATAGAAGTAAAAAGTAATGAGCAGAAGTCAGAAGATTGGTTACAGAATTTAATCCACAACCATCCAAGTATTTTACCTGTAAGTAAATT
>BDTX01000030.1 GCA_002897615.1 bacterium BMS3Bbin14
CCGCCATATGGCGGGCCTGGGCCCGTAGATTGAATTTATCCACGATCTCTTTGACATTCTCACTGAATCCGTTGAGATAGGCCGTGAAATTGGCTTCCAGAATCTGGCGGTTGTTGGCTGCCGTATCAACCAGTTTTTTCAGGGTCCAGGGCGAGGTGTTGTAGAAAACATAGCCGGAAGCCTCACAAAGCCCTTCCGGATCCAGTTCTGTGAGCCCGGCATCATCCCGCTGGAACCTGACTTCCTCTATAACCGTTTCTTTGCTTGGCTCAAGCAGACAGTCAAGCCGACGCAACACAAACATGGGCAGAATAACGTCACGGTATTTTCCCCGGACATACACATCCCGAAGGCAGTCATCGGCAATCGACCAGATGAAAGAAACTATTTTATTATGTGCTGCGAGATCCATAAAAAAAAAGTCCTGTAGCGTTAAAATTGGCCGTACCTGAGTCAATGAATACTCCTACCCGCCCTACACTAATTTCTCAAGGGGTAGATGTCTCACTCACATTGACACAGAGGGACCCGCGTCGATGCAGATTCGAATAAACGGATCGCTTTCATCACGTCGCCCTTAGTCGGATCCAGCCACTTCGATCGTAGACTGGCTTTTCGCGTGATGGTGTGATGGGCGATAATCGCCAGTCTTTCACCATCATGCGCCATCGTATACAGGATCCCATCCGCAGGGTCGGCTATTGTTTGTCCACGAACATTTGTGCCCGTTTCCACGATCCCGTGAAAAACAGGCTCCGCAATTCTAAGAACACCGGCAGCCAGACGTTCAAACAAACCTTCATCTGTGATGTTCGACAGCTTTTCTCGGGTCAGAGAGGGTACCAAAGTCTCGGCTCTATTGTCGTGTAAGTTGGCGACGCTGTTTGCTGCCTCCGGCGAAGTCTTTGAAGCTCCCGAACTCATTGGTTCGCCTCCCCGCGAAGGCGCTCTAAAAACTCTGTCTCAACCGTCACGCCCGCCGCCATGAGTGTCTCACAAACAGCATTCCATGCTGATATATCGGAAAGAACCGCCGCCTTTTGTCCGATTGTGAGGACCCGGCGCCCAACGCCGAGCTCGTTCCAGAAACGATTGTTCGCTTCGTTCGCCCATTGTTCCGCCGTAACGGCGAGCGGCCCCTCAGCCATCGATGGATCCAGGCATTCGAGGACATTCAGATATAGGTGGGCAATGGTCGGGCATGATGGCGCCTCGCCGGCGATCTCAGATAGCAGTGGCAAAAACAGCGTCAGTTCAGGGTCGGACAAACCCTTTGTATAAGACTGTCCATCGCCAAACCCGTAGCTCAACCGCATGTAAAATGCGCTGACAAGCTCTTTTAGGTGAATCTCCATGCCGTCTCTCGACGACCGCAAATGGCTGCGCCAATGCCATGTCTCCTTGAGGCGTGGCCAGAAAGCCTCACGCACCGATAACAGATAGGCTCGATCCTCCGCATCTCCTTCAATATGATGAAGATCGCTCTGCACGATGAACGCCGCCGCAGCGTCGATGAAAGCTACATCTGAAAAGGCTTTGAGTACGTCGACTACCAGTTCCTGTAACATTTCATCCGACCAGTGACGGGCATGCGCCGCCGCATAGTCCATCAAGCCGCGCGTCCAGACACGCTCGATGTCGCCGTCGTCTTCTCCGTCCTCCCCCGACCTGTTCGTTTCCAGAAGCCAGTCGCGATTGGCGCGCATCACCGCCTTTGACGTCGAGCCGGCGCTTGGGCCAAGGCGTGCGAGAATCCGCAACCAGGCCGCCCCGGTCCTTTCATCGTAATAATAGTCCGGTCGCTCCGGTTCGCGAGGGGCGCGTTTTCCTGCACCACCTGCTACTCCTATTATCAGGGTTCGGTTTCGACGCCACGGTCGCCGTGGCGGAGGCGACGGCCAGTCTGGCTCCGCACCACCTTTCCGCCATTGCCACTCCGCTTCGATAAGTGAGGCAAGGAGCGACTCCAAGTCGGCGCGGCGTTTGTCGTAAGCCGCTTCGTCCTCGTCATAATGCGCGCGCCGTGGGATCATGCAGGCAAGGAGCGCGATGCGGCTAATGGAGACCAAAAGCTTTTCATCGATCTTCTCAACAGCGCCGCCATGGCGCAGGAAAGCAGGCGCGGCGCTCGCCGGAAATGCGGCCACCGTCTGCAGGAGATCCTCCGCATCCTCCTCATCTCCGGAAGCGGCCACAAGGTAAAGACGCCCGGCGATCGCCATCGCGTGAGCGTCGTACATGACATCATTGCGTGGTAGGGCTCTCGACCGATCCTGAAATTGCAGCGCCTGCTCAAAGATCGATTTAATCTCTTGCCGATGCCGCACTAGGTCTTCCTGAGACCTAACTCGGGCGAGGAACGCCGCGGCGGAGACTCGAGTAAGCCAGGGATCGTTCGGATCATGCGACGCCTCCTTTTCGCCTGGGGCGGCGGCGGAAGTCTCGTCCAGAATCGCTTCCGCATCGGCGGCGCTTACATTGAAGGCTTTTGTTTCGTCGTCCATCGCAGCGCGGACCGCCAACGACTGGGTGAACGTCAAGTGCTCCGCATTCGCCTTTGTCGCCCCCTCTTCCAGCCATTTTTTCTGTCCTGGCGGCCATTTATAAATCCATCCCTCGCGTTCCTCGCCCGCCGCGTCCTTTTCCGTGACGAGTTCATAATTGTCCCGAGAGGCGAGGCGGAGCGCATGGGACGCCATGAATTGCGGCGACGCCCAGTCGACCGCGTCGTCGGTCCACGGCCCAAGCCGGCTCACCGCCGCTTCAAACTGTGCCCGCAGTGCGCATAGTTCTTCCTTGGACAGATTGAAGACAAGCTGAGGTATCACGTCATGCAGTGCGATGCTGCGCGACACGCGACCCGCCAAATTTTCCTCGACAGCTTGATCGGCTGCCGGTCCCGCCCGCCAGGCGCGTCCCAGAACTCCTCCACCCATTCGATCGACCGCGTCGAGATTGGCGCGGCCGGCGTCGAGCGCCAGCGTTTCTGGAGACGCCAGGACGTCTCGGAGAAGCGCTCCATTCAGGGATGAATGAGATAGGACAAGATCGACAATGAGAAGCCAAAGCGCACCAAAGATCGGCCCCTCGGCGATGATGTCTCCGATCACAGCATCAAGCGTCTCGCCCCCGTCAAGCCTCCTATGCGCCCAGTACTCCATCGCCGCCAGCGCCTTGGCCAGCATGGCCGACGGCGCGCGTCCGCGCGACCATCCATAACTGAACAGCGCCTCAATCCTGTGCGTCTCTCCCAGGAACTGAACCGAAAATTTCGGATCACCCTCCTCCGGCGCACACGCGCTCTCGATCAGGGTTCTGATAAATGCAACGCCCATAGCGGGCGCCGCTTGAAGGATTTCCGTGAACACGCCGATGCCGCATCGGCCAAGCACGAAAGGACTGTCAACTCGAGACATCGCATAGGAGCGGCGGCGCGCCGGCTTCCTACGAAATTCGTCTTCCTCCTCGTCATCTTCGAGCGCGCGCAGAAAGGCGGTCGCGAATTCAGCAGGCGCTGCGCCCGGCAACCGTCCGGGAAATTCGAGGATCTGGCTCATCGCTGCTTCCGGCCGCTTCGAGTCCTTGACAGCGTTGAGATAACGTGCCGCAGCACCGGGAGAGATCAACGCCCATAGCGCAAGATGGAGTCGGGCCGTATCAAGCGCATCGCCCGTCACGGCGTATTTGATTTCCGGAAGGGGCTCTCCATATCGCGGCAAAGGACGGTCCCTCCGTTCAATAGCCGCAACCAGAATATCGGCGAAGCGATCGAGCAAGATCGGCGTCACGGTCTTTTCGCCGAACGCTGCAAGGACAAGCCAATTTTGGAAAAGATCGACCGCAGCCGACAACGCTGTCGCTCCCAACTGGCCAAACCGCTGCAAACACCACAAGATCAACCGCATCCATTCCGGCCCTTTCGGAATGGTCATCCCTTCCGGCGCAGCGACCCCTTCCGGCAGGACCTCCTTGAACAGGGAGGTCGCCGACTGCGTATGCGACGCGACAAAGCGTCTGATCAACCGCGCCGCACGGCGCCCGTCATCTTCGAGCAGAAAAGCGTCGTATCGCCCGAGCAGCTCGTCAGCGCGTTCGGACCGGACGAGCGCCAACAGGGCCAGCCCCTCCCATCCGGGCGCGGCGCCTTCCGCCTCCAGATCCGCGAGCAGTTTCGACCACGCCTCGTCCTCGCTACGTTCGGCGAGCATCCGACACGCGAGCTCGAATCCGCGCGCCATCCAGAAGGGCGGAGGGGCGCCCAGCCCCAGCCTGTCAATCACGCCAGGATCATCGAATAGAACGCAGGCGACCGCCCAGTCTGTAAACAGATCATGCCGGAATCGGACCCTATCCGAATGGATCTCGACGAGCACCTCGTCCGCGATCAATTCTGCAACAGCCTGCGCGTCCTGCCCGGAGACATCGACAAGCCCAGCATTGTCGATGAGGCCGTTGGCGACAGCGTTGAGCACCCGCTTGCGGGAGTGTATCTCGCCTCTCGTTCGCTCGCCCGTCCCCGCGCCGGATACCTGCCAGTCTCTCGCCAGCGCGGCTTCGCTGATCGCTTCCGTGTTATTGAGGCGCGTGCTGACCAACAGTCGTAATTTCAGCAAATTGCGGGCGAGCAGTTTCGCCGGGTGGTCGGGCCTCAGCAGGGGTGCGAGTTGCGGGGCGGCCTTGGCGAGCGCTTCGGCTTCGTCATCGTCGAGCCCTTCCACGATCATGCGTCCACGCGCAGACAAGTTCGCGAACACCTCTTCGCCAATCCAGAGGGCGCCGTCATCCTCCCATCCTGGCTGCGCGGTGAACAGTACCGTCACGCCCGGACAACGCAGCGCCGCCCGCAAGAGGTCAATGACAGTCTTTCGTTGCGCGCTGTCGCGAAACCGGTCGAGGCCGTCAATGCAGAGATAGCCGCCGCCGTCGCAGGCGAGATCGCTCAGTAATTCGTCAGCCGCGGCTTCGATGCCGAAAACGGCGCGCATCGCTGGCCAGCCGCCAGATGGCGTCCGGTCCGGAGCCAACACCAAAATGCGCGAGACCGCTTCGCGCGCCTCGATAGCGGTTCTCAGCAAGCCGGATTTACCGACGCCACTGGGTCCCGATATTTCAACCACGCCGCCCTGTGTTTCCGCCGCCTGAAGCAGCTCCTCCAATTCGCGCCGGGGCTTTTCCCGTGCGAGCCGGCAATCCTTAACCGTGATACCGATGTCTTGGAGCGCATGGCGACTCAGTTCCTCGATATGGCGGCGCACGACGGCAAGCCCTGACGCCGAGCCGACGCTTACACCGAGGTCGTTCAGCTTTCGAACCAATTCGTCCCGGTTCAATTCACCGCCAATGGCGTCGGCGCGAAGAACAAGCCCGAATAACGAGTCATAGAGATCAACGCCGCTTTTCTCAGACACCAAATGCCGTGCACGCAGTCGGTCATGATACTCCGCCATAGAGTTCGGACGTGCATAGTCGAAGGTCAGCACCGAAAATGACCGAAGGATGTCATACAGAACGTCGTCCCCCGTTTCGTCCTTCGCCGCGAGGAGCGCTCTGAATGCGGCCACGAACGCCCGCATAGCTTTGTTGCTGCGCCCAGGCGTCTCCAGAAGCTTTAGGAACGATGCGGCGTCGATCGTTTGCTGTGCCAGTTCCAGCACTTCCTGCACGCCATTCTCGATCACACCCGTCGTCCGCTCAATTGCGACGGCGAAGCGTCGATCCGGCTCGATCTTTCGCGCCCTGACGATCCCGTCCACGACAGATTGGAACTTGGCGTCGTTTTCCGTAAACGCCATCGATCGCTTGGCCTGGACCTCAAGACACCGATCATCGCCATGAGGCGTCGCGCCCCGCACGATGACGTCATCAAGCGGATGGCCCTGGCCGCCTCTCTGGAACTCAAGCCGAGCGACGACCGCGCCCGGCAGTCCGAGCGGCTCAGTGTTCGCCAGCAAGGCAAGCGCATAATGCGTTCCGACTTTCGACTCGAACTGGGGGCCTGCTGGTCCAGTAGATCGAGGACTGGAGTCTTTTTCAGCAGGTCGCATGGTCAGAGCACCAATTCCAATCAAAAAAATTCATTTCAAGATTGCCTCATAAGCATCTTTCGTGGAACCGTAGCAGTATCTATGCACGAGCTTTCCGCAGTCGCTTTTCTCAATTCAGTGCTAGTAAACCTGAGTAAAAACGGCAAACCGGCTGGTCCTGCATCAGCTGTAATACACTCAACTTCAATAGGCGTGACAGTGACGTCGTTTGGAGAGGTCAATGCTAGGGGTGTATTACGAGGATAAAATTTGAGATCGATCTCCCTTTCACCGACCATTCCATAGTGGTTCATAAAATCATCATTTTGAAGATTGGTTGTCAACTACTGAACTACATCTGGAAAGCAGACATTAACCCATAAACCCCGCAATGAGCCCTGATAAGGTGCATCGGGTTTGATTAACAACTCCGATCATTGGGTTTAGGTGGGACATAAGACGATCTGCGGATAATGTCGTTACCCTTACATACTGTGCATTTTCCATGAATGTTTCATAATGATCTTTGTCGTATTTTAATAAAGGGGCAACATTATCTATCCATATCATGCAATCATTAGAAGACTTGAATAGAGGGCCATTGCCTCTTTCAATTTTCAGACTTTTTAATTGTTTGAGTCTTTCTTGATTATTCATACTTGCTCAGCATAACAAGAAACCTGATACCTTTACATGCTCAAATTTTCTGTTCATTTTAGTCACGATATTTCCACTCTATCACGCCTTGGTATCAAAGGTGTAACATTATCGCTGACTATCTTGGCAATGCTGTTTGCTTTCGTATTGAAACAATAGACCACCATGTTCCGTGTTCATTCCTCGGAGAGGAATTCACCTGTAAGCCTTTCGGTGCAGCGCCGAAGAATTCTGACTGTTATCCAGGAGCTCATATACCGGGCGTCAAGGCTTACGGTTACATAAAAAAAACACTCTCACAAGGAGAATGCTTTCAACCTGAATCCGTGACGGCTTGAGGTGATATTTCATGCAATTTATGAAATTTATTGCATTATTATCGAATAAACGCATTTGCTGGTCTTCACCGCGCCTCCCTGCGGGGCGCCCGAGAACGGATCCAGGATGATACCTATCGGCAACTAAGCATGGTATCCCCAACGGCAAGATACGGAGACAGATCCGGCAGCGGGCCGTCCTTCTACCACTCCTCGATTCGTTTTCTGAACCAGGCGAGCTGGTGCTCTTTGATTTCGTTCATGTCCAACCGGTAAATATCGGCGGGAAAGAGAAACTCGGCCACGCCGCTGTCGAAAAGGCGTTTGACTTCGTACTCGTCATGGGCCACGTCCCGCTGGTAAATATAATTGAGGTAGGAACGATTGGTATGGATAATGAACTCTACCCGCATCCCGCCCAGCCGGGCAAAAAACTTGAGCATGGGCGTCTTGCCGGAACTGCCGCGGGAGCTGCTGCTATAACTGCCCCCGGTCAGGGTGTCCGAAATGTCTTCCAGGGTCATGAACGAATCGGCCTGCACGGCGCTGCGGGTCAGGTGGCGCAGGAATCGTTTGACATCGCCGTTGGAGTTGAGGACCGCCATGAGCCCCAGGTCGTCATCCACGGCGGCCGACGGATTTTTCTCATTTTTACGCAACAGTTTCAGAACCTTGGCTGCCGGCGGTTTTTTGCGGATGCTGACATATATCGGAATTTCCTGGCCCTGGTCGCGAAAACTCCGCCGCTTGATAAGGGTCAGCTTTTCCCCGGTCTGCGGTGAGAGGGACCTGGCTTTTTCCTCCGAAACGACATGGACCTCCCGGCAACTGAAATCATCGGGATTATGATAGCTGTGCAGGTAATTGATTTCCAGGTCGCCGATCCGGCGGACAGGACTCCAGACAAAATCATTCAGAAAATCGAGAAAGGCGGCAAACTTGGTTTCGATGTCCGTCTCCCGTTCCCGCTGGTCAATGGAGCCGGCCAGGATCATGAGCATCAGTTTCCGTTTGGCTTCAAACCGGGCCTTGCGATGAAACCGATCGTTAAAGATAATCAACAGCAGGGTCACGGGATCGAGCGCGGTTTCAATCTCGTTGGTCATCTCAATGTAGGAGCTGTACGGCGCCAGGACCTTGGAGCGCAACGAATTGATGACCTCATCGGCAGTGCGGGCATAATCGTACAGATAACGGTCGACCTCCCGGACGTTGCCGGCGATGCCGAACATATTCCCGAGGAGATGGTGCGCCCGTAAGGCCGTTTCCGTCCTGGCTCGACGGTCATGGATCAGAATCAGGATTTCGTCAAACGTGCTGATACCGAGAAAGTCAAAAATCTGATTCCGCACCGCCCGGTATTTAGTTTTGAGAATCGGTTCACGCATGGTCCGGACCCAGTCTTTGCTTTCCCGGGAAAAAGGATGGGCAAAGGGTGGATGATCGCCCACGGCAAAAGGACCATCCTGAAGCATGGTGGTGAATATTGATTCCTGAGTAAGAATGCTCATAATAGCAGGTAGTGTGTTTAAAAAATTAAGCGGCCCGGAATATCACCTCCAGCCGTCACGGATTCAGGATAACTCTAAAAATTACAACTGTTCGAAAGTGCTCAATATTGGCCCAGGATCACCAGGAGTGTAAACTCTGGCCGCGTCTTTTTAAACAGTTTTTTTGTGCCGCCCGGCAATTTAATCACCAGTTCTCTCCGCAGTTCCCGGGGTTGAGCGGCTCCAGGCTGCGGAGCCGGCGGGGCCTGCGGGGCCGGGAAGAATCAGGGCGGCCTTTTAAATTATTCCGTAAAAGCCGTAAAAAAAAACTGCCCCCGCGCAAAAAAAAGTGCGCGGGGGCAGCCTGATGAAAAACAACCATGTACCTGCGGGCCGAAAATCGGTGTATCGCCCGGCCCGCAGCCTGGTATCAGTATGAAAAGCCGATCGATACTCCACCGTACAGGAAGTTGTCGTCATTCCCGCTGGCGCTGCTTGCCTTCATAACATCAGAGGCCGTGTTGCTCAGCGCGAATGAATAATAAAGCTCGGGAGTGACGGTGACATACTGGGTTACCGGAATGGTGACCGCTGCGGAAATCAGGCCGTCGTGAAAATCACTATAGGCGTCACCGGGATTATCAGGATCAGCCAGGGTGCTGGCATCGTCGACGACCAGGTAGCTCGCCTGAGCTCCCAGGTCCAACGAAATCTTGTCCGACAGGGCAAAGGAATGCGAAATTCCCAGGGTTGTATACCAGCCGGGATAATTGCTGAATTCCCGGTAGACCGTGAGGGTCGGCGACAGCAGGGTGTCGAGACTGATGCTGCCATAAAATTCCTGCGAATCCCTGGCCCCTTCGAGTCCATAATAAATATAGCCGAGGGTGTAACCTACCATGCCGTATGACCCGTCGTAGGAGACCGTCATGTCGGTTTCGTTCCAGTTGGCGCCGTCTTCATTATAAATGTCAAGGCTCTGGTCCGTATCAAGGTTGCCCCACAGGTTGAAGCCGAATCCTTCATAGGATGCCGTAAGAGACGGCTGGACGACCATGCTGTCCTTGCTGAGTTCATAGCCGCGCCAGACGTATTTACTGTACAGGCCAACCGAGAGATCCAGAGAGGGATGTGCGCTCTCGGCAGCCAAGGTCGTGCCGACAGTCGCTCCCACCAGAAAAGCGGCCGCCACAACTACTGAACCCAATTTTCTTGTTTTTCCGTTCATTCTTCTCATTCTCTTCATTCTTTTTTCTCCTTTTGTAAAAATTACTCATAAAAAACCATCGCGGGAGCAAACTCCCGCGATGGTTCAACTTTAATCATAACATAACGCAATTATTAATGCTCGATGAGCTGAAAATCGTTGTAAGCATGGGCTGCATGCTCGCTGATATCGACACCGATCATTTCCTCTTCCTCGGAAATCCGCAATCCCACGGTGAGACTGATGGTCTTAAAGAGAATAAAGGCGAAGCCGAATGCCCAGACAAAGGCGGCCACGATCCCGAGCAACTGGGTCGAGACAAGGGCAAGCGTAACCCCGCCGATGTTGAAGAGGGCAGCCGCCAGGGTTCCCCAGGCACCGCAGACACCGTGGACCGAGACCGCGCCCACCGGATCGTCAATGTGCAGCCGGTCAATGCCGAGAACCGAGAGAACAACAATGACACCGGCAATGAGGCCGATCAAGACCGCGCTGGTGGGGCTGACGTTGGCACAACCGGCGGTAATGGCTACCAGTCCGGCCAGGGAGCCGTTCAAGGTCATGCCGACATCCGGTACCTTGAAAATAATCCAGGAAATCACCAAGGCGCCGATCGTCCCGGCAGCGGCGGCCAGGTTGGTATTGACAAAGATCATGGCGATTGAGGGGTCACCGACTGTAGTCGAGCCCGGATTAAAACCGAACCAACCCAGCCAGAGGATAAAAACCCCGATAGTAGCCATGGGAATGTTGTGGCCGGGGATAGCCCGGATTTCGCCATTGGGTCCGTACTTGCCCTTCCGGGGCCCGAGAACGATGGCACCGGCCAGGGCGCACCAGCCGCCGATGGAATGAACAACGGTTGAGCCGGCAAAATCAATAAAGCCCTTGGCCTCAAGCCAACCACCGCCGTGGAAAAGGCCGCCCCAGGCCCATGAGCCGAAAACCGGATAAATAACGGCGCAGACCATAAAGCTGTATACCAGGTAGCCCGTAAATTTAATACGTTCGGCCACTGCCCCGGAAACAATGGTTGCCGCGGTAGCGGCAAAGACGACCTGGAACATCCAGAAGGCCAGCACCCACTGATCTCCCTTGGGCCCGGTCCAGTCACTCAGGAAAAAGCCGGAAGTTCCAAACCAGCCGGTGTGAGTCGTACCGAACATGATGCCAAAGCCGATGGCCCAGAAGGCCAGTGAGCCGACAGCAAAATCCATCAGATTCTTCATCATGATATTGACGGCACTCTTGGCCCTGGTAAAACCGGACTCGACCATCGCGAAACCGGCCTGCATGAAAAATACCAGCGCCGCCGCAACGAGGGTCCAGACATAGTTCAAATTGGTCTGAACCACCGCAATGGCGGCGGCATTGCCTTTCAGTGTAACCTTTACCGCCACATCCGCGCCAAATGCCGGAGCGACGGTACAGGCGGCGACGACGGCGATTACCGCAAGTACTATTTTCTTCCGCATAATAGTTTTTCTCCTCACAAAATGCTGTGTTATCCGGATTCCAGATGAAATCCTCATCAATCTTAAATGGCGTCTTTATCAGTTTCGCCGGTCCTGATTCGACAAATTTTCTCAACCGGCAGGACAAATATCTTGCCGTCCCCGATTTTCCCGGTGCGCACCGTGTTCATGATGGTTTCAACCACCTGGTCGACCAACTCGGCTGCAACCACAATTTCCACCTTGATTTTGGGAATGAAGTCGACAACATATTCGGCACCGCGATAAATCTCGGTATGCCCCTTCTGCCGGCCAAACCCCTTGACCTCGACCACCGTCATGCCCTGCACTCCCAGTTCATGAAGCGCCCCCTTGAGGTCATCAAGCTTAAACGGCTTGATAATGGCTTCGATTTTTTTCATAACTCTCTCTCCTTGATTAATAATTTACGCCCCTGACAAGATTGTCTAATGAGCTTTGTTAGACAATCTTCATGCCTGATGTTAATCTTCTTGTGCATTTTATTGATAATATACTGAAATAAAAGGTTATATTTTTTATTACCGGGGACCCAAAAACCTCTTTTCGACCCTGGAAAATATTTCATTTATGCAATATTTTTGTCTTTATTTATACATTTATGTAACATCTATGCGCCCAGCCAACCTTATCTTTCCGGTCAGCGGCACCCAAAAAATGAAGCCGTATCCGGCCGGGAATAAAATTTTTTTGTCCGATATCCGCCAGATGACCAACAGGAGCCTCCGAGGCTGGTGAAAAAATAACCGGGGGCAAACATAGCAGGTGATATTCAGGGGAGCAATGGGAATATTTCTTGAGCCTTGTATTCGTAACGGCTTGAGATTATACTCAAGCGCAACACCTGGAATTTATTGTACTATATGCCCAATAAATGCATTTCCCGGTCTGCACCGCGCCGCCCTGCTGGGCGCCCGATAACCGGCGCACCTACTGCGTTGGCAACTAGTTGATATCACACCAGGATAATCAACATCGTTGGAGTCTTGCATCTGCGTCGTTTTCGAACGCTCACTGATCCAGGTTGAGCATAACAAAATAAGCTGGCTCGAGAGACTGCAGAAAACCGGGCATAAATATCGTTCCCGGATGGGCGATGGGTACTAAACTAAGTCGGGAGCGACCCCTGTTTTACATTGACAGGGAGGGAGAGGCGCTGGTATCTTCGATTTATATGGCACTCTGCGTTTTTAAGGCGGATTGGCAGACTATGGACAGAAGTTAAACCCGCCCCCTGCCGGGGGGTTCGAAATCAGTACGGAGAAGAATGAATGACTATACGTGAAGCGGCCCTGGCCGGAAAAAAGACCGGCCTGTTTCAAAGTTGCGCCGACAACGAATCTATGAATATCGAGGACCTCATGGCCGGCGTAGCCGAAGGCGTCATCGCTATTCCCAAAAATATCCACCACGACTTTGACAAGGTTATCGGCATTGGCAAGGGGACCTCGACCAAGGTCAATGCCAACATCGGCTCCTCAAGAGAAATTTCCAGTGTCGAGGCAGAGTTGGAAAAACTGCGCGTCGCCGTCAAGGCCGGCACGGATACCGTGATGGACCTGAGCATGGGCGGTGACCTGGATGAGGTGCGCCGGGGAATTCTTCAGGATTGCCCCATCCCCCTCGGCACCGTACCCATCTACCAGGCGGTTGCGGAAACCGTCGAGCAGCAGGGCAAGGAACTGGTTGAAGTAACGGTTGACCACATTTTCAAGACCATTGAAAAACAGGCCATTGACGGCGTTGATTTCATGACCATCCACTGCGGCATCACCCGTCATTTACAGCAGCGGCTCCTCAGGCAGAAACGGATAATGGGCGTGGTCAGCCGCGGCGGCTCGTTCCTGCTGGAATGGATGAGTCACCATAAAAAGGAAAACCCCCTCTATGAACACTTCGATGACCTGCTGGCCATCCTCAAAGAGCATGAAGTCACCCTCAGCCTGGGCGACGGAATCCGGCCCGGCTGCCTGGCCGATGCCACGGACCGGAACCAGGTACAGGAACTGATCCATCTCGGCGAACTGACCGAGCGGGCCTGGGAGGCAGGGGTCCAGGTCATTATCGAGGGACCGGGGCACATGCCGATGAACCAGATAACCGCCAATGTGCTCCTGCAGAAACAGATGTGCAAGGGTGCACCATTTTATGTGCTCGGACCGCTGGTTACCGATATTGCTCCGGGTTATGATCACATCACCGGTGCCATCGGCGGCGCCATTGCCGGGGCCGCCGGGGCCGATTACCTCTGCTATGTGACACCGGCCGAACACCTGAAGCTGCCGGACATTGATGATGTCCATGAAGGTGTGATCGCCTCCAAGATCGCCGCCCATGCCGCGGATATCGCCAAGGGGCTGCCGGGAGCGATGGCAAAGGATAACGAGATGGCGGTTCGCCGCAACCGACTGGACTGGAAGGGACAGATTGAGATGTCGCTGGACCCTGGCAAGGCCTCCCGCTTCCGCGAAGAAGACCTGAGCGACAAGGGACCGACATGTTCCATGTGCGGTCCGTACTGTGCAATCCAGGTATTTAACCGCTCACAGCATAATCTAAAAAAGGAGTTTGCCCATGCCGGATGTGGGAACGATTGCAGGTGAAGCCGCTGACAAGGCCGGAGGTTTTTTAACCAGGCTCGGCGGATTGATTCAGGCGACCAACATCCCGAAGCAGTTCAGGGATGTTGATTTTACCGGGCTGTTCACCAACCCCTGGTTTCTGGTTCCTTTCATTGCCCTGATCGGTTACCAGATCTATAAACAGACCTTTCGAGACCTCTTTATCGTGGTTCTGATCATCGGCATCTGGTACTTGTCAGGCACCGAGTACATGCAGACCCTGATTGTGAACGGCGAAGTGCAGATCAACAAGGTCTTACCGGTTGTTTTCGGCGGGGCGGCGGTTCTCGGGTTGATAATCTATTTGTTTTTTGGCCGGTCGCAATAAATCTTTTTTACCAGACCAGTTAAAAGCTCACCGGCCCCCCGCGCCGTTGCCGGAGCTCTCGCAACCAAAGGTTTGACTTTCGGCGGCCTGCAAGGCCGTTATTTCCACTTACCCTTTTAACACTCCTTCTGGACCGATTTACATGGAATTTTGTGACGCCATTTTTATTGTCACCGAAGAGAGACAATGTCCAATTTATAATGTAGGTGATGAATTCAAGGTCGCAAGGGATATTCTGACCGTTCCAGAGATCAAACCGGCCTGTCTGATCCTGGTTCGTCAAATTCTAAGAATTACGACAGGACAGTCAGTCCTGCAGCATTCTTCGGTATTTGGGCTCCAGAAAGCCAAATTTGAGTGCGGCGGCTGCAGCGGCCTGATCCGATTCGAGTTTAAAAAAGAAAGAGAATATGCCACCACCCAGATGAAGCTGCTGGCGGCGGCGGACAAACGTAAAGGCCATCACGAACTGGAAAAGTTTAAGGATCAACTCCAGTGCTTTCCTGTTTTTGCGCCGCTCAGCGATAATGATCTTTATGACCTTTTCACCCTGCTCAGCTTCAAAAAATTTACGGCCGACGAGATCATCCTGCACCAGGGAGATCCCGGCAAGAACCTGTTTATTATTCTCTCGGGCAAGGTGGCGGTGGTCGACGAGGGAGGCAAGACTATCTCCGAGTTGGGCCCGGGCGGAGTATTGGGCGAGATGAGCCTTCTTACCGGCACCCCGGTCACGACCTCGGTTTACGCCAGGGAAGAAACCAAGCTGGCCACCCTGACCAGCAAAGACTTCAAACATGTCCTCCACCGGTATCCAGTACTCCATGTCTTTTTCTATCGCCTGCTTATCGACCGGGCCGGCAAGGAGAACAAAAAACTGGAAACCGACATCAATCTTGGTCTGTCGGGGGATATCTCAGAGATCCACGTGGTCGAGCTGTTTCAGTTGATCAACTCCAGCCAGAAAACCGGGACCGTTCGGTTCAAACTGGCCGACGACGTGGCCGAGGTTTTATTTAACGAGGGCGAGGTCGTCCATGCCCGGTATGGAGATTTAATGGGCAGGAAGGCGTTTTTCGCCTTGCTGGGAGTGAGCAGCGGCCAGTTTACCTACTATCCGGGCATTCCGCCTGAAGCCCAGGAATATGCCGTGATCGGCGGTTTTATGGGACTGGTCATGGAGGGCATGCAACTGCTTGACGAGGAGGACGAATCCCTTCGTCCGGAAGAGGGGTCGGATATTTATCTCTGACGACCGGGGCCGAACAGTTGACCGGGGTCATGGCCACTGTTCGGCCCCGCGACTGCTGCAGATGAACGTTACATGATCAGTAGTGTCGCCCTGCGGCCAAGGTCGGCCAGAGGCGCATAACCCGCAAGGCCTCATTCCGGCGGCATTGGCTGGTGAACAGGGACCGGGCCGGGACCGGCAGGCTGATCTCATTATAGATACGCTCATCGTCAAAGCCTATCGCTGCGGCATCCGCCCGCGTTGCGCCGAAGGTCAGAGACGAAATCCGGGCCCAGTATATGGCGGCCAGGCACATGGGGCACGGTTCACAGTTGACATACAGGTGGCAGCCTGCCAACCGGTAATTGTCAAGCCGCGAACAGGCATCCCTGATGGCCACGATTTCAGCATGGGCGGTCGGGTCATTGCTGACAAGGACCCGGTTCCATCCCCGGCCGACGACCTGTCCGTCCTTGACAACCAGGGCGCCGAACGGCCCGCCATCTCCCCTCTTCATCCCGGTGTCCGCCAGGTTAATGGCCTCAACCATGAACAACGAACTGTCGGTTCCCCGGGTCATGCGGGATGTCGCCGGCCCAGGCATTTCTGCAAGACCAGATGGGTGCGGGCGCCGCCCGAACCATGGTTACCGGCCATGACCGTTCTCACCTCCGGCCGGCGCATCTCCGCGACGATGAGCCCCTCCGGTCCCGGGCGGTCTGTCGTCGGTCCGCAAGCCGTTACCATTAAAAATCCGCATCATGACCATGAAAAAACGCCGGTGATATTGAAAAATATTGCAAACCTGCCTCTATTCTCCGCAACTGCCGGAGAGAGCCGTTCGCAACACGACTATGAATTCGTGACGACTTGAGACGACACCCCAGGCAATACCTGGAATTTATTGCATATTGCCGGACAAACGCATTCTCCGGCCTTCACCGCGCCGGACTGCGGGCCGCCCGGTAACGGGTCCAGACAATTCCAGGGAAGCAGGTTTATCATGAAAAAACAACATTTTTTCAAGAGAATGTAGAATTTGTCCGGCCAATGATTATATAATGAAAAATAGTTATGCAAAGGCAGGGCGGCATTACGCCCGAGCAGGGACAACCGCCGCTGCCGACCACTCAACGAAAGACTCAAAATCAGCGCCGCAAGGGAGACAACATGCTGAAGAAAAAGATGCAGAAGGCATTGAACGAACAGATTAATGCCGAGATGTATTCGTCCTATCTCTACCTGTCCATGGAATCCTATTTTCGCTCGACGAGCCTGGTGGGCATGGCCAGCTGGATGCGGGGCCAGGTCCAGGAAGAACTGTTTCACGCCATGAAATTTTACAATTTTGTCGGAGAACGCGGGGCCATGGTGGAACTCGGCGTCATCAAAAAGCCTGAGGCCGACTGGGCATCTCCCCTGGCGGTCTTTGAACATATCCTGAAACATGAACAGATGGTAACCGATCTGATCAACAACCTGATGGACCTGGCCATTGCCGAAAAAGACCACGCGACCCAGAATTTTCTGCAGTGGTTTGTGGCCGAACAGGTTGAGGAAGAGGCCAGTGCCGGCGAGATCGTCGACAAGCTGAAGCTGATCAGGAATGACAGCTCGGGCCTGTTTCTCCTGGATGCCGAGCTGGCCAAGCGGGTATTTACCATGCCGCTGAAGGGCGAAGTATGAACCGGGCTCGGCAGCCATGGCCGGCGGGAGCATGGACGGCCCGGTAACCGGGGCATAATGAGCAGCCGCAAGATCAAAAAAAAGGTCATGGCCCTGCTGGCCCGTGCCGACCTGAGCGATACGCTGGCGCAGATCCGGGAGATGCCGCCCCACGATGTCACTCACAGTCTCTTTTCCGCCATCGCCCGCAGCGAAGAAATCATCCGCTGGCACGCCGTTACCTGCATGGGCATAACCGTTGCCCGCCTGGCGGCAGAGGACATGGAAAAGGCCCGCGTTGTCATCCGCCGCCTTCTCTGGAGCCTCAATGACGAATCCGGCGGCATCGGCTGGGGGGCGCCGGAGTCCCTGGCCGAGATCATGACCCGCCACGAGGGCCTGGCCCGGGAATATATCAACATGCTGACATCGTATATGAGAGAAGACGGCGAAGAGATGTGGCAGGAGGGCAATTTCCTTGAACACGAGGGCCTGCAACGCGGCCTGTTGTGGGGCATAGGCCGGCTGGCCGGCAAAAGGCGGGACCTGCTCCGGCAACAGGACATAACCGCCAACCTGCTGGCCTACCTGCCGGCGAATGATGCCGCAGTGCGGGGACTGGCGGCCAGGAGTCTAGGCCGGCTGCAGGCGGACAACGCCGTCCCCCCTCTGCAATCGCTGGTGGCGGATACGGCCGCCCTCCGGCTCTACGAGGATGAGCGCCTGAAAACCATCTCGGTCGGCGAACTGGCCCGCCAGGCCCTCGACCGTCTCAACGCCCGGGAACAACGGCCATGAGCTCCCGCCTGTTTTCCAGCGCCGGTTTCCTCCAGTTTGCAGTCAGACCTGGTGATCCGGCGGCCAACCTCAAGACGGTCCGCCGCCTGCTCAAAGAATTGCAACCGGCCGCCGGCACCATCATTGTTCTCCCGGAGCTGTGGGCAACGGGCTTTGACTATCCCCGTCTCGACGACCTGGCCGAAGAAACACCGGGACTGCTGGAGGAACTCCGGGAACTGGCGGCCGGAGACGATATCTGCCTTGCCGGTTCACTCATTGAAAAGGTGGAGCAGGACCAGGCCCCGGCAAAACTGTACAACACCCTCTACCTGACCGGTCCCGGCGGCGTCATGGGGCGCTATCGCAAGCAGCATCTCTTTTCGTTCTGGCAGGAGGACCAATTCTTTACGCCGGGCGGCCGGCCGGTACCGATGGCGACGCCCCGGGGCTCGGTCGGCGGCCTGGTCTGTTACGACCTCAGGTTCCCGGAGCTGGCCAGGATGCAGGCGTTCAACGGCGCCAGGCTCCTGGTTGTCCCGGCCCAGTGGCCGGCGACGCGGCTGGACCACTGGCGAACCCTGCTGCGCGCGCGGGCCATCGAAAACCAGGTGTTTGTCGCGGCGGCCAACAGTTGCGGCGGCGCGGGAGAAACCGGCTTCGCCGGTCATTCAATGATTGTGGCGCCGGACGGAACGGTCCTGGCCGAGGCCGGCGACCGGGAGGAGACCGGCGCCGCCGCTCTCCCTGAAGCTGATCTGCAACGGCTCCGTTCCCGTTTCTGCAACGTGGGGGAACGGCCCCGGCCACTGCAAGACGAAGACAAACTTGTCTCTCTGCCTCAATTACGGGAACACCTGCAGACAATCCGCGACCAGGGGAGCAAGGTTGCCTTTACCAATGGCTGCTTCGATATTCTGCACAGCGGCCATGTCGCCTACCTGGAACAGGCCCGCCAGACCGCGGACTGCCTGGTGGTCGCCCTGAACAGCGACCTGTCGGTCAGAAAAATCAAGGGAGACGGCCGGCCGATTAACAGTGAAGCCGACCGGGCCAGGGTACTGGCGGCGCTTGGCTGCGTTGATTTCGTGGTCATCTTTGCCGAGCCGACGCCAATCGGTCTGATCGCGGCGCTCAAGCCCGATGTCCTGGTCAAGGGGGCAGACTGGCCGGAAGACCTGATAGTCGGGGCCGCCGAGGTAAAGGCCGCGGGGGGCCGGGTGGCGCGGATCGCCTTTGAGCACCAGGTATCCACCTCTGCGGTTATTTCACGTATCCGGCAGCAGGGCGAAAGAGAATGAGCCCTCTCCGGCTGGTGGCATATTAATTCAACAGAATCAAAGATAAAGAGCGGGAAGGATATGAAGGCATCTTTTGTTGACACCGGTTCGATCGTCGTTATTGCAACTACATTCGTTGTCTTTCTGGTCGCCTTGTTTACCAAAGGGCTTACCCACGATCTGCTGTTGGAAATCGGGGTATTCCTGGTGTCGGTAAAACTGATTATAATGACCTACAAGAATGGTGTGCATGCGGATAAACTGGAAAAAGATATAAAAGAAATAAAAGAATTGATCATGCAGAAATGAGCTGCCCCGCCTCTGGCGGCGGGGCAGCGACCCCCCTGCCCTGTCCCCGGCTTACCAGTCGGGCCGCAGGGAAAGATCGGTGAGCTGCTTCCGGTCCACGGCCGCCGGGGCATCGGTCAGCGGACAGGTCGCCTTCTGGGTCTTGGGAAAGGCGATGACATCACGGATGGAATCGCTGCCGGTCAGAATCATCATCAGCCGGTCAACACCAAAGGCGATACCGCCGTGGGGCGGAGCCCCCAGCTCCAGGGCCCGGAGCAGAAAACCGAATTTCTCCTGCGCCTCCTCCGGCCCAATGCCCAGCACCGAAAAGACCTTTTCCTGCACATCCCGGCGATGAATACGGATAGAGCCGCCGCCGATCTCGTTGCCGTTTAACACCAGGTCATAGGCCCGGCTCTTGACCCGGGCCGGATCGGTTGCCAGCAGGTCCAGCTGGTCCTCGTTGGGGGCGGTAAAAGGATGATGCACGGCCGAGTACCGTTTTTCCTTCTGATCGTATTCGACCAGCGGGAAGTCGGTGATCCAGAGAAAATTATAGGTCCCCTCTTTAATCAGCCCCAGGCGCCGGGCCAGCTCCAACCGGAGTTCAGCCAGCACCTGGTTCGCCACTGCCGCCGGGCCGGCGCCAAAAAGGATGAGGTCGCCCGGCTCCACGCCCAGGGCCTCACCCAGGGCCTTGATCTCGTCATCGCTGAAAAACTTGCTGATCGGCGACTGCCACCCGTCTTCCCTGATCTTGATCCAGGCCATGCCGCGGGCGCCGAAAGTTGCCGCATAATCAGCCAGGTTATCGAGGTCCTTTCTTGAAAACGTGGCGCAACCCTTGGCATTAATGGCCTTGACCACACCGTCCCCTTCAATGACCGAGTTGAAAACCTTGAATCCGCAGCCCCGGAGTATTTCGGTCAGGTCAACCAGCTCAAAACCAAAACGGGTATCGGGGCGATCCGTGCCGAATCTCTGCACGGCCTCGTCATAGGTCATATGCTTGAATGGCGGTTGCAGCTCGATATTGCCGGCGGCCCGGAAAACAGCCTGAATCATCTCTTCGGCAATGCCGATGATATCATCTTCGCCGACAAAGCTGAGCTCCATATCGATCTGGGTGAATTCCGGCTGCCGGTCCGCCCGCAGGTCTTCGTCGCGGAAGCATCTGACCACCTGGAAGTAGCGGTCCATGCCGGCCATCATCAGCAGTTGTTTAAAGAGCTGCGGCGATTGCGGCAGGGCATAAAATTTTCCGGGATTGACCCGGCTGGGGACCAGGTAGTCGCGCGCGCCTTCCGGGGTGGAGCGGGTGAGCATGGGGGTTTCTATTTCCAGGAAATTGTTTTCGCTCAGATAGTTCCGTACCGCCAGGACCGCCTGGTGACGCATGATCAGGTTTCCCGCCTTCTCGGGCCGGCGCAGGTCCAGGTAGCGGTACTGCAGGCGCAGGTTGTCGGAGACCTCGACATCTTCATCCAGGGGAAAGGGAGGAGTTTCACTGACATTGAGGATCAGCAACTCGTTAACCAGCACCTCGATGGCCCCGGTTTCCAGCTTGGGATTCTCCATGTCGGCCGGCCGCCGGCAAACCGTACCGCGAACGGCCAGCACCCATTCGCTGCGGAGCCGGTGAGCTTTGGCATGGACGGCGGCGTTTCTCTCCGGGTTGAAAACGACCTGGGTGATGCCCCAGCGGTCCCGCAGGTCGATAAAGATGACCCCGCCATGGTCGCGGCGGCGCAGAACCCAGCCCATGAGAATAACTTCCTGGTCCAGGTGATCAGGGCCGAGTTCGTTGCATGTATGTGTGCGCCTGAGCGCTCCTAGTGAATCCATGAAAAGCTCCGATATATTTCAGGTTGTCTGTATAATGTCGATCAGTTGCAGGCACTCTTGCCCGACATCGGCCTGCAGGGGAAAAGGGAGCTGCTCCTGGGTCTGCATGTTACGCAGAATTGCCGTCTGCCGTTCCAGTTCGTCATCCCCGAGAATAAGTGTATGGCGGGCCGCCTGGCGGGCCGCCTGTTTCATCTGCGCTTTCAGGCTGCGGCCGCTGTAATCCATGGCGGCCCGCAGTCCGCGCTGCCGCAGACCATGCACCAGCCGATAGCCGTGCAGGCCGGCCCGGCTGCCGAGCGCGGCAACGAACAGATCCAGGGACGGTCCCGGCCTTTCGGCCCTGTTGTCTGCCGCCTGCAGCAGCAGGACCAGGCGCTCCATCCCCATGGCAAAACCAATACCGGGGAGTTTCGGACCGCCCAGTTGCTCGATGAGTCCGTCATAGCGCCCCCCGGCGCCGATAGCAGCCTGGGCGCCCAGGTCACCGGTAACGAATTCAAAGGTGGTCCGGGTGTAATAGTCCAGGCCGCGCACCATGAATCGGTTGAGGGAATAGCTGACCCCCAGCAGGTCAAGGCGGCTTTGCACCTGGTCGAAATGGGAACGGCACTCGGGGCAGAGGGCGTCCAGGATGGAGGGCGCCTCCTCAACCACTTCCCGGCAACCGGCCTTTTTGCAGTCCAGCACGCGCAGGGGATTGGTCTCCGAGCGGCGGCGGCAGTCTTCACAGAGACCCGCCTGGCGGTCTTGCAGGTAGGCGACCAGCCGGCGGCGAAATTCCGGGCGGCAGCCGGGACAGCCGAGCGAGTTGACTTCCAGGCTCGCGCTCAGACCGAGCTCCGTCAGCAGCATCTGTCCCATGGCCATCAGCTCGGCATCAATCTCCGGCTCAACCGCGCCGATCACCTCGGCGTCGACCTGGTGAAACTGTCTGAGCCGGCCCTTTTGCGGGCGTTCATGGCGAAACATGGGGCCAATGGTATAGAGCCGTTGAACCGGCTGCCGAACATGCAGGCCATGCTCGATAAAAGCACGGAGCAGTGAAGCAGTCGCTTCGGGCCGCATGGTAATCCCCATCTCGACAAAGGTATACATTTCCTTTTCAACAATATCGGTTGCCTCGCCGATGGAGCGGGCAAAGAGTTCCGTTTTTTCCAGGATCGGCAGGCGGATTTCATGACAACCGAACCGCTGAAAAATGTCCCTGGCAACACCTTCAATATGCTGCCACAGCGGGACCTCTTCCGGCAGAATATCCTTGAAGCCGTTAATGGCTTTGATTTTCAAAAAAATGCCTCCGTCGGGTCAAAAAAATGGATCGGCACCGAACCAGTTGTCCTTACGAAACAGGGACGGCCGTAATTTTGAGATGTTCTGATAAAAAATTTAAAATTTAATCAAAAAGAAGGTAAAAAGTCAAGCCGATGCCGTCGAATTATGGTAAAATTGGAAACTAATGTTTTTTATTTGGCAATGCCGAAACCAAATGGCCACCAGTGATCTTGACAAAGTAATTTGCTCAGGGCATTATCACTTGAGTTATCTTTTACAAAGAACAAGAGATTGACATGAAATTACCAGAACTTAAAATCGGCTCGTTTACCGCGCGCGTTCCCATTATCCAGGGCGGGATGTCGATTCGTGTTTCCACTGCGGCCCTGGCTGTTCCGGTTGCCGAATGTGGTGGTATCGGCACCATCGGCGGCTCCGCCATTCCGGTTGCGGAACTGCAGGATGACATCCGCCAGGCCAAGAGAAGCACCAACGGCATCATTGCCGTCAACATTATGTATGCGATGCGGGAATTTTATGAACTGGTGATAGGCTCCATCGAGGCCGGGGTGGACATGATCATCACCGGCGCCGGTTTTTCCCGGGATATCTTTAAGATAGGAAAAAAATACAATGTTCCGATAATCTCCATCGTTTCCTCTCCGGCCTTTGCCTGTCTGGCCGAAAAGCTGGGGGCGGCGGCGATTATTGTTGAGGCTGCCGAGGCCGGGGGCCATCTCGGGACGGACAAGAAGCTGCGCGATCTCTTTCCGGCCGTGCGCCAGGTGATCACCAAGGTCCCGCTCATTGCCGCCGGCGGCATTACCGATGGCTTTGAAATGGCCGAGCTGATGGACGAATACGGGGCCGACGGCATCCAGATCGCTTCACGTTTCGTACTCAGCGAGGAGTGCGCGGTAGCGCCGGAGTTCAAGGACACCTTCCTGCAGGCCGGCAAGGACGACATTGTCCTGGTACAATCCCCGGTAGGCCTGCCGGGCCGGGCCATCAATACCCCTTTTGTGCAGAAAATGGCCCGGGGCGAAGATGTTTCCAGCAAGGAGTGCAAATTCAAGTGTCTGAAAAAATGCAGCTACAAGTACTGTATCCACGAACGGCTGAACAAGGCGCGCACCGGCGACATTGAAGAAGGCCTGGTCTTCTCCGGTGCCAATACCTACAAGATAAAGGAAACCCTCCCGGTGCGCGAAATTTTCGACCGTTTTGTCCGCGATGCCCAGTCAGTGTACCGGGGAAAAAAGAGCATGCTCAGTTCGACCTCGTCCTGAATCCCCCTATTTGATCATCCCCAAACCAATGACTGCAGATCATATGAGCCAGAACGGGCACTGTCCCGACATTCCACCGAGCCCGGTACCGG
The DNA here is from genome assembly GCA_002897615.1 of bacterium BMS3Bbin14. Taxonomy (GTDB): domain Bacteria; phylum Desulfobacterota; class Desulfobulbia; order Desulfobulbales; family Desulfobulbaceae; genus BMS3Abin13. The sequence goes on from BDTX01000030.1 coordinate 23,882, forward strand.
TCATCATCCCGGCGACCGACCACCCCATCAAGGTACATGACATTGACGGCGAGGCCCTCAAGGTACTGTACCGGCTCCGTGATGCCGGGTTCGCCGGCTACCTGGTCGGCGGCGGGGTTCGTGACCTGTACCTGGGGCAACGCCCCAAGGATTTCGACATCTCCACCAATGCCCGGCCCGGTCAGTTGCGAAAACTGTTTCGCAACAGCCGGACCATCGGCCGGCGGTTCCGGCTGGTCCAGGTATTTTTCCGCGGCGGTAAAATCATTGAGGTTTCGACCCTGCGCTCCCGGAGTGAGTACGATATCAATGACATCGACAAGGTTCTGCCCAGCAACAATACCTTCGGCACCCTGCCCGAGGATGCCTTTCGTCGCGACCTGACCATCAATTCGTTGTTTTACGAGATTGAGCACAACACAATCATTGACTACGTCGGCGGCGTCAAGGATCTTGACCAGGGCATAATCCGCATCGTCGGCGAACCGGACCGCCGGGTCACGCGTGACCCGGTCCGCATCATGCGGGTCGTGCGCCATGCCGCCAGGAACGGTTTCCGGATCGAGGAACAGTCCTGGCAGGCAATTATCCGGCATCGGCACAAACTTGACCTCTGCCCGCCTTCCCGCATCAGGGACGAACTGCTCAGAGACCTGCGGAGCGGCAAAAGTGAGCCTTGGACGCGAACTGTTTTAAAAAGCCGGATATTTACCACTATCCTGCCATTTTATGCGGAAATTCTTGATGGAGCCCGAGGCCGGCAGCGGCAGCAGGAATTGCTGGCGCTGACCCGCGTTCTTGATCGCCTGCATGGACAGTCCAGCGATGATTATCGGATTGAGATACCCGATTACATGCTTTTTACCACCCTGCTGGTACCGTGGGCCGAAGAACGTTTCGACTTGCTGCAACAGCGTTTGCACGGCCCGGCGCACCATACTTTATCCCGGGAAATCCGAGCCGAACTCGATAGTTTGTTCAGCGAACGCTTCAACATCAAACGGCTGGACAAGGAGGCCATGACCACCCTGCTGGTCAACCTGCCGATCTTTGAATCGCACCAGCAAAAGGAGACCTGGCCCAAGTGGCTGCGGGGCAAAAGTTATTTTGCCGATTGTTCACGTTTTGCCCGCCTGTTTGTCGAGGCGGCGGGCGGCCCGGCCGTTGATGCCGGCCTGTTTGCCGCCCAACCCCGACAGCTCCGGCACGAAGCAGCTGATTTTTCCGGCAAGGATTCCGGCCATGGCCGCCGGGCCAAGGGACGACGAGGCGGGCAGCCGGCCTTCAGCAACAGGGGCAAAGGGGTCTTCGGATTCCGGAATGGTTAAGCCATGCGATTTCTTCTCTACAATATCCGCTATTGCACCGGCGTTGGTGTTCGTTTTCACCTGCCGCTTCCCTACGCAGGCTACCTGAAACATACCGGCGTCAATCTCGAGAGCATTGCCGCCTTCATCAAGTCGCTCCAGCCTGATATTGCAGGTTTAATCGAGGTTGACGAAGGTTCCTTCCGCACGGACAATCACCTGTGCCAGGCCTCGACCATTGCCCACGAGCTTGGTTTTTCCTACGTGGTCGAATCCAAGTATGGAACCCGGTCCGTTGCCCAGAAGATGCCGATCCTGAACAAGCAGGGAAATGCCCTGCTGAGTAAAAAGGAAATAATCAGCCACCGGTTTCACTATTTTAACGAGGGGGTCAAGCGCCTGGTCATCGAGGCCCGGCTGGCCGAGGTAACCGTTTTCCTCGTCCACCTGTCCCTGATGTTCCGGAAGCGACATTACCAGCTTGAACACCTCTATCAGTTGATCCGCAACGTGCAGGGTCCGATTATCGTGGCCGGTGACTTTAATGTCCTGTGGGGCAACCGGGAGCTGGAGCTGTTCCTGGCGGCAACCGGGCTGCAAAACGCCAATGGCAGAGGCAGCCCTTCCCATCCCAGCCGTTCCCCCAAACGGCAGCTGGACTTTATTCTGCACAGCCCGGAACTCGAAGTAAGCGACTTCCAGATCCCGTCGGTTCGCTACTCAGATCATGCGCCACTGGTGTGCGACTTCACACTAAGGAGTTAACGTCCTTCCCGTTTTTACAGGCCCGGCGAGTTGAAACAATAAAAAAAGGGAAAACCCCGATGGGGTTTTCCCTTTTTTGCTTTCAGTAAGTCAGCAGACTTGGTTAGAAGTATGCCTCCAAGGTCAGGTAGACCTGACTCATGTCATCCAGCGGCGCGTAGAACTGGGCATTGAGCGGATCACTTGCCAGATCGTCAACGTTAACCGGGGCTCCCAGCCAGGAGCCGGAATAGGTGTAGTCATACTTGTAGTATTGATAACCAAGACGCATGAGCACCTTGCTGTACTTGGAGATGGCCTCGCCGGTAGGCAGGTCGTAAACCATGTATACTTCTGCAACCTGGCCGCGGGTAGCCAGCTTGGAGTTGTACAGCTCGTCATCCGCAGGCGTCATGGAAATCCAGTACTTGGAACCGTAGTTGTACTCGGCGCCGAACTTCAGACCCAGGTCATCCATATCATACCTGACGCCCAGGTACACCGAATAGCCATCCTCGGAGTCGAGAGGACTCCACCAGGAACCGAGCAGGCTGTCACCCAGTTCGTCGTAGCCCGTCGGGACGGTGTGGCTCCAGGCACCGGCCACAAAGTAATTAAGATTGCCGACTTTGTCCATGTAGACGCCGCTGGTATGGTAGATGTTACCGAGGTTGGCCTTGTTCAGGACGCCGTCGCCTTTCATCACACCCGCCAGTTCCAGGGGATTGGGGAAATTAATGCCATCCGGGGTGTTGACGAGGTTAAAGGCCTTGAAGAGTTGCAGATTGAGAAAACGATGGCCTTTTTTAAAGACATCCCAGTTAAAACCGGCAAAGTCCATATCGTTGAGCTTGTTGGTGCTCAGACCAGCTTCAAAGCCACGGCCATAGCAGAAACGAATACGGCCGGTCCCCAAGTCATTGCCCCAATCATAGGCATAGCCGATTGTGGCGCCGTCAAAGGCATAGTCCATGAAGGCCGTGGGAGTGGCCTGTCGTTCATTAAGCCCCAGGCGCAGAGATGATGGGGGACCATCAGTCGTCGGTCGACGGCCGACGGAAATCCAGAACGGGGTGCCGCCGATGCCGGCCCAGTTGATGAAGGCACGATCAACGCGGAGGATGTTGTCAAAAGGCTGGCGGGTCGAATTGCCGTCCCAGTTAAAGCCGTCCAGGGTAAACGGTTGGCCCATATCGCCCGTTGGATTAGACTCCATGCCCCAGGCCTTGTACATGGCCAGGCGGCCCTTGAAGGTCACGGTTTCGGTAGCCCTGACCATCATATTGATGCGCAGCCGGTTGGTCAACATGGTATCGTTGTCCACATTGTAGGCAGGAACAGGGGTGATACCCATCTGCTGAAACATGCCGGCACGTTGCTGCGGAGTATAGTTCTTCATACCCTGCACTGCCATTCTGATCATGGCAGGGCTGTAAGGCCCGGGAAAACCGAAACCTCCCTGTGCCACTGGCGCAGCAAGGGCCATACCGAAGCCCTGGGTAATCTGATTAGCCGTGTAAGCAGGCATGGTCTCGGAATGCATATAATTGAGACTCGCCCTGAAGTCACCGAACAGCTTGAACCTGGCAGCCAGATCCCAGGATTTGGACTTGTCAGTGAGCGTGTCATCCAGGTCGTCGACATGGTTGCCGACAGCGGTGACCGCTTCGCTCTGTTGTGCGAGCTGTGCCTTCAGTTCATCAAGCTCACGGGACAATTCATTAATTTTCTGCGTCAGGTCTGCCGGCGCCTTACCCGCACTGGCCGCAGCCACACCGGGAAACGCAATCAGCCCGGCAGCGGGGAGCGCAATCAGCCCAGCTAAGACCAGAGTGGAAAATCTTTTGACCATTCCTCATCCTCCTTCCTTACACATTTTCATCTCGGGGAAATCCCATTACCGATTTCACAACCTTGATCCGGGAACCGGCGTATAGCCGTTTATCCCGAACATCACCTGTGAAACCAGTTTAAAAAAACAACTTGACACAAAGTTTTGTATCGCATATCCCCGGCCTTGTCAACAGGCCGGAAGAATAATGTTAAAAAAATTGTACTAATGTTGATTTCAGGGCTTCCGGCCGGGGACTCAGGCGGGATAGTGGAAGGTCATTTTACCGTTTTTCCGGCCGATCCGGACCGTTCCGCCCCGGTTCAGGCGGCCGAACAGGATCTCCTCGGTCAGGGTATCGCCGATCTCTTTCATGATGAGGCGCCGCAGGGGCCGGGCTCCATAGGCCGGATCATACCCTTCGGCGGCCAGCCAGCTTCGCGCCCCGGGGGTCAGGCTGATCCTGACCTTCCTGGCCACCAGTTGGGCCTGCAGCTCGCCAACCATTTTATCGACGATCTTTTCCACCGTTGCCATATCCAGGGGCCGGAAAGTAATGGTGCCGTCGAGCCGGTTCCGGAATTCGGGAGAAAAAATATTCTTAATGGCCTTCTGTTCATTGCCGGCGGACGCCGCGAGGAAACCGATGGTGTTTTCGCTCATCTCCCGGGCTCCGGCATTGGTGGTCATGATGATGATGACGTTGCGGAAATCAGCCCGGCGGCCGGAATTATCGGTGAGGGTCGAGTAATCCATAACCTGCAGCAGGATAGAAAAAACATCCGGATGCGCCTTTTCGATTTCGTCAAGCAGGAGCAGCGAATACGGATGCTTGCGGATGGCATCGGTGAGCAGGCCGCCCTGGTCGAAACCGACGTAACCGGGAGGCGCCCCGATCAGCCGGGCCACGGCATGCTTTTCCATGTACTCGCTCATATCAAAGCGTTCGAAGTGAACCGCCAGGGCGGCAGCCAACTGCCGGGCGACCTCGGTTTTGCCCACGCCGGTGGGACCGGCGAAGAGGAAACAACCCGTGGGTGACTGCGGATTGCCCAGGCCGGCGCGAGCCCGTTTTATCGCCCTGACCATCGTGTCAACGGCGTTATCCTGGCCGAAGATCACTGATTTGAGCCTTTCGTCAAGTTCAACCAGGCCGGCGTTGTCGTTGCCTGATTTGCTGGTGACCGGGACCCGGGCCATTTTCGAGACCACGCTCTCGACGTCGCGCACCGTCACCGTACGGCCGGTCTTGCCGGCCAGCCGAAAGGCGGCGCCGACCTCGTCCATGACGTCAATGGCCTTGTCCGGCAAAAAACGGTCATTGATGTAACGATCCGCCAGTTCCGCCGTGGAACGGATCGCCGTCCTGGTGTAGCGGATATGATGATGGTCTTCGTAACGGGACTGGAGTCCTTTCAGAATACCGCAGGTATCCTCCACCGAGGGTTCCTCAATGTCTATTTTCTGAAAACGCCGGGAAAGAGCCCGGTCCTTCTCAATGTGATTCTTGTATTCCTCATAGGTCGTCGAGCCGATGCAGCGAATGGTTCCGGCCTGCAGGGCCGGTTTCAGCAGATTGGAGGCATCCATGGAGCCGCCGCTGGTCGCCCCGGCGCCGACAATGGTATGCATCTCGTCGATAAAGAGGATGGCATTGTCTTTTTTTTCAATGGCAGACACCACGGCCTTGAGACGTTTTTCAAAATCACCGCGATATTTGGTCCCGGCGACCAGCGTCCCCATGTCGAGCATATAGATTTCCGTGTCCCGGAGCAGATCCGGGACCAGTTTCCCGGTATCCGGTTTTTCCGCCAGCCGCGCGACCCGGTCTTCATGGATACGCAGGGCCAGTCCTTCGGCCATGGCCGTCTTGCCCACCCCCGGCTCCCCCACCAGCAGCGGATTATTCTTGCGCCGACGGCAGAGAACCTGCATCATGCGCAGGAGTTCATGCCCGCGGCCAATCAACGGATCAATTTTTCCCTCTGCCGCCCGCCGGGCGAAGTTCACGGTAAATGTTTCAAGGGGATCAACCCTGGAGGTCCGTTTCTGTTTCTGCGGTTCGGTTTCAGGGTGGAGGAATGGCTCTTTCTGCAACGATTCCGGCAGACCGTGGGAGATATATTCCACCACGTCAAGCCGGGCGACGCCCGCGCTGCCGAGGAAGTATACCGCGTTAGAATCCGGTTCGGCAAAGATGGCGACCAGGACATCCCCGGTATCGACCTGTTTCTTGCCGCAGCTCTGCACATGGTTGACCGCCCGCTGCAGGACGCGGTTGAAAGCAACGGTTTGCGAGGGTTCGCTGACGGCATTTTTCAGAACCGGCAGGCCCCCGGCAAAAAATCGTTCCAGGCGCTCTTTCAGTTTGGCGTCATCGCCGCCGCAATTGGTAATGACATGCCTGGCGAGGTCGTCATGCAACAAACCATAGAGCATGTGCTCGACAGTGACATATTCGTGCCTGTAGGTCTTGGCTTCTTGAATAGCCTTGATAAGGGCAAGCTCAAGTTCTCGACTTAACATAATATTTTCCATCAATAACGCATCAGCTCACCTTTTCCAGCGAACACCTAAGGGGATACTGATGTTTTCGAGCCATGCTATGAACAATGGCCATTTTTGTTTCGCCGATTTCCCGGGTATACACACCCGCAATACCCACCCCCTGATGGTGAACATTCAGCATAATCCGGGCGGCCTCGCTGGTATCTTTCTTAAACACATATTCAAGAATCATGACCACGAAGTCCATAGTGGTGTAGTCATCGTTGTGCAGGAGCACCTTATAGAGAGGCGGTTCACGAACCTCCTCCTTCTGCCGGGTCAGGGTTTCTTCCCGATCTATCGTTTTACTTTTAGCCATGCCCTTCACAAACCGCGAAAAGAGAAAATCATTTACCTATATATTGTAATGCTCCGTCGTATTTTTGCAAGACTGCTTTCCATCACTTTCTCAGCATGGAAATAATCAGGTGCCGAAGGACGGTTGCCGGCGCCAACGGGGACCCCTTAAGACGCAGCTCGGCCCCGAGAAGGAGCCGCAGCCAGTTTTTCAGAACCGCCGGCGAAAAAGCGGCCGCGGTCTGGAACTGCATATAGACGGCATAGGGGTGACCGGAAAGTTCCTTTTGCCATACTTGCCGCTCCTTGAGCCGCGGCAGGCACTGCTGCTGAAAAACGGCAAACGACACGGACCGGCCGTACCCGAACTGCGGCTGTTGCTGCAAGACCCGAAACAGCAACAGCGTCCGGGCGTAATTACGGAGGGTGGCAACTACGGCCAGGGGGTGAATGCCGTTTTCCTGGAGCCGGCCGGCAACCAGCAGGGCGCGTTCCAGGTTACGCTTGCCCAGGGCGCCGGTCAGTTCAAAGAGGACCTCCTGCCGGGTCCGCCCCACCAGGGCGTCCAGGTCTTCCCGGTTAATCTGTTTGCGGGTGCCGGCGAAGAGCGCCAGTTTCCCGGTCTCGGTGACCGCGGCCACCGGATGGAAGCCGACCCGTTCAAGGAGCAGGTCGGCCACGCCCGGCGCCATGGTTTTATTAAAATCGGCCAGGGTCTTGTCGATCAACTCCCGCAGGACGCTTTTCTGCGCCTTCCGGGCCTGGGCGCTGCTGCCCTGGTCCACGCTCAGATCAACAACGACGTATTGATCCTTGAGGAGCTTGTAGAGCCGTTTACGCTTGTCGACATCTTCGGCCAGCAGCACCAGGACATTTGGTCCGGGGAGCCCGGCTTCCAGGGTCTTTTCAAGGAGCAGGGCCGGATCGCCCGGCCCGGCAACGGCCGGCTCCTTCCCTCCCCCGCCGGCCGTTGCCGCTATCCCTTTGGTCCAGGAAAGATCACCCGGCGGCCGGGCAAAACCGAAGAGCTTTTTCCAGCGGGCGGCCGAGAGCGCTCCCGGATCATTCTCCGGCTCTCCGGCATCAAGTCCGGCGGCCGCAAGCATCGCCCCCAGGTACCTGCCGGCCGTCACCAGGTCGTTGTTGTTTCGGGCCTTGGCCGCCCGGCCCCAGAGAGAATTGGCCACTTTTTTGGAGAGAAACAGCTGCGTATCCGAGACCCGGTAAACCTGGCGGCCGGGCAACAGGCTGAAACTGCGCAACTTACCGAGTGTCGTGACAAAATTCTCCTGATCGCCGTCTATGGCGTGGAGGACACCGCCAGCCGCCAGCAGGGCCTCGCAGACCCGCGCCGCCGCCTGCCGGCAGAGAAAACGTTCGCCGACCAACAGGTAAACCTTGGCGATTCCGTCTCTGTCACCTTTGATCCCGTTAATCAGAGCGTCCAGCCTGTCCTTGGTAAAAGTAGCCATATCGTTTCTCAGCCCATGGGATCGCCGGCGCTTCCGGCCGCTTTCTCGCCCGGGATACCGTCCGCTTGAGATTTTCTTTCTTCATTGAGGATTTTATGCAAAATTGCCGGCAGAGTTCCGGGTTGCAGATAGTCCCGGCCATGGTCACCTTTAAAAATAAAGGCGGATTTCCGGCTGATATCCCGCCAGGAAAGTGTCGAAGGATTCCTGGCAATCACTTCGAAAAGATTTTTGTTATATGGATCATTAATGGCCGCCAGCCCGGTACCGATGGTGGCCAGGATGTCCACATGCCCTAAAAACATCTCACTGAGGCGCGTATAGGCCTTGACCCCACCACAGGAACCAAGACTGAGAAAACGCTGCTTGGCCGCCAGATCTTTTTTACTCAAACGTCCCTCTTTCATCAGCACATTCAGCGGCTTGGTGATCTGTTCAGAGCGCCAGTAACTGTGACCTCGCTGGGCGAACATCTCAGTACCGCCCAGGATAAATCGTTCAATCAGGAGCTCCTGGTTTTTCTCGTCGCTGTACACGGAGGCCGCCTGGCTGATCGTCAGGCCGTCGATCCGCCGGACAAGGGTAACGCAAAAATGGTTGCGCTGCATCCCGTTAAAGAGCAAGGGTAATCCTTTTGCGGGATGGAGCTGAGCATAGCGGATCAGTTTCCCGGCCGCCTGCCTGATCTTGGCCGACAGAGGAACCACGGTAAACTGTTCGGACAGCCGGAGACGGTAACCGCTCTCAAGGAGCATGGTGAGAAAAGAAGCAAAAGACCGGCGGCCGTCATCATCGGCATGAAAGACCGAGATGGAGCCGAGGCGGCCGTCCTTCTTCCACTGCGCAAAGGGGGTGTCGAGATATTTGTAGAGATCCACCGCCCCGTGCCGGACTATCAGGCGGTCGATGATCGAGCGGGCCTCGACGCTGAGCAGTTGCGGATATTCCCGCATGTAGTACTGCAGAATCACGGAAATAAGCCGCGTAAAACCGGAGCTGCCGGAATCGGCCTCCTGGCTCATTTTCCTGATGAGAAAGGTGCGGGCCGGCTGGTCAAGGACCTCAAGCAGGTGCATAAAGGTCGCCGAAAAAAGAATAATAGAATTTTCATCCTTAAAGGCCGACAAGGCGACCAGGTCAAGAATCTGTTCCTGCTCCCGGTTGTTTTCCGGAAAAAAGGCGGTCAACTTTCCTTTCTGGGCCAGGCTGACGATAAAGCTCGAGACCAGCAGATTACCGGGATCGGCGGCGTGCAGAAACTCCAACAGATTGCCGGAGAAGCGCTTTTCGATGCTCTGCCGCAGGATCGGCGCCAGGATGTCGCGGAATGAGCTGTCATAGAGTTCGCTGCCCTGGGCAAGCAAGGCATAGATATTGGTCGAAGTCAGATTACGGGCCGTTGCCACTCTGTCGGCAGCCGTTGCCCGGCGCAGGACGGCGATCATTCCACCTTTCCGGCCCGTTGCCAGCAGCGGATAGAAACGGCTGCCGAAACCAAATCTGATCTGAGGGGAAAGCTGCTCAAATCGCTTTTGCAGTTGCTTGGCCGAATAACGGCTCAATTCCGCCGCCGAAATCTCGAAACCAAAACGGTCGGTAATGGCATGGAGGTTATTGATCCTCCAGACCAGCTCTTCACCGCCGTCATAAAAAGCCCGAAGCAGAGTCATCCGGCGCTCCGGACCAAGGCTGTGAAAAAATTGTTTTTCCCTCACTGCGGGCGGGTTGGCGAAATAGGCCACCAGCCAGAACCAGGCCTCCTCGCGGGTCATTGCCGGAGAGAGAAAAAGTGTCCCGGCATTCCACGCATCATCCCGGCTCATCTGCCGGATCAGGGGCAGGGCGTCATCCAGCATTCCGACATTCATGCCGGCAACCCCGGCAAAGGCGCCCGCCGCCCTGGCCTGATGATCATGAAACCTGGCAATGATGCCAAGACTGTCCAGGGCCTGCACGGCATTCATGCCGGCCACGGCAAATAAACCCTGGGCAGCCCGGTTCTGGGCATCATCGAAGCGGTTCAGCAGGAGGATGGTTTTCAGGGCGCAATCCGGCGTCATTTTCGGCAGGCCGCAGTAGCGCCTGAATGACCGGCAGGCCTCATAGCCCATGGTTCGAATCGCCCGCAGGGCCTTAAGCCCCAGGTCGCTGGTTACCGCCGGCAGACTACTCCATTTCTCAAAGGCCAAAACCTGCGCGTATGATAATTTCGGGCCGCGCAGACTCGTCCAGGTCTCTTTACATTTCGCAAAGTTTATGCCCGGCATCAGACACATTTTGCGAAAAACCCGCTGGGCATTGTAGCCAAGGCCGGCAACGATTTTCCGGCCGTACGCCAATTCTTCGCTGCTCAGGTGCGGGACCTGCCGGTAAAATTTAAGGGTCTGCGCCACGCTGATGTCGTGCAGATTCAGACCGGCACCGGCACAGGGGCGCGGGCTGAACCCGAAAATCAGCAGAACTCCCAGCAGGAGAAGAATATTTTTGCAGGACCTGTAATCCATCTTATGGGGGAAATATGTGAAACAGCTCAACAATGCTCCGAATGGTCACCAACAGACCGGTCAGCTCTACCTTGGTAGCCGGGCGGTCTGATCACGGACAGGGGTGCTGCTGAAGAGTTACGAAATGTTTTTTACTTTGACCCGGTTGGTAACTGACAATTTACCGGCAAAACAAAAAATCAGGAAGTCTAAACTGTTCTGTTCCGTAATTTTTTTGCTCAGCCTGTACCATCGGCAGGAGCGGACGTCTTGAATGGCAGGCAAATCTTCACCGGCCGGGACGCAGAAGGCGGGATTTTAATTTTCCAACTACGGCGGAGACCGTTCCGGCCGGAACGGTCTGATTCCATCTTGGTTACAATAGCGGGCGTGCTATAAAATCAGTTTTACTGATACCATCGCCCAGCAGTGAGTGCAATCATTCGTTTTTTGTTCATCTCCTCGCCTCCTTACGCTTTCACGTGAAAACCGGATTCAGGGCCTGCTCAAAAAATAAGTTCGTGCCCATCCGGAAACTGGTTTTAATGTGACATGGTGGAACGACGATGATAATCCGCCCGGGGTCCCCTTTCCCTGCTCAGATTTCCTGCAAGGCCACGAGTTTCAGGGCATGGGTGGTGCAACGGGTCACGCAGGCCGGTTTGAGACCGGCGTCGATCCGATCCATACAGTAATCGCACTTCACCACCTTGCCGGTCTCCGGATTGGGCTGGGGAACCCCCCAGGGACAAGCCCCGACACAGGCCATACAGCCGACGCAGACCTCCTGGTCCACGAAGACGATGCCGTCGGCGCGCTTCTGCATGGCCCCGGTGGGACAGACCGGTACACAGTAGGGATCTTCGCAGTGGTAGCAGGAACGAAAGCGGAATTCGGTCTTGGGTACCCCCCGCACCGCCTTCAGCGGTTCATGACTGATCTCGCAGAGGATCGGCCCCACGGGCAGCCGTTTATTGGTCTTGCAATGCACCTCGCAACCATGACAGCCGATACAGCGCCTGGAGTTGAGGTAGAGGGTATACTTGTTCATAATTCTACCATCCTTTTGGGATTTTTCGAACTCCGTTTCACCGTGACCATGCACTCACAGAGGCACAGGCCGCCGCCGGCCGGGTCCATTGCCGTGAGCATCCCCTTCATCAATTTCTGGTCACCCACCCCGGCGTGGTAGGAACGGGTCTGCAGGGGGACCTGGCGGCCGAAGCCGTGCACCATGTACACTGCTTCCGGATGGATAAAATCAGTCACATGAGCTTTGATGGTATTGACCATGCCATTGCTGCTCACCTCCACCCAGTCGCCCTCCTTGACCCCCATCCTGGCGGCCGCCCGCCGGTTGACCCACAGGGTGTTTTCCGGCATCAGCTCATGGAGCAGCGGGTTGTTGATGGTGTGCGCGTGGGCATGGACCGCCGAGCGGCCGAAGACCAGCCGAAACTTGCCCTTGGGCGGTTTTTCCGGACTTTCATACGGCTTGAGCGACGGCAGCCCGGCCTCGGTCAGTTTTTGGCTGATAATCTCGATCTTGCCGGACGGGGTCTTGAACCTGCCGTCAAGGTTCTGCCGGTCATACATGATCGGTTCCCGGCTGAGCTCGACAAAACCCTTTTCGGCAAAATCCTCGATCTTAACCCCGGTAGGTTCGAGCTGCCAGGCCTGGAGTTCCGCGGTCGAGTTATAGGGGAAATATTGCCCGATCCCGACCCGGTCGGCCAGGCCCTTGATAATCTCGCTCAGGGACCTGGTATCGTACCTGGGCGCCACCACCTGGTTCCGGCAGATAAAACGGGGCTTGGTCCCCTTCTGGGTGGCGATGATGCTGTCGCGCTCAAGATAGGTGGACTCGGGCAGAATCACGTCACAGTACCAGCCGAACTCGCTGTAATGGGTATCAATGGCAACCAGCAGGTCAAGCCTGTCCAGGGCCTCCTTCTGGGCGGCCGGATCGGGAAAACAGGACAAGGGATCGTGACGCACGCAGATCAGGCCCTTGATCGGGTACGGATCCTCGGTCACCATGGTGTCATAGAACAGATGAAACAGGCCCGGCCCCTTGTCAAAGTGGCTGTACTTCCAGCCCACCCCGTCGCCCCGCCGGGCCGTGGGTTTGGGGATCTGGCCGTCAAAGGAACGGAGTCCCTTGACCCCGCAGTCAGCAGGGCCCTTGGGGAAGATCTGGCCGCCTTCCACCTCGATATTGCCCATCAGGACATTGAGGATATGAAGCGCCCGGCTGGCGTAAAAGGAATCCCGGTAGCGGGAGACCATCCAGCCCGGATGAAAGACCACCCGCGGCCGGTCGTGGGCCAGTTCCCGGACAAACTCCCGGAGCCGCTCCGCCTTGATGCCGCACTCACGGGCGGCCCAGTCAACATCATACGGCTCGACAAAGGCGACCAGGGCGTCAAAATCGCTCACATAGCGGTCGATGAACTCCTGATCATAGGCCTTTTCCCGGATCACCTCATGGATCATGCCGAGGGCCAGGGCGTAATCAGTGCCGGGCCGGACCTGGAAGAACCGGTTGGCCTTGATGCCGGTCATGGTCTGGCGGACATCGACATAGGTCAGCCTGCCGCCCGAGTCAAGCATGTCCAGTACCTGGTTCACCTCCGCGACCCGCAGCGAGGCCAGGATATTACGGCCGAACAGGACCAGGTGCCTGGTCTTCTTGATGTCATAGGCAAAGCCGGTCCGGCCCACGCCATAGAGCGAGAGGCTGGCATGGTGAGCGTTGCGGCCGCAGGCGCTGTCGTGATTGGTGAAGTTGGGTGAACCCAGGCCGTGGATAAAGGCCTTGACAATATCGACAAATGGCCCGCCCCGGCAGCTCATCATCACGCTTTCCGGGCCGTAGCGGTCGACAATTTTATTCAGCTTTTCAGCCACGTAATCAAGGGCCGTATCCCAGCTTACCTTGTCCCAGCGGCCGGCGCCCCGGCCGCCCTTGCGGATCAAAGGCTGCTGCGGCCGCTCCGGGTCATTCAGCAGCGCGATGCCGGCCGAACCCTTGGCGCAGAGGGCGCCGTCAAGCAGGTGGGGATTGCCCTCGATCCAGGTGACCTCGTCATTCTCGGTCTCCACCCGGATCGGACAGCGGACCGTGCACATACCGCACATGCTCCAGACCGATTTTTTCATAATCTGTTCTCCTCCGGGGCCGGGATACCGACCCGGACGGGATCATGGACCCCGTCTATTCTATTTAATTTAATTCATAATCATTGATTACATCTTAAGGGCGGTGCGCTCCAGGACCCGGGCCACCTTGATCTCAAGCTCGTCCTTGTCAATCGGCTTAACGCAGTACTCGTCCGCTCCCAGGCGCAGGGCCTGCCGGGCGCCGGCCACGGTGGGATAGCCGGTCAACATCACCGCCCTGATTGCCGGATCAATCCTCTTCAACTCCGCAAGCACCTCGATACCGTTCATCTTCCCGAGCTTGATGTCAAGGACCGCCAAGTCAACCCGATGCTTACGGACATAACGCAGCGCCTCTTCCTCATCGGTAAAGCCCGCCACCTCGTGACCCTGTTTGGTCAGAATCTTCTCGATCAATACCACCGCGTCGAGAACATCATCAAGAACCATGATCCTCGCCATTAAGCCGGTCCCCCGTCAAACAGGGCCTGCCGGGAGGCAGCGGCAGGCAGGCCTCTTTGCCCCGGCACCGCCTGCGGCGCCAGCCGGCCGCGAACAAAACCAGGAGGTAAAAAACAAAAAATACCAGCGCCACCGGCAGACCGGCCAGGCCATAGCTGTTTGCCGGCAGCGGCATGGCCGCCGCCACCCCCACCCTACCGATCAACACTGCCGAACTGAACACCGTATCGAGCCAGAACAGAGTGAAAAGAATGGGCAGCAGATAGACTATGCCGTGCAAGGCAAAACGGTGGGCCAGATAGGTATTGAAATCCTCGTCCAGGTCACTATCACTGACCCGGAAGAAGAGATCCCGGGTCTTCCAGTCGTCCAGCAGGGCGAAATCCTTCTGCCGCTCTTTCTTGGCCGCAAAGGCGGCGATAAAGGTATCTTCATGCTCGCCCACCCGCAGCCGCCGCCGCAGAAACAGGGAGAGCAGCCCGGCCAGCATACCGACCACGGCAACCTGGCCGGCCACCGGCAGGCCGGCCAGGTCCAGAGGCCTGAGCAGCAACAGCTCAAGCCCCCGGCCAAGCAGGCTGAAAAACGGGGCGACCAGGTTGACAAAGAGCCAACCCAGCACGGCGTTAGTCATGTCTATGATATGCTGCATCATGTTTCAACCCCGACGACTCAGCGGAGCCACGGAATAACACTGGTGTATTTGAGGAAAACAATGATCAGGGCCAGGGCCAGCATCCGCTTCAGAAAAATCTCCGGCAGCTTCTTCTGAATCTTCGGGCCCACCATGCCGCCGGCGATAGCGCCGACCGCGATCCCGGCCGCCATCAGCCAGTCAGGCTGATAACCCATCAGGATGTACTTGGCAATGCCGCCGCACGAGGTGGCAAAGGTGCCGGCCAGGGCGATGGGCACGGCCAGGTACATGGGATAGCCCATGGCCGTGGTCATGAAGGGCATGAACATGAAGCCGCCGCCCACGCCGAACGATGAGGCGATCATCCCCATGATTATACCGCCGAACAGCATGACCAGGGGCCGGGCGACAAAGGTCTCGCCCCAGAACTTCATGTCGAACTTGACGATGTTGAACTTCTTGATCTCGACCTTGCCGAGCTCGATGGCCTTGCCCGATTTCTTGGCCTCTTTCGCGGCAGCGTTGAATTTCTGAACAATGGCCTTCATGGCCTTTTTCTTCTCGATGGAAGACGGCAGGCTCTCAAAGAAGAGCTTGATGCCGATCACCAGGCAGATAAATCCGAGATAGAACTTGTAGGCCTTCATGGGCAGGTATTTGGCCGAGTAAGTCGGGCCAAGCCAGAAGGCGCCGATCAGGATACCGACGGCGAAAAAAAGCGCTACCGGCCAGGCAAAGCGCTTTTCCTTGAAGTAGTTCATCAGCCCGGTGACCGGCGAACACAGGGTCAAAAAGAGGTTGGTCGGCTTGATGGTATTGGCGGCATTGACCCCCAGCGGCCCCTTGGTGCCGAGGATGGTGATCTGGAAGGCCGCGGTAAACAGGCCGCCTGCCGCGCCCATGATCACAAACAGCACGCCGATGATAAAGGCGCCAAAGGTCACGACCAGGGGGTTCATGTAGGTGTTGGCGGTCCCATAGAAAAACCCTGATTTCTCCACGGTGACCGTATCGATCTTCTTCCCGTTCACGTAGACGGCGAGCCGGGTGTTCGGGGCGATATTCTTGTAGGGCGTCATGGTGACACTGAAGGCACCGCTCTTTTTATCGAGGCTGAGGGAGACCCCCCGGTTCCAGGCCTCTGCCTGGGTGGCGTAACCGGTCAGCACCATCCGGGCGTTGCCGCCGCCGATAGGCCGCTCCTTACTGATCGTATTGATACCGAACTTCTTTTCATGAGTGTAGGTGAGAAATTTCCACTGGTCTGCCGTGGATATCGGGCTCAGCATGCCCCTGACCGCTTCGGGAATGGCGGCCCATTTCTTCAGTTTGTTGACCCGCACTTGGTACTTGAAGGGAGGAAAGGCGAAGATGCCGCTGGTCTGCCCCTTGGCCGAGAGTTCCGGCGTAGCCATGGTTCCTGGCCGGTTGGTTATCACGTAATAATTAGGCGGAATAGCGGTATCGCCAAACTTTTTTGTGAGCTTGACCTTTTCCTTGGCACCGGCGGCATCCGCCGGCTTGAAAAGCTTTGCCGTTGCAACCACCACATACAGATCCTGACCAGGATCGAGATGGCCTTTGACCGTGATCGGACTGCCGGCCTTGACCGTCCGGGCAGCGACACTTGCCTCCAGGGCATACCCACGGCCCGGCCAGCCGAACAGCAGCGCCGCGATCATTACCAAAAAAACAACCCTCTTCTCTGTCATTCCGGTCCCTCCTGTTTGCATTAAAGAATCTCCACGGCGGATGAAGTACATCATGGCCGTTTTAGCAAATTCAATGCCAGAAGGCGACCGCCAGACAGATAAAAGAAAATGGCAGCAAATTCAAGAAATTATATAATTAGAAAACAAGGAAGTGGCGAGAGGGACGACCGGACTTCATGCCCTAAACGTCTCAATAATGAGGCACCGAATCTTTTATGATGCACCCCGAAAGGGAAAACAAAAAACCGGAAAAACCTTCAGGCGTCGCGAAAATCACGGGCCGCCAGATCATAACGATTGAGAAGACGCTGGAAGGCCGGACGGCCCATGCCGCTGGCCCTGGCCGCGGCACTGACATTGCCGTGGCTGTGCCGAAGGGCGCGGAGAAGATACGTTCGGGAAAACCCGGCCACCACCTCTTGTTTGGCCTGACGGTAGGGAAGATGACAGACTTCGGCCGACACCGGGCCAGGCGGCCCGGCCTGGTCTCCAGCTTCCGCCAGGTCGGGAATCTCGATGGTGGTGGCCGCGGCCAGCAGCACGGCCCGCTTGATCACGTTCTGCAGCTCGCGAACATTGCCCCGCCAGGGCCGCCGGACCAGATAATTCAGGGCCTCACCGCTGAGCCGGAGGTCGCCCCGGCCATAATCGCGGCCATAGGCGGTGAGGAAATGACGGGCCAGGAGCGGAATGCTGTCAGGATCGCCCCGGAGAGAGGGCATGGTCAGAGTAACCACGTTGAGCCGGTAGAACAGGTCTTCGCGGAAAAGACCGGCCCGTATTTTCCCCTCCAGATCCTGGTTGGTCGAGGCGAGCACCCGGACATCGACCCCGATGCTCCGATTCTGGCCCAGGGGCTGCACCTCCCTTTCCTGGAGAACACGCAGCAGCTTGGTCTGCAGGGAAAGGGGCAGGTCACCGATCTCATCGAGCAGGATGGTCGACCCGTCAGCCTCGGCAAAGAGCCCTTTCTTGTCCCGGGTCGCACCGGTAAAGGCGCCCTTGACATACCCGAACAGCTCGCTCTCGAGGATCTGCTCGGGCAGGGCCGGGCAGTTTACGGCAATCATCCGCCGGGCCGCCCGGTCGCTCAAGGTATGCAGGGCCTTGGCCGCGAGTTCCTTGCCCGTCCCGGACTCACCGCGGATCAGCACGGTCACATCGGTGGCCGCCACCCGTTCGATAATGGCAAAAACTTCCCGCAGCCGGGAAGAACGGCCGACAAAGCCCTGGAAGCGGTCCCGGCCCTCGAACTTCTCATGCAGATGCAAATTTTCCCGCAGCAGGCCGGTCCGCTCCAGGGAGCGCTGCACTGCATAAGCCACGCGATCGTTGTCAAAGGGTTTTTCAAAAAAATCATAGGCCCCTTCCTTGAGGGCCCGGACAGCCAGCTCCACGGTGCCATAGCCGGTCATCACAATGACCGAAACCGCGCCGTCGCGTTTTTTGATCTCCTCCAGCAGGGTCAGGCCGTCAAGCCCCGCCATCTTGATATCGGTCAGCACCACGTCGGGCCGGAAGGTATCAAGAAGCTCCAGGGCGGCTTCAGCGGACTCGGCCAGGGCCAGAGCGCAGCCGCATTTTCTGGCCAGAACCTTCTTGAGGACCGCCAGCATGTCCCGGTCATCATCAACCACCATAACTCTGCCCCGGCCGGCGGTCCGGGCAACTATGGTTTCCGGGCCTGATCCGGCCGGAGGGCTCTGGGAAACAGTCATGGGATTCCTCGTGAAGTATGGCGGTATCACTTGAATTTCAAGATCATCGATGGTAACACAGAACCATGTGGATCCGCAAGAATTTCACTCAGCCTGCACCGGATACCGGAGATGTCGCGCACCGGTTCCTCTCCCGGCGGACGATAATCGGCATAGTCGCCGCCGCCACCCTGTTACCGGCAACGCCAGCCCTGGCGGTTCAGCTCCATGGTGCCCCTGAGGGCCTCTATGTCCACATGCTCGCCCATGTCTTTTATTTTGCGGCCCTGCTTTTCCTGCTCCTGATTCTCAAAAAAAAACCGCCGGGGCACAGCGCAGCCTGGCGCAACTTCAGGCTGGCGCTGGTGTTCTTTCTGCTCTGGAACACCGATACCTTTATCGTCCACTGGCTGGCCAGCCGCCTGCCCGAAACGGCCTTTGTCGGTCACAGCCTCTGGGCTCACCGGCTGGCCGGGCCGCTCACCCCGACCCGCTGGATCTATTACCTGGGCCGCTTCGACCATCTGCTCTGCGTACCGGCCATGTTCTTTCTCGTCCTGAGCCTGCGCCGGCTCTGCCGCGAAACGGAATCCCGGCCGCCCACTACCCCGGGGGACGGGCCATGACCGCATCATTGCCGCTCTGGCCGGTCTATATCGATGACTTTTTCGGCGGCGTCCTGATGATAATCCTGGCGGTCGCCGCCTTCATCTACGCCCGCCGCCTGACCCGGATCGATCAGGAGAACGTACTCTGGATCTATATCTTCTGGTTATGCACCGCCCTGGTTGTCCTGGCCGTGTCCCGCGGCGTTGGCCATATCCTGCGTTTTCTCCTGGTTCTCTCCGGCCACGACGCGGCCTGGAACTTTCTGGCCCCATACAGCGGCGGCATCAACACCATGGCCATCACAGCGGTGGCGGTCCTGACCTTTTACTATCACAGCATGCAGCGGGTCATTGCCCGGGTCCAGACCGATGCCCGGTCACTGACCAGGGCTCATGACGCCCTGACCGAGCTGAACCAGACCCTGGAACAGCGGGTTGAAGAACGGACCATGGAATTGCGCCTGTCGGAACAAAAATTCCGCCACCTCTTCGAGGGCTCCAAGGACATGATCTTTTTCTGCGACAGCCAGGCCAGGATCACCGATATCAATGACGCCGGGGTGAACCTGCTCGGCTTTGAAAAAACCGATGAGGTGATCGGCCGCTCGCTCAAGTCCTTCTTCCTCGACCAGGAACAGTGCGACCGCTATTTCCGGATTCTGCACGACCAGGGCCACGTGAAGGAATTCGAGATCGAGTTCGCCCGGCGGGACAACTCCCGTCTCTACCTGATGATCACCACCTCGGCCATCCATGACGACAGCGGGGCAATCCAGGGCTGTGAAGCCATTGCCAAAGATCTCACCCGTTTCAAGGAGGTAACCGATCAACTCATCCAGTCGGAAAATATGGCCTCGGTGGGCCAGCTCGCCGCCGGAGTGGCCCACGAAATCAACACGCCGCTGGGTATCATTTTGGGCTACACCCAGCTTCTTGAAGAGGATTTTGCCGGGCAGTCCGAAGTGTTCGACACCTTGAAGACCGTTGAGAAACAGACTAATATCTGTAAACGGATCGTTGCCGACCTGTTGAAATTCTCCAGAAACACGGTGGAAGGGATAAAAAAAGCCGCCGATATCAATGGTTGCCTGGAGGAGGTCCTGGCAATCGTGGAACACTCCCTCAACATGGATCATATTTACGTCCAGCGCTCGATGTCCTCCGGCCTGCCCCGCGTCATGGTCGACCGGGAGCGGTTGCGCCAGGTCCTGGTCAACATCATCAACAATGCCCACTACGCCATCGGCGTCGAGGGGATCATCGGCGTCTGGACCTCCTACGACCCGGAATTTCAGGAGGTGGAAATCGTCATCGGTGACACCGGCTGCGGCATCCCGGCCAAAACCATCGGCCGCATCTTTGATCCCTTTTTCACCACCAAGGGCGTGGGCAAGGGGACCGGCCTGGGCCTGTCGGTCTCCTTTGGAATCATCAAGGACCATAACGGCTCGCTGGAGGCATTTTCCCCCCCGCGGCAACAGCAGTTTCTTGAGGCCGGCATGCGGACCACCTTCCATATCCGGCTGCCAATCCGGCCGGAAGGTGCTCATGACGCATGACCGGCCGAAATCATTTTCAATTTTGCAGAGGTACCCACCGTGGCAGAAATCCTGGTGCTGGACGATGTTGAGGACGCCGCTGTCCTGATCAAAAAAATTCTTGAAAAAAAAGGCCACCAGGTCATGGTGTTTACCGACGAGGACCTGGCCCTGCGCCATGTCCGGGAAGGTAACCACGTGGACCTGGCCATCCTGGACTTGAAACTGCGCAAGATGGAAGGTACGGAAGTCCTGGCCGAGTTGAAAAAATACCTGCCCGCGATCCGCGCCATCATCATGACCGGCTACCCGACAGTGGAAACCGCCGGCCAGGCCCTGAACCTCGGCGCGGCAGCCTATTGCGTCAAGCCCATTGACAAAACGGAGCTGGAAGATAAGGTCGCGGAGGCGCTGGCAAACAAGTGACAACCTGAATCCGTGAGCGTCCGAGGCTACGAACGGCTGGCCTTGCCGAGATCCACGATCCTGACATCGCCCACGTAATCCTTGGCCTTGTACCTGGTGATCCGGGTCATCTTGCCGGTCAGTTCGGCCATGGTCTTCAGGCTCCGGATAATGGTGGCCAGCTCACCGTGCAGGGGGTCGGTCTCGCTGGTCTCCTCGATCAGGAGCTGGGCCGTACCCAGGGCCGCGAACATGGGCGTGTTCAATTCGTGGGCTGCAGTCCGGGCCATCTCCACCACCCCGGCCAGTTTCTCCTTTTCCCGGTGCTCCTCCTGGAGCCGGATATGGGAGGTTATGTCCCTGGTCGTCTGGATGATGTAGTCTATGCCGCAGTCCTGGCCGAAGGCGGTAACCGGCGAGGCCATCACCTCGAAATACCGCTGTTGGCCGCCTTCCCGGACCTGGCGGACACAGACCGCCTCCTTCCCGGTCGAGATCACCCGGTCCAGCGGGCAGTCGTCCGGCTCACACAATCGGATTACCTCCCGGCAGGGCCGGCCCACCACCAAGTCTTCATCCCCGCCGTAATGCGCGAGAAACACCTTGTTGACCATGATGATCCGGTAATCAGGGTCGATGACCACCAGCTCGGCGTTCAGGCTGTCGATAATGTTCTGGAGAAAGTGTTCGTGCTGCTCCAGTTCGATAACGAGCTTGCTGATCTTGTCATAGTTGATGGCGTTCCGGATCGCGATCCCGCCCTGCTCGGCCACCGCCATGGCGAAATTGACCGCGGCCGAACTGAATTCACGGTGCTCTGCGGTCAGCAGCCGCAAAACCCCGATGATCCTCTTTCTGACCACAATCGGCACTGCGAGAATACTGGCCACCCCTTCCCTGCCGGCCTCCTCGCCATAGGCGATATGGGGATCGGTGGCCGCGTCGTAGATCATCACCGGCTCACCCTGCAGGGCCTGATGGGTGCCGAGCTCATCGTCAATGGAGCCCCGGGCCAGGTATTCCCGGCTCAGGCCGGAGGCGGCCATCAATTCGAGATGACCCTTCAGCGGATCGAGAAGCCGGATGGTACAGCCCTTTAGGTCCATGACCAGGGGCAGCCGGGTGACGATCAGGTCGAGAATCTCCTGCAGTTCAGTGGTGGAATTGAGCGCCTTGCCGATCCGGTTCAGGGTTTCGAAATAGCGGAGCTGCCGTTCCTGGTCCTGGTACATGCGGGCGTTTTCAATCGCAATCCCGCACTGCTCGGCCAGGGCGGCGACAAATTCGATCTCCGGCTCCCGGAAGCGGCGCGGTTTCTTGGTCAACAGCCGCAGAACGCCGATAATCTTGCCGCGGATGGCAATGGGCAGGGCCAGGATGCTCTTGATTCCTTCCCTTGCCGCCTCGTCCGGATACTGAATCCTCCGGTCGGTGGCCGCATCGTAGACCGCGGTCGGAGTACCGGACAGGGCCTCGGTAACGCTTTCCTCGGTATCGACCGGTCCCCGGCCGAGGTATTCCCCGCTCAACCCGTGGGAGGCAGCCAGAAAAAGCTTTTTCCCCGACGGATCAAGGAGCCGGATAGTGGCGGCATCCACGCCGATGATCGCCGGCACCTTCTGGACGATCAACCGCAGCACCTCATCCACGTCCAGGGTGACGGTAATGGCCCGGGTCACCTCCTGGAAAAGGGCAAGAAAACCTTGCTCGTTGAAATTACCGTGGCGCTCGTCGCTCATCTCATATCTTGCCGTCATCTCCCCTTACAGGTGACGAGGTAATTGAAATAGGACTGAATAAAACGGCCGGAAACCGTGTCCGGACAGGAGAACAATAACTCCTTTTTTGCCGGAAAGACACCGGAAAGCGCGAAAAAAACATCCCTGGAGATATTTGCCAGGGTCTTATCGACCTCCCGCCGGTCCACGACCCCGGCCGGCATTCCGTAAAGCCGGCAGCCGATGGGCCGGTATTTTGCCAGCAGGCAGACACCGGCCACACTGAGCGGGCAGAGCGACGGCGCCTCCTGCTCACCGGCCCGGGCAACCGCCCGGCTGATGCACTCCTGCCGTGTCCTGCTCGTCAGGCCCCGGTTGAGCCGGTTGGAGAGATACACCGCCTCGATGAACCGTAAATTGAAATGCCGGCGGCAACAGGAATCATTGTCGACCCCGCAGCGGGACAAAGGAGCACGGCCGGGCGCCGAATCCGCGACCCTTGCCTCCACCTCCCGGACCAGGGCCTCGTACTCGGCAAAAAAGACCCCCAGATCGATGACGCTCCTGGCTTCCAGGGACGGCTCCCGGATGGTGAGCACCCCGGTCTTTCTGCCGTATTTCTTCAACAGCCGCCACTGGGCGTAATTGGTGGGATTGGCCCGGCTGTGTCGCATCTTCTTCTCCACCACCTTGAGGGCGAGACCGCGGCGGAGCAGGTAGGCGGACACAAAGGTACCGGTCCTGCCGATCCCGTGCCGGCAGTGGACCAGCACCTTTTTCCCCAGGTAGATCGCCTCGTCAAGCCAGGCCAGGGCTTTTTCCATCTCTTCCATGTCCGGAGCGCACTCGTCCGGGATGGGCAGAAAATAGACCTCGAATCCGGTCTTTTCCTCGATCTCGTGCAGATCACAGAACTCGCCGCACAGGTTGACAATGGCGTCAATCTCCTGCGCCCTGATCGAATCAAGCTCGGCGTAAGACATCGGCGCGTGCCCCACTGCCAGGCTTTCCGTAATCCAGGTCAACTCATAGGCCGCCATTATCACTCCCGTCTCCCGGTTCGCCGGCCGACCGGGAACCAGAGGAAGAAAAGGAATAGCGGCCCGCAAAAAAATCAGCCACAAAACCGGCGACCGGGTCACTGTCCCTTAAGACCATGTCAAGCAGGCGGGTAGCGCCCAGCAACCGGCCGAGCATATCAAGGGTTTTCTCCATCTCCGGCACGTCAAGACCGCTGACCCGCGCGTCGAGCAGATCACCCCGGACCTGCACCGCAAAGCCAAGCCGGCCGAGGACCTCGGCCAGAAAGGTAATCCGGGCCGAACGGCCGGAAAAATCACCGCCGCCGCCCGCAAAGCGCAAGGCGATATAATTGACCGCGTTCCGGGGACCGCAGAGCGCATCCACAACGGCGAAATGGTAGCCGAAGCGCATATTCAGATTAAAATAATCCTCCGAGACAACCGCGTAGGTGGCGAGCGCGGCTGACTCCCTGGGCGCCACCCCGCCTGCGATTGCCACCGTATCAAAGGTCTTCCAGTCGAAATGACCGTGACCGGCCCAGTCAATATCCGGATGGGCAAGCCCCTGCCACAGGGCCCTGAAGGGCCGGGAACGGATATCGTCAACCGAAATCTCCGGCCCGGGGCCCGCCGATTCAAGGAGGCCGCCCCCCACGTCCAGGATATGGACGGTTAGCGGCAGATCGCTGACCAGCCGCCTGCTGCCCCGGCCCGTGGACCGGCGGTCGCCGATGGAAAACATCTCGCTCATGGCCTTTTCGTGGGTGAAGCGGATCAGGTCATGAAGAGAGCGGCAACTCTCCGGCACAAAGGAGGGAGACTGGGGATCGACCAGGGCCAACGGCGAGATGAAGTCTATTATATACTTTAGTTTACGGAGATATGGACTGTCGGCAAACCGGGCCGGCTTTCCTTTCGTCCCTGCCGGCCGGGGCACGGAGGCCTCTTCGTGGACCTTGAGGTGATCAACGTCGACCGTCACCAGCTGGCCGTGGGCCAGGCGGCTGGTCGCCTCCCCGGTATT
The DNA here is from genome assembly GCA_002897615.1 of bacterium BMS3Bbin14. GTDB lineage: Bacteria > Desulfobacterota > Desulfobulbia > Desulfobulbales > Desulfobulbaceae > BMS3Abin13. Next base: position 48,548 of record BDTX01000030.1, read on the forward strand.
GACCAGCACCGGCACCCCGAACTCGCGGGCCACGGAAGCAAAATGACCGGCCACGCTCCCCCGGTCCGCGACCACCGCCTCAAGCCGGTCCATAATCATGACCAGGGCCGGCGGGGTATCCCGGCAGACCAGGACCGCCCCGGCCGGAACGGCGTCAGGCCCGCTGCCGGGCGGAATCAGGAATACCCGGCCCGAGCCGATGCCGGGTGCGGCCCGCTCACCACCGGCCAGGAGCACAGGCCCGCTGATTTCAGGCTCCTCCGCCCGGCCCTCACCCCGGTCCCGCCTATCCGCAGCCAAGGCAAGAGGCCGCGCCTGGAGCAGCAACATCCGGCCCTGCCGGTCCAGGCACCACTCGATATCAAGCGGCCGGCCCCAGAAATCCTCGGCCCGGCGGCACAACCCGGCCAGCGCCAGGGCCTGATGGTCGTCAAGGGAGATCCGATGCCGGTCAGCGGCCGCAACCTCGGCAAGCTGACCGCGGCCCGGCGGACCGGCAACCATCCTGACCGACTTTGCCGCCACCCGCCGCCGGATAACCGCCGGCGGCTCATCTTTTGAACAGCTGATGGCGTCGGCGGCCGACTCACCGCCGACCAGGAGTTCACCCAGCCCCCACAGTGAATGGATGACCAGTACGGAATCATCGTCATTCTCCAGGTCAACAGTAGTTACCACGCCACTCGCCACCGCATCAATCATGGGCAGGACCAGGACCGCCATCGGAATTTCCGCGTCCAGCAGCCCGTAGCTGATCCGGTAAAACAGGGCCCGGGGAGAGTATTTACCGGCCACCACCTCCTGCCAGGCCCGGGCCAGGTCAGCCGGGGCCACATTGAGCATGGTCCGGTACTGGCCGGCAAAGGAGATATCACCATCCTCGGCCACCGCGCTGCTCCGGACGGCAAAGCGGGATGCGCCGTTCCCGTTATCTACCAGCATCGAGAGAGAGCCGGCTATCGCCTCCTCGATGTCGGTCGGCACCCGGGCATTGCGGACGGCAATCACGATCTCATCCGAGACCCGTTCGAGAGCGCCCGGCGCGGCCGGATCAAGACCGGCTAACCGCCGGTCAATTTCCCCGCGCAGGTTGTTGCACTCCAGGAAATAGTTGCAGGCCGTGGTGGTGACGACAAAACCGGGCGGGACCGGGAGCCCGAGCCGGTTTTTCAACCGGGCCAGGTTGAAGGCCTTGCCGCCCACCATCCCCTCATCCAGGGAAGAGATCTCCTTGAGCCCGACCACAAAGGGCGGCGCGAAGTCAAGATCCGGCGGGGCCAGCATGAAACGGATATAAAAATCTATCTTCTTGAAATAGTCGGAAAGGGAAAGATAAGAGCCCGGCGCCATGACCTGGAGACAGTCAATCATGGCGCCCACGGTGCCGGCCAGTTCATCATACCGGTGGGCGATGGCGGCGAGATCGAATTTCTGCCGCCGGTAAAAAATCTCTTCAAGTTCGGCGATCAATTCGTGGGCCCGCCGGTCCTGATCGAGCAGCCGCTTGAAGGCCTCATATTTCTCCCGCAGCACCGTGCCGGGAGAAAAAATCTGGTAGGTCCAGTGTTTGAAGAGCCTGTTCACAAACATCACTCCACTCCCCGATACCTTACGCCCGATAAGGCAGCAAAGGATCACCTCCCCCGCCGTGACCTCCCGATCTCGCGCAAGAGAATATAACCTGACACCAAGTTACGAGAATGGCACCACCTTAATTTTCAAAATTACAAACATTACTCTTCACCTGGGTCCGTGAGCGTTCGTTCGGGAACGGTGCAGATGCAAAACGGCAACTATGCTGATCATCATGGTGTAATATCAACTAGTTCCTGAATCCGTGAGCGTTCGAGAACAGTGCAGATGCAAGGCGGCAACGATGTCGATTATCCTGGTGTGATATCAACGAGTTGCCAACGCAGCAGATGCGCCGTTATCGGGCGCCCCGCAGGGCGGCGCGGTGAAGACCATAAAATGCATTTATTCAGCATACAATACAATAAATTCCACATATTGCATGGAGCATTACCTCAAGCCGTCACGGATTCAGGTTTCATTTGCAGGCTGCTTAAACTGTTCCTCGTATAATTCTAAAGCCTTGGCCTGTTCCCCGGCAACATAGGTAAATATATCATGATAATTATCAAGAAGGAGGTTGACTATTCTGGAATCCAAAAGCCCTTTTTCTGCTTGCTGCTTTAAAATTCTGATAACTTCTTTTTTTGACATCCCCGGCCGATAAGGGCGGTCTTCGGCAACCGCTGTAAAAATATCGGCGACGGCCATAATCCGTGCTTTGGTATCAAGTTCAGCCGCAACGCAACGAAAAGGATAACCTGAACCATCTAATTTTTCATGGTGATATGCCGCCCATTGGGCAATTTGCTTAAGTCCGGCAATCGTATTAATCAATGAATAAGTAAAGTATGTATGTGATTTAATAACTGCAAATTCTTCCCTGGTCAGCTTGCCCTCTTTTTCAAGAATTTTTTCAGGTATCGCTAATTTGCCGAGATCATGCAAATCACCTGCCACCCCCATAAGTTGTATTTCCGTATCAGTAAGGCCGAAGATGCTGGAGATTTTTACCGCACAGGCCGAGACCCCGGTTGAATGTGTCGAGGTGAATTTGGATTTAAAATCGATAATACTTTTAAAGGTCTTGGCAATAGGAGATATCCCTAAAATATCAATCTCCTTGCTTTTATAAGGACCGGTATGAAGCAAGATGGAATATAATCGTGGCGAAGCCAAATCCAGCCAAAACTCCTCGCGCCTGGCGGTTCTCACAAATAGATCAACAATGTCAGGATGAAATGTTTTACCGGATAAGGAAATAATTTTTGCGATAACCTGATCATGTTGATGTAAAATATAATGATCTCGATTCACTAAACGCTCAACATAATCAGCCAGTGAAATAATTTGAGAGCCTAAGACATACGACGTATCGATAGGTTCATGCCAATGGCGCCATTCCCTATGGTGGAACCTGACAAGGTCGGATTTATCGCTTAAGAAAGGAATTTGTTTTAATAAGAAAGCGCCACGCATGCAGTGCGGGTTAGTATCATCCCTTTCAAATCTAATGAAAGCGAGTTTTTCTTCAACCCTGAAAAATCCAATATCATGCAGTAACGATGCGACAAATATATCCTCCATCATTTTTTCCGACAACCCGGCGGTTTTTGAAATCTCCCACGCAATAAAGGCTGTACGTTGCTGATGCTGCGCCATCTCCGGGCTCGCCAAATCCATCGCATCAGATAAAGAAAGCAAAAAATTACCTAAATTAACAGATATTCCTCTCTCCATTATTTACACCTCTAATTAGTTTTTGAATCCTGTGTCCGTGAGCGTTCGGGAACGGTGCAGATGTAAAGCGGCAACGATGTTGATTATCATGGTGTGGTATCAATGAGCTACCAACGCAGCAGATGCGCCGTTCGTAAGCCGCCACAGGCACCCCATCTTCACGCGGTCACTCCCGCCCGCATAGAGGGACTACCGGAGTCTCCCTTCGGTCGCTTACCTGCGAACGGCAGCGACTACGTAAATCTGTGGCACCTGTGACGGCTTACAGGTTGGATGTAAGGAATAGCGCAGAGTTTCACACCCTGTGACCAGTTACCGCCGTTCCCGGCCCTTACCGGATTTAACTCTATCCGTAACGGCTTGAAGCGGCATTCCATATAAAGAACCGCTGCGATCAGGCACTGCGCATCCATCGGCAATGATGCTGATCCCCCCTGCCGGAGACGGCCTTCCCATTCCTGCCAGCAGCTAATAATTTACTACACATAATTCGGTTGTTTTGGCAAGACTATTCAGCCATTGCATAGTGTCCGGTTGGTGCCGATGTGTCCTCGGCGCGTCATCGTCACCCTTGAATTTTTCCTGAATCCGTGACGGCTTGAGGTGATGTTCCATGCAATACATGGAATTTATTGCATTATATGACGAATAAATGCATTTTATACTCTTCACCGCGCCGCCCTGCGGGGCGCCCGATAACGGCACATCTGCTGCGTTGGCAACTCCTTGATATCACACCAGGATAATCAACATCGTTGCCGCCTTGCATCTGTACCGTTCTCGAACGCTCACGGATTCAGGTTTTTTTTTACTCTCTCGGCATTTGAATAATATGATATACTAGGTCATAACCTTTCAGAATAAAATCGCCCGGGGTTACCGCCGAAAAAAAGTGTTCACGCATGCGGCGGAGGAAGGAGTGATCAGATCCAAATTCACCGATGATGCTGCAGATTAAACTGATGAATATATTGCTTCATAAAGCTGCAACCCGGTAGAGCCAAGATAACTATTCCGCGACACTTCATCTTCCGGCGATCAGACCTCCGCATATAAACCTACTATGACCGGGAACCGCCGACCGTAACTCCATCGGTCTCGTCCTCGTCGCCGGCATGGTCAGGGGGCACCATGTTTACATTTTTTTGTCGTGCCGTCGATTTATATAATCGTGGCCCGCGATCATTCCAGGGAGCCGGCCGCGGAAATCGTCATCTCGCCCGGCAGGGAGAGCGTCGAGACAAGTTGAACAGGAGGAAACAAAATTGGTTCGTTTTTTATCAGTTTCGGCATCGGAAAAAAATACGCCGGCCGCAGAAAAATGCTTCGAAAAATCGTTTCGTTCGCTTAACATATAGATCATGAATGAGAATAAGCAGGAAATATGGCTGGTTCGCCACGGCGAGACGGCGTGGGCGGCAACAGGACGACATACCGGGAGAACCGACATCCCCCTCACCGAGACGGGAGTTCTGCAGGGCAAGACCCTGGGACCCAGGCTGGCCGACCATCCCTTTGCCCTGGTCCTTGCCAGCCCCCTGAAACGCGCCGCCGAGACCTGCCGGCTGGCGGGCTATGGGGAGAGGGCCGAATTCTCCGACGAGCTGCTGGAATGGGATTACGGCCTCTATGAGGGCCGGACAACGACGGATATCCGTACCGAGAAGCCCGGCTGGTCGATCTGGACCGACGACCCGCCGGGTGGCGAATCACTTGCCCAGGTGGCGCGGCGCGCCGACATGGTCATTGCCAGGGTGGCGGCGCTTGACGGCGATTCCCTCATCTTCGCCCACGCCCACATGCTGCGGGTATTTGCGGCCCGCTGGCTCGGCCTCTCTCCCGATGCGGGCCGGCTGCTGTCGCTGAACACAGCTTCCCTGAGCATTCTTGGCCATGAACATGAAAACCGGGTCATCATCATCTGGAACAACCTCTGCCATCTGCCCGATGCAGAGAACCGATGACAACGGCCGGATTGGACGATGAACGTATAATCCTCTGTTTGAATAGCGGTTCGTCGTCAGTAAAATTCGCCCTGTTTCAATGTCGGGAGCCCAAGGAAAGGCTCCTCGCCCGGGGCGCGGTTGAACGTATCGGCCTGCAGGCAGGTCTGCTCCGGGTCTTGGGACCGGCCAAGGAAATCCTGGCCGAATTAAACCGCGACTTTGCCGATCACAACGTTGCGGTTCATGCCGCCCTGGACGCCCTTGCCAGCCTGAATCTGCCCCGGCCTGAGGCCGTGGGGCACCGGCTGGTCCATGGCGGCGCCGAGCGCGACTCCCCCACGATCGTCGACCCGCGGCTGCTTGCCGACCTGAAAAAGTTGATTGCCTTTGCCCCGCTTCACCTGCCGGCCGAGATCAAGGGAATCGAAGCCGTGTCCAGACGTTTCCCCGGAATACTCCAGGTCGCCTGCTTCGACACCGCCTTTCACCGGCGGCTGCCGGAGATGGCCCAGCGTTTTCCGCTGCCGCGCACCATCTGGGACCACGGCGTGCGAAAATACGGTTTTCACGGCCTCTCTTATGAATATATTCTTGATGTCCTCGGCGAAGCGGCCAGGGGCCGGACAATTATCGCCCACCTTGGCAACGGGGCCAGCATGGCCGCGGTCCGGGACGGCCAACCCCTGGACACCACCATGGGGTTTACGCCGACCGGCGGCCTGATGATGGGGACGCGCTGCGGCGACCTCGACCCGGGAATCCTCCTTTACCTGTTCAGGGAGAAAGGCAGAAGCGTTGCCGGGATAGAGGACCTCGTCAATCACCAATCGGGACTGCTGGGGGTTTCGGGAATCAGCTCCGACATGAAGACCCTGCTGGAAATGAAAAACAATGACCCTCGCGCCTCCCTGGCCGTCGAGATGTTCTGTTACCATGCCCGCAAACATATCGGGGCATTGGCAGCCGTACTCGAGGGACTCGAGACCCTGGTCTTTACCGGCGGCATCGGCGAGAGGGCCGCGCCGGTCCGTCGGAGCGTGTGCCGGGGGCTCGCCTATCTCGGGATCAAGCTTGACCCGGCGCTCAATGAGAGCCATGCCGGGACGATCTCCACGGCCGGCAGTTCCTGCAAGGTCCTGGTCGTGCCGACGGACGAGGATCTCATGATCGCCAGGCATACGTACAACGTGTCTTCGGACCGGGAGGGGCCGGGACGATCTTCGTCCCGGGATGGCACCGGAAAGCATTGAATCAGGCGGGGTACTTTTCAACGGCCCGGGAAATCAATCCGGCGGAATTCCATCAAGACCTCGCCTCTCGATTTTTTTTCCGCTTATGCCCGGACTGATCTCCGGACAGCAGCTCGAAACCGGCAATGACGTCGAACAGTTCCTCGTCAATGGTCTTCTGACGCAGACTGTGAAACGTCCGGCCGAGATCCTCAAGCAGCTCGTCGATGTTTTTTTCGGCCCGTTGCATTGCCGCCAGGCGGCTGGCGTTTTCGCTGGCCAGGGATTCGGCGCAGGCCTTAAAAAAAGAGACGAAAAGATATTCACGGACGAGCGCCCGCAGGGTCGGCCCGCCCTCATTCATGACCTCGGGCAGGTTTTCGGTCGGCCAGCGGATTTTATGCAGCTCCCGGCGCCAGGTTTCATCCAGCGGCAAAAGGCGCTGGCTGACAGGTTCATAATTTGGCCCGGACCCGGGCCGGTTGTAAAAAAGATAAACCTGCTCGATCTCCCCCTTCTCGCGATGCGCCTCGCACGTGGTGAGGAGCTGGCCGACGAGCTGGGTGATGGCGTTGACGGAATTGGGAACCGTGAAAAGCCCAATGGGCTGCAGGCCGACATCGGTCAGGCGGGCGTGAACGCGCTCCCCCACGGCCCAGAGATGCTTGGTGCCCGGCAGGGCCGCCAGGGTGTTTGCGACAAAATCCGCCAACAGATCATTGAACTGGCCGACAAGTCCCTGGTCCGAACCAAAGACGACCGCGCCGATGCCCCTCTGGTCCGTCCGGCCCGCTCTCTCCACCGGGGCGGCCGTGCCGGCCTGACCAAGGCACGCCACCAGCCCCAGCTCCACGGTGCGATAATAATCAGCCAGGGACCGCACTGCCGCCTCATATTGTCCGATGCTGGAGGCGGCGAGGGCTTTCATCGTGCGCACCACCGACTTGAGTTTTCCGGCACCGTCGATCTTGCGGCGCAAACTCTCGGCGGTGTTGCTCATGATTTCCCCTGAAAAGGCGCAAGCACCTTGCCGGCTACCTGGAGAATTGCCCGGCGGTCCGTGTCGCTCAAGGGGTCAGGCGAAAAAAACCGGCTGCGGATATCCGCCGGCAGTTCCGCTGTAGCGGCGCGCAGGGCCAGCTCGGCCTCTCTCATTTTTTCAAGCGCCACGTTGTCGAAGAAGCCGCCGCTCAATGCCAGCAGCACGGCTATCTGCCCGGGCACGGACACCGGTTCGAACTCCCGCTGCTTGAGGCAGGTCCTGATTCGCCATCCGTGATCGATAATTTTGCGGGTATGCTCGTCGAGCCGGGTTCCGAACCGGGCAAAGGTCTCCAACTCTTCAAACTGCGCATAGGCAAGCTTGAGGTCACCGGTCACGGCGCGATAGGCTGCCGGTTGCGCCTTGCCGCCGACGCGGGAAACGGACTTGCCCACGTCGACGGCAGGCAGGACTCCGAGTGCAAATAACGTCGGCGAAAGGTATATCTGACCATCGGTGATGGAGATGAGGTTGGTGGGAATGTAGGCGGCGATGTTCTGGGCCTCGGTTTCGATGACAGGCAGGGCCGTGAGCGAACCGCCGCCGAGTTCGCGGCGCAGATGAGTGGCCCGCTCAAGCAGCCTGGAGTGAATATAAAATATGTCGCCGGGATAGGCTTCGCGGCCGGGCGGGCGGCGGAGCAGCAGGGAAAGCTCCCGGTAGGCGCGGGCATGATGAGTGAGGTCGTCGTAGACGATGAGCACATCGCGCCCCTGTTCCATAAAAGACTCCGCGATGCTGGTTGCGGCGTAAGGCGCAATATAAGCAAGACCCGGAGGATCGTTTCCTTCGGTAACGACGATGATGGTGTAGTCCATGGCGCCTTTTTCCCGGAGATCGGCAACGACCTTGGCCACACCGGCCGCGCGCTGGCCGATGGCGCAATAGACGCAGAGAACGTTTTGATCGCGCTGATTGAGAATCGTGTCGACAGCGATGGCGGTCTTGCCGGTCTGGCGGTCCCCGAGGAGCAGTTCCCGCTGGCCCCGTCCTATGGGCACGAGTGCATCAACGACCTTGATACCGGTCTGCAGGGGCACGGTGACCGGAGCCCGGTCCATGATGGGGCGGGCGGGACGTTCGATGGGCAGACGGCCGCTGAAAACAAGCGCCCCCCTGTCGTCGAGCGGTCCCCCCAGGGGGTCGATGACGCGGCCGACCAGTCCCTCCCCCACCGGCACGTCCATGACCCGGCCCGTACGTTCGACCTCATCACCGGCGTGCAGGTGAGAATAGTCGCCGAGCAGGACAACACCGATTTCGTCCTCGTCGACATTAAAGGCAATGCCGAACAAGTCGCCGGGGAACTTCACCAGTTCTTCGGAACCCACGCCCGGAAGCCCAGTCACCTTGGCGATGCCGGTGGAGACCGTGCTGATGGTGCCCACCTCACGAACCTGCAATTCAGGCGTGAAGGCTTCGCGGCTCCGGCTCATGTCGGCAAAGGCCCCGTTGAAAACGCTCCGCAGGCTGTCAGTCCCCATGTTCGTCAACTCCCGCTTGCAATCCCGGCCCGGCCTTCTTTTCCAGAAGTTCGGCAACGCTTTTTTCCAGGGACGAGAGATAATCCGCAATGCTCCATGCCACCTTGTTGCCATTGACCGCGAGTTCGATACCGCTGACCTGATCAGGCGCTGTCTCGAACCGGATCCGGACCGGACCGGCAAACCATTCTCCGACCGTGCTTTCAATGGCGGCCCGCTTTTCCCGCGGCAGGTCATACGTGCTGCGCACAAGAGCCGGCCGCGTCGCCCCCTTGAAGGCCGAGGTCAGCCGATCCTTCTCCGAACCACTCAGGTTGCGCAGGCGGTGAATGAACACCTCGACCATCCGCGCTTCCAGATCGGCGCCAGCGAGTTCAGCCAGGGCCTTCCGGGCAATGGCAAAGACTTCCTGCCGGGTGCGGCGGATCATTTCACGACTCAGGCTGAGCTGTTCGTTTCGCAAATTTTCCAGGCGCCGGCGCCGCAACGAATCAGATTCTTGCCGGGCTTCCTCAAGGAGTTGCAGCCGCCTGGCCTCGGCCTCTTCCTCGGCCTTGCTCAACAGGGCCTGACGCTGCCCTTCCAACTCATTTTTCTTGCGGAAAAATTCGTCGCGTTCCTTTTGCGCTTCCGCCTTTTCTTCTTCGGCCGCCGCCAATTGTGCGGCGATTCGTTTTTCCCGCTTGTCGATCGCCCCGAGGATCGGCTTATAAAGAAAGCGCTTCAACAGCCACACCAGGACAAGAAAGTTGACAGCCTGGGCACTGACGGTAAACCAGTCGATCAGCATGGATTCACTGCCCTGCCGCCCGGGAGATGACGTGGTTCCAGAAGGGATTGGCAAAAATGAGAATCATCGAGATCACAAAGCTGTAGATGGCCATGGACTCGATCATCGCCAGGCCAACAAACAACGTTCGGGTGATCGTGTTGGCCGCGTCTGGTTGCTGGGCCAGCGCACTCAGCGCCGTCGATACGGACCGCCCTTCGCCGAGAGCGGGCCCGATGCACCCCATACCCGTGGTAAGACCGGCGGTGACGATTGATGCCACCGCGATGAAAGTCATGGTATCCATTGTGCCTCCTTGTGTTATGATGGTTACGTGTTTACTCCTGCCTGGATCCGTGAGCGTTCGAGAACGGTGCAGATGCAGATAGCGAGCCTGCGAGACCTTCGAGGCGGCAACGATGTTGATTATCCTGGTGTGATATCAACGAGTTGCCAACGCAGCAGATGCGCCGTTATCGGACGCCCCGCAGGGCGGCGCGGTAAAGACCAGCAAATGAGCTTATTCGGAGATAATGCAATAAATTCCAGATATTGCATGAAATATTACCTCAAGCCGTCACGGATTCAGGTCCTGGTGAATCTGTGTGGCGGCCGCTATGTACACCGTTGCCAGGATACTGAAGATGTAGGCCTGCACCATGCCGGTGAGCAGGCCGAGCACGCTCATGACAATCGGGAAGATGAAGGGGGTGATGGTCAGCAGGATGGCGAGGATCATCGTGCCGCTCATCATATTGCCGAACAGGCGAATAGCGAGGGCCAGCGTGCGCGAGATCTCACCGATGATATTAAACGGCAGCATGAACGATGTCGGCTTGAGATAGGTCTTGAGATAACCGCGCAGTCCCCGGTCCTCGATACCGAAGAGCGGCACGGCCACGAACACGCATATCGCAAGACCGGCCGTCGTCGAAAGCGATCCGGTCGGCGGTTCGTAGCCGGGAAAAATCGTGCAGAGGTTGGCTGCGGCAATGAACAGAAACAACGTGCCCAGAAAGCCCAGGTACTTCTCCGGCCGGTCCGTGCCGACATCTTCGATTTGTTTCTTAATGGCCATGACAATGATTTCGAGCAGGCTTTGCCAGTTGGACACATTCACCTCGCTCGCGAGGTTGCGGGTGATCAGCTTCGCGCCGCAGGTCAGGACCAGCATCAGGCCCCAGGTGGTGACGATGGTGCTGTTGAGCTTGAAAAAGCCGTGTTGCCACAAAATCAGCTCATCAGGACTCAGGTGCATGGCCCTTCTCTCCTCGCCAATGGCATATCCCGGCGCGGCGGCGTTCCGACCAGCCGGGCGGCAATAAAACGGGCGAGAAGAAACCCGGCAAGACAGAGCAAAAGCCGCTGCCACTGACCGGCAGAGACAAAATAAAACCCGGCCAGGGTCAGGCCCATCCGCAACAGCAGACTGCCGGCAAACCAGAGACCAGGCCGCGTGGACGACATGCCCTTACGGACAGTCCACCAGAGTCCGCCGAAAAACATCGCGCCAAGCAGCACCCCCGCCAGCAGCGCCGATACCGGTATCATCGCTTCACTCATCCTTACCATCCTCCTCGTCCTCGCGGATTCCCTTGTCTTCCCGGGCCACCCAATGCCAGGCGTTCAAACAGCCGATAACCAGGCCGATGATCAGCAGCATCAGGGTCCAGGAATGCGGGCCCGGATAGTGTTTGTCTATCCAGATCCCCAGACCGGTGCCCAACAGGGTCGGAACCGTTACCGACCAGCCGACGATTCCGAACATGCCGAAGCCGAACCAGACCGTCCGCATGACTTTGCGCCGGGCCTTGAGCTTGCGCGTCTCCTTGGCCCCCACTTGACGGCAGAATTCGCGCCGGTCCTTCGTGCCTTTCCTTGCCGGCTCGTCACTCATGATGAAACTCCATGAAGCGCCGGACGAAACCGCTCTCAAGCCTCGCCAGGACGGAGCGCATGCCTATTTCGCGCTCGTCGAGGTCCCGGAATTCCCGCTCCACCGCTGCACGCATTGTGCCGAGTTCGCTGCCGCCGAAGGCGTTGCGCACCGAGACGAGGACCTCGGGGCCGGTCTTGACCAGCACGCCCTCATCAACGGCCACATAGACCTCGCCTTCGCTTTCACTTTCGTAGGTCAGGATTCCCGGCGCCAGGACGGCCACGCAGTCGAGACGGTGCGGCAGCAGACCGAAAGAACCCTGGCTGGTCTCGGCGACGATGCGGATCACGTCCTCCTTGACAATAAAAACCCGGAACGGCAGCAGCACCTTAAGACGCATGGGCGTTTTCTCCGTGTTCGGTCTCCCGCTCACGCCCGTCCGCATCCTGAAGAAGTGCGGGCGTGGTGGCTTTTGCCTTTTCCATCGCCTCCTCGATCGGCCCGATCATATACAGGGCGCTCTCCGGGTAATCCATGAACTCATCCTGCAGGATTCGCTCGCAACCGTCCAGGGCATCCTTGAGTTTGACCACTTTCCCCTTGATGCCGCTGAACTGCTCGGTGGTGATAAAGGGCTGGGTCAGAAACCGCTCCAGCCGGCGAGCCCGAAAGACGATGTTACGATCGTGCTGCGAAAGTTGTTCGAGACCGAGCATGGCGATAATGTCCTTGAGGTCCTCGTATTGCGCGAGCGTCCGTCTGATTTCCCGCGCCAGGCGGTAATGGCGTTCGCCGACGATGCCCGGCGTGGCCATCTTGGAACTGGACAGCAGGGGATCGATGGCCGGATACAGACCCTCGCTCGCTCTCTTGCGCGAGAGGACGATGGATGCGGAAAGGTGTGAAAAGGTATGCACGGCCGCCGGGTCGGTAAAATCATCCGCCGGGACATACACTGCCTGAATCGAGGTGATGGCACCGGTATCGGTGTTGGCGATGCGCTCTTCCAGGCCCGACAACTCGGTGCCCATCGTCGGCTGGTAGCCCAGACGAGAGGGCATCCGCCCCATCAGACCGGACACCTCCGAACCGGCCTGGATGAAACGAAAAATATTGTCGATGAGCAGCAGTACGTCGCGATGTTCGTCATCCCTGAAATACTCGGCCATGGTCAGGGCCGCGTGACCGACCCGGAAACGGCTGCCCGGCGGCTCGTTCATCTGGCCGAAGACCATCACCATGTCCGGCAGCACGCCGGCCTCCTTCATGTCGTGGTACAATTCCTGCCCTTCACGACAGCGTTCGCCTATGCCGCAGAAAATACTCACCCCCTCCTGGTGACCGACCATGTTGTGAATCATCTCGGTGAGCAAGACCGTCTTGCCCACGCCCGCCCCCCCGAACAGGCCCGCCTTGCCGCCGCGCTCAAGGGGCATCAGCACGTCAATGGCCTTTATCCCTGTTTCAAAGATCTCCGACTTGGTGGAACGCCTCGCCAGGGCAGGTGGAGGTCGATGGACCGTCCGCCACTCGACATCGGTGGCCGGCGGCCGGCGGTCAATGGTGTTACCGAAAACATCGAACATGCGCGAGAGAATAGACCGGCCGACCGGCACCCTCAACGGGCCGCCCGTGTCTTCCACGGTCATGTCCCTGGCGAGCCCCTGCGTGGGCGTCAGCGCAATGCCGCGCACCCGGTCGCCATCGAGCTGGGCCAGGACCTCAATGGCAATCCGCCCTTCCCTGCCCGCGCGGAGCAACGAATAAATGGGCGGCAGACGCGTTGTAAACCTCACGTCCACGACACTACCGCGCACCGAGACAACGGTACCGAAATTCGCGGGGCCGATTTTATTTTTCATCGCTGCTCCCGTTTATCCCCTCGGTTTTATTGGCTCACCCATGTCTCAGGTCGTCGGCGCTTTCATCTTCCGTGGTGTTACGTCGTTCCATTTCCAGTCGCGGATTTCAGGCATGTCCTCGCCATGTTTACGAATGTAATCCTTATGATCCTGCAGCTTGTCGCGGAGAAACTGCTTGGCATAGGCGGCCCGGGAGCCCAGGCTCGGCACCCGGTCGATTACATCGCCGGCCAGGTGAAAACGATCCAGGTCGTTCAGCACCACCATGTCAAAAGGCGTGGTGGTCGTGCCCTCTTCCTTGTAGCCGCGGACATGCAGCTGCCGGTGATTGGTCCGGCGATAGGTCAGGCGGTGGATCAGCCAGGGATAACCATGAAAGGCGAAGATGATGGGCTTATCCGTGGTGAAGAGGACATCGAAATCCCGGTCGGAGAGGCCAAGGGGATGTTCACTCTGCGGCTGGAGTGTCATCAGGTTTACCACGTTGATCACCCGGATTTTCAGGTCCGGGAAGTGCTGCCGCAAAATCTCGACGGCCGCCAGGGTTTCCAGGGTCGGGACATCGCCGGCACAGGCCATGACCACATCGGGGTCGCCTCCCTCATCGTTACTGGCCCATTTCCAGATGCCGAGCCCGGCCTGGCAGTGCCTGGCGGCCGAATCCATGTCCAGCCACTGCAACTCCGGCTGCTTGCCCGCAACGATGACATTGATTTTATCACGGCTGCGGAGACAATGGTCGGTCACGGACAAGAGGGTGTTCGCGTCCGGCGGCAGGTAGATACGAATGATTTCCGCTTTTTTGTTCACCACGTGATCGATGAAGCCGGGGTCCTGGTGGCTGAAACCGTTATGGTCCTGCCGCCAGACATGCGAGGTCAGCAGGTAGTTCAGTGAGGCGATGGGACGCCGCCACGGGATGTCGCGGGTGACCTTCAACCACTTGGCATGCTGGTTGAACATCGAATCAACAATGTGGATAAACGCCTCGTAACAGGAAAACAGACCGTGACGGCCCGTGAGGAGATAGCCTTCCAGCCATCCCTGGCAGAGATGTTCGCTCAGCACCTCCATCACCCGGCCGTCGGCTGAAATATGGTCGTCGGTTGGCAAAATCTCGGCGGTCGAGACCCGCTCGGTGATGTCGAAAAGATGGGTCAGGCGGTTCGAGGCCGTCTCGTCCGGCCCGACAACCCGGAAATTGCGATTTTCCCAGTTGAGCTTCATCACGTCCCGCACGAACGCCCCCATGATCCGGGTCGCCTCGGCCCGCACCCGCCCCGGCTGCGGCACGGCCACGGCATGGTCCCGGAAATCAGGCATCCGTAAATCATGGAGAAGAAGTCCGCCGTTGGCATGGGGATTGGCGCCCATGCGCCGCTCACCCTCGGGCGCCAGCGCGGCCAGCTCGGCAACAAGCCTGCCGTTGTCGTCGAAAAGCTCTTCGGGCCGGTAGCTCTGCAGCCATTGCTCCAACATTTTCAGGTGCTCGGGCTTGGTAGCCAGCTCGGCCAGCGGGACCTGGTGGGCGCGCCAGGTCCCTTCCATGGGCAGGCCGTCGACCTCCTTGGGACCGGTCCAGCCCTTGGGCGTGCGGAAAATAATCATCGGCCAGGCCGGCCGTTTGCTGAAGCCGTGAGTACGCGCCTCGTCCTGGATCTGCCTGATCTCGGCGACGACCGTGTCGAGCGTTGCCGCCAGGTGCTGGTGAACCTCGACGGGATCGCTGCCCTCGACGAAACAGGGCCGGTAACCATAGCCGCGGAAGAGCTGGTCCAGTTCCTCGTGACTGATGCGCGCCAGTACCGTGGGATTGGCGATCTTGTAGCCGTTCAGATGCAGGATCGGCAGGACAGCGCCGTCGTGGACGGGATTCAGAAATTTGTTCGAGTGCCAACTGGTGGCCAGGGCGCCGGTTTCCGCCTCGCCGTCTCCCACCACGCAGGCAACCAGCAGGTCCGGATTATCAAAGGCAGCGCCGTACGCATGGGCCAGCGAATAACCGAGTTCGCCGCCTTCGTTAATGGAACCCGGCGTTTCCGGGGCCGCGTGACTGGGAATACCGCCGGGAAATGAAAACTGTTTAAACAGTCTTCTCATCCCCTCGGCATCCCGGGAGATGTTGGGATATATTTCACTGTAGGTTCCCTCCAGGTAGGTATTGGCGACCAGCCCCGGCCCCCCGTGTCCAGGCCCGGTAATATAAATCATGTTCAGATCATATTTCCGGATCAGGCGGTTCAGATGGACATAGATAAAGTTAAGACCCGGCGTCGTTCCCCAGTGTCCGAGCAAGCGCGGCTTGATGTGCTCCAGTTGCAACGGTTTCTTTAACAGGGGATTATCGTAAAGATAAATCTGACCGACGGAGAGATAGTTTGCCGCCCGCCAATACGCATTCATTACCGCAACTTCTTTTTTGCTCAGTGTCTTGGTCTTGGTCATGATCTGATCCTCCCTGTCCGGTGGTCGAACCGGATCTGCTTTTTATCTATTTCTGCCAGAGAATAAAGTTGGCTTCCAAGGGAATGTGTGCGGCGCCATGGGCGGGAACAACCCGGGGCGTATAATCACTCGCCGGTCTGCCCGCCGGTACCGTCGCATGATACTGATAACCGCCTTTGGCGCCGGCAAGCAAATCGCCGCGATCCATGGTCATCGGTACGGGACGGCGGTCCCGGCCCTGAGGTTCGGCATACAACTCGACCCGGACCGCCGCCGGATCCAGGTCGCCCAGGTAAACATCAACCAGAAACAGATCACCGGCCCCGGACTCCCGCACCCGGAATTCCCCGAAATGGATATGCCGCCAGTGATCGGCCAGCAGATCATGCCACTTTTCCAGACTGACCGCCAGGCTGGCATTGTTTGCCGCCCGCTGCCTGTATGCCGCCGCAGTTGGTATATAGTAGTTGTCGGTGTACTCTCTCGCCATCCGGTTACAGGAAAACTGCGACGTCAAACGTGCCATACTTTGCCGCATTCGTCCCACCCACGCAGTAGGAATCCCCCGTTCATCCCGGGTGTAGAAATCAGGAATCACTTCCTGCTCCAAAAGAGTGTACAGGGCCTCCGCCTCCACCCCGTCCCAGACGGCATCGTGATCATGCTCCTGCCCATCGCCGATGGCCCAGCCGACTTCAGGCTTGTACGCCTCGGCCCACCAACCATCCAGCTCAGAAAGGTTCAAGCCGCCGTTGACCAGAACCTTCATGCCGCTCGTGCCGCAGGCCTCCCATGGACGGCGAGGGGTATTTAACCACAAATCCACCCCCTGGACCAGATCGGCGGCCAGGGCCATATCGTAATCATCAACAAAAAAACCGTGCCCCCGCACATCCGGCTGGCGCAGAAAATTACTCCACTGCCGGACCATTTTCTTGCCCTCCTCGTCATATGGATGCGCTTTGCCGGCAATGATAAGCTGGACGGGGCGGCGTGGATTCAGAAGCAGGCACTTCAGCCGCGCGGGATCGGTAAGGAGCAGGGTCGACCGTTTGTAAGTCGCGAAACGGCGGGCAAAGCCAATGGTCAGGACATTCGGATCGAGCATCATGACGTAGTGCTCCACCCATTCCCGGTCCCGCCCTGAAATCGCCCCCTGGCGCATAAGACGCCGCTGCACCTTTTCAATCAGCCGCTGCCGGGATTGACTGCGCATGGTCCACAGGTCTTCATCGCAGACGTTTTGCAGGGCCTGTTCATTTCCCTCCATGTCGCCAAGCCAGCGGGGCTTCCCGCACTCTCGAGTCCAGAGGGCATCAGCCGCGGCGGAATCCCAGGAGGGGACATGAACGCCGTTGGTAACATGGCCGATGGGAATTTCACTGGCCGGCCACCGGGGAAACAAGTCCCGGAAGATGCGGCGGCTGACCTCGCCATGCAGGCGGCTGACACCGTTCACCTTACCGCAGCCGCGGATGGCGAGATAAGCCATGTTGAAGAGATCCTGATCACTGTTTCCGTCAATGCGGCCGAGGCCGAAAAAGTCATCCATACCCAGCCCCAGGCTGTCGGCATAGTTCGCAAAGTATTGAATCATCAGCTCCTGCGGGAAATGATCAAAGCCTGCCGCCACCGGGGTATGAGTGGTAAAAATGTTCCCGGCCCGGGTACAACGCAGGGCGACCGGAAACGGCTGCTTTTGCCGTTCCATGAAAGAACGGGCCCGCTCCAGAACGGCGAAGGCGGCATGCCCTTCATTCAGATGACACACAGGGCAGTCAATATCAAGGGCCTGCAACAGGCGCCAGCCGCCGATACCCAGGGCGATTTCCTGCTGCAGGCGCATCTCGACGCCACCGCCATAAAGTTCACCGGTAATGGAGCGGTCGCCCGGGGCATTCAACAGGTCATTGCTGTCCAGCAGGTAGAGGGGGACCCGGCCCACCTGGGCCTGCCAGCCGCGCAGGTGAAGCGTCCGGCCTGGCAGCTCGACACTGACTCGCAGCCACTCGCCGTCGGGGCCTTGCAGCGGCAGCACCGGCAGCATGGTTGGATTATTATAGGGAAAAAATGCCAGCTGGTCACCATTGCAGTCAATTGCCTGGTGAAAATAGCCTTGCTGATACAAAAGGCCGATGCCGACCACGGGGATATCCAGGTCGCTGGCGGTCTTCAGAAAATCGCCGGCCAGGATGCCCAGGCCGCCGGAATAAATGGGCAGGGCCTCACTCAAGCCGAATTCCATGCTGAAGTAGGCAACGGCCCCCAACGAGGAGTCCTTGTATGTTTCGCCGAACCAGGCCTGGCGCTTCATGCAGGTCTCCCGGTAGGTAAGCTGGCGCTGCAATTCCTCGAGAAAAGAAGCATCTGCCGCCAGGGTCTCCAGGCGTTTTCTGGAGATGGTTTCCAGAATCAGCCAGGGATCGCCGGTATCCTGCCACAACTCCGGGTCAACCATCTGCCAGAGTTCATCGGCGCTGTGATTCCAATTCCAGCGCAGATCAAGGGCCAGACTCGTCAAACCCTTGAGAGATGCCGGTAAAGATCGGGGGAGATATCGTTCCGGATTCATAAACTGCCTCCTGAATATAAAAGAATACCGCTAAGATTTGAACTGTGGCGCCCAGCCGGGAATGGTCTTTTCACCAGATCTCCCGAGGGCCTCGCTGACCTCGAACAAGAAACCTCGTTTCCGGAACTCCGGAAGAGAAGGCCTCCTCTTATCCGTTACCTTTTCATTGTATATTGTCAAGGCATATAGGACAAGTTCCCGCCCCTCTAATTTTTCGAATTTTCCTGCCGGGAGAACAGTGGCCGGACCTGACAAAACGGATTGCGGATATTCTCGGAGACCAACAGGGCCTAAGGTGATATTCCCAGAATTATTTTTTGAGCATAACGCCGGGATCGGGCAAAAAGACCGTCTCGGGATGGGCACTAACAGGCCAGAAGCAGCTCGGTCAATTCCTTGATCTGGTCGCGGTATCCCGCGGCCTCTTCAAAGGCCAGCTCGGCGGCGGCCGCGCGCATCTTTTTCTCCAACAGGCTGATTTCGCGGCGCAGATCATCAACGCTGTGATAGACGACCTCCGGTTCCGCGGCCTGCCGCCCCGCCTCTATGCCGCCCGTTGCATACCCTGCCCCCGTGGTCCGGAGGTGCTGCATCAGGGAATCCTTGACCGTTGAACGAATGGTTGTCGGCACGATACCATGTTTTTCGTTAAATTCCGCCTGCAATTGCCGCCGCCGGCCGGTCTCGTCAATAGTGTATTGCATGGAGCGGGTGATCCGGTCCGCATAAAGAATGACGGTGCCCCGGGCGTTTCGGGAGGCCCGGCCGCAGGTCTGCACCAGGGAACGCGCTGAACGGAGGAATCCTTCCTTGTCGGCATCCAGGATAGCCACCAGCGAGACCTCGGGGATATCAAGACCCTCGCGCAGGAGGTTGATGCCGATGAGGACATTGTACTCGCCGTTACGCAGGTCCCGGATCAGTTCGACCCGTGCCAGGGTGTCGATATCCGAATGGAGGTACCTGACCTCGACCCCGACATTTTCATAATACTCGGTCAGGTCTTCGGCCATCCGCTTGGTCAGGGTGGTGACCAGCACGGCCTCATGACGTTCGCTGCGCTGCCGGATTTCCTCCAGCAGGTCATCAACCTGGGTCGCGGCCGGCCGCACCTCGATTTCGGGATCAAGCAGGCCGGTGGGCCGGATGAGCTGTTCCACGACCCGGCCGTCGGCCCGTTGCAGCTCATAATCGCCGGGCGTGGCCGAGACGTAGACCACCTGGTTGACCCGCTCCTCGAACTCGTCAAAACGAAGGGGCCGGTTATCAAGGGCCGAGGGCAGACGAAAACCGAAATTCACCAGGGTCGTTTTGCGGGAACGGTCGCCGTTGAACATGCCGCCGATCTGCGGTACCGCGATATGCGACTCGTCAATGAACATCAGGAAGTCAGCGGGAAAATAATCGAGCAGGTTGGGCGGCGGCGCTCCCGGCTCCTTGCCGGTCAGGTGGCGGCTGTAATTTTCAATCCCGTTGCAGTAGCCCAGTTCCTCGATCATCTCCAGGTCAAACATGGTGCGCTGTTCCAGGCGCTGACATTCCACCAGCCGGTTTTCGGCCTGCAGTTCGGCCAACCGCCCGCGCAACTCGTCTTTGATCGTATGCATGGCCCGCTGCAGCCGGTCCCGGCTGGTGACGAAATGGCTGCCCGGGAACACGGTCAACTCCTCCATCTCCCTGATCGCCACACCGCGGAGGGGATCAATAATGGAAACGGCCTCCACCGTATCGCCAAAGAACTCGACCCGGATCGCATAATCATCTTCATGCACGGGGAAGATCTCGATCACGTCGCCCCGCACCCTGAAAGTCCCCCGGTGGAACGAGACCTCGTTGCGCTCGTAGAGCATGATAACCAGACGGCGCTGCATCTCTGCCATGGGATAGTCTGCGCCCACCCGCAGGAAGAGATGCATATTCCGGTACTCGTCCGGCGAGCCGAGGCCGTAAATGCAGGAGACCGAGGCCACGATCAGGACGTCCGGCCTGGTCAGCAGCGAAATAGTGGCCGAATGCCGCATCTTATCAATGGCATCGTTGATGGATGAATCCTTTTCAATATAGGTATCGGACTGGGGGATATAGGCTTCGGGCTGGTAGTAATCGTAGTAGCTGACAAAATATTCCACCGCGTTGCCGGGGAAAAGTTCGCGGAACTCGGCAAACAACTGGGCCGCCAGGGTCTTGTTGGGAGCCAGCACCAGGGTCGGCCGCTGAACCCGTTCGATGACCTTGGCCATGGTAAAGGTCTTGCCGGAGCCGGTAACGCCCAGCAGCACCTGGTCGCGCACCCCGGCCTCGATACCGCCGGTCAGCAGATCAATGGCCCGGGGCTGGTCACCGGCCGGGGAGAATGGGGAGACGAGTTGAAAAGGATGGTCCATCGGCAGACTCAGGTGGTGTTGACCAGCCGCTCAATCTCCCGGAAGGGGATGCACCCTTCACGGATACGGCGAACCCCCTGCCGGGTCACGGCGATCAGCGTTGACCCGGCGCGGCCCGGGGTGGCGCCGCCATCAAGGACCAGGTCAACCTCGGTCCCGAACAGGCGCCGGACCTCCCCGCCGGTGACCGCTGCCGCTTCACCCGAACGGTTGGCGCTGGTCGCGGTCAGCGGTGAGCCGAAGGCCCGGACCAGGCCGGTTGCCAGGGGATGCGGCGATTGCCTGACTCCCACGCTCGCGGTCCCCCCGGTCAGCAGGGCCGGCAATTCAGGGCGGGCGGGAAAGACCAGGGTCAGCGGGCCGGGCCAGAAACGATCCATGAGCGGCCCGGCAATATCGGGAATCTCCGCGGCCAGGAGACCGAGCTGCTCCCGCCCGGCCAGCAGCACGAGAACCGGCTTGAGCCGCAACCTTTTCTTGACCGTGAACAGCCGCTCCAGGGCCTGCTCATTAAACGGATCAACCGCGAGGCCGTAATAGGTCTCGGTGGGGAAGGCGACCAGGCCGCCGTCTCTCAAAACGGCAGCGGCCTCGACAATCTCCTGCTGTTGCCGTGCCGACAGGGTCACTTGCCGAGATCGTCATTCATCTTGGCGACCTGCCCGGCCATCTTCCGCCGGAATTCGCCAAGGCCGGCCTTGATCCCGGCATCGGAGAGACCGAGTATCCTGGCGGCAAGTACGGCTGCATTTTTCGCCCCCGGCGCGCCGATGCCCATGGTGGCGACCGGGATCCCCGGCGGCATCTGCACCGTTGACAACAGGGCGTCAAGGCCGTTCAGGGGTGAAGCGTCAATGGGCACGCCGATGACCGGCAGGAGGGTCTGGGCCGCAATCGCCCCGGCCAGATGGGCCGCCATGCCCGCCCCCGCAATAATAACCCGCAGGCCACGGTCGGCGGCGGTCCGGGCATACTCGGCGGTCTGTTCCGGCGTGCGGTGCGCCGACGAGACGATCATCTCGTGCCTGATCCCCAGGGACTGCAGGAAATCGGCCGCCGCCTGCATCACCGGGAGATCCGAGCCGCTGCCCATGACGATACCGACAACCGGGTCCTCGCGTTTCGCCAATCGTTTCAGAGCCCGGTGGCCGATGTCGGTGCGATAGGTACAGCCGTCCCAGCGGATTACCCCGACCGCCTCGTAGGCCCTGGCGATAGCCGCACCGATATCAGCGCCGATGGCGGTCACCCCGAGGACCCGGCCGCCGGCCGTAACAATGCGGCGGTTTTTGACGGCGGTGCCGGCGTGGAACACCACCACATCCTTCATCTTCCCGGCCTTGACGAGGCCGGTGATGGGCTTGCCCGTATCGTACTTGGCCGGATAGCCCCGGGAGGCCATAACGACGCAAACCGCGGGCCGGGGATCGATGTCCAGCTCAATGGTCTCGAGCCGGCCTTCAATAACGGCCTCCATGACATCGACCAGATCGGACCGCAGACGCATGAGCAGGGGCTGACACTCGGGATCACCGAAACGGCAGTTGAACTCCAGGACACTCAGGCGGTCTCCGTCGATCATCATGCCGGCGTAAAGCATGCCCTTGTAGGGCCGCCCCTCTGCCGCCATCCCCCGGACCGTGGGCAGCATCACCTCGTCCATGATCCGCCGGGCCAGGTCCTCGGTAAGCACCGGGGCCGGGGAGTAGGCCCCCATGCCGCCGGTGTTGGGCCCCTTGTCGCCATCGAAAATCGCCTTGTGGTCCTGTGACGAGGGCAAGGGCAGCACCGTGGTGCCGTCGGCAAAGGCGATAAACGAGACCTCCTCGCCCTGCAGGAACTCCTCCACCACAACCTTGTTGCCGGCCGGGCCGAAGGCCTTGTCTTTCATAATCAGATCAACGGCCTTCTTGGCCTCGGCCGTAGTCCGGGCGATAATCACCCCCTTGCCGGCGGCCAGCCCGTCCGCCTTGACCACACAGGGAGCGCCGATGGAATCAATATATTTTTTAGCGGCTCCCCGCTTGCTAAACACCTGGTACGCAGCGCTTGGGATGGAATACTTTTGCAGAAAATCCTTGGTAAAGACCTTGCTCCTTTCCAGTTCGGCAGCGGCGGCAGAGGGTCCGAAGATGCGCAGCCCCTTTTTTTCAAAAACATCAACAATCCCCCGGGTCAGCGGATCTTCCGGGCCGACAACGGTCAGGTCTATATTTTCCGCCGCGGCAAACGCGGCCAGTTCCTCGATATCCCCGGCAGCGAGGTCGACACAGCTCGCCAGTTTTCTTATGCCGGCGTTGCCCGGGGCACAATAAATCGCGGTGACCCGGGGACTCTGCCGCAGCTTCCACACCAGGGCATGCTCACGACCACCTGAACCAATGACCAAAATTCTCATCTTATTCTCCATCATAAAAGACGAACTCGTAAAAAAAGCACCGGGAACACGCCGGACGAGTCTATCAACTACATCTTTTTTTACAATATCTTAAGGACCGCTCATCACTCCGACGTCATAAAATCGAACAGCGATCCATTTTGCTTGACACGATATATACAATTCTGTTATTCATATTAATGAATAATCATTCAGTAACCATGGTCCCAGAATCCTCTTCAAGAATACTTCGATGAAGTCAGCAGATAAACATAATAAAATTATTCGCGCCGCCACCAAAGTTTTTGCCAAAAAAGGATTTTTTAATGCCAGGATCTCGGATATCGCCAAGGAGGCGAAGGTAGCCGACGGCACTATCTATCTCTATTTCAACAATAAATTTGACATTCTCCTTACTGTCTTTGAACAGGAAATAGGCAAATTGGTTGATCAAATCAAGGCCTTGCTCGCCGAAGAAGATGATCCCCGCCGCATGATTGAAATTTTTATTGCCAAGCACCTTCAGGAGATGAAAAAAAATAAGAACCTGGCAGAGGTGATCCAGATTGAACTCCGGCAGACCAATAAACTGGTCAGGGACTACCGTAACAACAGATTCAGCGAATACATAAACATCATCTCGACCATCATCAAACAGGGACAGGACAAAAACGTCTTTCGCCAGGACATCCTGCCCGGCATTGCTAAACGGGCCATCTTCGGAGCGCTTGATGAAATCGCCAGGATCTGGAACCTGGACCTTGTCTCCGAATACTCCATGGACGAAACGGTGCAACAGGTCATCAATATCTTCCTGCTTGGCATCCTGAACGAGCCTGGCCGTCAATACCGCCTGAAAGTCAAACCGTCACGGGTCAATCCACGGAAGAAGCCTGAATTTCCATGACCTCGAATTCACGGTTACCGCCGGGGGTCTTGGTCTTCACTTCATCCCCGACCTCTTTCCCCAGCATTGACCTGCCGAGAGGAGAAAGCACCGAAATGGATCCCTTCTTGACATCCGCTTCTTCCGGCCCAAGGAGCTGATAGGTTACCTCCTCCTCTGTTTCCATGTCCGTCAAGGTAACCACTGTCCCAAAAACAGCCCGAACACAGTCCACTTCCGAACAATCGATCACTTCCGCCCGGGCAAGTTTATCCTTAAGCTCGATAATGCGCCCCTCAATCATCCCCTGCCGCTCCTTGGCGGCATGATATTCGGCGTTTTCACTCAAATCACCATGCTCACGGGCCACTTCAATGGCCTTAACTACAACAAAACGCTCCACCCGTTCAAGCTGGTCGAGTTCCTCGCGCAGACGTTGATAACCGGTCCGGGACATTGGAATTCTTTCCATCATGTCAACTTTCTCCTCTTATTTCAAAATAACAATTATATTGGGACTCAATGTCAATTCTGGAATCGTAACGGTCAAAAAAATGATAAGGTGTTGATTTCAACCCCGCAACGTCACTTCAGGTGTAACCGTTCACCTGCACCCCATCTTTGTCCGTTTCGCCCTCCTCAGGTACAGGGAGTACACCTCGGAGGGCGAAACGAACAAATCCGGGGCACATCTGAACGGTTACAGTTACGAGTTGAGGGTAGTTTATTGCCTCTGGTGAACGGTTACCTTCAGGTTACGACATTCGGCCTGAATATGCTGCAAAAGAGGCTTTTTCTTCTCACTTTTATTGATTTTGCCGGCCCGGTTCATTTCCTTGCGCAGCAGCCGCGCTTCATTGACCCGCCCCTGTTTTTCCAGCAGATCGGCAAGCTCGACCCCGGCCTGCTTATCTCCGGGATCTTCCTGGTGGATAATGGTCAGGACGTCGATCAACTCGGCAACCTTGCCCTGCTCTCTCAGCAGGTCGGCAATAGCCCTGTACACCCCGGGCCGGTCAGCGGTGACCTTGACCAGATCGTGCCAAAGCATACGGCTGCCGTTATTCTCCACCAGGGCAAGAAAATCGCGGGCCAGAACCTTCTGAGCCTCATGCCTCATCCGGACAATCGCCTTGTCGTCCGGTTTCAGGGCCAGGGAACAGTCATAATATTCAAGGGCACGATCAGCCCGTCCCAGCTCCATATTCAACTCCGCGCCGCGATCAAGGAGCCCGATATCACCAGGATTATTTTTTAATAACGCTTCAATCTGTTTCAACTCCATGGAACCATTCCCCCAGTCCCGATAATAAAGCATAAGTTGGCGGCGGCCCTCCTGATTTCCTGGTTCAAGGGCGACAAGCCGCCGCCAGAAGACTGCCGCCTGTTGCACATGCCCCAGCTTTTTCTGCAACCGGGCCGACAGCAACAAGACCTCGGGATCATTAGGAGCAATTTGCCGGAGTTTTTGCAGCATATCTCCGGCCTTGCCGGTCCGGTTGAGCTTGAGTGACAACCGGGCCAGCTTCTTCTGCAGATTCAGGTCATTGGGTTTACGCAGAATCAACTGCTCAATAAGAGGCAGCAGCGCTTCATCTTGTCCCTGGCGCTCAAGGGCGCGGATCAACCCTTCCAGTGCCGGCACCGCTTCCGGACTATCGGGCGCCTGTCCGTACAACTGACCATAGAGCTTCACGGCCCGCTCAACATTTCCCATGGCCAGCGAGACCTGGGCCAGGGCAAGGAGGTAATTTTTATTGTCGGGATTATGGGCAGTCAGCATGTCAAGCTGCGTTTCAGCATGCCGCCAGCGCTCAAGATGAATGAGGATCGTGGTATATTCCCACCTGGCTTCGTCGATATTTTCCTTACGGCCGAAAAGGAGCTCGTACTGCACCAGGGCTTCCCGGTACTTCTTCTCCCGGGCCAGTTGCCGCGCCTGGTCCCAGATCAATTTCCAATCCGGTGCCAGTTTATTGTTCTCGCACTGAACATCATGATCGGGAACGGCGACGCTTTCAGTGGCCGGCGCCGTCTGCACCGCATCCTTGGCCGCCGGCCGGCCATACGATACGGGAATGCAGAAAAACAAAGGCAGACAAAATGTTGCCAGATATAATAAATATTTCACAGTAAACTTCACGATTCTCGAAGGAAGTATTGAAAATAATCAGCCCTTAAAGAATCCGGCTATAGTTGCAACAATATATTCTTGCTGTTCCGGCCGCAATTCCGGATAAATCGGCAAAGCCAGGGCTTCCGAAGCGGCCTGTTCAGCCACGGGATAAGATAAACCGGCAAAGCCGTATGTCCTTAAACATTCCTGCTGATGGAGACAAAGAGGATAATAGACCTCGGAGTCGATATTATTCTCTTTCAGGAAATCACGCAACCGGTCGCGCTCGGGAACCCGGATAACAAACTGATTATAAATATGATAATTGTTTATTGCAGAGCCCGGCACATCCTTGTAAAGGGCCGGCGGCAGCCCGACCGGGTCACCGGCCAGACCGGCGGCAACAAAAAGCCGCCGGTAGAGGTCGCTGTTCCTGCGCCTGGCCTCATGCCACTCCTCAAGATGGGACAATTTAATATTCAGGACGCAGGCCTGAATCGGATCAAGCCGGAAATTTCCACCTATGCGCGCATGATGATATTTCGGCTGCGCCCCGTGATTGCGCAGTGAGCGCAACCGTTCGGCGAACTCCCGGTCACCGGTAACAACCATGCCGCCGTCTCCGATCCCGCCCAGGTTTTTACTGGGAAAAAATGAAAAACAACCGGCGATCCCCATGGAGCCCGCCCTTTTCCAGGAGACGTGGTCGCCGTCAACAAACGGACAGTCGGAACCGATGGCCTGGGCGGCATCCTCGATCACCGGCACCTCGTATTCCCCGGCCAGTTCCATAATCCGCTGCATGTCGGCGCACTGACCAAAAAGATGGACCGGCATGATCGCCTTGAGCCGGCCGCCGTGGCGCCGGTCCCCAGCGAGCAGGTCCGCCATTCGTTCAGAATCGATATTCATGCCGTCCGGCTCGATATCGGCAAAAACAGGCAAGGCCCCGACCCGGAGGATGGAACCCACGGTGGCAAAAAAAGTATACGGGGTGGTCAACACCAGGTCGCCGGGGCCAATCCCCAGGGCCATAAGGCTGACCAGCAGGGCATCGGTCCCGCTGGACACCCCGACGGCATAGGGGGCGCCGCAGTACGCGGCCACCGCCTCCTCGAACCGGTCGACCTCAGGGCCGAGGATATACTGGGTTGACTCGATGACTCCCGTCACGGCCCGGATAACCTCCTCACGAAGTGCGGACATCTGCGGTTTCAAGTCAAGAAGAGATACGTTCATTTTTCTCGTCATCTATATTCTGATCTTTTCTGATTTTGCTTAAACCTGGATCCGTGAACGTTCGAGAACGGTGCAGATTCAAGGCGGCAACGATGTTGATTATCATGGTGTGATATCAACTTTGTTGCCAACGCAGCAGATGCGCCGTTACCGGGCGAACCGCAGGGCGGCGCGGTGAAGGCATAAAATGCATTCTTTCGGTAATAATACCGATAAATTCCACATATTGTCCGGGATTTCACTTCAAGCCGTCACGGATTCAGGTTAAGAAGAAGGTGCAGGCGGGAAGACCAACGATCAAAGACAAATCATTCCGTCTTGCCGGGGCCGGAATTCAGGATCAGGTGATCTCCGGTGAAAAAATCTTTAATATCCGGCATCACTTTTTCAAAATGTTTCCTTAATTTATTCAGCAGGTTAGCCTCGATCTGCCGCACCCGTTCCCTGGAGACCCCGAACTGATCGGCAATTACTTGCAGGGTCTGCGGCTCATCGCTGAGCAGGCGGGTTTGCAGGATAACCTGTTCCTTTTCATTGAGTTGATCTCTTAAACCGGACAGGAGGTCGGCAAGGCGGTCCTTAATCTCCTGGCTGGCGACAATCTCTTCGATATCCGGGCCTTCATAAGGCAAAAAACTTTTCTGTTCATCCTCGGAATCGTTGCGAACCGGACTTTCAAGCGAGACCTCCCAGTTATCCATCCGCTGGCCCATTTCGACGATCTCGCTCTCCTTGACGTTGAGCCGCTCGGCCAGCAGTTTGATTTCCGGTTTAAATCCCTGGGCCTCCAGCAGTTTTTTTTCCTTGTTCAGACTGAAAAAAAGTTTTCTCTGCGCCTGGGTGGTGCCGATCTTCACCAGGCGCCAGTTGTCCATTATGAATTTCAGAATATAAGCACGAATCCAGTATGCGGCATAATAGGAAAATTTGACCCCGCGAAAAGGATCGAATTTCCTGGTCGCCTGGACCAGTCCCACGTTGCCCTCCTGAACCAGATCCATAAAATTCTGCATCCAGTATTTCTGAAAGTCCATCGCCACCTTGACCACCAACCGGAGGTTGGCCGATACCAGGCGGTATGCGGCATCCGGATCGCCGGTTTCCTGCAGACGGATAGCCAGCTCTTCGGTCGCCTCACGTGACAGCAGTTCATACTGGCTGATTTCCTGAAGGTACCGATGGAGCGCCGGATTGCTGAGTGCCGGAAGGTTTTCATCCTCAGGCATAACGACAAGGGGATGCAGATACGGTTCCAGCTCCGGTGGCGATTCTTTTTCTTTTTCTTTATCTTTTTGCATCATAGAAAAAAGCGAAGGCATACGCTGTTTGTTTCCACTACCGCGCCATGAAAGAAGACATTTGTTTACCTGAAACTCCGGCCGTTCCCAGGGACGTGACCTGAAGAGAAACGGGGGTATGGCAGTTATCCGCTTGCTTGTCCCTTAATAGTTACAAAAAAAAGACTCTGTCCAGGGATGATGTCCTTGCAAAAAGTCCCCGCATGTTGTCTTTACGACCAGCGCAGGATTTTTTTGGGCCGTCATTTTGACGCCATTCAAAATTCCCGCTTCGCCCGGAATGATTTCCGAGCGTTTCAGGCTTTTTACAAATTCATCAAGAATGCCCTTTTACAGAGTGCAATTGAGAGTTATTATACTCCATTCCGGCAAAAAAATCACTGGAATCCGGCATAATCTTAATCATTGACGATCAATAAGAATGAAAAAGAAGTACGGGAAAAATATCGGGACTATTTTTTCTGTCAATTGCCTTATATTCGTACCCGTTCGAGAACGGTGCAGATGCAGATAGCGAGCCTGCGAGACCTTCGAGGCGGCAACGATGTTGATTATCATGGCGTGATATCAAGGAGTTGCCAACGCAGCAGAGGCGCCGTTATCGGGCGGTCCGCAGGGGCACGCCGGAAACGATTTTTTTTTTGGCCCCGAAATTATATTACAATTTCCCCTTAAGACTCCTGCGGAACAAGGCAGGGGGCAGAGACCTTGAAACAGATGAAAGAAATAAGAAATTTCAGCATAATCGCCCACATCGACCATGGCAAATCGACCTTGGCCGACCGCATGATTCAACATTGCGGCATGGTGACCGACCGCGAATTCCAGAATCAACTGCTGGACTCCATGGACATTGAAAGGGAGCGGGGGATTACCATTAAAAGCCAGACCATCTGTCTGCCCTATAGAGCCAAAGACGGCAAAAACTATATCTTGAACCTGGTCGACACTCCGGGGCACGTTGATTTCAGCTACGAGGTTTCCCGGGCCCTGTCCTCCTGCGAAGGGGCGCTGCTGCTAATCGATGCCGCCCAGGGGATCGAGGCGCAGACCCTGGCCAACCTCTACCTGGCCATGGAGAACGATCTGGAGATTATTCCGGTCATCAATAAAATCGACCTGCCCTCGGCGGAACCGGACAAGGTTGCCGCCCAGGTCGAGGAGGAACTCGGCCTGGAGGCCGATTCCATCCAGCGCTGCTCCGCCAAGACCGGCGAGGGCGTGGACCGGATCCTCGAGGCCATCGTCAACCTGCTGCCACCGCCGACCGGCGATCCTGACAACCCCCTCGAAGCCCTGATCTTCGACGCCCGCTATGATCCCTACCGCGGGACGATTATCTCCTGCCGCATCTTCAACGGCCGCGTCAGGCCGGGCGACCAGATCCTCTTCATGTCCAACAACGCGGAATATCGGGTCGAAGAGGTGGGCTTATTCCGCCTCCACCACGAGGCGCAGAAAGAACTCACAGCCGGCCAGGTCGGCTATATCATTGCCGGCGTAAAAACGGTTTCCGACACCCGCCCGGGCGATACCATCACGCTGAAAGAATCACCCTGCGCCGCTGCGCTGCCCGGCTTCCAGGAAGTCCAGCAGGTGGTTTTCTCCTCTATTTATCCCATCTCGACCGATGAATACGAGGACCTTGCCAATGCCATGGAAAAGCTGAAACTCAACGACGCCTCCCTGACCTTTCAGAAGGACTCATCCGTGGCCCTCGGTTTCGGATTCCGCTGCGGGTTTCTCGGCCTGCTGCACCTGGAGGTCGTCCAGGAACGGCTGGAACGGGAATTCGGTATCTCGTTAATCCTGACGGTTCCCTCGGTCCGCTACCTGTTTTACCTGCGGAACGGCACCAGGATTGAGGTTGACAATCCCGCCCATTTTCCCGATCCGGGCAGCATAGAACGCGTTAAAGAGCCTTTTATCAAGGCGACGATCCATATCCCGGAACGCTACATGGGCGTAGTCATGAACCTGTGCATGGAGCGCCGGGGCGAAAAAACCGATTATCACTATCCCGCGACCGGCCGGATCGAGTTTACCTGCGAACTGCCGCTGGCCGAAGTGATCTACGATTTTTACGACCGGCTGAAATCAATAACCCAGGGATATGGTTCATTTGACTATGAACTGCTTGACTACCGGCCCAGCGACCTGGTCAAACTCGATATCCTGGTCAACGGTGAGAACGTGGATGCCCTCTCCCAACTGGTCCATAAATCACGGGCGCGGGAACGAGGCCTGAAAGCCTGCGAACGGCTCAAGGAGGAAATTCATCGCCAGATGTTCAAGATTGCCATCCAGGCCGCAATCGGCGGCACTATTATTGCCAGGACGACGATCTCGGCCCTGCGCAAGGATGTAACGGCAAAATGTTATGGTGGCGATATCTCCAGGAAACGAAAACTCCTGGAGAAACAGAAGGCGGGGAAAAAGAGAATGAAAACCGTCGGCAACGTAGAAATACCGCAACGGGCATTTCTGGCGGTACTCAAATCAGAACAATAACAATTGACCATCCCTGACGCAAAGAAGGGGACGATTCATACCGATCAAAAATATGACTGCGACCCCATTACTGGCCGACAGCCTTTAACCGGGGGCACTGAACACCGGTGACATCTACACCTTTCTGGCTCATGATGCTCAGAATTTCTTCCTTGCTGAAGATGGAATTTTTTTGTTTGACCACATAAACGATGCAATCTCTGCAGACATTGAAGAAAAAGGAATCAATCTCACCCATAACTTCCCAGCATGGCCGATCGGCTTGGTACGCAGGGCACCGAGTGGCCTGTTCGGGTTGACACTTCATAATCTCCCAGCAGGGCCAGTCAGATCTCAGAGACATCTTACTCTCCTCCTTTCGCTCTTGATCATCTAATATTTTCCAGGTTACAGTAGAAACCTGGAAAATATCTGAAACAATTGCTGTCAGTAAATTTACTAACAGCTTTCTCCATAAGATGCAAGAAAAGTCTGCAAGGCCATACAGCCCTGCCCGGTTTGGCCGGAAAAAATGATCCGCTCCTCGGGCCTGACGGTCAATGCAGCGTCCAGCGCAGCGGCATTCTGCAGTTGTTTGTTGCGTGAGAGCTTGTCCGCCTTGGTATAGACGGGCAGGAAAGACCGGCCCTGATAGCGCAACCATTCCACCATTTCCCGGTCCTGAACTTTCAATTCATGGCGCAAATCAATGATCACCACGACACAGACCAGACGTTCACGATTCTCGATGTAATCGACGATAAGCCCTTGCCATGACGAGCGCACCTCTTTGGAGACCTGGGCGAAACCGTAGCCGGGCAGGTCAACGAGATAGAATTGATCGTCGAGAACAAAAAAATTAAGGCTCTGCGTCTTGCCCGGACGGGAGCTGATTTTAACCAGGTTGCGGCGGCCGACCAGACGGTTTATCAGGGTGGACTTGCCCACGTTTGACCGCCCGGCAAAGGCAATTTCCGGATAGAGGGGGTCGGGCAGCTGCCTGATCTTGAAAACGCTCTGGAGGAAGCTGACATTATTAAAATTGGGCATAGGCATCCAGTCTCTCAGATAACTTTATTAAGAGTGTATTCAATAATGCCTTCCGCCCCGGCCTTTTTCAACTGCGGCACCAGATCGCGCACCTGATGTTCGGAGATCACGGTTTCCACGGAAAACCAGTCCTGCTTGTACAGCTTCGCCACCGTGGGCGCCGTTACGCTGGGCAGCATCTCGATCACCTTGTCAAGCATGTCGAGCGGCACGTTCATTTTCAGGCCGACAATACGGTCAGCCCGCAGGGCTCCCTGCAGCAGCATGGAAATATTATCTATTTTCTCTCTTTTCCAGCTGTCACCGAGGGCATCTTTATTGGCGATAAGCTGGGTATTGGACTGCATCATCTCGTGGATGATCCGTAAGCCATGAGCCCGGATGGTGGCTTCCGTCTCCGTAACCTCGACAATGGCGTCGGCCAGGCCCGAAACCGCCTTGGCCTCGGTGGCGCCCCAGGAAAAAACAATATTCACGGAAACATTGCGCTCGGCAAAGAACCTGCGGGTCACGTTGACAAGCTCGGTGGCAATCGTTTTGCCCTCCAGGTCCTCCACCTTTTTTATATCGGAATCTCCGGCAACGGCAACGACCCAGCGGGTCGGTTTCCTGCTGACTTTTGAATAAATCAGATCGGCAACAACCTCGATATCCGAGTCATTCTCCATGGTCCAGTCCTTGCCGGTTATGCCCGCATCGAGCATCCCTGATTCGACATAACGTGACATTTCCTGGGGCCGGCAGATGAAACAGGAAAGTTCCGGATCATCAATTTCAGGAAAATAATTGCGGGAAACCAGCTTAATCCGCCATCCCGACTTTGCAAAAAGCTCAATAGTGGCCTGTTCCAGGCTCCCCTTCGGTATTCCTATTTTCAGCACGCCCATGTTTTCTTTCACCTTTTTTCGTATTTCGTGTCCATCCGGCAACGGTATTTTCGCCAGGACCCGGAGTCTCCCGCTGGCCGCTTACCTGATCTCGAACAAAAAAATCTCCGTTTCCGGACAGACACTATTTCACTTTTTACCGTAAACCTGTTCAGGATCAAAGACCGGTTCGCTGTTGACAACCAGACGATCGCCTTCAACCCGGCGGAAGAAACAACTGCCATAGCCCTTATGACAGGCGGCACCGCCCTTCTGCTCAACCCTGTAGATTACCGTATCTTCATCGCAGTCAACCAGAATTTCCTTTATCACCTGCACATGTCCGGAGGATTCACCTTTAAGCCACAGCTTGTTCCTGGACCGGCTCCAGAAATGTCCCATGCCGGTTGTAAGCGTCTTGTGCCAGGCCTTTTCGTTGATATAGGCCAGCATCAAAACCTGGCCGGTTGCAAAATCCTGAACAATGGCCGGCAACAGGCCGTTTTCGGCCTTGGCGAAATTGAGTTCAATCACGATTCGCTCCCGGTTGTTTGTCGGTCGGCAGGGGCGGCCGTTGCCGTCGATTTCGCAACATCCTTTTTACCGTTTTCACTGCCCATAAAATGAATGATGCAGGATGTCCGGAACTTACAGTAATCACCCGGATGATGGCAATAGGCCTCCCCGGAAGACATTTTTTCTTTATATTTGGCGCATTCAAGTTCCATATTCATTTCAACCAAATTCTTTATTTACGGTCGGAGGACATAGTTATGCCCTGAACCATTCTTTGTCAAGACCAGCCATGAGTTTCCGGACATATTGTCGGACAATATGTACCACTCTACAGGATGATCATCAAACATTTCAGTTACCTCCCAAGGAACCGGCCAAGAAAAAAATAACCGCAGCCGGGTCACGATCAAGCCCGGTGAACGATTCGCCAACAAAATCCGAATGATGCCGTTTCCCCCTGGAAAAAAACAACCCTTCCTGTTGTTATTCTTGGACAAATAGAATAAAATAAACTCTCACTGCTGACCACATCTATCGTCCACTCAACCGATTACCAGATAGAGGAAAAATTATGTCCTGGAAACCTGAAACCCTGGCCCTGCATGCCGGCCATACACCAGATACCGCCACCCGGAGCCGGGCGGTTCCCATTTATCAAACGACAAGCTTTGTCTTTTCTGATACCGAGGATGCCGCGAGCCTGTTCAGCCTGAAACCAGAAGTCTGGGCGCCGCGGCTCAATCTCGACCAGGAGGGGCTGCGGCCGACGGACTTCGCCCCCGAGGCCACCGGCAACATTTATACCAGGATCATGAATCCAACCACCGATGTGCTGGAAAAACGAATGATGTACCTGGAAGGCGGAGTCGGCGCCCTGGCCACCAGCTCCGGTTCGGCGGCCATTACCTATGCCCTTCTCAACATCTGCCGGGCCGGCGACGAGGTGGTTTCTGCGTCAAGCCTCTATGGCGGCACCCATAACCTCTTGTGTCACACCCTGCCCCAGTACGGCATTCAGACCACCTTTGTCGACGCCGCCAGGCCGGAGAGCTTTGCCGGTGCCATCACCGGAAAAACCAAATGCGTGTTCGTCGAAACCATCGGCAATCCCCGTCTGGACACGCCTGATCTGAGAAAAATCGCCGCCATCGCCCACCAGGCCGGGCTCCCCCTTATTGTTGACAATACCGTGCCGACCCCGATCCTCTGTCGGCCCTTTGATTTCGGTGCCGATATTGTCGTCCACTCTCTGACTAAGTTCTGCGGCGGCCACGGCAACAGTATCGGCGGCATTCTTGTCGACAGCGGCAACTTCGACTGGACCGCCTCGGACAAATTCCCCATGATGACCGAGCCGGACCCCTCCTACGGCGGCGTGGTCTGGAGCCAGGCGGTCGGCAAGGGCGCCTATATCATCCGGGCCCGGACCATCCTGCTCCGCGATACCGGCGCCTGCCTGTCGCCGTTTAACAGCTTTCTCATCATCCAGGGCCTTGAAACCCTGCACCTGCGGATGGAGAGGCACTGCCAGAACGCCATGACCGTAGCCCGTTTTCTGGAAAATCACGCCAAGGTCGACTGGGTCCTCTACCCCGGTCTCGCCAGCCATCCCACCCATGACCTGGCCGCGGAATATCTCAACAACGGCTTCGGCGCCCTGGTCGGTTTCGGCATCAAGGGGGGGCTGGAAGCAGGCAAAACCTTTATCAACAGTCTCAAGCTCTTCAGTCATCTGGCCAACATCGGCGATTCCAAAAGCCTGGCCATCCACCCGGCCTCCACGACCCATTCCCAACTGACCCCCGAGGAACAGCTGGCCGCCGGAGTCAGCCCTGATTTTGTCCGGCTGTCGGTAGGGCTGGAACATATCGACGACATTGTTGCCGACCTTGACATGGCCCTGGCCTTAGCCTGAGCCGACGCCAGGGTTGGCCGACAAGCCACAGGAGAACGGCAATGCCCTCAGCCAATAACCAGAAGGAATTAACACGATTGCTTGATACCGTTGCCAGACTGCGCGGCGATGACGGCTGCCCATGGGACCGCAGGCAGACACCGGCAAGCATCAAAAAATATCTCCTCGAAGAAACCAGGGAGCTGGCCGAGGCCATTGACAGCTCCGCCCCCGAACATATACGGGAAGAAATAGGTGATCTCTTTTTTATCCTGACCATGCTGACCACCATGTATGAGGAGCAAGGCCATTTTGGCATTGATGAGGCCCTGGCCGGCATAACCGAGAAAATGGTCCGCCGTCATCCCCATGTTTTCGCTGGCACGAAAACCGGCACGGACCAGGAACTCCGGCGGCAGTGGGAAAAAATCAAGGCCGGGGAAAAGGCGAATCAGACATCGACCAGAACGACCTCTTCGCAACCGTAGTTCCCAGACCGCGGATTACCCCACAAGCACAAAAGCACCCTTCAGTCCCTCAATCACCATCTGCGTCCCGATTACGGCAAGGATCAAGCCCATCATTCGAGTTATTGCTCCCAAAGCGCTGGTTCCGATAAAGGTAACGAACTTCTCTCCGAAGACAAAAAATGCGTACGTTATGACACAAAGAACAGCAAAGGTAACGATCGTCACGACCATATCACTAAGACCGCCGCGCGCCGAGAAATTCATCGCCGTTGCGATCGTGCCCGGACCTGCGAGTATCGGCATCGCCAATGGAGATATTGCGACACTGAGCTCCGCCTCCCGGTGCTTCGGCCCGTCCTCTTCGCTTGGCTGATGAATGCTTGAGGAATGGCCCTGCAGCATATGGAAGCCGATCAGAAAAACTATCAGACCGCCGGTAATCCGAAAGGCGGGCAGAGAGATGCCGAACAGCTCGAAGATGACCTTGCCCGCAACGGAAAAAACAGCAACAATCAGGAATGCCAGCAACAGCGACCTGAATGCCACGACCGCAGCCGTCTGTTCATCATCGTCACCGGTGAGGCCGAGAAAAATAGGGACATTGGCGATGGGGTTCATTATGGCGAAAAAACCCATAAATACGGTCAGTACGTGCATTAGAATGCTTTCCATTTTTTGTCCGACTCCTTTACAGTGTGTGACGGCAACCGGCCCCATGGGACCGGAAATCTCTCCCGAGTCATACGGCCCCTATTGCCCGGACCGATGGCTGACTACTACCTGGATCCGTGACGGCTTGATCAACATCGTTGCCGCCTCGAAGGTCTCGCAGGCTCGCTATCTGCATCCGCACCTTCTCGAACGCTCACGGATTCAGCAACTATCCTCACAACATCCTATTTCTTCCGTCACCTTGCAACATTAATATGTACCGGGCCTTGCGGTTCAAGCAAGGCCTTTTTCGTCGATCCTTTTCACCGGCATGGACAGCAGGAAGGTCGCATTGCCTGCTTGAGCATGTTATTCAGTCGCGTTAAGACAGAGCACGCGGCATTGTACTTCTCCTGCCCACAAATATATATTACGGTTTGTCAGCGAATATTAAAAGTTCCTCGCTGTTTTGAGCAGGTAATGCCGAATAACCCTGTAGCTATATAGTTTTTTTGCAAAAAAACATTTAGACAAAATTTCACCAAGGGAGAGGTTTAATGTCAGACGTGTTAATTATCATTGATATCCAAAAAGACTATTTTCCCGGTGGCCGCATGGAGGTTGCCAACTCAGAGAATGCGGCTCAAGCGGCAGTAAGCTGGTAAAATGTCAAGATAAGCACGATTCGACGCGCCAAGCACCCTTCACCATGTTAGGATTCGGGGAATTGAACGTATAAAAAATTTTCGAGACGATAAGGAGTTATGTCCTCTGCGATCGGGCATGCTGCTCAAAAGTGGAAAATTTCCGGGTAGACCACCGGTCACCCGATAGCCCCCCCCCACAGACCCGGACGAGCACAAAACCTTTTTATCCATTTAGACATGCGCTATTTATTATCGGAGATACAGGAAAATCATGACCAAGATACTCGCGATTAATGGTTCATATCGGGATGGCGGGATTACCGATCAAGTGGTCGAGACTATGGCAGAGTCTCTGCATACAGCTGGAGCAGAGGTCGAAATTATCCTTCTACGTAACCATCCTGTCGAGTTTTGTCTTAATTGCCGAGAATGTACACAACAGCCAGGCAATATGCCGGGCGAGTGCGTACAGCATGACGGCATGCAGACATTGATCAATAAGATAGAAAAGAGTGATGGTTATATCCTCGCCTCGCCCACCAACTTCGGGTCAGTCACTGCGATTTTTAAGCGGTTTATGGAGAGACTGGTGGTTTATGCTTATTGGCCATGGAACATGAATGCTCCGCAGTTTCGCAAAGCGAATGACCCAAAGAAAAAAGCAGTGCTTATTTCCTCATGCGCAGCTCCAGGGGTTTTAGGCCGCTGGTTTTTCGGCACCCATAAACAACTCAAAACCACTGCGCACACTATTGGTGCCGGCACAGTTGGTACACTTTTTACGGGTTTAATTGCCAAAGAACCTCACCATAGGTTATCTGAACGGATACAGGCAAAAGCCAAAGCTTTGGCAGTAAAGTTGGTATAAGCTATAAACTCCTGTCGGGCAAAATAAAGCTGCGCGGCTTCACCCTGCAGCTTTATTTTGCCGGTAAAGTGAGGCGTTGGGGGGCAATAGGAGGCTGGAGGTGTACGCGATGAACCAACAGAATGGACGAGAGCACGTCGTGAAGGAGTATTCCCTCCTCGCTCCGGAGTACGATACGAGGTGGTCATTCTACATTGAAGCGACAACTCGTGAGACGATAGCACGAGTGTCGCTGGCCCCAGGTGCGCGGCTGCTCGATGTTGGCTGCGGCACCGGCGCCCTTCTTGAGAAGCTCGCCCAAAACTTTCCCCAGACGACGCTGGTTGGTGTGGATCCCGTTCCGGAGATGCTGGCAGTCGCCCGTGGACGACTGTCGGCGAGTACCGAACTTGGTGGGGGCTGGGCGGAAGAACTGCCGTTCGCGGATGACAGTTTTGACACGGTCGTCTCCTGTAACGCCTTTCACTACATCCGCCAGCCAGTCGAGGCGTTGCAGGAGATGACTCGTGTCCTCCGCCCAGGCGGTGAAATTATCATAACGGACTGGTGCGATGATTATCTGGCGTGCCGCATTTGCGACTGGTATCTTCGCTGGTTCAGTCCGGCACACTTCAAGGTTTACCGAGAGCGGGAGTGCCTCCGATTGCTCCAGGAAGCCGGGCACCCCGAGGCGCATATCCAGCGTTACAAGATCAACTGGCTGTGGGGACTGATGACGGCCAAGGCTACGAAATAGCCGCCCAAGACGTTGCATCGGACGGACGTCATTGATTATTACCGGGACAATAACGCTACTGCTTCTCGCTCATCAAACACTTCTTTTGCTGCAAAAAGGCCATTTAGAGCAGCAGGAAAACCTGCATAAACAGCCATTTGTATCATAATCTCTATTATTTCTTGTTGTGTACAGCCTACATTTAACGCACCATGCACATGAACTTTTAATTGAGGGCTGGCGGTTCCCATAGCTGTTAAAGCGGCAACTGTAGCAATTTCTCTGGACTTTAAGTCTAAGCCATCTCTGCCGTATACATCACCAAATGGAAATTCGATCAATAAATCAGCAAAATCCGGTGCAATATCTTTTAATGCATTAATTACATTTTCCCCTGCTGCTCCATCGATTTCCTTTAGTTTGTCCCATCCCTTTTTATATCTTTCCGATTTCATCATATTCACCTTTAATTCCTTGCGGTTATGACCAGTGATGCCCCTCCCGCAAGGCGGGAGGCATCAGGGAGCCGCCTAAGACAGGAATTTCCCCGAAAAAAGAAAATATTTATACGATTACAGTAAGATAAGCTGAGAATCCTGTAAGACCCAACAGGATTTGCTATGAAATAAGGTGGCTACCAAAATAGATATTTTTCATTTACTTCACTTTTTTATTTTTGCCAACACTTTTTTCTCAAGCAGGGTCTTACTCAATCCTTCTAGCTAACCGCATGAAATAAAAAAAAATGATGCAGCTCGCGTCCAACGGGGAAATTCCTGTAAGAGGGGAGCAATGACGTGAGGAAAGCCCCGCCGGGGCTCTTAGCTTTTTTTATTTGAACAAATTAAGTTGCTGTTTCTCTACCTTTTCCTGTTCGCGAATATATTGACAGGCGGGGCCAGGGACTTGTCAATCACCGCCCGAGTTGCTATGATTAATTTACCTTTAAAAACGTTGCATTATCAATGCTATTAGGATAAAGGAGTGATCATGTCATATAATTTCCGCAATTTAGTGTTCGAGGGCGGCGGCGTTAAAGGAATCGCATACCTCGGCGCACTTGAGGTCTTGGCCGAACGAGAGATTATCTCCGGAATAAAAAGAATTGGCGGGACCTCTGCCGGTGCGATAAATGCTATTCTCCTTGGCCTGGGATTTACCTCAAAAGAGACCAAGGATATATTGTGGTCACTTGACTTTAACGACTTTATGGATGATTCCTGGGGAATAGTCAGGGATACAGAGCGCCTTATAGATGAATTCGGCTGGTACAAAGGGGACTATTTCAGAGATTGGATTGGCAAGCTAATTAAAGAGAAAACAGGAAACAGCGAATCAACCTTCGCAGATATTGAGGCCATGAAGGACAAGAGGAACTTTAAGTCCCTATATTTCATGGGTACAAACTTATCCACTTCCTTCTCAGAGGTCTTTTCAGCCGAACATACTCCAAGAATTTGCGTGGCCGACGCAGTTAGGATCTCCATGTC
This sequence comes from bacterium BMS3Bbin14, assembly GCA_002897615.1. GTDB lineage: Bacteria > Desulfobacterota > Desulfobulbia > Desulfobulbales > Desulfobulbaceae > BMS3Abin13. The sequence goes on from BDTX01000030.1 coordinate 89,045, forward strand.
CATACCGTTATTTTTTGCCGCAAAGCGTAGCGTACGAGGGGATGTATATATTGATGGTGGCGTTCTTGCCAACTACCCTGTCAAACTGTTTGATCGAAAAAAATATCTAAGCTCAAAAAACTATACGGAAACCAAGTATTACAAGGCAATAAACTCGCAGATTGCAAACTCGGAACGACCAATATCGAGTTACGTTTACAATAAAGAAACATTGGGTTTTAGACTTGACACGAAAGAAGAAATTGCCGTTTTCCGCGACCATGCCGAGCCTCCACACAAAAAAATAGACGATTTTTTTGGTTACACATGGGCTCTTGTCCATACGATATTAGAAGCCCAGCAAAGTGCGCATTTGCATAACGACGATTGGGCAAGGACAGTATATATCGATACTATAGGTGTCGACACAACTGATTTTGATTTGCCGGATTCAAAGAAAAAGGCATTAGTCAAATCGGGCAGGAAAGGTGCATTGGCATATTTCGAATGGTATGACAATGCCGATTCAATACCAAACAAATAAACATCTTTTATGCTTCCTATAGATCCAGCACTCGCGAGGTGTGCCGCCATACCACGGGTTTGCTACCGGCTGGAGAGGTATCAGATGAAGACGTTAATCCATGCAATAATGAGTATCCTGCTCATTACCCTGCTGTTCGGCGCAACGACTGCGGTTTGTGCGGAACCAATCAACGACGCCGCCGCGCTCTCCGGACTCAAGTCGGCCAAGGCAATATTCCTCGTCAACTCCACCGACCCGCGCAAGGTCGCCTACGTGTTGCGCCTGGTCGGCAAGACTGCGGCGAGCATGAGGCGACAGGGCGTGAAGATCCATGTAGTGGTGGTCGTGGTCGGCCGGACGGTCGCCTTTCTGACCAAGGATAGGCGGGGAATATCCTACCAGGATCAACGGCCGGTGGCGGAGATCCAGAAAACAGTACGCAACCTGCGCAAGGCCGGTATCCGTACCGAGGCCTGCGGCGTGGCCCTACACGGAAGCGACATCGACCCCACGGCAGTAATTCCCTCTGTACACGTGGTCGGCAACGGGTTCATCTCTGCGATCGCCTACCAGCAGAAGGGCTACAGCCTGATACCAGTATACTGACCGTAAACCGTCACAGGCACCCCATCTTCACGCGGTCACTCCCGCCCGCATAGAGGGACTACCGGAGTCTCCCTTCGGTCGCTTCCCTGCGAACGGAAGCGACTACGTAAATCTGTGGCACCTGTGACGGTTTACAGGTTGGATGTAAGGAATAGCGCAGAGTTTCACACCCTGTGACCAGTTACGGCAGATGCAAGGCGGCAACGAGGTTGATTATCCTGGTGTGTCATCAACGAGCTGTCAACGCCGCAGAGGCGCCGTTATCGGGCGCCCCGCAGGGCGGCGCGGTGAAGACCAGAAAATGAGTTTATCTGGCATATAATGCAATAAATTCCACATATTGCCAGAAAAATTTATCTCAAGCCATCACGGATTTAGGTTGAAGTAATCGTAACCGTTCACCAGAGGCAATAAATTACCCTCAACTCGTAACTGTAACCGTTCAGATGTGCCCCAGATTCGTTCGTTCCGCCCTCCGAGGTGTACTCCCTGTACCTGAGAAGGGCGAAACGGACAAAGATGGGGTGCAGGTGAACGGTTACAAGTAATCAACCGGTGGGTTGCCCTAATCCAGCACCTCGCAAAGTTGCTTCGTCAGGCCCCCTGCCGGCGCAACATTCGGCAAGCTTACCGTTGATCGCCACAGCGGGGACCGTACGGACATTCAATTCTCTTGCCCTGGTTGCACCTTTAATGTCTTTCATGTCAACGATTTCAACCC